>JAKLJP010000100.1 GCA_023151115.1 Anaerolineae bacterium
CCCCCAAAAGCGAACACACCCGAAGATTTGACGGCCTTAGAAGACGTGGTAAAATAGAAAAACAATAAGAAAAGCGATCGTCTTAAAACGCGCAGGTTTTTGTCTTAAGGCGGATACTATTTCTTTCTGGCGACGTAGCCAAGTGGTAAGGCAGAGGTCTGCAAAACCTTTATGCGCCGGTTCGAATCCGGCCGTCGCCTCAAGTAGTCCAAAGGGCCAGGTCAACTCGGCCCTTTTTGTTTTAACGCTGCTACGCTGAGTCAGACGCTATGTTTGATTTTGTCAATCATCCTTTGGTTGAAACGGAGTGGCTGGCGGCTCATTTGAGCGAGCCCCACCTGCGAGTGGTAGATGCGCGCTGGCGTGGCGATGGGTCGAGCCGCGACCTTTATCGGGCCGGCCATATTCCCGGCGCGGTCCATCTCGATTGGCAACGCGACTTGGGCTACACCCGCGAGGGTATACGCGATCTGCTCTTGCCCCCGGATCGCTTTGCCGCGGTGATGGTCGCTGCCGGCATTGGCGATGATACAGCTGTGGTCGCCTACGCCGAAACCGATTACTCAGGCGCAGCCCGCCTGTGGTGGGCGCTGCGTTATTATGGCCACGAACAGGTTGCCGTGCTTAACGGCGGTCTGACCAAATGGCTGGCCGAAAATCGCCCGCTCAGTACCGACCTGCCGCAGCCAACCCCGGTTGTTTTTACACCCCGCCCTCAACCACACTGGCTGGCCACCGCCGCCGAAATCGAGCAAGTTTGTGGCGGCAGCTTCTCCGATACTCGCCTGGTAGACACGCGCCCCCCTGAACAATACCTGGGCCAGGCGGTCTGGACGCCTCATGGCAGTTTGTATTTGCGCCCCGGCCAAACAACGGTGGAGATTGGCGCGCGGCGGCCTATACGGGCGGGACACATTCCCGGCGCGGTGCATTGGCATGCCTCGACCAACCTCGATCCGGCGGAATGGACCTATCTGGCCCCGGAGGCGCTGCGGGCCAGGGCCGAGGCTGCCGGCCTGCAGCCGGAGCAGCGCGTGATTACCTACTGCGGCGTCGGCATTTCGGCTTCGTTAGGGTTGTTCGCCTTGTATCTGGCCGGGTATCGCCATCTGGCGTTGTATGATGCCTCGTGGGAGGAGTGGGGAACCGACCCAACCCTGCCGGTGACCGGTCCAACCCAGCAGTAGCCCCAAAAAAGGAGATTAGAGATTGGAGATCGCTCAATCTCCAATCTCTAATCTCCGGCAATAACGGTTCTTGGTAGACAAGTTTTTAGCCGGCCGAACCGCTCTTCTTCTCCGGCTGCAAAGAACAATAAACTTCTGCTAACTCAGCGCCGGCTTTTTGCCACGAAAACTTTTGCGCCTGGCTCAACCCCCGCCGGCGCAAATCGCGCCGCAGTTCCGAGTCGGCCAAAACCCGGCGCATCGCTTGGCTCCAGGCGGCGGTGTCGGTCGGGTCAAGCAGCAGGCCGGCCTCGCCCACTACTTCCGGCAAACTGGAACTATTGCTGCTAATCACCGGCGCGCCGCAGGCCATTGCTTCTAACGGGCCTAAACCAAAGCCTTCATACAGGGATGGAAACGCAAACAGTTCGGCCAGTTGGTAGAAGCCCGGCAGGTCGGCTTCGTCAACATAGCCGGGAAAAATAACACACTCCTGTAGCCCCATCGCTTGCAGTTTTTGAAAAAATGATTCGTAGAGCCAGCCCTTTTTGCCGACCAACACCAGTTTCAAATCGGGCCAATCCACCAGGAGCGGCTGAAAAGCGTCGAGCAGCCGGCTGAGATTTTTGCGTGGCTCGATGGTGGCGACGTGCAAAATAAACTGGGCGGGGAGCCGATACTTCTGGCGAATCTGCGCCAGCCGGCCGGGGTCGCTAACCGGCTGAAACGAGGGGGCCGGCGCTTCGTAAATCACTTTGATTTTTGCTTCCGGCAGCCCGTAATAATGCAGCGCATCCTGTTTGGTCCATTCGGAGGGGGTGATAATCACATCGGCGGCGCGCAGATAGCGCGGCATGCTCAAGGTTAGATACCAGCGGTTGTAGGGTAAATGGTACTCCGGGTAGCGCAAAAAAATGAGGTCGTGCAGGGTGTAAACGGTGCGAGCCTGGCTAAAATGAGCTAGCAGGTGATTGGTAGCGTGAAAAATATCTGTCGCCCCAAAAACCCGGTCCAGCGGCCAGCGTGTCATCTGCGAAAGCAGTACGGCCATACGCCAGGGTTTATTGCCCAGCTTGATTGTGCGCCGGGGCAGATGACGCAGATAATCGGGCAGTTCCGCCTGGCCATCATCATTGTAAAACAGGGACAGGTCGAACCGGCTTCTGTGTTCGGCTATGGCACGGGCAATTTCGCCGGCATAGCGCCCCAGGCCGGCGTGTTTTTGCGCTGTCGGAGAAACATCAAGGCAGATGTGCATTTTGTAGATGTCCAGAAAAATTTCTCCTACTGTTGTTGTCTTGCGTGTTACGTCTTCCGTTCATTTTGGGCAGCACGCAAGACGCAACAGGTGTGTTTTCAAGGTAGTTATCCCTTTATCACCCCAGCAAGGCTTTATACAAATCCAACAGTTTGGCCGTCATCCCTGTCCAGGTAAATTGAGCCGCCCGTGCTTGTCCAGCTTGAGCTAATTTCTGGCGCAAATCTGGGTCGGCCAGCAGGCGCGACATAGCCGCCGCTAATGCTTCCACATCGTGAGGGTCTATCAGCAGGCCGGCCTCCCCTACCACTTCGGGCAGGGCCGATTGGTTGGAGGCGATAACGGGCGTGCCGCAGGCCATTGCTTCTAGCGCCGGCAAACCAAAACCTTCGTATAACGACGGATATACAAACAGGCTGGCAGCGCTGTACATAGCCGGCAAATCGACGTCGGCCACAAAGCCGAGAAAATGGACGCGCCCGGTCAGGCCGCAGCGAGCAACTTCGTTAAACGTGGCTTCATAACGCCAGCCTTTACTGCCGATGATGACCAGCGCCAGGGCGGGGTCCAAAGCGGCAAACGCCTGGATCAAACGTTGGTAGTTTTTGCGGGGCTGGATGGTGCCCACGCTCAAAATGAACGGCTGCGACCCCAAGCCGTACTTCTGGCGTACCATAGCCAGCCGATCCGGTTCAGTCACCGGTTGGAAGTCGGTGGTGACGCCGTGATAAAGCACGCTGATTTTTTGTGGTGGCGTTTGATACAATTCGATTAAATCCTGCCGGGTAGCTTCGGAAACGGCAATGACGTGGTCGGCCTGCCTGACGGAGCGGGGGGCCCATTGATTCAACTGGCGGCTCATCCCCGGCATGGTCGTTTCCGGCTGGCGGACAAAGGAGAGATCATGCACCGTGACCAGGGTGCGCGTGCCGGGCTTGACCGGCGGCAAAAAAAAGTCGGTGGCGTGGAACAGATCAAGCGGGCCGGTCCAGGTTTGAATCCACAGCGGCAAATGCAGCCGGTACCACAATCGGGCCAGCCAGCGTTCGGTCAGTCGGGTGGGCCGCCAGGCAAAGTTAGGACCGGGCAGCGCCGGTAGGGAGACTCGTCCTGCCGAGGCCACAAACAGACGGTATGCTGGGGCTTCTTTTTCGGGTGACAGCGCGGCCAGCGCCTTGACCAGCTCACGGCTGTAGCGCCCAATGCCGGCGGCCTGTTGCACCGCCGCCGTATAATCAATGCCAATACGAGCAGTCATAGCGTGCTGATTTTACTCCACCTGGCCTATTTTACAAAAGGCTTGATGGAATAAGGCAACTCAAGATATATAAGCCGAAACGTGTTGCGTCTTGCGTAAAGTACAGAGAACGGAACACGCAAGACGCAACGCGTTTATGGAGGGTAGGACGCAGCTGAGTTATCGCCGCTAAGACCGTTGGCATATTGATAGATGCAGCCAATTTGTGCTATAATAAAGTGCCGATTAATCCACGCAGAGGCCAAGCCATGACAACTAAATTAAAAATAGATTTGTCCCAGGGGATTCTGGAGGTTGAAGGCAGTGAAACCTTTGTCAAGGCCATTTACACTGACTTCAAAGCTCATTTTGTCGAGCCGAACGGTCAAACCGCCGCCGAAGAATCAGCGTTGACGGCCAAATCGAAACGGATTAAAACACCACGCAGTCCAAAAATCCGGCGGGAGACTACGCCTTTGCCGATTGAACCATCAGCCGATCAAATTGTTCCTCCTCCGATGGCCCCGGTGAGTGAGGTTATTCCAGAGCCGCTGCCCGAACCGCCTCCTTCACCCCTGCCTGAACCCGAGCCTGCTCTGCCCGCCGAAACCAAAGCGCCCGCCCCCACTTACACCTACCTCCAAACCCTGGAATTGGGGCATACCAGCGGCCATCCTGCCCTGGTTGAATTTATGGACGCCAAGCTGCCCATCACCAACGAAGAGCGCAACCTGGTCTTTTTGTACTACTTGCAGCACATTCTCAAGGTAAAACCCATCACCCTGGATCACGTTTATACCTGCTACCGCGAGGCCAAAATCCGCGCCCCCCTCAATATCGAGAACAGCCTGCGCCTGACCGCCGAGCATCGCGGCTGGATCAAAGCCAACCAAAATGGCTCCATGTCCGTCACCCCCGAAGGCAAGCTGTACGTGGAAAAGCAGTTACCCAAGAAGGTTAAAAACTGACCGCCGACCAACCCCCACCCTAACCCTCCCCCTAAGAGGGGGAGGGAAGGGAGGGGGTGCGGTCCCCGGTCGCTCCGTAGGAGCTTTCATGAAAATCCTTGCCGTGGATGTCGGGACCGGCACCCAGGATATTTTGCTGTTTGACAGCGACAAAGAGGTTGAAAATTGTTACAAGTTGGTTTTGCCCTCGCCAACGGTGATGCTGGCCCAGCAGATCCGTGCTGCCACTCAACAAGGGATCGGGGTAGTGCTCAGTGGGGTGCTGATGGGGGGTGGTCCCTGCGCCTGGGCTGCCCGCGATCACGTCCAGGCCGGTTATCCGCTGTGGGTCACGCCCGACGCCGCCCGCACCTTTGACGACGATCCCACCCGCGTCGAGGCGATGGGCGCGACAATTGTCGGTGAAGATGAAGCCACTGCTATTAACGGTCAGGCTGTCCACCTGACAATGGGCGACTTCGATTATCGGGCCATCGCCGCCGCTTTTGCCCGCTTTGGCGTGGATTTGGACCACGACCTCGATGCTATCGCTATCGCCGTTTTCGACCATGGCAATGCGCCGCCCGGCGTCAGCGACCGCCTTTTTCGCTTCCAATACATCGAGAGGTGTATCCAGACTCGCAACAGCCTGACCAGCTTTGCCTTTCTTGCCGAACAAGTCCCGCCGATCCTGACCCGCTTGGAAGCGACGGCCCGCATCGCTCGCGCCGCCCGGCCCGACTTGCCGGTGCTGCTGATGGACACGGCCCCTGCCGCTGTGCTCGGCGCGCTGGAAGATCCGCACGTGGCCCAAACTCGCCCGGCGATTGTGGCTAACATCGGCAACTTTCACTGCCTGGCCTTTCGGTTGGGTCCAACCAACGGCGACCCGGCGGGCGGGATCGAAGGCGTGTTTGAACATCACACCGGCGAAATCACCCCTTCGCAGTTGGAAGGCTATCTGCGCCGCCTGGCCCAGGGCAACTTGAGCCACACCGAAATTTTTGACAGCAACGGTCACGGCGCGGTCATGTTTGCCCATCACCCCATCCCGTTGGATTTCCTGTCCATTACCGGCCCCCGGCGCAACTTTCTGCGCGGGTCGGCCCTCAACCCTTACCTGGCTACGCCCTTTGGCGATATGATGCTGGCCGGCAGCTACGGTCTTATCCGCGCTTATACCAGCATAAGATCCGACTGGGCCGAAGCCATTGACCAGGCACTGCAAGGGCAGGGCGGCAAGTCGTTGTGGTGATGGAGCAAAAGACAAACGTGGTGCGTGGTGGGTGAAACGTGATGCGTGAAGCGTGAAGCGTGAAGCGTGAGGCGTGAGTCTTGTTACCCTGCGACCTTGCGACTCTGCTACCTTGCTACCTTGCTACGGGTGTGTTCGCTTTTGGGGGCAGACCTCACCCCCCAACCCCCTCTCCGCTTCGGAGAGGGGGAGAAGAGCG
>JAKLJP010000101.1 GCA_023151115.1 Anaerolineae bacterium
TTGAGTAGTGGCCGCAACGGGTTAGTAGCTGGCTGGCCGACCTACCGACCGAGGGCTGGTGTCGGCTGAGTGCGGGCCAGGGCAGTAAAGGCCCGCGTATCTATGACTGGCTGCGCCTGCCCTTGTATGACCCGCCCGTTGCCGGCTGGAAACGCTGGCTGTTGCTACGCCGCAGCCTGAGCGACCCCAGCCAGGTCACGCCTTATGTCTGTTTTGCTCCGGCTGAGACCTGCTTGGAAGCATTGGTGCGGGTGGTTGGGACGCGCTGGACGGTCGAAACTGGGTTTGAAAGCACCAAACAAGCAGTCGGCCTGGACGAGTATGAAGTCCGCACCTATCAGGGCTGGTATCGCCACATCACCCTGGCCTGTCTAGCTCACGCTTTCCTGACCGTCCTACGCGCCCACGGCTTGGACCCGCTGGCCGAAACCGAAATAAAACCAAGACCCAGCCCCCAACCCAGTTCGCTTGCGACCTTCAAAGTCAAGCGGGGACTTATCTCCCGCTGACCGTACCCGAAATCCGCCGATTTCTATGGTTCTTATGGTTGGCACGGCTCTGCCCTCGCCCGATTTTGTCTATGGCTGGTCCGGCTGGCGTAGACACCATCAAGCCCTAGCCCGTTTCTATCACTATCAACGACGTTTGTTAAAGAACTATAATTGACTGTTTTATTTTTACAACTGCAATATCGCTATTGGAGAAAATTTCGATGCGATTGTGTTAGCCCGTACACTGAACGCAGATACAACTTTGACTTGGTGGTGATGTCGCTACTGAGCCTCGTGCCGGGTGTACTGGGGCTACACCCGAAAATAAACCATCTGGCCCACACCCAGACGAGCCAGGGCGGCTGCGGCATGGTGGCGAACCATATAGCTGTCGTCGTCGAGGGCGTGGAACAGGGCCGGAATGGCCGCCCTGCTTTCGAGGGGAACCAACGCTTTGGCGGCGCGGACACGGACCCAGGACTGCTCAGCTTGCAAAGCTTTAATCAAAACCGGGGCGGCGGGGGGACCAATTTTAGCCAGCGCGTCGGCGGCGTGATTGCCGCTTGCGGTCGGGTCGGTTAGCAGCAGGTGGGCTAACTCCGGCACAGCCGGCTCCGCCTTTAACTCGCCTAGGACCAGCGCGGCCCCGCTGCGCACCAACTCTTCTTGATCGGCTAGCGCCTGGATCAGCAGCGTTACCGCTTCGGGTGAAGCATTAGCCCATAAGCCGCGTACCGCCCAGAAGCGCAAGTCCGATTCAGCCGAAACCAGCAAGTCGGCCAAAACAGCGACCCCACTTTCTCCTTGCTGGCCCAGGGTCACAGCGGCAGCCTCGCAGGCCGTATCATCGGCTGAGTGGAGTTGTCCCCTTAGAGCAGTCTGCTCGTCAAGATTCACCCTTCATCTCCATAAGAATGGCGAATGAGCGAATGGCGAAAATAATTATTCGCCATTTTTTGCTTCATGGGTGTAGGCACGCAGCACCGCCGCCTCCGGGAAACGCGCCCGCACACCAACGGTAAAATCCTCCAACGAGGGACGCACATCAAAATAAAAGAGGTGGGTTTCCCGGTCGGAGTCGGACGCGCCAAAATCTTCAATCAGGACGGTCGCGCCGGGAATGGCTAATAATAAATCGGCCCATTCTCGCTCGTAGGAGGCCAGGCCGGGCGAAACCCAAATTTCATGCAGTTGGGCCGCCTGCCGCAGATAATCAATATGCCAGTGGGGACGCTCGGTTGGCTGTAGATGGTGTTTGAGCCGGCCTGCCAACCCCCCAGGTCCAAAGGCGCTGCCGACGTAAGTATACCAACCCGCCGGAAAATCGAACGTGCCCAGCTTGCCAATGGTCAAGGTTTCATCAGCGGGCAGGTGTAATAAAAGGACATAATTACCTGTTTCGGACATATTTAAATTCCAGTGTCAACCCTAAGAGTTGGGAGGATTGGAAGATTAGAAGGCTGGTTATACTTATGCGCAACCTTCCAGTTTGTGAGACTCGCCAAAGTTTGGCATAATGCAACGCCTATAATTATGACACTTCAGGCCCACAGCCTCAAATTTTGCAGCCCATTTTGAATGCAAGCACCTTTTGGCTCGATTCTTAATCTAACCGTATTTCCGGCACGTTCTTGGTTGAGCTTGGGGCCAGGCTGGGCGATGCTGGCCGGGCTGCTGTCAACCGGCGCGGTAGAGATCAGGCTGGCTACCCTGATTCAAATTTTGACCTTATGGCTGCTGGTTGACCCGCTGCTGGGGGCATTGTGGGAGTTGTCGGCGCAGCAAGGGATTTGGCGGCGGATGCTTCCGGCCCAATTGCCTCCCCCCACCCAACAGGGTTTCTATTTACCCTACGCCCTGCCGGGTTCGGTAGCCGGGCGTTGGGTGTTACGGGTGCGTCGTTATGCGGCCTGGTGGCGCGGGCAGTTTTGGCCGGATGCCGGGCAGCGTCTGGTCGCCTTTGGCCTCGTGGCCGGCCTGGCCTTGCTGCTTAGCCTTTCCTTTAACTCGACCCTGGGCTGGCTAACCTTGCTGGCTCTAGGTCTAATTATCCTGGCCGGGCAAACTCAGCCCGATCTGGCAGCGCCGGATGGGGGGCGGTTGCAATCTATTGCCCAGTTGTTGCTGCCCTGGGTGATGGGTGTGGTTGCCTGGTCAACTGTTGGCCCACTGGATTTAGCCCTGGGGATTTGTTATTGGGTCACTTATCTGGGCGGACTGCGCATGGCCGGTCAACATCGCCGGGCCGAACTTCTTTTCTTTTTGGGCCAAATTGCGGCCGTTTTGTTATTGTTGGCGCTGCGCTGGCTGCCGGGGGCGGCGCTGGTGGGGGCGTTGCTGGTCGGACAGCTTGTGGTCAAAACCAAATTCAGCCAGCCTACCGATTTTTTAGCCCAAGCTCAACCTTATCTTATCTTAAGTCTCCTGGTGGCCGGCTGGTCGTTGGGGCAGGTAACAGGGTAGCAAGGTAGCAGGGTAGCAATAAGTCTACCTTGCTACCTGCTACCTTGCTACCTGCTACCTTGCTACTTTGTTACTCCATCATCGAACATGCTCTTTTGGATCATTGTCATCTGCCTCCTCATTCTCATCAGCCTGATTTTGTATTGGCAGCTTATTGTAGCCGAAGGCGCTTATCTGGGTGCACCATTGGTGGCCTTGTTGTATGATTGGACGGCTGAACGGTACAACAAAATTAAGGAGTTTGAGCCGGAAGCGGAAGATTTTTGGGTCGGCGTGCCGTTGGCCCAACGGTTGCGCCATCAATCGCACGCCCTGGTCCTCGATGTAGCAACCGGGACCGGGCGCATCCCGCTCGATTTGCTGCGCCAGCCTTCTTTTCGAGGCCGCATCATTGGCCTGGACCGCGCCTCTAAAATGTTAGCTGTGGCCCGCCGCGACCTGGCTGCCCATCCTGACCGTGTGAGCCTAGTTCAGGCTGATGCGATGGCCTTACCTTTTGCCAGCGGCAGTTTTCCCAGCGTCACTTGTATGGAAGCACTGGAATTTCTGCCGAACCCTACCGGCGGTCTGGCTGAATTGATCCGGGTGCTGCAACCTGCCAGCCCTAGCCAGTCGCAGAGTGGCTGGCTGTTGACCACCCAACGGATTGGCTGGGAAGCCCGATTGATGCCGGGCAAAACATGGAACCAGGATCAATTACTAAAAATCTTGGGCTGTTTTCCCTTGCAGCGCATCGAAATTCAAATCTGGCAGGATATTTACAACCTGGTCTGGGCGCAAAAGGTTGAAGGTTAAAACGTTGAACGTTAAAAGTTTTACCCGCTTAAATCCATGTTTCCCAATCTGGTTCCCAAACTTAATTTAAGTAAATAACCCGCCCACGCTTGCCAGCGCGCCGTAAATCAAAATCAAAGCAATCACAAAGCCAATAAAGCCAAACATAAATTTTTTACTGCCGGACGATTTTCTGGCCCGCGCCGCGCCAAACTCCACCCCGCCCACGGACAGCAGCGCCGGAATGACGTGGCTGCCGGTAAAACCCATCCCCACGTTCCATCTTTGCAACAGTACATAAAGAATCAAACCCAACACGACTTGAATATAGAGTGCAATGCGGGAGTATAAGAGCAGATTGGTATCCAGGCCGGTCCACTTTTGTTTACCCAGCCAGCCAACCAGCATTTTTATAGCCGTAATTACAATCAAAACCAGCACAATCCAACGCCAGCCGGAGTGAGCTTGCAGCAGAAAGATTTCCATAGGTCTACCTCTAAACAAGTGTAGGTTTAAGCCTCGATTGTAGCACAGCCACGCACGGAGGACAAGATTAATATGGGGATGATTTGCTAGACAAGTATTTTTAGCAGGGGACAATGGCCGAGGAAGCTCAAATTGACCGCGAAGTTTCCTCCTCATTCCAGGTCATGATACCGTGCGCAGCCCGATATTCAGGCAGGGTAATGATGGGGGGACGTCGCTGGTCAGAGATAACATGCTCTTCCAGATAATAAGACTCGGTTTCCCGGCGAATGATTTTCATGGTCCGGTTGGTTTCGCTCAGTAATTGCACTTTCTCGCGGCCTTCCAGGTGTTCGATAAAAACCTGGATAATGGCAAAAGCCATCCGGCTCAACGCGCCAAGCGGTTGATTGTGATGGATGCGCTGGCGTAAGTCTACCTGAGCAATGCCGCTGATACCGTAGCCCTCTACCAGCGCCAACAGCAAACCCGTCTCTACCCCATAGCCAATGTAAAAAGGAATTTGCTCTAAGGCCTTTCGCCGGCCCGCATATTCACCCGATAGGGGCTGCACAATACCCGAAAGTTCCGGGTAGAACAGGTTAAACAAGGGCCGCGCGACCAATTCGGTTACCCGGCCGCCGCCCCCGGCCTGGAGCGTGTCACCCACCCGCAGGGGACGCCGATAGAAACCTTTGACATACTGCACCGTATTCCGCCTGAGCAGCGGCCCCAGGATACCGTAAACAAAGCGGGGATGAATATTGACAATGTCGGTATCAACCCAGGCGATGAGATCACCTTGAAGCACGTGCAGACTCTTCCATAAAGCCTCACCTTTACCGCGATAAGCGCCATATTCCGGCAGAATTTCGTCGTGTTGATAGATTGGCACTCCTAAATCTTGGGCAATTTCAACCGTGCGATCGGTGGAGCCGGAGTCAATCAAAACAATTTCATCCAGCAGCGGATATTCCTTCATTAAGGCATCTTGGAGAACCTTGATAACGCTGCCAACCGTTGCCTCCTCGTTTAGCGCCGGTAAGCCCAGGCTAATGGTCAGGTTTTGCTTTTCTTTGGCTGCGACCAGCCGGGGTAAATTTTCAAATTCCTCGCTGTTAAAAGTATTCTCGGCAAACCATTTATCCCAGGGTCGTTCAGTTCTAAAAAATATTGCCAGGTAAGACAACCTATGGTAAGCTGAATAATTCAAATTATCCATA
>JAKLJP010000102.1 GCA_023151115.1 Anaerolineae bacterium
AAAAGTTGGTCTGGCCCACCGGCCCCCGCGATGATGTCATCCCGGTTGAAGACGCCGCCGACTTTATCGGCGAAACTATTGTCGTCGAAGGGACGGTAACACGGACTCATAACTCCGGTAATGCTGTTTTTCTCAACTTCGCCGTAGATAACCAGGAAGTTTTTACCGCCGTTATTTTTCCTGATGATTGGCCCAAATTCCCGGCCCCGCCCGAAACACTTTTCGCCGGTAAATTGGTCAGGGTTGAAGGGGTTATCGAAGAGTATCAGGACACGCCAGAGATCATTATCAAAGACCCCTGGCAAATAGAAGTAGCCTTAACTCTGGGCCAGCCGGTGGTCAGTAATTGTGACTGCCAGCAGGCCCAGGCCTTACAGCCGCCCACGGTTACCCCGACGGCGCTTGCAGCGGTCCTGGAAACTCCTCCTGCTGAGGTTCCTGCTACGGCTGAACCGGCTGAAACCAGTCCTGCCGCCGTCAGCGAAACCGTTATTTCCTGGGCCGACGCTGCGGCTTATGAGGGTCAAACCGTAACCGTAGAAGGGAGAGTGGTGGATACCTACAATTCGGAGAAAGTGGTGCTTTTGAATTTTGACCAGGATTATCGCACCACCTTTAAAGTGGCTATTTTTGCCGATGCCTGGCCGCTCTTTCCGGCTCCACCCCACGAATATTATCGCGACAAGTTGGTCCGGGTGACCGGCCAGATCCAAATGTATCAAAATGCCCCGGAAATTATCGTCGAGCAGCCCGAACAGATTGAGATTGTGGAGTAATTACTAACGTGGTTTCTTTGCCAACCATTCTGTTAATTTTGGCCGGCGTCAGCATCGGCGCAGCGGTCATTGCCGCCCTTATTGCTTTCCGTTCGGCCCGCGAGGCCCGCAGCGCCATTTTTCCGATTGTGCGGGAAGAAGAAACCCTGCGTGCGCAGCGAGCGCGAATTGCCACCTTTATGCTGAGCGCCCTGACCGCCCTCTTTTTAGGTGGATGGTTAGCCACACTGCGCCTCGGCGCTCCTCCAACAGACGATAATATCGCCGCCGTCCCCGCCGTCCCCCCGGTAGAGTCGCCAGTAATTGCCTTTGTTACCGAAACGGCCATAATTGTTACTGCACCCCCTGTGGTTGCCGCAACGTCTACGTTAGCGCAGCAGGTTCAAGCCGTACCTACAGCCACACCGCTTCCCCCGGCCACCTTGCCGCCGATTTCTACACCTGAGGCCGCCGTTGAAGCATCTGTGGGTCCAGCCACTGCCGCTCAGCCTGCCCCTACCCAACCGCTCCCTCCTTCGCCAACCTTGCCTCCGCCAACGGCTACTCCTATGCCCCCCACCGCCGTACCGACAGATACACCCACCCCTACCCCCACCGCGACGGTTATTGTCGCCCTGCCCACTTCTGGCCCACGCACCCCTGCCCCCCCCGGTGTGAGAATGGGGCCAATACAGTTTGCGGCTGACATCACCCCCAATATTGAACCTATCAATCCCGGCGATTTCTTTCCCCAGAATACCGAGTCGGTCTACGCCGTTTACCCTTACAGCGGCATGGTGGATGGGGTAGATTTTGCCGCGGTGTGGTATCAAAATGGGGTCGAGTTGTGGCGCGATGAGCAGAAATGGCGCTGGGGCGATAATGCCCAATTTTACAGCTTTCTCAACCCGCCCGGCGACGGGCTTTACAAATTAGAACTTTACGTTAACGACTCCGTTGTGGCGACTGGTATTTTTGAGATCCGGTAACGTTTTTTAGTTCCGATAGTCTGCTGTTTCACCCACACAAAAACATGAGTTATAAGTGGAAGTTTGGCAGGCTGGAAATTTCCAACCTTCCAACCTTCCAACCTTCCAACATTGCAACCTCATGACTCCCCTGATCCGCTTCGGCCTGGCCTGGCTGGCCGGGATTGCCCTGGCCGGGTGGCTTGAGCTACCCTGGGTTTTGGTGTTGTTGGCTGCACTGCCGGCCCTCGGCGCGCTGTTGCTTTACCGGCAAAGTCCGGCCCTTCGATTGTGGGCAATCACAGCCCTGATCTTTCTGGCCGGTATGTTCCGGGTCCTCTTTTTCCAACCCGTCTTTGATGAAAACGACCTGGCGTTTTACAACGACACTCCGCGTCCGGTCAGAATCACCGGCCTGGTGGTTGACGAGCCGGATGTGCGCGACACTTACATCAACCTCCGCCTGGAAGCCGAGTCACTGCAACAAGGCGATAGCACGCTGTCTGTCAGCGGTTTACTTTTGGTGCGCGCCCCGCGCTACCCGGAGCGTTTTTATGGCGACCGACTGACCGTTGCCGGTCAACTAGAAACGCCGCCCGTTTTTGAGGATTTCTCCTACAAAGACTACTTGGCTCGTTTTGGTATCCATTCGCTGATGCGCCGGCCCCGCATCGAACTCATCGCCAGCAACCAGGGCAACCCCTTCTGGGCCGCGCTGCTGGCCTTCAAAGCCCGCGCCGCGCAAACCATCAACCGCATTCTGGCTGAACCTTACGCCTCGCTGCTAAACGGCATCCTCCTCGGCATCGAAACGGGCATTCCCAAGGGACTGTATGAAACCTTCAATTTGACCGGTACTTCCCACATTATCGTTATTTCCGGCAGCAATATTTCGCTGATCGCTGGGATATTTTTGCTGCTGGGCCAGAAAGTTTTGGGCAAACGGTACGCCCCACCGCTGGCAATTGGGGGCATCATCATTTACACCTTTCTGGTCGGCGCGGATGCGGCGGTGAGCCGGGCGGCGGTGATGGGCTGCGTTTTTGTGCTGGCTATCTGGGTGGGGCGGCCCGGCCTGGCGTTGAACTCGCTCATCTTTTCCGGCTTTGTCTTGACCCTGCTTAACCCGCTCATTCTGGCTGATGTCGGTTTTCAGCTCAGTTTTATGGCTACCCTCGGCTTGATATTGCTGGTTCCGCCCCTGGAGCGCAGCATGTTTGGCCTGCTCCAACGCTTGCTCAAAAGGGAGCAGGTCGGCCTAACTATGGCCTTGCTCAACGAACTACTGATTGTGACCCTGGCGGCGCAGATTATCACCGGCCCGCTGATTGTCTACCATTTTGGTCGCCTCTCGCTGGTTTCGCTGCTGACCAACCTGCTGATCCTGCCGGTCCAGCCGCCGGTGATGATTGTCGGCGGGTTAGCCACCCTGGCCGGGATGGTGTGGCTGCCGTTGGGCCAGGCGCTCGGCTGGCTGGTCTGGCTGCCCCTGGCCTGGACTGTGGCTATGGTTGAGTGGACGGCCCGGCTGCCTTTTGCCTCGCTTGATTTGGGCGAATTCCCCTTGTGGTTGCTGATTTTGTTTTACGCCGCCATTGGCGCGGGGGTCTGGTCGGCCCATCAGCCCCGCGAGAAAGAGGAGGCCCAGCCCCGCTTTCACCTGCCCGAAATCGGCTCGGCCAGCACCCGCCTCTGGGTTGGGGGAGGGGCAGTGGGCGCGTTGCTGGTCTGGCTGGCAGTCTTGTCTCTGCCCGATGGCCGGCTGCACGTGGCCTTTCTGGATGTGGGCCAGGGGGACGCCATTCTCGTCACCACCCCGGAGGGTCGCCAAATTTTGATTGATGGCGGCCCCACTCCCACCGACCTGACTTGGCGGCTGGGTCAGGAGATGCCCTTTTGGGATCATTCGCTGGACATGGTTATCAACACGCATCCCGACGCCGACCACCTGGCTGGCCTGCCGCCGCTGCTGGACCGTTACCAGGTTGCCCAAACTCTTGTTACCGACGTAGCCGGCGACAGCCAACTGTATCGCGAATGGGAAAGTCAACTGACAGAGGCGGCTTTGATCCCCACTATCGGCCAGCAGGGGATGCAGCTTACGCTAGGCCAGGGCATCACCGCCACCCTGCTGACCCCCGGTCCGGCTACTGCCCGCGAGGATGCCCCCAACAATCACTCCCTGGTTATCCGCCTGGAAATGGGCCGGATCAGTTTTTTGCTGACCGGCGATATCGAAGAGCCGGTGGAACGCAACCTGGTTTTGGAAGGCGCGCCGCTGGCAGCAACAGTCTTAAAAAGCCCCCATCACGGCAGCAAAACCTCTTCCAGCGAAATGTTTCTGGAGGCGGTCAATCCGCAGATTGTGGTCATCTCGGTGGGGCAGGATAACGATTACGGCCATCCCTCGCCGGAGGTGCTGGAACGCTATGAGGAACACGGCTTGATTGTCTTCCGCACCGACGAGCAGGGCACGGTTGAGTTCAGTACGGATGGCGAGCGGTTGTGGGTGGAGACAAATCGGTGAAGCCCTGAGGGGTCTTGTGTTTTTGCCCGCGAAGGTTATAATCAATCATATCTGGTGTTTTTTCTGAGGATAAGATGCCTAACTGAACTGTTCAAGATAGGTTCGGTAACGAAATTTATCTAACGGAGGAACGCTGGGAACACATCCAAGAAAGACACGATGAACTGGCGGGACGACTGGATGATCTGTTAGATACGCTGCGATGTGGGGAACGCAAACAGGAATCCCTTGATCCGCAACAATATCGCTATCGCCGAGCTTACGAGGACTTATTGTACGGATTTAATCACATTGTCGCTATTGTTGTTTTTAGGTATGACGCCTCTGGTAAATCAAACAACTTTGTTGTTACGGCCTGGGGCGCTTATATTCACCCCAAAGGTTAGGCTAGGATGAGTAATAAATTAAACTGGTTAGTCGAGCGGGAAATCTCCTTAGAAGGCCAAACTATTATTTACAGCTATGACAAAGAGAGTGACATTTTGGAGATTGTTTTTCAAACGGGCCAGGGGGGTATCGGTGTTGACCTGACGGAAAATATCAGCCTACGTTACAATCGAGCTAATCAAGAACCGCTGAGTTTGATTCTGATTAGCTTTTCTCATCTCATCCGCCCCACTGAATTTGGGCCACCCAGCTTTCAACTAACCGCTTTAGCCGAATTACCCCTCGAAATGCAACAGATTGTGCTAGGTATCTTGAACTCGTTCCCGGTCAATCGCTTTCTAAAACTCTCCGGTTTACGCCTCTCCCCTGGCGGCGAATTGCAGCCGATTACCTACCTCACCCAGCCAGACGAATTGGCCTTCGACAAAGTTCTGACTTGATCCCTACCTCTGGACATCCAGACTGAGACAACACTCACTGCGCCTCACCCAAATAGCACAGAGTCTCCAATCCCCCGGAGCCAGTAGCCAGGTAGATGTAACCATCGGCTACGGCAACATCCATAGCTCCGTTATCCGCTCCGTAGGCATCAACTTCAATAGAATTTTTGGAACAGATGTTTGACTAATTTCTGACCAAATTTTGACCGATAATAACACCAAGCATTATAACCCTGCTAACATCTATCTATTACCCACAAGTTGGGATTGTTCATTAACAAGATACCAAGTGTCGGCCATGTCCTGTAATCTTTGCCAA
>JAKLJP010000103.1 GCA_023151115.1 Anaerolineae bacterium
GCTTTTTGAGTTGATAGTCCTTCAACTTACCCTTATTCAATTATTTTGTAAAGTCCCATCTCATGGACCCAGTGCCGACACACCAAAACAAATTAAAAGTCGCTTTAATCCTGACGCCAGTCTGGTCCTTTATCATGGCGATGTGAGAGAATTTATTGTCACCATACCCGATAACTCTGT
Organism: Anaerolineae bacterium; assembly: GCA_023151115.1. The sequence goes on from JAKLJP010000103.1 coordinate 181, forward strand.
GAGCCTTATTATTACCTCTCCTCCTTACAATTTGGGCAAAGATTACGAAAACCGCGTTTCCATTCAAAAGTATCTAAACACTCAAGCTGAAATAATTGCCCAACTTTACCGTGTATTGAGGGAAGATGGCAGCCTGTGTTGGCAGGTAGGCAATTTTGTTGAAAATGGGGAAGTTTATCCCCTGGATATTCTCTATTACAGCATTTTCAAGGAGCTTGGTTTATTTCTGCGAAACAGAATTATCTGGCATTTTGGGCATGGGTTACATGCTTCAAAGCGGTTTTCGGGACGCTATGAGACAATTCTGTGGTTCACCAAGAGCGATAACTATATATTCAATCTCGATATGGTTCGAGTGCCTTCAAAATATCCCGGTAAGCGTCACTTCAAAGGCCCCAATAAAGGCAAACCTTCGGGGAATCCCATGGGCAAGAACCCTTCAGATGTCTGGGAGATAGTGGCCCAAGATTGGGAAGATGCTCTTTGGGATATTCCCAACGTAAAATCAAATCATCCAGAAAAGACTGTTCATCCCTGTCAATATCCGGTTGAACTTGTAGAGCGATGTGTCCTTGCTTTAACCAATGAAGGCGATTGGGTTTTTGACCCTTATGCTGGAGTAGGTACATCCTTGATTGCCGCAACAATGCATAACCGGCGAGCAATGGGAAGCGAGAAAGAGCCAGATTATGTTGAGATTGCTCGTACTCGCCTCCAATCTTATTTCAATGGCACGCTTCGTACCAGACCCATTGGCAAACCCGTGCATACGCCGACAGGGAATGAAAAAGTAGCCCAAGTTCCTGTCGAGTGGCAAGAGGTCCCCCAGCCCCGGCTTCTTGAAAAAAAAGAGGATTACGAGTGATTATCGCCGGAATATACTCTTTCAAAGATGGTAAAGAAATTATCGAGGCTCAGTTTGGCTCTGAACTTCAAGAAGTCAAACAAATTATTGCCGCAGTAGACAGCCGGATTCACAAAACCAAAGTTAGCAAAGAAAGGACTATGCCCGGTAAAATCCTGTATGAGCCGGGTTCATTGAATAGAGCTTTTAAACAAGAATTTGGAAGTCGAGGTTGGCAAAAACATAAGGTGTATTGTGAATATCCTACCAGCTTTTATACTCCTGACTATCTGCCAATAACTTCTACGAAAAGGGCTTTCCGCGAGATAGATTTTGTAAAGAATCGTGTTGGAGTGGAAGTTCAGTTTGGCAAATACGCTGGTTTACAACGTTTGCGCCAAGATGACTATTTTTCATAACCTTGATTTGATTGACGTGGGTATTGAAATTGTGCCGCTTAAAGGCTTTGCCGATGACATGTCAACGGGTGTTTCATATTTTGAGCAGTTTGTATGGGATTTAGAACATCGTGGAGTAGCTGATATAGATATTCCAGTGCTGATCTTAGGCATAGCGATGTAGAGACAAACTTATGTTAATTCTTATCACCAACGACGACGGCATCAACGCCCCGGCCCTGTTCCCGCTGAAACAAGCCCTGGATACGGTAGCCGAGACGCTGGTTTTTGCCCCCGACCACAACTGGTCGGCCTCCGGACACCCCAAAACCATGCACAAACCCCTGCGGGCCGATCCATTTACCCTGCCCGACGGCAGCCAGGCTTTTGTGTCCACTGCCCCCCCACCCGACTGCGTGGCCCTGGCCATGCTCGGCGTGGTGGAGCGCAAACCCGATTTAGTAGTCTCCGGAATCAATCACGGGGCCAATTTGGGCTATGATGTTTTTTACTCCGGCACGGTGGCCGCTGCGGTCGAGGCCACCATCGAGGGGCTGCCGGCCATTGCCATCTCCCGCGATTTTGAAGAAAAAGAGATGGATTTGGCCATCACCCCCGGTTTCAGCGACGAAGCCGTGCGCATGGAGAACGCCCAGATTGATTATACGCCCATCGCCGCTTTTTGCGCCCGGCTGGCCAAAAAAACCCTGGAGCATGGACTGCCGGCCAATACTCTGCTAAACGTCAACATCCCCAGCGCTCCCTGGGACCACATCAAAGGGATCGAACTGACCCGCCTGGGCCAGCGGGTGTATCGGGATGAATTGGTGGCCCGCAAGGACCCACGCGGGCGGCCCTATTACTGGATTGGCGGCTTACCTCCCCACGGCGTCCCCGATCATGGTACCGACATTTGGGCGTTGGCCAACAACCTGATTTCGATTACCCCGATCAACCTGGATATCACCGCCTATCGCTTCATCGAAGAATTGAAACGTTGGAAGCTGGAGGAGCTGTGAAGGACGCAAAGACGCGAGGAGGCGAAGAGGCGAGGAGGCGAGGCAGTCAAAACCTGCTACCTACCCCCTACTCCCTACTCCCTGGCTTATGAACTTTCAACCTTATCCCACCCGCAGTGGTTTTGTTTCGTTGGGCTTTGGCCTGCTTACGGGCGCTGCTGCCATTTTTCTGATCAATTTGCTGCCCTTACAAACCAATCTGGCCGATATTTTCAAACTTCTGGTTGGCGTGCTGGTGGTGGTAGGGGTCATGGGCCTGGCCTTCTATTGGGCGTTTGTGGCCTTCAAGCTGCAATATCACCTTAATCGCAACGGCCTGGTTATTCGATGGGGTATGGCCCAGTTGCTTCTCCCGTTCGATACCATCAGCAAAATTGTCCCCGGCAGCACTCTGAAAACCACGCCCTCTTTTCGAGGGGTCAATGTGGCCGGTTTGCGCTTTGGCTGGGGCCACTCGGCCGAGTATGGTCCGCTTAAATATTTTGCAACCGCTCCTCTGGCTGAAAGCCTGCTGGTGGTTACGCCGCAGCAAACCTATGTTATTTCGCCGCACCAACCCCACCATTTTTTGACGGCCTGGCAGGCACGCCAGAACGTTGGCCCCACCCAACACTGGACGGTGAGCCTGCGCCGGAGCTGGCCTTTCAATTATCCGCTCATGACCGATGCGCTGGCCTGGTGGTTTTTTAGCCTGGGTGCGCTGGCCTGTTTAGCCCTGTTGGGGTATCTGGCCATAACCTTTACCGAACTGCCGCGCTCTCTGCCCATTCATTTTAATGCTTTTGGCGTCCCCGATCGTATCGCCGACAAATCAGCCCTTTTTACCTTGCCGCTGACCGGGGCAGCCATCTTTATCATCAATGCGGCCCTTGGCGGCCTGATTTATCGCTGGGAAAAAGTGGCCGCTTATATTCTATGGGGTAGCGCCCTGGCCATGCAGATCTTTCTGTGGGGCGCAGTGCTCACCTTGACGCTCTAGGAGCTGTTTGCACTTATGGACAATCAAAAACGCAATCGGCTGCTGGCGGTGTTGTTTGTCGGGGTACTCATGGCGGCCCTCGATATTGCCATTGTCGGCCCGGCCCTGCCAACTATTCGCGATTACTTTGAGGTGGATGATCGGGCTGTCACCTGGCTTTTTACCGTCTACGTCTTTTTTAACCTGATTGGCACCCCCCTCATGGCTAAACTCTCCGATAACTGGGGACGGCGGACCATTTACCTGGCCGATATTATTTTATTTGCCATTGGTTCAATGCTGGTGGCAACCGCTCCTTCTTTTGCGGTTGTCCTGCTGGGTCGAGCTGTTCAAGGCCTAGGCTCCGGCGGCATCTTCCCGGTTGCTTCCGCCGTTATCGGCGACACCTTTCCCCGTGAAAAAAGGGGCAGCGCATTGGGGTTGATCGGCGCCGTATTCGGGGTGGCTTTTATGATCGGGCCGATTATCGGCGGGGTGCTGCTGCTGGCCCATTGGCGCTGGCTTTTTGCCGTTAACCTGCCGATTGCGCTGGCCGTGCTGGTGCTGGCCCCGCCGCTTTTGCCCGGCCAGCCTGCTTCCAACCGCCGCTCCTTCGATTGGGCGGGCATGCTTATTCTGGCCTTGATGTTAAGTTTTCTCACCTATGGCTTGACCCAGATTGACTCGACTCGTTTTTGGGCCAGCGTGACCGGGCTGCGGGTATGGCCCTCGCTGGCTCTGGCCCTGATTCTGCTGCCCCTGTTTATTTTCCTCGAGCGTAGAGCCGCCGACCCGGTGCTGGATTTGGGCTTGTTTACCTCGCGGCAACTGTCCCTGGCCAGTCTGCTCTCGTTTGGAGCCGGCCTGGGCGAGTCGAGCATTGTCTTTATTCCGGCCTTGGCCGTAGCTGCCTTTGCCGTAACCGACTCTACGGCCAGTTTTTTGCTCATGCCGGTTGTGCTGGCCTGGGCCGTTGGCGCACCGATTTCCGGGCGCATGCTGGATAAACTGGGTTCTAAAGCAGTGATTGTGAGCGGGGCCGGCTTGCTTACCCTCGGCATCCTGCTGTTGAGTTTTTTCCCCCAAAGCTGGTCCCTCTTTTTCGCCGCCGGTATTCTGATTGGCCTGGGGATGTCGGCGCTGCTGGGCGCCCCCATCCGTTACATTATGCTCAACGAAGCCCCGACCGAAGAGCGAGCGGCGGCACAAGCGGTCATCACGATGTTTACCGGCGTGGGCCAGTTGACCAGCGCGGCCCTGGTCGGTGCGGTCGCCGCCAGTTTTGGCGGGGGTGTGATCGGCTACAGTTCGGCTTATGGGGTCATCGGGCTGGTAGCGATTGTGATGATTGGGCTGGCCCTGGGCTTAAAAAGCCGCACCGCCGAATTGGCTACGCTTGCTCAACAAGAGACTCCCTCAGAAAACAGCCGCATAGCCATAGAGTCACTGCAATAGTAGCGGGTGTGTTCGCTTTTGGGGGCAGACCTCACCCCCCAACCCCCTC
>JAKLJP010000104.1 GCA_023151115.1 Anaerolineae bacterium
TGAAAGGATAAAAATCCTTCAATTCTGTTAATCCTGCTCTGAACTTTGACCGTAATGTTAAATCTGTCAGCCAATCAGATGATGAGAGTAAATGCTTATCTACACGAGGTGAAATCTATGTTACAGCCAGACCTTATTCAGAATCTTAACCTCATTGCTGTCGAAGGGTGGGAATACCACAAACTCCCCCCCGAAACCTTGACCCCTTCCGGGGGTGGAACAGGGAGGTGGTCCGAGACATCTGGCGGGGGCAAGTCGCCTCGGTCGCGTCACAAAAAAATGCTTTTACCGGCGAGTCATCTCGTTATCGGGAAAGCGCCGCATTAATTAACCTCAATTTGGAGTTTCTGCAAACGCATCCTTCGCTTCGCCTTTCGATAAGCTCAGGACGAACTCAGGATGCTTTTTTATAAAAAGCCCAGTAACCTGGGCTTTTGTGTTTTGATCGCCTACTGCCTGACCGGTTTTTGGGCCGCAATCATAATTCGCTTCTCCTTCAAGGGGGTAGCCCGACGTGACCGGTAGCTGTTATAGGAACGGAGTTTGATAAAGCCACATTCCTCTAGCAGGTATACCAGATCAGGATAAGTAATAATGGCATGTCGATCGGTTTTGCGTAATTTGGTGGCGTGGCCGTTGGGCGCTTCAATAATATATTCATTGCGCTGGGTAAAAGTGGCTTCATGCACATCGTATTCATACTGGGCTTGATGCTGAACGCGCAGCCCGGCCACCGATTTTTTGGCGCAGGGTGGTTCGGGATCATTTTTAAGAAACCATAGCAGGTTCGGAATATCTAAAAAAAATAACCCGCCCGGTTTGAGAGCGCGATAGACTCGCTCCAGGGCGTCTACCTGGGCCTCACGCTCCAGCAAATAGGCAAACGGTCCATTAATCGCCGTAATAAGATCATAAACCGAGCGCTGCTTTATATCATGAAACCCACCTAACCGGACCCCCACGTTTTCGAGGGTTTCAGCCAGATGGGCTGCTTGAGCGTAAAAATCCGGGTCAATTTCCAGTCCATCCACCTGCCAGCCCAGTTGAGCATACTTGGGCAGCATCTTACCCGGCCCACAGCCTACATCCAGCAGCCGCACCTTTTTGCCTAACCGATACGACTGGGTGAGCCGGTAGATAAACTTAACCACCAGATCGGGGCCAGGGCTAAAGGCGGAGTATAGTTGGCTTGGCAAATTTTTTACTTCACTGACGCTGCTCATTTCGGTTCTCAAAATTTCCTATTCAGGTTTGGCATAACGAGGTTTTTATAAGCATTATAGAGTTCTGTTTGCGGCAAAACTATACTCAATCAGGCAGTCTTTTCCCCCAGAAAAGAGCTATCTTCCGCTAATTCTACTGATTTCAAGAGAGGGGAATTATCTTGCCCAATTGAGTTAGTCCCTCTACTACCTTAGTTAGCCAGAGTGAATATCCGCAAAACAAGAAGGTGTGCTTCACGATTTCGCTCCAGGTGAAGCGACAATTAGAATGGGTAAAGGTAAGCTCTCAAGCCCAAGAGAGCGAGTAGAAAATAATTCTTTTATCTCTGTGAAACTACCCATCAGAGTATGGGAGCAGGCACGGGAAGATGATAAGCTATATTGCAATGGATTTTCTTTTTGACTTTGATTGGCAGCGAATTTTTGTCCCCAGCGTTTCTCTAGGTGAGATTGTGCTGCGGGGATCGTTGATGTATTTGATCCTGTTTACCATCCTGCGCTTTGTGTTAAAGCGTGAAGCAGGCGCGGTCAGCATTACCGACCTGCTGGTGGTAGTTCTGATTGCCGATGCGGCCCAGAACGGCATGGCCGCCGATTATACTTCTATTACCGAGGGGATGGTTCTGGTGGGGACGATTGTTTTTTGGAGTTATATCCTTGATTGGCTGGGCTACTCCTTTCCAGCTTTGCAAAACTTTGTCCACCCCCCTCCTTTGCAACTAGTAAAAGAAGGGCAGCCTTTATGGCGCAATATGCGCCGGGAGTTGATTACCGAAGATGAACTAATGACCCAACTACGCCGGGCTGGTGTAGAAGAATTGAACCAGGTCAGGGCGGCTTATATGGAAGGGGATGGTCATATCAGCATTATTGCCTACGACAATAATAAAGTTAATCAAAGCAACGAGGATGGAATAAGGTAACAAAGATGGCGCTGAACAAAAATAGGATGAGGTGGAATATTACCGGGGCATCTTCGATGTGTGTGTTCATTTTGGCCGCCGCTCTGATATTCCGCCGGGAAAAATCCTAGAAAGGAGATTATCTATGTCTCGATTAGTTCGGTCCTTAACTCCTATGGTCATCTTTTTATCCGGTCTTCTGCTCATCCCCTACTTTTCCTGGCCCGACGAAGCCTTTAGCTGGCAATCCTTTGCCGATACTTATGGCTACCGGTATGGTATGAGCGCTGACCGTTAGCGTAATTTAGCTTTTCTCCCCTCTCAAAAAGAGACGCACGGTGAGGTGCGCCTCTTTTTATTTCCCTGGTCTCAAACCCTTAAATTTGCCGGGCTTCCCACTCAAAAAAGGCTTCGGCTACCTGCCGGAACAGCGGTGCGGCTACTTTAGAACCTTCGCCGGCGTGTTCAAGGAGAACAGCAATGGCGACGCGCGGCTCGTCGGCGGGAGTGTAGCCGGCAAACCAGGCGTGGGGCTGCTTCTGGCCCGATTCGGCGGTGCCGGTTTTGCCGGCAACAGTGTAAGCAATGCCGTTAAAGGCAGCGCGTGCCGTACCCCGCGCCCCACTGACCACCGCTTCCAGGCTTTGCCGAATCAAAGTGGTACTTTCCGGGGAGAGGGGCAGCGTTCCCGCCACCTCCGGCTCAAAGAGCTGTACTGTGCCGTCCACATTGACAATCTTTTCGACCACGCGCGGGCGCAGCAGCCGGCCGCCGTTGCCCATCGCAGCTAGCAAACGGGCAATTTGCAGCGGCGTGGCGAGGCTGTATCCCTGGCCAATGGCAGTATTAACCGCATCGCCATCGAAAACAGGTTGGTTATAAGTAGTCTGTTTCCAGGCGTCGTCCGGCATGACTCCCGCACTCTCGGTCAAACCGAGAATATCGGTGGCGACGCCCAGGCCAAAAGCCCGGCCCCAGTTGGGCAGCAGTTGGGGGTCGTGCCGGTGTAAGGCCAGGCCCAATTCGTAGAAGACCACGTCGCAGCTTTGGGTCAGGCCGTCTACCAGATTGATCCGCCCATGCCCGTTTTGCAGCCAGCACTTCTTTTCAAACTCCTTGCCCAGGCCGGCCCATCGGCCGGTACAAACAAAGGTGGTTTCAGGTTTGACGTCAAGCGTCTCCAAGGCCGCGCTGAGGGTGACAATCTTAAACACGGAAGCCGGCGGGTAAAGCCCCTGCGTGGCCCGGTTCAGCAAGGGCCGCTTCTCATTGGTATAAAGCTTGGCCCAGGCATCCACATCAAAGCCGGTGGTAAAAATGGCCGGTTTGAAGCGTGGGTAGCTGGCCATAGCGTAGATAGCGCCGCTGTTAGGGTCCAGCACCACCACTGCCCCCAACCGCTCACCCAAAAGCCGTTCCACAGTCGCCTGAAAGAGGCTATCCAGGGTCAGATAAACGCTGCTGCCGGCGCGCGCGGTTAAGGTGGCAATTTCGGAAAGGACCTGGCGGGCCGAGGTTAGCGTCACCAGCCGCCCGCCGCGCTGACCGGCCAACTCTTTTTCGGCCCAATTTTCCACCCCGGCTAAGCCCACTAGTTCGTCGCCGCGATAACCCTGCACCAGGTATTCTTGCTTGCGTTCCGCCGGAATCTTGCCCATATAGCCGATGATGTGCGCCCCGGTCTCGCCGTCGCTGTAGGTCCGCACCTCGTGGGTACGACGATCTACCCCGGCCAAGTTATTGAGCAAATTGTCGTTTTCCAGGCTGGTTTCAAAGGTAATATCGGCCACGGGCACAAACCAATCGGGCTGGGCCGCGTTAATTTGGGCCTGAATCCACTCCACCGGCACTTTGGTCAGCGATGAGAGATATTCAACCGTTTCCTGCGCTTCCTCCAAATATTGGGGGATAACGCCAACCGTAACCATTTGCCCCTGCGTAGCCAGAGCATGCACATTTTTATCGTAAATGTTGCCACGAGTAGGCTGCTCACTTAGAAAGGCCAGGCTGACGCCTTCGCCCAACTGGGGCAAAACCAGCGTCGGCTGCCACTCGATACCCCAGCGGCCTTCGCTGAAGGCGAGCTGCATGGTATTATCGGCGGTAAGGGGGCCAAACAGATTGGTTTGCCAGACCGAGCGGAAGGTGGCCGAAGCCTTGTCATCCTGGTGCAGCAACGAGCCAAGCTGATTGGCAATTTGGGTGGCGGTGGCTTCGGTGGTGGCGCTGGTGTAATAAGTTTGGAATTGAGCGAAAGTAAGACGAGCCTGGGAAGCAGGGGTCAACAGGCTGTACATGGTTTCGTAATTGCCCAGGCTCCAGGCGGTCAAGTATGTTTGAGCAACGGCGTCGGCGCTGGGCAGCGGGGTAGGAGTAGGGGTTGGTAGCGGAGTTGGGGTGGGGCCTTCTACGGCAAAAGGGGTAAGCTGGGGCGCGCAGCCGCTTATCAGCAGGGCAATGCCCATGCTTTTAATAAAGATGCGCCGTGGAATCCTTCGGGGAGCTACCATAACAAAATTATAGCATCGAGCCGGTTCGCTGTAAAAACAGTCAGCTTAACTTTTATGTTTACACCCAAGATATAGGAAAAAAACCATTTGGGCCACAAGATATAGTAGATTGCCAAACTTCCTCTCTCCCTGTAGAATGAGTTATTATTATGGCTCACCCTCCCGACGATCTATACTTGGCCCCTTTGTCAAGACCACGAATCGAGAAAAATAAGGTGGATATTTAACAAAACAGCAGCAAACTTAA
>JAKLJP010000105.1 GCA_023151115.1 Anaerolineae bacterium
GTTAAGCTTGTCATTGCTTTGTTAAAAGTCCACCTTATTTTTCTCGATTCGTGGTCTTGACAAAGGGGCCAAGTATATTGAGGTGCGCTGCCCAGTATAGCATACCTTTCATTTTTCAAACCTTATATTTTACGCCTTGCAGAAACAACCCTTGAATGGTAAACTACCAATCCAAAGAATTTAGGATTTTAGATTTTGGATTTACGATTGAGTTTTTAATCGTAAATCGTAAATCGTAAATCGTAAATCAGTTATGTTTTTAGCCCGGCTTGCAGAGGAACATTCCCTCAATGGCTACTCAAGCCCTGTATCGCAAATGGCGCTCGCAAACCTTCGATGAAATTGTGGGGCAGCAGCACGTTACCCAAACGCTGATCAATGCCCTGAAATTGAATCGGATTGCCCACGCCTACCTGTTTGCCGGCCCGCGTGGTACGGGTAAGACCAGTATGGCTCGTTTGCTGGCCAAGGCGGTCAACTGCCTGGCCGAGCCGGGCGTTGAGCGGCCCTGTAATCGGTGTCGCATTTGCGTGGCAGTGAATGAAGGGCGTTTGCTGGATTTGATCGAGATTGACGCCGCCTCCAACACTGGGGTTGACGACATCCGCGATTTACGGGACAAGGTTGGTTTTCGGCCCGGCGAGGCCCGGATTAAATTTTATATCATTGACGAAGTCCACATGCTCTCCAACTCGGCCTTTAACGCTTTGCTGAAAACCTTGGAAGAGCCGCCGGAGCACGTTATTTTTGTGCTGGCCACTACCGAACCGGAAAAAATTCCGGCGACGATCACCTCGCGCTGCCAACGCTTTGAGTTCAAACGGATCAAGGTGAGCGAGGTAGCCGAGCGATTGGGCCACATTGTTGAGCAGGAAGGCTTGACCGCCGAACCGGCCGCGCTGGAATACATGGCCCGGCAGGGCGGCGGCTCCATGCGCGATGCCATCAGCCTGCTCGATCAACTGACGGCCTATGGCGGTCAAACTATCACCCTGGACTTGGTGCAAACGGTGCTGGGTGCCGTCGCCTCGCAATCGGTGGTCGAGCTAGTGCATGCACTCACCACGCAAAACGTGGCCGCAGGCTTAGACCTTATTAACCGGGTGGTCAACGATGGGGTAGACCCACGCCAGTTTGCCCGCGAAATTGTCGAATATTTGCGGGCGGTGATGCTGGCTAAACTGGGCGATGCTCAGGGGTTGTTGAATTATCCGGAGGAAACACTGGCTGTCATCAAAGCTCAGGCAGCCCAGGCCGATGCCGCAGCTATCATTCGAGCGACGACGCTTTTTAACACGGCGCTATTTGATTTGAAATCAAGTCTACTGGCCATTCCCCAGTTGCCGTTGGAACTTGCCTTTGTCGAGGCGGTCACGCCGGTGGCTATGACGCCGGTGATGACTGAGGTGAGCGCTGTTCTGCCCTCTACGCCCAGAGCTATACCTCCGTTCAAAAGTGAGCCGGTAGCGCCGAAAATTGTGGCTCCTGTTCCACCGTCACAGGTTGTTGCGGCAACAGGCCAGGTCAGACAAGGGGATAGCCTTTCTCTGGAAACGGTTCAAAATTATTTTGAGCGGATTGTCAGAGAATTAGAGCCGAAAAGCAAAACGATGGCCGAAGCCCTGCGGAATCAAGCTCGCTTGTATCGGGTTGAGGGGAATGACATTCACTTTGTTACCTCAGAGTGGATGAAGGCCCGCTTTGAGAAGCCCCAACCCCGCGCCGCCATTCATGAAGCTTTTGGCAAAGTGCTGGGACATGCGGTTTCGATCCATTTTGTGCCGGAAAATTCTGTTTCTCACCCGGCTGCTTCCTCAACGCCCGAAGCGCACTCTGCTGAAAGTAGTGAACGGAAGCTCGATGAAGATTCGGAGGCGCTCATTAAAGTGGCTGAAGAGTTGGGGGGGAAAGTCGTCAAGTAGTGTTTGTCGGACGGGTTGATTGACACCTTAATATCCTTTTTCATAACAGGAGCATAAGAAATGGCTAAAAGTAAAGGCAAAGGTAAGGGTTTCTCCCTCGGTGGACTCGGCGGGGGAGGTGGTTTAGGGATGCCGCCCGGTGGAGCGAAGGGGGGATTGGCCGGTCAATTGCAGGCTATGCAAAAGCAAATGCTCGAGGCTCAGGAGTCGCTCGGTGAAAAAACGGTCGAGGTGACAGCCGGTGGTGGAGCTATCAAAGTTATCATGACCGGTCATCAAAAGCTGCAATCCATTACCATAGATCCCGAAGTGGTTAACCCCGAAGATGTCGAAATGTTGCAAGATTTGATCGTGGCCGCCGTGAACGAAGCCGTCGAAGCGTCGCAAAACCTGGCTGCCGATGAATTAGGCTCCATTACCGGGGGACTTAACATTCCTGGATTGTTTTAAAGGCTAAAACGTAAAACGTAATGAATTTACACAAAAAACCATTACGTTTTACGCATTGCTATTGATTGGTATAACTATGCAAGTAACACCTGCACCTGTTTTAAAGTTAATTGACGAGTTTTCCCGCTTGCCAGGGGTCGGCCCAAAAACAGCCTCGCGGTTGACCTTCTATTTGCTGCGTAACCCGGCTGACCGAGCTGTAGCCCTATCTGACGCCCTCCGTGAGTTGCATGAAAAAGTGCTCTTCTGCTCGCAGTGCTTCAACATCACCGAAACCGACCCTTGCCCTGTTTGTAGCAATGAGCACCGCAACCAATCTATTATCTGCGTGGTTGAAGAGCCGCTGGATGTACTGGCCATCGAGCGGACGCGGGATTATCATGGCTTATATCACGTTTTGCACGGCGTTATCGCCCCCGTGGAAGGAATTGGCCCGGAGGATTTGCGAATTGCCGAACTGGTTGAGCGGGTACGTAGCAAAGAGGACGAAGTGCGTGAAATTATTATTGCCACCAACCCTAACCTGGAAGGTGAAGCTACGGCTATGTATATTGCTCGCCAATTTCAAGGCGGGGCCATTAAAATTACCCGCTTAGCGCGTGGTCTGCCGGTCGGAGGCGACTTGGAATATGCCGATGAAATCACCCTGAGCCGTGCCTTGAGTGGGCGCAGCGAAATGTAAACCCCGCCGGATTCACAAACCTTAAAAGAGTCGAATTGGGTAGAAAAAGGGGTTGACAACCCGGTTAAGATGTGCTAATATAGCCCCTGTTGTCGGGCGGATAAAAAACTATCCAAAAAAGTGACCAATAAAGCTTGACAAAGTGTAATAAGTGTGATACACTAGTTATCACACTCAGCGATAAAATTGAACTCGTTCACAAGGGTTTTTGTGAAAAGTTCTATTGACAACAGAAAGGAGATGCCGAGCTACATAAGTGGTTAAACAACCTGATGTGGTTTTGCGTCTCCACCGGCACCCACAGAAGGGGTGTCGGTTTTTGTTTGTTAATTGTCTGAGTAAATCGCACCTTAACAAGTAAAGAGTGACAGTAAGGGAGCAAGAGAGAGGCTCGCGTTGAGAAGAAACAGCGAGAAGCTGTTGAATTTTACGGAGAGTTTGATCCTGGCTCAGGATGAACGCTGGCGGCGTGCCTAACACATGCAAGTCGAACGGTCAGAGTATTTCGGTATTCTGATAGTGGCGAACGGGTGAGTAACACGTTGGTGACCTACCCTAAAGTGGGGGACAACTCCTCGAAAGAGGAGCTAATACCCCAGAAGTCTAAAGGTTTAGACGCTTTAGACTAAAGTTCGTAAGAATGCTTTAGGAGGGGCCTGCGGGCTATCAGCTAGTTGGT
>JAKLJP010000106.1 GCA_023151115.1 Anaerolineae bacterium
TTCTCCCTATTCTTTAAGCTGGGCTGTAGTTTATCACATCCCTTTTACTTGTGGGAGATATGGGTAATAGATAGCTGCTAACATAGTTCAAAAAGGAAACATCTTTTTAAGATTGTTTGCGTTACTTTTAGAATAGAGTAAAATGGACATAGCTCAATTGTCAACGATCAATTAACAATTGACAATTCACCATTCACAATTCACCATTTAGAAGGGGGGTGATGGCTTTGACCAGCGAGAAAATCAAATTGACCGCCCTGGCCAAGTGCGCGGGTTGAGCCAGTAAAATGGCCCCCGAGGCTTTGACGCAGGTGCTGCGTCCTCTACACAATTTATTCAACGGCAACAGTCCGGCCAACCTGCTGGTGGGCCTGGGCGTGGCCGACGATGCGGCGGTCTACAAGCTGAATGAGCAGCAAGCCATCATCAACACCCTCGACTTTTTTACGCCGGTGGTGGATGATCCCTACGATTACGGAGCGATTGCCGCGGCCAACTCGATGAGCGATGTTTACGCTATGGGCGGGGAAGTGACCTTTGCCCTGAACGTCGGCGCGTTCCCGGCCAATATGGAGCCGGCCATCATCACCGAAATTCTGCGCGGCGGGGCCGAAAAGGTCATCGAGGCCGGGGCGGTGATTGCCGGCGGCCATACCGTTACCGACGACGAGCCCAAGTATGGCCTGGCTGTGACCGGCCTGGTTCATCCTGACCGTATCTTTACCAAAGGCGGAGCCAAACCCGGCGACGCGCTGGTGCTGACCAAACCCCTCGGCACGGGTACCATCAGTACGGCCCTCAAGCGCGACCTGGCCGACCCGGCCCACGTAGCCGACATGGTTGCCTCGATGAAGCGGCTCAACCGGGCAGCAGCCCAGGCGGCTCAGGCTGTTGGCGGCATCAAAGCGGCCACCGATATCACCGGCTTCGGGCTGCTGGGCCACGCCATGGAAATGGCCCAGGCTTCGGGCTGCAAATTCGTGTTTGAGTTGAACCAACTGCCGCTGCTAGCAGGGGCAAAAGATTACGCCGCCCAGTTCATTTTTCCCGGCGGTGCGTCGAATAACAAAATGTTCTTTGAAAAAGATGTCATTTTTGCTGCCGCTATCCCCGACGACCGGCAGTGGCTGCTGTGGGACCCGCAAACATCGGGAGGCTTGCTGCTGGCTGTTCCGGCGGAGCGGGTGAGCGATTTCCAGCAGCTCTGCGCCGAACGCAATCAATCGGTCTGGATTGTGGGGCAAGTAACCACCGGCAGCGGCATCGAAGTTGTAGCCTAAGCTGGATAACTGCCTTCGATGAACAGGCTAGAATCACAGAGGCACAAAGACACAAGGTTTTCTAAAATTTTCTTCGTGTCTTTGGGTCTTGGTGGTAAATTTAGGTGTATTCACACTACTAGATTTTGAATTTTATAAGGTACTAAATGACTGAACCATCCACAGGAAACCCCAGCGGCCAACAGCTGCCGCCCCTGCCCAGTGAGGACGACGCCAGCATCATCAACCCAATTAATATTGCCCGCGCCCGCCACGCCAGCGCTCACGGCCCCTCGGCCATTGATAAAACCCGCCAGATTTCTCTCAAAAGTAGCCGGCCCAGTCCGGCCAAATCCGGCGCGGCGACGCTCTTGCTGGGGGTAATGCCCTGGCCTGAAAGCAGTGGTTGTTTGTGGTTGTTGCTGTTGGGCATCACTTTTATTCTGGGCGGGGTGTTGGGCGGTATGGTGGGCGGTGGGTTTATTTTATGGGCCAACGACGCCCAGGTGGTTGTCTGGCGCAGTACCTCCACACCGACTCCTTTTCCCACGCCAACTCCCATGCCGGTGGCGACTTCTACCCCCACCCCAACCCTCACCCCGCTGCCGCCGGTCGCCACTGTTTCCACCGAAGATATTATTGCCCAAATTATTCCTTCGGTGGTGACGGTGATCAACCAGCAGCCGCAAACTTTTTCAGTTAACCCCCAGGATGGGCGCGTCGTCGGCTCCGGGGTAATTGTAGACAGCCGGGGATTTATCGCTACCAATCATCATGTGATTGAGAACGCCGGAAGTTTAAGCGTTATCCTGGCTAACGGCCAAACCGTTGAAGCGCAGTTGATTACGTCTGACCCATCACGCGATCTGGCTGTGCTGCGGGTCAATGTAACCGATTTGCCGGCCATCATCTGGGGCGACTCGAAGACAATTCGGCCCGGACAGGAAGTGTATGCCATTGGCAGCCCGCTGGGCGATTTTCCCAGTTCGGTCAGCTTTGGCATTATCAGCGGCTTGAATCGTGCCCTGGAAATCAACGAGCACGTGATTGATGGCTTGATCCAGACCGATGCGGCGATCAATCGCGGCAGTTCAGGCGGGCCGCTGGTCAACACCAAAGGTGAAGTGATTGGCATCAACACCTTTATCATCCGCGAAAGCGAGGATCGCGGGGTGGCCGAGGGAATTGCCTTTGCCATTCCGGCGACAGCAGCTCAAACGTTATTAGCCCCCTGGATTGCCGCCGCCAGCGGCGAGTCCGTGCCCATCCAGACTGCCGGTGAGCCAGGAAACTGACTAATTGTGAATAGTGAATGATGAATTGTGAATGATTAATGAATCGTTCACTATTGGCTATTCATACCGCCAGGGTATCCCTTTGGGACCATTCACAAATTTTTATTTGCATGCCTCTCCGGTAGACTGCCACAGGTTATCCACCAAGACCAGGCGATGGCTGGAGGTGGAGGGTTTAGCCTCGGTTGACCGCCCCCACAGAAAAAAGCGCAAATTGTTTTGCACGCAAACTTCGCCGGGGCTGTAAAACTCAATCACCCGCTGCGTTTGGTAGGCAACCCCCAGCGGGCGGCGCTCCCGGTGCATCCAGATACGATCAAAGGTAAGTTGGTCATCCCGCTGCCACATCACCTCCGGTACCTGCGACAGGTAGAAAAGACCGCACAAAATCGGCGGCACAACCAGCATTAAAGTTACGACAAACAGACTTAGATACCAGTTGAGTTGTTGTTGAAATTTGGTTGGTTGTTTTGACATACGTTCCCAGACCGTATCATTCTAAGTACAGGATTGCATAAATTCGTCACGATTTAATGTATCCGTTTCCTGAGATGTCATTTCGAGCGCCAGCGA
>JAKLJP010000107.1 GCA_023151115.1 Anaerolineae bacterium
CGTGCTGGGGGTGGTGGGGGTGGGTGCGGCGGTTTATTTTGAGGCGCTGCCGCTGCTGTTTAAGCACGACGTCTGGCAGTTTGAAAAACGGGTGCGCCGCCCGCCGACCGATCCGGTGAATGTGCTGCTGAGTTTTGGCTATACTTTGCTGGCCCATCATCTGGAGGCGGCGGTGGAGGCGGTGGGGCTGGACCCGTACCTGGGCTGTCTGCACGCCGATAGTTATAACCGGCCCAGCCTGGCCCTGGATTTGACGGAGGAGTTTCGTTGTATTGTGGTTGACAGCGTGGTGCTGCGCTGCCTGAACAGCGAGTTGATTAAGCCGGAGCATTTTACGCGGCAGGAGGACCCGGAGCGGCCGGTGCTGCTGGCGGAGGCCGGGCGCAATCGTTTTATCCAGGAGTTGGAGGCCCGGCTGGCCGTGACTTTTACCCATCCTCTGAATGGGGAGAAGGTGACGTACCGGCGCTGTTTTGAGCTGCAGGCGCGCGAGATGGCCCAGGCTATCCAGTCTGACCGGCTTTACCGGCCTTTTGTGGTCAGGTAGGGAGTAGGGAGTAGGGAGTAGGGAGTAGGGAGTCAGGCAGCTTTCTACACTATCCTCTATCTTCAATCTTCAATCTTCTATCCTCTATCCTCTATCTTCTATCCCCTTACTCCTTACTTCTTACTGCTGATTATGTTTATTTTGGTTTCTTACGATATTCCCGATAATAAGCGCCGGACAAAGATTGCCAAGATTATGGAGGATTATGGCGAGCGGGTGCAGTACAGTGTGTTTGAGTGCGAGCTGACGGCTAAACAGCAGGCCAAGTTGTTGAAGGAGCTGCAGGGGGTGCTGGTTGAGCGGGAGGACAGCATCCGGCTGTACCGGCTGTGCGCGGGGTGCGTCAAGGAGGTTAAGACGCTGGGCCAGGCTAAACCGCCGGCCGAGGCGCCGGTGGTGATTATTGTTTGAGCAGGCTGCGAGCACCCCCTCAAAACGGGGTCAAAAAAGGGGGAAAATGAGGCTCCCGCGGGGGGGTGCTCGCAAGAGGCCGGGCGGTGGGGCGGCCGGGGTGGTTGAGGCTTAAAAAGGAGGTTAAAATGTAACGGTTAGAGAATTTTTTGCGCTGGTGGCTCTCTGAAGTGGGGGGCCAACCCAACCCCAACGCGCAGGGTTGGAATAGACAGGAAGCTCGAAGGAGCATTAAGACCAAATTTGAATAACTGCCAACTCCACGCCAAAACATTGTTGGAATAGACAGGAAGCTC
>JAKLJP010000108.1 GCA_023151115.1 Anaerolineae bacterium
CAGTTTGGGTGATAAACAAAGCCATTGAGCTTGTGAGCGGGTGAGAGATAGTGCTGACTGACTTTGGCTCGTGGGCAATAGGGCCAGAAATTATGACACAAAGCCCAAGCCCGGACCTGCAATTCGGCTGAACGCCAATGACCGTGAAAAGCCCGAGCGGAGAAGAGCCAGCGGGCCATTGGTTCCATCAGTCGGTCAATCATATTGCTGGTTCGGTAAGCTTGTGGATAATCAAAAGCCAAGACAAAGCGGTCAGTTTTGGCCACCAGTTTTTCGATGGCCTCTAAAGCGGAGCCAGTAACCAATTGTTGCGCCCAAACTTGAAAGCGGGTCATGCGCTGGCGAAAGTCAGTCGCATCAGCGGCGTGATAGATGCTCCAAACGTGGTCTTTGATCTGCGGGAAGATGGTTTTCAAGCGTTTACAACGGTCTCGGATTTTGAGAAACGCATGCAAAAAACACTCCATGAGGATAATGGTAACAAACAGGGCTTGCCAGGCTTTTTGGGTCGCTAGCCAGCCATCGGTATTAACGGTCTGAGGAGCATAATCAGGGGCTAAGGTCTGGGCTTCTTGTTTGAAATAACCATAGGCTTCGGTTAAAGCCGGTTCATCTGCATTCAAAGTCAGCGAGGCCCCTAACACGCAATCTTGGGCGACGGTGGTGGCAATGTAGGCGGTCTGACCATTGAAGTGAACGTGTTTTTCATCAGCCAGAAGATGCTCAGGCAGTTTCTGGGGGTCTTTGACCGTGGTGCCGACAATGGCATAAGCGCCAAAACTGCGGCTCAACCGCTCCCAGTAGCCATCATCCCGCCCAAAGACGTAAGTCAGCCCCCAAAGGGGCACGCCAAACCGTCGCAGAAACAAGGCTTTCTCCACCTCATCGGTGTAGCCGGTCATATACGGCAGCACCTCACTGGGGGCAATCGTAAAAACTTGGGCCTGCCCCGCCGCATCGTCCTGATAGAGCCGAATACGGCGCAACTGGACTTCCGGCAACTTGATGGAAGCCGGCAACAGGTCGTGCAAGCGATACCCGGCCCGAATGTCGACCGGAAATAATTCAGGATACTGGTCAATCATTTGGTCTAACCACTTTCGAAAGGCGGTACTGTCATTGACTATGTGGTTATATTGGTCCAACCCAATTGGTAACGTGATCCGTTTGTTTGGTTTTGCTACTTTGGTTCGAGTTTTGCTAT
>JAKLJP010000109.1 GCA_023151115.1 Anaerolineae bacterium
GGCACTGGGTCCATGAGATGGGACTTTACAAAATAATTGAATAAGGGTAAGTTGAAGGACTATCAACTCAAAAAGCAGGAGGTCAGATGTCCTTCAGTCAAGGTCATTGTCCTGAATGTAACTCTAAGAATTTCAAGCGTCATACGGGTTATATCCTCAAAAATGGTGAAGCACGAGAGATTTTTTACTGCCGGGATTGCGACAGCTATTTTTCTGAAACCAGGAACACCCCCCTGGCAGGCTTAAAGACACCCGTCAGCCGAATAGCCCTCATCCTGGAAGCGATCAACGAGGGGATGGGGCTTAACGCCGCCTGTCGCACCTTCCGTGTGGGCAAGAATAGCTTGAAACGGTGGGTCAGCCGCTTAGGTGATTTGAAAGAAACGTTATTACTGTATGCCTTGTGTCATCAGTTCATCCAACAGGTGGTGGAGGGGGATGAGTTATACACCAAGGTGGATCAAAACAAGCCAGCTATCGCTTCTGAAGGCTGGACAGTCGTCTTGATGGATCGGGCCAGCCGGTTCATTTGGGAGTTGAAGTGTGGACCCCGAGAAACCGATTTGTTCCAGCAAGCGATGGAAACCCTGGCTCAAGTCATTGCCCAGACTGACGATTTATCTTTGGTGACCGATGGAGAACGGCGCTATGGCAATCTCCTGTTTGACATCTGTCAGGAGACGATCCGTACCGGTCAAGTCGGTCGGCCAAAAAAACGTTAAAGGCTGGGGTTAAGGTCCGGCTCAAGAATAAAGGTAGCCAAACCCACCGCCGCGGGCGCAAACGAGCCAAATATCAAGCCCCGCAGCCCGAACACCCTGACACCCCGCAGAATATCTCTAACGCAGATATTCATGCTAATCATCTGGAGGGGTTCAACAGTGCCTTGCGACGGCGCATGGCTTGTTACCGACGTAAAACTAACACTTACGCCAAGAAGAAACCAGCCTTGCAAAGGCGCTTAGATGCTTACTGGGTGTTACACAATTTCATCCGGCCTCATTTTACGACGAAACAAGTCCCGGCTGTGGCGCTCGGTATTGTTGACCACCCCCCTTCCTGGGAGGAAATCTTTAGAATTCAGTACATTTAGCAATGGTCTATCCGTGACCTTCCTAATCCCATTTAGTGAACTCAGTGCC
>JAKLJP010000010.1 GCA_023151115.1 Anaerolineae bacterium
TCGCTGGCGCTCGAAATGACATCTCAGGAAACGGATACATTAAATCGTGACGAATTTATGCAATCCTGTACTAAGAATAGTAGCGCGAGGACCCAATGAAGATAATCTTGCAGCCATTCAGTGAGCAGCGTCTTGGCGCTATGCTTAAAACAGCTTTGAGTGAACAGGGTCAGATTTGGAATTCTTTTCAAGCAGCCGTAGCTTTTGCCAAGAGATCAGGAGTAGCGCACCTGCAAAATGAGTTGCAAGGGTTTGTGGACCGGGGTGGGTACGTCCGAATGGTTATTGGGATAGACCAATACGGCACATCAATTGAAGCCTTATCGGATTTGTTGAATACCGTAGGTGATACAGGTGAAATCTGGATTAACCACGACTCGAACAACTATATCACCTTTCATCCGAAGGTATACTTGTTTGAAGCAGAGTCTTCAGCCCTGTTAATTGTCGGATCGGGAAACCTGACTGAGGGCGGGTTATATACTAACGATGAGGCTTCGTTAGTTTATGAACTTGACTTATCAAAAGCCGATAATCAGGCGCTTCTGGGTGAGGTAAAAGAAGCGATTAATCAATGGTGTAATGATGATATGGATAGTGTGAGAAAGCTCGATGAGGTTTTATTGCAGGAATTGATCGAGTTGGATTACATTCGATCAGAAACAAAAACGCAAACTGAAGACGAAGCTGAGATAGAGAGAGATAGAGCATCAAAAGATAGAACTTCACCAGTTGGTCGAAAACTCCTTTTTGGTCGAGGCGTTAGCCGCCGCCGTCCTACCAGGCATAGAACAAGGGTTAGCCGAAAAGAGCAGGCTGTAGAAATTGAATTTGCTGAAAGTGAGCAGGCACAAGGATTTGTAATGACGTTAATGCATACCGATGTTGGCACAGGACAAACAACGCCGGGAACCAGCCGGCGGTCGCCCGAAATTTTTGTTCCATTAGCTGCACGAAAGATGTATCCAGATTTTTGGGGCTGGCCAAATTCTTTTATCGAGGACCCAGTCAAGCCCGGCAAATTTGATCGCTCCGGAGTGTCTATGAGGATTGGGGGCGAGGTTATTCGGGTAAATATGATGACTTGGCCGGATAAACACGATTTTCGGCTACGCAGTGAAGCCCTTCGCAGCGCCGGCCATGAAGGGGATATTTTACGAATTGAGAAGACTAGCGGTAGTCAAGATTTCGCTTATTATGTTGAAATCATTCCCGCTGGAACAAGCGCCTATGAGTACTTTTCCGATCTCTGTGTAAATCGGACGCCGAACTCACAGCGACGATGGGGCTATTACGGCTGATTCTTGAAGAATAGAATTGTTTCAGAACTGCTGGCATTTTCCTTAAATATATCCCGCGACACCAACATCTCCATTGAAAGCCGCTCCTCCAGCCTTAACCCCGCCGCTTCCCCTAAATAAGCTAATAACTTATCGGTCTCAATTTCCACTCTTTGCCCTCCGGCAAGGGTATGATTATTGCCGACGACAACATAGGCCGGTGCGCCGGGTTTGAGCAGCCGCAAAAAAGTTTGAAATACCTGCTGCATGTCCAAAAAATAGCGAGCCAGTAGCGCCGGCAAGTTGCGCCGCCGGAATCCCACTTCGGCCTGGCGATTCAGGGTGTCAATGAGGTCTATCACCCTGGTAATCTCAACGGGCAGTTCGGTGCGGCGTTGTTGATACTCTTGCCAATTGAGTTGGCGTTGGCGTTCGGTAATTTCTCGGTTGCCAATCATTTGATAGTCACGCTGGCGGTGTTGAGGCCGGGAGAGTAACCCTAAATAACATAAACTCAGCCGGTCGGTATCGAGATAGGGCAGGGCTGTAGCGTAAGGCGGTGAGGTAATAATCGCATCTATTCGCCCTCGTTGGTCCGCCAAGAACTGGTCAGCCTGGCGAGCGTTACCTTCAATAATGGTCGCCTGTCCAACGGGAAAATCCTGATTTTCGTACAGAAGCGCCAGAATCGTTCTGACCGAGCGATTGAGTTCAGCCAAAAATTCGGCTATCACATCAATCTCTCTATCTAGCCGAATCTCTTTGCGCACCCGCAGATCATCATCCTTTTGCCAGGAAACTCGTCGCAAAATGTTACTTAATGTTACCTGAAACAATAAACGACAAGCCGGATGCTTTACATTTTTTATGTGTACGGCAATAGGGTCAAGCGCAGCTAAAACCTGGGGCGCAAACCAATGGGATAAGTAAGCTCGATCTTGAGGAGACAAACTCTCAAACCAGGGCAAATCGGCTGATGGAGTAGCCGCGTGATGCAGTTCAACTTTGAGGGATTGATACTCTTTAATTAATTCGTCAGGGTGAATGGTCAAACTGGCGCATTTAGCCCGACTCATCAAAACCGAGAGAGGATTCAAATCCAGACCAATAGCACGACAGCCTAACAACACTGCCTCCGTGGGCGTAGTGCCGCTACCGCACATCGGGTCAAGGATCACTGAAGATGGGCCAGCTCTGACAATATTCAGCAAGGAGCGAACCAGTTGAGGAAAAAATTTACCTCGATATTCATGAATACCGTGAGGTCCATAACGCAGATTGCGCCTATTCGGGAGGGGGGCCTCCTTTTGAAAAGGTAGAACAGTCTGTAACTGTTCGGGAGTTGTGCCATTTCTGCTTAAATAGGTCGTTGCTTCACGCCGTACTTGACGGGTTGAGTGGCTAACAAAAGGATTCCCGTCAGGATAAAGTTGTTCCCAATAAGTTAAACGATCAGCCAAATAAGTAGCTGATTGAGTTGTAATTACACGATAAACAAGTGGCTCTCCCAAAATATCAGTTTCTGGCATAGGTGTAGTGCCAGTCAGAGTTTCCAATTCTTTGAGCGCCAAAACCCTTTCGAAGGGTTGAATATAAGGCTTTAATCGGCAGATAATCTCATTACCGATTATCATCGTTCACCTCGCTATTCCTCAAAATAACAATGTGCTCATCTTTGATCTTGCCGATTTTGGGGTTGAAATATTTCTTGGTCGCTTGTAGTTGACGGTTGATATTGGCTTCTACTTGAAAACCAACCTCCGTCGCAACTTCGCTCAATAGCTCATCGTTCTTAATCGTTTCACCCTTAATAATTGAGTCGCCAATCACAAAACAGGCATGCCGGTTGGAGCGGAGTTGGCATTTTAACCAGGCTAGAATGGTACACAGTTCCGCCCGGAATGTTTCTACAGTGGCGGCGTTAACACCTTTGCTGCTGTATTTGCGGTGACTGCCTATCTCTTGGCGTTTAAATTTCGGCTGATCCATCTCAAGCCACAACATGCGGGTGCGGTGATAAAGATGATAACTGTAGGCATTGGGGTAAGGGGGTGAACAAATCACTAAGTCAACCGGGCCAATTTCAGGGCCATCAAGAATATTGGCTTCATATACTTGCGTCGTCAATTTAGAATCAATTTCACGGCTAAATTCAAGCGCGTATTGGATAGCTTGGGCTAAAGTACGGCTAAATAGTTGCAGTGTATCTCCCGGTTTGATATTTTTCTCACGGCGTACATAGCGTGTATCTGAGTCCTGCCGCGAAACAGTGACAATAATGGCTGAAAATGCTACCAGGGCCAGTTGACGGGCTGTAACCTCTGTTAAGGCCAGGCATTTTTCTTTTATAAAAGATAGTTCATCAATGACATGCTCATCAAACCATTCCTCAATTCCTTCAAAGGTGTGGCGGCGGCTTGCGCCTGGAAAAGCAGGCAGATCAGGAAACAGAGGCAGCCGGCCGATAGAGGTTGCCTGCGCTATCCGCTCGACCTCGACCGCCAGTCCTCGCAAAATTTCAGCGTCCAATTCGCCAATGCCACCGGCTTTTGCTCGACTAATCAAGCAGGCCAGTGGATTGGCATCCAGCCCAACCGCATTTCGACCTAAACGACGCGCCTCAACCAGTGTGGTACCGCTGCCACAAAAAGGATCAAGCACTGTCTCTCCAAATGATGACAATTCCTGGATAAGCGCGTTGGGAATTTGGGGAATGAATTTGGCCGGATAGGGATGCAATGAGTGGGTTAAGTAGCCGGTATTGGTGTTTACAAAATCCCACTCTAGCCTTTCAAGCCTGGGTATCGAGTCCGCATACGGTAAGCTTAGATCATAAAAAATCAGACTTTCATTTATTTTCTTTGGCGGGACCATCAATGAACCATTAGCATACTGTACAACCTGTTCAGCCTCTTCTGGGGTAAAGACCCGCCAACCATTGCGATCACGATGAGGTTCGGGCAGGCGGCCTTCACGCAGCCAGCGCAACAGGGTATCTCGATGGACGCCTGCCATTTCTGCCACTTGATGAGTATTATAGACCACGTATCTCATTAATCTTAACACTAATTCGTGTATATCAAGTATATGTAAGTATATGCACAAATAAGTATTTTGTCAAATGGCAAAACAGATGTTCGTAATCCCCAAAAATGAATCCTTTCATTGAAGGAAACCCCCTCCACCCTCGTATAAATCAGTACAAAATCCCCGCAGTATTGGCCTCGATGGAGTAAAAATGAATACCTCAATTGACCTACAGCTTGAAGCCTATACCCTGGTTGAAGAACTCAGCCAGACTGAAATCATGACCGTTTACCGCGCCGAGCGCCAGACCGACGGCGCGCCGGTGATCGTGAAAGTCTTGTCCCCCCTGCTGGCAGCGGATGAATTTTTGGCCCGGCGCTTCAAATTGGCCGCCCAACAGATGAGCAAACTGGAACATCCTAATATCGTCCGCAGCTATGAAGCCGGACAGGAAGGCGAGCGGCTCTACTGGGTGCAGGATTTTATCAGGGCCACGCCGCTGGCCCAGGCGCTCCACACCGAAGGCAGCTTTGCCCCGCAGCGGGTGCAGTTCATTGCCCGCCAGCTTGCCTCGGCCCTGGATTACGCCCATCAAAAATCGTACACGCACGGCAACCTGTCGGCCCACTGCGTTCTTCTCGGCCCGGATGACCGGGTTTGGCTGGCCGATTTCGGCCTGACTCAGGCTTTGTTCGGCCTCAACGTGCTGAAACAAAACGATACCATGAGCCAGCCCGAAACGATGGCCCCGGAACGGGTGCGCGGCCAGGGGCCGAGCCGCCACTCCGATTTGTACGCTTTAGGGATTTTGTGTTATCAAATGCTGGCCGGCAAGCCGCCCTTTACCGGCAGCCCATCGGCTGTTTTGCACGCCCAGGCTTACCAACAGCCCCGCCCGCTGTATCGCCTCAATCCCGGCATCCCGATTGCCGTCAGCGAGGTGGTGGGGCGGATGCTGTCGAAGGGGTTGGAACTGCGCTACAATACCGGCGCGGAATTTGCGCGGGCCTTGTCGGTGGCGTGCAGCCTGCCCAAAAACTTTCCCACCCACGGCTTTGAGCCGGTGCAGCCAAATCCGGCCCAGGTGCTCAAGAGGTGGCTGAGCTATGCCTTTAGCGCCGGGTTGGTCATCTTTCTCATCGCCGGCGTGTTGGTTTGGGTGGGGTATCAGTGGGGGCTGAGTCAGCGGGGCAACGCTGGCCAGGTAGCCGCAGCGCCGGTGACTGCCCTGCCTTTGGCCAGTCCTACCAGCCCCCGCCAAGTAATCAGCCTGAGCGAGTTAGAGGACAACAGCGATTCCCTCACCCTGGTAGTCACACCCACGCCGACTGTGCTTCGCGCCCGCCTGGCCGATACCTTACCCACCGCCACCTACACCCCCATCGGCCAGCGCCCGCCGACCGCTACCCCTGCGCCGGTTATCATCACCCCGACGCCCCCGGCCGCGCCGATTGCTGCGCCGTCTCAGCCGGTGGTGGTTCAACCGGCAGCAATGGGTCAAGCGCCGTCGCCAGTCATCCCGGCCGGGATGGGGCTGCTGGTTTTCCACAACCCCACCGGCTACGATTTGATAGTAGACCTGACCGGCCCAACCAGCGCCTCGCAGTTGATCCCACCCTACAAACAGCACGAGTTCGCTCTAGCGCCGGGTCGTTATCAGTGCATAGTCCACACTCCCACCGGGCAAGGGCTGGACTCACGGGTGTTAAATTTTGATATAGTTGAAGGGCAGATGGCCCAAAAAGATTACTACACTGATTATGACCTGGCGCAGCGGTGAAATCACACCCTACGCAACTTTTCATAATAGGCCGCAGATAACAGAATCAAAAACGGCCCGCCTCGAGCGGGCCGTTTTGTTTGAAAGGGATTAATGAGCCAACGCTGGCACGGCAAACTGCTCGGCTTCGGTGGAGCCGCTCAAGGCGGTGGTTGAGGACATGCCGCCCGCAACAGCCTCGGCCACCAGGTCGAAATACCCCGTGCCCACCTCACGCTGGTGTTTGACGGCGGTATAACCGTAGGCTTCGTGGGCAAATTCTTCTTCCTGCAAACGGACGTAGGCGCTCATGCCTTCGTCGCGATAACCACGCGCCAGTTCAAACATCGAATAGTTTAAGGCGTGGAAACCGGCCAGGGTGATAAATTGGAATTTATAACCCATCGCTCCCAGTTCGCGCTGGAATTTGGCAATGGTCATATCGTCCAGGTGACGCTTCCAGTTGAAGGAGGGGGAGCAGTTATAGGCCAGCAATTTGCCGGAATATTGGGCGTGAATGGCTTCGGCAAAGCGCCGGGCTTCGGCCAGGTCGGGATGGGCTGTTTCGCACCAGACCAGGTCGGCATAAGGGGCATAGGCCAGGCCGCGGGCAATGGCCGCATCCAGCCCGCCGCGCATGCGAAAGAAGCCTTCGGGGGTGCGCTCGCCGGTCAGGAAAGGCTGGTCGCGTGGGTCAATATCGCTGGTGATCAGATGGGCGCCGTTGGCGTCGGTGCGGGCAACCAGCAGGGTGGGCACACCCATCACGTCGGCGGCCAGGCGCGCAGCATTGAGGATGCGGATGAAATGACTGGTCGGCACCAGCACTTTACCGCCCATGTGGCCGCATTTCTTCTCGGAGGCCAATTGATCTTCAAAGTGGACGCCCGCGGCTCCGGCTTCAATCATCGCTTTCATCAACTCAAAGGCGTTCAACGGGCCACCAAACCCGGCCTCGGCATCGGCCACAATCGGGGCAAACCAATAAATGTCGTTTTTGCCCTCGGAGTGGTAAATCTGGTCGGCTCGCTGCAAGGTTTGATTGATGCGCTTGACCACCTGCGGCACGCTGTTGGCCGGGTAGAGGCTCTGGTCGGGGTACATTTGCCCGGCCAGGTTGGCGTCGGCGGCCACCTGCCACCCACTCAAATAAATGGCTTTCAACCCGGCTTTAACCATCTGCATAGCCTGATTGCCGGTCAGTGCGCCCAGCGCATGGACGTAATCCTCAGTGTGTAACAGCTCCCACAGTCGCTCTGCCCCCAGTCTGGCCAGGGTCTGTTCGATAATTACCGATCCTTGCAGCTTGACCACATCAGCCGCCTGGTAGAGCCGTTCGATCCCTTGCCAGCGCGCCTCGGTTGCCCAGCTTTGGGAGATTTTTTCTGCCGAGGGGAAGTTCCCATTTAATCCCATTTTAGTTTGCCTCCTAGCGAATAAATCAATTTTAGTGTATATTATCTATTAGCGAAATTTCGCTAATTCTAACATAGATTGTTTTACCTGTCAACCCCCCTGCGGGGGATAAAAATTGATTGTTATCGGTCCCTGAAGAACGTAGTTTTATCCAAACTATTTGACTTTGCCCCAGGGGTATGCTAATTTCCCGGCACAAAGTGAGGTTGATGTGAGCGCTAATTTGGTGAATATGATTTTTGGGATGAAGGTGAGGCAGGCTCGTCTGGAAGCTGGCTTGAATTTGTCGGAATTTGCCGGCCGCTGCGAGCTATCACCCTCGTATGTGACCGAAATTGAAAAGGGCCGCAAATACCCCAAAACCGACAAAATCATGAAAATGGCCCAGGTATTGGGCAAAGGTTACGACGACCTGGTTTCGATCAAGCTGGCTTCATCGCTGACTTACCTGGAAACCATTCTGTCTTCGCCCTTGTTAAGCCAGTTTCCGTTTGAAGAGTTTGATCTGGAGATGGCCGACCTGGTTAACCTGTTTACCCGTGCCCCGGATAAAGCCAGCGCCCTGCTGCACGCAGTGCTGGAAATCGGCCGCCAGTACGATATGAAAGAGGAACATTTTTTGCGGGCGGCCCTGCGCTCGTATCAAGAAATTCACGAAAATTATTTTGCGGATTTAGAAGACGCCGCCAGCGATTTTGCGACTCGGTATCAGCTCAATGGGGAACTGCCGCTGAGTCTGGCCTCACTCCAGGACATTATTGCGCATACCTTTGGCTATCAACTCGATCACGGCCAACTGGCCGGCCAGCCCGCCCTGTCGAGCTACCGCTCCGTTTTTATCAAGGGCGCCCGGCCCAAACTGCTGCTCAACCCGGCCTTGCAGCCCATGCAAATCAAATTTATTCTGGCGCGTGAGTTGGGCTACCAATACCTGGACCTCAAAGAACGGGCCAACACTTCGGCCCCGGATAAGGTCGAGTCCTTCCAGCAGGTTCTCAACGACTTCAAAGCCTCCTATTTTGCCGGGGCGCTGCTGATGCCGCGCGTAAATACCCTGGCCGATTTACAGGAATTTTTTCAACTCCAAACCTGGAGTCCTTACCGTCTGTTGAACATGCTGGACAAGTACGATGTAACCCCGGAGATGTTGTTTTATCGTTTTTGTGAGTTGATCCCTCAATTTTTTGGCATCAAACTACACTTTCTGCGCTTTCACAAGGCCAATGGCGATTTCAAGCTGGTCAAGCAGTTGAATATGAATAACTTGCATTTGCCCAGTGGGATTGGCTTGCACGAGCATTACTGCCGGCGCTGGCTGGCGCTGCGTTTATTGAAGGAACTGAGTGTTTCCCAGGCTTCGGGCGAGGCCAGTTCCGCCCCCCTGGTGGGTGTTCAAATTTCCGAGTTTTTGGAGTCGCACGAGCGTTTTTTTAACTTTGGCTTTGCCCGGCCGCTGGCCTTGTCGGCCAGGGGCAGCAGCAGCGTGATTGTCGGCTTTCGCATTGACGCCGAGTTGAAGCAAATCATCCGTTTTGTGGAAGACCCGGCCATTCCGGTCGTCATCATCAACGAAACGTGCGAGCGCTGCCCGCTGGTGGGCGATCAATGCACTGTGCGCAGCGCCGAGCCGACGATTTTAGCCGCCGAAAGGGTTAAGACGGAGCGCGAAAAGGCGTTGAACCAACTGATGGCGCAACTGCAAAATTAATAAAATTGGAAGAAAGTTGTCAAAAAAACAGTAGAATTTGTTAAAAAATAGTGATATAATGAGTTATTCGGGTTTATAAAATGTACGTTTGCTTGGATAGCTTGATTTGGCCGGGAGATGTCCTATGGCTGCCACCTACAACTGGCCCAATATCCGGGCCTTGCTAATTGCCGGGTTCAGCGAAGATGAACTGCGCCAATTTTGCTTCGACACGCCCGAATTCAAGCCCCTTTATCCCCAACTGGCTCGCTCGAGCAGCGCGGCTGATATTGCCGATCAACTCATTGAATATGCCGACCAGAAGTTAAAAACTGAACTTCTCCTGGTCTGGGCCGCAGAAAAAAATTTGGCCCGGTTTGAAGAACATCAGCCGTATCAATCCAATGTTAACCCTGCCCTACTCCCTTCAGGCATAGGCGGCGGGGAAATCCAGCAATTTGTGGCTGAACTGGCACAAGTCAGGGTGACGGAGCGAATGGGTGGAGCTGCGGCGGTAGCCTTGCCTTCCCTTGAGCCTATTCCCTCTCCTTTTGACTGGCTCCACTCAATCCAGATCCGTATCTTGTTGTCAGTCGTAGGGGTGGGGTTGGTGATGGGGGTAATCTGGCGTGGTCTCGACCTGCCATCCCCCCTTAACTTCCTCCCCGGAGTGAAACCCGCCCAGAGTCAAATTGTCTCAGCGGTTGACTGTGCTGAGTTGCCGGCTCTGACGACTGATTACAAGAATAAGGTTAGTGACCTGCTGGCAGAGGCAGAAATAACCGCGACAGTGCAACTGGAAAATAACTCTGGCAATGATACGGTGATGGTTAGAGAAGATGATACAGGTGTGCTGATCCAGATTAAATGTCAGGATATGGGTATAACCTATTATCTGACCTTGCCTGAGCGGGAAATTACTGTTGAGGGAGGGCTGGCCGAACTGGAAACTCTCAGTCTGACCTGGTTTCAAAATAATGTGGATACGCCGGCGAAATTAACGGCGGCGGCAATAGCCTATTATTCTAACAATGTAGAACAGGCTGCCGCCTGGCTTTTTGAAACTTCATCCAGGTGGGGAGAGAGCAGCCCCTTAGACCAGGCCGGCTGGGAATTTTTGCTGGGCAATGCCTGGCTACAACACCCAGAGCCTTCCGCGGCTGAACGCGCCCCGGAACCGTACCAGAAGGCCCTGAGCCAGGTCACGAGGGCCGGTGGTAGTCAATCCGATTTAACGGCTAAATCACATTACAATTTGGGGCAGGCTTACCTGAGCATTAAAAAGTATGAGACAGCCGTGACGGAATTTACGTCGGCTCTCGAAGCCGACCCCGGTTATATTTGGGCCAGGGTGAGTCGCAGTCGGGCCTACGCCTCGATCAATCGCCTGGACGAAGCGCATCAAGACTGTGATGAGATAATTTTAGCCCAAAGCAAATCCGCGCCCGGTTATGCCTGTCGGGCCCGGGTTTATATTGCCGAAGAGTCCTGGTCCAAAGCCCTGGAGGCAATTGGTCAGGCTATTGCCCAGGACTTGAATTATGCGCCGGCCTACTTTTACGCCGGTTACAGCTATTGCAGCCAACACGATACTGAGGCGGCGATTCGCTCGTTTGAGCAAGCGGTGGTTTCAGCCACAGAAGCGAGGTTCTTGTATCTGGCTGAAAATTGGCTTAAGCTTAGTAAAAGCGGAAATTGTGAATAAAAATCTCCTGGGCCGTAGAAACAACTTATATCCTTAAAAGTCACAATACCTGCACCACCAATCCTCACGCGCTGAAAATTCGCTTTCACGCAGGCGTTTGGCAATGGCCTTTTCATTTTTCATTCCGCCTTCTCTAAGGTTGGTGACTCGCTGCCTGAGCAGTTCATTAAGCCCCCCTTGAGGCCAGGCTGTATCTTCACAATAAAGATTGGCCGCTGCATCATTATCTATTTTTTGCCCCCACACAAACTCCCTGATTTTATCTAACCGCTGCTTGCGCCCTTTCCCTTTTAACCTGGAATTAGTGGTAACTTGTTCCCAGGCATACCAGGCCACCGCAATAGATAATGCCCCGGAAGACAATTTCTCTCTGTTCGCAGGTTCGTTGCTGCTTAAGGTCTCTACAAGCTGCATTACTTGAGTGTGGAGATCCGGGGTGTAATATTGTACGGTCCCACTGCTTAGAAAAATTTCAACCACTGCTTTAACCACACCAGGGATTAAAGATAGATAATCTCTAATCAATGTCTCGCTTATAACCTGGTCAAGCCAGTAATCCAGGTCGTTATCGGGCGTCAACCGGGTTAAAAAATCAAGCCATTGCTGGAGAATTTCTGTGGCGTTAAAGATATCCGGCCCTTCCGGTAAAGACGAAGCAAGGCCAAAAATCTCTTGCCATCCCGATAGACCCGTTTCAGAGTAGCCTTCTGGTGGGGCAGCGGAAGCATTAGAGGATAGGGAGAAATTCTCTAATTCTCTCAAGGCCCAGAGCTGAATTAAGGGGCGTAATAAAGGCAGGGCATGATCATGGTCATTTTCAAGTAAGTTTTCTTGAGAAATATTTGAACTCAGCCAGGCTACAAACGAGCGCACAAAGGCCGGGCCGAGGATCAACACCCCAAAAATATCAGCAAATACCTCTTCTAACCATTCATTCCACCGGGATAATTGATCATGTCCCAGAGCCTTATCCTGGTTCAGTATTTCCAGGGCCTGGTGAGCCAGACTGCCCGGTAATAGAGTTTTTAAATCCGAATGATCCCATACATAATGCCCAACCTCATGCCCAATCCCTATCCACAACCAGGGATCTCGACGGTTAGCCAGCGGTATCATTACGGTAGGCACACGCGGATAAATAGCCTCATATACCTTACTGGCGTACCGGATAGACAGATCGAATGTCATCCCGAAAGTTGTCAAACAACTAACCGGTGAGCCGGCTCGATTAAGGCAATCATTCGCCATTGCATCGGCAACTTTGAGCTGGAGGGCGAGGTGAGTGGGGGACTCGGGGCAACGTTGCTCCACCAGAGGATATAGATTCATCCATTCCCGTCGAATTTTTTGAAGCGTCTCTTGCTGATCGCTCTGGCGAGAATTAAAATCGCCATGTTGGACTTTGCCCCGCGTCGCTTGCTGCTCGCTCTGGTGAGCGTTAAAATTGTCGCGACTGAGTTGAGCAAACCTGATCAGGGTCTCAGCCAATGGCTCCAGGTCTGCACGACTTTCTTCCTTTACTAACTTTTCTATCCGGCTGTGGACAATACAGAACTCCTCTAACAAAGCTTCGAATTGAGCCTCCAATCTCGCTTTGCTAATCTCTTCAACTTGAAGTAGACTTGTCATAGTAACCTCCTTATTACAGATGACCTATTATTAACTTGCCAAATCTGGGGGTGAGACGGTGGTGCAGCTCTATCATGTCCAGTATACCACAAAAAAACATTCGAAACATTGCAATTTTCATTCGTTAACTTGCAAATCAAGCCGTGAGTCACTCAACCCCATAATCCGCCACGATGACGCGTACCGGCAGGCCGTCAATTTCTGAGGGCAAGGCCAGTTTTTGTTTGGCGCTGGGCCGCCGGACGTGAACCCGCAAGACGATTTGCTGCGGCGTTGCTTTATTTTCCAGATCGTAGCCAATATCAATCAGGCTGACGTCGGGATGATCCGGAAATTGAGCGATTAACTTATCGCGGGCCTGATAGGCCCTGGGCCAGAATGGATCGGGGGCAGTCATAAGACCTCTCTTCATAGACAGTTCAAGTTTAAATAAACCAAAACATGTTGCGTCTTGCGTAATACAACGGAATACGCAAGACGCAACACGCAGCACGAGTATTGAAGCATTATTTTTTTGGAACTCCCTTAAGTTACTAAATCAACCTTCAGCGCGTCCAAAACGGGTTGCATTTCCAGGGCCAGGGCGTATTCGGGGACATCGCTGCCGATAAAGTGCAGTCCTACGGCCTGGCGAGTGTTGGCTTCAAGCCACAGCGAGCCGGAGTCGCCGGGGCTGCTCACCGGCCCTCCTTCGGCTGTTTGGGCAATGTGGACGATGTGCCGGATGACCTGTTGCATCCCATCGTAATAGCGCACCCGGTAGCCCCCCACCCCGGTAATCACCCCGCTGGTGACTTCGCTGCCTCGGCCCGACTTGCTGACCCGCAGTCCCAGTTCAGGGGTTTTGGCCCCGGTGACCGGGCCTAGCCCTAGTTGCTCGTTGCTCAAGGGCCGCAGGCCGGTGGTGGCCGCCACCGCCGCGTCGAGATGCCGGTCAACCGCGTGGCGCGTCAGCCGGGCGATAGGCTCTTGCAGCCGCCGGCCGTTGATTTGATGCGGTTGATAGATGGGCAGGTCAGGCGGAGCAGACCAGGCTGCGGCCAAGACATGCCAGTTGCTTAAAATCATCTCCCGGCCGGTTTGCCGGTCGGCCACCTTTCCCCCCAATGTGCCGTAGAGCGACCTCAAGGGGTTAAAGATGGTAATTCCGCCGACTAACGGATTAAAAACCTGATCACGGGGGTTAGCGGGCGGGACGGTCGCCGGGGCGGGCCAGGTAATGGGCCACAACTGCATTTTGTAATTGGCTTGCGGGACATCTACCGGAAAACCAATCCGCCGGGCATCAAAGACCCGCTCCGGGTGGCGGCTGGCAAAAGCCTTAAAATCCGGCCCGCGCAGCTTTTGGCGCACATGGACTCGCACACACAGTTCAGGCTCAATGGTTTGCCCCTGCCGGTCGAGAATGCGCCAGCCCAGGTCAATCAGTGACACATTGGGGTCAAACAGATGCCACAAAACGGCCCGCTGCAAACTGCGTTGGGCTGCTTGTAAAAGGTTGGGATCTATGTTCATTGGTTGATCCTCCGATCTAAATCAGTCAAAACGTGTTGCGTCTTCCGTTTATGTTACGCAAGACGCAAGACGGGTTGAATATCAATTTTCTTGGAAGTACCCTAACCTGGACGAGCCACCTATGGCCAAAAAGGAACACAGACGCGAAGCGCGCAGAGACTCCACAGAGGCACACAGAGAGTTCTAAAAATTCCTCTGAGAAACTCTGTGACTTCTCCGTGCCTCTCTGTGTAACAACTTCTTGCTGATTGTACAAGAATCTGACTCGTAAGGTATTAATGAGCACCAACCCTGACGGTGGTGTGAGGGGATACCGTCAGGGTTAGTGTTTAGGTTAGATCAACGTAGCGGCAGCAGGCTTTAGTTGCGGTTAGACATACACCGCAAACCGGGCCGGAATGTCGTGCTGGAACTGCGGCCCCACTCCGGGCAAGCCCAGGAAAGGCGGCTCGAAGTCGGGGTCGAAAACCCAGGTTGAATATCCGGCAAACGGAGGCAAGCCA
The DNA here is from genome assembly GCA_023151115.1 of Anaerolineae bacterium. The sequence continues at coordinate 14,522 of JAKLJP010000010.1, forward strand.
ACCCCAGGACCCAGGATGTCCACCACCATGTTCATCTCGTACAGGGTGGGCCGGCCATCTACCGGGGCCGGGAAGCTGATCGGGATGAAGAACGAGTTAATGTTCCCCGGCCCAAAGACGCCGGCCAGGCCGCCTGGCGGAAAATCGGGGCCATTGACCACATGGGTCAGGTTGATGGTTTCCAGCCAGATGCTGAAGTTGAAGGGGGCCATGATCTGAGCCGCCGAGGGGTTTGGCCCGCCGGGCAGAGGGGCGGGGTTGCGCCACAGGACAGCGATCATGAAGGCCGGCTCACCGGCGCGGATGATCTTGCTGGGCAGGAAGGGGCCAAGCGGGGCCACCGGCTGGAACGGCCCGGCCAGGAGCAGGTTCCACCATTGGTAGGGCGCGGGGTGGAAGGTGATCGGCCCGGCCGCTTCCAACTGCTCACCCTGGCTGGCCGCCATGAGCCGCTGCGCATACTGCTTGCTCTGTTCCTGGAGTTTGGCTTCCCAGGCGGTGATGATGGTCTGAGCCTGCTGCTGCACCTCATCCGAGGTGTAGAGGACGGCAGCGGTGTTGGCCGCCGCCGCTATCTGGGCCACAGCAGTGCTCTTCACCTTCGGGGCGACCTTGACGGCCTGCTCTTCATAGCCATTTTTGACTTCGACGGGAGTAGACATGTTACGTTTTCCTTTCTCTCTAAAAATTGATTTTATGGACCAGCCACACTATCGGCGCGCTCAACGGTGTGGGAGGTTGACCTGAATATACGGGACATCGCTCAATTGAAACTCAAGTTTCACTCAATTGGTGTCCAAATTCAAAACTTCCTGCCCAATGATTTTTTGATAGAGGACCTGGGTGGCCGGGGAGGGCAGCATATCCAATTCCGCTTTGAGGGTTTGCGCGCAGAGTTGGTATTGGCGCACAGCCAGGCTGCGTAACCCTTGCAGCGAATAACAACGCATCAGGCGGCAGTGAGCCTGTTCGTGGCAATTATCTCGCGCCAGAATCCGCTGGGAAAGACTGATGGCTGCCTCGATCTCGCCATAGCGCAGGCAATGTTCGCTCAAGCGGTCGGCCAGGTTTAAATAAGTGACCCGCGCATGCTCACGGGGCAAACTGGCCCAATCTTCATACAAGTCATCTTCCAGAAAATCACCCCGGTATAAAGCTTCAGCATGGCGGAAGGCGGCCATGGCCTCGGCCAGGCGCCCTTGCGCTTCAAGGCGCTGGCCGGCCTGAGCGTACTTTTCAAATTCTACCCAATCTATCCAGACCTTGAGCGCCGGATTGAGCAAATAGCTATCCTGCTCAAATTGGATCGGCTGGAGGCAGGGCTGGCTCTGCTTTAAGGTTTGCCGCAGACTGTAGACAGCCTGGTGAAGATTGCGCCGGGCAGCGTCGGCGTCGGCCTCGGGCCACAACGTATCCATCAAGATGTCTCTAACAACCGGCCCTCCGCGCTGGGCGCTGAGGTATTTGAGGATGGATTGGGCCTTTAAACTGGGCCAATTGGTCACTAATTGGCCGTTTTGATAGACTCGAAACGTCCCCAGGCAGTAGATAACCAACTCGGCTGAGTTTGGCCCAACCACAACCGGCTCAGGCGGGAAGATGAAGGGAGTAACCCCGGCATTGATCCAGGGTAGTTCGACTCTGTTAGCCTGGGGCTGGCTGTAGACCAGGCACATGGAACGGGTCATCGCCAGCATTTGGGCCAGGGGCGTGTTGCCAAGCTGCTCGCTGGTAAGCTGAGCCTGGCCCAACAGTTCGGCCATTTGCTGATACTGAAGCGTATGACATAACTCAGCCGCTACAACCCACTTTTCTGGGGCTTGGGCTGATCCGGTTAAGCTCAAATCTTCGGCAAGCTTCATTGTCTTATCTCCTTATCTTCTGACTAATTTTTTTACAAATCAGAAATTGACAAGCGCCTATCAGCTTGAACCCGGAAGTACCCCCTTCACAGAATGGGAGAAGTGAAGTATAATGTTAAGATGTTGGTTGGGTTTTAGGTGGAATACCCAGGCAAACTTCCTCGACCTGTTGTCAGTACAACTCTTATCACCAATGCCATCTTAGTGGAAAACGACTCCGAAGTGGGGGTGGGACCGTTCCGAGTAGACTCCGAATTTTCGGATAGGGGTGAGTATGCCCAAGTCTGCCCAAAAATTTGCCCAGTTGCTCACCGAAGGGGTGCATCGCATCCGCCTGCGTGAAGCTAAAACTATTCAGATTGTGCAGGATGAGTTGGGCTATGCCCTGGGGCGCGAGGGCGAGTCGGCCATTGAGTATTGGCGCAAGGGCCATTTGCCGCCCTATCTGGCCGATGTGGAAAAATTAGCGCGGATTATGGTTGAGCGCGGCCGCCTGGAGCGAGAGTGGCTGGAACAGTTTTTAAGCAGCGCCGGCCACCCCGCACCCGAAGCGCTCTGCGAGGAGTTATTTCCGCTGGGACGGGGGAACCCTCGTCCGGTTCTGACCGACGACAGGCCGCTGCTGGCCGAGTTCAACCCCTTTGTGGTTGGCCCGCCGATCATGCATCCCCGTCATTTTTTTGGCCGCGATTATGAATTGAAGCGTATCTTTGGCTTGTGGAGACGCTTTCCATTGCAGAATGTGGCGATTATCGGCTTGAGACGCAGCGGCAAAACCTCGCTGCTGCACTACTTGCAAAAAATTACCACCATACCGCCGGATCAACTGCGGCCTGGGCAGTTCCGCGACTGGCTGCCGCAGCCGGAGCGTTACCGCTGGATTTTTGTGGATTTTCAGGATGCCCGCATGGGCCGCCGGGAAAGTTTGCTGCGCTATCTGTTGGCCGGCCTCAATTTACCTGTTCCAGAGCCGTGCAATTTGGAGCGTTTTATGGATGTGGTCAGCCAGCGCCTGCGCCAACCGGCCATCATCCTGCTGGATGAAATTAGCGCGGCTCTGGCTTCGCCGGAATTAGATGAGCAATTTTGGGGAAGTTTGCGTTCGCTGGGCAGCAATTTGACTGGGGGCAATCTGGCCTTTTTGTTGACGGCTCACCAGGCCCCGGCCGAACTGGCCGAAGCCCAGGGTAAGTCGTCTCCCTTTTTCAATATCTTTGGGCACAGCTTTATTTTGGGGCCGCTCAAAGAAACGGAAGCCCGCGAGTTGATTGCCAGCTCGCCCCAGCCTTTCACTCCGGCGGAGGTCGAGTGGATTTTGGGGCAAAGTAAAAATTGGCCTTGCCTGCTGCAAGCCCTCTGCCACGCCCGCCTGACCGCTTTGGAATACGGTGAGATGAGTGATGCCTGGCAGCAAGAGGGCTTGCAGCAAATTGCGGCGTACAGCTATCTGTTAAGGAATGAAATTGGAGATTAGAGATTGGAGATTGAATCTCCAATCTCCAACTCCCCGGTGAATTGGGGAAGTTATTTAACCTGCGATCCTAAGCAGCTAAGGCCGGACGTTCCTCCGGGGGAGTTTGGGGCTGTTCTTTCTGATGACTGGTAGTTATAGGCCATTTAAGCATCATAAACAACCTCAGGGCCAGGTGGTCCAGCCAAAAAGCGAGGCGCAGCCACCAGATAGAAGGGGCACGATAAAAGGCTATATAAACCAGAGTGCGCCTTATAATCGACTCTCTGATGCGCTCATATTTTTCCTGATCATTATTATAGCGTGCATGGAGTAGACGGGTGGCGTCACGCCAGGCGTTACTTCTTTCCTGCCTTATCGTCTGGAAAATAATATGTTCATCAAAGAATAGGGCCGCACCGTCTAACAGGATTAAGAGCCAATTATATCTCAGGCTAATTTGTCTTTGAATCTCATTAAAACGCCCGCCCATCAATTCGTTGATTCTGTCAAAATCGTCAGCATTGGCCTGAGAAGGTTCATTCATCAACGTATCGGCAATAGCCAGCGGCAAATCATGGACAATATGGGCAATCATCGGCAAGATGAGGGCCTGTAATACAGAAACCCTGGGCGGAGACGCAGTTTCACCGGCCCCGATTGCATCGAAAACAGCTTTCCAAACCTGGGGCACATCCTTCCAAATCACTGCCGGGTCATTATTCGCCTGATCACCAGACGCAGCACTCATCTTAGCGTTATCATAAGCCTGACAAGCATCAAGGTAACACTTGGCAAATTTCTTGTCCAAATCAGTTAACGCGATAGGATCCTTGAAATCGCCCTGCCCCAGGTCTTTGGCAACGATTACGGTCATTCTTTCATACTTGTAAGTAAAGACAGCGCGCATGTCTTTGGCCCGTTCATATTTTTCTCGTTCAATCTGTAGATTATGCGCTACTTCATTAACCTTACGCTCTTTAGCCATCAATCGGCTCTCTGACACATCATTGCCAAAATAGTTTCTGGCTTTTGAGACGGCGCCCTTAACCATTTCCTGCATGGTGGACATACGGCATCCCTCCTTATCTGTATGTCAAGCGGCCATTCTAACAAAATTCTAACTTTATTAAAAGAGTATCTCATAACTGATTTCTTTTTTCAATAGGAAAATGATAGGGTTAAAACCTGGTTGGAGCAACAGCTATACCCATTCGCCCGAACTGCATGCTAACCCCATTTTGGGTAGTTTGCAGTTGTTCTGCTGGCTCTTTTTTCACCCGACGGCCTGGCGAAATTATCTGGCTCGAATTGACCCGGCCTTATCCCCCAACTTTGCTGTAACCGATTTGCGCCGGAGCCACTGGCGCAATACCCAAATGCGCTGGCTGCTGGTCATCGGCTATGGGATTTTGCCCGGCCTCGCCGGTTTATTTTCCGCTTTCGTGTTGTGGCTCATGGGGCTGCCGGGTCAAAGTCTGGTTTTAGGGGGATGCGCCGCTTTAGCGTTGGGGATGGGGGTGAGTGTAACCGGCAGTATTATTATCGGTACGGCGGCCAGCATCACCCTGGGGCCGGTGGCTGGTTTATTCAGCGGCCTGATGATTGGGCTTGGCCCGGCCAGCGGTTGGGTGATTATCAACAGTTCCGAACTTGAGGTCACAGTCCGGGCGCTGGCTTCCGGGGGCGTATTTGGCCTGGGCGGCGGCACGGTGGGCTATATCGCCAGCGGCGCGGCGGGTAAAGACTCGACCCATTCTTTGGGTAGGCAGTTTGCCGGCGCTGTCATTTCTGTTTTATTTGGCGGGGTTATTCTTTTTACCGCCCGATACAACCTGCCGCTTATCGAAAGGAATACTACGGCGGCTGGCCTGATGATAGGGACGACGGTGGGACTGGTTGTTTCCTGGCGACGAGGACCCCTCGCCGGGTTAGTGGTTATCCTGTTGGTGTTTCTGGGTTTTGCCTCAGCCATCGCCGCCGGTGGTGGTACCGCTTTGGAAATAGTTTTGTTTGTAACATTGATCGTTTTGCCCTACCTCTTGGGCGAGCAAATCGCCGGTCCCTGGGTGGGCGCTGTCGCCAGCGCCCTCGGCGGCGGGGGGGGCTGGATTGCTGCTATTATCGCGGTTGGTCACATCCCCCGCTGGTCAACATTGGCTTTGAGTGTACTGACTATTCTGCTGGGGTTAACCCTACCCTGGTGGCGGTTTTTCTTGCTCTATCCCTTCCTGACCGTTTGGAACGCCTGGCTCGGCCATCTCGATAAAAATCGGCCAAATCGCCGGCCCAGCCTGCTGCGCTGGCATTCAGCCTTCTGGGACGAACACCAACCGCTCCGGCTGCTGGGGCTAGACAAACATTTGCTGCGGGTCATCGAACATAACCCCGTTGAAGGCCAGCTTGCCAGCGAATTTCTTAGCGCCAGCCGCCAGCGTTGGGCGGCGCAAGCGGCTCAAATTGAATTGGAAGCGCGTTGGCTAGAAAGCTGCACCGAGGTTCCCGTGATTGGCAGCGTGCATCGCAGCTTGAGCGCCGGCGAGTTGGCCGGCCCGGCCAGCGCCCTTTTGCGCAGTTTTAGCCGCCTGAGCCAGGATGTGTTGGCGGCGCTGCGCCAGGAGAGCAGCTACAACCAGCGGCTGGCCCTCAGCACCGTCGAGGACCGCCTGGATGCCTTGCTGCGCGAACTGACCCGCAGCAGCGAACCTTACGCCCTCCGTTTTCGGCCCATTGCCACCCAATGGCGGCAAATCATTGCCGTCTATATCCGCCAGTTGGAGGAAGTGGTTGAAACCCGTCAGGAGATTGATAACCCTTATGTGATTGGGTTGCCCCTGACCGAACAGCAGGAAATCTTTGTGGGCCGCACCGGCATCAGCACCCGCATCGAGCAACTGCTGCTGGGCCGGCGCAGCCCGCCCCTGCTGCTCTACGGTCAGCGGCGCATGGGCAAAACCTCGCTGCTCAACAACCTGGGGCGGCTGTTGCCAACCACCATTATTCCCCTTTTTGTTGACCTGCAAGGGCCGGCCTCACAAGCCACAGACCATGCCGGCTTTTTGTATAATCTCGCGCGCGGCATGATTACGTCAGCCCAGCGGCAGCGCAACCTGACCTTGCCGCCGCTCAACCGTGAGGCTTTGAGCGCCGACCCTTTTACCGGCTTCGACGAATGGCTGGATCAAGTAGAAGCCGAGTTAGGTCAAAATACGGCCCTCTTGGCCCTCGATGAGTTTGAAGCGTTGGAGATTCCCCTGGTTGAAGGCCGCTTCAGCGAGGCGGCCGTGCTGGGCATGTTCCGTCACCTCATCCAGCATCGCCCCCGCTTCAAAGTGCTCCTAACCGGCTCACATGCCCTGGACGAATTTGAGCGTTGGGCCAGTTATCTGATCAATGTTCAGATGATCCACATTAGCTACCTGACCGAAGCCGAAGCCCGCCAGTTAATCGAGCGGCCGGTTAAGAACTTCCCTTTGCGGTATGAACCGGAAGCCAGCCGGCGCGTCTTTGCCCTCACCCGCGGTCATCCGGCCTTGACCCAACTGCTCTGCGCCGAGATTGTCGCCCTCAAAAATGAGCAGGAACCCTCGGCGCGCCGCCACGCCTGCCTGGCCGAGGTAGAAGCGGCGCTGCCTCGCGCTTTAAGCCACGGTAACTTTTTCTTTGCCGACATCGAGCGCAACCAGGTAACGCCGGAGGGCGCCGCCTTGCTGCGTTTCATTGCCAACCACGGCGAAGGCGCGGTGGTGAGCCGGGAAAGCCTGGCCCGCCAGCTTCCTTCTCCGGCCGACTTGAGTCAAACCCTGGCCCTGCTGACCCAACGTGAACTGCTTGAAGCCATAGAAGGGGGGTATCGCTTTCAAGTCGAGATGATCCGCCGCTGGTTCAGTTGGGGTTTTGAATTTTAGTTGCCGGTCAAACTTTAATTTATGATAAAAAAACAGGTCACGTTTACAACGTGACCTGTTGAAGTAGGACGGCATCCCTATGCCGTCCGCTGACGCATGGGGATGCGTCAGCTACGGAAATTTTGAAATGCGTTGGGTATACTGCAGTGTATTAAAAATTAAATCATCAGCGCCTCTTCATCCGGCTGGTAAAGAGGCTCGATTTTCTGCCAATCTACCGATTTTTGGGCGCTCTGCCACAAATCGTAGTTGCGCTGGAGGTTAAGCCATAGCCCCGGTGTAGTGCTGAACGCCTGACTCAGCCGTAAGGCCATATCCGGCGTCACCGACTTACGCTCGTTGACGATAGCCGAAATGGCCTTACGCGATACACCTAACCTCTCAGCCAGTTGAGTGATAGATAAATCAAGTGGCTCCAGGTAGAGGTTTTTTAATATTTCTCCCGGATGAGTTGGCGGTCTATTAACAATATACATAATTATATTCCAGTGTCCTCAAATGGCTGGTAGGGATAGCTCCCTACCAGCATTCGATCAATGATAATCTACATAGTTAACCTGGCGAGCCTCGCCGTTCTCAAAGATAAAAGTTAAGCGCCAGTTCTTCTTTACTTTCACAGCCCATACGCCATCCTGCTTTGGTTCGAGTAGATGTAAATCAGAACCGGGAAAGTTCATATCTTTAATATGTTCAGCCGCATTTAGTAAGTCCAGAATGTGTCTTAATCGCTGGGCATGATCGGGCAGGATGCCTTTCTTAGTACCAGTTTCGAAGAAGTCCCTCAGTCCCTTGTGGCTGAAGGAGGTAATCATACAGTCACTCCTACCGAAGAAGGTCTACGAGGGTTCATATCCACCTCCTGGTGTTATAAAAATTTGTAAAGATCGAATTGATCAACTCGCATATATTGTAACCCCGAAGGTTACATTTGTCAAGAGGTAAAAAGCTCCGTAACCCTTAGGGTTACGTGCTGGCAAAAGTAGGGGGGCTAACTGCCGCCCAACAAGTACCGGAAAATTAGACCATGGATGACCTGCTCTACCGGTGCTTTGTCGTCGGTGAAGACCAGGTCTTGCGGAGGGAGTTCCCAGAGGCGGGTGTTGAGCGAACGGTCGGCGACCACGCGCAGCAGCGGGTGTTGAAGTTGGGCCACATTCTGGGCAAAGTTGTCAATTTTGGTCGGCTGCTTGGTGGCGATGACCAGGCTGTTGCCCAGCGAACTGCCGTAATCGGGCATGTCCATCACATAAACGTTGGGAAAGACAGCCCGCATCGTCCCGCCTAAGGCCTCAACCAGGCTGTAATCGGTGCTGGTGCGCCCGGCGTTGATGGCGACTACCCCATCCTCGTTGAGATGGTCGTAAATCTCCTGAAAAAATTCGCGGGTGGTCAGGTGGAAGGGGATGTAGGGCGGGCGGTAGGCGTCTACGGCGATGACATCGTAAGTGTGGGCGGTGTTGGCTAAAAAGTAGCGCCCATCCTGAGCGTGGACAGTCAGGTTCGGCTCGGTCATGTCGAACCAGTCACGCCCGACCTCGATGATGCCGGGGTCAATTTCCACGCCTTCAATCGGAATCGGCCCATAGATGCCGCTGTAGGCTTTGGAAATGGTTCCGGCCGCAGAGCCGATAACCAAAACCCGCTCCACCTGGCGCTCGGTGTAGGGCGGATTGTTGAAATAGGGGATAATCAAAAAGTAATCCCAGACCCCATCCACCAGCGGATAATCAAAATAAGTGGGATTGTAGACCGAGTGAATCCCCTGGCCCTCGTTGAGCTGCAAGCCGCGCCACCAGCCGCCCTGACCGTCGCTTTGCTGCACCACTTGGATGTAGTTGTAGCTCGACTCGGTTTCGTAGACCAGGCCGGGGCTGGCTTTGATCGGGCCGGCGGGCCACCAGAGGTTCAGGCCGACCAACCCGACCAACATCGGCGCGTAGACCCAGGCTCGGCGGGGGTGGGTCAGGAAGAGTCCGCCCAGGCTGACCGCCAGCAGAATCACAGCAAAAGTAAAAAAGGTCAATCGTGTGCCGATAGTTGGAATCAGCAGCAGCACCGGCAGAAACGTCCCCACCAGGCTGCCCAGAGTGCTCAGGGCGTAAATCGAGCCGGCCGTGTTGCCGCCGTGCTGCACATCTCGCAGGGCCAGGCGAATGGCAAAGGGAGAGACGGTACCCAGCAAGGTGATCGGCAGACTGAAGAGAATCAGCACGCCCGTCAATGATCCCAATAGAACGCCGACATTGTAATCGGCAAAACCCTCTACCGAGAAGCGCAGCACCGGCCCGGCGATGAACGGGACCAGCCCGACCAAAAAAGCGCCCCAGGCCGTAATTTGAAACAAGGTGCTCTCGCGCGGGTCTCGATCCGCCCAACGCCCGCCGATCATATAACCCGCCGTCAAATAGAGCAGCATCAGGCCGATAATCGCCGCCCAAATGACCAGCGAATTGCCAAAAAAGGGGTCAATCAAGCGGCTGGCCGATAACTCCACGCCCAGCGTGGTCATGCCGGAGACAAAGACGGTCAGGAGGAGATAGCCTCTGTGTTTTTGCAAAAGTTTACTCCTTAGGCGGGCAAGGCAGGTTCAGGATACCAGTTCCAGACAGGTTCTTGGCCGGAAATTTCAGGTAAATAAAGCCCATCTACCTTGTCAGGACGGACATATTTTACCAAAAAATCAACAGTTCGTTTTCGGTCGCCTTTTTTGCCGGTAGGGACATCCCGTTCAACCCGCCAGATAGCCCCCTCGGCCGGGTCTACAGCGCCGTGAAAGCCGTAAACGTTAAGGCGCTTCATGGCTTCTTCAACGCTGAGCGCGCTCCCTCGGTGCAATAAGGCAGGCGTCACAAAACCGGCCACGGCCACACGTTGGATAAATTCATCATAGGGGGTGCGTTCATCTGCCATCATCAAATCAAAGGCCACAAATGGCTCATGCTGAAGCCGGTAACGTGTCCCGTGCGCCTGCATTAACCATTCGCCAACCAGACGTTCTCCTTCACGCAGTACAGCCAGAAAACGCTCGTAATTGGCGTAGACCCAGTTGCTAAAATGACGATGCTGCTCATAAGAAGATGACGCAGCTAAATAACCGGCCCGGCCCAGGGGATAAAGGGTCTCACCTATTCTGGCTACCCCCACGTTTGAACCATCGAGTTTCTCTTGAACAAAGACTTCATCATTTTTATCACGTGTCTTTATGGTGGCTATGCGCGCCTGTCCTTCCTGGCACTTGTGGTCGCCCGGCCCGCGCCTGCTTCCGGGTAGATGCGGAATATGCCCATAATTTTTTCTTCCCAGCGGTTTATCTATCATAATGTCTCGCCGGTGTTTTCATTTCGGCTTCAGATTGTTTTGTATCATCCTGGAGTGTCTTGATTTCCATAATCGTCAGTATTATAACGATGGAAAGAACGCTTGGCAATCATCCCCCAAAATAAAAAGAGATTGCCTTGACTCTCTACCGGAGGCTTGCTTAAATTGCCGGTTTCCCTTATCATTGACATAAAGAGAAGCGCCAGGCGCACTGGCCAGGTTTGATAAGGCCGGCTTGGCCTGACCCTGGCCGGCAGGGGCATCGTTTGGTTATTGGCCGGGAGATCTGGGTGGAGAATTTTCCATTCCGGCCATAAGCCGGTCAAATTTTGCTTGCAGGCTGTTGAGCCTGTTTTCCAGCGTATCCACCCTGCCACGCAGTTCATAACGGTTCAGGTTGGCCACCGTTTGCAGTTCGTAGAGTTTGTCAAGGTGCTGCAAGGCGTGGCCCATGGCCATTTCAACCGTGATGTTGCCGTTGGCGTAGTCTGAGAGGATTTGTTTGGGGTCGTATGTACCCATTAGTTTATCTCGCTTTCCAAAATATTGTGAAGCAATAGCTTCACAATATTACCATATTATTTGATGGGCGTCAAATTTAAAGGCGTATATGGAAAGATTTGGGGAAAAGCTACGTACTCTGCGTAATCGCCAGGGTTTAACGATGCGGCAGTTAGCAAATATGCTTGATACTAGCCATAGTTATGTTGGACAAATGGAGAGAGGGAAAAAAATCCCTAACGTGGAAATGGTGCTAAAAATAGCCCGGCTTTTTGATGTTTCTACCGATGTCTTGATAAAAGATGAGTTGGAGTTGGAGGATTAATCGCTCCACACAAAATCATGAGGAGGCAGAGGTATTTCTTGTACTCGCCAATTGGCTTTGGCTTTCAACCGGCCAAAGGAGAGGCGTACTCGAAAGGCTTCCCCTAATGTGGGCGCATCTCGACCTGCTAACCATATTGTATCTTCAGGAGAAGGATTGTATCGGGTCTGGAGTAAGCCGTTTGGCACAGCCGCCAGGGTAATTGATTTAAGTTCCTTAGCCTTATCCACTTCGAGGTAATTGTATTTTACAAAAATAGTGGTGGTAATGTAGCTGACATCTCGGACTGTCAAAATTTTAGGGAGAGTACCTTCAACTTCAACACTTTGAGTGGCCCTAACTTGGCGGATGGTCATTGAGAACTGAGAAGTTTGTAGGGTGGCCGTTCTCTGGCCTTCTATTTTTTCAGCTTTAGAGTCTACAAATAGTGCCTGCCTGATGGCGTAGTCGGGATGAAATAAGTAAGTGGCGCGTTTATAGTCAATTTTCCCGAATAGCCGCTGGTCAATTCTGGCCATACCCATTCGGTCCAGCGCCTCTCGGGTGATATCTTCGCCTATATCGGCCACCAAATCACTTTCGGCCCGAAATATTTCAACAGCGACACCTCTATAATCATAAATGGCTTGCGCCACCAGCCGGAGCGAAATTTTTTCAATCTCTTCTAGCCGATCAAGATCGTCCGTGAGTTGACTCGGATCCAGTAGCATATTTCCCATTTCCATTGAGATCAAGAGGCAGTTCTAATTGTTGTTGCGCCATGCTTGTTTTTTGAATATTGATCTGAGCCAATTTAACATATTCTTCAAGTAGCTCTATTCCAATAAATTGTCTCCGTTGCTGAATAGCGGCCACCGCTGTTGTGCCGCTGCCCATAAAACAATCCAGCACAATTTCACCCGGTTCGGTCAAGAGTTGAATGAACCGGCGCGGCAGTTCCGGCGGAAATTTGGCTTCGTGGTCATCATTGGCCCGCACCGATGGAATGTACCACACCCCCCGCGATCCCCACTCGCGCCACTCGTCGGGGGTCAGCCGGGTTCGGTCAATTTTGGTCACACCCGGCTTCCAGAAAACGTACAAATATTCAAACTCGTCCACGGATTTGTAGGATAGGCTGTGCCAGCGTGAATTTTCCCAGGCGGCATCTTTAACCCAGGCCCGCCGATCATACATATAAAAACCGGCTTTAAGTCCCCATTCTTCAATCAGCCCGCCGACAATTTTAATCCGGGTTTGGGCTTCGTATTTGCCGCCGCGAATGTTGTTCCCATTAAGGCGGCGGTCAATGGTTTGCTCGCTGCAACCCAACAGCTTGGCAATTTGGTAACGATTATAGCTGGGATGTTCGGCCATTGCTTTCAGCACATCCTCTCGCGTCACCGGCGAGCGTTTGCTGCTGGTCACTTCTGCCTGGATTTTGGGCATGGTGGCATCTTTGAAAACTAAAATGTCAGCGATATTGATAACCAGAAAGCCACCCGGTTTAATGATGGGAAAATGAAGGGCGATGACGGTCGAAAGGAGATTCTGCCAATCCTCAAAGGACAAGTCGGACTCATACTCTTTGCCGACAAAATAAGGCGGCGACCAGATACTTAGGGCAATGCTGTTGGGTTGAATTTTGGATAGAAGTTCCCGCGCATTTCCATGATGAATACGGTTGACTTCCAATGCGTCATCAATTTGTCTTTCGTGATAAACATCCGCCAACTGACGCTGTAATTCGGGTGGTAGCCGGTTCATATTAAAACTCGTCTTATCAGCTTTGTTGGTCTCAGTCCGCATTGAAAAAACTCCGACACTTTTCGTTAGTATATCACGAATTGGCATAGAACGCATGTTTACATGAAAACAAAAAGAGGCTACCTGTTTAGGTAGCCTCTCGAATTTTCGTGAGAAATGTCAACTCAAATAATCACGCAGTTGCCGGCTGCGGCGGGGATGGCGTAGCTTGCGCAGGGCTTGGCCCTCAATCTGGCGGATGCGCTCGCGGGTGAGGCCAAACTTTTTGCCCACTTCTTCCAGGGTGTAGCTGCGGCCGTTTTGCAGGCCAAAACGTAGGCGCAAAATGCGAGCCTCGCGGGGGGTCAGGGTGCTGAGCACATCTTCCAATTTTTCTTGCAATAAATGGTGATAAGCGGCGTCGGGCGGGGTGGGGGCGTCTTCATCTTCGATAAAGTTGCCCAGCTCGCTGTCTTCTTCTTCGCCCACCGGGCGTTCCAGGGAAACGGGGTGGCGGCTGACGCGGAGCATCCAGCGCACTTTGGAGGGTTCCAAATCCATCTGCTCGGCCAGTTCTTCGGGGGTGGGTTTGCGGCCCCAGACCTGCTCAAGCTGGCGAGAAACCTGGTGCAGCTTGCGGATGCGGTCGCTCATGTGGACCGGCACACGGATGGTCCGGCCCTGATCGGCTAGAGCGCGGGTAATGGCCTGACGAATCCACCAGGTAGCGTAGGTGCTAAATTTGTAGCCGCGCCGGTAATCAAACTTTTCGACGGCTTTCATCAGGCCCAGGTTGCCTTCTTGAATCAAATCAGAAAAGGGCACACCCTGGCCCATGTATTTTTTGGCAATACTCACTACCAGGCGGGTATTGGCTTTAATCAGGTGGTCGCGCGCCTTGTTACCGTCGCGGACATAGCGGCGCAGTTTGAGTTTTTCTTCTTCGGTGTGGCTGTTTTTCTCTAGTTTGCGTTGCGCTTTGCGGCCTTTTTCCAAACTTTTGGCCAGCATGATTTCTTCGGCGGGGGCCAGGAGCGGCACACGGGCCATCTCTTTGAGGTATAGGCTGATGGTGTCGTCGGCGGCGATGCCGCTTAAATCAAAGGGGTCTACAGAAGGAACAGGAATTTCGTTAGGCGATTGTTCTTTGAGCCGTTTTTCTTCTTCGGCTTCTTCCACATCGGCGTAAACTTCAATGCCCTGGTTAATGAGTTGAATAAAAATCTCCTCTAACTGGGCCATGTTGTCTTCGGCTTCGGGGAAGGCCGCCAGCAGGTCATCGGTGACAAGATAGCCGCAAGTGGTGGCTTTGTGCATCAGATTATCCAACATACTTGCTGTTCTGGCTTCGGGGAGTTCGACGGGTTCGGGGTCTTTGGTTATTTTTTCTGAAATCATATTCACCTCATGTCCCGCCTAGCCAGGTTCAGGCATAGGCGTTCGGATTTTTACGGCTAGATAATGAGAGTCAGATATACTGGTTCAAGTAGAGTTATGGGTTGAAGTAAGGAGATATTTCTATTCAGAACAGATAAAATCTAAGGCCGAGTGAAAATTTATTAAAGTTGGAGAAAATAGTTCGTTTTATACAAATAGCGAGCCAGGCATAAATAGTAACACTACCTGGCTTATAACTTATTCTTGGGGCTTTTTGGCAAAAGCATTTAATTGGGATAGCGACGGTATTATATCACAGGCTGGGGGTCATGTCAACCCTCTTTTTATTATGTAAATCTATAGGACCGGAGAAAAAGGGTTTTTGGCTCACTGAGCCTCCCCGACTTTTGTTCTACTTGCCATAATGTTTGAATAATGGTATAATGAATATGTCAAGTTGTCTACCGAACCCTATATATTGTGGTTCGAATATTGACAAACCTCTATAGATAGTGGTATTCTTGGTCATAATTGAATTTATTACCACGTCTGGTCGAGGTAGTGAGGTTGTTTAACGGCAGACCTCCTCAAACTGCCGCGTAAACATAAACTATGGCGGGGGTGGGGTCCACTCATAATGACTTATCATTAGTCAGACGAAAAAGGACGCTAGCAACCCACCCCCGCTATCAGTTAAACAGGGGATGAGCCAAAACCCGACCATGACCGGACTCAAAAAAGAACTCGCCACCATTAGCAGCCAACAATGGACGGTGCTTATCTCGCTGCTGGCCCTGGTCAATATGGTTGTTTTGGGCGGGTTGGTTTGGCTGCTGACTATTCAATCTCCCGGCGCTTTTCGACGGGTCTTAGCTCAGGCTCCGGCTACCCGCACCCCCTTTCCTACTTTCACCACCACCCCCACCGGGCTGCCCCCACCCACAGCCATTGGCACGTTTGTCCCCACCTGGACGCCGACGATTACGCCTACGCCTCTCCCTACCGACACCCCCACCGCCACGCCTATCCCCTCCCGGACACCCATCCGGGCGACCGCCGTGCCTGTGCCTACCGAAACGCCCACACCCGCTTATGATTATATTGGAACCGTCCGCCAATTGACGGCTTGTGAGAACGCCGGGAAACACCACATTTTTGCTTATGTGCGTGACCCGGCCGGCAACGGTCTGCCAGGAGTCAAAATGCGCGTCTTCTGGGAAGGGGGCGCTGGCGGCGAGGCTATTCTGACAACCGGCACCAAGATACAAGACCCCGGTCTGGCCGATTTTGCCATGTTCAAAGGCAGCTACTTTGTTGAGGTTCTGGATGGTTCAAGCCAGGTGATGGGGCCGATTAGCCCGGATATTCCGGTCAATGAACTGTGCGCTGAAACCGATAACGGCGTAGCTAACTCATTATACCACTACTCCTTTGAAGTGATTTTTACCAAGGTTCGATAGATGTCTAAATGGAAACCCTGGCAGCAAATGGTCTTTCTGGGCTATTTGTTCCTGCTGAACCTCATCATTTTTGGCACGCTGGCTTATTTGATGTTTAATACCGCCCGGCGTAACCAACGCCCGGTCGAACTGGCCGCCGTGCCCGCCTCGGAAGCAGTGGTGACTTATTCAACCCTGACTCTTCCGCTAGCAACGGCGACGCCGCTCAATGTTTCACCTATACCAGCAATCCAACCTACTCCAGCTATCACTGCGACAGCATCCCTGGCGATTGCCCTGGTCGAAGGCAGTCGCAGCCAGACCTGGACAGCTACTCCGACTTCATCGCCTACCTCCACGCTAACGCGTCGGCCATCTGCGACACCGACCGCTACCAATACGGCCCAACCGACCGCCACACCCACCCTGACGCCGCTGCCAACGGCTACCGCAACATCCACCCCCTCGCCGACCGCTTCACCTACACCCACCTTCACCTCGACTCCTTTACCGACCGTTACCCCCAGCCCCACCTTGACTCCAACCCAATCAGCCAAAGTTTTGGCTACTCCAACCCTCCCATCTTCCAACCTTCCAACCTCTACCCTAACCCGCAAGCCAACGCAAACACCCACCCTGGCAGCCCAAGCCCAGGTCAAGCCAACCCGAACCCCTACCCAATCAACCAAACCTTCAGCTACTCCAACCCTTAAACCCTCCAACCCTCCAACCTTCCAACCTTCCAACCCTCCAACCTTCCAACCCTCCAACCTTCCAACCTTCCAACTCCCCACTCCCACCAGCCGCCCGACTCGACCCTCGGCCACCCGTCCAACCCCAGCGCCGACTCCCCTGGTCGTGGCGGCAGCTTTAAAGAGCAACGTCGTTAATCCTGAGGTCGAAGCTCCCGCGCCCCGGCTAGCTCAGCCTGAACCGGCCCTGGCCAATACCGCCGGCCTGGTTGATGCAATTCCTTTGACCAACGCCAGCATCGCCTTAAGCTGGATGCCGACCGGCAAAACCGATCATTACCGTATTTACAGTGATATGGGCAGCGGTTATGGAGTTTATATCCACAAAGCCGATGTCAGCGAACCGGCTTTTGTGGACAAAATGCTCCGCCCAGGGCTGGCCTACCGTTACCGCGTCACTCGCCTGGAAAGCCACCGGGAAGTGGTTTTAGCCCAAACTGCTGCGGCTACTTTGGGCGGCCCGGCTCCGCCGGATAACTTGCTTAACCAGCAGCCGGTTGTGACCGCTACCGTCGCTCCCGCGCCCACCGCCCTCCCCGCCGATGCAGTATTGCTCGGCTTGTTGAGCGACAACAGTTATACCGACGAGTTTAATACCTTGCACGTAGTTGGCGAAGTGCGTAATGACTCCAACCTGGATGTCGGCCAGACCAATATTGCCATCACTTTTTATGACGGCGCCGGCGCTGTGATTGGCACAGCCAACGGGCAGACCATTCTGGAGGTCATCCCGCCCGGCGAAATTTCGCCTTTTCTGATTACCCTGTCCCGCCCGGAAGGGATGGAATCCTACAGCGTGAGAGCGGTAGCTCGACCGGTAAAGCCGGAATTGACTCCCCAGTTATCGGTCATTCAAGTAAAACGTTTTGAAGATGAGGCCGGTTTCTTTCACGTCAAAGGGGTGATTGAAAACAGCGGCAGTATTACAGCCAGGCGAGCCAAAGTGGTTGCTGTGATTTATGGACGTGGCGGGGCGGTCATTAATGTCGGCTTCACCTACCTTAATCCACCCGTCCTGGCCCCCGGCGAGCGGGCCAGCTATGAAGTTATCTTCACCTATTTCCCCAAGTATGTGGATCAAAAGGTAATTCCTTTTGAGGAATAAAGTGGCAATAAAAACAAAAGAAAAGCCCCGCCGATTGGCGGGGCTTTTTTGGATCTATAAATTGAACAGAATAACAAAGGAATAAAAAGAATTAGAGGTTGCCAACGATATTGCTGAATACGTTGCCAACAACCGGGCCAAGCAAAAGCAGAATGGCGATCACGACGATGGCGACCAGCACCAGGATCAAAGCATATTCTACCAGGCCCTGGCCTTCTTCACGCGGGAGAAACAGCATGTCTTATAAGCCTCCTTTCCACAAATTTGTTACTAACTGTAACTAGCTCCACCATAACGGATAAACGCCGTTAGCTCAATAGTCTATGAGTACCAAATCCCTGCCCCAAACGCTTTTGGCAGCTTTTGCCGGGGCATGATATACTACCCCTCTCATTTATGGCAAAGGAGGCACTCATGCTATCTGATTTATCTCATATTTCACCCGTGTGGAGCCGCATCACCCATCTGATGGTTGAGCGGGGCGAGGGCTGCCACGTCTACACCACCGAAGGGGAGCAGTACCTTGATTTTACCAGCGGTATCGGTGTGACCAACACCGGGCACAGCCACCCGGCGGTGGTCAAAGCGATCCAGGAGCAGGCGGCTAAAATGCTCCACGCCCAGGTTAATATTTATCTGCACCCGCCCCTGGTCCGCCTGGGTCACGCCTTAAATGAGATTACTCCGCCCCACCTCGACACCTTTTTCTTCTCCAACTCCGGCGCGGAAGCCATCGAAGGGGCGGTCAAACTGGCCCGGCACTATACCAGGCGAACCAACATCATCGTTTTTCAGGGTGGTTTCCACGGGCGCACCGCCCAGACCATGGCCATGACCACGGCCAAAACCCTCTACCGGGTTGACTACCAGCCCTTGCCCGGCGGCATCTTTGTCGCACCTTTTCCCTACGCCTACCGCTACCGCATGACCGACGAACAGGTGAGCGAGTTTGCCCTGCGCGAATTGGACATGATTTTGCATACTCAATCTGCGCCCCAGGAAACGGCGGCGATGGTCATCGAGCCGGTGTTGGGTGAGGGCGGCTACGTGCCCGCGCCGCCCCAGTTTATGCAAGGGCTGCGCCGGGTGTGCGATGAGCACGGCATCCTGCTGATTGTTGACGAAGTCCAGACCGGCTTTGGCCGCACCGGCAAAATGTTTGCCCACGAGCACGCCGGTATCAAAGCCGATATTATGGTCATGGCCAAAGGACTGGGCAGCGGCTTCCCCATTTCCGGCATCGCCTCCAGCCGTGAAATTATGAGCAAATGGCAGGTCGGCACGCACGGCGGGACCTATGGCGGCAATGTCATGGGCTGCGCCGCCGCCGAAGCCACGATCAAGGTCATCAAAGAAGAGGGGCTAGTCGAGAATGCAGCAGCACGTGGTCAGCAACTTATGGACGGCCTGGCCGAAATCCAGAGCCGTTTCCCCGCCCTGGGCGACGTGCGCGGATTGGGCCTGATGGTCGGCTGCGAGTTTGTCAACCCTCAAACCGGCCAGCCCGACGACGCCCTGACCAAAAAGATAGCCGCCAACTCCCTGAATAATCACCTGCTGCTGTTGACCTGCGGCATGTATGGCAACGTCATCCGCTGGATTCCCCCCCTGGTCGCCACCGAAAGCCAGATCAACGAGGGACTGGAGAAGTTTGAAAAAGCGGTGGTAGCGGCGCTGTCGTAAAACCCAACACAAAATTTATTGGCTCACGGATAAACACAGATTTTTTTTCTTTCTTTACACCTTTATCTGTGCCATCTGTATCCATCTGTGGACCCCAAAATTTGGAGATTATTATGGCAAAACTGAGCCTGACCGAAGTTGAAACCATTGCCGAACTGGCCAAACTGCCCTTGACCGACGCCGAAAAAGCGACTTTTCAGGAACAGCTTTCGGCTATTCTGGATTACGCCGAAATGCTACAGCAGGTGGATACCACCGGCATCCCACCCACTGCCAGCGCCCTGCCTCTGAACAACGTCATGCGGGCCGACGAAGTCAGCCTCAGCCTGTCGAATGAAGAAGCCCTCCTCAACGCCCCCGCCGCCGAAGACGGTTATTTTAAGGTACAGGCAGTGTTAGAATAGTGCGTGGTGCGTGGTACGTGGTATGTTAAATTTACGCACTACGCACCACGCACCACGTTTCATGGAGATTACCTTTGGAACTCTACACCCTCACCATCCACGAAGCTCAAGACAAACTGCGCCAGGGCGAGATTACTTCGGTGGAACTGACCGAAAGCGTGCTGGAGCGGATAAAAGCGGTTGACGCTAAAGTTCAAGCCTACCTCAGCGTGCAGGCCGATTTGGCCTTGGATATGGCCCGCCTGGCCGACGAGCGCCGCGCTACCGGCGAGGATAACCCCCTGTTAGGCATTCCCCTCGGCCTTAAAGATGTCTTGATTACTCACGGCGTGCCGACCACCGCCGGCTCGAAAATCCTGGAAGGGTTTATCCCTCCGTTTGATGGAACGGCCACCACCAAGTTGCGTACCGCCGGAGCAGTCTTTGTGGGCAAAACCAACATGGACGAGTTTGCCATGGGTTCATCCACCGAGTACTCGGCCTATCAAGTCACCAAAAATCCCTGGGATTTGCGCCGGGTTCCCGGTGGCAGCAGCGGGGGTAGCGCCGCCGCCGTAGCCGCCGATGAGGCCCTGGCCGCGCTGGGCACGGACACGGGGGGCAGCGTTCGCCTGCCCGCTGCTTACTGCGGCGTGGTGGGGCTGAAACCGACCTACGGGCGGGTCAGCCGCTACGGCCTGATTGCCTTTGGCTCCTCGCTGGACCAGATTGGTCCGCTGACCAAAGATGTCGAGGATGCGGCTATTTTGCTCAACGCTATTGCCGGCCACGACCCCCACGATTCGACCAGCCTCAACGCCCCCGTGCCCGATTATGTGGCCGAGATGAAGCAGGGCGATGATTTGAAGGGCTTGCGGGTCGGTGTGCCCAAAGAGTATTTCATCGAAGGGCTGGACGCCGGGGTAGAGTCAACCGTGCGCGCGGCCATCAATCAACTGGCCCAATTGGGTGCGGAAATCGTGGAGGTATCGCTGCCCAATACCCGCTACGGCATCCCGGTCTATTATCTCATTGCTCCGGCGGAAGCATCGGCCAACCTGGCCCGCTATGATGGGGTGAGATTTGGGCTGCGCCAGGAAGGCAGCGATATGTGGGACACGCTGCGCCAAACCAGGGAAGCTGGCTTTGGGTGGGAGGTCAAGCGCCGGATTATGCTGGGCACCTATGCCCTCTCGGCGGGTTATTATGATGCCTATTATCTGAAGGCGCAGCAGGTCCGCACCCTGCTCCGGCGGGATTTTGAGCAGGCTTTTGAACAGGTGGACGTGATGGTGGCCCCGGTCGCGCCGACGGTAGCCTTTGAAATTGGGGCCAAAACCGACGACCCGCTGCAAATGTACCTGATTGACGTGTTTACCGTTTCGCTCAATCTGACCGGCGTCTGCGGTATCTCCGTGCCGTGCGGCTTTTCTGGCGGGATGCCGGTCGGCCTACAACTCATCGGCCCGGCTCTAGGGGAGAGCGCCATCTTGCGGGCGGCTTACCGGTATGAGCAGGCGACGAAGTGGCATAAACATAAACCGGGGTTGGGCGGCCGTTAAATTTTACCCGGTTCTAAAAACCAGGGCTACCCAATCTTCCTCTACCCGGCGCTCACTGAAGCGTAGCCCGTGAGCGGTGGCGGCTGCGGTCACGCTGGCTTCCTGTTCGGCGATGATGCCGGAGAGGATGAGACTGCCGCTGCGAGCCAGGGCCGCTTTGAGATCAGGCAGCAGTTCAATGATGGTATTCGCCAGGATGTTGGCGACGACAATATCCCACTGCCGGCCCCCCGCCTCCCCCGCCGAGCCAACTTCTACTTCCACTGGTGTTTCCAGACCTGTCAGGTTTTCGCGGAGCGTACCTGACAGGTCTTTTTGGGGCAGGGGGTAACCGTTCCGTTCAAAATTTTCCTCAGTTACCCGCACCGCAATATCGTCAATATCCACTGCCCGCACTTTGGCGGCCCCCAGTTTGAGGGCCGCCAGGGCCAAAATCCCCGATCCGGTCCCGACATCAAACAAGGTCTGTCCGGCCAGGGGCATCTCTTCCAGGATTTTGAGACACAATTGGGTGGTCGGATGCAGACCGCTGCCAAAAGCCAGACCAGGGTCAATTTCAATCACAATATCGTCGGGGGTTGCGGTGTAATCACGCCAACTGGGTTTGATGACAAACCGCCGGCCCACCCGCACCGGGTGAAAATGAGCTTTCCAGGATTCGGCCCAATCGCTTTTGCCGACAAATTGCAGCCGGGGTTCCGGCAGACCGCCCGGCAAAGCCTGGCCGATGAGAGCCAGCATCAGCTCGATTTCGCGCAGGCGGTGATCATCTTCGCTGGGGATGACGGTGCGGACGGTCACTTTGTCAAAATCGGGCGGATAGCTCTCCATCACCGCGCCGCCGTAGCCATAACGGTTGAACAGCTCGCTGACGGTTTCGGCGGCTTCGCCGTTGAGGTCTATTAAGGCAATTTCTATAAAGTCCATAAAAATAATTCACCTATAAGTGATGCGTGATGCGTGACTTTCACGCATCACGCATCATTCCGTTAGAACTGCCTAAAGCATGGCTGACCCCACAAACCGGCCCACAATCAGAGTCAAATCATCGTGCAGTTCCACCGGGCCGGTAAAAGTTTTGACGGCGTTGATAAGCCGGTTGAGGGCCACCTGGGCCTCGGTATTGGCCGGCACTTTGGCTAATTCGGCCTGGAAGCGTTCAAAGCCAAAGAGTTCATTTTGACCATTTTTGGCCTCAACCAGGCCATCACTGCTGAGAAAAAGCAGGTCGCCGGGGCACAGCGATAAGGTTTTGGCGGTGTAAACAAAATTAGGCCAGGCCCCCAGGGGCATCCCCGATGCCTGAATTTCAATCAGTTTGTCCCCCCGCCGCAGGTACGGGTAGATCAGACCGGCATTCGCCACCACCAGATTGGTTGAACTTTCATCCACAATCAGGTAACAGCAGGCCACATTCATCCGCTGTGAGTGAAAGCGCACATACAGGTCTTCATTAAGCTTGTTCAGCAGGGCTTCGGGGTGCAGGTGGGCCGGCGCATTGGCTTCCAGCAGTCCCACCGACAACGCCCCGGCCATAGCCGCCGATGCGCCCTTGCCGTTCACATCGCCGATAGCCAGTCCATACCGGCCCTGCTCCAGATGAATGTGCGTGTAAAAATCACCGCCCAACTCGCGGGCCGGCTGCCAATAAATAGCCCACTCCCAGCCGTGCAGCGACGGCAAAACGCTGGGCAAAAAACTTACCTGCATCTGGCTGGCCAGGCTTAACTCTTTTTCCAGGCGGTCGCGGTGCTGCTGCAAGACCTGCTCTGAGATGAGCAGTTGGGCGGCCATTTCATTAATAGCTTCACCCAGGAAAGCGACTTCCTGGGGTCCCGAAGTTTGAACTCGCGTGGTCAGATCAGAGCCAAGCGTGGCAACCGTTTTTACCAAACCGGCCAGGGGGGCGGCAATGGTCCGGGTGATGAAGACACTGGCGGCCAGCCCGACAATCAGCGCCAGAATGACAAAGAGGATGGCTGTGGTGAGGGCTAGATTCTCAATGGCGCGAGCGCGTTCAATAATTTGAGTGCTGCTATTACCCTGGGTATGGCGCAGTCTTTCAATGGCCTGGACTAAACTATCCTGGACGCGGCCGCCTTCATTGGCCCACAACAGGCGGGCCGCTGCCGGAAAGCCGCTGTCGTAAAGCAAAAGGGTCTCCTGGGCTTTTTTATCTACGCCGGTTTCAGCACTTGCCACGGCTTGCAGGGCTTGCTGCTCCTCACCGGCGACCAGTAAGAGGGCAATCTTATCAAAGATTGACTCAAAGGCAATCTCGTAGCTGTAATAATTTTCTAAATGGGAGTCGCCCTCATTGTTCAGGTAGCGGCGCAAATAGTCGCTGCGTCGGGCCGAGAGAATTTCTAGCTCTTGGGTTAAACTTTCCACCTCGCCCCGGGTTTGAATGACCACACTTTGCTGCTTGGTGATAGCGTAGGCGCTAATCAGCCCCAAGGCAATCAACAAAGCCAGCAGCAAAATCAAGCCAAAGCCCAGGCCGATGAGCTGCCCAATGTGGAGCGAGTGGAGACGTTTCATGGAGTTGAGAATCAGCGTTTAACCTGCACTTTAGCCAGAATGTCCTTAACCTGGGGCAAAACCTGGCTGATGGCGCTGGCAGCGTCTTGCTGGCCCTGCCAGACAGGCGTTAGCGCTCCGTTGACCAGTTCGATAATGTCACTGGAGCCGGGGAAAGCCGGGGTTGGCTCACCGATTTCGGCTTCGTCCAGAAAGACCTGGGCATTGTGACGCGGCTGCTGCTCCATAAAAACTTCAGACTGGGCCACCGAGCGTAGAGCCGGCACCGCCACGCCCGCTTCGGCAAAAATAGCCTGAACTTTGAAACTGGAGAGAAACTTGAGAAAAGTCCAGGCTGCTTCCGGGTTGTCGGTGTTGGCCGCAATGACATAGCCCGCGCCGGCAGCCACGTTGGCCCGGCGCACGTTTTGCGGCAGCCCAACCACATCCCATTCCAGATCTTTAACCTCGGCAAAAGCAGGGATCAGGGCGTGGTTGCCAAAGGCCATAGCTAATTGACCCTCTTTAAACAGCGAAGCAATATTCTCGGAGCCAAGCAGCATGTTATAGGGAGGCGTCACCTGGTCCACATTGATCAAATCGGCAAAAAATTGTACGGCTTCGGCGGCGGCGGGCTTATCCAGATCGGTTTGCGTGGGGAATAGAGTATCATCAAAAATTTGGATTCCATTTTGCCACATCCACAGCATCCACCAACTGTTGACCTCAAAGGCAAAACTGTAGGGCGCAACGTTGGCCTCTTTCAGCTTTAACGAGGTTTGGCGCAGGTCTTGCCAGGTCCAGTCGTTTTGCGGGTAGGGCAGACCGGCCTGATTGAACAGCCGTTTATTGTAGTAGATCACTTTAGTATCGCTGTCGCGCGGCAGGCCGTAGACGCCCTGGTTAACCTCATAATGGGTTAACAAACCTGGAAAAAAATCATCGAGGGTATAATTTTCAGCCTGCATCAGCGGGCCGAGGTCCATAAAGTAACCTTTGGGCACATCTACCGGAACTTCTGACCAAAAGAGAACATCAGGAACCGGCTCACCTGTGGCAAATTTGACTCGCATTTCCTTAAAATACACATCGTAGGGGCGATGAAAAGTTTCGATGTGGATATTGGGATAATCCGCTTCAAAGACCTTGATAATTCGCTCGTTGATGGCTACTTCCCAGGGATCGCCCCAAAAGCCCCAGGTGATGGTTACCTTTTCCGGTTCCGGGGTAGGGAGAGGCGTCGGTGGGAGAGTGGGTTGGGGGGACGCGCCAAAAGAGCAAGCCGGGGCAGCGATGAGCAGTAATAATAAAACAAACCGATAAATTTTGGCGCGCATGGGGTTTCTCCAGCCTGGTTGGGCAGACAAAATTGAGTGGCCCTTATTATACTTCATTCGCTAATTTATTCAACCGCCCGTGATGACTACGAGTTTTGATTTTTAAAATCAGTAATCTTCAATGATCTGGGAAGATTGCCCATAGGGGGCCTTTGGCTCGAAGGCTGGAAAGTTGGTCAATATTTACCAACCTTCCAGGCTTTATTACCGAATTTACTTGCAGTCAAAACTCATTAGGCGGCAGGGCGGGAAATTGATCTCTATTTGTCAGCTTAAAACAATTCATCTATAATTACGCTCATTCACTTTACGGAAAATTGGTCAGAAAGTTAGCATGATTGTCTCATCATTCAACCGGGAGATAAAGACCTTCAATCCACCCCGCCAAATTTGCGGTGAGGTTTGCTTGTGTTGCGCCGGCGAGTTGTGGACTCGATGGGACAATTGCGCTTGCCCGTAAGTTAGTTTTTATTTAGAAGCGTCTAAGGCCCATCAGTAATTGATGGGCCTTTTTATTTTTTGGCTTTAGCAGGTTCGACGGGATTTTCTCACGCCAAGACGCCAAGTTTTTACAAATTTCTTTGCGACTTTGCGTGCCCTATTGCTAAAGTCAAGAGAGCCTATTTTTTAATCAAAAAAGGGGGATGTGATGGCGAAAAAAGTAGATACGACGGCAATTAAGTTCAATCAGGCCTGTATTATTGTTTTTTCTCTGCTCGGCTTTTTGTTCGATCAGCCTTACGGGGTTCTGTTTGTGGGGCTGGTGCTGGCCATCGGAACAATTTTTCCCCAGGCCGGTCTGTTTAAACAGGTTTACCAAAAAATTCTCAAACCCAACGGCCTGCTCAAAGCCAATATCATTGACGACGACCCCACGCCCCACCAATTCTCCCAGGGCGTCGGGGCGCTTTTCCTGTTGACCAGCAGCGCGGCTTTGCTGGCTTTCAACAAGGCCGGGTTGGGCTGGACGCTGGCCTGGATTGTGATTATCCTGGCCGGGGTCAATCTCTTTCTTAATTTTTGCGCCGGCTGCTTTGTCTACTATCAATTGGATAAATTGGGGCTGGTGCCTCACCCCAGCTCAGAAGGGAAATCGTCATGATCGAGCGGTTAGTCATTACTCTGCTGATTTTGGCCGGCCTGAGCTTGTTGTGGTTTGGCTGGCGCACTTACAAATCAAAAATAGTCCAAAGTATCCAACCGGCTGATAACGCTGCCGGCATCCCCACCCTGCTCTACTTCAGCGCCGATTACTGCGCCCCCTGCAAATTGCAGCAAACGCCGATTGTAGACAGCCTGAGCGCCAAATTCGGCGAGCGGCTTGTCATCAAAAAGTATGATGCGACCGAGCATCCCGACTTGGCCGGCCGCTACAAGGTGTTAACCTTACCCGCCACCATCGTTTTGGATGGTCGGGGGCAGGTAACGCACATGAACTATGGGGTGGCTTCGCAGGCAAAACTAGAATCTCAACTCGCCCTGCCCCCGCTTGAAACGACCCGCAGCCGCCCGCCGGTTGCCGTTGAATTTCAAACGTAACTGCTACTCCTCATGTCATTTCGAGGCTGAAAGCCGAGAAATCTCCTGAGATGGTTGTCTGCAAACTGCGGATTACGAGATTTCTCGCTCCTAACGTCGCTCGAAATGACATGACTGAGTAGTTACTTTCAAACTTGATCCTTTTGGCCTACTTGACCCCAATTCGGCTTCGGCGTACAATGGAGTCATGCAAGGGCGAGGGTCCAAACCAAGCAAACCTACCCAATCACCGGCAGCCAGCCGGTGGGGTAGGTTTTTTGTTTTTAAGAACGTTCCCCGATAAAAATTTTTCTGACAACTGATTACTACCATCACAAGGAGGTCATGCTATGTCGGTGCTTTTTGGTTGTTTTTTTGGCTTTATTGCCTGGTTCATTGTCCGCTACATTCTGGCCGGGCTTTATACGGTCAATCAGAATGAACGGGCGGTCAAAACCATTTTTGGGCGGGCGGAGCGGATCAAGGGCGCGACCACCCTGGAAGACCCCATTGCCGAGTACTTGCGGCCCGAGGAGAGGGAACGCTATCGCTATCCTCAGGTGCGGGTTATTCAACCGGGCGGACCCTATTTCAAATGGCCCTGGGAGAAAATCTACAAGGTTTCGGTGGCCACGCAGACCGTCAATATGGCCTTCGACCCGCTTGACCCGAACGCTAACAAACAGGGCACAGTCCTGGAAGCGGTCACCAAAGACCAGCTTAACACCGGCTTACAGGGCCAGATTCGCTATCGCGTGTCGGAGCGAAACTTGTACGCCTACCTGTTTGGAGTCAAGCAGCCCATCGTGCATATTATGGGCTACTTTGTCTCGATTTTGCGCGAGCGGATTGCCAATTATGAAGCGCCCAATAGCAGCCTCGATAACATCAACGCCGACCCCGGCATCATGGCCGGCGTCTCCATCAACGACCTGCGCAAAAATCTGCGCGACCTGAACGAGCACATGGACCAGGAGTCGCTCTCCTCGGCGGCCCGTTACGGCATTGTGTTGGATGCCTCGCTGATTACCGAGATTGACCCGCCCCAGGAGGTCGAATCGGCCCTGGCGGCCATCAACACGGCTCACAACCACGTTTCGTCGGAAATCAGCCTGGCCCAGGCCAGCGCCGACCAGAAAATTGTGCAGTCGAAGCGGGCGGTCGAGATTGAAACCCTCAAGGCCCAGGCCGAAGTTGAACCGCTCAAGGCCCTGGCCGACCAACTGGCCGAACTAAAAAAGAGCGGCCCCGGTGTATTAGAAACCTATTTACGGAATGTTCGCCTGCGGCTTTACAGCCAGGCGCAGCAAATCATTCTGGAGGAGCGACAATAATGCAAGGGTTAGCCACGTTTGTCGGTGTGTTTTTCTTTACCTTTATTGGTTTGTTTATTGCCTACCCTATTTTGATGCTGTTTGCCCGCCTGTTGGGGCTGTATGCCATTGTCGAGGAGGGCCGCTGCCATGTGTATGTGCTCTTTGGTAAAGTGATTGCGGTTTTGCGGGAGCCGGGGCTGAATTTTCTGTGGCTCAAGCTTGGCCCGCAGGCGTTGATTGTCAATTGGCTGGGCCGCTGCCACGTGCTGGATATGCGGCTTGACCAGCAGTATCTACGCAGCCAGCCGGTCAACTCCGAGGAGGGCGCGCCGATGGGCATTGGCATCTGGTACGAGATGGTCATCAGCGACCCGGTGGCCTACCTGTTCAAAAATGCCGACCCGCAAGGTTCGCTGGCGGCTAACGTGAGCAATGCCACGGTTCGCACCCTGAGCAATATGCCCCTGGCCGAGATGCTACAAAACCGCCATCCGATGAGCCAAGCGGTGCGAGCCGAGGTGTCACCCAAATCCGAGGAGTGGGGCTACCGTTTAGGCTCGGTCTACATTCGCAAGGTTCATTTCCGCGATGCGGGTATGATCCGGCAAATCGAGGAGAAGGTGGTCAACCGGCTGCGCCAGGTGACGTCGGCCATCCGGCAGGATGGGGCCAACCAGGTCAGCATCATCACCAGCACCGCCGAGCGGCAGGCCGCCATCGAGTTTGCCCGCGCCAATGCTATGCGTCCCAAAATTGTTGGCGCAGCGCTGCAAGAAATCTGCGCCGATACCGAAGTAGCCCAGGCCATGTTTGAAATTTTGGAGACGGAGAAAATTTTGGAAGGCAAAGGCAAGCTGACGTTGCTGCCCCCAAGCGGCAATCTACTGGCCCAACTGATGGCAGCAGATGGGGCGGAATCCGGGCCGCTGGTCATGCCTTCAAAGAACAAATAGCGTTTACCCTACTCAAAATTTTTGCCACGAATTTCACGAATTTCGCTAATATTTTTTTCGTGCCGAAGGTTCGTGAAATTCGTGGCTGATTTTTTATCTGTTTTCGATGTATCTGTTTATGGGGGAATACCTGGTCTACTTGAGAGGAGTGAGGCACGCCTACGTGCCGAACGAAGCCGCACCTGGGGGTGCTGGCTCCTCAATTCGTGATTTGCTGAATTTACCTAAGCAACAGCAGACCCTGCGGCTTGCGTTGAAAACCAAACAGACGAGTCAGCCGGGCCAGGGTGCTGGGCGGCGTTTCTTGCAGTTCTAAATCCTCAATCACCTGCTCGTCGGGGATTTGTCCCAGGGTGTCCATCTCGGCTTCAAGGGCAGCCCGGCGCAGAATGAGCCACAGATAAACATCGCTCTCAGTGCGGCCCGGAAAATATTGGAGGATGTCGCGCTCGCGGATCAATTCGATCAGGGGCATATAGACGGTGTCGTACCAACTCCTCACTGCTTCCTCGTAGGAAATTTCGCAGCCACACTCGCTTTCCTGCAAAAATTTATGAAAGGCAATATGTTCTTTAGCCAGTTCATAGCCTTCCGGCTCGGTGAAGACGACATTTTGCTCCGGCCGGATTCTGTCCAACTCGGTTTCCCGCATAAACTGGGCGTGCTTGGCTTTGAGCGACATCCGGTCGAGATCGAGCGAGTTGTGGAAAAAGCCCAGCAGTTGGGTCAGAGGGTTGGTCCGTTCCCGTTCCAAATCGGCCAAAACTTGTTCGTTAGACACCTGGCCCAGGGCGTCCATCTCGGCTTCCAGGGCGGCCCGGTGCAAAATAAGCCAGGCATACAGATCGGCTTCGGTTCGGCCCGGAAAATAATTCAAAATGTTCCGCTCGCGGATCATCTGCACCAGCGGCAGGTAGACCCGGTCGTACCAACTGGTCACAGCCTCGTCCGCCGAAAGCTCACAGCCACACTCGATTTCGCGCAAATATTTGTGGATGATGATGTGTTCTTTGACCAGGCGATAGCGGCCCGGCTCGGTAAAGACCACGTTTTGGTCGGGCCGAAGCTGGTCCAAACGAGTCTCTTTTAAGAAATCGGCCTGTTCCACTTTGAGCAAAACATCGTCCAAATCATCGTCAGGGCCAAACGGAACTGGAGTTTTGTATTCAATCACCTCCGCTTCGATGGTTTTGGCCCCATGCGCTCGCGCCACCGAAACCCGGTGATTGCCGTCGCGCACAAAGTAAACGTCACCCACCTGATAGACTTCAATCGGTGGGAAACCCTGCTCGGAATGGGCGACGGCATCAACCCGCCGCCAGCGATCCTGGGTGGTATTATTTTTGGGTAAAAAAGTGCGGGTAAAATCCCGGTAGCGGCCGGTGCTGCCGATAATTTTAGCCAATTCGATTTCTTGCAGCCCTTTGTAGGCGGCATCTTGCAACTGCAAACTCTGCTTGACTGCTTCAAACGGGAGCAGATGGTTAGGCCGTCCCGTAAAAAAGCTGAGCCATTCCTCGATGAAGGCGCGTTGTCGGACTTTGGAGAATTCTTCGTTTGATTCTGGGGTTAGCATATTGACCTCCTGTTCGAGTTTCGTCATCCCAATAGATCGCGCCATAAAATAGAGAAGGCGCTTTTCGGAGTGAAAAGCGCCTTTGCTAATACGGCTGGAGCGTTATTCGGTTGACTTCCAAGAGGAATTATACCGCTTTTTGTGATTAAAGCAAAAAGTCAAAATTTTCCGACCTCGTTCCCACGCTTCGCGTCAGTTTGGGAACGAGTTGGGAACACTTTTTACCACAGAGGCGCAGAGTTTTTTCTCCGTGTCTCCGTGTCTCTGTGGTGAATTTCCGACGTGAATTTACGATTAAATTGCCGGCAGCGGCCCGGTGCCGGGTTTGCCCACGCCCCGCGGCAGCACCGACATTTCCCAGGGATAGACAATGTAGCGGTCGGTGATGGCCCCGTAATAATCCGGGCCGGTATCAGGGAAAAGGTTAGAGCGGATGCGGTAATGCAGCACCGCCGTTTCCGCTTCGCAGCCGACGGCGGCCAGGCGGCCCTGGACCATCATAATCGCCCGGCCATTGGCCCAGATGTCGTCCACAATCAAGATGCGCCGGTCGGTCAGCAGGGTATCGGGCGGAAACTGGGTAAAGGTGGGCCAGGCCAGCTTTTGATTGACCTCGTCGGGAAAATAAACCGAGGCGGTCAGGACATCTTTGATGCCCAGGGCTTCGCTTAAAATCCCACCCGGCACCAGCCCGCCTTTGGTAATCATCAACAGGCCGTCAAACTCGCCCCGGAATTGGGGGATGAGGTGATCTATGAGTTTGTCAACATCATTCCAGCTCAAAATTTCGCGCCGGAACTCTTCTTCGGGCGGGCCTTCGAATGAGAACATGGCTTTGCTCTAATGAATCAAATAACATTTGAACAACTATTTTACGCCTATTTCCCAGGGATGTCAACGATAACGAGACTTTAAAACTCTCCCCCTACCCTAAATCGCTCGATCACCACAAACCCCATCGCGCAGACCAGCATCAGCAGCGTACTCATGGCCAACGCCTGGCCGTAATTCAACATTCCCGGCTGATCGAGAAATCTAAAAATGGCGATGGGCATGGTCGGTGTGTCGGGCCGGGCAATAAAAACCGTAGCTCCAAACTCGCCCATGCTGATGGTAAAGGCAAAGACCGCCCCGACCAGCAGGGCCCGGCTGGCAATGGGCAAATCAATCTCCCGCCAGACCCGCAGCGGCGACGCGCCCAGCACGGCGGCGGCTTCGCGCAAGGCCGGTTGGATGCTCCGCAGCGCCGGTAGTAAACTGCGAATCACAAAGGGCAAGGCTACCAGGGTGTGGGCGATAACAATCAACAGCGGCGAGGTGCGCAGATTGAGCGGCGGGGTATCGAAGGTGATGATGTAACCAAAACCCAGGGTTACGGCGGAGGTGGCGAGAGGGAGCATGAAGAAAGCGTCAAGGAAGGATGAAGGATGAAGGATGAAGGATGAAGGGGTTTTGGGTTTTGGGGTTTGGGTGAGGGCGATGGCGGCCAGGAGACCGAGGAGGAGGGCGAGGATGACGGTGGCCAGGGCAAAGGTGAGGGAGTTAGCGATGGCTTCGCCGGGGGGGACAAAAAAGAGGCTTTGGTTTTGCGGCGCGCCGGCGATGAGCAGGCGGTAGTAATTCAAGGAGAGGTGACCGGCGGCGGTTAGTGAGCGCCAGACCAGCGCTGCCAGGGGAGTCCCCAGCAGCAGAATCATCAGACTGATATTGCTACCTACCCACAGGCGTTCCCGCCAACTTTGCGGCGTCCGCTGGGTGGCCCGCTGCGACTGCAAATTGAGAGGATAGGTAGCGCGAGCTTGCAAACGGGTGTAAATCAGCATCAAGGCGAAGATAAAAACAATTTGCAGCAGCGACAGGGCGGCAGCAACCCGTAGGTTGAACAAATTAACCGCCTGGCGATAGATTTCGACCTCCAGGGTGGCGAAACGCGGCCCGCCTAGAATCAGAATTACGCCAAAACTGGTAAAGCAGAAAATAAAGACCAGCAGCGCAGCCGCCAGAATCGCCGGCAGCAGCAGCGGCAGAGTAATCTGGCGGAGGACCTGGCGCGGGCTGATCCCCAACATCTGGCCGGCCTCCATCAGCCGGGGGTCGAGGTTAGCCCAAAAGCTGCTGACCAGCCGCAGGACAATAGTGTAGTTGTAAAAAATGTGGGCCAGCAAAATCATACCCAGGCTATGTTGCAGTTGCAAGGGCGGGCTATCCAACGGCAAATCATAAATCGTAAATCGTAAATCGTAAATCGTAAATCGAAACAGAGCCAACAGCGCCTCATTGATAACCCCTCGCGGCCCCAGCAGCGCCGTAAAAGCGTTGGCCACTACAATCGTCGGCAGTACAAAAGGGATGGTGGTCAACGCCTGGAGCAGGCTTTTGCCCGGAAAGCGATACCGGGCAAAAATATGGGCCGCCGGCAGGGCCAGGCCCAACGTTAACAACGTCGAGAGGAGCGCCTGCCACAAGGTGAACCACAGCGTTTTAGCGTAATAAGTGGTCGAAATCAGCTTTTGCAGCGCCGTCCAATCCCACTGCCCTTCAGGCGCAAAGCTGAGGCTGAGGATGGAGAAGAGGGGGTAGAAGTAGAAGAGGAGGAGAAAGGAAGTAGGGAGTAGGGAGTAGGGAGTAGGGAGTAAGGGGGAGATAGAAGATAGAAGATGGCGTGAAATATTACATTTATTTCTCAAGCCGGAAGCAATCAATCGAAAATCCAAAATCTTGCCTATGATATGCCGCCCTCCAAAGGTAGCACAGTGAGCGGAATCCAAAATCCAAAATCTTGCCTATGGCACGCGATGCGAAACCCAAAATCGTTAGCGGAGGACGGTTTCATTCCAGGCATTAATCCATTTTTCCCGGTTGGCGGCGATGTCGGCGGGGGGGAGGGTGGCGGGTTTGGGTGAGAGTTGGGCGTATTTTTGAAAAACATCGGGCAGGGCGGCTTTTGGATTGGCCGGAAAGACAAACATTTTGAGGGGGATGTCCTCCTGAAATTGCTGGCCGAGCAGAAAATCTACCAATTTCTCGGCCAGAGCCCGTTTCTGGGTGCCGGCCAAAATGCCGATAAATTCTATCTGGCGGAAACAAGCCCCCTCGCCAATTACCGCAGCCGTCGGCGCATCGGTCACCGGCGGGTCGGCAAAGTAAACCTCCACCGGGGGGCTGCTGGCATAGCTGACCACAATGGGCCGGGTTCCTTCGTAGCGAGTGAACTGTCCGTAGTAGGCGTCTTCCCAACCATCTACCACCAGCACCTCCTGCTCAACCATCTGCTGCCACCACTCCAGGTAGCCTGGGTCGCCAAAGTGAGCCACCGTCGCCAGCAAAAAAGCCAGGCCCGGTGAGGAGGTGGCCGGGTTTTCCACCACCGTCAACTCTTTGTATTCAGCTTTGACCAACTCTTCCAAACTGCCGGGCGGAGTTAAGCCCTTTTCGGCAAACCAGCCCTTATCATAGTTGAGGCATACATCACCGTAGTCCACCGGCAAAAGGCGATTTTCGGGGTCGAGTTTCAGTTCGGCGGGAATATCGGCCAACATGGGCGAGGCATAAGGCTCAAAAATGCCGCCGTCAATGGCCCGGCTGAAAAAGGTGTTGTCCACCCCCCAAAAAACATCCGCCAGCGGATTCTCTTTGGACAGAATAGCCTGGTTTAGGGCGGCCCCGGCGTCGCCCGAACGGAGAAATTCAATTTTGACATTATTCGCCTGCTCAAAGGCCGCGATCACTTCTGGGCTGGCATCAAAGCTGTCGTGACTCATCAAGGTGATGGTGTTGGCCGCGCCCGCTGCTTCGGCTTGAGCC
This sequence comes from Anaerolineae bacterium, assembly GCA_023151115.1. The sequence continues at coordinate 48,936 of JAKLJP010000010.1, forward strand.
GGTTGGCCTGTCGGGGATGGGGCGGCGGTTGCTTCGGCTTGAGTGGGTGGCGAAGCCGCGGCGCAGGCGGAAGTGATCAGGATTAGAAACAGCAGAACTAATAAATTGTCCCAAAGGGATACCCTTGCGGTATGAATTGTGAATTGTGAATTGTAAATTGTGAATGATTTCATTATTTAAATCCTCCTCTGAAAATAGACCGACTAACTGGAGTGCAAAGCTTGCTTTGCCAAATCGCAAGGCAAGCCTTGCACTCCTGATTTTCATGATCGGTGGTGTGCCCCAGGTTCGTGAACACTCCTTTCAATATGGACAACCAACACTATCCCTTCGCCAATTTGAACGGTAGCCTGGGGGGTAGTCAAGGCATTGCTGATGCTCCAGGTGCTGCCAAAGGTGAGTGTAGCCTCGACCAGCGGCCATTCGACGCCGCTCAGGTTGACCTGCCGGACGGTTGGGGTAAGCGGCACCAGGGAGAGCGTATCGCCCGGCTGGCCGGCGAGTGTGAGAGTCTGGTGTGAACGCAGCACCGTCGCCGATTGGGGGCCATCCGCCAGGGTCAGCCGTACCGAGGCATACTCCGGCCGGACCAGCAAAAAGATGTTGGCCAGCATCTGGTCGAGCCGGCCGCCCAGGGCGGTGACCAATAAAATTTCGTCAACTCCTTCAGCGACAGCCGTTTGAAAAGCCAGCTCCAAATCTGTTTGATCTTTGCGAGCCGGATGGCGCTGAAAGCTAACTCCTGCTGCTTTCATCTCGGCAATCAGGTTGGGCGGTAATGAGTCGAAATCGCCAATGATGACCTCCGGGGTTAAGCCCAGGGACAAGGCGTTAACGGTACCACCGTCAGCGCAAAAAATACGGTCATTATGACGGAGTCGGCGGCGGAGTTTATCTGGTTCGGTTAAGTTGCCGTTAGCAAAAATAACAATACGAGACATAGACTGGAAAATTGGAGGATTGGAAGGCTGGAAGGTTGGTAAATTCCAATCCTCCAGTCCTCCACCCCTCCAAATAGCGCAAAATAAAAAACCACCCGTTGGAGGGTGGTCTATTACATAAAACGCACTTTTTCTCCCTCCGCCGGCATTACCCGGATCAGGTTCATCGGTCCCTCCTACAGCGCCCGGCGCAAAGGAGCATCTCAGCCTGGTTTATCCAAGCCCCCGAAAACAACGATATAGTTTTTAAGGTAAAAAAATTATACTCCTCAAGCGTTGAAACTCAAAAAGAGGCAGGGCTATTTTTTTCAACGGGCTGGCAGATGGCGTGCAGGTAAACAAAATTTCCTCGCGGCGGCATCAATTCGACAATGTCTACAATTTTATACTCTTCTCGCCCCAGCAAAATTACATCGCCTGATTTTGGCTCTTTTTCCAGGTTGAGAATACCGCCGATATCCCGGCGGCCGGGCACCACAATACTCAATTTATAAACAGCCATTGCCCCTCCCTCTCCATTCAAAGCCTGTCCCTTAAATCAAGTTTCGGTTGCGCAGCTTAAACGATAAATCGGCGGCAATATTCCGCATCACCTGGTAGCCCAGGTCGGTATTGGTTTCACACAGACTCCTGAACTGGGCGCAGTCAATCGCCAGGAGCCGGGTCGGGGTAATTGCCTTGACCGTAGCCGAGCGTAGCCCGTTGTCAACCAGACCCATTTCGCCAAAACTTTGGCCTTTGCCCAGCGTCACTACCACCGGCTCCGCCTGGCTGGATTCACCCGATGAGCTTGTCATAATTCCAACAGTTCCTTCCTGAACCAGGTAAAGCTGCGCAGGCGGCGAGTTTCGCTCGACGATAATCCGGTCGGCTTCATAATCAACGGCCTGGCAAAGGTGGGCTACCTCATCCAGCATCGCTTCGGACAAACCAATAAACATTTCCACTTGTCTCAAAAAATCTTTAATTTCTGCCATCACTTTCTCCCCAACACTCGGTTGTCATCATAGATGACCCGCTAAACACCTATTATTATAGCACACTTGACCCGGGTGATTAAAGGGTCAATGCGCCCAAACTTTCAAGTACCTTTGGGCAAAAAAGATAGTACCTTTTGTAACCTGCAAATAGTTTTTTTGAGTACTTTTGTGCCTATATTTTTTCCCCTTTATCACCTATAATGAAAGCGTCAATTGCCAGGGAGGGGCGGTCTGTAGATAGCGGGCCGCCTCCATTTTTTTTGAGATGAAACTTTGTGCCAATCGAGGGAACAGATGAGGCATATAGCGACATCGAAAGTGGCTGAATTAGAGCGTCTCAATTACCAGGCTATGATGGCTATCGCCCAGGTTACGCCCGGTGTAGACCTATACCTGCGAGACGATGTTATCATCACCAGCAACGCCGCATTTCCTTACCCCGACGCTACCCACGCCTGCTTGCTGCAAGCTGATTCTACCACCGTAGATGCCCTGATTACTGAAATTATCGCCTATTTTCAGGCCAGAGCGCTGCCGCCAACCATCTTTGTTTCTCCGGCCTGCGCACCCGCCAACCTGCCCGAACGCTTGCAGCAGCGTGGCTTTGTGGCCCAGCCGGAAACCGAAACCTGGCTGGCTTTTGAGAACTTGCTTGATGCTGCCGTGCCTGCCCTTGACCCCAAAATTACCGTTGAAGCCGTTACTCCGCCCACCCTCCCCGCCTTCATTGAGGCGATGTTGGCGGCCTTTGCTATGCCCGACGAATGGGCTCCTTTCATGACCCAATTGACCGCGCCTTCCGTGAGCCTGCCTGGAGTGTTCTACTTTGTAGCCTGGTCGGCCGGGCAGCCGGTTGGCACAGCGTCACTCATCTGTTATCAGAACACCGGTATTCTTGGGGGGGTAGGGGTGATACCGGCCTATCGAGGCAGCAAAGCGGCAGCCAATCTGTATTTTCAGGCCGGCCGAACCGCTCAAGCCCAGGGCGTGGACACCCTACTGTTGCAAACAACAGCCGGACGCTTGCTGGAACGATTGCTGCGTATTGGCGGCTTCAAACCTATGTTTACCCGGACAGCTTATACCTTAACCGATGGACAGCTTGGTTAAAATCAGCCAGTTAAAAAAAGTCTACCAGACCGGCCAGGTGACATTTGAGGCGCTCAAAGGCGTGTCGCTGGAGATTGCCGCCGGAGATTTTACAGCCATTATGGGCCACTCCGGCAGCGGCAAATCCACCTTATTGCATCTAGTCGGTGGGCTGGACCGGCCCTGCGCTGGCTCGGTTCACGTTAATGGGCACGGCCTGCACACGCTGAACGAAACCGAGCTGGCCAAATTCCGTCGCCGACACATTGGCTTTATCTTTCAGTTTTTTAATTTGATTGAGAATTTAACCGTGCAAACCAATGTCGAACTGCCGGCCTTATTGCTGGAAAAAAAGGATAAAAAGGCCATTCGCACCCACGCTCTGGCCTTGCTAGAGCGGCTGGGTATTGGCGACCAGGCGACCAAACATCCCTGGGAACTATCGGGCGGCCAGCAGCAGCGCGTTGCCATTGCCAGAGCCTTGATTAATCAGCCCACCCTGCTGCTGGCCGACGAGCCAACCGGCAACCTGGACAGCGTGAGCGGCGAGGAGGTGCTGAATATTCTCCAGGAGTTCAACACTCAGGGCCAGACTATTTTAATGGTCACGCACGATGCCTTGGCGGCGGCCAGGGCTAAATGTGTCTTGTTTATCCACGACGGCTGTCTGGTGGACAGTCTGCCCGGCGGCGATGCCCGGCAGATTGCCCAACGACTGGCGGAGCTGCGCTGATGGAAGCCATCCTTTCAAAAATGAAAGCCGACCTAACCAGCCGGCCGCTTATCTCCCTATTGATTATCTTGACCATTATTGCGGCTTCAACCCTGTTGACCCTGGCTCTGGCGACGCTGCTGCACCTCAACGCGCCTTACGACAAAACCTTTGCCGATTTGAACGGGGCGCACCTGTGGCTTTATTTCAAGCGCGAACGTATCCGTGCCCGCGACATCGAGCGGATTGAATCGCTGCCGGAGGTGACGGCCAGCACCGGGGTACAGTACAGCGTCCAGAGCCGGGTGCGGATTGGCGACACGCGGGTGCTGAGCAGTCTGCGGGTGCTGCCGGTTGAGACGCAGCCGGTGGTCAATCAGTTGTTAATCCAGCAGGGCCGCTATCTGAGCGACCGCCAGGCCGAAATCGTCGCCAATGAGGATTTTGGCTATTTTTACCATCTCGCTGTGGGCGACACGGTTGGCATCACCGGCGCGGATGGCAAAGAGGTCAATTTGCCGGTGGCCGGACTGGCTTACAACCCTATGTGGGATACCTATCGCAGCGTCCAACCGCCCTACCTCTACCTGAGCGAAGAAACCCTGCGCGAGTTGTTCCCCGACGAAGCCGATTGGGAGTGGTCCATCGGCCTGCGCCTGGCTAACCCGGAGGCTGCGGCTGAAACTCTGGCCCAGGTTAAAGCGCTGCTGCGCCCCAACACGCTGGACAAGCATACCGATTGGCGTGATGTACGAACCTCGGCTATTTTTGAGATGCAGCTCAACTTTGTTTTTTTGGCCGCCTTTAGCCTTTTTGCGATTGGGGCGACTGTGCTGGTAGTTGCCAGCAGCATCAGTTCGGTGGTGCTGGCTCAGTTCAAACAAATTGGCCTGCTCAAAGCCATCGGCTTTACCCAGAACCAGATTTTATGCCTTTATTTGGGCCAATATGTGGTGTTGAGTTTGTTGGGCAGCACCATCGGCTTGGTTCTGGGCATCCTCCTGTCGCCGCTGGCGGTGGATAACATTGCCGCTTCGCTCAACACCCGCCAAAGTTCGTCCGATGCGCTGGTGGCGGCTTTAGTTTTGCTGATTGTGCCGGGGGTGGTTACTTTGACCACCCTCAACGCCGCCCGGCGGGGAGCCAACGCCAATATTATCAAAGCCATTGCTGTTGGGGCCGAAGCGCCGCGCCGTAGGAGTTTTTGGGGAGTCAACCTGGCTGCGCGTCTGAATTTGCCGCTCATTTTTATCCTGGGGTTGGATGAGATTTTTGCCAAACCCTGGCGTTCCGGCCTGACCGGTCTAAATTTGACTCTGGGGGTGGTCGGCATTGTGTTTGGCCTGACCCTCAACGAAACCCTGACCGCCTATCAAGCCAATCCGGCCTTGTTGGGCATTATCTACGATGCCGTCGTAACCCGCGACGAAACCAGCCACAGCCAGACCCAACATCTGCTCGAAACTGCGCCCGGCGTCGAAGCTTTTTACGGCCAGCATCTCGTTGACGCCAAAACCCTGAGCGGCCAGACCTTCCAAATCCGGGCCGTCGAAGGAGAGTTGGCGGCCTTTCCTTTCAAAGTTACCGGAGGGCGTTTCTTTCAGCCCGACACCCATGAAGCGATTGCCGGTCAAGGGCTGCTCGATTGGCTGGGGCTGCAAGTAGGCGACGAGCTAACCGTTGTTCTGGACAAAGCCGACAGCCGGCCCGTCACCTGGCAGATTGTCGGCCAGTACGCCGAAACTAGCAACGCCGGGCAGATGATGATGGTCAGCCTGCCGATTGCCGCCCGCTCTCTCAAACCTTTGAAGCCAACCGAGTATTATCTAAAATTGAGCGCCGGGGCCGATATCGGCCAATTAAAACAGATGTTGCAGCCGGGCCGCCAGCCCGATTTAACCTTGACCCTGGTCGAGCAGGCCATTCCCTGGACTATTTTTTATCTGCAACTGGCTATCTTTGCGCTGGCGGCAGTTCTGATTGGCATGGCCATGGTCAACGTGTTTAACACCGCCCTGCTGGCCGTGCAGGAAAAACTGCGGACCGTCGGCGTGCTGAAAACAGTCGGTATGACCCCCGGCCAGGTAGTGGCGATGGTCAATACCACCGCCGGGATTTTGGGCCTGGCCGCCGTAATCTTAGGTATCCCGTTAGGCTGGGTTTTTACCCAGGGTATGCTGAATGTCGTAGCCGGTAATTTTGGCTTCGGGCAGGTTGAAGTGACCTTGAACCTCTTTTATATTTTGCTCTTGATTCCGCTCATGGTTGGCGTGAGCATCGCTGGCAGTTTTATCCCGGCCCGGCAGGCCGCGGCCGCGCCGATTGTCAAGGTGCTGCGGCGAGAATAAAAAGTCTCTCTTTACCAACCAAATCGGCGTTTCCGTCTGAGGCTAAGGCTGAGGCTAAGAACGAAGGTTATGCTTAGCCTTAGCCTCAGCCTCAGCCTTAAGAGGGTATGAGTCAAATGTTGAGTAATTACAATAAAACCGTCCACCGATGGAAGGAGGAACATGATGATTTCTGAAGCTATCAGTCCAAAAATCGCTCCCGGCCCGCAGGAATTTCCCGACCTGTGGCAAAATCCGCTGCAAACCCTGGTGGATGCTGCCCGCGACTACGGCGATGTTGTCTGCCTGGACCCACACGAGCGCCGCATCTATCTGGTCACCCACCCTGACCATATCAAGCACGTTTTGCAGGACAATTACCGCAACTATCGCCGCGACGCCGACAGCTTCAAGCTGCTGGCCGGCAACGGTTTGATTGTCAGCGAGGGTGATTTCTGGCTGCGCCAGCGCCGCCTGATTCAGCCGGCTTTCCACCGCCAGCAAATTGCCGCCCTAACGGCCACTATGACGGAAGTGACGGCGGCCATGTTGGAGCGTTGGCAGGCGGCGGCTGAACATGGTGAGCCGCTCGACCTGCTGGCCGAGATGATGAAGCTAACCTTGACCATCATTGTCAAAACTATGTTCGGCGGCGATGTGACCGAGGAGGTTGAAGCCGCGGCCCATGCTCTGGATGTGGGGCAGGCATATCTCTATCAGCAGGGTTGGGATTACGCCGGTGAGCTTGGCGACTCCGGCGAAGTTGAGTTTCGGCAGGCCATGGACACCCTCGACCGGATGGTTTACCGGCTCATTGACCAGCGCCGCCGCAGCGGGGAAGCGCGCCCGGATTTGCTGTCTATGCTGCTGCAAGCCCGTGATGAAGAGACAGGCGAGGGTATGAGCGAGCAGCAGCTCCGTGATGAGATTGTGACCATCTTTGGCGCAGGCCGCGACACCACTGCCTTGGGTCTGGCGTGGACCTGGTATCTGCTCGACCAGCACCCGGAGGTGGAGCGCCACCTGCGGGCTGAGGTGAGCCAGGTTTTGGCGGGACGAGTCCCTACCTTTGCCGACCTACCCCATCTGGCCTATACCCGGCAGGTGTTCGAGGAGGCATTGCGGCTCTATCCGCCCGGCTGGATGACGGCCCGGCTGTCGTTGGGCGAGGACGAAATCGGCGGCTACCTTATCCCGGCCAACGCCGAAATCTTCCTCTGCCCTTACGTAACCCACCGTCGCCCCGATTTGTGGGAGCAGCCCGACCGCTTTGACCCGGAGCGTTTTGCCCCGGAACGCTCCGCCGGCCGGCCTCGTTTTGCCTACTTTCCCTTCGGTGGTGGGCCACGGGTCTGTATCGGCAATACATTTGCGCTGGTCGAGGCGCAGTTGGTGCTAGCCATGGTCACACAGGCTTACCAGTTGCGGCTGTTCCCCGGCTGTCAGGTCGAGCCGGAAGCATTGATTACCCTGCGGCCAAAGAATCTGTGGATGACGGTGACTCGTGAAGCGTGATACGTGAGGTGTAAGAAGAGTTCACATTATAGTTCTCCAGAAAAGTTTTCGCCACCGAAACAGGTAGCAGGTAACAAATTGCTACTTTGTTACTCCCGCCCCTTCGGGTGCGCCGAAGGGCGTGCTACCTTGATTGTTGGGAAAGAATTTTTCTGGACACCCATATTACAAAAAGCGTAAAATGTAATGCGTAATGACTGATTATCGAGAAATCATTACGTTTTATGAACATCAAGCATTTGTCTGGTTTATGAATCTGGTCAATTTAATCAACATAACTCATATTCGTCGCCTGTGGCTTGAATCTAAGGTTTACCGGCGGATTCTGCTGGCGACTTTGATTTACCTGATGGTGCGGCTGGCTTTGCAGGGTGTGGTGCTGGCCCAGGTCTGGTCGGCGGGGCCGGTGGCTTCGGAAACCACGCTGATTTCGAATGATCTGCAAATCTACATGGCCGCGGCCAATCGGTTGACTAACGGACAGGACCTCTATTTGCAGGAGGCGCTGGACAAAATTGCCGTTTTTCAATATGCCCCTGCCTTTGCCCTGGTGTTGACGCCGCTCCTGCCGGTTCCATTTGGCCTGCTGGCGGCGCTGTATACTCTGCTCATTATCGGCTGTTATGGGCTGCTCTACCTGTGGTGGGGGCGAATTTTTCGCCGTCTGGGCCTTGACCGGGCCGAGGCGATGCTGGCCTGGACTTTGCCGGTCTGGATTGTCTTTGCCGCCTTTTGGGGCGACTTGGCCTATCTCAATGTCTATGTCATCACTGCCTTGTGCTGCACCCTGCTGATCGAAGCCGTGTTGGATGAGCGGCTGGGCTGGGCGCTGCTGTGGGTGTCGCTGTTATTACCCAGCAAACCCTATCTGGCTTTTCCGTTAGCTCTCCCGCTTATTTTGGGCCGCTTCCGCTTTTTCTGGAAATTATTGGCCGGAACCGTAGCCATCTACGGCGCGGTAATGGGTCTGACCATCCTGCTGATGGGACCGGCTTACGGCTGGGCGCAGCACCTGGCCTATCTGCGCTTTCTGGCCGAAATGACCGCCAACTTCCCCTGGCGCACGCCTGAAAGCGGTTTTTTGGGCTACAACCATTCCATCCTGCAAATTACCTTCTTCTTGCTGGGGGTGACTCCGGCAGCGCAAGCTCTGGCGACCGGCCTGAAAGTGCTGCTGCTTCTACCCCTGGCCGGGGTGAGCCTGCGCCATCTGCTCCATTCTACCCATCGCCCCGGCCGAGAGACGCCCCTGCTGAGTCTGGACCTGGCTTTTGCCCTCTGCACCGGCGCTTTTATCTGGCTGGATATTGTTTGGGAACTGACCCTGGGGGCGGTAATTTTTGCTTATCTGTTGGCCACGCTGACCAGCCGCAGCGCCAAAATTTGGGCCTGGGCCGTTTTTCTGCCCTATGCCCTGTTAGATGTGTGGCAGGTTATCAGCTTTGTGGCCCTCGGTCCGGCTATTTTGGCCGATGGTTTCTATGTCTGGACCGACCCCAGCATCTACCTGCCACTGGTGATGCTGGTCATACTGGTTTTTCATGCGCTGTTGGTCAAGCGGCTGTGGTCTGCCTCTTATGCCAACATCGTGGAACTGACAGAGAAAATTCCAGACTTTTCCATCTATGCTCCAGTTCAAGCAAGCCAAGACAAACAGGTTGCCTCATGAATCTCAATCCGATACCCTTTAAAGGTCTGGCTGTTACCAACTCTCAAGCCGGGGTGAGCCTTTCCCGGTTTGAGTTTCTACTGGGCCTGTGGGTCATCTGGCGGCTGCCGCTGTTGCTGGCGCTGCTTTATTTTTTTGCGCCGGATGAATTTATCTGGCTGGCGACGATTATCGCGATTCACCTGGTTGGGACGCTGCCGGAAAGATTGGTCTTTTTTCTGGTGATTGCCCTGGCATTGGGTGGATGCTTTGTTTTAGCGCAGCGGCTGCCAGCCCGGCGATGGCGTTTCCTGCTGCCCTTTGTGTTTGCTTTTGGTTTATTTTGGGGTCTGTTTCAACTTGTGCCGGGTCTGCCGCCCCTTATCGCCGCCCTCTTGCTGACAGGTGTTTTGGCTATTAATACTATTTCAACGCCTGAGCTGGTCAACTTCATGTCTAATAAACCGGGCCGGCTGATAGCCAATTTTATCTTTGGATTTGCCGTTGGCCTGTCCGAACTGCTGCTGCTGAAACCTTTGGTTCTGTGGCTGTTCCGGCTTCAACAGACCTCAAAAGTCTTTAAGACCTTTGAGGTCTTCACAGGTTATGTCCTTGTGCCCGGATTAGCTGCCTTACTATTAGACCCCTACAGTTTGAGCGATTTCCACCGGACGCTCTGGCCCGACCCGGCCGTTCAGCTTTTGGCCCGCGAGAATTATAGTTGGACCGAGCTGGATGTGGAGCGCCGGGTGTTGTACGCCAGCGGTTATGGGACAAATTATCTACATGCGTTTGACCTTGATAAGCCAGACCAACCGCCCCGCCTCTCGCCGGTAGAAAATGGATATGCTCAAGGGTTTGCTTACAACCCCGTCGAGCAGGAAATCTATCTTTATAATGTCCTGACCTACCACCTGCTGACTCTGGACGCGGCCAGCCTGGAACTAAAAAAGTCGGAGGCGACCAAATCACTGTCGCCGGGGGATGTCTGGATCGCCTGGGATCCATTCTCCGACAGGCTGGTTATTGCTTCTGAGGCTGATGAGCAGGTGGGCGTCCCGACCATCATCGTTGACCGGCCAACAGGCCAACTTCGGGCTGAATTGAACCTTGACCCCGGCAACATCGCCCTGCATCCCAGCCGCCCCTGGCTGTATATGAGCTTTTTGCGGCGGGTCAATGAGTTGATAGTCTACGATCTAGAGCAGCAGCGTATCATCAAACGCACCTCAGTCCCGGAGCGGTTGGACCGTTTGATTTTTGCGCCGGGGGAACAAGGTATAGAATTGTTTGCGTCGGCCCCGCTGAACTCGACCGTGCTGCGCTTTGACGCGGAGACGTTGGAGCGCAAAGACAGCCTCAAAACGCTTTTTGGGGGGCGGGCCATCGCCGTGGATACAAGCCGCAACTGGCTGCTCTGCGGCAGTTTGGTGACACACCAGCTTGAGGTGATTGACCTGACCACCGGGCAGCGGGTCGCCGCCTATTATCTTGGTCCGTGGCTGCGGACTATTGTTCTTGACAGCCGGGCCGGGGTGGCTTATGTTTCTTCGCATGGGGGGCTTTTTGCCGTGCAGTACGCCGAATGATCGGAGAGGTTGAAATTTATGAAACTTGCTAAAATTTTTAAATCGGAGAGGCCGAACAAAAGGGTGACACTCACCGAAGATAAACGGAAGGGCGAAATTTTTAGCTATTTTGTCGGGGCTATCTGGGGGGTTACGATTTTTGATTTGCTTTACAACCTCTATGTTCTGTGGGGCGTTGGCGACCATGATGCGCAAGAGTACGCCGGTTATATTTCCATCGAGATTATCCTGGTAGTGATGTTGGGATTGATTTGGGGCGGGCATCGCTGGTATCCGCACCTGGCGCGTCATCTGTTTCTGTTATTGGTGGTAATGGGCGCTACTTTTACTTTCAACGCAACCGATATTGAAATCATTTTTGTGGGTATGACCGTGCCCATTATTATGGCTGCCTTTTTGATTAAACCCATTTACAGTTATGTATATTGGGGTGCGATTACAGGCGCTTATATCTTAAATCTGTACTTGTTGAACGCCCTAAGCCCCGAAAAGGTATTTTTCGCCGGCCTTATTTCACTGCTGGTCATTGCCGGGGTTTCGTGGCTGATTGCTCAATCATTGGATAAGGCCCTGGCCGAAGCGCGGGCGCTGAATGAGGAACTTGACCAGCGGGTGAAAGACCGGACCCAAAAATTGGCCGAGGCCCTGGAGCGAGAACGCGCTACCGCCGTTCGCAATGAAACCATTTTGGAGGCTATTGCCGACGGGGTATTGGTTTTTGACGCCCACCAGCAGGTAATGGTAACCAACCCGGCGGCCAATCAGTTAGCCAACCGGAGTCTGCAAGCTTTAAACTTATCCGAAATTTTAGCCAATGTCGAAGACAAGGCGCGGGAAATCATCCATAGCTGGATGGGAGGGCAGAAACCAACCGATCAGAACAATGTTAAATTCGAGTGGCAGGATCGCACCATTTCGGCTACCATTGCCCCGGTAATCTTGCCGGCAGTTGACGGCAGGCAGGTTGACGCCGGTAATGTGATGGTTTTAAGAGATTTTACCAAAGAGGCAGAGCTGGAGCGGGCCAAATCTTTCTTTTTGGGCATGGTTAGCCATGAGTTGAGAACCCCCATGACCGCCATCAAGGGTTATGTAAAAGTTCTGCTGGATTCGGAAAAAGAGAATTTATCGGCCACAGGGTACGAGCATCTACAAACCATTGATGTCAGCATCAAGCAGTTGCTCACCCTGGCCAACGAATTGATTGACCTCTCCCGGTTAGAAGCTGGTGAAATCGAACTGTACCCGGAATGGGTGGATTTAACGGTTATCATCAAACAGGCCGTCAAAATGGTCCAACAGGAGTTTACCAACCGCCACCTGAGCCTCGAAGTCAGGCTGCCCGATCATTTACCCCGGCTTTACCTGGATAAAAATCGAATGTTGCAAGTGCTATTAAATTTGTTGAGCAATGCTTATAAATATACAGCTCAAGGTGGAGCGACAATAGAAGTAACCTATTCGGGCGATTGGGTCAATATTGCCGTAGCCGATACCGGCGTGGGTATAAAACCGGCAGATCAGGCCCATCTGTTTAGCCGCTTCTTTAGAGCCAATGATCAACTGGTCCAAAAGGCAGGAGGCACCGGCCTGGGGTTGAGCATAACCAAAGGCTTAACCGAACTTCACGGTGGGCAGTTAACCTTTACCAGCCAGTATGGCCACGGTACCACCTTCCAGGTCGCTTTGCCCGCACACACTTTGCCAGCCGTAGAGGCTGAGCCTCTTGAAACTCAAACTTCTTTGCGCGTATAAAATTTAGCAATTACCCAAAGGAAAATTTTCAATGCACATCCTCTTAGTTGAAGACAACCATACGTTAGCTGCCCTCTTTGGGGTACAGTTACGGCAGTTGAAGCATACTTTGACGATTGCCGCCACCAAAGAAGCAGCCATCACTGCATTTCAAAAGGAAGTTTTTGATTTGATCTTCGTTGATATGGGGTTGGAGGGATACCAGGACCGCGGGCTGCAAATTTTAGCCGAGATAAAGACGCTGGCCCCGCAACAGCGAATGGGGGTCTTATCTTCAAACGATTTGCGTGATATAGTCCGGCTCAGCCAGCAGTATGGCGCTGAGTTTTACATGGTCAAACCATTTACCCTTGACGGCCTGGCCCTGATTCTCAGTGGAGATAAAGAAGCAATCCGCAACTATATCCCCGATGTGGACGAAGGCCGTATTATCGCTTTCTGAGCTAGAGGTTCGGCCCGTAACTTTTGCAAGGATAGGTGGGTCAAGTCGGTAATCAAACGCGGCCGCCGGGTCGGTTTGACCATACTTTTATATTTGTCCAATGCCGACAGCACCACTGACTCGACAATGTGGTATGGGTTGTAAAGGCACTTGTGGATCCACAAGGAGGGTAGGGCTTCAGCCGTAGTGTAATGTGTTTCCAGGTAACGGATGCCTCGTTCGATGACGCTGAGAGAGATGTCGCCTTTCTTTTCCCGGACGGCCATCAGGGCTAACAGAGCATAAGCCGTCTCTTCGATTGCCGCGCCGGGCAGGTTGGGGTAGAAGGTCCAGCTACCGTCAGCCCGCTGGGTTTTAAGCAGCCAGGCGATTTGCTTGGGGATAATTCTATCTGATAACCCGGTTAAACCAATAATCGCATGCGAAGTGCTGTAATAAGGCGATGTATGCCATTTGTCCACAATATATTCGGTGGTCAGGTCGCGGCCTAGGATATTCAAAGCCTTTAGCAGCATTTCATCGCGGCGCGGAAAATCGGGGGCAGTTTTCAAGGCGTGGATAATGTGGATATGGGCATCCAGCGACAAATTTCGTTCAAACGGCATGCACTCAAAGTGATCTCCCACTTCATACACTTCTAAAACTGCCGGGTCTTTATAAATACCCAATTTATTAAAAATCCGCAGTGCTACCGAAGAGTCGTCCGGGTCGGCCACAAAAGTGGTCGAAAAGCCAACCCCGCGTTCAGTCCAGGCTTGACTGAGCGTGTCAAGCAGAGGATGGATGACCGGCTCCAACGTCGGCAAATCAACCGTCAAACTGAGGTGGTGCAGCGTCCAGATAATCTCAAAGAGTTCAAACGGTGCGAAACTGGGCGCGTACCCCCCGTACCGCTCGATCAAATCATCCAGGTAAGCCCAGCCTTCCAACGAACCACCCCCGGCAATTTCCACAAAAGCTGTAGCTGCCGGTGAATTGTGAATGCTGCCGTTGGCTGTCCTCAAAGGGGGAATGGCCGCACGGTCGAGTTCCTCAAAACTCAAAAATTCCAGCGAATGAGCCACAGCCAGGTGGGGCGAATAAATCATGGCTTTTGGAATCAGGGCCAGCTTTTGATGATACAGCGGCAGTTGCGGTTCAATCAGGGTTTCGACCCGATCAAGTTTTAAGCCTAAAGCCTGGCCCGTTTTAACCAGGCGGGGCAAGATTAATTCAAAGCCGATGGTCTCAAATACATCTTGGCTTAATAGGGGAATGGCCCTTTCCAGGTAGCGAATACCTTTTTCGATCTGCTTCAATTCGTGGACATTCCCCGACGTGGCGGCGATGGCATTAATCGCCGCCAAAGTGGAGATGACCCGGTCGTGGTAATATTCCAATTCAGCGCCCCAACTGCCGTCGGGGTGTTGGGCAGCCAGAAGCCAGCCCCGCGCTTGTGGGTAAAGCCAGGCCAGCCAGGCCGTATCATACGCAGAGGGCGATAGATAGTTGGGGTTGTGTTGCATCCGGTGCAACAACTCGATCAATCGTTGGGTCATAGCGCTATCCAGCCTTTCTCAGTTCGTTGGCCAATTCCTAAAATTTCAACCTTTCTCCAGGCTTCGGCTGTCAAATCATCGTAAAGTTTATCATCGTTGATGCGTTGATAAAGACAGTCAAACAAAATTTGGCGCAGCGCCTCCCGGTTTAAGCAAAAGGTGGGCGCTTGCAAGAAATAAAGATTAGCTTTGTTGATATTTAAGAGTGGTAAATCCCAAATGACCGGCTGGCCAGAGCCAATAATGAGGTCTACGGGCCCAACCGGCTGGCCGTAATAGCCTGCTAACAACGCTTCTCCCTGGTTGACGCGCCGGGCCAGGTTGACAATATTATCCAGTCCCTCATCGGCAAAGACCCCCAATAATAATTTTCGCCGGGTATAACTACTTGTTTCGGCCACCAATTTCGACAACTCGGCCGCCTGACTAAAGTTAAACTCGGTCAGGATATTGAACCAGTTGCCGTAAAAAGTTACCCGGATTTCTTCCCGATGATACCACTCTCGATAAACCGGTTGGGTCAGTTCGCCCAATCCCTGCTCTACTGCCAGCTTGAGATAATCGAGACCTCGGGTCAGAATGTCATAACCCAGCAAAGGCTGAATCAAGGTTTGCAAACCGTGATTATACAGAAGTTGACACAGTTCGCGGTGAGCCAGGCCGGCAATCCGTCCATAATCGGCCCAGTTTTTGCTTTGGGTGAGGAACCAGCGGCGAGTGCCATTTAAGTAAATAACCGCTGTAGAGATTTGCTCAGCGACCTTGCCGGCGATAATTTCATCATCTAGTTGCAACCAAGTTGATAAACTATCCACGCCATTATCCTTTTTACTTGCCAGAAAGAAGGAGATTTTTTGCCATTTGAAATATTTCCCCCAGACGGCAATAAGATTGATTGAAATAATATAGATACGCCTTACTTCGGCGTACCGCTGATAAAATTTTTTAAGACTGGAGCAAAAAAGAGAATTTAGCCAGAAAGTCCTGGCGCGGACAACGAGGCAAGGCGAGGCTTCATCGGCTTGTGGTTGTCAAAGTGCAATTCTATCAAGAAATCAGATTTACCGATGCAACGATGCGGTTCAATTATAAGCGATTCTACCAAGAGATAACAGAGACAAAGGTACTTAACAAAGCGTTCATTTTTACGCCAGAAGTACCGAAACTATTTGCCCGAAAGTACTTACTGTGTGCTTTCAGTGGGGGGTATAGGAAGACTCAAGGGAACTGAGGGAACTAAATGAATTCAGTTCCCCCCAGTTCCTTCAGTTCCCATCAGTTCCCTCAGTTCCTATATTTCAGCATAACCGTTCGACCAGCTATCATCCACTTCCGGCGCGGCGAACACTTCGTTCCAGGGACGGGCCAAAGCATCGCACAGAGCCGTAATCCGGGCCATGCGCTGGCGGGCCGGACCCCGCAAAAAGGCCGCGCGAGCTTCGCCGGTCAGCCCTACCGCTTCCTTCCACACGGCGCGCCCGACCGCTACCCCGGAGGCCCCGGCCTGGCAAGCTACCGTTACCTGCCGCAAATAGGTTTCATAATCCACCGAAGCGGAGAGCAGCACCCAGGGCGCAGCGCTGGCCTCGGTCAGTTCGGCGCAGGCATCGGCCCAAACTGTCTCATCAGGCACAGCCGCCGCATCAAGTGGAAACTCGGCCTTGAGTACATCTACGCCAGGGATGACCAGCCGTCGGGCCGTCTCGATGACCACGCGGCGGCGCTCCTCGGGGGCTAATTTTTTGCGGCTGGGATCAGGCGAATAGGACAGCGGTTCCAGCATGAGCGGCAGGTCTTGCGCCGCGCAATCGGCAACCACCTGGCGGACCAATGCTTCAATTTGTGGGGCGGTGGGGGCATCAGGATGATAATAGACCAGTAATTTAGCGGCATTGGCCCCCATTCGGCTGGTTTTGGCGACGGACCAATGAGGGGCAACCTGGCTCAACCGCGCGCCGGGGTCGCCCACATAGCCGCTCTGTTCTACGGCTATCACCAGGCCGACCTGTCCCGGCAGCGCCCCGGTGGCAATACACTGCGCTCCCCCCACCTGCGGGTCGAGCAGCACGGCGCTGGCAGCAGAGGCCAGCGCCCCTACCACCTCCACTTTGAAGGCGGTCAGTTCAGCCGAAGTCACACTGTCGGGGGCTTCGGGGCGCAACGAGTTGCGTAGATTGTTGCGGTGGTCGAGGGCCAGCACGGCCAAGGCCCCACGCGGGGTAGAACATTGTTGGAGATTGCGTAACTTGCCAATAGAAAGGGGGGTCATAGGTATATCCTTTTGAAATTAAGTATATTTTAACGGCATGCCTGTCGCCAGGCATCCAGATTAAGCTTTTTCTTGAGCCAATCAAAATTCATCGAATTGGCTTGGGGGCAGAACTGAGTCGGGCTGAGTTCGTATTCGACCCCAAAAACTGCTTTGCCGGCCTGAACAAAGGGTAACAATTTGTCACACTCATCGTATTGAAAACATTGTTCGTTTAAGGCCCAGTCAAAATGAGTCACCAGATCGGGAACTTGATCCAAATCGTTTTTTAGACCCACCGACAGCCTGCGGGCATGAGCCTCGTTAGCCAGCCAAAGGTTGTAGGTAAGTTGATCCTGGGCAGTCAGGGGAAAGCCCGTGGTGTTGGCATAGCCGTCCACATTATCCGGTTCCACCCCGTCACACTTTTTCTGGCGAGCGAGGTCGAGCCTGGCCTGCATAATCGGCCCAAGCAGATCCAGACGGCGGATATCGAGCCATTTTTCACCCGGCCAATCGTCCAGAGGTTGGCCAATGACAGTGTTGGGAAATTGGCTTGCATCGGAACGCCAATCTTCCCAGCTACCGGCGCTGAAATAACAGATCACTATTCGTCCGTCACTATGCAGCCGATCAATGACGCCTTGAGGCGTGTCAAACAGGTCAATATCGTACATTCTGACATTGAATGAAGTATCAATTGAGCCGGTTAACTGCCACTGCCAGCTTGTGCCTGGGGGCGGCTGCCAAACATTGGCAGAAATGATGGGCAGGAAAACCTGATGATTCGTATCTGTATCCTGAATCGCGGCGGCAGGGGGAACCGGGCGATAAACGGTCAGCAGTTGTAGAACAGCCCAGGTGATAACCACAATCGCCAGGATAATAAGTAAGTTATGCAGGAAAGCGGACAGACTTAAGGATGGTTTCATAACTCACCTTCGAGCGCAGAGCATCACATTACTCTCCCCAGGCCAGCTTGACTACTGCTTCCAGGTTATTAGGGCGGTCGGGGTTTAACCCTTTGGCGATGGCTCGGTAATAAGCCATAAGCTGCAACACCGGCAGATAAAGCGCATTGCGCACCGGCTCGGGCACTTGAGAAGCAAAAATGATGTCGGCATCGGCTTCACCCAGGGCTAAGATGTGCGCCCCTAACCGCTGCGCATCTTGCAACACGGCGGCCTCGTGGGCCAGGTTTTGCTCCGAAAGCAGCCCAATCACCGCTGCGGTCGGGCCGGCCATCGAGATGGGACCATGACGAAATTCCAAAAAGTGGAACGGTTCGCTGTCAGTTAGAGTCATCTCTTTCATCTTAAGATTGACTTCACAGGCCAGGCCGTAGCGCAGGCCGCTGCCCAAAAAATAGAAGCGGTCCAGGTTCAGATTGCTGCCCCATGTTTTAGCCAGGTTTTCGTATTGCCGGATAAGCCTTTGGCCCACTTGCGGTAATTCGTTGATCGCTTGGCTCAAATCAGCGCGCTCAGCCAACAGCGCAGCCAGAGCCACTGCGGCTACGTACATCGAGGCGAAAGAGCGGGTCTGGGCCAGGCTGTATTCCTGGCCTGTTGGCATCGCCAAATTGACCTGCCCCAGCGTTGCCAAGGGACGATCCGGGTAATTGCTAATAGTGATAACCTGGCCGCGCTGCTGCTGTTGAAACAATTTGACTGCTTGAATGGTTTCAGTAGTTTCGGCGGAGCGGCTGATCGCTACCAGCAGGATGCGCCCGCTGGCGGGATAGGCGATGGCCGGGGACAAAACCAGTTCGCTGGCCGGGATGCCCCTGGCCGGCCAGCCGGTCAACTCTTGAAACAAGGCGGCGGCAGCTAGGGCCAGATAATAGGTTGAGCCACAGCCGGTAAAAATAAGGTGAGCAAAATGTTCGCCACGCCAAAGCGCCGACAGCGCCCCGGCATGATGGGCCACCACCTCTATCGCTTCGGTCCAGGCTTCGGTTTGGGTAGTAATTTCGCGATAGGTGGCCGCGCCGGCGGTTTCGATACTGTTCATTACGTTGATAATCCTTTTTTGTCAGAATTAGCCCGGCAAGGTTGGGCTACAATTGATGTACGGCATGGTATCTTTCCTTAGCTGAATGGTCAAAACCTTCTGAGCCGTTTAGCAAAAAAGCCTACCCCGGCGCAAGGATAGGCTTTTTGCATAGTTGGCTAAAATTCTCTAAACCACTCGATTATGGTTCATCAGTAGTCAGGGGGGCCGGGCTGGGTAACTCAAAATTGCTGCCGACGATGACCCTGAAATCCACATCACTTTCCAGATTAGGGCTGCGCCGGATATTTTCTTCTGAAACTTCAAACAGGGCAGCTAAAACCTGCAAAGTATAGATTTTGCTATCATTGTAAACGACAATAACGGATTGAGAGTAGGTAGTTGTATCAGCTTGACCAAATTGAAAGATGTTGAATCCTTGTTGTCTCAAATAATCTGCCGTTAGGGTTCCCAAACTAGATATGTTCGTGCCGTTTTGGACCACTAGCCGGGCATTTTCTTGGGCCAGAAAGGCTCTGATCTCTTCCTGGCGTTTGGCTTGTTCAGCAATCTCTTGCGCTCTGGCTTCGGCTTGGGCTTGCTGCGCTGCTTCAACTTCGGCTGGCGACGGCCCCTGCTGCACCGGCTCGGTTTTGGCGAACATGTCGTCAATGACAACCTTTATTTTGTCGCGCAGGGGCAAGAGGACCTGCGCGCCGGTATCGGCAATATAATCAAGGGTCATAGTATGGTCTATGACCACCGTTTTAATATTGCCGGTATCAATTTCATCGGCCAGTTGAGCCAGTTCGACAATATCTACCAGTTGCAAATCGGTTTCCACCGTCCCGGCCATCGTATTCCATAATTCAGGAATTTTGGGAACCATCCCCAGTTGGAGGGCTTTGTCGCGAATAGCCATCAGCACTTGCTGCTGCCGCCGAGCGCGGGAAAAGTCGGAGCCGGGGGTGTGGCGGGTGCGGGCGTAGCGCAGGGCATTGTATCCGTTGAGGGTATGCTGCCCGGCCTCAATATAGAAGGGATCGTAGCCGTAATTATTATCAGGGTAGGTGGGGTCGTCGATCGTTTCGGGTACATAAATATCAATCCCGCCTAAGGTATCTACAATCTGCTCAAAGCCATGAAAGTCAACCTGCACATAAAAATGGATGGGGACGCCCAGGTTGTATTGGATGGTTTTCATCGCCAAAGCGGGGCCGCCGCCGGGATAGTTGTCTTGTTCCCCTAGAAAAAAGGCTTTATTGATCCGGTCTTCATAATAGCCGGGCACCGATACCCACAGGTCACGCGGAATAGACAGCATTCCGGCCGTTTTGGTATTGGGGTCAACCGTAACCAGGATCATGGTGTCGGTTCGGGCAATTGACTCGTCAGGGCGCTTGTCTATGCCCAGCAGCAAGATATTGACCCGTTCCTTCTGCTCGTAATCGGGCAGAGGAACCCCAGTGACGCCGGTCGCGCCAGTTTCGCCGCCGCGAATGGGCAGGGCCAGGGGAACGCTGCCATCGCCGGTGAGGGGCAAAGCCGCCAGCGGGAGCGCCAAATCAATGTAGGGGACAGTTGTCGGTAAATTGGTGCGCGAGGCAATCTCTTTAACCGTATTTTTGACCACATGGTAAAAGAGATAGCCGGTGTAAGCGCCTACTAAAAGAAAAATCCCTACAACGCCGGCCATGAGGCCGTTAACCATAAAAGGGGGTAAAGCTGATGGTTGTTTATACGTTTTTGTTTGTGTTGCCATAGTCCCATTATATCACGAAGCCAAAGCCAAGCAAAAACGCTTAAGCGCATTGGCCTAGTGGTTCTGAGCAAAAAGGGCGAGAGAATTATCTCTCGCCCCCCTGCAAGTTATGACAATTAGGTTAATTCTTTGGCTCATGTTAAGTACTAGTGCAAAGCAGGCCGGGCTCCCACGCCCGGCCCTCGGCGGCGTGGGAGCCGCCTCCGCTAAATTGCACTTGTTCTATACATGAGCCAATTCTTTATTCAAGAAGAGGCTCGCGCCAGCCGTTCATTCTCCCGTTTGCAGTCAATGCACAAGGTTGTTTCCGGGAAGATTTCTAATCGCTCGGGGTCAATCGGTTTGCCGCACCGCTCGCAAATGCCATAGCCGTGCTCCTGGGCCTGTTTGATGGCGTGGTCAATATCTTCCAGTTTGCGCTCCAGTGTCAGGATCAGGGAGTACATTTTGTCACGCTCAATCAGTTCCGAGGCGACCTCGTCTACATCTTCGATTTCCATCTCTAAACGAAGTTCTTGCCGCAAATTCTCCAATTCAGCCAGCGTATGATCACGCTCTTGCTTGAGAACAGCCAGTTGGGTTTTGGTGATCTTTTTACTCATCTCAGCCTTTACTCCTCAGAAAATAGACCGCTGACGGCAGACCGCCGACCGCCCCAAAAAGCGATGCAATCCTGTGACTTCACCCCTTCGGGTGCGCCGAAGGGCGTGCTACCATGCTCCCCACAGGTCTGTAAGGGTATTAGTGATGCGCCAGAGGCTCAGAATAACTCCTTTTTTTATTAGAAAAAAAAGAGGAAGCGCCAAATTTGGGGCGAGTTATACCATAATTAGCCATAAATGCAAATTACATCAAGAGTTTTGACTGCCTAAAACCAATCCCCCGGCTGGATATAAACCGGGCTATCGGCGATGGCTTTATCAAGCCAGGAGCAGGTATCCTCGTTAGCCTGGAGGCGGCCCAGGCGGCGCGCATCTTGCGTGGTGAGATAACCGCAGAGGATTTGGGTCATGGTGGCGATATCGGTTTCGATCTGGATTTTGCGGCCGTCGGCGGAGCGGGTTTCAGCGCGACCATCCACCAGGCGAAACAGCAGCGGCTCTTCGTTGGTGGGAATAAGCGGGTCGCTGACGCGAATCACCCGCTCGCCTGACATATGGCGGGCGTAGAAACGCTTGGTCAGGGCTGTAGATAGATTGATAATTCGGGCGACAGGGCCGGGGGTCACGTGGCATAAATCGTTAAAGATGTACCCACGATTTTGGGCGTCGTCGGCTTTGGGCTGGCGCAGGCTGTGACGCAGGGGGGTATCGGGCGGGGCCAGATACTCAATCACGTCGGCCTCATTTTGAGCGGCCAAATAGCCGATCAAGCCTCGGTAAGCCTGGTCTTCGGCGGCAAAAAATTCTTTAAGGTACAGTACCCGCTCACCCGCTTTGCCCGTTTGAAGGTCATAAGTGTAGTAGCCTTCAATGGTTCCATCGTTATCAAAAACCATAATGTTGGGCGTTTGGGCCACAATTTTATCCCACCAGTCGTTGCTGCGGGTAAACCAGCCGTTGTGCCAGGTGAGTTGACCTTTATACATCACCCGCATCATGGGTAAATCAGCCGGGGTAAAGGCTCGAACCCGGTGCCCTTCGGCAAAGACGGTTAAATTGTGGGGATTGATGCGGTAGGCATGCAGATCGCCCATCGTGCCGAAGCCAAACTGGCGATAATATTTGTGCGAATGGGGAAACAGCACCGACATGGCCCGGCCTTCGGCAACCATACGGACGATGGAGAAATCCATCATCTTGCCGGCGATCCCTTTGCGCTGAAACTGGGGCAAAACGGCCACCCCGGTAATAGCGCCGACGCTGATGGGCACGCCGCTCAACCACATTTGAGCCGGGAAGAGGGTGACGGCGCCGATAACCTCGCCCTGGTATTCGGCTACAATAATATTGGAAAAGTTGTAGCGGGGGTCATTTTGCAAATTGTTCAGGCAGGCAGCTTCATCACCACCAAAACTGGTCGCGTGGACATAAGCTACTTTTTCCAGTTCGTCGGGCAGAATCGGTCTCACCGTGACAGCGTCGAGCATGGTTTAGTTCCTTTTCATCACGTTTCGTTAAAGTAGCTAATCATTTTTTTCACTGCTTCGTCGGCAGTGCGGGCGATGGTGACGAGGGCTTGATGTTTTGGATGGACGTAACTCTCATCAATAAAAGCAGCCAGGGTGCGCTGCCACAGCCCGCCGACCGTAATAATGGGCCGGGGCGAAATCTCGCCGGTTTGCACAAAGCTCCAAATCAGGGCCAACTCCGAGAGGGTGCCGATGCCGCCGGGCATAATAATGGCCCCATCGCAACGGTCAACCAGGTGGAACAGTCGTTCCCGCAGGGTGGCGTGGGTAATTTGTTCTTTGACCCATTCATTGGGCGGCATGGGGCGATACTGTTCAATCTGTGCGCAGCCCACGCCAATCACGTGCCCACCTACCTCGCACGCGCCCTGGCTGGCCCCGGCCATCACCCCCGAATAGCTGCCCGTTTGCACCACAAAGCCGGCCTGCGCTAACAAGCGACCCACCGTCCGCGCCGCTTCGTAATCAGCCGAACCGGGCCGGGGAGAACTGCTGCCAAAAACACTGATGATTTTTTGGGTGGTTGTCATATTGCTTTGAATGTAACCTTAAAACGTGATGCGTGATGCGTAAATATTTTCTCACGCATCACGTATCACGCATCACTAGACTCTACGAGGGTACGACCCCAGCACTTTCAAATAACTGGTAATCTCGCGCAAATGACTTAAAGCGTTACGGCCCCGTTCTTCGTACTGGCTGGCAATAAAATCAATATAGAAAAAATATTGCCAGCGTTTGCCCTGCAAAGGCCGCGACTCGATTTTGGTCAGGTCAATATCACGCAAGGCAAAAACGGCCAGGCTTTTGAAGAGCGAACCGGGTAGGTTATCCATCGAAAACACAATCGAGGTTTTGGTCTCGCCCGCAGGTATTTCCGGTTCGCGGGCGACGACCACAAAGCGAGTATAATTCTCGGCGTCGTCGTGCATGTCGGGTTGTAGAATGTGCATGCCGTAAATAGCGGCAGCCCGTTGGCTGGCCAACCCCGCGCCATCTCTAATATTTTGCTCTTTGATCATTTTCACACTACCGGCCGTATCATAGGTGACCACCCGTTCGACGTAAGGAAAAAGTCTGGTGATGGACTGTTCGCACTGAGCCAGGGCTTGCGGATGAGAGTAGATTTTTTTGATGTCGTTCAAGGAAACGCCCGGCAGAGCAATGAGCTGATGAGCAATACGGATTTGCACCTCGCCGACGATGAAGAGTTCGTATCGCAGCAGCAAATCATAATTGCGATGGATACTGCCCGCCAGCGAGTTCTCGACCGGCAGCACTCCCCGGTCAACCTGGCCCTTGCTGACGGCATCAAAGACGCTGTCAAAATCATTATAAGGCACGGGCTGGACAGAGTCGCCAAAAAAGGCCACGGCGGCCGCTTCGCTGTACGCGCCCCGTTCACCTTGAAAAGCTACGCGCAAACTGGTCATTAAGGAACCTCTACTTCTAAAACACGGTAAGGATAAATATTAACCACTTGTGTTTCTTCAAAACGTGTTTCGATGGTTTCAGCCGGATTGTAAACGTGCCGGTGGCCGTGTACCAGATACTTGGGCTTGAAGACCCGCATAAACCATAAAAACGCCTTAAACCCGGCGTGAATGCGATCCTCGCCATTGTGGATACCAAACGGCGGCGAGTGGGCTACCAGGATGTCCAGGTAGCGGCCATACACCAATTTGTTAACCAGCAGCCTGGGAATAAGATAGAACACATTTAGCCACATTTCTCGCTGGGTATATTGAAAGTAACCATCTTTATAACGGATCGAACCTTCGAGTCCGGCCAGTAACAAACCACTCTCTTTTTGCACCCGGCAGTGCAAATTTGCGCCACCACTGGGGCCGGTAATCGAGGTACCATCCGAAAGATATTCCTGCTGAGGGTCATGATTCCCGTGGACATACAACAGCGGCACATTGAGCATGGAGAGGATAAATTCGAGGTAGTAGTAGGGCAGATCGCCACAGCCAATAATTAGATTAACGTCATGGTACCGTTCCACAATTTTGGGGCTGTAGAGGTGCTCGACAACCTTGTCGCTGACAAAGAGAATCTTCACCGATTTCACAGGTTAAGGGTCACATGATTAACTGTCACGTGTTTAAGGCAGTTCCGAGATTTAAATTAACCAAAACGTCTTGCGTGTTGCGTGTTCCGTCTGCTTTACCTCATGCAAGACGAATATTGAGTAATTATTTTCTTGGAGTTGCCTAAGTGTCACGTGTCATGTATTGGGTATTAAGCAGAGAGCATTTCTTAACACTTGATACTTGACACTTCTTCCGGGTAGAGTGCGGCAATTTTACCACGAAGCCAACCCTATGTCAACGACGTTAACGTTGTGGTTCAGATTTACGGCTAATCCGGTTTTTCCAACTCAAACTCGTTGTGGATCACTCGCACGGCTCTATCGGCTTCGCTGCGGCTGACCACCAGTGAAATGTTAAATTCGCTGCTGCCCTGAGCAATCGCAATCACGTTGATTTTTTCTCGCCCCAGCGCTCCAAACAAGCGGCCGCTAATACCCGGCGTCCCCTTCATCCCCGCACCAACAACGGCCAGCACCACCACCTCATCCTCCCAGCGCACCGGCTCCAAATCACGCCGTTCGATTTCGCGGGCCAACTCCTGTTCCAGCGATTTGACCACCTTGCCGACATCGGCGCTGGGAATGACAAAGCAGATGGACTGCTCCGACGAAGCCTGGCTAATCATCAGCACGTTCGTATCGGTGCGGGCAACGCCCATAAAGGTTCGACCCGCCACCCCTGGAATCCCGGCCATACCGGGACCTTCGACGGTGACAAGGCTCATGTTTTTGATGGCGGCGACCGCTTTAACGGCCCGATTGCTTTCCTGGGCATCGGCAGTGATCAGCGTGCCGGGGTGCGTGGGTTCAAAGGTGTTGAGGATGCGCACCGGCATGCCCACCCGCCGGGCCGGGCGAATGGCCTGCGAGTGGAGCACTTTGGCCCCAAAAAAGGAAAGCTCGCTGATTTCGGCGTAAGATAAGTGAGCAATCGGATGGGCCTCTGGAACAACGCGGGGGTCGGTGGTCATCACCCCGTTGACATCGGTCCAAATCCAGACCTCATCGGCTTCCAAGGCGCGCCCCAGAATGGTGGCGGTGTAATCGCTGCCGCCTCGCCCCAGCGTGGTGGGAATGCCATCTTCGGTGGCGGCAATAAAACCGGTGACGACCGGCGTTTTGCCCGCGCCCAAAATAGGCCGCAGCCCGGCTTGAGTTTTGGCGGCGGTTGCCTCAACCAACGGCACAGCCGCGCCAAAGCGCCCATCGGTCACAATCAGTTCGGTGGCGGCGACGCCTTGAGCCGGGACCCCGGCCCGGTTGAGAATAGCCGTTACCTGGGGCACACTGATGCGCTCGCCCATACCGGCAATCACATCCAAAGCGCGTGGCGTCAATTCGCCCAACACCCGGATGCCGTGACAGAGCAGTTCAAACTCATCGAGCAGGCTATTGATTTCGGCCAGCACCGCTGTGCGTTCAGGGGTGTCGCCCAAAAAGTGCAGCGTCGCCTCGGCATGCTTTTGGGTAATAGCCGCCCGCGCGGTATGGGCGGTTTCCTCGTCGCCTGCTTCGGCTCTGTGGGCCGCGTTTAGCAACATATCGGTCACACCGCTCATGGCCGAAACCACAACCACCAAGCTGTGGCCCTGCTGCCGTCCGGTTTTGACAATTTCCACCAGTTTTTCCAAAGCTGGCACACTTCCCACCGAAGTGCCGCCAAATTTCATGACAATTAACAAGGTTAGCTCTCCTCATACTCGTGTTGCGTCTTGCGTGATATAAAGCGGACGGAACACGCAAGACGTAAGATATTTTGACTGATTTAAAATCCTGGAACGGCCTAGATAAGCCCGCCATTAAAAAACGGCCTCTGAAGTAGCAGAGGCCGTATTATAAAACGAAAATCTAAAATACCCAAAGGGTACTTGGTTCAAAATCTAAAATTTTACATACCTGTCTGCAAAGTGGAGAGGCGAATGGCGGCTTCGACCCGTAAACGCAGTTCCTCAATATCAAAAGGTTTGACCACGATATCGCTGACCCCGGTTTCCAGGGCGGTCAAACGGGCCTGGCGCTCGTTGAGATGCAGCAGCATGATCAGCGGAATGTGGCCGGTGAGGGTGTCATCCAGCAGCTCTTGGCAAACGCGATAAGGGTCTTTATCCCTAAATTCGTCGCCGATAAGAATGGCATGCGGCTGCCACGAGCGGGCCATCCGGCTAATATCGCCGGCCCGGCTCACGATTTGAACTTCGTGACCATACGCCTCAAAATACAAACGCAGCGACTCGTTAATATCGGCGTCGGGGTCAGCAATTAAAATTCGAGTTTTTGGGCTGCCCATACGAAAACTCTCTTTTATGCGCGTAGTTTCGGGCATAATAGATTTCCCCAGTTTGTGTTATAAGTTATGGCACAGGTGATTAACTGACGTGGAGCAACCAGGGGTGATTGCTATGTTTTGAGTATCCGCCAGGTGGTCGAATTTCGCTATAGGAGAATGGTAACGATGAAGGGAACAAAAAACGCTGAAGTTTGAGCACCTCAGCGTTTCTACTTACGCCGCTGATTATTCATTTTACCTCTACTAACCCAGGTGTAGTTTGAGCTTTATCCGGCTAAGATGAGTCTGATGCCGTTGAATACTAATAGAGGATAAAGTATAAACCACCCAACAAATCCAAGCACCGCTAAACAGCCTTGCACAATGTTGTAGGTAGCTAACATTTTTATAAAAACGATGAGCGGAACTATAGCTAACATCATTAATCCTACGATTACAAGAATTATATACATGGTACCTCCTTGATCCGTTCAGCCTTAAAGTTAAGATTGGCTTTAGTTGCACTGGCTCGTAACGTTAGAGCGCAAGCTAAAGCAGATGCTTCGACTACATTCTCTTTGACAATGATAAAGCGATTGGGGTTTTGGGCATCTTGTTTTACCTGGCCCTCGGTTAAACGCCTCCCCAAACCAGCACTGGCGCTTAGATTTAACAGGTTGCAAATTTGTTTCTCCAGCATTTATGGTCTCCTAGGCGTTGTAGCTGTTCGATAGCATTAATTCAGCGGGGGAAGTTACCGTGTGAACGGAGTTGATAAACACCCGATCCCTGGGGTCAGGAGCGCAGATATGCTTTTCCCACCATTCTGGCCAGCGCGGTTTAATTACATAGACCCCGATCAAACTGACTAGCAAGATTAAAAAACTAAAGGTAGTGAGTATAGCGAATATTGGGATTATTAAACTCAAAAGCCCGTTCATCCTTTACCTCCTTGTGCTAGTGCTATAAATTTTTAGGACGGAGTGGGGGCAATTATTGACCCCCACTCATCGTCTAACTGGTGCGTCATCGGCGCACATCCCCGGCCCAAGGCCGGGCTATTTTGGAAAAGTATTTAGTTGTGCAAGTTATGTCTTATAAATCCTCCTTACCATTAACAACTCTGATTTTTAGTGGACCGATATTCCCTTACTTTGAATGACTAATAGGCTCTCCTTCTGTTTTTACTTGACCAACAACCTCTTACATCTTCATTTTTACTTTTTTTAACTTACATTGTCTACGGTTTTAGCTGGCGCAGCTCATACTTATACCGAGCATCTGTCCAACAAAATAAAAGGAGAAGGTTACAAAACCTTCTCCTTTTATAACATCAGCCTGACACGAAGCTTACATCAGGTCAGGTATCCTTCAATTTTCAGCAACCGCAACCCTTCGAGCCGCAGCGCCTCTGGGAAGAGGGCCTGGTAAATATGGCAGTGCGGGCTTTGCACGTCAAAGCGTCCCGTCGCTCGATACGTTTCCAGGGGGCAGCCCCCGGCGCAGCGATACCGCCAGGCGCACTCACGGCAGCCCTGTTTGTCATCCACGCTGATGACCGGAATTGCCCCC
This sequence comes from Anaerolineae bacterium, assembly GCA_023151115.1. The sequence continues at coordinate 77,538 of JAKLJP010000010.1, forward strand.
TGAGAAACCAGTTTGAGAGGATCATCTGCGCCGTTAAACCTTTTACCATCACCCAGATGCATCTGGCACTGCGCCACCTGGCCGGTATGGGTAAAAACCATGTAACTCTGACCCACCCCGCAGGGATGGGTGTGGGCTTCTACTTGGACTCGATCCAGCAGCCCACCCAAAAATGGCCGAGTAGGTAAATGCTTTTCAACTACTTGATAAGCCCGGCGCATCCCCTCGATAATTTGGCTCTCTTCCAACTTCAAATCTTGATAACTGGCCGATAATAAATTCTCCCGATAAAAGTTGAGGCTAAAGGGCAAATCACGCTCAACGGCCCAGGCGACGGCATCAGCGGCGGCGAAGGCATTGCGGCCGGTAATGGTGATGGATATATCGGGGCAGACGCCGGCCGGGAGCAGAACGTGATCAACCGTATGCTCGATGCGGGCAAATGTACCCCGTCCGGCCCGGTCGGGCCGCTGCGCGTCGTGGGCCGCGCCGACGCCGTCCAGCGAGATCATCAATTTTACCCCGGAGTCCACCAGCCAGCGCGCCATGGCCGCTGTCCAGACCGTACCGTTGCTGAGCACCACCGCCCGCAGGTCGAGGCCTTTTTCCATTGCGAGATGTTGGGCATATCGGTGTAACCGCTGCATCAATTTAAAGTGCAAAGCCGCCTCTCCCCCGGCGTACTTGAGTTTGACCGCTTTGAAGCCATTTTTCTCGGCTGAACGAAAAACAGCCTCCACCGCTTTGAGGCCAATTTCTTCAGACATGCGTTCATTGGATTTGCGGACGTAGCAGTAGGGACAATCCAAGTTGCAGGCGTTGGTCAGGTGCAGCCAGGCGGTGAGGGTAAGGGGGTGACCGCGGGTCAGGGTGGGCTTTTGCCCGGCAGCCACCAGCAGGCCGCCCTGGGCGAGGGTGTAATCAACGGCCTGGTCCAAAGGTTGAGGGGTAGTAAACGCATACAAGCGCCTGACGGCCGGCTGATTGAGCACCACCGGCCCCGCGGGGGAGAAGGGGCTATAGGCCAGGGTAAAGTTATGGGGCAGGGGAGCGGTGTAGAGTTGGGGGGCAATTTTCATCAAAGTTTGAGACGGAGTTGTTCCGGCGGCAGCGGGTCTTTTGAAATCGAACCCGTACAGCGGTCCGTCGCTGGGGGCGCAGTCCTCTTCGAGGGCTGTCTGAACGGGGGCCGCGACGGTGAGCGGCCCATCACTGGGGGCGCAGTCATTTTCAAGCCGGCCGGTTACATCAGCGGCCCAAGTAATCAGGGGATTCATCAGCTCACCTCCGCCAGGCCAGGCAGCGGGGCCAGGTAATCGCCAAAGGATTGGTCCAGGAAGATCTCTACATCGGTCAGGTCAACCGGCTCGATTTTGTCCACCTTGTATTTTTCCTTGGCCAGCCGTTGATATCTATAAAAATCATGCAGCTCAGTGCGATTGAATTTTTTGAGGTAATCGTAGAGGGTATCAAATACCACCGAGATATAGGGTGAGCGGGCCGAGTATAACTTGTTGTAACCCAGGGCCAGGACAAAGGCTTCAGCGGCGTCTTGTAATGCTTCTTGCGCCGCCGGATCGTTATGGATGGCGGCAACACGGGCCTGTCTATCGGGAATCTCATCCTTTATTTTTTCCTGCCAGCGGACAAACTGATCCATAAACATGCGACCACGTACGGCCCAGGCTTTACCCAGCAGCATAAAGATATAAGGTTCGGCTTTGGCAGGGGTAGGAGGTTCAGCCCCTGCCCTCAGCAAGCAGCTTTGATCGTTGTCCACCATCTCAAGCGCCAAGGCCAAGCTATCCTGGAAAGCGGTTTGGGCCGCTTCTGTTTCCCCGGCGTAGTAATAAGTCCAGGTCAGGTCAACCAAGGCGTCGAGCTGATGGCGGGGATAGCCCAACTTTTTGGCCTGTTCCAGCGCCCGCTTGAGGGTGTTGATCGCTCTATCGCGGTACTGCTTGACCCGTCTATCCAATTGCCCATTAAGCTGCGCCCGCAGCTGCCGCTTGAGGTAGTACATATAATTCCGAAAGAGGCAGCCCTGCTCAATCCCGACCTCAATTTGACGCATCTTTTCAGGTAAATTATCAAAGAGCCGCACCGCTTCTGAGATAGCTTCGGTAGCGGTTTCAAACAGTTGTTCCGGGCTGTCCAGGCGCCAAATCGAGAAGGTGGCCAGCCGGCGCAGGGCCTCGCCCAGGTGGTGCAGGGCCAGCCCCAACCCCCGCTCATCCTCCAATTTGCGGAAGTAAGCCACGGCTTTGGCCGCTTCAAACCAGGCATTTTCCGGCTGCAGGCCGTTGTTGTAGATCAAGGCCAGGGTGCTGTGTGAAGCAGCGATAGGATTTTCATAGCCCAGCTCTTCTCGCAAGGCTAGGGCATCTCGACATATACGCACGGCCCGGCTGATGACCCCCAGTTCAGACAAAACACGAGAAAGATTGTTACGGATTGTGGCCTCATTTGTTAGAAAACCGGTATCGTGAATGTAGCGTAGAGCTTCTGTGTAGGCCCGGCTGGCCTCGCGGTAGTAGCCGAGGGTAGTGTAGCTGTACCCCAGGCTGTTATAGATCAAGCCAATGACCCGCCGCAGGCGATTTTCCATAGTGCCCGGCTGGAGGTCAAATTCGCCATGCTGGCGAAATCCGCTGGCTAAACGTTGTTCCATATCCTCCGCGAGTTTTTTGAGGGTTTTAATATTGTCCGGAATATCTTGACTAAGATAAGTTTGGCAATATTCTCGCCAACAAATCCTGTCACTCTGGAAGAAGGGATGGTTGAGGGTGCTGCGGAGCGATTCCGGCTGCGTTTGAATAGCTCGTTCAACCTGATTAGCAAAGTCAACCCCCCGTTGCCACAGTTTTCTATTCCAGAAGCGCTTGATCCAGCGGGTGGGCTCATCTGCCTTGACCAACAATTCTAGTACCGGCCATGTTTCTGGACTAACTTCAATGAAAGTGCGCCAATATTCATCTTTTTCGTTGTAGTGAATGAATCGCCACATCTCAACCTGGGCCAAAACATCCGCGTTCAGATCACCGGCGCGCCCATACTGTTCGGCCAGGTCAAGGTAGGCGTCGTTGATACCCCCTTCAGGGTCCAATCTGAGTTTATAATGGAGTCTTTCCAATTCCGCTTCAAAAAGCTGCTCCTCCAGTTCGATGCGCCGGTCTTCTTCCTCCCGGCCCAGGTAATGAAAGGTTTTGGAGAGCGCGCGGGCGGGCGACTCCCAGCGCAGCGAGGCTTCATCCTCTGCCCGGTTTTGGCGGCGTTCTTGCTTTAGTTGAGCGATTTCCGCCTCGGCAAAAGCGTACAATTGGCGGTAAAGAGCCCTCCTGGCTTGAGTCTCGTCCTGGCGGGCTGTGGCCTCCTGGGCCATATGCTTATCATAGATGCGGTACAGTTCGTCCTGAAGAATCAGGCGCTCCCCAAAACCACGCTTCACAAAAGAGAGATGGCGCAGCGATTGAGGATTGTCTGCCGCCAGCGCCTGCTCGATTTCCCTTTGCATGACCGGGTCACCCTGCCAGGTTTCGATGGCTTCATCAGGTTTGCTGCCCAAAATAAAGTGCAGGCGGGCTGCATCCAGCCCCCGCCTGGCTCGCACCAAGGCGGTGAGAATGCGAGAACGGATATCGCCGGTTTTGGCAAAAATCAGGTTGATGAAAGCCTCTTCGATTTCAAACTGAATCTGCTCCAGGGAATGCGCTTTTAACCGCGCTTCAGCTTCGTCCGGCTGATCCTGCAAGGGGGCCGGCTCTTCTTTGCCCTCGGCCAGCACGTCGGTGAAGAGAGCCAGCAAAACCGGCCGGCCGCCGGTGTACTGGTGCAGTACCTTGACCCGCTCCTCATCGTCAGCGAGGGCCGTTAAGGCTTCGGCAATAGTTGGATCATAACCTGCCCGGGTGGCATAGGTTTGGTAATCTGCCGCCAACTGTTTGAGGTAAAGAGTAGTATCTGCAAGCTCAAAAACATCCAGTTTGATTTCGGTCAGCGAGAAGCGATCTGGGGCGGCTTGTTTTAGTTCATCATAAAAGTCCCGGGCACTGGGCCGCCCGGCCAGCAAGATGGTGGTGTTAGGCAATTGTCCTGCTTGCAGCAAGCGCAAAATTTGGTCGCGGGTGCTGAAATCTAAATCAGCGGCGGTTAGCAGCTCGCGCAGCCAGGGGGCGTCGCCAAAGCTTAATTGTTCGGCCGTGTCCAGCCCCCAGACCAAACGGCAGCTTTGGGCGATAGCCTGGTAATCTTTAAAAAAGGCCTCATCTGCCGCTGCCGCCGCTGTTTTGATCGCATTGTAATCTACCTGGTCTTTGCGGCGGCGGCGGTAGGCGCTGCGGGCAGCGTCGTAATTGGGAAAGACGGCTTGGGGATGCCAATTAAATGCTTCGCGCAGCCTTTCGGTGAAATCCTCGATCGCTTGCAGGCGCACCTCGGTAAAATCAAGCAGGTCTGAGGCAATAACCCCCTCAGCCCATGACTCTTCGGGTGGAGGGTCACCGCGCAAGGGGAAAATATTAGGATTACCCGCCCGCCACAAGCTCTCGGAGAGGAGGCGGGTCTTGCCCAGACCTCCGGCTGACTCAATGATTACCACGCGGGTATCATCCCCCGGGTCATAGATAGCCTGTTTTACTTGGGCCAATTGCTGTTCACGATTGATCATGCGGCTGGTTTGTTGCGCCGCAGCAAAAGCAGGGGCGGTCATTTTTGTTCCTCCTCCTTCTCTCTCAGTTTGATTTCGGCGCGGAGTAGTTCGCGCAAACCATCAACCACTTGGTAGCGCTGGCCGCCGGCTTGCGAGACGATGCTCAGGGCCATCAGACTTTGCAGATGGTCCAGCGCCTCACCTTGGGCGTATTGGCCGAGCGCTGCAAAGGTTTCCAGAGTCCAGGTATCTTCACCGGCGCTGATCGCTCTTAAATCATTTTCAATAACGTCCTGGCTTAATAAAGCTTGATCTACTTTGTCTTTAATCAGGGAAACCCAGCAGCTTTTTAGCTCGTCGGTGGTAAAAGCCAGCGGCTGGCGATTGGGAGCTTCGCGTTGGGCGATTTCGTACAAGGAAACGTTTATTTGCGGATGGGTCCACAGGTAAGGTGGAAGGAGGGGCAATAAATCTGCGGGTTGAGGGGGAACATTTTCGGCCGCCAATTTTTGTAACTGCTTCTGTCCAGTTTCCGGCTCAAAAATTTGGAGGGGAGTCCGGATTTCGCCCCGACGGAGATTGGGGCTTTTAAGCCCCAAATCATCTCGAAACGCCATAACGATTCTGACGCCAGGGTTGAGCCAAAATTGCTCCAACAAGTTTTTTTCTAACTCCCTCCGTTCGTTGTCAAGCAATTCGTCAAGAGCGTCAACAAGTAGAATGGGACGTAGGGTGGGGCTGCAGTTCTGGCACAGGTCTTCCAGCAGGCGGGCAATAATCGTTTCAGGTGGATCGGTCGGGGCATGGTCACGAATCTCACCGGAGCGGACATCTTGGGCGGTCTTTATGAGGGAGGGCAGCCAGGCTTTAATTTGCTGGCGTGAGATTACTTCCGCAGTCGGAATGCGCAGGAGAAACAGATCGCGCCCGTGCCGGCGGCTATCACGGAGGCGCTTTTCCAGTTGGCACAGCAGCCAACTTTTGCCATAACCGGGCGGGCCAACTATGGTTCTTAAACGGCGGGGAACTGTATCGGCCGTGGCCCAACGGATCAAATCCGCCAATTCGGTCTCACGGCCAACGAATAGATCGGGGGAAAAATCGGCTCGTTGACAATCCGCGTCCATCTTCGACTCCTCGGCAAGCGGTAGACTGGTTTGAAAGCTTGACCCAATCGTCCGGCGCTGGAATAAGCAGACTTTCCCCCATTATAACATAAAAAAATATTCTTTTCATTGCAGTTTCATATCAATATCCCGACAAAATCCTATCATTTTGATGACAAGCGGCAATCTTTTAGATTAGGCTCAATCAACAGGCTTCGAGGAGCAGGGCTGGCGGCCGGGGCCGGCCGTAACTCCAATATTCGCGCATGTGGCGCCAATCGTCAATGGTAATAAGGGGCTGTTTAGGGGCATTCTGAGCGTGAGCATCTATCAGGCTGCTGACTAAACGGAGCAGGCGGCGAGGAGATTTTTGGGCAGCCTGGATCAAAGAATCCTCTAATTTGCCGGCCAGGCTTGAAGCAGCCAGAGCGTTAAAGCCGGGCGTTCGGCTATTGGCTGCCCGAAAGCGCTGCTGTAACAGCGCACTCAACCTGCTTTCATCCCATTCGATAACATGGCTCAGGGGTGGAAAGGGCAGTTTATTTAATTTTTTGTTATAACTATCCAAAATCGGGGTTTGCATATCTGAGGTGAGAAAGAAATAAAAAAAGAGCTTCTCAGTCTGCCAATGAACCAAATGCTCTAACAATGGTGCAATAAGCGTCAACATGGCCTCAACTTTGCGCTCATAGGCATCTACACCGTCAACTAAAACAAAAATTTGCTTAAAGCCCCAGGCTGAGGCTGCGGCAAGACCGGCCTTGAGCATGGCTTCACCCGAGGGGTAGATCGAAGCAGCAGTCTGCGCAACTGCTTCGGGATTTACTTTTCTTTGGGCTGGCGCAGACTCGCTTAACAGGTTATAGATTCTGGCCGAAGGGTGAATATAACGAATAGCCGGCCGCCGTAAAGACCACCACAAACCGGCCAGGCCATTTTCTGTCTTGGGTAGATCCTCTTTTAAAATCTGGGCGACCACCCGGTGCAGCCGCGGCCAGGCCAGCGCCATTTGCTGCCGGAAACATTGTTTTTGCACCGCGGTGGGAAGGTCAAAAGTATCAAGCTGCTCAATCACCTGAATAAATAGATCTATGGCTAACTCTTGGGCAATATTCCGCCAATGCTCATCGGCTGCTGGCGGTTGAGCCAGCGCATCACTTAACTCATAGGTTACCACCAGGGTACGATCAGGAACGGCGCGGCACTCGGCTTCCAAGGTGTAACGCAAGGTTGTTTTACCACTGCCCGGCTCGCCAAAGATTAAGCCGTTACGAGCCTGCCGCAGGATTTGCGGAATAGGCTGGTCAAAATTTGAAGTTTGAGGATCGGTATAGTAAGCAAAAAAATGCGGCTCTGGTTGGCCGCAATTGATTTCTTGCTCCGCTACCGGATGGGCAAAAGGGTCGTGGGAGAGTTTGAGCGTATTCAGGAGATATACTTGACGGGGACTCTCTGGTGGCATCAGAAACTTCCGCTGTGCGAATAAATTGTTCAAAATGAGTGAGGTCATTAAAACTCCAGTGAGGTTAATCAGACTCGCTTTAGAACTCTCCACCTCACTGTGGTAGTATCAATTTAGGCAAACCTCTTATTCTAACATCTTTTTACAATACGCTTACTTTACCATTAATCTACTTCCAATTATCGTCTTTTCGTCTAACACTGTCGAGATAAGTAGCTTACATAAACCACCTATTTACCAAACACAACCCCTCGTTTGTCTAACATCAGCCTGACACGTTGGTATCATGCTTCCACAACGTTCTCCAGCCAGTAACCCTGACTACGATTGTTATGAATATAGATTGTTTGCCCAGGAACGGGTTCAATTTTTTTGCGCAAGCGGCTGGCTAACGTATTCAAATTGGCCTTACTATTCTTGAATAGTTCCATCAAAGCCTGGTTTGGATCGCCGCCATTTCGATAAGACCAGAGGGTATCAAAAAATTTGAAGGGTTGATCATCCAGGGCAATCCACTGGAGACCTCGCCAGACCCCCCGGCGCTGGCGATCAAATCGGAGCGGCACATAACGGGCAAAATAGGCACAAACCAGCTCACCATACTGGGCTTCGGTTAAGGGGCGGTCACATTTGGCGTAATAATCCAACAAGAGGGCGGTCAATTTGATCCAGGGCTGAGGCGCAGGTAGGGGGTATACCTCTTTAATTTGCTCTTCCAGCGAGGCAAGTAACCGTGTTGAGACTATCTTTTGCAGCGAAGACAATTGGCCTGCTGTGGCCGCAGCCAGGTAACGCTCACTGACCTCATAGCAGTTTTCAACCGTCCAACGCAGCGAGGCAAAGGTAACCCGCCCGCGGGAACGCTCAACCAGGTTGGCTTGCTCGACCACCTGGGCAGGCAGGGCGGCTTTGATGGCAAACCCCTCGATTTGCAGCGGCGTCAGCCAGCCAAACAGCGCAGCCACCTTTTCCAGCAAGGTGTTGTTAGCTGTCTCTGGTTCGCCTATATCCACAAAAACGGCAACACCGTTAAAACCAAGCCGGCGACTGAGCGTAACCAACTCTTCAAGTTGGCCCTGGGCATCAGCCTGGCTGGTATCGGTGGGGTAGAGATCAACAAAAGGCGAGCCTAGCAAATCAAGCAGAGCCGGGTGTTCCAGGGCATCGGCCCAGCGCCGAAAAGCCCGCGCCCCGCTGTATTTTTCGATCAGCCAGCGCAGAAATTCAAGGTTAATCGGGGTTAAGTCTGCAAGTTTATGGGGATGTTGGGTTAAAAGGTTTTTAATAGCGGTAGCGGCGCAGGCCATCATCTGGCCCAGGTGATGGAACCCGGCTGCCGGCGCATTCGGCTGCCCTGGCCAGTAATCAAAGGGATAATGCAGCCCCAGCAGATCAGCCGCAACGGCTCTTTCCAGCGCCCTCAAAGCCACTGACTTGCCACTGCCCGATGCGCCGGATACCACCACCGAATAAGCTGCGCCTTGCAGCGTCACATCAGGCAAGGTGGGCAGATAACATTCAGCCCACCAGCGCTCATTTTGCTCCGGGGTGCGCTGTTCTTCGGGTAAGAATGGCCAGTTCGCAATTGTCAGGCTCATTGCCGCTACTCCTGCCACAGACAGGGTCAGGCTGCACAGGTATAAGATGATGAAGTGTTGTTTATTCTAGCTTCGGCACAGCCCGAGCCATATTCTCAGTCGAGAAACGGAAGCTGTTCGGGCTGTGGTTGAGATGATCTTCAAATAAATAACGCCACAACTGCGCCAGGCGGCGTGGATTGTGGCAGGCGTGTTCAATGAATTGGTCATAAAGGTTATTGTCAAAGAAGTTTTCCGGTTTTAGGAAGATGTCAGCCAGACCAGCCACGCATTGAAAACGCCACTGAATGAGCTGATAAATATGTTCGCTGGCCCAGGTTAATTCAGAAGTTGGTACTTTGCATAAGATTTCGCGAAAACTTGAGGGCCAATTAAGCGGTAAGAATAATTTGATGATAATGGCATTGGCGGCCCATGTCTGCATCTTCTCCAGGTAGATTTTTGCCCCTCGGCAGTTGGATTGGTTGAAGTCAAGGACCAACAAAAGTTGGTTAAAGCCGAGCGATTCGAGGCACAGTTTAACCTGCTCCGGCCATTTTTTAGGCTGAGGCCGGGTGATCAAGCCAATCTGTTTCATCAGTCCGCCCAGACTTTGGTCAGCTTCCAACACCGGCTTGAGCCGGACTTCAACAGTCTCACTATTAAGGCTCTGCAACCATAGCCGCAGCAAAAATTGCTTTTCAGCCAGATTCAGGGCTAAAAATTTGGATGAATTGACCCGGACAAATTCTAACAAAGCGCCAGCGCATTTGGTCTGCACATCCAATAAAGCAGCTCGATCACCAGTAATGAAAACAGGCAAGGTCTGAGCCAACAAGCGTCCATCCACATTGCCTATTTGCACCAGGGCATTGGCGAAAGCTGTTTTGCCAACCCCTGCACCGGCCAGGATCACTTCGGGCGAACCATTAATCACAATTTCCTCATACTTTGGATGGCCGCTCCAAAACCCACCGGCTTCGCTAAATAAAAAATCCAACTCAGACTTATGCTCGGCCCGATAGTCTGGAAATGGAGTGTATCCCTTCAAAATAGCGCTGATTTGGCTGTTGGGATACCAAACAGGCTGAGGTTTTGGGAAATCCGACTTTTTCTTTCCTGGAAGGTTGAATGTTGGGCCAGGAGTTGGAAGCGCCGCTTCCCCTACCTTTTCTTTCTCGGAAGATGATGTTATCTGGTGGCTGCTGCTAGAAATTTGTTCTTCGAGGTTATCCTCATAATACGGTTGGTGCGCCTCAAATTGAGCCGAATTGCGTTCCTTGATTTCTTTGAGCAATGTATCCAGCAACATCCTTCTTTCGGCGTATTCAATCAAAAAGTCAACAATTTTAGCTTTGCCGGTATTTTCAGCCAATTGGTCATAAACGGGCCTGAACAGCGGCGCCTCATAACAGAGGCGCCGCAGTTCCTCGCTGGTAAAACCTGCAATGAGCAGTATGCGGATATTTTCGAAGTTATATCTGGTCACACACTCACCCTTCCCTTGACCCAATTATAACACATTTTCCAGTTAAGTTTTAGATAAATATTCAACTTCCGAGTAATTTCTAAAATCTTCTCAATCATGGTATAGTCTGTCTCACACATCCACAGGGCAGGCAAAATCTATGGCCGAACCAACTCAACCCTACGTCCTGGTCGTCGGCGCGGCAGGGATCGACTCGAAGGGCAAAGCGAATGCGCCGCTCACCCTGGGCAGCAGCACCCCGGGGACCATCCGCGTCTCTGTCGGCGGGGTGGCCCGCAATATTGCCGAAAATTTAGCCCGGCTGGGCGTCGAAGCGGTTTTACTTTCGGCCATCGGCGCGGGCGGGTCTGGCCAGCGTATTCTGGCGAATGCGGGCGAGGTGGGGATCAACACCGATTACCTCATTATCTCGGCCCAGCACCACACAGCGGCCTACATCGCTCTGCTTGATGAAAAGGGCAACCTGGTCATGTCGGTAGACGACATGGAAATTTTGGCCCTGATTACCCCGCAGATGATCAACCGGCGGCGCAGCCTCATCAAAAATGCGGCGATAGTTGTTTTTGACGCTAATTTACCGGAAGCGACCATTGCTGCCTTGGTTAAAGTGGCGCAGCGATACGGCGTCCGCCTGTGCGCCGATCCCACCTCTAATCTGCTGGCCTCACGCTTAAAAGCTTATCTGCCTGACTTGTTCATGATCATTCCCAACGTGTTTGAAGCGGAAATCCTGTCAGGCAAAACGATCAAGGATGAAAGCGGCGCGATTGCCGCCGCCCGCGCCTTGGTCAATGCCGGGGTCAAGATCGTTATTATCACCCTGGCCGAGGCCGGGGTGGTCTATGCTTCGGCCAGGGCCAGCGGCCACATCCCGGCCATCGCCACCAATATTGTAGACCCCTCCGGGGCCGGCGATGCGCTCACCGCCGCCGTCGTCTTTGGCCTACTCAACAACATTCCTCTTGACGAGTCGGTTCGGCTGGGGGCCAGCGCCGCCGCCATGACCCTGGCCTGCAGCGATACCGTCTGCGGAGATTTGAGCCTGGATATTTTGTACGATAATTTGCTAATCTGAACCTTGGTACAACAGGAAGGAACTGAGGGAGGTTGAGGGAACTGAAGGAAGAAAAAAGTTCCCTCAGTTCCTTCAGTTCCTATAGTTCCCATCTTTTTCTGACGGAGGATTGGATGAAATTCGCCCCGCGCGGCATGCATTTTGAAGAGTTTGAACCCGGCCTGGAAATTTACACCGCGGCCCGGACCATTACCGAAACCGATATCGTCAACTTCGCCGGCCTGTCGGGCGACTTCAACTTTATCCACACCGACGCCGAGAGTTCCAAAGCTACGCCCTTTGGGCAGCGGGTTGCTCACGGCATGCTGGTCGCCTCGATTGCCAGCGGGCTGGCCGTGCAGCAGGGTTTTATTGACGGCACCACCCTGGCCTTCCGCGAACTGACCTGGAAGTTCACCAAGCCGGTTTTGATTGGGGACACGATTCAGGTGCAAATCAAGGTGCTTGAAACCAAACGCATGCGCGGTCTGGGCGGCGGGGTGGTCACATTTGAAGCCCGTGTGCTCAATCAGCACGATGAGCTGGTGCATAAAGGCGAGTGGCGCATGTTGATTAAATCGCGGGAGGGGTGAGACGGGGGGAACGAGAGGCGAGGACGCGAAAAGACATTCTGTCGCCTCTTCGCGTCACGCCTCCTCGCCTCTTCGAGAGAAACATGACAAAAATCTTCGACATTACCCGTACCATCAACCCAACCCTGGCCGTCTGGCCCGGCGACACGCCGTTTTCAGCCCAGGTCATCACCGCCATCAAAGACGGTTCCGCCATCAACCTGACCACCCTGACCATGAGCAGCCACATGGGCACGCACGTGGACGCGCCCTATCACTTTCTAGACGACGATTTGACGATGGAAGCCGTACCGCTGGAGGCATACCTCGGCCCGGCGACGGTGGTGACGGTGCAGCGCGAAGCCGGCCCGCTGACCCCGGCGGATTTCCCCGGTTTGGATTGGAATGGGGTCAAACGGCTGCTAGTTCATTCGGTCGCCAGCGATAAGCCTGTTGACCAATTTCCCACCGAGTTTGTCTATCCTTCGTCGGAACTGGCCGAGCTGATGGCCCAGTATGGCGTTGTTCTGTTTGGCTCCGACGCGCCCTCGATGGATGATATGGACAGCAAAACCCTGCCGGGACACAAAGCTCTCCGCCGCCGCATCGCCATTCTCGAAGGGCTGCTCCTGAAGGGCGTCCCCGATGGTAATTACGAACTGATCGCCCTGCCGCTTAAAATCGAAGGCGGTGATGGCTCGCCGGTGCGGGCTATTTTGCGCGGTTAACCCCCTTTCATTTTCTTTTGACGCTCCTGCTGGCCTCTGCTATAATTGCACATTGGATTTCTAGGGTCATTCAATTCCTATCCACCCGTTTGCCCCCCAGAAAGATGAAGGTTTTTCTTTATTTTTAGTATACCTTGTATATTGCTTAAGCCCTGATTTCAAGATCGGCAATAATCGGGAAGGGTGGAAGATTGGAAGGTTGGCTTTATCCAGCCTTCCAATCTTCCAATCTTCCAGACACCGGATTTTGCTTGCAGGCAAAAATCATTACAGGGTGTGACAAGAATAAAAGAGGATGAAGAGAAGGTTGCTTTTATGGAAGAAAAACAACACGGCGCAGCCACCCAGGTTGGGCCGTCAATGGCTCCTAAATTAGAAGTTGTCCGGGGCGAAAATGTGGGTGAAACGTTCAAAGTCAAGCTGACTACCCGCATTGGCCGCGAACAGGACAACGACATCATCATTCTCGACCCCAAAATGTCCCGCTACCACGCCCAAATCTCAATGGAAGCGGGCCAATGGCTGCTAACCGATCTGGGCAGCTCCAACCACACTTACCTCAACGGGACTATCGTCACCGAGCCAACTCCGCTCAAACCCGGTGACCGGATCAGCCTGGGCGAAACGGAGTTAGTCCTCAATGTGCCGGGCGCCGCCGTGACCGAACCGGCTCCGGCCAGAACTGCGCCTATGCCGGTCATCCCCCCCCCGCCAGGCGCCGCAGTTCCGCCGCCTGCACCGGGACTGCCTCGGCTGGCCTGGATTGCCGGTGGTTTTATTTTGTTGCTCTTTTTGGTCGCAGCAGCTATTTTGTACTTCATCTTTAGCCGTCCCCCTGCCGGTGAGGAAACCGTGACCGAGGCCGGTACGCCCACTGCCATTGTGGACCCCAGCAGCGGCGACAGCCAGCCGCCCGCCGAAGCGCCCAACCGCCCGGCCGATTTGGCCCTGATTTACGAAGATGATTTTGGCGATTCCTTCAGCGGCTGGGACGACGCTTTTGATGCTTACACCACCAAACAGTACGGCAACAATCGTTACCAGATTGAAGTGACCACCAGCAACCTGGTCGCCTGGGGGCTGGCCAACCGCGACGTGGCCGATTTTGAAGTCGAGGTTGAAGCCAAGCTGGAAGATGGCGCAGACAGCAACGGCTACGGCCTGCTTTTCCGCTTTCAGGACCGCGAAAATTTCTATCGCTTTGATATTTCCGGCGATGGTTATTACTTGCTTAGTAAATTTGTGAAGGGTGAATGGGCCACGCTGGTTGATTGGACCGCTTCGCCCTTTATCAACAAAGGCAAATCGGCTAATATTCTCAAGGTCTCGGCCTTTGGGCCGCATCTTACCATCTGGGCCAACGGCCAGCAGTTGGCTACCGTGGAGGACGACTCGCTGTCGCACGGCAATTTTGGCTTTTTTGCCGGCACCTTTAGCGAGCCGCTGGTCTGGGTCAGCTTTGATAATTTAAAACTGTGGACTCCTCCCAATCAAGAAATCACATTATTACCCACCGCTACCCGCCCACGTGGCCTGCCGCCGACAGCCACCCTGCCCGCCGCCACGCCGCTGCCGCCAACGGCGACTCCCACGCCCACCGCCGAAACTACAGCCGAGGCTGAAGCAACCGTCGAGGCCGAAGCCACCGTCGAACCGACCGAGGAACCGACCGTCACCCCCACCAGCGAACCGACCGCCACGCCGGTGCCGCTGCCCGAATATGCTTCGCGTGACCAAACCCTGGCCCGTGGTGAAAAAGAAGTTACCGGGCGTATTATCTTCCCCGTTTTTGATGCGGCCCGCGGGACTTATGATATTTATATCGCCGACGCCTTCGACGGGGCCGGCAAAGAGCTGGTCCAAAAAGATGCCAGCCAGCCGGCCTTGAGCGCCGACGGGGCCGACCTGGCTTACCGCTCGTGGCAGCCCGATAAACGCGGTCTTTTTGCCCGGCCCTTGAGCGGCGGCGACGCCTGGCAGATTAACCCCTTCTTCGAGTCGGCTCGCCCCCAATTTTCGCCCGTAGACAAAAGCCTGATCTTCCATTCGCGAGTAGGCGGCAAAGAGCCGGCGGTCTATCGCGTGGTCAATGGGGTAGGTGAAGTGATGCGGCGCGAAGGCTTTCCGATCCAGGGTGAGTCGGCCAAATGGTCGCCCGACGGCCAGCAGTTTGTTTACAGCAGTTGCCTGGGCGGCAAGTGCGGCGTTATCCGCAGCAATATTGACGGGGCCAACCCGGTCATTCTGAGCGACCATCCCACCGACACCAACCCGGAAATTTCGCCCGACGGCTCCACCGTCGTATTTATGTCCAAGCGCAGCGGCAATTGGGAAATTTACTCGGTTGGCATTGACGGCGGCCCCATCAGCGCCCTCACCTCAGACCCGGCCAACGATGGCCTGCCCACTTGGTCGCCGGATGGAAGCAAGATTGCCTTTGTGGCCAATCGAGACGGCGAGTGGAGCATTTGGGATATGGACCCCGACGGCGGCAACCAACGCCGTCTCTTTGCCATCGGCGGCTCCATTGACGGGACGGTTCAGCTAGACCCCAGCAACAGCCGGAGCTGGACCGAAGAAAACATTGATTGGGCCCCGTAACAAAAATAAGAAATGAGAAGTGAAAAAGTTGTTTGCCGCTTAACTCTAATTTCTTATTTCTTATCTCTTAATTTCTTATTTCTTACTTGAACCATTCCCCTGGAGACCCCCTTGCTGTTCCCCACCCTCGATAAGCAAACCACCTGGATCGTCCTGGGCGTCACCGTTGGCGTCATCCTGACTGTGTTGGTCATTGTTATAATTGGTGTGAACCAGGCCAACCAGGCTAACGCCCTGGCCGCGGCCACCGCTACCGCTACCAAAACACCCACCAGGCCGCCGACCTCCACCCCAACTCCTACGCCCACCAACACCTCAACCTCCACACCAACCTCGACGCCGACGGTAACGAACACTCCTACCCCAACCCATACGCCGACCACCACCAGCACACCTACCTTTACACCGGAGCCGCCTACACCTACTTTCACCCCCACCGCTACGCCGCTTGTCGTCGAAACGGCCACACTGACCCCGACCGCTCCCTTGACCATCACCCTGGCGCTGACGGATACGACGACTCTGACTAACACCGAGGTTATGACCCCGGCCACGGTCCCCTCACCGACCATTGTGCCAACCCCGCTGCCGCGCACCGTCACCGTTCCCGCCGACATTCCCGATTACCGGCAGGTGAGCGATCACTTCTGGTTTACCCGGCCCTTCACCGAAGCCTATCCCAATTGGGGTAGTTTCTATTATCCTTACGGCACCAACGCCGGGGGCAAATATTTCTGGCACTTTGGGATTGATATTCAAAGTTTTGGCGGCCAGCCGATCATTTCAGTAGGCGAAGGGGTGGTGGTCCATGCCGGGCCGGATACAACCCAGGCCACCCAGCTTGGCCCCTGGCCCGATTTCTATGGCCAGGCAGTGGTGATCGAACACACGCAGCGGTCGCATGACAAGCCGGTTTATACGCTGTATGGACATGTCTCCAAAGTGTTGGTCCAGGTGGGACAGCCGGTCAAAGCCGGACAGCCGATTGCCCTAGTCGGTGGGCTGGGGGTGGCAACCGGGCCGCATTTGCATTTGGAAGTGCGTTTGGGGGGGACAACCTACAACGACACCCGCAACCCCGACTTGTGGCTGCGGCCCGATCCCGGCTATGGGGTCATCGCCGGGCGGGTGGTGGATTATCAAAACTTTTTTGTGCCGGTGCAGCTTGTCACCTTACACCGGGCCGACGACCCCAGCCGCTTCTGGCGGGAAACTTTCACCTATCCCGATCACCAGGTCAACTCCGACGATCAGTATTTTGAAACTTTCACCTTTGCCGACGTGCCCGCCGGCAAATATCTGCTCAAAACCACCTTCGACGGCCGCCAGTTGGTCGTTCCGGTCACGGTCAAAAGCGGCGCAACCAGCTTTGCCCTTATGCAGCAGACTCAGCCGCCCCAAACCCCACCCGCCCCAACGCCAGCGGCAGTTCAATTGCCTGCTATCGAATCCCCATCGAACTGATAGAGAAATCAATCTCCTGAACAAAATTCAAAGGCCGCACTTGAACCACTGGCCTATTTACGCTAACCCATAAAAGTGTTATCCTATATAACGGGAGATGGATTACCAGTTTATCCAGGGGAAGTATGGGTAGTTTAGTCGGTCAAGCCGATAATTTATCTCTGGACAACAGCCTACAAGAATTAGAACTTGCCTACCAGCAGGCCATAAGCTATGCGCGCGACCTCAACGAGGAGATTATCGAGCGCAGACGAGTCGAAGCGGCTCTGGCCCATCGAGCGGCTCAATTAGCCCTGATCAATGATATTGGCAGCAAAATTGCGGCCGTGCTGGAATTGGACAGGTTGCTGGAACGAGCCGCTGGCTTGGTGCAGGAAACATTTGATTACCACCATGTCGCTTTATTTCTGGTGGACGGCCAGGTAGCCCGCTTAAAAGCTGTGGCCGGCTCGTATACCAGTTATTTTCCGCCGGATCATTGCCAGCATCTAAGCCAAGGGATGATTGGTTGGGTCATAACCCATGGCGAAAAAATAATTGCTAATGATGTAAGCCTTGAGCCAAGATATATTTCCCTGATCGCCGAGCATACTATCACCCAGGCCGAACTATGCGTCCCCATTAAACTGGGCGATCAAACGTTGGGCGCCCTCGATCTGCAAAGCCCCCATTTAGGCAGTTTCACCGAGAGTGATATTCTTGTTGTAGAAACTGTGGCCAACCAGATTGCGGTGGCTATTGAAAACGCCCATCTGTATCAGGCCGTTCAACTGGAATTAGCCGAGCGTAAACAGGCCGAGTTAGCCCTCCAACACGCTTACGCCGAACTGGAACAGCGTATAGAGGAACGGACCGCAGCCTTACGCCAATCAGAAGAGCGCTACCAGGATTTATTTGATAATGCCCACGATCTTATTCAGAGCGTCACAGCGGCCGGCCGATTGGGCTATGTCAACCGCTCCTGGTTAGAAACTCTGGAGTACAGCGCCGCCGAAGTGTCTGATCTTTACTTTGAGGCGGTTGTTCACCCGGGGCAGCTAACCCTTTGGCGAGATATATTTCAACAAATCAAGGAAGGGCAGCATTTTGTTAACCAGCGCCTGGTTTTTACTACCAAAACCGGACGTAAGCTTGTGGTGGAAGGAAGTTTCAATCCGTACTTTGAAAACGGTCGTTTTGCCGGATGTCGAGGCATTCTGCGCGATATTACCGAACGTGAGCAAGCGGAAAATGCGCTGCGCGAGAATGAGCTGAAGTACCGTACCCTGATCCAGCAATCCAACGACGCTATCTACCTCACCTGCGAAGGTAAATTTGAAATGGTCAACCGGCGGTTTGAGAAACTCTTTAATGTGACTCAAAAAGATATGATCGGCGCGCCGGATTTTATGTTTGCTAATTTGGTCGCCCCCCAAAGCCGCCCCCTGGTGAAAGAACTGGTTAGCCGGGCGGCTCAAGGCCAAACCCTCCGGCCTCATTATGAGTTTACTACCCTGAACAAGAGCGGCGATGAGATTGATCTGGAATTAACCGTCTCCTATCTGGCCTATCGCGGCGGGCTGGCCACCCAGGGAATCATCCGCGATATTACCGAGCGCAAGCGGGTTGAAGCCGAGAAACGTCAGGCCTACCAACAAGTTCAGCAGTATGCGGTTGAGTTGGCCGAGAAAGTTAAAGAGGAACAGCGCCAACGTGAAATTGCCACCATCCTGGCCGAGGTGGTCGCCTCAGTTAGCCTAACCTTTTCGCCGGGTGAACTGCTAGACCACATCTTGAATAAGTTACAGCAACTCATCCCCTATGACTCAGCTACCATCTTCCTCATCAAGGACGATTATTTAATTATAGAAGCCGCGCGTGGTTTTGAGGTAGATGTCATCAGCCACCGTTACGCTTTGGCCGAAGATGTTCTTTTTCAAGAGATGTTGACCCAGAAAAGTTATATCTTGATTGGGGACACCCACACCGATCATCGCTACCAGGCCCGGCCCGGCTCAGAAAAAATCAGAGGCTGGATTGGCGCGCCGTTGTTAGTGGCCCAACAAATTATCGGCTATTTAGCCGTTGATCGCCATCTGCCCCACACCTTTGCCGAAGCCGATGCTAATCTGGTGCAAGCATTTGCCCATCAAGTGGCTCAGGCTATTTATAACGCCCGCCTTTTTGCCGAGCTAAAAGAGACTCAGGCTCAACTCATCCAGGGGGAGCGACTGGCGGCCTTGGGGCAGATGGCGGCCACCGTAGCCCATGAACTGCGCAATCCCCTCATGGCTATCCAAATGGGGGTTGAATATTTACTGCGTGGTGTGTCCGAAACTGACCCGCGCCGGCAGGGCGCAGCTTTGATGCAGACCAGTATGGATCGCATCAATCGTATCGTCGAGGACATCCTTTATGTCGTCCGCGCCCCTCAACCGATTCTAGCACCGGGTTTTCTCCAAACCGTGATCGAAGCCGAAGTGTCGCACTGGCAATTACTTTTGACCACTAAAAAGATTGCCTGTCACCTGGAATTTGCTGCTAACTTACCTCCTTTGCTTTTGGATGCGGACCAAATGGCCCGTGTCTTTTCTAACCTTATCAGTAACAGTGTTGATGTTTTGCCGCCGGGCAGTGAAATATCTATTGGTGTAACTTTGGTGGGTCAAAATCAAGTTGTTACCTTTACCGATAATGGGCCTGGGATGCCGTTGGAACATTTATCCAGAATTTTTGAGCCTTTTTTCACTACAAAAACCAGGGGCACGGGCCTGGGTTTATACATTATCAAGCAAATTATCGAGTATCATGGGGGAAACATTACAGTTTGGAGTGAGGCGGGAGCGGGCACAAAGTTTACCATTAGCCTGCCCTTGCCAGGAGATGCGTAAATGGTCGGTAGAATTTTGATAGTGGACGACGAAGAAGCCCTGCGTTTCTTTACGGCCGACGGTTTTACTCAAGCGGGTTGGTTGGTGGATGAGGCCAGCTCGGGCGAAGCCGCTTTGGCCCTGCTGGCCAAAACCTCTTACGATGTCATGCTGCTCGATTTACGGATGGTAGGACTGGACGGACTGGCAGTGATGCGCCAGGCCAAAGAACGCTGGCCCGAGCTAATGATTATCATTATGACCGCTTACGCCTCGCTAAATTCGGCGATTGAGGCTGTACGCCAGGGTGCGTTTGACTATTTACAGAAGCCCTGCTCAGTTAGCGACATTATCGCCTGCGCTAATCGGGCCTTGGCCAAAAAAGCAGCGCTGGCTCAACAGCGCCAATTAGTTCATGCTATAGAAACAAATTTGCCGTCTTCTGCTGACCCCCCTTCTGCTAATGTGGTTCACTCCGGGGCCCTGGTCATCGAGCTTGGCTCTCACGTTGTTTCTTTAGCCGGCCAGCGTCTTTCCCTCACCCCTACGGAATACACCCTCCTGGAGATATTAGCCAGGTCTCCTGGTCAGGCCGTCTCAGTTAAAGAGCTAATCCACACAGGTTTGGGCTATGATGCCAGCGACGCCCAGGCCCAAGAAACACTCCGAGTTCATATCAGTCGTCTGCGGCGCAAACTAGGCTCCGACTATGTTCTCACGGCTCGCGGCGGCGGCTACGCCCTAGCCGACATCCCCCCTCTGCCCCTTAATAAATAGTAACTTTTTGTTACAAATCGTTATCATTTTTGCCCCTATTCCCATTAATATCTCGTAATGAACCTTAATAGATTGTTTGGTTCATGCCGCCTTTTTTGTGTTATGATATAACCAATCAAATAAACATATTCTTTATCAACAAAAACTTATTAAAATTTATAAAAAAGGAGCTTATCATGTTTTCACATCTTTTCCGTATCCGCTACTTTGCTATGCTTGTCCTGATTATGATCTTCGCCAGCAGCGCCTATGCCTTTGCCGCCGCCAACGTGGTCCCCGAAAGCGGCGCCGGCGATGGCAGCAACACCATCAGCGGCTACACCGTCAGCAACGTCACCTACGCCCTGAACGCCGCCAACCCGGCCAATATTGATACCGTCAGTTTCGACCTGGCCCCCACCGCGGGCGCCGGCCCGGCGACGAAGGTGAAAGTCCAACTGGTGTCGGGTGGGGCCTGGTTCAACTGCACCACCCCTGGCGCTTCCCTCGATTGGGATTGCAGCGTTGCCGGTGGGGTGACAGCCCTGGCTGCCAACAATCTGCACGTGGTTGCGGCTCAGTAAGTCATTGGAAGCCTGGAGGTTTGGCAGGCTGGAGGATTGGCAAATATCCAGCCTGCCAATAGGATTATTAAGTAGAAGGCGCGGCTACACCTTAAGGGCCGCGCCTTTTTGGATAGTAAATTCGCAATGAAGCCTCACCCGCGCCAGCCCAACCCACTTTTTGCCGCCATAGCTTTTGTGCTGCTAGGTATAGTTTGGGTTCTTTTTGCGCCCACTCAATTTGGCGGGCGAGCAGCCTACGTCATTGTGTCGGGCAACAGCATGGAACCCGGCATGCACCGCGGGGATTTGGTGATTGTGCGCCAGGCCACCGATTATCAGATTGGCGATATTGTCACCTACCGCCATCCTGAAATTGGGCCGGTAATCCATCGCATCGTCGCTCAGGAGGGCAGCCGCTTTGTTTTCAAGGGGGACAACAATGACTGGATTGACGCCTACCGGCCCGATCAAGCTGAATTTATCGGCAAGTTTTGGCTTCGAATACCATCTGCTGGTAGAATCATAGAACAACTTCGGGCGCCCTGGTCCATGGCCTTCCTGGCAGCGGTGCTGGGCGTTATGGTCGTAACCTCCGTCAAAGGCGATCAAGCCCTGCGCCAGGGGCGCCGGTATGGCCGGAAAAGCGCTATGAAGGGGCAGTCCTATCCGATGAGCCACCTTAGCCGAAATAAAGCAGACCTGCTCTTTGCCCTGGCTACCCTAACCCTGGCCTCACTGTTGCTGGCCTTGTTTGCCTTTACCCGTCCCCTGACCCGCACCCTCTACGATGACCTCACCTATCAACACAGCGGTGTGTTCAGTTACTCTGCCCCGGCCCCACCCGGCATCTACGATACCGACGCCGTGCAGACGGGCGAGCCAATCTTCCGGCAGTTGATCAGCCTGGTCACGGTGAATTTTGATTATCGCTTCGACGCCGACCGAGCCGACCATCTGACCGGAACCTATCGGCTCATGGCCGAAATTAGCAACAGCAGCGGCTGGAAGTGGGCCATCGAACTTCAGCCGGAGACAGCTTTCAGCGGTCCCACTTTCACCACCAGCAGCGTTGTTGACCTCTCTCGGGTGCAAACGCTGATTGACAGCGTGGAGCAGCAAACGGGGCTGCCCCCGCAGCAATATACCCTCACCATTGGGCCGACGGTGGTCATCAGCGGAACCCTGGCCGATCAATCCTTACGGGACACCTTTTCACCCCGCCTGGTCTTTCAACTTGATGACCTGCAAATGCAGCTTGTCTCCAACAGCAGCGGCGCAGCCGACGCCGCCGATCCCCTCAAACCCTCGCAGCCGGGCATGCTGAAACGCGCCCGTGAAGCGCCAAACACCCTTTCACTCCTGGGCCTCAGCCTCCAGGTCTCGACCGCCCGGCAGGTGGCGGTGCTGGGTGGGGTAATCGCTCTGGCCGGCATGCTGGGTCTGGGGCTGCTGATGTTTCAAGCCGGGCACGGCGACGAATCCGCCCGCATCCAGGCCAAGTACGGCCCCTTGTTGATTGCCGTCCGTAATAACGACCTGGCCGCCAGTGGCCGGGTCATCGAGGTTGCCAGCATAGATGACCTGGTAAAAATTGCCGAGCGGGATGGCCGCATGATCTTGCATCAGGCCGATGGCTCGGCCCATGACTACTTTATTCAAGACAACAACCTGACCTATCGCTATCAGGCTAAAACTTCAAGCCAGGGGAAGGATGAAGCCCAATGATAACCCGGCTATTCTATCGTTTAACCTGGTTAGGTTTGCTGGTTCTCATTCTGGTCAGCGCCACCCTGGCCCTAGCGGCCACAAACACTGTGCCAGAAACCGGGGCTGATGAAACCATCCTACCCATCACCGCTAATGATCTCAAACCACCTGAATGTGCCGGCCTGAACTTGGTGGAGATCCGTTTAGGCAGCGGCGGTGGCGGTAACACTAACTCTTTGATTCTGGGGACGGCCGGCAGCGACAACATTCGGGGCAGGGGTGGTTCAGATTGTATTCTGGGTGGCAGCGGCAATGACACCCTCGACGGAGATCAAAGCAACGACATAATCCTGGGCGGCGACGGCAATGATACCCTCATCGGCGATAGAGGCAATGATACCCTTTATGGCGGTTCCGGCAACGACTTTCTCAACGGAGGCGCCGGTACCGACGTTTGTAACGGCCAGAGTGGGACCGATACCTTCCACAATTCCTGCGAGACCCAGGTGCAATAGGAAAAATTAACATGCGCAAAAACACTCTACCTCAGCAGCTTGAGAAGTGGCGGGATGTTCATTACTCCCCCCTACCTTGACTCATTGCCCTGCTGCCAGTATCCATGCCCAAGGCCATGAACAGACAAGTTTTTTGATACCGGGTGGAGAAGTAAACTGGTGGCACTGCTCCGTGTGCCAGGGCTGGCATGTCTTAATTGTGGACACCGGAGAAAAAAGTTAGGAACTGGAAGCTGTGGATCAATCAAGGAATGCGGGAGCAGTGGGTTGGCAGGCGCTCCTGTGGGGCGGCCTCACCGCCCTGGTTATAGGGGGTCTGGCTTACATCCTTTGGCCGGAGGCTGTATCTCCAGCCTCACCTTCGCCCTCGACCCCGGTAGTTACCCTACCGACCCCGACGCAAACCCCGGAGCCAACGCCTAAACCCCTGCCTTTGGCTGCTTTGCCCACCCCGGCGGCCTCCAGTGCAGCGCCCGATATAGCTGTCGTCTCTACCCCATCTGCTGACAGCGTTACCTTTACCTTAACTCCGGCAGTCGAGAGCGTTGGCTGGGTTTCCAGCCTGGATGGGCGAAGCCACTTTAACGTCCCTAACCTACACGCCGGCTTCTTCAAAGGACACATCTACTACGGCGCAATCCAGTTTGACCTCTCTAACGTACCCTCTGATGCAATTCTAACCTACGCCGCCTTGCAATTGGCCGGCCTTGACGAGCAAAACCTGCATAGGGGCGGCAGTTGGCAGATCAACCTGCTCGATCCGGCCATTGACGCCCTTTGGCCTGAGTTAACGTATGAGAGGCTCCATGAAGCCGCGGTTGAGATAACCCTCTCGCCCACCCTGACCCCGGCCGACCTGGGCCGGAATAAAGTTAATCTTTTCTCCTTCGACCCGGAGCAACTGGCCATCTTGCAGCAGCATTTGGCGCGGGGCCAGGTCTCTTTTCGCCTGGACGGCCCCACCTCAGCCGGCGACAACCTTTTCACCTGGGACAGCGGCTACCACGGCGAAGACGAAGCGGGCCTCAAGCCGGTGCTGCAACTTGTGGCTATTTTGCCCGCTGCGCCCGGCTATGTGGTCGTCACCAGCACCCCGACGCCGGAGAACATTATCACGGCGGCGGCGGAGGCCGTCAACGCGACTCAGGTAGCTCAGACAACCGGCACATACACGCCCGTCCCGGCCAACTGGGTCACACCGGTCATCGTCACCCCCCAACCGACCCCGGCCAACGCGGCCACGGCGGCTTACCAGGCCGCGCTGGCCACCGCCGAGGCCATTCTCAACCCTACCCCGGTTAGCATCTGGACGGCTACTGCCACGCCGATTTTCACTAACACAAGACACTCCAACAATCCCAACGAGCCAGTGCCCGACTACGTGGTCGTCACCAGCACCCCGACGCCGGAGAATATCATCACAGCGGCGGCGCAAGCTCTCAGCGCCACCCAAATAGCGCAGACAATCGGCACGTACACACCTGTTCCGGCCAACTGGGTTACGCCGGTTATCGTCACCCCGCAGCCAACCCCGGCCAACTCAGCTACGGCGGCTTACCAGGCTGCGCTTGCCACCGCCGAGGCTATCCTCAACCCTACCCCGGTCAGCGTCTGGACTGCCACTGCCACGCCGATTTTTATTCTACTGGAGGACGAGATTGCTACGCCCTGGGCTACTGTCAGCCCTACGGCCACCCCGCAGCCTATCCCAACCGTGCTGATGGGTAAAATAGCCTTTCTCTCCAACCGCTCCGGCGGCGATAAACCCCTCCCAGACCCGTTGGTTTATGTGATAGACCCTGATGGCAGCAATCTGGCCGTGTTGACCGACCGGACCAGCTATGACACAGCCATCGCCCGCGACAGCTACTCCGCCGACCAACGCTTCCGGGCCTTCGTGAAGGATGCCGATGTCTGGTCGCCGCAGATAAAGCCGGCCATCTTCTTTTATGATTACCTTTACAACGCAGAAGAACAGATCACCCTTTTTGGGGCTGGCATTGCTTATGATCCGGTTTGGTCGCCCACACGGGAGCAGATTGCCTTTGTCTCCAACGACAGCGGCAACGATGAAATCTGGGTGATCAATCGTGATGGCAGCGGGGCGCTCCAATTGACCAGAGACCGCTATAGTTGGTGGGATAAACACCCCTCCTGGTCGCCGGATGGGTCACAGCTTGTCTTTTGGTCCAACCGTACCGGGCGCCGCCAAATTTGGGTTATGAACTCCGATGGCAGCAATCTGTACAGCCTCAGCCGCACCGGCTACGATGATTGGGACCCGGTGTGGATCAAATACAGTGATCCGGCGCGTGATCCAGTTCCAAATCTGACTAAATGACCACCGACGGCAGACGGCCAACCGCCGAAAAGATAGCGATCAGCGGTCAGTGGTCGGCGGTCGTTTACTGGCTGGCCAGCGGCTCACAGGCAAAATCGGGGCGGCAGAGAGGGGGACGGTCGGCGCAGGTGGTGTTGAGGCGCATGCCCAGGTAGGGCGAAGGGTCAATGGTGTTGGTGATGTCGGTTTCGTTGCGGAAGCGGCCCAGGCCATCATCCAACACAATGCTAAAGTGGAGGTGGGTGTCAATGGGCCGCCACGATTGGCCGTTGTAGTCGCCCTGGTAGCCCAGCAGCGTCCCTTGCTTGACCGGCAGTTCAACGGCGCCGGGCGGAATCTGGTCAATGATGTAACTTTCCCCAGAATCGCTGTCACCCATATGGGTGTAATAGGTCCAAATCTGGCGGCCCGGAAGCAACGGGTCTTCAGGATGGCGGATAATCACCGCGCTGACCCATTCCGGCAGGCGGGTCACATAGCCGTCATAAGCGGCATACACCGGGGTGACGCCGTTGCCTTCCAGCCCAAAAATATCAAGACCGGAGTGGTTGACTGTGCCCAAAATACTGTCGCCATAAAGGATACCCACCCATCCGGCGGTCGGCATGACAAAGGGCGCCGCAGAACACTGCGCCAGGCCGGTGGCGCGGGGCAGGTCCACGCTGTCGGGGTCTTGCCGGTGCTGGAGGTAATCCACCATGCCTTTTTCGCGCAGCCGGGGATAGGAGTAGAGATAAACAAACCCCATGCACAACAGCAGCATGACGACGACGGCTAAAAACCACTTAATAAAATCTTTCATGGGGGATTTTACAAGTCTATCGATACTTTATGTATATCTGGTAGTGTACTTGTTTTTGTTGCGGCGTCAATCTCGCCTAAAATAATTACACCAAGAAACACGGAGGAGGCACAGAGATTTCTCTGTGCCTCCTCCGTGCCTCCGCTGCGAAACTCTGCGTTCCCAAGTTACGGGATCAGAGTCAAAACCCACTGCCAACCCCAAAAAGCGGCCATGCCCAGCACAATGGTCAATAATAGATTTTGACTGAACCAACTGATACCAAAAGCCGCTACTGCGCCCACCAGATAAGCATTAGTGTAGCTCAAATTCACCCCCTCGCCGGTGGGAATCAGCACCGCCGGCACGATGATGGCGGTGAGCACGGCGGGCGGCACATAGCGCAGGGCGTTGATCAGGCCGGCCGGGAATTCAAATCGCCCGGCCACCAAAAACATCGAGTAGCGAATGGCAAAGGTGACCAAAGCCATGCCTACAATGAGATATACTTCATTCATCACGACCTGACCTTAGCCAGCGCTCTGACCGGAAACGTACCGACCCCTTTGAACTTGGGCGGCAGGGCGCTAAAGGTGAAGCCTTCGTCGGGAACCTGGTCGAGGTTACACAAATGCTCCACAATCAGAATCTCAGCGCCCAGCAGGGTCGAGTGGACCGGCCTGGACTTGCCCTGCGTGTTGTCAATATTCATCGAGTCAATCCCGACCAATTTCACCCCGCACTTCTGCAAATATTCGGCCGCCTCTCCGGTCAGGTGGGGATGATTTTCAAAATAGCGCTCGGTATTCCAATGCTCGGCCCAGCCGGTGTGAACCAAAACAGCCCGGCCTCTGATCTCTTTATCCTTAAAAAACTCCGGCCCAATCGCCAGATTTTGGCGATAATCGGCCCGGATGACCAACCCTTCCAAATCGGCCAATTTATCCAGGCCAACTTCAGACAGGTCCTTGCCGTGCTCGTAGCGGTGAAACGGGCAGTCCAGGTAGGTGCCCGTATTGGCCACCATCTCAATCTTGCCGATTTGGAACTCCGTGCCGGGTTCGTATATTTCTCTCGACTTCTCCCGGCTCAGGTAATCGCAAATAATAGGCGCGGGCAGGCCCTTATACGTGACCAGGCCATGTTCGATGACGTGGCTCAAATCCACCAGATTGGTGTGCCCGATTGACTCATTAATAGGCCGGCGCTTGTGCTTCTCGGCAATGATTTCCTTGTTCAAAATATGCACTTCACCGACCATCAGCAAGCGCATATCGTTGACCAGGTAATCGGCCAGCGCTTGGTCGCTAATATCGTCGCCAACAATATCCAGCCGAAAATCCTGGCCCTGGATGCCGCCGCCGTTGGTAAAATCAATTTCAAAATCAAATTTAACGCGCTTGTCCATTGGACCTCCTGAAAAATAAAGAGGCGATGACTCGTGAGGCGAAGAGGCGATGAGGCGTGAGGCGATAAACAGGTTTTTTTCGCGTCCTCGCCTCATCGCCTCATCTTTTCTGCCACCATCCCGGCGACAATCCCCGCCACCGCCGCCACAATCAAACCCAGTTTATTCGGCATGGGGTAGGCCAGCACCGCCACTACCCCGGAGACGACAACCGCCGCCAGCATGGGCCGGCTCTTGAGATAAGGCACGACCATGCCCAAAAATGTCACCGGCATGGCAAAATCCAGCCCCCAGGCTGCCGCATCAGGAATAAGCTGGCCTACGGTTAGCCCCAGCCAGGTGCAAAGCTGCCAGTTGGCGTACATAAAGATGGCCGACCCCAGCCAATACCAATGTTTGTGAGGCGAGGCGTCACCCCGGTTGTAGCGATTGGCGGCAATGACAAACGTTTCGTCGGTGAGCCAGAAGGCCAGCGGGATTTGCCACCCCGCCGAGAGATGCTTGACCTGGGGGGCCAGGGTAGCAGAATAAAGCGCATGGCGCAAATTGACCACAAACGTGGTCAGCACGATAAAAGGCCAGCTTGTGGCTGCGGCAATCAACCCCAACGCGATAAATTGAGACGACCCGGCAAAAACAAAAGCCGACATCGCCACGGTACCGGCAAACGATAACCCGCTGCCGGCTGCCAATGTGCCAAAGATAATCCCGAAGGGAATAGCCCCGACAACCAGAGGGAAAGTATCTCTGGCCCCAGCCCAAAATTCGGCGCGGGGAGAGGTGGTAGTGTTTGGTTTTGAGTGGGCCATGCTGTGCGTTATCATTTGTTCCGAACCCTATTTGCCTAATTTAAACCCATTTCAGGGCATGATTTAAAACTCGTAAAATTATACCAAAAACAGAATGAGAACGTAACTTTCAAAAAAGGCTGGCAGGTAAAACACGTCAGATTTGGCTTTGACTCTAATTATGAAAAAGTTCTGCTTTCATTCTGATTTCAGTATAGATTGACACTGTTTCACCATAGAGACACAGAGGCGCAGAGTTTTTTATTATTTTCCTCTGTGTCTCTGTGTCTCTGTGGTTAATTCCCCGCTCCAATTTCCAGAAGTGTCAATCTAACTTGAACCTGATCGTTTCAGCATAGCAAACTCAAGCCGATTTGTCTTGTACATTCTTGCGGTAGAGCAGAGGTTGCATTTTTGCTGTCAGGCTGCATCTAACCATTAAACCATAAATTAGCCGGTTTGAACATGTCCAATCCGGCTAATTTTGGGAGTCCAATTGGTTTAACAAAGCGGGGACGGAAGCCCGGAGACAGGCCAAGCCCTACGGCAAATACCCGGTCATCAGTCTCCGGCCTTTATTGGACTGTCCGGCTCTTATGAAACCGCGTCTAAAAACCGGTAATAGGCCGCCGCCAGGGGCAAAAACCAGGGCTTGCCACGATAAAAGAAATACGTTTGATGGGGAATATCGGCAAAGGGGCTGCGCGAGATACGCCCGGAGATGAGGTTGGCGGCTTCCTGGCCCAGGTAGCCCGACAGCGCCACGCCATGCCCGCCGTAACCAAAGGCATAGTAGATGCCGTCAACCCGGCCGAGGTGCGGGGCCAAATCAAAGGTGATGCCCAGCCGCCCGGTCCAGCTATGGGTAACGGGAAAACCGCGCAGTTGGGGGAAAATATGGGTCATCGTTTCATAAAGGTTGTGGGCGCTTTCGACCAAATCCAGATCGGGTGAGAGGTTGTTGCGCCCGCCCATGGACATGCGGCCATCGGGGGTTAAGCGGAAGTAGTTGAGAAACCACTTGGTGCTGTACATCACCCGGTTTTTGGGGCTGAGTTCCCGCTGTAACTCCGGCGAAAGCGGCTCGGTGGTAATCATATAACTGCCGACCGGAAAGACTCGGCGCTGTATTTGGGGAACCAGCGGGCCGGTGTAGCCGTTGGTTGCCAGCAGGATTTCGCCGGCTTTGAGTGGTCCTTTATTGGTCGTCAATTCAAAATCGCCGCCTGTGGCCGGGCGACGAATGGCCCGGACTTCGGTCTGCTCGCACAGCCTGGCCCCGGCGCGGGCTGTGGCGCAGGCCAGGCCGTAAACATATTTGGCCGGGTGCAGGCCGCCGCCCATATGCTCAACCAACCCGCCGGGAAACACATCCGAGCCGATTTCGTCGCGGATGCGTTCCGGCGGGACCAGTTCCAATTCGTGGAAATCCACCTCGCGGGCCATCCATTCCATCTCTTCGGCCATGTGGCGGTAATGCGAAGGGCGGTAGGCCAGGGCAATCCCGCCGGCGTTGGTGTAATCACAGTCAATCCTTTCCTCGGCCAGGGTTTGTTCCAGGTGGCGCACCGCCGCCACCGACGCCTGCCACAACTCCCGGCCCAACTCCGGGCCGTACATTTTGAAAGCTTTGCGGATGTTCAGTTTCAAGCCCGGCGCAACCTGCCCGCCGTTAACCGAACTGGCCCCGCCGCCGATTTCGCGCTGCTCCAATACCGCCACGCTGGCCCCACCCTTAGCCAGCGTCCGCGCCGCTGACAGGCCGGTGTAGCCGCCGCCCACAATGGCTACATCTACCCGCTCCGGCAGCGGGGAAATCGGCAAATCCGCGGGGCGGGGAAAGTTGTCAGTCCAGAAGGGGATGGTTTTCATTTTATTCTTAATCCTGTTGGTGAGGTCCTAAAAAACGATCTCCATTGAAGTGGATGAGATGATCTGGAATTTCAGCCAACCAGACTTCCGTCTCCCAGGCAATCTCGGTCAGAAAACTCTTAAAAGTAACGAAATCAGGAAAAGCGCTTATATATTCCTGCCACTCTGCTGAACCATAGTAGCGGATAGTGCGAATGGCTGCGTCGGATAAGGCATAATGAGTTCGTGGGCTATTGGTTGCCAGGGTGGGATCATCGGGGTTTCGAAAGACCAATCCGGCCTGCTCGAATTGGTGAAGCACCTGACGGCGGATAGTTTCGCGGGTATTTTCGGCATATTCGCGGCCATAACGTGCTTTAATTTCAGTGAGCATATCGTGAACGCGAAGACTCTGTCGTTTAGCTTCGGTCCAGGGTGTTTCTTCTGAAAGTTGCGCAAGGACAAGTAAGGTTAAGGCCGATATTTCATTTTGCTGCGCTGGCGGCAACCCTAGCGCCTTTAAGATTTCTTGTGCCTCTTGTATTTTGCCCATAGTGATTCGGGTCTCCCTTATCAGTGGAAAATCTGACGGTAGATAGTTAGCCTCACGCAGCGCAGAAAAGACGGTAGTTTCAATATCCACCGGGCCATTACTTTTACCCCCACCAAGAACCTCCCGCCCGATTTGTTTAATTATTTCCAGAGGAGGCAAGGGCAAGACGCGCAATTCAGCCGCGTTAACTTGAGTATTGCCATTTACAATTCGGAAATAGCGATCAATCAAAGCACTATTCAAAAGAGTTGATAGGCCAACCGCTTCTTCTGTTTCCAGGCCACCCTGTTTTTTGTAAATATAGTTCAGGTGATTTTCTAAGCCAATCCAGGCATAACTGAACTGATTCGCCAAGAAAGGCGCTGCAATTAAACGGCGAGGCTCTTCTTTTGCGCTAAAACGTCGCAGCAAAACATAATTGGCAGCAGGCAGCAAAAGGGGTTCAGTTTCTTTACCCAAGACAATGCCTTGCGCTTTGTTGCCGTTATTCGTCGGCCACTCCACTTGCTGCGCCTTGACATTTTGCATCCACAGGAGTGGAATAGCCTGTTTAGCAAAGACCGACTCAATATCGGTTAACCAAGTTTGGGCGCGGAAGGCGACTACCGGACCTGTCGAAACCTCTAACCCGTACTGACCCAACGAGCCAGTCCAGCTATCAACCATTTCAACAATCTGTTCATCCAATTCACCTGTAGGTAGTCTAAAAAAAAGCGCGCCGTGACGCTGCTTGAGAAATTGCGCCAGGGCTACTTTACGCCTATGCGGTGTGTCGTTACTTAACTCTAAACCTCCTTTCGAAGTAGAAATGGTCAAACATGTTTCAGGAGGAACTTTTGTGGAGCAAACTTCACGACGGCGAAATGAAAAAATGATATTCTCTTGCAATACAGTGTCACTCTTGAAGGTCTCCTGGCGTGACTCGAAAAGATGAACCGCTACAGGCAGCGCTTCTTGCATAAGCTCCTGGCGAAAAGCGGAAAAGTAAACCCCAGAGCAAAAGCTGCGAGGCACAATGAAACAAGCGCGTCCCTGGGGAACCAGTTTCTTTACCGCCGACGCAATAAATAAAGTATAAATATTTGTGTGTCCCTTGAGTTGCCCTTGGTTGGCTCTTACGCGAGAGTCATTGCTATTGAGCTTGAAATAGGGTGGATTAGCGATAATATGATTATACAAAGCATCTGGGTGGGGATGGGGCGAACTTTCAGCCAGAAAAAGATAAGGTTGAGACGCAGGAAGATTAGCCAGAATAAAATCGGCTTCAGTCACCCGGCCATGAATCACTATCCCTTGCAAGGCTGCATATTCGGCTGCTACCTCTAAAACTTTTCTGGCAGTTTGGCTCAATTCTCGATCAATTTCATAGCCGTCAAGCCAGATTTCGAGTGGACGCCCCTCACTTATTACGCGCTCGATGACAGCGCAAGCCAGCACCCCCGAACCTATGGCCGGGTCCAATATTCTATCCCCCGACCGGATAGGACCAAGCTGCCGGGCCATAAAACGAGCGACCGGGGCCGGGGTAAAAAACTGCCCGCTTTGCTTGCGACCGGCTTCAGATCGTCCCGCTAAAACGTGCTGGCCAAGCTCAAGGCTGTAACTTACAAGGTCTGGATTTTTTGTTCTCATAAGCATGACGGTGAAAAATTATACTCTCAACCTATCTGAACAGGCGAATGAACATCCTCAATTGATTGACAGGCCCAATTGATAGTGGCATAATCAGCTTTAAAAGAGCATGTTGCCTCTTGGCCGGAAGCAGTAGAGATATGCAAATCCAAATCAAATCGTTAGAAGTAAAAAATTGCGGCCCCTTGCGTGATGTTATAATTGATTTTACAACAAATAACACTCCACGTCCGGTCACTATCCTTGGTGGAGCTAATGGCAGTGGCAAGACGACCGTTCTGGAACTGATTTTTGCTCTGACTCGCCTGTTAGCCTATAAAGATATTCCGTCTGATTGGTCTCAACACGAGGGCATGCATATCCTGACCCGCGCCAAAGAAGCTCGTCTAAATTTGTCGGTTGACAATAGAAATTTAACCATTTCCTATGGTCAATTAATTCCATCTAATCAAGGAGAAAGTATCAGTTTTGTTTTTAGCTTTGGTAATGAAGAACTTATTGAATATGGGGACAGAGCTTATCAAATTCGTGGGTTGATGGATGAACAAAAAGAGGAAAAAGTAGGAGATGTAACCTCTAATAAAGATTCTACTTACCTGCCATCTATCCTTTATTTTCCTGACTATCGGCGACTTCAATCAATCAAGGGCCGGCAAATAACCCGAGAAGACGTACTATATCAATGGACTTATCGGTATGATATAGTGCGCTCATTTGAGGGGTCGCTTGATAGTTATCTGGTTTGGCTTGATTATGCCCATCCTGAGTCATTTGCTGAGGTCAAACAATTTCTAAATCAAACCGTATTAGTTGGTAAAGTCATTGATGGAGTGAACCGTCCGGAACTGGCTACCATGATCAAACTCGCCGATGGGCAAACCCACCGGCTGGATGAATTAAGTTCCGGCGAGCAGAACCTGCTGATTATTATGCTCGAACTTCGGCGGCGGTTGTTGCCGGGTAGTATTGTGTTGATTGATGAAATCGAAAATAGCCTGCATCCAGCTTTCCAACATCTCCTGGCCGAAGCCCTACTCAAGCTACAGCAACAGGTGCCTTTCCAACTAATTGTCACTACTCATGCGCCAAGCTTTTTGGATGCCTTCGGCGCAGAGTCGGCTCTTTTGTTAACGGAGTTTTAGTGTGTCTACTCGCATTATCAGGCCCCTCTTGCCCGATAATTTGACCAGGCTGCTTTTTGATTTGGGATCACGCAAACTTATCTTGGTTGAAGGTGATGATGATGTTGAGGTTTTCCGAATATGGTACCGCGATCGATTGAGTCAGGTCGAATTTTATCCGGCAGAAGGGTATTCTCGCGTCGAGGCATTTCTAAATGAAATACTAGATAACAGCAGCACCAAACAAGCTTATGCCCTTATTGATCGTGATTTCCGAAACGAGACTGAAGTTGAGGCCCCATTAACTGACCCAGAAGCCCATCTTTTTATCTTGCGCCGCTATGCGCTAGAGAATTACCTGCTAGAACCGATAGCTGTATTTGAAGAGTTACGTACCTATTATGGCGAAAACTTTGCTATTGCTGATAGCCAAGCTATGGAAGAGAGTTTACTAAATCTTTGTAATCAACTCAAACCTGTCATAGCTGCAAATTGGATATTTTGGGATGAGAATATTACTGGAGATATTAATAGCATCAGATATTTCGATAACAGTTTTCCTACAGATGATCGAGCCTTATTGATTCGTGAGACAGCCAGGCGATTGCAGTGTTTAGAGGCAGAAGCGGAGCAAAAACTTGTAGCAAAAGAAGCGATTCTCAATCAAATATTGGTAAATCTAAATTCAGCATACACTCGTGTAGATGGAAAACGATTGCAAGCGCGGTTATTTAGAGAATACAGAATTAATACAACTGAGAAACACTTCCGACGATTATTAGCTAGAACTGTCAGACAAATTGGACTCCATCATGATATTAGAACTATTGTGGAGGAGCGTATACTTGGTCAGAATCTCGGAGAATAGTGGCTACAGTGGAGAAAGCCGGGTTTACGGCTCAACGCCAACCCCACTGGGGCTTTATTTTTTTGACCATTTTTATCGTAGCCGCCCTGACCGCCGGCTACTTTGCCCTTCAATTACGCCGCAGCGCCTCCCCCCCCCCCGCCAACTTCCTGGCCGCCGAGAAAGGTTACGGCGTCACCGTTGATTTGACCCAATACGACAATAATACCCTGGCCGATACGCTGGCAGCGTTGGACCGCAGCGGCCTCACCTGGCTGCGCCAGCCGATTATCTGGGCGGATATCGAGCCGACTCCGGGCCAATTCAACTGGTCGAAGCTGGACCGTGCTGTAGGACAAGCTGTTAGCTTGTCTCCCCAAACAAAACTCATCGCCGTTCTTCACACCACCCCCGCCTGGGCCAGACCCGCCGCTACCCCACCCACCACACCCCCCACCGAAGTCAGCGATTTTGGCCGCTTTGCCCGCGCCCTGGCCGAGCGCTATGGCGATCAGCTTGACTATTACCAAATCTGGCACGAACCCAACCTCAGCGCCAACTGGGGCAACGCCTTTGTTGACCCCGGCGCTTACGCCGATTTATTACGCGAGGCGGCGGTCAACATCCGCGCTGCCGACCTGCAGGCGGTTATCCTGACCGCTGCCCTGGCCCCCACCCTGGAAAACGGCCCGCTCAACCTCAATGAACTGGCCTATCTCGATCAACTGTATCAGGCCAAAGCTAACCGCTGGTTCGATGTTGTCGCCGGGCAGGCTTACGGCTTTGACGCTGAGGCCGGCGACCCGGCCCGGCCCGACGCGCTCAACTTTCGCCGCCTTGAATTGTTACGTGAAGTCATGCTGGCTCACGGCGACGCTGAAACACCCATCTGGGCCACGGCCTTTGGCTGGAACGCCCTGCCCGCCGATTGGTCCGGCCAGCCTTCGCCCTGGCAAAGTGATACCGCCGAGACGCAGGCGCAGCGCACCGCAGAAGCTATCGCCTTGGCCCGGCGCAATTGGCCCTGGCTGGGGCCGCTGCTGGCCATCCGCTGGGATTCCACCGGCCTGCCTGCCGACGACCCGGCTCGCGGCTTTGCCATCCAGGAAACGCCGCCTGTTTTAGCCGCCCTCCAAACCGCCGCCAGCCTTCCCCCTGTTGCCACCAGTGGGCGCTATCCCGCCGACCACCCCAGCGGCCACTATAGCGATGGCTGGCGCTTCGCCTCAGCCACCGCCGACATTCCCCGCGATGAACCACGCACGCTGACCATTCCCTTTGAAGGAACACGCCTCGATTTGACGGTCAATCGCGGCTCGTTTCGCGGCTATTTGTGGGTCACGATTGACGGCCAAGCGGCCAATGCCCTGCCCCAGGACGAGCAGGGGCGCAGCTACGTGGTTCTGTATGACCTGCTCCGCGAGAGCGAAAGCCTGACCCTGGCCCGTCATCTGTCGCCCGGCCCGCATGAAGCCCTCATCGAGGCCGAAGGAGGTTGGGGACAATGGGCTATCGGCGGCTGGACAGTTTACAACGAGGCTGATACTCGACCGGCCCAAACCGGCTTAACTATCGCCGGTCTGCTCGCCGGGTTAAGCGGCCTGGTTTGCCTGGCCTGGCTGGTCCGCGCCCCTGCCGCAGTGGCTCGACTCGCCTGGGCCTGGGCTGAAATTCTGGTGGCTCTTTACGCTATCCTGGGCGAGCGCGGCCAAATTATTGCCACCTTTGGTCTGGCGATTACCTTTTATCTCACCCCCGGCTGGGGCGCTGTCGTTTTATTACTCCTGCTGGCGCTGGCCCTTTTAGCGCGGCCCGACCTCGGCCTGGCTCTAATCGCCTTTAGCCTTTCTTTTTTTCAAGCTTACAAACCATTACCCTTCGGCAGCGTCTCCCCCGTCGAACTGGCCCTGGCCTTAACCCTCGCCGGCTTCATCTTCCGCGGATTTCTTTCTTGGGGCCGAACCCGCTATGCGCCCTCATCCTCAAATTCTCACCCTTCATCTTCTATCCTCCATCTTCTATCCTCTATCTTCTATCCTCTATCTTCTGACCTGCCCGCCCTCACTCTCGTCGTCCTCGCCTTCGCCTCGACTCTCGCCGCCGAAAACTTCGGCGTTAGCATGCGCGAGTGGCGGGTGCTGGTTTTGGAGTCGGTTATCTTTTATTTTCTCGTGCGGTTGGGCCTGGATTTTAATCCGACCGCAGACCGGAGACCCATTCGACAGGCTCAGGGCAGACCGGAGACCGGGCAGACTATCACTTCCCGACCCCCGACCCCCAACCTCCAACCTCCAACTTGGGCCTGGAGGCTGATTGATGCCTTCGTCGCCGGAGCCACGCTGCAAGCCCTGATTGCCCTCTATCTCTACTTTTTCACCGACCAATCCATCACCGCCGAGGGCGTCCGCCGGGCGTTGGGGCTGGCTTACGGCTCGCCCAATAACCTCTCCCTTTTCCTCGACCGGGCCTGGCCGATTTTGTTGGCAGTAACTTTCTGGCCTCGGCAGTTAAGAATGATACCTGGGAACTCAGGGGAACTCAGGAGAACTCAGGAGAACTTAGCATTTCCCTCCATTCCTACAAGTTCCTCTGAGTTCCCTTCTTCTCGCCGCTGGCTCTACGGTGTGGGCTTGCTCATCGTCAGCGTGGCGCTTTATCTAACTTTTTCTAAAGGGGCTTTGCTGTTGGGCCTGCCGGTGGGTTTGCTGGCGATGGGGCTATTTTACCTGCGGCGCAGCGGCGGAACAGAGCGGCGGCAGTGGCAACCTGTCCTGCTGGCGACTCTGGCCGGGTTGATTGTGCTGGCCCTGGCCCTCATTCCCCTCAGCCAGACCGAGCGCTTCCGCACCACTTTTGACTTCAATCAGGGCAGCACCGGCTTTTTCCGGCTGAAATTGTGGCAAGCCTCGCTGACCATGCTGGCCGATCACTGGCCGCTGGGCGTCGGGCTGGATAATTTTTTGTACCAGTACCGTACCCGCTATATTCTGCCGGACGCCTGGCAGGAACCCAATTTGAGCCATCCCCATAATTTGATTTTGGATTTTGGCACACGGTTGGGTATCGGTGGAATTGCCCTGCTGTTATGGCTGCAAGTCGCTTTCTGGCGCAGCGCCTGGCGGCTGTATCGGCGGTCGCCGGGACCGCTGCTTTTGGGGCTGATGGGGAGTATGGTTGTCTTTTTGGCGCATGGGCTGGTGGATAATTCGTACTTTTTGGTGGATTTGGCTTTTATTTTCTTTTTAATGATAGGCATTGTACAGCGGCTGAGGGAAAGGTATACATAATCTAAAACGGGTTATCTTCCTTGCAAAAATATTTGGCTTCGCTTATGATTAAATGCATTCAACATTCTTACATGCAGGTCTTATATGCTAACGGAAGCCGAACTCATCATCCAACCATATTCCAGCAAAGACGGGAAAAGTCTTTTAGATATTTTGGTGAATGAGTTAAGAAGCAAAAAATGGATTCGCTTCCAAGCAGCAGTAGCATTTTTGAAACAATCAGGTAATTTTCGTAATTTACTTGAGGCAATGCATACATTTATAGCAGAGGGTGGAACAATTGAGATAACTTTCGGAGCAGATACGTTTGCTGGCAACACACGAGGCACAGATTATGAGGCAGTAAAATTACTGCTGTCCGAGTTTGAGGAAGAACCAAAAGTAAAGTTTTACTTGTATCACGAAAAGAGACGCACATTTCACCCTAAACTGTACTTGTTTTCAAATGAACAGGATAATAATGCGCTACTTATCGTTGGGTCATCAAATTGGAGCGATGGGGGATTAGTAAACAATATTGAAGCGAATGTTCTTTTAAAGCTTGAACTTGACAAAGAAGACCATAAACAGTGTTACCAGATGATTTTTGAGTATTTTGCCACATATTGGACTGAGGTTGAATGAAGGACGGACAAGGGTTTGCGCGTCGAGTTACATCAGAAAATTTGGGGCAATTTGCTCCTTTGCTTGGACACAAGAGCGAAAGTGATAGCATAGAAAGCCCTGATAGCCAAACAGCCAGAGAAAAAGCTCTCCTTGATCCGGAACTTCAGGCAGCAGAGGCGCTTTTCTCTGGAAATCCGATAAAGGTTTCCATTCCTGCCAGATTTTTCCAACCAAGAAAGGTAAAAAAGAGGAGACGCTTCATTAGGCACGATACCAGGGAAGAGATTATAGTTCAGCCACCAATTCAAGTTTCGGATATCAGCCGGGGTCAACTTGTATGGCGGAAAAATAACCTTCCTGCATCTGATGTGCAAAGACAGCGAGGAGCAGTAACCGGCGGTCTTAGACTTACACAGGCAAAATTTGAAGTCAACGGTATAAGAATTGATCAAACAAAATACTTTAGGTATGTCGTATTAAGCCAAATGCCTTGGGGAACAGGCCGAAAGGGGTTTCCAAAGCAACGCGAAACAGTGGAGATCACTTTTGATGTGACAATTTTAGGGATGAACTATGGACAACATAGGTTAGTGGTAAGTCATAAACCCAGTGGTGAAGCAGGACAGCGAAACTATACAACGATGCTTCATTGGGAAGATTTAGCCAATACAATTAAAGAACTCAATCTTGTCGGAAAAACTTTTCAGCTTTACGCGCCTCCAGAAAATCAACAGGAACCATTTTTTATAGAAATTGTCTAATCTTCATCCTCTAACGCGGTCTCCACTCTCTGGCGACGTGACCGCAGCCGCATCCAGGCAGTACGTAGGTCGTCACAATCGTGGCTATCGAATCCAATTTGTTTCAAAATCGTATTATCTTGCATTGCCAATAACGTCTCTGGTGCGATACCTGTGCGTATCGTGGAGTCTAAATGATACGTAACCCTCTCTTCTACATCGCATATTGGCACAATGAGCT
Organism: Anaerolineae bacterium; assembly: GCA_023151115.1. The sequence goes on from JAKLJP010000010.1 coordinate 116,828, forward strand.
TTCTAACCTCGGAAGGAACTAACTCCAAAACGCCCCCGCCATAATGCCTTCCTTCCAATTCAGCAGAAAGCGCGGTTAAGCTATTGACAAATGAGAAGACAAGGCTTGCCGGGTTAAATTGTTTTGATTGAACACGGTAAGCAGTATCGGTCGTAAATGCTTCGACTTTATTTAAAATTAAGCGCGGAAAATCGTGGCATCTTTTTAGCATACCAATTGAGGTAGAATATACCGAAGGAACACTGTACCAGGGCTCCCGAATACGGCATTTATATCGTTTATGTATTTCTTGCGCTTCGCCCAACTTAAGATAATTTTGGACCGTCTGAGGAAGTTCGGGAATGCGTTCATTGGTAAACCAAATAAAGTTTGTTGGTAAACCTAATTCTTGATTTTTCCAATGGGTTGTTTCATCATAAATAACACCCGGCGCATGTTCACTCCTCCCGAACATAGGATAAGCCCAGTTTTCCAAACCATATTGCTGCACCACATTGTTGGGTACAAGGAAAAACTTGTTAGCTCCGGTCACAATACCTACAGCTACCTCTGCTATCTCATTAAAGCGATAGACGCCGGGACGGTGAATAGCTTCTCGTAGAATTTCGCGTTCTCGTTTTGTCAGAAACGCCAGCATCCACTTGCCGGCTACCGTTTCCCCATTGGCATAATCAGCATGACAAAAGTAAGTTTCTGGATCCTCCTGAAGAAATGATTTAGTCCGTGTTGGAATAATACCCACCCCTAAAAAACGAGACTCGGGTTCAACCTTTTTCTCAGCTAAGAGCAGAATAGCACCCTGAAGAGTGTTCTCAAACCATAGTTCTTCCGGGTCAAAAATTAAAACCCGAGAGCATTGTCGAGTCAAATAGGTTCGGAGAGATTGGGCGTGTAAAACATGGAGCAACTCTGCTGGTACTACCATTGCGAGTCTGCCACCCGGACGGAGCAAAGCGATCGAAGAAATCACAAAAGGAACCCAAGCATTTGTGTGCATAGTAAAGGGTAATTGGAAAGACTCAAAAATCTTTTGTGATCGTGCTTGTAAATTACTCTCCATATATTGGTAGCGAATGAAAGGAGGATTGCCCACTACTGCGTCAAACATTGGGGGTTGCATAAACTGCAACAATGACCAACCAAGAAAATCCTCTGTATATATCTCTGAGTTTACATTTCGTAGCAAGGTGGCCACATCGCGTGACTTTGTTGCTTCAATAGGATCAATCTCGAACCCCGTGAAAGAATTAACCGAATCTGTCCCTAAACAGGATAGGCTGCGAATAAAAACACCGTCCCCACAACTCGGCTCTAATATACTTTGTGGGCGAATTTGAAGCACCCATCTCAGAAGAAAATAAGCAATTTCCGGATCAGTATAATATCCACCTCTAAGTTTGGTCGCTGACTCATTCTCTTTAAAGTTCATGATTGTTTTGTATTACTCAAGGAGATAATCTACTTAAAGCCACATATAACATCTTATACCACTATATGTAGGAGGTATTTAGCGGAAAGGGAACATCTTTAGTAGTAGTCGCAATCCAGGCAAAGAATATTTTACTATAAATAGCATTGATTGCAAGGATTTATCTTTGATCTTCTCTTTTTGAGCTAACACGAATTCGTGTATTGTTAGATAAAAATATAAGCGAGAATATTAGCTCACCTATCACAATAACACTAAATCGTGTATTTGTCAAGGGCTAATTGATTATTCTCTACGCCTCGGCTCAAGTTAGCCCTCATGGTTTACTTTACAATATTTCCATTATGTGCGAGAATTGAGCGAAATAGGCTTGGCTTGCGGTGCTCTTTCTGGTAAATTCGTATGTTTATCACAAACCATATCTTCCTATTGATTCAATCTCTCACCCTTTTCCTGGCCACGGTTCTGTTGGCTGCCTGCGCCACCGGCCCTACGGGGCTGCTACGTCCTAACGGCGTTGTTGTGGCCCCGGATGGCAGCCTGTATGTGATGGACCGGGGCAATTATCGCATCGTACATTTGTCGGCCACGGGCCAATGGCTTGGCGCCTTCGGCCAACTGGGGACGGAACCCGGCCATATTTACTCCGGCTGGGATATTGATCTCGACGCCGCCGGGAATATCTACATTTGCAACCAGGTTCGGGCCGAAGAAGGCGCCTCTCACTTTCGGGATGGCCTGGAAGTTTTTTCCTCCACCGGCCAATTTCAGCACACCATCGGCGCGCAAACCTATGCTTACGACGATGAAGATATCAATGCGCCCTACGGCCTGGATATAGACGAGCAGGGCCGGGTGTACGTGGCCGATTTCGACGGGGATGCCGTCCGGGTCTTTTCGGCGCAGGGTGAACTGCTGGCCCGTCTCGACGGTGGAGCTAACCAGTTTGGAGACCCCACCGACGTAGCCGTAGATGACCAGCGCCAACTCCTCTACATTGCCGACCCGTTTAACAGCCAGGTTCACCAGTTCAGCCTCAACCTGACCGAGACAGGCCAACTCACCGCCACCCACCAATTGAGCCTGGGCAGTTATGGCCGGGAACCCGGCCAATTTGCCTATCTGCAAAACCTGGTGGTAGATGACGCCAGCGGCCGGCTTTACGTCAGCGATATGGCCAATCGGCGCATCCAGGTTTTTGACAGTGAAGGGCAATATGTCGCCCAGTTCGCCGCCCCCGGCAATTGGCAGGCCATGGGGCTGGACCTGGGGCCGGATGGGGCCATTTACGCCGCCGACGCCTTTAACAACGTCATCTGGGTTTTTGAGCCAGACGGCCGGGTGCGCCAGCGGGTCGAGGTGCGGTCATGAAATTTCGCGTGCCCCTGTTTATAAAAATTATGCTGCCCATCGTCGTCTTGATTCTCCTGGCGGTAAGCCTGACCGGCTATCAGGTTTATCAAGCCAGCACTATGCGCTGGCAGACGGAAATGGATACGCGCCTGGAACGAGTGGCAACGCTCCTGGCCGGTACAATTAATATTGAAACCTTAGAAGCAGTGCGCCAACCGGCCGACATTGACAGCCCGGCTTATGTGGCGGTGGCTGGCCAGCTTGAGCAGGCTGTGACCGCCGCTAATCTGGCCTGGGTGGGCATTTACTACCGCGAAGGCGATTATTTTTACTATTGGGTTGACCAGGATTATTCCGGCGTGGGCTATCCTTTTTTCTATGCTACCCCGGAGCATTTTGCTGTTTATGACGACCAGCAGCCCCGCTATGTGCAATATACTGACGAGTTTGGCTCTTATTATGGCTTTGTGGCCCCGATTATTGTTGAGGGCAAAACAGTGGCCCTGGTCGAAGCCCTGGTAGATTTGGAGTCGCGCAATCTGGTTCAGCAAGACACGTTGGCTCGGGTTTGGCCGATCCTGCTGGGTGGCGGCGTCGTGGCGGCCCTGCTGTCGTTGCTTATTACCGTTGTCACGGTCAACCGGCCCTTGCGCCAGTTGCAGCAGGGCACTCTGGCCCTGGCCGGCGGCCAGTTCGGCCATAAGATTCAGTTACGGGCCTGGGTCAAAGACGAACTCCACGAGGTGGCCGATACCTTCAACCAGATGTCCGGCCAATTGGAGCGACTGTACCGGGAACAGGCCGAACGGGAGCGCATCCGGCGCGAAATCGAAATTGCCCGCACCGTGCAGCAAGCCCTTTTTCCTACCCAAATACCGCAGGTGCACGGGCTGGAAATTGCTGCCTTTTGCCGCCCGCACCGCGAAACATCGGGCGATTTTTATGATTTATTGGCTTTGGAGGGAGGGCAGTTGGGAGTGGTCATTGGCGATGTCTCGGGCAAGAGCATTCCGGCGGCGCTGGTGATGGTGGCCGCCCAAAGCACCCTACGCGCCGAAGCTTATACCCATGATTCTCCGGCCCAGGTGTTGGATCAATCCAACGTTTTGCTGCAGCGAAATATGCCGCGCGGCATGTTTGTAGCGGCCAGTTACGCCCGCCTCGATGCCTGGTCGGGCGAAATGGTTTGGGCCAATGCCGGGCAGATTTATCCGGTCTTGCTGCATCGGGTGCGCCCGGCTGACCCCCTGGCTTACCCTAGTTACCTGGAGGCCACCGGCGCGGCCTTTCCCCTGGGCTTGAATGCGGCCATCAACTACGACGACCAGCCGCTCAAGCTGATCCCCGGCGATACCGTGCTGTTTTACACCGATGGGGTGATTGAAGCCATGAACCCGGCCCATGAGCTTTACGGCTTTGAACGGCTGGAGAGCCTGGTCCGCTCCTTAGCCGACGATTTGTCGCCCCAGGCGTTGATCGAAGCTGTCCTGGCCGACGTGGCTGTCTTCGTCGGCCCTGCCGAGCAGCACGACGACATAACCCTGGTTGCGGTTAAGCTGAGTGGTGAAGAGCCAGCTTGAGATTAAAAACGCCTCTGTCAACGCGCAACATTGCACAAACCGGGTGATTGATAAGGATACTGATGAAACCTAATCCGTCTTTTCAGCGTCAATCAAACGAGTTCTGGGCTTTGGTCAAATATGCCTCCGAGTCGCTTGGCTATTCGAGCCGGTCAACTAAAACTTCCGACAATAGTTTGAGACGATACCATCAATCAGAGATACTGGCTCTGGCCCGCCCATTTACCATAGCGGATGATATCGAGGCAGTGGTAGAATATCTCAACTACCGGGCCGAACTCATTGAAATTTATGTGCGACCCTTACTAATGGATCGAGAAAAGGCTCAAGAAATTTTTACCGGTCTCCGCAACAGCTATACACCGAACTGTCATTTACCCATGAATAAGCAAAAAGGGGAAAAGCAACATTACAGTTACTTCACCTGCATCATCAATATGCTTACAGAACTGAATTTGGAGGGAAGAAGTTTTAACGATAACCCCAAAAATCTGAGCCTGATAACTAATGCTGAAAGCAGATTGGTTAAAACTTTATCACGCAGAATAGATGGAGCTTACCCAAGCATCTTAAATCCAATAGCAATTTGGGAAGTGAAAGAATACTACGGTACAACTACTTTTGGCAGCCGGGTCGCAGATGGCGTTTATGAAACCTTGCTGGACGGTTATGAGATATTAGAGGCCGAAGAATTTAGTGGCAGAAGGGTTGAGCATTACCTGCTTGTTGATGACTGGTTTACCTGGTGGATGAAAGGAAAATCGTATCTGTGCAGGCTTGTAGATATGGTTCACGCCGGTTTTGTAGATGAGGTGATATTTGGTGAAGAAGTCCTTACCAGATGGCCCGAAATTGTGAGAAAGTGGCCTTAAACGGATAACTTACCAGGATAGCAACAGCCTTTCGTGAATATCCTCTCCGATCATTTCTCTGCCCTCATTTTGAAATCTTTTTAACATTGAACTTCCACCACTCAAATACACTTCTCTTTCAAAAAGTCCCGGCGGTATTTCTAATTTAATAGTTTTCGTCCCGGATTTTTTCTTGCCATCAATGGACAGAGCAACTTTTACCCCCTTACTTTTGCATTGTTGAATTTGTACAATGAGTTCGGCAAAATCAAAGCTCTGCGCTCCATACAAAATTGATTGAGAATCAATATACGGAGGATCACAATATACCAAATCCCCTTCTCTAGCCATAGAAATTGTTTCTGTAAATGGTTTATTCAAGAAAATTGTATTTTTTATCCGCTCTTTCCATTCCATCACAATTGCGGCAAAGGTTTCAGGTTCCATAGGTTTGTGAGGCCCGATGGGGGTACTCATTGTTCCCTCTCTGGTGAAACGTACAACTCCCCCATAGCAGGTTCGACTAAGAACTAGCAAATCTAAACCATTCGGAGAAGAGTTGTACCTTTTTAGAATTTCCGAATAAGTTTTTTCTCTATCTTGGTTAAATGACCGAATAACTTTTGCATAATAATCTATCAGCGTTTGAGGCTCATTCTGCAAAAGCCTTAATATTTCAATCAAAGGTACTAAAACGTCGCCGGCAATTGCTTTTTGGGGAGCCAATGTGGCTAAGATTGCCCCAGTTCCAACAAAGGGTTCTATATACGTGTTATACCTATCTGGAAAGAAGGAGGTAATGGTGTGAGCATATCTGTACTTGTTTCCCACCCATTTCAATAACTGCCCCTTGGGTTTTGTCGGAAGCAGCATTTGTTGATGTACAAATTCTTGATAAAGCACCCTTCCTCCTGGCAAATTCCCGATCATACTGCTCATTTTAGCACACTTGTTCATTTAGTGACAATCAACATTTCTTTGATTATTCCTTCATTTCCGATCTTTGGTTATAACCTTGAGATAATTACACTTTACCGTGTATAATCAAGAAAAATATAAGCGAGAAACTTACTCGCTTATTACACAATTATACTAACACGAAATCGTGTATTTGTCAAGGATTAATTGCTTCTGTAAATCCATTTAGACAAGTTTAATTTTAGATATGAGCTAATGGATCACCTACAATAATCTTCTGTGCTTGTCACTACCTCAACCTCAATGGTTGCGCCCGTGTTGATGACAAACTCGCTCAGGCCTACCTCGCTGTTGGGATTGCCCCAGTCATAAGTATAACCTAAACGAGTCCAGGGATAGCCATTTTCTCCGTAGGATTGGCTGCTCAAATCATTAAACCAACTCACATACACGTCGCTGACAGTCAGAAACCTGGACTGCGGGAAGGTCAGGCCGGCTTCCTGATCGCTAATCTCCGGGTCTGGCGCGGGCCGGAAGAGGTCCTGGGGGGCGACCCACATTTCGACAAATTTGGTTTTGCCGTTGTTGGGGGGTAAGCCCAACAGTTGCTCCAGCCTCAGCGTCAGGTTAGCGCCCTCTGCGGGGTAGTTGGTACAGAAATTTTTCAACTCAGGGACGGCCGTCACCCAGGTCTCGCGGGTGGTCATAATAGATTGGCCCACCTTATCATCATAGCCGTTCCAGGAAGTCCAGGTTAAAACCAGCACGCGGCGGTGGCCCGGCTCTCCTTCCCAAACCAATTGGGTGTTTGTTTCGACAATTGGGGTCAAGTTTTTTGATATTTCTGGGGGTTCGGCGGTGGCGGCATCCTGGACTGCCTGCAAATAGGCTTGTTGCAGGCTCTCAGGGCTGGCGGGTGTCGCTGGGGCAACGTCTGCGGCGGTGGTCTCGCTGGCAGCGGGTATCCACAATTTTTGACCCACTTCAATCGAATTGGGGTCAGTAATCGGGGCAAAGGCGCTATCGGAGGCAGCTTTGGCGTTGGTTGCCTCTACAATGACACTCCAAGCCTGGGGGTCGCCATAAAATTTGTCGGCTAACTTGCTGAGCCAATCTCCCGTTTGAACCACATAGGTTTGCCCATCGGTTTGGGGTAGAGGGGGCGCTGCATAAACTTCGTGGCTCAATTGCCAGCATAAGAGAAGCGCCAAAAAAACGGAAACGTATTTCATAATAGCTCCCCTTTTCAAGTAAACAAGTCGAATCTCCGTGGTGCGTAGTGCGTGGTGCGTGATATATTTACGCCACGCACTACAGTTATCCCACCAACCACATAAATTGATACGGTTCCAGCCGGATATCTTCCGCCAGGGTGATGGTCTGCCCGCTGACCAAATCGGTAAAAGTGTAGCCCAGGCCGTGCAGCCGGATTTCGTTGGCGGTGATGGTTTGCGCCTGCTCGGTGAAGTTGGCCAGCGCCAGCAGCCGCTCGCCGTTGTAGCGGCGCACGTAGCCAAAAACATGGTCGTTGTGGGTCGGAATGACTTCCATTTCGCCGTTAGCCAGGGCGACGTGCTGTTTACGTAAATCAATCAGGCGGCGTAGTTGGCCAAAGATGCGCCCCTCGATGGCGTCAGGGTCATTACGGCGGGCCATGCGGCCGGCCCAATCGGCAAAGGGACGGTGGACCCAGCGGCTGTCTTTGGCTTTGGCCGGGTCGCTGCGATAGCCGTAATCGTTCAGCGTGCCGACTTCGTCGCCCAGGTAGATGAGCGGGATGCCGCCGATGCTCAAGATGATGCTGTGCAGCAGCAAAATGCGGCGGATGGCAAGCTCGATTTCAGCGGGGTTGTTCTCTTGTAGCGCCTTTTCCAGCCCGGCCAGGGAGGCCAGCGTGCCGGAAATGCGGGCGTCGCCGGTGCGGGGATTTTCCTGGAAAGGCAGGCCGCGGGCAAAGCTGCCGGGGAAGCGCCCGGTGTAAAAGGCATTCAGAAAACGGCGGTGGTCAAAGCCGTTAATGCCGAGACTGGCCGCATCCTCGTCGGAGAAAGTCCAGCCGATGTCGTCGTGAACGCGGACGTAATTGACCCAGGCGCAGTGGGGGTCAATGCGGAAACGCTCGCGCATGGAATAGGCCAGCATGCGCACCTCGCGGGTGGCCAGCGCGTTCCAGAGCAGGGCCATCAGCAGCGGGTTGTAGGAAAGCTGACATTCGGCGGGGCTGATATATTTGACCACGTCATCGGGGTGAACAATGGCCTCGGATTTGAACAGCAGGCTGGGCGCGGCGATGCGGGCCAGGGCATTGAACGCCTGAATAAGCATGTGGGCTTCGGGCAGGTTTTCGCAACTGGTGCCCATCTGCTTCCAGATAAAAGCGACCGCATCCAGGCGCAGCACCTCGACCCCGATGTTGGCCAGAAAGAGCATCTCCTCCATCATGCGGGTGAAAACAACGGGATTGGCGTAATTCAAATCCCACTGGAAGGTATAAAAGGTGGTCCAGACCCACTTATGGATATCGGGCCAATAGGTAAAGCTGCCGCTGCCCCGGTCGGGGAAGATGTCGCGCAGATTGCGTTGGTACTGGTCGGGTATGGTGCGGTCGTCAAACATGCGGTAGTAGTTCTGGTACTCAGGCTGACCGGCCTGGGCCAAGCGCGCCCAATCGTGCTCGTTGGAAGTGTGGTTAAAAATAAAATCCACCACCAGACTGATGCCTTCGTGGCGGAGTTCGGTGGCAAGTTGGCTCAGTTGGGCCATCGTGCCCAAAGCCGGGTTAACGTCGCGGTAGCTGCTGACGGCATAACCGCCGTCGTTTTCTTTCTCCGGGCACAGGAAAAGGGGCATCAGGTGCAAATAGGTCAGTCCCAGATCTTTGAAGTAGGGGATTTTCTGGCGAATACCGTTCAAATCGCCGGCAAACAAATCTACGTAGCAGACCCCGCCGACCATCTGCTGCGATTGAAACCAGAGGGGGTCACGCTCGCGGGTTTCATCCAGGGCCTTGAGTTCGGCCGGGCGGGCCAGCCACATGCGGGCGGCCACGGTCAGGATTTGCTCCAGGTGGTAGAAAAAATCGTACTGGCTGCCGTAGAGATGATGCAGCAGTTCAAACAGCCGCTTGAAATTGGCCCGCAGGCGCGAGGTAAACATCTGCCAGTGGGCCGGGTTGGCCCTGGCTTCTTTGCGAAAGGTGGTTTCCAGGCGGGGTAGCAGACGGGTTAAAGTCAGGTCGGCTTGTCGTTCCAACCAGAGGGTGTCGGGCATAGGTAATTAACCTCGATGATAGTTTTGTGAATTATTCCTAACTTGGATGTAACAGAGCCAAAAAGGAACACAGAGTTACGCAGAGATTTCACGGAGACACACAGAGAGGTTCTAAAAATTCCTCTGCGAGACTCTGTGATTTCTCCGCGCTTCTCTGTGTAATAGAGCAAAAACCCGACTCGCCAGGCTCTTACTTCAATTTCAGCCAGAAATAATCAAACGGCTTTAATGAAATTGAATACGGCACGGTACTAATTTCAGGCAGACTCGCCGCCAGCCGGCCCAACAAATCGCGGGGAACGCGGCCGGCAAAGTCCGATAGATCGAGGGTGGCCGTTTGTTCCTGGTCGGACAGGTTGTGGATGGCCAGAATAGCCGCCTGATCGCTCTGGCGCAGGTTAGCCAGGACGGCTTTGTTGCCGGTTCGCAGAAATTGATAACTGCCTTCGCCCAGCACCGGGTTGGCCTTGCGAACAGCAACCATGTGTTTGAGGGCGTGGAAAAGCGAGTTTGGATCAGCCATTTGGGCGGCGACGTTTATTTTCTGATAGCCGTAGGTTTCGTCGTCAATCAACGGTGCGTAAAAGGTTTCCGGGTCAGCGGCAGAAAAACCCGCGCCGGGTTCGCTTGTCCACTGCATGGGGGTGCGGACGCCGTTGCGATCAAACAGCCAGATGTTATCGCCCATGCCGATTTCGTCGCCGTAGTAGATAATCGGCGCGCCGGGCAGGGCAAACAGGATGGAGTTAGCCAATTCGATTTTAGCGCGGTTGTTATCCAGCAGCGGGGCCAGGCGGCGGCGAATGCCCAGGTTCAGGCGCATGCGCGGGTCAGGGGCGTAAAGCTGCCACATCAACTGGCGGTCTTCTTCTGTAACCATCTCCAGGGTTAGCTCGTCGTGGTTGCGCAGAAAAACGCACCACTGGCTGTTGGCGGGGATGGCCGGCGTGTCGGCCATAATTTGGATGATGTCGCTGGCGTCGCCGAGTTTGAGGGCTTTGAAGATGCGGGGCATAATCGGGAAGTGAAAGGCCATGTGGAACTCGTCGCCGGGTACAGACGGGTCAGCCGGATCGCCGCCGAAGTAGGGCCGCAAATCCCAGGGCCACTGGTTGGCTTCGCCCAGCAGAATCGCGCCGGGGTAGTCGGCGTCAAGCGCCGCCCGGACGCGCTTGAGGTAGGCGTGGGTTTCGGGCAGGTTTTCGCAGTTGGTGCCTTCACGTTCAAAAAGGTAGGGCACGGCGTCGGCCCGAAAGCCGTCAATACCCATATCCATCCAATATTTGAGTACCTCGATCATGGTGTCAGCCACGACCGGGTTATCGTAATTCAAATCGGGCTGGCTGGCGTAGAAACGATGCCAGTAATACTCGCCGGTGGTTTCGTCGTAGGTCCAGTTGGAGGATTCGGTATCCAGAAAAATGATGCGGGCCTCTTTGTACTTCTGGTCGGTATCGCTCCAGACGTAGTAATTGCGGTAGGGGTTGTCTTTGGATTTACGCGACTCGATGAACCAGGCGTGCTGGTCGGAGGTGTGGTTGAGCACCAAATCGGTGATGACGCGCAGGCCGCGGGCGTGGGCTGCTTGCACCAGCGCTTTAAAGTCCTCAACCGTGCCGTAATCGGGGTGAATGTTGTAGTAGTCGGCAATATCGTAGCCGTCATCCTTGAGCGGCGAGGGGAACATCGGCAGCAGCCAGATACAGTCTACCCCCAATTCCTTGAGATAATCTAGTTTGGGGATGATGCCCAGCAGATCGCCTTTGCCATCGCCGTTGCTGTCGGCAAAAGCGCGGATGTGCAGTTCATAGAAAATGGCGTTTTTGTACCAGAGAGGATCGGTAGAGAGAGACATTTTATTGACACCCCTAAATCTTATATCTTTCGTGGTATGTAAAAGAGGTCTTTTTCATCCGAGTCATCAGATGGTTGACGCCACAGGCACGAACAATTCATCAACGACCAGGGCTAAATCAGACAAAATGGCTGATTGCAGGTGTTCGCCGGGGCCAAACTGGCCGAGTAGGGTATACTCGCCGCTTTCGGGAGATAAGGTATAAATCTCGACAAAACGGGTGCGCGGGTCGGCCAACCAATACTCGCGGACACCAGCTCGTTCATAAGCATTCAGCTTAATGACACGGTCAAGGCGAACAGAGGCCGGAGAAAGAACTTCTACAATAATATCCGGCGCGCCTTCAAAGAATTTGTCGCCGGGGTGAGGTTGGCGCTCGGCGGTAATGAAGAAAACGTCGGGCTGCACCGGCTGGGCAATACCAGGCAGGTGAATTTCAAAAGGCGCAGTCAGAACAACACCCAATTTTTTCTCTTTCACAACCGAACCAAGCTGCAAGTGAAATTCTGACACGGTAAATTGGTGATCGTAATTAGGCGCGTTCGTCACATAGAGCACTCCCTCAATAATTTCATAGCGATTGCCGTCATCCGGCAGGCGCAGGTAATCTTCGTAAGTCCACTCGCCCTGGGTTGGCCAATTCTGCTCAATCTCGGCCAGTGGGCTAAACGACGCGCTTTTTGTAACCATAAGCTATTTTACCTCTCCGTAGCTATTTAATACGATGAGTTTAGCAGGGCATAAATAGCAGAGCAAACCAAAGGGGAGTTATCAATACACCTCCGGCACAAAGGTCTGATCGGTAATGGGCGGGCGGACGTAGCCGCTTTTGTCGGGCAGGGGCGGCAGTTCGATGGGTTCGGGGGTTAGGTCCTCGTAGGGGATCAGGCTCAGCAGGTGGCGGATGCAGTTCAGGCGGGCGCGTTTTTTGTCGTCGGCGTTGACCACGTACCAGGGCGCTTGTTTGATGTCGGTGTACTTGAACATCTCATCTTTGGCCCTGGAATATTCCACCCATTTGGAGCGCGATTGCACATCCATGGGGCTGAGCTTCCAGCGTTTGGTTGGGTCGTGGATGCGGGCCTGAAAGCGGCGCTCCTGCTCTTCGTCGCTGACCGAAAACCAATATTTGATAAGGATAATGCCCGACCGGACCAGCATACGCTCAAATTCAGGGCAAGAGCGCAAAAACTCGCTGTACTCGTCATCGCTGCAAAAGCCCATGACCCGTTCCACTCCGGCCCGGTTGTACCAACTGCGGTCAAACAGGACCATCTCTCCGGCGGCCGGCAGGCGAGCAACGTAGCGTTGAAAATACCACTGCGTTTTCTCGCGCTCGGTCGGCGTGCCGAGGGCTTCAATCCGGCAAACGCGAGGATTCAGACTCTGCGTAATGGTCTTGATCACCCCGCCTTTACCGGCAGCGTCGCGGCCTTCAAAAATGACCACCACCTTCAACCCTTTAAATTTGATCCACTCCTGCAACTTGACTAATTCGATCTGGAGTTTGGCTAGTTCTTCTTCATAAACTTTGGTTTTTAACTTTTTGGGGGCTTCAATCGCTGCCGGTTGATCTTTGCCGTTTTGGGCTGCTACCTCGGCCGACAGCTTCTTTTGCTTTTTGGCCTTTTCGGCTTTTTCTTTTTTTGACATGAGTCCCTCCTCACCGTTGAGAAAGTCAACCATAACCGATCAAACAAAAACTGTTCCAAGAAAATAATTCGCCCGTATTCGTGATGCGTGATTGTTTAGGCTGTAAACCATCATGCAGCATTCCATTGACTGACTTAAATCTTGGAACTGTCTAAAAACCATTATTGGCGATAACCTGCCGATACCATAAGGCGCTGTCTTTGGGCAGGCGCTGCTGGGTGTCATAATCTACCCAAACCAGGCCAAAACGCTGGAGATACCCTCTGGCCCACTCAAAATTATCCATCAGCGACCAGGCGAAATAACCCGCCAGCGGTACGCCGTTCTGGATAGTCCGGTGCGCCACCGCCAGATGGCTGCGCAGGTAAGCTATCCGGCGCTCATCCTTGATTTGTGCTTGGCTGTCCGGACCATCGGCGTAACTGGCCCCGTTTTCGGTGATAACTATTTTGGGCGGGCGATACTCAAAGTGCAGCCGGTTGAGCAGGTTATACAGACTATCGGGGTGAACCTCCCAATTCATATCCGTCCACTCCGAGCGGGGCGCAGGAAAGACGGTTTGGGGCAGATTGCCGGCGGCGTCTTTGTTCCGCACGATCTCGCGGGTGTAAAAATTGACGCCCAGAAAATCGGTCTGGACGGCAATGGCCGCCAGGTCTCCGGCTTCGACAAAAACTAGACCCTCCGGCAAAAAGCCCCGAGCGGTAAAGTCGGCCACCATATCGGCCGGGTAATGCCGCCCGTAAAGCGGGTCGAGAAACCAGCGATGCGAGTAGCCATCGTGGTAGCGCCAGGCCTCCCAATCGGCGGCGCTGGGCGAGGCTGGGTCGCCGGGGGTGAAGTTGAGGGTGATTCCGGCCTGTGCGCCGGGACTGTTACGGCGAATCACCGGCACAGTCCAGCCGTGCGAAAGCAGGATGTGATGGGCCGCACGTAGGCTGGCCGGGCCATCCTGCCAGCCCGGCGCGTGCTCGCCGATGTGGTGGCTCAGGAAAGAGATACACCAGGGTTCATTGTGGGTAATCCAATGCTTGACCCGATCCCCCAAGGCGCGGGAGACAACATCAGCATACTCGACAAATGCCTCGGCGGTGGCGCGGGCCGGCCAGCCGCCCTGATCCTGCAACACCTGGGGCAAATCCCAATGGTACAGGGTTACATACGGCTCGATCCCCGCCGCCAGCAGGCCATCAACCAGGCGATTGTAAAAATCCAGGCCGGGTTGGTTCACCTGGCCGCGTCCTTGCGGTAAGATGCGCGGCCAGGCAATCGAAAAACGATAGGCTTGCAGCCCCAGCCTTTGCATCAGGGCGATGTCATCAGTCCAGCGATGGTAATGATCACAGGCCACATCGCCGCTGCTGCCATCCACAATTTTGCCCGGCGTATGAGTGAAACGATCCCAAATAGACTCGCCGCGACCGTCTTCATTCCAGGCCCCCTCAATTTGATAAGCTGCGGTGGCCGCCCCCCAAATGAAATCCCGTGGAAATTTGATAGGTTGATGAGCTGTTTGTGATGTCATGGTCATGTGATTTGGGGACTATTAATCTCCAATCTCCAATCTCGTTACCCCTTAACCGAACCCGCCAGCAAGCCGCGCACAAAGAAGCGCTGCAGCGAGAAGAAGACCACCAACGGCAGAACCATCGAGGTGAAAGCGCCGGCAGTCAGCAGGTGCCAGTCGGACCCGCGCGAGCCGACCAACTCGGCGATGCGCATGGTCAATACCTGGGTGTCGGGCTTGGCCCCGATGAAAATCAAAGCTACCAGATAGTCGTTCCAGACCCACAGGAATTGGAAGATAGCGAAGGAAGCCAGGGCGGGTACGGACAAGGGCAGGATCAGACGGGTAAAGATAGTAAAGTGAGAGGCGCCATCAATGAAAGCTGACTCTAAAATATCTCGGGGCAGCCCACTGATGTAGTTGTAGAGTAAGTAGGTTGCCAGCGGCAGGCCAAAGCCGGCGTGAGCCAGCCAGACGGCCAGGAAGGTCCCGTTCAGATCGAGGGCCACATAGTCGCGCAGGATGGGGACCAGGGCAATTTGCAGCGGCACAACCAGCAGCGCCACCACCATAATGAAGAGCAGCCGCCGGCCTGGAAAGCGCATCCAGGCAAAACCGTAGGCGGCAAAAGCGGCAATCAAAATGGGGATGATTGTCGCCGGAATAGAAACGGCAATGCTGTTCAGAAAGGCGTTGCTTAAATCAGGCCCTTCTTCGGTGATGGTTGTGCCGTCAGGCTGGGTAACTTCAAAGGTTTTGCCTGCCAGAACATTATTGTAGTTTTCCAGGGTAAAGTTGGCCTTGGTGGTCCAGACCTGGTCCTGGACTTCGATCTTGCCCAGCCGGCGATTGCCGATCCAGATCAAACGGCGGCCATCGGGGGCCGTCACTCCTTCCCGGAGTTCTTCAAACGTGGCCGTGACCCCGGCTATCTCATACGGTTGATCGCGGGGCACGTCCTTTGGCGGCTCGATGACCTCAACGGTAGCATAGTCGCGGTGAGGAAAAATTGTCCACCAACCGGAGGTTAGAATATCATTCCGGGTCCGAAAGGAGGAGATCAATAAGCCAAAGGTCGGAATAGTCCAGAGTAAAACCAGCAGGAGCAGCGCTCCATTTACAATAATATCGCTGATCAGTTTTTGTTGTTTGACCGATGCGGCTTTAGGTATTGTCGTATTGGCACTCATCTTAAAACGCCTCCCGTTCGCTAAATTGCTTTAAGTTGTAAATCATCACCGGGATGACTGCAATCAACAGGATAATGGCAATAGCCGAGCCAAAGCCAAAATTGCGGGCGGTAAAGTATTCCCGGTAAAATTGGGTAGCGATAACCTGCGTGTCGTACTGCGCCCCGGTCATGACCCAGACAATGTCGAAGATTTTTAGGGTGAAGATGACAATGGTGGTGCTGACCGTAATGATAGTGCCCATAATATAGGGGATCATAATCTGGAAGAAAACCTGGATTTCCGTTGCCCCATCAACGCGGGCCGCTTCCATAATTTCGCCCGGAATACCTTTGATCGCCGCCGAAAACAGGACCATGGCAAAGCCGGTTTGCAGCCAGACTACAATCACAATCAGGAAAAAGTTATTCCAGGGCTGGAGTAGTTCGATCCAGGCCTGGGGCTGACCCCCCAGTTGTTGCCAGATGGCGTTCAGCAAACCAATATCCGGGTTGGCCTCGTAGATAAAGTTCCAGATAACGCCGGCCCCCACCATCGAGATGGCCATGGGCATAAAAATCATGGCCTTGGCCGCGGTTTCAAAACGGCTGCGGTCGGCCAATACAGCAATCAGCAGGCCAAAAATAACCGACAGGCTGGAGCCAAAAATAATCCAGAGGATATTATTGCGGAAGGCGGTAAACATGACGCGATTGGTAAAAATGGCAATGTAGTTATCCAGTCCCACAAAATTGGTACTGCTGTTGTCAAGCAAGCTAATCCAGAGCGTGCGTAATGTAGGCAGAGCCAGGTACCAGATGAGGATAGCTACCGCCGGCCCGACAAAAACAAAAGGCTGGATCCAGCGTACCCAATCTTTAGGCAGCTTTTCAACCAGCCAATTTGAAACCCCGTACAGCAGGGCCACGCCGCCAACACCCCATAAAATGGCCACCAAGACAATGACTAATTTGGGAGCTTGGCTATCTCGCAGAAAAATAAATCCCTGCCATAACACCACAAAGGTCAGGATGGGTACAAAAAGCGAAATCAGCACCCGCCCAATGGTACTCATAATCCATTCTACTACGCCCGGAGAGCGATCTTCTATCCGTTCTAAATCCGTCGCTTGTTGCATTGATAGCCTCCTTACTATCGAGTTATAAATTTGTCAGTCAAGTAAGGATGAATGACGCCTATCCCTACCAGCCGCTTTGTTCCCAAATTAACCCTTCAGCTTACACCCTCTCGTTCCCAAACTCCAGTTTGGGAACGAGAGAACGAGATACCTTGTTCCCAAACTCCAGTTTGGGAACAAGGTTAAAACTACATGCTATTTACTGTTCCGGCCAGGAGGCATCAATTTCCTGGAGGGCGGTATCGAGGTCGGTAGCGCCGCTGACCCAGTCGGTCATGCCTTTCCAGAAGGAGCCAGCGCCGACTTGACCGGGCATGAGGTCAGAACCATCGAAGCGGAAGGCGGTGCTTTGCTGGACGATGGCGGCAATGCCGCGCTCGACATCATCGCCATACCAGTCCAACTGGACATCGTTGTGGGGCGCAAGCGTGCCGCCTGCACCCAGCCAGCCCTTGACCGACTCGCCGGTGGTGAAGTATTCCATCACCGCCCGGACTTCATCGCGGTCGTTGAACATAGCATAGATGTCGCCGGCGACCAGGAAGGGCTTGCCATACTGCTCATCAATGGGGGGCAGGTAGAAGAAGTCGTAGTTGACGCCGGGTTCAGCCCCCGCCGGGAAGAAGCTGGTGATGAAGTTGCCCTGCTTGTGCAGCCAGCACTTGGGCGGGTCATCAAACATCGGGGCCGGAGCATCGCCAAAGGAGGTGGAGACAATGCCGGCTCGACCGCCGTTGACATATTCATCATTCAACCAGATTTCAGCCATCACTTCGGCGGCGTGCTTGACTTCGGGGGAAGCAAAATCCAACTCACCACGCACCCAGGCATCGTAGTTCTCCAGCGAGGTGGTGCGCAGCATAATCTCTTCCATCCAGTCGGTGGCCGGCCAGCCGGTGGCCGCCCCGCTCTCGATGCCGATGCACCAGGGGGTGTCGCCATCGTCGGCAATGGTCTGGGTCAGTTCCATCAACTCATCCCAGGTTTGGGGGATTTCATAGCCAGCGGCTTCAAAGTCGTCCTTGGGATACCAGACCAGGCTCTTGCCGTTGAAGCGGTTCCAGACCCCGGCCACAATCGGACCATCGGGGCCTTGCATCGTACCCATATCCAGCCAGCTTTGGTTGTACTGCTGTTTCAACCAATCTTCGGAGATGAAGCTGCTGACATCAATCACATCGCCGCTGGCGACAAAGTTGGCCAGCAAGCCCGGCTGGGGAAAGTCTACGATGTCGGGGGCATCGCCGGCATCCACCCGCACACTGATGGTCGCCTCGAACTCTTTGGTTCCATCATACTGGATGTCAATCCCGGTTTGTTCTTCAAAGGCTTTGACCGAGTCGTTGAACTTGACTGCGTCGGCGTCCACAAAAGGCCCCATCATCGTTACTGCTGTCCCGCTGAACTCCCCGGCCATCGCCCGCGCCAAGTAGCTTCCTTCGGGCGGAACCGTGATCACGCCTGGATCAGTCGCCGGTCCTCCAGTCGCTTCAGTTGCTTCCGCTACCGGTTCCTCGGTTGCAGCGGGAGCTTCGGCGGCGGGTTCTTCCGTGGCCGCCGGAGCTTCGGCGGCTGGCTCTTCGGTGGCCGCAGGGGCTTCGGCGGCCGGTTCTTCGGCGGCTGGCTCTTCAGGAGCCGGGGTAGCTGCGCCGCTGCAAGCAGCCACCAAAGCCATTATGGCTACTAACGTTAGCCAAAACCACAAATTCTTTTTCATGGTCTTTGTCTTTCCTCCTTTGAGAAAGTAGAACAATTTTTATAAATAATTTGAACTCCGACTCTAACCCTGGAAGTTGCAGCTTTCGCTATCACCCCCTTTCAAAGTAAATCCCTACCTTGATAAAGTTTGACGGGCAAATTTGGTAATCTGGAAGATTGGAAGGCTGAATAAAGCCAACCTTCCAGCCTTCCAATCTTCCGACTTTCCCGAGTTTTTTAAAACGTCGCCGGCGGCGCTGTGGTTTGGCGGATAACGAGTTCGGTAGGGAGTTGAAGTTGAGCCAGCGAAGTTTCAGAATTATCAATCGCGTCGAGTAAGACCTCGACGCCCTGGACGCCAGACTCAAAAAGATGTTGGCGGATAGTGGTTAGCCCGGCATAATGCGCCAGTTCGATGTCATCATAACCAATAACCGAGAAATCCTCCGGCACGTTTAGATTAAGCTCACGCGCTGCTTCTAAAACGCCCAGAGCTAACTCATCGCTAAAAGCAAAGATGGCGGTGGGCGGGTCGGGTAGGTTTAACAATTCAAGGGCCATCCGCCGGCCGCTTTCGCGGCTGTGCTCATTTTGCCGATGATATTCTGGGCAAACAGGCAACCCGGCTGCTTCGTGCGCCCGGCAGTAACCGGCATAACGATTACGACTAAAAATACCAAACGGGTCGTCCAGATAATCGCTAATGTAGGCAATTTTGCGATGCCCCAGGTCAATGAGATGCTGGACCGCTATTTGCGCCCCGGTTACGTCATCCAAATAAACATAAGATAAATTAGGGTGGGCGGTTTCAACCAAAACGGTGGGAATATTTTCTTGAGAGATACGGCGCACGTCGTCGTCGGTGGGGTTGAGGGAAAAAAGCAGCATGCCATCCACCCGGCCCCGCCGGGGGACTGTTTGCAAAACCTTGTTGCGTTGAGCTACGGTTTCGATGGCAAAGAGGTTAATATCGTAATCACTGCTGGCAATCACCGACATGACGCCACGCAGCCGTTCGATTTGTGAAGCAGTGGTGAAAAAAGGAATAGCCACGCCAATGGTATGGGTTTTACCCATTGACAGGCGGCGCCCGCTGGGGTTGGGTACAAAATCCAACTCGGCTATCGCCGCCAAAACTTTTTGGCGGGTGGCTTCATTTACCGGGCGGCTATTGTTGATGACACTGGAGACCGTGCCAATGCCGACCCCGGCTCTACGGGCCACATCGTGGATGGTTACGGGTAGGGTGAAAACCTCAGCGTTTTTCACAAAAACCTCATTGTTACAAAACTGTGCTCGGAAACGTTTCCCGGAAGCGTTTCCATTGTACCATAGTACCAGGTGTTTGTCAAGCGATTTTAAGCAAGAAGATTAGAGATTCAGACTTAACAATCTCTACTCTCACTAATTCAGGTAGCTTGTTTGATTCTCATTCCTTAGTTCACCAAACCGGCTCCACACGATTGCCTGACCACCAGTTGGGTGGGCAAGACGAGACGAGGCTCGGCCAAAGGTTTACCCTCAATCAAATCAATCAACATCTCCCCACCTCGCCGGCCTTGCTCCACAGCGGGCAAACGAATGGTGCTGAGCGCGGGCGCGAAATAGCGTGAGATAGGAACATCGTCAAAGCCAATAATCGCCACATCCTCTGGAATACGGCGGCCCGCATCGCGGACAGCGGCCATGGCCCCAAAGGCTACCACATCGCTGGCGACAAAAACCGCGCTGGGTCGCTCTGGCAGAGCTAACAAAGCTTGCATGGCCCGATAGCCACTCTCAGGTTCAAATTCACCATAACGAATCAAGGCTTCGTCTTCAGGGAGTCCTGCCTGACGCAAGGCCTGGCGATAGCCCAACAGCCGCTCGGTGGCGCTGGTGTAAGCCAGGGGACCATTGGTGATACAGCCAATACGCCGGTGGCCCAGTTTTACCAGGTGCGTAACAGCCTGACAGGCCGCCGCCACATTATCAATATCAACAAAACTAACAGAGCTGTGGTTTAACCGCCCCAAGAGAACGGTGGGAAAGCCATCGGCAACGAGCGCAGGCAGTTGTTTATCGTCAGAGCGGGGGCCGGAGAGCAAAATCCCATCAATGCGCTTGGCCCGGACCAGGTGAATGTAGGCGTCGGGTTGGCTAACATCTTCGACGGCCTCCAACAGTACCCGGAAGCCTCGTTCTCGTCCGGCTTCGCTCAGGCCGAAAATTACTTGATGTAGATAAGCATCTATTTTGATGTGATCGGGGGTTTGGCAGATAATCAGGCCCAAAATGTGGGTGCGGCCGCTAACCAGAGACCGGGCGGCCGCATCGGGGACATAACCCAGCTCACGCGCCGCTTCCAAAACCCTTTGACGGGTTTCCGGGCTAATTTGAGCGGCTACATCGTTAAGCACAAAGGAGACGGTAGTGCGAGAAACACCAGCCCGTTCTGCTACTTTTTGGCTGGTTATTCGACCTTTAGCCGGCATTGGCTCATCCACCTTACAAGCTAACACGTGTTAGTAACACGTGTTACTATAAGCCAATTGCCTATCTTTGTCAAATTTCCTATTTTTCCAAAAAAACTTTTAGAGGGGCTGGGTACGCTTGATTTGGGTATAACGTAGGGATTCCGTATAGGAGAAAAGGTTGACAAGCCGTGCTGTCAGGATTATACTCATGCATAATTAGTGATTTGGTAGCCGGTGCTGGTTGCCAGGAGATATGCCAATTATGAGTGTAATTTGCTTCTCCCAACTAAACATTCCAGGACAAAAGACACCTTAGCGCCAACGGGCGCAGGTGTTTTTTGTTTTAAACTAAAAAGAAGTCATACATAGGAGGTTTTTTTATGGACTCAGCGATGATTGGAAAAATTGAAAAAGCCATAATCTATGCTCAGGAACCGGAGCGCGTTACCTTTGAGGAGTTCCGGGTAACCTTTAATGGCGATCACAAGCAGCACAAAATTAGCTACTATAGTGGGCATTGGCAGTGTGATTGCCACTTTTTTGAAACTCGCGGGGTATGCTCGCACGTTATGACCCTGGAGCGTTTGCTCATTGGCTCGGTTAAACCCGCCGAGGCCGTCCCTATGCCGGCTTAAAAAACAATAAAATTTTTTAACTAAAGCCGCTGCTACCGACAGCGGCTTTTTTGTTTCCGCGTTGGTCAAAAATTTGAAACATAAGTACAAACAAAAAAGTTTTGAAGGTTTGTAGTGGCGACTTCAGTCGCTAAACGGAGCTAAAAAACGACTAAAGTCGTCACTAGGAATCGCCCGTAAGTTAGTTGCTTGCAGTTATCCCCTATAACTGAACCATTTTGTCGGAATCCCAGGCTGATGGTACAATATTGTTATGCTGAAAAGCTGGAAGTTCTGGGTGGGCGCCGGAGTGAGCGCCTTTTTTGTTATCCTGGCGTTACGGGGTCTGGATTTAGGCCAGGTTTGGCAAGATGTGCAAGCGGCCAATTATTGGTGGCTGTTACCGGGCGTGCTGGCCTATTTTGTGGGCGTTTGGGCGCGCACCTGGCGCTGGCATTATTTGCTGCGGCCCATCAAACCAATTTCGCTCAAGACGATGTGGCCGGTGGTGGTCATTGGTTACATGGGCAATAACGTTTACCCCTTCCGGGCCGGCGAGGTGATCCGGGCTTACGTTTTGAAGAAAAAGGAAAGGGTGAGCATCGGGGCCAGTATTGCCACCATCCTGGTCGAGCGCATTTTTGATGGTTTGGTGATGCTGTTGTTTGTTTTTATCGCATTGCCCATTGCGCCCGGTATGCCCGACTGGCTGCGCCAAATTGTGATTCTGGCCAGCCTGGCTTTTTTGGGGGCGCTTATCTTCTTTTTTGGCATGGCTGCCCTGCCCCAAACCAGCCGCCGCTTTTACCATTGGGCTATCGGTAGTTTTGTGCCCCGCCTGCTGCAACCCAAGTTCTTAGCCCTGGCCGACCGCTTTATGGAGGGGTTAAGTAGCCTGACTCGCCTGCAAGATGTCTTGATGATTTTTTTTACCTCGCTGATTATCTGGCTGCTGGAAACGCTAAAATACTGGTTTGTCATGCACGCCTTCAATTTTTCGGTTAGCTTCTTTGCCTTGATGCTGATGAATGGGGTGGTCAACTTAGCTACCACCCTACCCTCGGCGCCCGGCTATATTGGCACCTTCGATGGCCCCGGCATCGAGGTTTTGAAAGTGTTTAGGGTGAATCCCACCGTTGCTGCCGCTTACACGCTGGTGTTGCATGCTGCCCTGTGGCTGCCCATTACGGTGCTGGGCTTTTGGTATATGGCGCGTGAAAGCCTCCATTGGGGCGATTTTGAGAAGGCTGTGGCCGAAGCACATCAGGTACCGGACCAGACTCAAACACTGCCAAAAACAAATTCTGCCCAAATTTCCCGGTCAGCCAATCTATCTCCTGAAGGCGATTCGTCTTTCCTGCCCAGGTGATGCCATCCAGAGGACTCCATGAAAATTGCCATTATCGGGGCCGGGGTGGCCGGTCTTTCAGCCGCTTATGATCTGGCCGGAGCCGGTCACAATGTCACCATTTTTGAGGCAGCCGCTGCTACCGGCGGTCTGGCCGGTGGTTTCAAATCAGAGCGGTGGGCCTGGCATTTGGAATATTTCTATCACCATTGGTTTGAGTCAGACGACGATATACTCGATCTGATTAAAGAAATCGGCGCAGGCGATAAGGTCTTTTTTCCTCGCCCGATTACTTCACTGTATGTTGATGGTAAAATTTATCCCTTCGACAGCCCAACCCGGATGCTGTTTTTTCCCAAATTGCCTTTATTACCCAAATTGCGCTTTGGTCTGGTCGGCCTGTATCTGCGTTTGACCAAAAACTGGCAGGCGTTGGAAAAAGAAACGGCTCACCACTGGCTAGTCCGGACCATGGGCGAAACCGCCTACAAAATTCTGTGGGAACCGCTGCTCATCGGTAAATTTGGCGACTATTATCAAGAAGTCAACATGGCCTGGCTCTGGGCAAGAATCCACAAACGCAGTTATCGCCTGGGCTATTTTGAAGGCGGTTTTCAAGCCTTTGTAGATACCTTGACCCAAAAAGTACAGGAACGTGGCGCGCAACTCCGGCTAAATACGGCTACAACGGCAATCACTCGTCAAGCTGATGGCTGTTTTCAGGTTCAATTTGCTCCTTCCCTCTCCCCGTTCACGGGAGGGGCAGGGGGGGGTACAGAAACTTTCGACCGGGTCTTGCTGACCGTTTCCCCTCAACTGTTAACGCAGATGGTGCCTACCCTGCCCGACGCTTACCTGGCCTCGCTTAAGGAGCTAAAATCAATGGGCGCGGTGGTGATGATTTTGGCGCTCAAGCAGCAGTTAACCGACCAGCATTACTGGATTAACCTGCCCAAGGGCGAGGGGTTTCCTTTTCTGGCTCTGGTGGAGCATACCAACTTTATTGATCGCCGTCACTACGGCGGTGATCATATTATTTACTGCGGCGATTATTTACCGCCGGATCATGAATATTTTACCCTCTCAAAAGAAGAATTATTAGCCCATTTTCTGCCCAGTTTGACTCGCTTCAACCCTGATTTCGATCCTGGTTGGGTTAGAGAAAGCTGGCTTTTCCGGGCTAAATACGCCCAGCCAATCCCTCCTGTTAACCACAGCACCAACATCCCCCCCCTGGAAACCCCTCTACCGGGTTTGTACTGGGCCAGTATGAGCCAGGTTTACCCCTGGGATCGAGGTACGAATTACGCCGTTGAAATTGGGCGGCGGGTCGCCCGGCTCATATTGGAAAACAACTCATCAATCCGATAATTTTTCTAACCATCTTCTAACTACTTTCACACTCACTTCCTATTTTTCTGGTATAGATTGTATAATTAGGAATTGGGTCTTTTCACAGATATTTGATTTCTGCCAAAGGGAACAATCCCCAAGACGATATACTCCTCCAAAGAAAGGGATAATTTATGCGCAACATTACCGTTATAGGGGCTGGCTATGTTGGTTTGGTTACCGGCACCGGCTTTGCCGATCTAGGCAACAAAGTCTGCTGTCTGGATATTGACGAAAGCAAGATCAGCATGCTTCAAAACGGCGAGGTGCCTATTTTTGAACCAGGCTTGCAGGAGATGATTCAGCGCAATGTTCAGGCTGGTCGCCTCACCTTCACCACCGATTACGGCGAAGCCTTGGCCGATGCCGAATTTGTCTTTATAGCTGTTGGCACCCCCGAAGGGGTGGATGGCGAAGCCGATCTCAAGTATGTCGGTCAGGCGGCTAAAACCATTGCCAAAACCATGCGCCGCCCCATGATTATTGTTAATAAGAGCACCGTCCCTGTCGGCACGGGTGACTGGGTGGCCGATATTATTCGGACTAATCAGCCGGAGCCAATTGATTTTGCCGTTGTGTCCAACCCCGAATTTCTGCGCGAAGGTTCGGCCATCATTGATTCTACTGCCCCCGACCGGATTGTGCTGGGGTCGCTCAATAAAGAGGCCGCCAACAAAGTAGCCGAGCTTTACCTCAGCCTGCGCTCACGTATCATCATCACCGACCTGCGCACCGCCGAAATGATTAAATACGCCTCCAACGCCTTCCTGGCCACCCGCATCTCTTTTATTAACGAAATTGCCAATATCTGCGAGCGGTTAGGCGCTGATGTAAAAGAGGTTGCCACCGGCATGGGGTACGATAAGCGTATCGGTCATTATTTTCTGGATGCTGGTGTGGGCTATGGCGGTTCCTGCTTCCCCAAAGATGTCAAAGCCCTGGCTCATATGGCCACTACCCATGGCACCCATCCCCAGTTGCTCAAAGCGGTCATGGATATTAATCAGCACCAACGAATTCATGTGATCCAAAAGCTGCGCGAACTACTGGGCCAGCGCCTCAACGGCAAGGTGATTGGTCTGCTGGGGCTGGCCTTCAAACCCAACACAGATGATATGCGCGAAGCTCCGGCGGCTGAGATTGGCCGGGCGCTGCTGCGCGAAAATGCTATTGTCAAGGGGTACGATCCCGAAGCTATGAATGTGGCGGCCAAGATGATGCCTAATTTGCAACTGGCTGAGGATGTATACAGTTTGGCCGAGGGTTGTGATGCGCTTATCCTACTCACCGAGTGGAATGAGTTCAAGCATCTTGACCTGCCTCGGATCAAAGAGTTGATGCGCCAACCCGTTTTTATTGATGGCCGCAATCTGTATGAACCGGATATGATGACCAAATATGGCTTCATCTACCGAGGGGTAGGGCGAGGTTATCAAGCATCTTGAGCACCGGATTCATTCTCAAAATCTGTGCTCCTTGATAGGATAAAAGGCATGGTGCTTCTCCATGCCTTTTATCCTATGATAGAAGTTAAACTATCCTCTGGAATCATGCATGAAAATTCGTTCTGTCACCGCATTTACCAATGTTACCTGGCCTATTGATGAAGGCAGTATCGCCGGCGTTGGACGATTTTTAACCGACGCCCGACTGCGTTTCACGGAGGCCGGAGTAGAGGTTCAAACGGTTCGTCTGGCCACTCCTCCGTTTTTGGATATTGTGGGTGATCCGGACACAGCGGTGCTGGTTGAATTTGCGCAAACCCTGGAAGCGTCTGCCAACAAATCTCAGATAGATTATGTCTCTATCGGCCCGGTGATAGCGACAACGCCCCTGGCGCTGCTTATGTCTATCCACGCCCTGCCCGAATTGATTAGCCAAACCGAAAAGATTTTTTCGGGGGTGCTGTTTGCCGCCAACAACAGTGGTCTAAATTTAGCAGCAGCACACGCCTTTGCTCAAACGGTCCAAAAAGTAGCTCAGGCCACGCCCAACGGTTTTGGCAATTTGCGTCTGGCCGCCCTGGCGAATGTGCCTCCCGGCGTGCCTTTCTTTCCGGCGGCTTATTATCAAGGTGGCCCAACCTGTTTCGCCATTGCTACCGAGGCCGCCGATTTGGCTGTGAATGCCTTCAATCGCGCCCGCTCGCTAAGTGATGCCCGCAAACGGCTGGTCAAGGCCATTGAAGATGCGGCGGCTGAAATTTTGGAAGTGGTTGATCGTTTGGTTGACGATCACCAACTGCGCTTTAAGGGGATTGATTTCTCGTTGGCCCCCTATCCCCAGCAAGCCAAAAGTATCGGCGCGGCCATCGAGAGCCTGGGGGTGGACGCTTTTGGGGGCAGTGGCACGGTTTTTGCCACCGCTTTTCTAACCCAAACCATTCGCCAGGCCAATATTCCCCACACCGGCTTTTCCGGGGTGATGCTGCCAGTGCTGGAAGATGAAATTTTGGCCCAGCGCGCCGCCGAAGGTCGCTTTAGCGTTAATGACCTGTTGCTCTATTCAGCCGTATGCGGCACCGGACTTGATACCGTTCCCATCCCCGGCAATACCAGCCCCGATGAAATGGCGGCTATTTTTCTGGATTTGGCTGCGTTGGCCGTGGCTCTGGATAAGCCGCTGACCGCCCGGCTTATGCCTATCCCCGGTCTGGCTGTCGGCCAGAAAGTCGCCTTTGATTTTGAATACTTTGCCGGTAGCCGGGT
Organism: Anaerolineae bacterium; assembly: GCA_023151115.1. The sequence continues at coordinate 143,767 of JAKLJP010000010.1, forward strand.
GCTGCCGGTTAAAAACTTGGGAGCCGGCAGACTATTCCAGAAAAGTTCTTTCTTCAATTTAACTTCAAACAAAGCTCGCCGGTAATATAGATGTCGCTAAAAGTTTTTTCCTGTAATGCAAGCAGCAGCCTGCCACATGCTACCTTACCCCTTCGTGCTACTTTGCCTCTGGCGAAAACTTTTCCAGAGGGCTATCTATCTGGCCGCCGCTGTCCATCTAAAAGTTACCCCAAAAAGTACCAGCAATTATCTTGACTTGCCTTAAACGGCGTGTTAAACTTGAGTTATGCAGTTATTAACCTATCTCCCGTAGTGTAGGTAGGTTATGTTTATGTGGTCCAGCCAAGCCATCTTTCGGGGCCCACAATGTAAGCTCCAAATGCGCCGGCATAACCTCAATACGAATATACCGCGTATGGAAACGGCTAACAGTTCTTTAAGAGGTGAGTTTTTGTCAAAACTCACACCCATACTTTTTTCCCTGCTCCTGGTGGCGGCCTTTGTAGTTAATATTTTGGCCCCCATTTTTGCGCTGCAATGGGCTAAGCAGCCCTTTTTGGGGGCGCTCTTTTATCCCCGCTTGGTTTTAGCCGACACCTATGAGGCAGTTTTAGCCAGCCACCGGTTGGGTTTTCAACCCGCCGATGTTTTAACTCGGATTGATGATGTCAATGTTTCTTCTGGCAGTGAGGTATATTATCACCTGCTGCAAAAACAGTTGGAACAGCGAGTTGCCCTCCAGCTTGAGCATAATTTAACCCCTTCTGGTAATACTGCCGAAACCCTGGCCCTAACTTTAACGCCTTCCTTCCCTCTGCAAAACCTGCTTCTCTTTTTCTGGCTGCCCTATGGTATGGGGTTGGTTTACCTGGCGATGGGCTTTGTGCTTTATCGTCTGCGCGGCGCCGACCCGTTGAGCAAGGTTTTTGTTGCTTTTTGCAGTTTTGTCTCCATTTTTATGGGCGGGCTGTTTGACCAATTTACGTTGCACTATTTAACAGCGGCCTGGGTTGTGGCTTTGCCCCTGGTTGGTGCGGCCTTGCTACATTTATCTTTTGTTTTTCCGGTAGAAAGCCGCCTGGCGCGTCGCAAACCCTGGCTGCCCGCCATGCCCTATCTCATTGCCTTGGTCTTGGGCGCCATCAACCTTTTTGTCATTTATGGGGGGCCAAACCCACGCGCCTTTCTGGGGGTCTGGTTCTGGAGCTTTAGCTTTATCGGGCTGGCGGTACTGCTGTTTCTGGCGCTGTTGCTCAACGCGCACATGACCACCTTTTCGACGATGGTCCGCCAACAAATTATGATTATCTTTGGTGGCAGCGTCATCTCCTTTGGGCCGTTGACAGTATGGGTGTTGGCCCGGATTTTTGGTCTCGAGCTTGAGTTAGGCTGGTTCAATTTTACAGTTGCACTGGCTTGTTTCATTGTTTTCCCCCTTGTCTCCGCTTATGCTGCCTTGCGTTATCGCCTGTTGGACCTGGACATTGTGTTTAGCCGGGCCGCCGTTTACACCCTGGTTGCCTTATTTGTAACGCTAGTTTACTTTTTGGCCGTCAGCGCATTGGCTGTACTGCTACAGGATGTCGAACTCTTTGAGAATCCCGTTGTCTTTACCATGTTCATCTTGTTCCTGGTCATTGCGCTGGGGCCGATTAAAGATCACTTGCAATACCTGGTTAGCCGCTTTCTGCTGCGTGAGACGGTTGATTTTAGACAGTTTCAACAAAAGTATGGCCGGGCCCTGGTGGCCGCCCCACTGGAAACTCACCAAATTTTAGACCTTTTGCTCCAACACGTTGACGAAGCGCTCGCTCCGGCCCACGCTCTGGTTTTTCTAAAAGATACCAACCTGGATAGTTATGTTATTCGTAATCACCATGGCGGCGGCGATATTCAAACAGTTGAAGTGTCATTTAGCCCCAGTGATGATCTGGTTCGCTGGTTTACTCAAACCAACGATATTTTGCACCTGAGCGACACCGGTGTAGCGGCAACTGAGGTAAAGATCAGCCGCGAGGAACTGGCCCGGCTGAACATGCTGAATGTGAGTCTAGGCATCCCCTTGCTTGGCCCCAATCACTTGTTGGGTTGGATAGCGCTGGGACTGAAAAAATCCGGCCAACCCTACACCAGCAGCGATATTCTTTTTTTGGCTACCCTGGCCAGCGAAACCACTATTGCCCTGGAAAGCGCCCAACTATTGGAACAGGCCAATCGGCGCGCGGCTGAGTTGGAAGCCTTACAAAAAATTTCGGGCAACATTCAGGTTGAAACCGAGTCCGATTTGCTGCTGGCCGCCGTAGTTGAGCAGGCCACCAAACTGCTGCAAGCCGAAGGCGGTTTGGCCTTTCTGCTAGAACCGGATGAAGAAACGTTGAAAGTAGTTGTCAGTTATAATCTGGGTAAAGATTACACCGGGTATACCTTGGCTAAAGGGGAGGGCCTGGCCGGCCAGGTGGTTTTGCAGGCCAAAACGATGGTGGTAGATAACTATCAGGCTTTCTCAGGCCGCTCATTCAAATTTAAAGATGCCCAGTTTGGCGCAGTTTTGGGAGTGCCGCTACGCTGGGGAGGCAAAGTACGCGGCGTGCTGCACCTCATTCACAAGCCGCGCGGCCCGCGCTTTAACGAGCGTGATATCTGGCTGATGGAGTTATTTGCGGCGCAGTCATCTATTGCCCTGGAAAAATCGCGATTGCTGCAAGAAGCGCAGCACCGGGCCAACCAACTGGCTACGCTAAGCGAGGTCAGTGTGGCTATCAGTTCCACTCTGGATTTGGATACAGCTTTGCAGCGAGTTATGGACTGCGCCGTCCAGATTCTCAATGCAGAAGCCGGCTCCCTGCTATTGATGGATCCACGCGGCAAAGAGCTAACGTTTGAGGTGGTTTTGGGGCCAACCGGGTCTAACCTCCGGGGGCTGAAAACTGAAGTCGGCAAGGGAATTGTGGGCACGGTGGCCCAAACCGGCGAGCCGCTCATTATTAACGATGCTCCTGCTGATCCGCGCTGGAACGTGGCTTTTGACGAAGCTACCAACTTCCGCACCAAGGATATTTTGTGTGTGCCGATGCTGTCGCACGAGCGAGTGGTTGGCGTGATTGAAGTGATCAATAAGCAGGATGGCACCGTCTTTACCCAGGAGGAGTCGGCGCTACTGTTGTCCTTTGGGGCGCAGGCGGCCATTGCCATCGAGAACGCCCAGGATTTTACTCGCGTTGATACCGCACTGTCCGAACGCCTCCAAGAACTGCAAACCCTGCAAGCCATTGACCGCGAACTGCAATCTTCGCTTGAGTTAAAAAACGTGCTGGATATATCATTGACTCGAGCTATGGATGCCCTAGGCGTTGAAATGGGCTTGATGGGGGTCGTTCAAAGCCGGGGTGATGATGAGCCGGGGTTGTATCTGCTGGCTCAGCGCGGGATGCCCACCGAGATGGGCCGTTATAAGCGAGACCCCTGGCCCTTTACCAAGGGTATTATCGGGCGGGTTGTCCGTACCGGGGAGTTGGCCTGGGTTAATGATTTAAGCCTGGACAAAGATTACGTGCCCAATTCTCACCGGACACGCTCGGTGTTGGTGGTGCCGGTAATGCGCGAAGATAAGGTTATTGGCGTCATCAATCTGGAGAGCACCGTTCCCGACTACTTTACCAGCGATGATGTGGCCTTTATCAAACTACTGGTCGGTCCGGCGGCAATTGCCATTCAAAACGCCCAACTGTTTGAGCAGGTTAAAGAAGCTAACCAGGCTAAAACTGAGTTCATGAATATCGCCTCGCACGAATTAAAAATCCCAATGACCAGCATCAAAGGCTTTTCTAAGCTGCTGCAAATGGGCGCGGGCGGAACACTGACCGACAAACAAAAAGAGTTTCTGGGGGTTATTTCCAATAATGTTGACCGGATGGCTCGCCTGGTCAACGACTTGCTCGATGTCAGCCGGATTGAAGCCGGGCGAATTCGTTTGGAACTGGAAAACGTTCAGATGCGTGATGTGATTAACGACGTCATCGAGTCAGTTCGGACTCAGATTGACAGCAAACATCTGGTCTTAAAAGTAGAGGTGGCCGATAATCTACCGGAACTGCGGGCCGATTACAGCCGCATGGTTCAAATTATGACCAATTTTGTCAGCAATGCTTATAAGTACACCCCGGAAGGGGGGAGTATTAGTGTGGTCGCTAATCCGTGTACCAACGGCAGTCTGCAAGGTGTCACCATTACTGTCAAAGATACCGGCTATGGCATTTCGGCGGAAGATCAAGCCAAACTTTTTACCAAGTTTTTCCGTTCCAGCGACCAAAATATTCGTGATGAACCGGGCACGGGTCTGGGCCTTTCAATTACCAAATCCATGATCGAAGCACACGGAGGTGAGCTGACCTTTGAAAGCGAACTGGGCAAAGGCACTTCTTTTACCTTTACCATGCCTCTGGTCAGCAAAATTCCGCCCGGCGTTGAAGTTATCGAACGCTAGGTTCTGTTGCCATTTCATCAAGTTACCTCGAAAACGCACCCTTCGATACGGCACTCGCTTCGCTCAGCCTACTCAGGACGCGCTTTCTCACCGATTTTTACCCTTTCTTTATGGAAATTTTAACTAAAGTGGCGTATAATGCGCAGCTATAAGTTATTTGCCGCTAAGTCCTAACGGATGGAACGACCATCACCGGGGCGAACCGGCTATCGCCTTTATCTTGTTTCTCTTATTATAGACCAGGCAAGGCGACAAAAAAGGAGCGCAGTAGCGCTCCTTTTTCTTTATGCTGTGGGCGATGGCTGATTTTTAGCCGCTTCCTGTAGCATAACCATTAATGCTTCAAATTCGTGGGTACAGCAATTACATTGGTCCAGATGTTGTCTCACTGCTGGCATGATTTCACGGGGATCGCCGCCTTCCACGATAAATTCAGCATACTGATCCAGCAAGTCAAAACATTCCATGCAGTTAATCTCGTACACTTCCGTTTCAAGCGCCGATTGCAATAATACTTGCCATGACTTTTGAGACATAAATTTGGCTCCTCTACAATTCCACTTGCTAGACGTGTCCAGACAGACTATCCTTACCTATCCTCGCTAAACAACTGGAGGATATACTGGGCGTCTAACCCCAATTTTTGCAGTCCTTGCTTCAGTTTCAGGCGCGCATCGTGCAGCAGTTTATAAACATTATTAGGATTGGTGCCCAGCAGACGTGCTACCTCAGCAATAGGAATATTATCAATAAGTACCGCCGCCAGAGTTTGACGTTGGCGCTCGGTCAAATCACGGTTGATAACTTCGGTGATGGTGTTCCACACCTGCCGCCGCTCACTCTCGGTGGCCGGATTGTCCCCCCCTCCGGCGGCTGTGATCAAAACCTCTTGCAGGGTGGCGCCGGCCTCGGTGATGGCATCCAGCGATAGATCACGCCACCTGGCCCGGCGCAGTTCGCTGATGGTATGGTTGGCCGCAATTTTAGTCGCCCAGGTGGTAAATTTACTTTTCCCTTGAAAGGTGGCTAGATTAGTTTGAATTTTTAGCAGCGCCTCTTGTGCCAAGTCTTGGGCCATCTGTTGCAGATCGCTTTCAGCCAGGCTGCTCAAATCACTACGGCTGCGCAAGTAAGCCAGCACCCCCCGCAGCAGATACTGCCGCAAATCCTCCAAAGCCTGGGGCTGACGAGGATGACCAGGGCGCAGTTCGGTGAGCCAGGTTTCGTTGGTGCGTTCCGTGCCGGTTTCAAATTCCATATCCAGGTTACTTGCCACTTTCCTCCACTACAATCGGCCAACTATCAAGCACCACCCGATTCCCCACTACCTGACCTGCCCTGGTGACGGGCAGGCGGCTAAAATCGTTGGCGTCATACAAGCCTACTTCCAGCCGGTAAGTCCCGCTGGGTGTACCCACAGGGATGAGAAGATTATAAGAGTCTAGCAGATATTCACCCATCAGCCAACTTGTGGTGGGAAATTGACCCGCTCCCGGAATTTGATCCTGCTGGCTGATGATTTGCTCGTTATCATCCAACAAGTGGACAAACACGGTCCAGTTCCGGTCCAGAGGCGCGAGCGCCTGCCAGTGCAAGGTTAGCGGTAGATTGTCACCGGCGGTCACTGTAGTTTGAGGCAAATCCAGACCGACCAGTTTAGCCTGGTCGCTAAAATTTATATCGAGCGCAAACTGGGGAGCGGACGCATTAAAAACGTGAGGGCGGTCAATGGTGGTGACGATGGTCAGGATGAGGTAATCGCTCTGGTTAACTGCCAGCCGTGTCTGCGCCGGAGTTGTTAAGGCAACTATCAGCCGGTAATCTCCGGGCGGCAGCGTTGGCGGCAGCGGCAGATCATACGGATCGTGTAACAGCGTCCCTTGCTGCCACTGAGGGGTCGGGCGAAGCGGCTCGCGCTCATAAGCAAAGACCGGCTGGCCCGCGCCATCCTGAAGCTGAATGACGGTGGTCAGCGGGCCGGGGGCCTGCGCCAGCGACTCCCAGAACAGGTTAAGCGGCATATTCTGGCCGGCCTTGAAAGGCCCTTGTCCCAGGCTGTAACCCACCAGCCGGACTTCTTGCCCAAAAACGGCATCGGTCAAGGTTTCCACGGGCAGAGCCGCTGGCCGTACTGGCGGGTTGGGATCAATCACTTCAACTTCGGCCAGCAGCAGTTCTGCGCCCATGGGTTGGCCCTGGGCATCCCATAAATCCAAGGGATGGTCATCACTGATGCGGCGCACACTGAGCAACAGCCGATACCGGCCAGGCGGCGTCCCGGCGGCTACCAGCAAGCCGTGCCGGTCGGTCAGGGTGTCGCCCGCCAGCAAATTGGTAAAGAAAGCCTGTCCGCCCGCCGGCTGGCTGTCGCGAATACTCCAGGTGTGCCCTTGCGCATCGGCCAAACGCAAGCTGACTCGATGCTCGCTGCCGAGACTCTTCTCTTTGCGCCAGGTTAAAATAAGGGGAATAATGCCCCGGCCTGCTTCATACTGCTCCTGGCCCACTTTAGCTTCGACCAGGGTTAAGCGGCCGGCGAAGTTGGCCGCCGGAGCCGGAATCAGGGCCGCGCGGGTCGAACCGGCCAGAGTCAGTTTGGTTTGGGGACTGTACCATTGCAGCAGGGCGGGGTAGCCCAGCGCAGCGATGTCGGCCTCGGCCTCGTCTTCCCAAAAGTGGCCGAGGGCCTGGTGGGCCGGAAACCACAGGCGGGGAGAGGTTTCAAAAATATGGCCCAAATCTTGGCGGCGCTGGTCGCGTCCCGACTCGCCGGCCCAGCCTTCGCCCCAACCCGGCACGGCAAAAAAGCGCGGCTGCGGTGCTGGTAGGTAGGCATGATAAAAACCAAGCTGCCACTGGTAGCTGGCCAGCAGGGTATCCTCGGCGGCGGCGCGGGCGGCAATGTCGCGCAGGAGAGGGCGGTAATCCTCGTGGGAGTAACGAGGTAGGCTGTAAAAACTGAGCAAACTGACCGTTGTGACCAACAGCATCACCACTGCCAAAGCTCCGGCCAGCACCGGCTGCGAGTCCCACAGCCAGACCAGCCCGGCGGCCATAAAAAGCCAATAAGCCGGCGCAGCCACCAGCCAGGTGCGTTCAAAATAGGGCGGGTTGAAGGGAAAGATCAGATTGATGAGATAACCCGCCAGCAAGGGCACAAAAAGGTAAAGATAAAGAGAGAGGGCCGGCTTCTGCCGGGCGTACAGGGTTATGATAAACCCGGCAGAGGCCAGCAGCACAAACGGTAGAACCGCCCAAACATAAGGCAGCAAATCAGAGGATAGGTGGCCGATGCTAAAGGCAACAAAATGATCGCCGAAGAAGCGCAAAAAGTTCAGCGGCTGGTAGGCTTCAACCTCGCGCTTGTTGAGGACATAATTGACCGTGCGCAGACCGGCGTAAACCAGCCAGGGCAGGTAAAGCAGTCCAATCCACACAAAACGGCCCAAGCCCTGCCAGGCCCGCCGAGCGTTGAAACACCCGGCTACATCAAGTGAAAGCCCGCTGAAGCGGGCTGGCGAGACATTTTTAAACGACTCACCCTTATCATAATCGGGAGATTCCAACCCTTGGCGGACGACCCTCGTGAGGGTATACAGGAGATGAAAAAGCACGATAAAAGCGGCGTAGTACATGGTGTAAAGGGCAGCGGTAGCAGTGGCGACATAAGCGATAGACCAACGACCGCCGGGAGTTTTAATCTCGGCTTCACTCTTAAGTAAAAAATAAGTGGACAGCACGCCCAAAAGAGTCACCAAGCCATACATGCGGACTTCTTGAGCATAATAAACAGCCATCGGCATAACGGCGACAATTCCGGCTGCCGCCACCCCCACCCGCCGGCCTAAAAGCCGGCGGCCCAGAACAGCCACAGTTGGAATTAAGGCTGTACCAGCTATTACCGAAAAAAAGCGGGCGGTCTCCGCACCAAAGCCGGCCAGCCCCAGCCAGCCTTGCAGCAGAAGGTAGTAGAGCGGGGGGTGAATATCAATGGCGGTCAGGGCCAGCAGTTGGGGTAGTGATTGGGCCGCAAAATAAATACTCCAGCCTTCATCGCCCCATAGCGGCTGAAAGTTGAGCCGTTGTAGGCGCAGGCCAAAACCCAACAGACAGAAAAAAAGTACCCAAAGATGGGGGGGGATTTTGAGTTTTCGCCGGAGCAAATGGTTCATGAGGCAAATAGGAAATTAGTCCTGCTGGTGGAACATGGTACTACTTCCAGCCGTGAGTTTATCGGCCAAAGTATAGTAAAATTGAGCAAAAGTTAGAAACAACCGGGTATCTTATTTGGGAGGATAAGTTATCATGGATGGAATGAGCCTGATTCTGGGTGGCATGTTGGGTATCTTGGCCGGCTGGGCCTTTTCCAGCGCCTCGGTCAAGCAGCGGGAAGCCAACACCAAGCTGGGTAAAGTCAGTAAGGCCAAAGAAGAACTGAGCAAAATCGAGGGGGAGGCCAAAGACAACGAAGAAAGCAGCCTGGCCGATGCTGTCCAAAGTTTCCTTTTCCGCCTGCTTGGTTTTGCTGTGATTATTGTACTGGGCGCGATTTTTTTCTATTCCCTGGGCTAACCTCGGCCTTACTTACCCGTTTCACCCGCCATTTTTTCGATAAGTTCTTCAATTTCTTGAATGAGTACAGGTAAGTTTGGGCGTGTAAAACTCATATGGGGGGCGCGAATACGGTTATGTTTAATATCTGGTGGGATATGTTTATGATGCGGATGGCTGCTGGCCAGGGTGGGGTCATCAGGATGAGGTTGAGAGTCATACCAGTACAATTTTTCTTGGCCTCGCCAAACTTCATAACCATACCAATCTGTTACGAGGGGCAAGCGCTGATACAAAATCCGTTCCCGAACAACCAGTCGAATGTTCTGTTCAAAGTATAGTTCACCCGCTACCCGTGCCAGCGTTGCGCCGCGCCGGATAAAAACGACGGTAGAACTACGGACTGAGGGATACTGCTCCGCGAGTGTATACAAAAACAACTCGTAATCTTCGGGCGCACGGAATGGGTCGCTCATGCAGCAACCCGGATTAACCCGGCTAAACTTGGCGACTGCCGTTGAATCTTCTGAATTTCATTTCGATATTCTGCCTGGCGGGTTAACCAGGTGCGGTAGACACTCGCCCACTCACCAAAATCCAGCACCCAGTTATCATCGTCTGGTTCTTCCCCACTGGCGTAGGCGGCATAAAATGTTTCTGAACGGACGCCGAATTTACGTTCAAAATCTAACAATTCTTCTTCGAGGGCGTGAATGTCGGCTAAAATGTCACGAATGTTCATCGTCTACCTCCAGGATGGATTATACCGCAATTCACAATTTTGCTTAAATGGGGAGATTACGTGGCGGTTTTGTAAATTCCTTTTGCGGCCAAGACATACTGTTCATATCCTTCGTTAAACTTGTTGATTATATCATTGATTTCGTCCACTAACTCATCTACAATATTTGAACGCTTGGTTGTATCTGCTAGGGCAAGTACAACCTTACTATCAAATGTCTGAAAATCAAGTTTTCGATTCTGCTCTTTCCACCCTATTGAATGACCTGTACGCGTAAAATTGTTGTCAATAGCCTTAACAATATGAGCTAAATCGTCGTATCTTTCTTTCTCCGTATTCGCCCAGTCCTGTTTTTCCCTTTGGTAAACTGAAAAACCATAATATAGCCACCAGTTAATATATACATAAAATAGTAGAACATCGGAGTTACCAAGATCATGCATTTCGATAAGTAACCCGTAATGTTTTCGGTTCCTTGCACTTCTTCGGTAGAATTTCTCTACCATTGACTTGGTGTACGAGTCTCCCGCCAGATAAAATATTTTATGGTTTTTGGCAGCTAATTTCTCTTTTAATTCTTCCCAAAAATTAAACTGTATTTCAATCTTTGCCTCTGGTAACGCTCGACTAACATCTATAGCGAGTTTAATATTCTTTTCATCCAACAGTAAATCTTTTATTTCCATAATATACCCTCGGACTAGTGACTGACCCGTCAATTTCCTTATCAACCGCTGGTATTGAACAAGCGTTTCTCTAAGAACAGGATATTGTGCGGCTTGTTTTATACATTCTTCTAACCACGCATCAATGTCGTCCTTGTAAGATACAGTACGCAAAAGGGAATCTGCTACTATTCCTTTCGTACTTTGTTCGCTTGGGGCATCTCCGTTAAGCGTTAAATAAATAACTGAAATATCTTCAATGCCTTGCTTCCGTATTGACTGATAATACCTTGCCAGTTGTCCCGGTTGATCTTCAGCATAAATTTTGTTTTCTAAAATAATTGCTTGTGTTTCATTGGCAATAAAAATATCAATGTCATCATATTCCTTGATTACATAAACATTTTTCAGGTTAAAGTTTGGCAGGTCAATCTGCTGAAGAAATAAACCAAGCAAAATATTACCTTGATTGTGTGAACCTTTTGGATTTAGCAATTCAGCTAAAAATTGAGAATGCAAGTAGACTTCATCAGACTCATTTCTCAGGATGGAAAAGATGTTGAAATCTTGTTGAGCTTGCTGGAGTACTTTTTCGTATTTCCACTTGATTATTGCAATACTGTCAAGAAACAGTTCAATTGGCTTCATTATCAAAAATTTGCGCTAACTTATCTCGGTTAAAAGATCAACGGGTTTTTCAGCAACATAACAATAACTCACCCATGCGCCAACTTGACCACCGTAACCCCCTCGCCGCCTTCGTTTTCGTCGCCGGGGCGGTAGGAACTGACCATAGGATGGCCGCTGAGTTCCTGGCGCACGGCCTGGCGTAAGGCCCCGCTGCCCTTGCCGTGAATGATGCGCACCCAGGGCAGGCGGGCCAAAAAGGCCTGGTCGAGATATTGGTCCAGGCGCAGCAGGGCTTCTTCCGTTACCTGGCCGCGCAAATCCAACTCCATCCCCGGCGATTCGACGCTGGGAACTTTAACGCTGCTATAGGTTGACTCGGTTTCGCGGGGCGCGGCTTTTTCCCGCAGGGTCACGCTGGCCAGCGGCACCGTCGAGCGGAACGCGCCCAACTGCACTTCAACCTGCTTGTTTTGCAAGCCCACCACCTCACCCACCGTATTAAACTGAGGAATAAAAACTTTATCGCCCAAACCCACCGGGCCGGTCAGAGCCGGTGGGGCCTCGGTTTTGGGGTCAGCTTTAGATTTGGTCTTGGCTTTCTTGTCGCTTTCAATTTTTGTCCGGATTTTGGCCTCAAGCTGTCCCAATCCCTCCTCTGCTTCAACCTCCGGGATGGCCTCAGCCTTAGCCTTTATCTCCGCTTTAGCCTGCTCTTTGAGCGCCCTGATTTCCTCCCGCGCCGCCTTGATTTCGCGGCGAGCATCCTCGCGGGCGGCGTTAAGAATGTCGCGCCGTTCCTTGTCAATTTCGGCCAGGCGGCGCTGCACCTGTTCGGTTTCCTGTTCGGCCCGCTGGCGTTCGGCGTCGGCTTCGCGGCGAACCTGGCGGGCCGCTTCGGTCTGAGCCTTGATTTCGGCCAGCATGGCCTCGATTTGCTGGGCATCTTCGCTGACCAGCCCCCGCGCCCGGTTGATAATATCCTCCGAAATGCCCAACCTTTGGGCAATGGTAAAAGCGTTGGAAGCGCCTGGCAGGCCAATCAACAGCCGGAAGGTCGGTGAGAGGGTGGCGACATCAAACTCCATGCTGGCATTGGCCACGCCGGGAGTCGTGTGGGCAAACGCTTTCAATTCCGAATAATGGGTCGCCACAAAGGTCGTCACCTGGCGCTCCAGCAGATATGAGAGGATGGAGCGGGCTAAAGCCGACCCCTCGATGGGGTCTGTGCCCGCGCCCAGTTCGTCCAAAATCACCAGGGAGTCGGCATCGCACTCGCTCAAAATCTGCACAATATTGGTCATATGCGAGGAAAAGGTGGACAGGCTTTGCTCGATGGACTGCTCATCGCCAATATCGGCAAAGATGCGCTCGAAAAAAGGCAAGGTCGAGCCTTCGGCGGCGGGGATGCGCAGACCCGCCTGGGCCATCGCCGCCAGCAGTCCCACCGTTTTGAGCGATACTGTTTTGCCGCCCGTGTTAGGCCCAGTGATGATTAGCATACGCGTTTCAGGAGGCAGAGTGATAGTAATGGGTACCACTTTGGTCGGGTCGAGCAGGGGATGTCGAGCCGCGCTCAACTTAAAAGCAGCAGGGGAGCGGGGGGGCAGGGGAGCAGGGGAGAGTCGCCGTGCGTCCCCTCTGCCCTTCTGCTCCCCCGCTTCGCGTCCCCTGCTGGCAGGATTGAATAAGATCGGCTCAACGGCGTCAATCGCCTCGGCGTATTTGGCCTTGGCAAAAGCCAGGTCGAGTTCGGCCAGGGCGGCCACGGTGTGGTCAATCAACCGGCTTTGCCCGCCCACCTGTTCCGACAAAGCCAGCAGAATTTTGCGAATTTCCTCTTCCTCATCCAGTTGAAGCTGCCGCCATTTGTTGTTGAGTTCCACCGTCGCCAGCGGTTCGATGAAGAGGGTGGCCCCGCTGGCGCTCTGATCGTGGATAATGCCCTGAATTTTGCCCTTAAATTCGGCCTTGAGCGGGACAACATAGCGCCCGCCTCGCTGCGTGACCAGCGGCTCCTGCAAGTAGCGGCTGTACTGGCTGGAGGCGACCAGCCGGTTGAGCCGTTCCATCAAGCGGCTATGGGCCGTTTCCAGCTCACGCCGGATGCGGGCCAGATTGGGGCTGGCGCTGCTTTTAACCTCGCCGTGATCGTCAATAGCCTGGCTGATATCGTTGACCAGGCCGGGGCACGGCTCGATGCGCTGGGCAATATCGGCCAGGCGCGGATAAACCTCGGCCAGCCGGGTAATGGTGCGCTGCAAATCGCGGGCAGCAATCAAGGTTTGGCGGATTTCCAGCAGTTCAGTCGGCAGCAGGATCGCGCCGCGTTGAGCGCGTGCAGTCAAGGGCCGGACATCCCGCGAGCCGCCCACACTCATTCCTACTTTGGCCGAGAGCAGATGGACTGCTTCGCTGGTTTCAGCCTGCCAGGCCTGGGCTTCGGCCAGGTAGGGGCTGGGCCGCAAGGCCAGCGCCAACTCCTTGCTGGCCGAGAACATAGCGTAGGAGGCTAATTTATGTAAAATTTTGGGAAATTCAAGGGTAACGAGGTGTTTGTCCACAACCTACACTATCGAAATGACCTCAGGCAATGATCTCTAAAACACTTTTGAGAATATCGGCATTGCGCGGCACAAATAAGCTGACCGACTGCACAATAGCGGTCAGAACCTGGTTAAAAAGTGGCAGCAGCATTGATGTTCTCAAATTGGTAACCAATCCTCTTGAAAAGCCGGAGTAGGGAATAGTGGTGTCGGTGGGCTGAAAAATAAATTGAATCACACCCAAAAGCAAAGCCAGCCAGACGGTGGTTAAAATAAAGCCCATTGCCAGACCGCCCAGGGCATTGAGTGGACCCACGACGAAGCGCTGGGTGGCTGAAGGCGCAACTTCCTCTACCGGACCAATTTTGCTCTTTTTCTTTATCTTCTTTTTCTTTTCTTCCGGCGGTACGGCCAGATATTTTACCACCAATCGAAAGGCGTTAAAGAAAACAAGCAGCAGCACCAAAAACGCCAAGACATCGGCCGCTGTTTTCTCCATACCAAAGCCGGAAGTTTCCGGTTGCAGAATCTGTTCACTGAGCATTTTATACAACCAAAGAGTCGCCACTAACCCTAGCCAAATACTGACCACCGACACAATTTGTGAGACCGCGCCTCTGACAAAACCGGCCAAAACCCCCACAAATAGAAGCACAATGAACAACAAATCTAAGGTGTTTAAGCCTAATACTTGCATGATGCCTTCTCCTGAATTCCATCCTTGCGGAACATAACGCTATAATAATAACATTTTTTTTCAAAAATGACACATCCGCCTTATCATTATGTTTTGCGCCCTAAGCTTTTGACAAAAAAAGCTCATCCTTAAGGTAGGATGAGCTTTCGAGTCAATTCGGGGATAACGGATCAGCAACTATTCTACTTTAACCTCGGCCGGTTGCGTTTCCTCCATTTCAGGGGAAACCTCAGCCGGGGAGTCTTCTGCTTCATCATACGAGATTGAACCAAAATCAGGCGGCTCCGGCTCATCTTTCATGGCCAAATTACCCCGGAAGTAGCCCTCTTCATCCAACAGGAAACTACCCACATCCACATTGCCCCAGACTTTGCCGGTGCTGAGAATTTCCAGGCGGCCCGAAGCCTTGATGCTGCCGGTCACCGCGCCGCTAACCGAGACATTTTCGGCAATCAGATCAGCCGCCACTTTAGCCTGCGGGCCAATGACAATATTGCCCAGCGTTTCGATGACCCCTTCTTCGCACACCCCGTCAATGCGGATGCTGCCATCGCACACCAATCTACCTCTAAAGCTGGTATTGGGGCCGATGACCGTTTCTATTTTGTCAACCGGGGCGCCTTTGTTTCTACCAAGCACACCGTCCTCCTAAAGTAAAGGATGAGGGATGAAGGATGAAGGGTGAAGAATCCTTTTTCATCCTTCATCCTTCCGCCTTCATCCTTTTCAGGGTTCTCACTATACTTCAACTGGGGGTAATTGTCAACGTTATTGAAATTCGCTGGTTGAGGATGATTCGACCGGTTCAGTTTCTTTGGGCTGCTGGTGGCTGCGGTGATTGACCAGTAACAGCCAAGCCATGCCGATGATAATAAAACTATCAGCCAGATTAAAGGTTGGCCAGCGGGTTGCGCCAATACCGGCATCCAAAAAGTCCGTCACCCGGCCATCTATCAGCCGGTCCACAAAGTTGGCAATCGCGCCGCCCAGCAGCAGGCCAATCGGCCAGCCGGCCTGCGGTAAAAATTGGCCGGATTTCAGGGCTTGCCCAAACCAAACGATCAGGCCCACAATCACCAGGCCGGTGACAATCAAGGGTCCCGACCCGCCATTGGCAAACATGCCAAAGGCCACTCCGGTGTTATAGCCCAGAGTCAAGCGAAAAAAATCCCCGATAATCGGGATAGGTTGGTACAGCTCAAGTGTTTGCTCAGCCCAAATTTTGCTCAGGCCATCCAGGGCCAAAGCCAGACCAAACATCATAATGACACGAGAAAATGCTTTCATATCAGTATACACTATCTTGAAAAAAGAAGGTTGTCAAATTGGCAGGCCAACGACAAATCCTATTACAGTTTCAGGAGGATTCTTCGGCTTCGCCTCAGAATGACTTGACCCATTTCCCCGTCTGCTGTCTACCGTTTACTCCCAAATGTACCAGGCCGGCACATCGGATAGCAGCCAGGCCAGCCCTTCGGCGGGACGTTCTAGCAGTAAATTGATTAAAGCCTTGGCTTTCTCAGGGGCATGGGCCGGGGCCAGACTGCTAAATTCAACCCCAATCAAGCGATAATGCCCGCGCCGGGCGTGCAGCATCTCGCCGTAGGTTTCGACAATGCCCTTTAGAATGTTGACGATAACATGCGTGATCGTCGAAGGATTGGTCATACCCCGCCGGCGGCACTCCTGCACCACCAGCCGGAAAAAGCGCAGACTGTAATCCAGTTTGGCCACCAGAGCAAAATCTTCACAAAAAACATCAATCCGATTGGTAAAGGTTGTTTTCAGAATGTCGCTGATTAGTTCTTTATCGTCAATCGTTTCCCATTGGCCGCTGTCGTCCCGGCTGATGGTCATCAGCAAACGCCTGATGCGCTCGACCGTGCTTTCATACTGCTGCGCTTCCTGGACTACGTGGGGCAGCAAACGTCCCCGGTCGCCCCAGGCGTTTTCCAATGCCCTGATAAAACGGCTCCAATCGCGCATTACCGTGCCGGCCACACAACTATCGAGTGGAAAGGAGGCGCTCATATCGGCCAGGCTGACCAGCATCAGCGCGGTCAAACGCTGTTCCTGGATTTTAACCTCCTCCTGCATCAGATGGGTGGTTGAAGCCAGCAGCGGCAGCGAGGCTTCGCCGCTGCTGAGCACACCAAATTTATCGTGGTCGCGGATAATGGTCAGCAGGGTGCGCAACTCGGTGCGGGTGAGCATGGTTTGGAGTTTAGCCCGTTCATCGGGGTACATGGACGACACCAAGTACCAGCCAATTGTCGGGTGACGGTCGGTGTTGACATACTTGCCAATATCGTGATAGAGGGCGGCCACGCGCAAAAAGGTTTTGACAGCTCCATGTTCATCGGGCGGAAAGAGGGCCGTTGTCGCCACATCCGGGCCGATACCGTGCCAGAGCTGGCTATAGTTCCGCTTAAAAAATGATAAATCTGCAGCGCAGTGAGGATTGGCCCCATCCACCAAAATATCGGCTGGACGATCTGCCAGCAGCCGGTCTACTTTTTCCATCACTGTATGTAAATGAGGCGCGCCTTTGGGGTCGCCATGGCGAGTTCCCATCGTCGGTGGATAGAACAAGTCGGCCAACTGTTGACCAAAGGGCAAAGTTCGCATCGTAGCCGCATCGGGTACAGGGCCAGCCGCAAAAACTTCTTCAAATCTGCTTGATAAATTCCGTTTCACAGGTCTGCTGTTAGCTTTATATGTGTCCAGGAAAAAATTTTTCTCAACCATCAAGGTAGCAAGTAGCAGAGTAGCAGCTAAAAAATTTGCTACTCTGTTACCTCACCCTTTCGGGTGCGCCGAAGGGTGTGCTACCTGTTTTAACAGCGAAAACTTTTCCAGGGCACTATAATAATCACAAGCGGGCAGAAAAGCAATGTCCCCATGTTCATTATCTCTACGCTGATTCTCCATAAAATCTTCATAATTGCTTGTTATACTATAGCCAAATAAAGAAAATAACAGCCTGATAATAGTCAGGCAATAAAGAATGGAGCAAAACTATGAAAACTCAAAAGTGGATGTTGGTGGCAAGTATCATCATGTTTCTGGGCGCGGCCGGCCTGGTAGCCTTGACCGTCCTCACGCCTTTTGCCTGGGCGCAAGGGCCGATGGGCTGGAACGGCTGGGGTGATGGCCCGATGTTCGAGGGTGGTTTTGGCCCGCGTATGGGCCGGGGCATGATGCAAGGTGGCGGTTTTGGCATGGGGCCAGGCGGGATGATGGGCGGCCGCTGGGGCGGGCCGGAAAATTCGCTATTGACCATTGCTGCCGAAAAATTGGGCCTGACTACGGCTGAATTGCAGGCTGAACTTCAGGCCGGTAAAACCATAGCCGATGTAGCTGCCGAAAAAAATGTGGAAGTATCCACAATTGTGGACGCCGTGGTAGCCGAGCGGGCTGAGCAGCTTGATGAATTGGTGGCGAATGGACAGGCCACCCAGGAAGAAGCCGATGCCATGCTGACCTTGATGAAGGCCAACATCACCCGGCGAATTAATGAAGCATGGTCGGGCAGAGGTTTTGGCCCCGGCATGATGGGCGGCGGTATAGGGCCTGGCTTCGGCATGGGGCACGGCGGGATGATGGGTGGACGCGGTGGTATGATGGGCGGCTGGGGTGGGCCGGGCTACTCGATGATGCAGACGGTTGCCGATACTCTGGGCCTCACTCCTGCTGAACTGGTCACTGAACTACAAGCCGGCAAATCCGTGGCCGAAGTAGCAGCAGAGAAAAACGTAGAGGTGGCTACCCTGGTAAACGCCATCTTGACCCCACGCACCGAGCAACTCAATGCGCTGGTGGCCGAAGGGCAACTGACCCAGGCCGAGGTTGACGCCCGGATAACTATTCTAAAGGTTGATGTGGTTGAGCGTCTTAACCAGAGCTGGGGCGCTAAAAATACAATCTCCGGGGAGACAGAAACTAACTAACTGCCCAGAAATAACTTTGTATCTGTCAGGAGATTAGAGATTAAAAAATCTCTAATCTCTAATCTCCAACTCCGAACCCCCGCCGGCACATTTGGGCCGGTCGGGGTCTTTCTTTTCACAGACTGTTCTTGATATGATAAAATAAGACAATTACAAATTTTAATTCTTTCAATTGCGTAATGCGTAACGTGTAACATGCCACGCACCGCGCCCTACGCTCCACGTTAGCCTATGTCTCGTATCCTGGTTGTAGACGACGATAAACAAATTGTCCGGCTGGTCCAATCATACCTGGAGCGAGCCGGTCATCAAGTGCTGACCGCCCACGACGGTGAAATGGCGCTTTACACCATCCGCCGTGAGCGGCCCGATTTGGTCATCCTCGACCTCATGCTGCCCAACCGCGATGGTTGGGAGATTACCCGCACCGTGCGCAGCGATCCCATCCTGGCCAACCTGCCAATTATCATGCTTACCGCCCGGATTGAAGATACCGATAAAATTGTCGGCCTGGAGTTGGGTGCAGATGATTACATCGCCAAGCCTTTCAACCCCCACGAAGTTGTAGCGCGGGTGAGAGCCGTTCTGCGGCGGGTTGGCGGCGCACCGGCCACGCCGCAGGTCATCCAGGTAGGTGGGCTGAGAATGGATGTGGACCGTCACCTGGTTTCCCTCGACGGCGCGCCCATTGACCTCACCCCAACCGAATTTGATCTGCTGAAGTTGTTGATGGAGCAGCGCGGCCATGCTTTTACCCGTATGGAACTGGTGGAGAAAGGCTTGGGTTATAATTTTGAAGGGCTAGACCGGACCATTGACAGCCACATCAAAAACCTGCGCCGCAAAATCGAACCCAACCCCAGCCAGCCGACCTATATTGAAACCGTTTACGGCGTCGGCTACCGGCTCAAAGGGGAATAAAATTGTGAATGATGAATGGTGAATTGTGAATGGTCTGATATTTCATTAACAATTCACATTTGGCTATTCACAATTCACAATTAGATTAGTTTTCTTTTCAGGCATCATTCATGAACAAACTTTGGGTTCGTCTCGCCCTGGCTTTTGGCGCGGTTACCATCATTGGGATTGTGGTGGCCGGTATTCTGGCTAACCGCCAGGTGGATGTACAATTTCGCCGCTTTGTGGCGCGGGATCAGCTTGTCAATTCGCCGCTGGTTGACGCCCTGGCCGATTATTATGCCCGTCAGGGCAGTTGGGCGGGGGTCGAAGAACTGTTTCGCGGCCCCGGTCAGCCAGATAACATGGGCCACGGTTGGGGCATGATGATGCGGCGGGGCATGCCCCAACTGATTCTAGCCGATGCCTCGACCCAAATTGTTTTTGACCAGGGCGGCCCGCGCCGGGGAGGCCGTTTGAACCCGGCCGAACAGGCCGAAGCTGTGCCCATTGAATTGGAAGGCCAAACGGTGGGCTATGTCGTCGTCAGCGTGCCCGGCCTGGGCGATCTGTCCGGGCCGGCCCAGTTGTTTCTGCGGCAGTTTAACTTTTCCTTGTGGCAGGCCGGTCTCATTGCCGGCAGCCTAGGGCTGCTGTTGGGATTTATTATTTCGCGCGGGTTGTCTGCGCCGCTGGGCCGCCTGGCCGCCGCCGCCCGGCGCATTTCCAGGGGCGACTTGAATCAGCAGGTTCCGGTGACCGGCAGCGCCGAGATAGCCGATCTGGCCCGTGCCTTTAACGAGATGACCGCCGGTTTGCAACAAGCCGAAACTCTCCGCCGCAATATGGTCGCCGACATCGCCCACGAACTCCGCACCCCTTTGACCATCATTCAGGGCAATTTGCAAGCTATCCTCGACGATGTTTATCCGCTGGAAAAAGCTGAAATTGCCGCCGTTTATGATGAGACCCTCACTTTGAACCGCCTGGTTAACGACCTGCGCCAACTGGCTCAAGCCGAGGCCGGACAGTTGAGCCTGCACCTCCAGGCAGTCGAATTACCCTCTCTGGTCGAGCGAGCCGCTAATTTATTTGAAGAACTGGCCCGCGAAAAAAATATCAAGGTGAAGATCGTTTTGCCTCCCACTTTACCCCCCGTTCAGGCCGACCCCGACCGGGTGCGCCAGGTCCTGCACAATCTCCTCTCCAACGCCTTGCGCCATACACCGGAGGGCGGCGAGGTGGTTATTGAGGCAGCTTCGGTAAGAGAGCAGGGGAGCAGGGGAGCAGGGGAGCAGGGGGGAGTTTTTTCATCTCCCCCACCCCCCCGCTCCTCTGCTCCCCTGCCCGATACTCCCCGACCCCCGACCCCCGACCCCCGACCCCTCATTCGCGTCACCGTCTCCGATACCGGCCCCGGCATCTCCCCCACCGACTTGCCCCACGTGTTTGACCGCTTCTGGCGGGCCGATAAGGCCCGCTCCCGCGAACAGGGCGGTTCCGGTTTGGGCCTGGCCATTGCCAAACGGTTGGTCGAGGCCCAGGGGGGGCAAATCGGCGTGGAAAGTGAAGGTGTGGCGGGACGGGGTAGCTGTTTTTGGTTTACGCTGCCCACCCACTCATAACTCCCCGCTTTCCGCAAAACTGTGGCACATCGCTGCCGTTTGTTGTATAATTAGCTATCCCGTTTATCCTTAACCAAATTATCGAGACAGAGTATTGATGGCAACGCTTAAAGTTCTTCTGCTGAGAACTCACGAAAATCTGCTCATTTTGCAAGAACGAGAGGCCAAACACGGTGGCAATGCGCCGCTGGAACTGCTCAACCAAATCAGGGATCACCAGGCGGCGATTGAGCTGATTGATCAAGCCCTTTCGACTGAATTAACCGAAAAAGGATTAAAGGAACTCAAGGAAGCATTGCGACCCCTGCTGGTCGCCAGCAATGTTGAGCAGCTTGATCTGGATCAGGTCAAACTGGAAACGCCACGCTTGCCTTTTGAGCCGGAAACGGTTCTCATTCCAGCCGGTCCTTTTTTAATGGGTAGCTTGCCCAGCGACAACGTTCCATTGGAAGAAACCCCTCAGCACGAAGTCAACCTGCCCGCCTTCCAGATGGGCCGCTATCCAATCACCAACGCCCAGTACGCCGAATTTATCAAACGCGAGAAACAGCACGAGCCGCCCAAAAAAACGAGCTGGTTTCTGCGTGAACCGCCGGCTGACAAACTCGATCACCCGGTCGTCGGGGTCAGTTGGGAAGATGCCCTGGCTTACTGCCGCTGGTTGAGCGAGCAAACGAGTCGCCTCTATCGCCTGCCCACTGAGGCCGAGTGGGAGAAGGCAGCTTCTTGGGCAGAGGAGAGTGGAGGAGCGGAGGAGCAGGGGAGCAGGGGGGCCGGGGGGAAAAGGCTGTATCCCTGGGGGGATGTATGGGAGGAGGGGCGCTGCAATTTTGGCAGCGACGATACTACCCCGGTGATGGCCTTTCCTCAAGGCGTTAGTTTTTATGGCTGCTATGATATGCTCGGCAATGTCCAGGAATGGACCAGCACCCTCTGGGGTAGTGACCCCAAAGAGAATCTTTTTCCTTACCCTTATCACGCCGGTGATGGGCGTGAAGAAGCCAAACCCTCCCACCTACACCGGGTCTACCGGGTGTATCGCGGCGGTTCGTTCCGCGATGAGCCGGCCAAATTAAGATGCACTGTGCGGGGCAACTCCGACCCGGAGAGCAAAATCAGATGGCGGGGTTTTCGGGTTGTTTGGGATATTTCGACCTGACAACGGATTTGGCTCAAGTGGTTGACATCTTGAACCCAGTCATAGTAAACTGGACTCGTCTTCAATTCCAAAACACAAAAAAGCCTGACCGAGCCTACGGCACGACACCGACGATGAAAATACGTAACGCAGAGAACGCAAAGAAGGCACAGAGATACACAAAGTTTTTTCTCTGTGTTCCTCCGTGAGGACTCTGCGTAACTCTGTGTAATTTTATTTTCAAGGAAGGGATGAACAGCGATGTACGGTCTCAATATTGACCCCAACAACCCCACCGGCAACCCCGACCCATCAGAGTTAAAGCAGCTTGGCGTCGAAATAGTCCGCTACACCTTCTATGATCGCAGCGGCGGTGACCAGGTAGACCCGGCCCGGATAGACTTTTACAGCCGCAAAGCCAAAGGTTATCAGGATGCCGGTATTGAGTCGCTGATCATCCTGACCTACGACACCTACCCCGGCAAGCCCCCTTTTGCCGGTAATTGGGATGATTACATTAATCGCTTTGCCCGCCGCGCCGGGCAGATTGCCCGACAGTTGGCCCCCTTTCGCCCAGCCTATCAAATCTGGAACGAGCCGGACCACGACCGGGCCAACATCGGCACGCCGTATGATCCCTGCCTGCGGGAAGATGTTTTTGGACAGATGCTGCGCCGCACGCACGACGCCATCAAAGCGGCTGACCCCAGAGCCAAAACGGTGATCGGCGGGTTGGCCTCCGGCAATCCCGACTGGTTAAGTACAGTAATCAAATCTTTGGGCGGTGACCTGCCGGCCGATATTGTTGCTTTTCATCCCTACGGCCAGCGGCCTGAAAAGAATTGGCCCAATTCCAATTGGGGCTTTGGCTTCGTAGGCAATCTAATTGACGATTATTACAAAGTGGGCCGTCGCAAAACTATCTGGATTACCGAAATGGGCGCTAAACCGGGTGAGGTGGGCGGCAATGAGGAGGTCGCCGAGTTTCTGCGCCGCTACTACCGCGCTGTCATCAGCAAGTACAGCGACAAAGTGGAGGAACTCATCTGGTTCTGCTACAGCGATGGTATGGTCAATCCCTTTGGCCTCAAAAATGAGCAGGGCCAGCCTAAGCCTGCTTACGATGCCTTCCGCCAGGTCGTAGAAGCCCGTTCCCAGTGGCAGCCGGAACCCGTCGTTGCCACACCGCCACAACCTGTAACTCCACCTCCGCCGCCTCCAGCTCCCACACCACCCATCGCTCCGCCACCTGCCCCTCCTCCCACACCGTCCGTCACGCCAGCGCCGCTGCCAACTGCCCCGGTGCAGGATCTGAGCCAGCTTATTACTCAAACTAACAGCCTGCAAAGCCTGGTGCAGCAGCTCCAGGCCCAACTGGCCCAATTGCAGTCGCAAGTGCAGCAGTTATCCGGCCAGCAGAGCCAATTGCAGACTCAGTTACAACAGTTATTGACTTCACCACCCACTTCTTTGCCACTTCCTCCCTCGCCTCTTCCACCTCCCCCGATTCAGAATATCACCGGCCAATTGAAACGCCATCCCAGCCTACAATTTCCCACCCGCTCACTGGACCAAATTCAAATGATTGTGATCCATCACACCGCCGTTGCACCCACCGTGGGCGCAGACCGCATCGCCGCCCACCGCGTGGACAAACAAGGCTGGCCCGGCATTGGCTATCACTACTTTATCACCGCCGACGGCCAGATCCAGCAGACCAACGAACTAACTACTGTGGCCACCCACGCCGGCAATTATAACCCCATTGCTATCGGTATTTGTTTTGCCGGAGATTTTACCGCCACTGTCCCCAGCCCCGAACAAATTAAAGCCGGAGCGCAGCTTATCGCCTGGCTGATCCAGCAGCTCCGCCTCTCCCTCTCGGCGGTGTTTGGCTACAAAGAGTTAATCAACACTCAAAGCCCCGGCTTGCAGTGGGACTCCGGCGCGCGCTGGGGCGACCAACTCCGGGCCGAAATCGAGGCGCTGCTGTAACCCCCGCTTTTTCGTAGCCTGGCTACAATTATTCGGTGCATTGGTAGCTTATAATTTTCCTCAAACGGTTGATTGTCGAACCAGCATGTGATAGCATCGGGGCGATTATCTTTGTTTCGGCCCTAGAGATACGGTTTGACAGATGATGCGTAATGCGTGATGCGTAAAATGTCACGTATCACGTATCACGCATTTAGACAATTATTTCTGGGAGCTGCTTAGGAAAGTACCCCTGTGCAAGAACTGTCTGATCTGTGGACCTTCGTAACTGCCTGGTACAACCTGCCCTTCTCGCTGGCGCTGCTGCTCTTTCTGGGCCTGTCGGCTCTGCAATTTATTGGCCTGGATCAGGACCATGATGCCGATGTAGACGCGGATGCCGATCTTGACCTCGATCATGATCTGGATATTGACCACGACGCCGATCTCGACCACGACCTCGATCACGATGTTGACCACGATTTGACCGGCGCACCCGGCTGGTTAGGCGCGTTGAAATTTCTGGGGGTCGGCCAAGCCCCGGTGACGATGATTTTATTGTTGCTGGTGGGTAGTTTTGGACTGCTGGGTTGGATTGCCAACTGGCTGCTGCTGGGAGTCGTGCCCGCCTATCCCGGTTGGGGTTTGATTGCCGTTCTGGGGGGCGCGCTCGTCCTCTCGGTTGTTGTCACCTCGCGCACGGCTCGACTGATTGGCCGGGCCATCCCCGCTTTTGCCAGCACCGCGACCTCGGCCTCGCAACTGGTGGCCCGGCGTGGCCGGGTGATTAGCAGTCAGGTAGACCAGATCTACGGCCAGGTCAAGGTCCGCGACCCCGGCGGCACCCTCATTACCGTTTTTGCCAAAGTTGACCCGGATAAACCGGCCATTCCCCGCGATACCGAGGTCTATCTGGTAGATTACGACGCGGCCCGGAAAGTTTATACGGTTGTGCCATCGGATTGAGACTTCTTAACAGGAGGTAAATTATGTTTGGCTCATTTTTGTTTTGGGCGGTTATTGTGTTCTTCGCTTTTATCGCCTTTGTGGTCCTGCTGGCTGTTATTGCCAGGGCTTATGTCAAAGCGCCGGCCAACCGGGCCTTTGTCCGCACCGGGCGCGGGGCGCAGCCAAAGGTGGTGATGAATGGGGGGGCGGTGGTCATCGGCTTGATCCACGAAATCACCTGGGTTGACCTGGGGACCATGGCTATCGAGATTGAGCGCACCGAACAGAACGCCCTGCTCACCCGCGACCCCCAGTACGCCGACATCCGGGCTATTTTTTACATCAAGGTCAACCCCACCGTCGAGGGCATTATTGACGCCGCCCGGACCATCGGCGGCAAGGCGGTGGATGCGACGGCGGTCAAGCAGTTGGTGGATGCCAAGCTCGATGGCGCGCTGCGTGACGTGGCCGCCACCTTCACCCTGATGAGTCTGCACCAGGAACGGGACAATTTTATCCAGAAGGTGCAAGAGCGGGTTAAAGAAGATTTGGAGCAAAACGGCCTGGTGCTGGAAAGCGTCAGCATCCTCACCCTCAAAGCCGCCCGGCAGGGGTCCTTCGGCACCGACGACGTGTTTGGGGCGCAGGTAGCGCGGGCTAACGCCGATGTCATCCAGACCGCCCAGCGCGAGCGCAACGACATCGAGCGCAAAACCGAAATCGAGGTCAAACAGCGCGACACCAGTACCTCCAAAGAGAAATTGACCCTGGAGCAAGACCTGGCTTTTGCTGCTGCTACGCAACAGCGCGAGGTGCAGGCGCGTCAAGCGGCTGAGAAAGCAGCGGCGGAAAAGTTTATTTATGAGCAAGAGCAGGCCGCCGAGCAGGCTCGGATTGCCAAAGAACGGGCCATTAAGCTGGCCGAGATCGAGATGGAACAAACGCTGCTGGTGCAAACCGAGCGCAAAAATCAGGAGTTCCAGACCGCCGAAATTGCCCGCAACCAGGCGATAGAGGTCGCTGAACAGACCAAACAAATTTCGGTGCTCAAAGAGCAGCAAAAACGGGAAGCGGCGGAGAAGGAACGGCTGGCGGTGGCGGCGCAGCGCGAACAGGCCGCCCAAGATGTCAAAACGGTCGAGGAGACGGCCCAGGCCAAACGCCAGGCCCAAATCCAGGTCATCGAGGCCGAGCGCGACGCCCAGAAGGCGATGATTGACCGCAAGAACGCAGTCGAAATCGAGGCGCTCAAACGGATTCGCGAGGCCGAAGCGCAAGCGGCAGCGCTTAAAGAAATCGCCCAGGCCGAGTTCGAGGCGGCCCAAAAGCAGGCCGAAACCAAGCGCACCCAGGCCCAGGCCGAAAGCGACGCCGAAAAGATGCGGGCCGACGCCGAGCGTGCCCGCACCAGCGCCGCCGGTCTGGCTGAGGCCGAAGTGCTGCGGGCCAAAGCCGAGGCGGCGCAGTTGCAAGGTCTGGCCGAAGCCGAGGTCATCCGGGCCAAAGCCGAGGCCATGCGGGCCGAAGCCGAGGTCATCCGGGCTAAGGGTCTGGCCGAGGCGGAAGCGGTCAAAGCCAAGGGACTGGCCGAAGCCGAGGGTCAAAAAGCCAAAGCCGAAGCCCTGGCCGCCTTTGATAACGTCAGCCAGCAGCTGGAGATGCAGCGCTTGCAAATTGAGGCCCAGATTCAAATTGGAGTGGCCCGCGCC
Organism: Anaerolineae bacterium; assembly: GCA_023151115.1. The sequence continues at coordinate 170,322 of JAKLJP010000010.1, forward strand.
CAGGCGATGGGCGCAGCCATTGCCAACATGCAAATCAAGATGTTCGGCACGCCCGAGGCCGCCGACAGCATTTTGCGCCTCATGTCTTTTGCCGAAGGCATGAATGACGTGGTTAATGCCGTCCCGCCCCAGGTGCGCGAGTTGGGGACACAACTGCTCAGTAAAGTGACCGGCAACGGCCACGACAACGGCCAGTTGCCCGCTGCTCAGCCAATGACGCTGGAGCAAGCTGCCGGGCTAATGCCGCAACTGATTGCCTTGGCTGACCGCACCCTGGATGTTAACAAGCTCAAAAAGCAGACCGTCAGCCAGGTGCTGGACCAGTTGGAGGCTCAAGCCAGCGAAGCCGACAAACCCCTGGCCGCCCAGGCTAAAGCCATGCTCACCCTCCTGCCCATCCTGGCCGAGATGAATTTTGAAGATGTCTATTTGCGCTACGCGGCGAAGTGAAAAAGTGAACCGTGATGCGTGACGCGTAAAATCTTCACGCATCACGTTTCACGCATCACCCTTTACAGTATTTACAGGGAAAAAACTGTGACTCAACAGAGCGACCTTCTTTACGTCTTCACCGGCATTTCCAGCGCCGAGGTGGTAAAGGCGTTAAATATGGTGCTGAACAAACGGGGCGAACTCGAAGCGGGGCTGGCCGAATGGTTGACGGGCCGGCCGCTGGAATCGCTGGGTGGTTTTTTGTTGAGCGCGTCGGCAGCTTTTTATCTGGCCGAGCGAGGGGTCAACCCGAAGATCAAGACCTTTGTGGATGCGCTGTATTACATCAGCACGTGTCTGTCGGTGGGCTATGCCGATATTTTTGCCCAGACCCAAACCGGCAAACTCATCGCCACCCTGGCCATGACCGTCGGCCCGGCGCTGACCGGCAATGCCCTCGACCCGCCGGGCCGGGCGGAACCGGCCTCGGCCCAGGGCCAAGAAATGATGCTGGAACGGTTGGAGGCGATTTTGGAGGAACTGCGCCGGCAGGGAGGGATAATTAAATCACAAACGACATCCCCACCATAGCCACAAACAAAATGGCGGTGATGATGAGAATGGTCTTTAACTCGCCATATTCGTAATAATATTCCTGAGCAAAATTGACGGCAGCAGCTTTACGATTATTGAGCGCAGCCGCTTGAGCCGCCATCGCTGGGGCGGGGACAAATTCTTCACTCAATGTCGGCAAGGGAATGCTTTCCCCAGCGGGGGCGGACTTGGAGACAAATTGACCGGGTTGTTTATTACCTTCTAAACGTCGCTCACGACGGGTTCTTTTAGCCATAGTTTACCTTCTAATCATCAGTGGGGGCAGGTCACAGACCTGCCCCCACTCAATTTATCAAACTTGATTAAATTATAGCATTCGCTGGTTTATTCGGCTAATTCGCCGATGACGACGAGGCGGTGGGTGTCAACCAGGTACGGGTAGCAGGTTTGCAGCGTGGCAACCGGCTCGGTGGTGGGCAGCATCACCTCGATGTCGGTGGGGTTGATAATCCGCTTTTCCTTGACTACATAGCGAAACTTTTGCTCTCCGGCGTAGATAAAATAGTCATCCCCAACCTCTAACTCTTCCAAATAACGAAAAATCTCGCCAAAGATGTCGTTGTGAGCGGCCAGATACAAATTGCCGCGCTCGCCGGGGTTGGCGCTGCCCGGCAAATGGCCGACGCCTTTCTTTAAATCCTCCCAGCTTACGCCGTTGATAATGGGCGCATCCACCTGGATTTTGGGAATAACAATCCGAGTGGGGCTGTTGGCCGCCGGTTTGACTTCAATCGGTACGGCTGACCCGCCGGAAGCCGAGGTTTGGACCCACTGCTGCAAATGCAGCGGCACATCGGGGGCCGCGCCGCCGGGCGAGGTCGGCGGGGTGTGACCGCCGGGCAGGCGGTTCAGGGTAATCGGCGGTGGGGCGACGGTAGGGGTAGGTAGTTCCTGCTGAAGCGCACTCTGCTGGGCCAGCGATACTTCGGCGTTCAACTCTTTGAGGTTGAAATAGGAGGCTACTAACACGGCCACCAACCCCACCAGGGCCACCACTTCCAAGCCTAACAGCAGGGCATCTCTGACTTTTTTGGAGCGGGTTCGCTCCTGCGGTGGGATGGGGACAGCTTTGCGCCGGCCAAAAATGCCGCGTATGGGCTGCACGGTGGCGGTTTGGAAACCGGGGGCAGCAATCGGGGTGCTACGGGGCCAGGGAGTGGGCACCTGGGGACGCGCTGGCTCATCCTGATTTAACAGCGCCTCGTTGGTCGAGCGGCCCTCGCCCGACAGGCGTTGAAAACGCTCCAGGCGAGACTGCCGCCGTTTAATCAACAGGGCTTTTTCCAGCTCCTCCACGCTCAAATCGTCCAGTTTGCGTTTGCCAAACATCACTACCCCGGTAGGAAGAAGATAGTAGATAGAGGATGGTAGATAGTGGATGGCAGCCGAAACTGTTTACTGGCTTCTATCTTCCATCTTCTATTCTCTATCTTCTACTCTTCTAGGTTATGTCACGTTGTTATTGTAAAGCCGGGAGTCTATTTTGTCAAACGGGTTGGCTGAGGAGGGTGAGCAAACAGACCTCATAGGTACACTGCGCGAAAACCTATGAGGTCTACGCTGGATTAGCGCCGTTCCGGGTATTTGGACCAATCTAGCAGGGCCAGATGGGGCGAACCATCGGCGGAGCGATAGCCCAGCGAGGCCAAAACCTCTGCCAACATAATTCGGGTTTCAGAGTGCAGTCTCATTTTAGAGAGATGCCGGTTGAGCCAGGGCGACATATCCCAAGAGCCGCTGTAAGCCAGGCTGGCCCCCAGCCAATCGGCGACCATTTCGCGCAGGTATCTTTCGGGCATAGGCATCACCCCGCCTTCCGAACCACTGCCGGGCGGGGCGTAACCATCGGGGAAAACCCAGTGCTGCCAGTGATGGGGGTTGTGGTGGATGTGATGCAGCCAGGCCAGGGCAAAGCCGTGCGGGTCGCCTTTGTCGCCGTGAAATTGGCGGGCATAATGGGGATATTCCGCCTCGGTAAATTTGCTGGCGTCGTGATTGAAAAGCTGTTCTTCGGGAATGCCGCCGACCAGGAGGCCGGCTTCCAAAACGTATTTTTTGTGCTGGTGGAGCGACTCAAAGAATGTTTTGATTTCGGTTGTTGACATTTTTGGCCTCCACTAACCTCAACGATTATGTTTGGGAGCAAATCGTTGGAGCAAACTAAAAAGCAAAGTTAACTCTTGCGACCGCAGCAGGTACAAACCCAAAAGATAGATCCCGCCCCCGGCCAAACTCAACAACCCCACCAGCGCTGCCTCATTGATTAAATTATCAGCCGGGAGTTGGGCTTGCAAAAAAGGCAAGGTTAGCCATAACAGCAGACCCATAACTGTCGCAGCGGCGACAGCCTTGAAGGTTGTTGACTCCAACCCACGCCCGCGCAGCGGAGCCAAGCGGTTGACCAGCCAGAGCATGACCAGGGCGTGCCCGGTCAGTTGGACGCTGTTGGCCAGCACCAAATCGGTCATTTGCATGGGCCGGGCCAGCGAAGGCAATAAGGCGGCGACAAGATAAAAACCTACGCCCAGCAAGCCAACCAGGGCCGGGGTGAGGGTGTTCTGGCGGGCGTAAAAAGCAAAGATGAGAGGCTGGTCAATGGCGGCAAAGGTGAGACCGAAGAGATAAAGCCGCAGGGCCAGGGCGGTCTGTTGGGTGTCGAAGCCGGTAAAATCGCCGTGCTGAAAGAGCAGCGCCACCACCGGCTGAGCCATGACAAACAACGCTACGGCGGCGGGGATGGTCAACACCAGCACCAGCCGCAGGCCAGTGGCCAGGGTGTCCATAAAATCGTTCAGGGTATCGCCGTTCGCAGAGGCCAGGCGCGAGAGAGTCGGCAGGATGGCCAGAGAAATAGCTGCCGAAATCAGGCCAAGGGGAAATTGGATGATGGTGGTGGCAAACTGCATCCAGGCGATGCTTTGCTCGCCGGTGCGCGAGGCCAGGTTGCGGTCCAGAGCAATTGCAATCTGGCTGATAACCAGGCCCAAAATGACCGGCAGGTACAGTTTGCCGATGCGCCGCAGAGCGGGATGGCGCAGGTCGAACACAAAGCGAAGGCGGGCGTCGCGCAGCCCCGGCAGTTGCAAGGCTACTTGCAGGATAGCCCCCAACAGCAAGCCAACCGCCAGCGCCTCGATGCCCCAATTCCAAACCAGCGCCCCCAGCAGCGCGGTCGCCACGATAACCGTATTGAAAACAGCCGCCGTAAAAGCGGGCAGGGCGAATCGTTTGAGCGCGTAAAGCAGGCCAGTGATGATGCCGGAGAGGCTTAGAAAAAGGACCGCCGGGGTGGTCAGGCGCATCAAACGAGCCGTCGCCGCCAGCAGCTCCGGCTCAAATCCCCCGGCCATGAGGAAAGCAATTTGGGGCGTAGCCAGCTCGATGAGGAGGACGATGACCCCCAAAACGACAACCGCCAGGCTCAGGATCAGGCTGGCTAGATGCCACAACCCGGCCCGGTCGCGCTCGGCCTGTTCCGAGAAAACAGGCACCAGGGCGCTGCTGACCATGCCGCCAACCAACAAATCGTACAGCATGGTGGGGATGATCTGGGCCACCCGAAAGGCGGAGACCAGGCCGGTTGCCCCAAACAGGTTGGCAATCACCGTTTCTCGGGCCAGACCCAGAACGCGGCTGGCAACATTGCCGGCGGCAATGAGCGCGGCGGCGCGAGCCATGCCGGCGGTTTCAGCCGGGGCAGCATCGGCTGAGGAAGTCAGTGTTGTTTCGGGTTGAGCGCCCATCAGTCGTCAATCAGGCGCTTGCGTAAGCGGGCAATTTCGGCTTGCAGTTCGGCCTGCATGGCCTCCATTTCCAGTTGCAGCCCCTCCAGCCGCTCGCGCATATCCAGAATAATTTGCACACCGGCCAAATTGACCCCCAATTCATCGGTCAGGCGAATAATCTGGCGCAGCCGGTCAATATCGGCGGGAGAGTAGAGCCGGATGTTGCCTTCGCTCCGTTCCGGTGTGACCAGGCCCACATTTTCGTAGTGGCGCAGCGTTTGAGGGTGGACGCCAATCATTTTGGCCGCCACGCTGATGACGTACATCGGCTGATGAGGACCGGCGTCGGGCTTGTCGAGCATGCAGCGGCCCCTTTACAAGCCGCGCATGTCGGCCAATTCCTCAAACAGGGCGATTTCTTCGGGGGTTAAGTTTTGCGGTAACTGCACCACCACTTTAGCGTACAGGTCGCCCCGCTCGTCTGACTGCTTTAAGTGAGGCATACCCTGGCCTTTGAGCCGGAATTTCCGGCCCGATTGGGTTTCAGGTGGGATACGCAGTTTGATTTTGCCCTTGAAGGTGGGCACGGTTGCTTCGCCGCCCAGGATAGCGGTGTACAAATCAACCGGCAGTTCGGTGTAAAGGTCGTCGCCCACCCGCTCGAAGGTAGGGTGGGGCGCTACTTCGATTTCAAGGTAAAGGTCGCCTTTAGAGCCGCCGCCGATGCCTTCGGCCCCTTCGCCGCGCACGCGCACTTTGGTGCCCGTTTTTGCGCCTTTGGGAATCTTGACCTCAATGCGGCGATCGCCCACCCGCAAAATTCGGGCCGCTCCGTTAAAGGCTTCTTCGAGCGAGATTTCGACCTTTTGGGTGTAATCCTGCCCTTGGCGCGGCGCAGTCCGGGCCTGACCCATATTCCCGAAGATAGCCTCAAAGAAATCGGAGAAGTTACCGCCACGACCGGCCCCACCCCCCAGGATGTCGTTTAAATCTACGTAGCCGCCGCGATTGCCGGCAGCCATCCATTCGCTCCAATCGAAGCCGCCGCCGCCGCCGGCCCGCTGGTAAGCCTGCCAACTGGAACCCAGGCGATCATATTTGGACCGCTTGTCGGGGTCGGTGAGCACCTCGTTGGCCTCGTTGATTTCCTTAAATCGCTCTTCGGCCACTTTATCGTTGGGGTTAACATCGGGGTGATATTTACGGGCTAATTTACGATACGCTTTTTTGATGTCGTCGGTGCTGGCGCTTTTGTCTACGCCCAAAACTTTGTAATAATCCTTGTAGTCCATCGAATAAATTGTTCCTTGTCCCCTAGGAATAATTTTGATTGCCGGTAGTCCTATCAAGTCATCCGGCTAAAGTTGAGTCTGATACTATCAAGTTTATTGACGTAAGCTAACCCAACCATGTTCGCATTATATGAGTTAGCTTGATTTCAGCAAACAAAGGGGGGCTTTTTTCTCACTACCAAAGGCTTTTTATTTATGGGAACAACAAAAAAGCCTGACCTTGCGCGGATCAGGCTTTGGTTCTATATCAATATTGGTTGTTTAAGCTTGTACTATGAAACAGCGCAGAAATACGGTCTAAACGACAGCGTTGACTTTAGTAACAATTGTAGTTATAGCCGCAGGTGTAGCTATAGCGCTGGTAATGAGGGTAGTAGCCTTCATAGTAGTAGCCGGTGTAGTCATATCCATAACCTTGCCGGTAGCAATCCTTGCCACAGCCGTGCCATTTGACGGGCTGCTGATAGCAGTTGTCCCCACACCCGTGCTGCCAATGGACTGGCTTGGGCCAGGGATGATGGTAATTGGCCCAGCAAGTTGGACAGTAACCGCTACCGGCGGGAATATACAAAACCTGCCCGGCATAAATGTGATTGGGATTGGGCAGTCCATTGATGCGGGCGATTTCGTATGGGTCCACCCCAAATTTTCGGCAAATGGCAAAGAGGGTATCGCCGTAACGGACGGTATAGTAAAAACCGCCGCCCCAGCCACCGCCGTAGCCATCACTGCCATACCCCTGTGCCTGGCTATCGGCGGCAACGGCTATCTGTAACAGCACAACCGCAAGAATAACTGCTAATGTCTTAAAAAGTAGAGTTTTGGTCATTTTTCCTCCTATGGAAATAGTTGTTGGCATCGTAATCTCTCATTTACTATGTCAACTTTTTATGGTAAGCGTTTATGTTAAAACAATTATACCGACTCTTTAATTTTCTTGCAATAGATAGTAGACATAATTATTTTAAATTAACTCGTCATAAAGTGAGTAACTTAAAATTTTAAGTACCAATTGCCTATTTTATAATTTTAGTCCGGGAAAAAAGAAACCCGGCGCTAGCGCCGGGTTTTCAAAAAGGAGGAGAAGATGAACATGCCTTATGGCCTAAGTTGGAACATTTCGAAGTCGGATAATCTTGCTGACTATCTCAACATGTCAACTATAACATAGGATTCATTTCCCTACTTAACGATAACGCTACGGAATCTATACGTTCTACTGGGACTACTTACCTGAGTTTCCAAAGTTCCCTTCTTGCAGACTTAACACGGTTGTGGCAAAACCGGCCAATGCGTCCCGCCCCGATGAGGCCCCAAAATGAGCCACCTGGGTTAAGGCCAGGCTCAATGATTTGACATCTCCGGCGGAAAGGCTTTGAGCCAAATTGTGCCAGGATTCCATAAACTCGCCTCGCGCGGCTGCCCTTAAAAACGCGGCGCTTAAAGTGGTTGTTTGGGTAACAGCAGCTTTGGCAATCTCAGGCAGCAAAGGCTTTAAGTTGTCCAGCCACAAAGCGGCCATGGCCCCTACCAAATAGTCATCACCCGCCGGAGTCAGGCCGTTGCCCAATCCGGCCAATAGAGCGGCGGCCTGAGCGACTCGTCTCGCGTCTGTTTGATGGTCAGTAATCGCCTGGGTGAATTGAGCCGCCGCTTGTCCCAAACGCTGCTTGAGCGCAGTGTTGACTTCTGCCGGGTCAGGCCAATGGGTGTAAGGTTTGAGAAGCTGGATAATAGCTGCGTCGAGCTGAAGCGGCTGAGAGGGGGGAGCTAATTTTGGTTCCCAGATTGCGGCGGTGCTCCAGTCAAGATACCACCTGCCGACAGTCAATCCGTCTTGGTCAGCCCTAACCTGCTGTCCGACGGCAAATTCATTAAAGAAATCAGAACTGGCAGCGACCACAACCGAGAATGACCCTTGACCCAGCTCCGGCGAAGTCAGGGCGATGACCCAGCCGCCGGCGTCTGCCAGATTAATCGCCCGTTCAAATCGGCCCAACACCCACCCCTCGAAGGGGCGAGCCACCAATTGTTCGAGCAAGGGACGGGCTATCGAAAGTGCGGTTAGGGTGGGCAAAACTCACCTTTGAGAATATGAACGCAGAGCAGTGGTTATTCCACGCTCTACAAAAGCAAGCTTTGGACTCCGGGAAGGCAAGAAATTCCCCGTCTACCGTCTACCGTTTACTGTCTACTCTTCAGCCGTTGGAGTTGCGGCAGGTCGAGCGCCGATGGGGGTGGAGGTCGGGGTGACGGTTGTCTCCGGTTCGTCCGTTGCCTCTTCTTCCGGCTCGTCGCTGCTACTGGCTTTGCCGCTGGCGTCACTCAGGCGGGTGTGGGCAACACCGTCAATCTCGATCTCAAAATCAAGCGGAACTACTTCTACCCAGGTGTTGCCTGGCTTGAGCGGCATAGGCCGGCCGTCGTTGAAAATAAAATTGGGGGTTTCCAGGCCGTTTGTTTCCCAATTTCCTTTCAATATTTGACCGTCGCGCAGCAGCCAGGCGGTGCCTAACCCATTAACCACAATCCGAATCGAGGTCGCGCCGTTGCTGTCTTCGACAATATCGGTTTCGGCGTGCTCGGCAAAATAGATGATGACATTGCTGGCCGTTAGCTGCTTGCCGTCGAAGTCGTTCATCGGCTCGCCCGTTTTCCAGCGTAAATAAGTCCCGCTGGCCGAGTCATACTCCCACTTCACTTCACTAGTCTGCTGCGGATAAGGGATAATGGCCTCTTTGGCCTGGCCCACTGCCTCTTGGGGCAAATCTTTGGCCTCGATCTTGGGGCTAAAAACAAAACCGCGCAGCTTGACATCGGCTTCCAAATCCTCGCCGTCCATATACTCGCGGGCGGTGGCAGCGTCGAAGGCCAGGCGAGTCTGCCAGCCTTCATTTTCGCGGTAAAAGTAAGGCTGCGGGCTAAAAAATTCGTCCAGGTTGACCAGGTCGGCGGCCTGCGACAGCTCCCAGCGCACCTGGTCCGAGCCGCCGGAGTTGGCCAGCGCCCCGCCATATTGGGGCACTAATTGCAGATTGATCAACCGGGCCGAGCGAATCGGGGCGATGATCTCCGGGTCCTGGCTGAGATAAATGGCCGTAAAGCGAGTCACCCACCATTCGACAATTTCCTCGTAAATCATATCGGCTTTTTCCAACCCCACCTGTTGTACCCCTGGATCATTGCCCACCCGGACCATTATCGGGCGGCGTTTGAGCAGCGCCGGGTCGTCTACTTTCAGACCAGTCAGTGGGTTAATATCGGGCGGGCGGTTGAGGGGCGCGGATTGGTCGCCGCTACTGGCGGCTGCCGTAGGTTCAGCCGTGCTGGCCCCCATCGCGGCAGTGGGGGTAGGGGCGCGGGTGGTCGCGGTCGGGGTAGGCGTGGGGGCTTCGGTCGCAAAAACTACCACCTGCAATTCGGGGGTGGGGCTGGATTCAACTTCGACAGGCGCAGGATTTTCGCCGGAGCAGGCGGTTATTGCCAGCAGGATCAGGGTGAGCAGCGTGATAGGCCAAACGATGCGGCGCGATGAGCAGGGCATGACTCCTCCTTAATAGACGCGATGAGGCGTGAGGCGAGGAGGCGATGATTTCTTCGCCTCACGCCTCATCGCCTCCATTGGTAAACACTCCAAGTCTAACGGGCAAGCTATTATAACACCATCCTAACCTACCAGCAACCAAATTCTAATAGCTTGACAACGGCCAACTTTGCTCTATGATTAGCGGCAAAATTCGATAAAAATCCTGAATAAGGAGTTTCCATTGTGGTAGACACCATCCTCAGTTCAAAAACCAAAGAAGTGGTTATTGGTGCGGGGCGGCCCTTTGTGATTATCGGCGAGCGGATCAACCCCACCGGGCGCAAGTTATTGGCCGCCGAAATGGCCGCCGGCAATTACGAGCGCGTCCGCAGCGATGCCCTCGCCCAGGTCGAAGCCGGGGCGCACATGCTCGACGTGAACGCGGGCATCCCCCTGGCCGACGAGCCGGCCATCTTGGCCGAAGCAATTCAACTGGTGCAGTCGGTGGTAGATGTGCCCATTTCTATTGACTCCTCGATTATCGAGGCGCTGGAACGTGGGCTGGCCGCCGTGCAGGGTAAACCCCTGCTCAACTCGATCACCGGCGAAGATGAGCGGCTGGAGCGGCTGCTGCCGCTGGTCAAAAAATATGGCTGCGCCTTTATCGGCATCAGCAACGATGAGACCGGCATCAGCGAAGACCCGGATGTGCGCTTTGCCGTCGCCAAAAAGATTGTCGAGCGGGCCATGGATCACGGCATCCCCAAAGCCGACGTGTTGATTGACCCATTAGTAATGCCAATTGGGGCCATGGCCAGCGCGGGCCGCTCGGTTTTTCGGATTCTCAATCGTTGCCGGGATGAACTGGGAGTGAACACCTGCTGCGGCGCATCGAATGTCTCCTTCGGTTTGCCCAATCGCCCGGCGCTGAACGGCGTGTTTCTGGCCATGGCCATTTCCAACGGGTTGACCAGCGCCATCACTAACCCCATCGAGCACGAAATCAAGCAGGCCATCCAGGCCGCCGACGTTTTTATGGGCCACGACGAGAATTGTCTGACCTGGATTCAGGCCAACCGTCAACCCGCCGCCCCCGGCGACCCCACCGCCGCCAGTTCCGCCGAGGCCCGCCGCGAACGCCGCGAGCGCCGGCCAAGAAGAGAATAAGGATGATTTACGATTGCCGATTTACGATTTACGATTAGAAACACGAAATCGTAAATCCAAAATCGTAAATTGGTTTAGTTTTCGTTTTATGGAAAAACAACAAAGTCAAACCAAACCAAAAAGCGAAGGGGTGATGTCGGACATTGCCTATGCTTCCGGCATTATTTTAGCGATTTCCTACCCAGTATTGGCCCTCTCGACCGGGGCGCGGGCAGTGTTTCAACTGTTTTTCAGGCCGGATGTGACCTATTATCTTCCGCCGGCCCTGAGCGCGGTGGCGGCTAGCTGTTATCTCGGTGCGACCATCGGCTTTGCCGTGCGCCGCAAGTGGGCCTGGTGGGTCTCCGTGGGACTGTTGGGGTTTGAAACTTTCCTCACCTTTGTCGTCGGCACCCTCAGCTTCACCCACCCCGATTTGATTGGCCGGACGGTCTGGCGGCACTTTGGGGCGGATTACGGCTATTTTCCGCTGTTTCAACCCATCCTGGGCCTGATCTGGCTGTTCAGCCCGCCGGTGCTGCGGGCGTATGGGATTGTTAAGAAGGAGGAAGGATGAGGGATGAAGGATGAAGGAAGGATTGATAGCGTTCAATCTTCGGGTATAATGAGAATAACCCTTTTAACAAAGGCGAATAAATATGCCAAAATCCAAGCACAATCGTAAAGATAAACGCAGAAACAAAGGCGGGCCGCCGGCTAGAAGGCGACTCCCTAAAGGCGTCCAACTTCGAACTTTTGCCATCAGCGACGAGATTGATCACAACTATCAGCCGGGCATCCCTGATGAGTTGGCTGAGGCGACTATCATGCTCCGCGAGGGCCGGATTAAAGAGACCAAAGCGGCCTTTGAGCGCATCATCGAGCGCGAACCCCGCGCCAGAGAAGCTTATCTGAATCTGGCGGTCGCCCACGTTCACCTGGGCGATGAAACTACCGCCGAAACCCTTATGTGGCAAACTCTGGAAAAATTTCCCAATTATGCCATGCCCCGGATCAACTTAGCCCGAACCTACCTGCACCGCCGCCAGCTTAAAGAAGCCAAAGAGATGCTGCTGCCGCTGGATGAGAGCCGCAAATTCACTTCGATTGAATTTCAAGGTTACGCCGCGACCTGGAGCGACATTTTAAACGCCGAAGGCGACCCCGCTGCGGCGGAATCGTGGAAGCGGATGCTGTATGATGTGATGTTGAAAAATCCTGGCATGTTCAGATAAATAGCGTTAAACGTTTGAACGTCACGGCCCCCAGGTAATCCGCTCATTCGTCCAATCGCGATCCTCTTTGCCCCAGGGACTGGGATTGGTGTTGATTTTGGATAGATTGACTACCTCCTGGGGCGTCCCCCCTGCAACGGGTACCACCCAAATGCCCCAATGCTCGGCTCGATCCGAGACAAAAGCGACCCAAGCCCCATCCGGGGAAACGGTGGGCAGGCCGTCCTGCGAGTCTGGGCTGTTGGAGAGATTGAGCAGGTTGGTCCCATCCAGATTGATGGCGTGGGCTTCCCAATTTTGGGCCAGGCTGGCCGCGGTGAAAAAGAGCTGATTGCCGTGGGCATCGCTGGGGCGGGCGTCGCTGCCGGTCACAAGCCGCTGTGGTTCGGGGTCGCTCGCATGTTCTCGCGGAATCGCCCCCACGCTGACCAGGTAAATGCCCTCCTGCCCTTTTTGATGGTTGACGTAGGCAATCCGATAGTCGTTCGTCCAAACCGGATAATCACCGGGGACCAGCTTGCTTTTGCCGCCGGTATCCTTACAACTTTCGCTGTTTTCTTCCAGCGGCCGGCGGGTGGAGCAGGGGATAAACAGGTGGGTCAGGTACTGCTGGGTCAACGGATCCGTCAGCAGGCGCGGGTTGACAAAAACGTAACGGTCGCCTTCAGGACTCCAGAAGGGGTGGCGATCTTCCGGGGCATCGCTGACCAGGCCCAGCCAGGTATTGCTGACGTCGAGCAGCCCCAGATTTTCGCCGTTGGGGCTGTTTTCATTGTTGACCAACAACTGCCCGCTGTTGGAGAAGTTGGGCTGGCGTGCCCGGCGCAGCACTAAAAACGGCTCCCCTTTGGGCAGCTCGACCATCCAGATGTCGTACTGGCCCAGGCCGTCGTCAATGGGAAAGGCAATCCGCCCGGAAAGCGGCGGAGGCGCAGCCGGGGTCGGTGTGGCGGTTGGTAAAGGCAGGGGGGTAGCAGTGGGAGGGGTGGCGGCAGTGGCGGCTGGAACTACTTGGTCACTGACACTGGCGCTCTGCTCGGTGGGCAAAGGGGTAGCAATGGGCGAGTTCTGGCTTTGCGTCGGGGTGGCTGAAGGCAAAGGAGTCGCGCTGGGTGTAGGGGATAGTGTTGGGGTTGGGGTCGCCAGGCCCAGCGGAGTCACCGAAACCAGGGCGACTACGTGAGGCGTGGGGGTCAGAGTGGCAAAACGAGCGACGCGAACGGTGGGGCTTGAGGTAGGGGTGGGACTGTCTGAAACAAACTCTCCTAAACGGCAGGCCAGCGAGACGCCGGCCAAGAATAAAGTAATGGCAAAAAAGATCGTCTTTTTTTGGCTCAACTTTCCTGACTCGGTCTAGGTTTTACTCTTTCCATTGTACGCGCCGGGCGTGGTTTCCTTTAACCTTGAACGTTCAAACATTTAAGGCAATCACCTTGCCCGGATTCAAAATCCCGTTCGGGTCGAGGGTGGCTTTGAGCTGGCGCATCAGCTTTAAGGCCACCGGCCCGTGCTCGGCCAGCATATATTTCTGTTTGCCCAGGCCAACGCCGTGCTCACCGGTGCAGGTGCCGCCTAAAGCCAGAGCGCGTTCAACCAGGTAATCGTTAACCTGGTCGGCGTGGGCGCGGGCCTGAGCGTCGTCGGGTGGGAAGAAAATGGCCGTGTGCAGATTGCCGTCTCCGGCGTGGCCGATAATGTTCCCCTGGCAGCCCAGCCGGGTCATGATCTCGTTGGCGGCGGCAACCAGGGTTGGAAAGCGCGAGATAGGCACAGCCACATCGGTCAGGCGGTAATCCTGGCCGGGGTAACAGCGCAGACTGGTTTCAAAAAAGCGGTGACGCGCCCGCCAGAGTTGATTGCGGGCCTCTCTGCCCACGCCGGATTGGAAGCGCCGGCACTCGTTTTCCCGGCAGATTGACTCGACCAGGGCCAGTTCCTCAGCCAGCGAAGCTTCGCTTGGCCCGTTGAACTCCATAAAAAGGGTTGGGGCTACAGCCAGGTCAAAATCCGCCTCGGTGTTGAGGATGGCAATGGCCTGGGGGTCGAGCAATTCCAAGGCCGCCGGCCCCAAACCAGAGCCGATGATGGCAAAGACCACCTCTGCCGCAATTTCGACGGTGGGAAAGGCGGCGATGACCGCGCTGAAATGTTCCGGCAGCGGAGCCAGTTTGAGCGTGGCTTCGGTCACAATGCCCAGCGTCCCTTCCGAGCCGACAAACAGGTGGGTCAAATCGTAGCCCGCCGACTGTTTGACCGAGCGCGCCCCGGTTCGCAGCACCTCGCCGCTGGCCAGCACTACTTCCAGGGCCAGCACGTTGTCGCGGGTCGCCCCGTACTTCACCGTGCGAATCCCGGCGGCGTTGTTGGCCACCATCCCGCCGATGCTGGCGTTCGCGCCGGGGTCGGGGGCAAAAAAGAGGCCATACTGGGCCAGCGCCTTGTTCATATCTTTATACAGCATGCCCGGCTGAACCGTTACCTGAAAATCGGTTTCATGGACGGCCAGAATTTGGTTCATCTGCTGAAAATCGAGCACCAGTCCGCCAAACACCGGGATAGGGTTGCCTTCAATGCTGGTTCCTGCCCCCCAGGCAGTTACAGGCAGGTGGGCCTCATTGGCGTAAGCCAGGATGGCGCTGACTTCGGCGGTGGTTTTGGGCCAAATAATTATATCGGGGAGGTGCTCAGCATGGGCCGATTGATCGCGGGCGTGCTGGGCGCGGTCGGCCTGAGCTATGGAGAGACGCTCCGGCCCTACAATCGCTTGCAGCGCGGGCAGGATGGTTGAAAGGTCGAGGGGGACAGCTTCGGTTGATTTCATAGCTCCTTTTTTAGGGAAGGCTGGAAGGTTGGAAGACTGGTAAACCTTAACCAATCTTCCAACCTTCCAATCTTCCAACTTCCCTTCTTCAATCTTTGGCTTTTCCCGACTTTAATCGCTCCAGTTCGGCGCGTAGACGGGCCGCTTCAGCTTCGGCGGCGCGGTGAGCAGCTTGCGCTTCAAAGGGGGTGAGCAGTTTTTGACCCGTTTGACTGTTTCTCAGGCGCAGCAAATCGCCTTCGGGAATGAGGTCCAGCCCCAGCGCCGGGCTGTGAACAATTGGGTCCAGCAGCCGCACATATTCCGCCACCCCCTGGCTTACTTCCAGGTGATAGGCCCACAGGCGCGGTTCCAGGTAGTCGCCATAAGGGTCGTAGATGTAATACTCGCTCACGCCGAGCAGAGCGTACAAAGCGCGCTTGGTTCCCAAATCGTCCAGGCGGGTTGAGCGCGAGGTTAGTTCAAAGACCACCTGGGGGGCTTGACCCTCTTCCCACAGTTTGTAGATGCGCCGGTTGCCTTTGGGCACGCCGCGCACCACAAATACATCGGGCGCAACGACGGCGGCCGGGTTGCCTTCTTCATAGTACAAAAACAGATTGGCGGCTACGTAAACTTGCGGTTCATCGCGGAAATAATCGAGCAGGGCCTCGCGCAAGTAGGTCAGCAGGCTAATGTGCAAATCAGTTTCGCCCATAGGAGTTCCATCCGACTCAGGATAAATGATGGCTGTTTTGGTTTGAGTTACTGGATGCATCGTCACCACCCCATCTAAAAAGATCAGCTTGATTAACTTGCTTTTTGCAAAGCGGCCAAATCTTTAGGATAAGGGGTTAAACCTACTTGCCTGGCGGCTGCCCACAGGCGCTGGTCAAAAACCGCCATCATTACTGTGACCCCCATGGCCTCTTGCCATACCAGCGCGGCCGCAAGCTGGATGGCATCGTATCCTCGCAGTTGATACTCCCAGGCCAACATCTCGGCTTTAGCTACGAGTAGCTCTGTTACCTGTACCCGTACCAAATCAAACCACTCATTTTTAAAGATACGAAGAGCGGCTAAGGCGTCTTCAGCGGTGAGCGCCCCAACTCGGACTGACTTAGCCAGGGCGGCGGTTACCTCAGCTCGGGTGATGATGGCTGTTCCGGTAAGTTCGGCCTCAACAATAGCTTCGTTAACTTCGATTGAGCCGGTTTCAGCCACGTATCGCTTTACCAGGGCGCTGGCATCCAGATAGAGAATCACTCTCGGTCTTCGAGTAATAGCTCGGCAACAGTTTGGTCGGTGGAAACCTGAGCCGGCGGAGTAAGTAATCCTAATTTACGTCCACTCCAGGCTACCAAGCCAGCCTGAGCAAGTTCTTGCGCTCGCGTTTCTATGGAGGGTTTCATAGGTATAATCTGCCCAACAGGTTTGCCATGCTCGGTGATAACCAGGGTAGCGCCCTTTTTGACTTGCTGCACATAGTAACTCAACTGGGCTTTCAGTTCTCTAATCCCCACCATAATTTGCGACATTGGCATTACTCCCGACCATTGTAACCACATTATAGCTTAAAAGACTACAAAATACAACGGAGCTTAATTTATCGGTGGTCAACGATTATGAAATTCGCGGAATACGGGCCAACAACTCACTGACTACTTCGTAGTTGATTGTGCCCAGATGTTCAGCCACCTCTTCAGCCGTAATAACTTCATTGCCCTGGCGACCAATCAACACCACCTCGTCGCCCTGGCGGACATTGGGAATATGGGTTACATTGATAGCGCACTGATCCATGCTGACCCGGCCCACCAGCGGGGCACGCTGCCCCTTGACCAGCACTTCGCCCCAGGTGCGCGGCCCCCGGCGGAAGCCATCGGCGTAGCCCACCGGGATAATGGCAATTGTCTCCGTTCCCTGGGTGTAATACGTGGCCCCATAGCCGACCGGGCTGTTGGGCGGCAGCGTTTTGACCTGCCCCACCGTTGTTTTGAAGGCCAACGCCGGGCGAAATTCCGGCGGCAAGGCCAGGGCAGCCGAGGGCGGCAGGCCATAAATGCCGATGCCGGGCCGGACCATATCGAAGCGGGCTGCGGGCAGATTGAGCAGGCCGGCGGTGTTGGCGGCGTGAATCAGGGGCGGGCGCAGGCCGGCTTTGTCCAACTCGGCCAGCAAGCCTTGGAAGCGGCGCAGTTGTTCGCGGGCGTAACTCAGGTCGGCCTCGTCGGCGGTAGCAAAGTGGGTGTACATGCCTTCCACTTCCAGACCGGGGCGCTGGATGGCCTCTAAAAAGGGCAGGACATCCTGAGGCAGCAGGCCCAAGCGGCCCATCCCGCTGTCAACCTTCACGTGGACGCGAGCAGTCTGGTTCAAATCGGTGGCAGCGCGGGTGAAAGCGCGGGCAATTTCTTCGGTAAAAATGGTGGCGCTGATGTTGTGGGCAATAGCGTCGTGGGCCTGCCAGGCCGGCATGTAGCTCATCACCAAAATGGGCGCCTCGATGCCGGCCCGCCGCAAGTTGATTGCTTCGCCGAGTGTGGCTACGCCAACCCAACTGGCCCCATTGTTCAGCGCCGTCCGCGCCACTTTGACCATCCCATGTCCATAAGCGTCGGCCTTGAGCACGGCCATGATTTTGGCCGGGGCCGCCAGTTGCGCCAGCAGACGGACATTATTGGCAATGGCGTCCAGATTAATTTCCACCCAGGTGGGGCGGGCCGGCTGGCGAGCGCGAACTTGCTCCCAGCCCGCGCCTTGCCGCACCAACTGCTGGCGGTCCCGTTCCGGGTGAGCCAGCAGCTTTTGCGCCACCCGCTCCAGGCGCACCCCGGCCCCACCCTTGACCAAAATAACCGTATCGGGCGAAAGCAAATCCTGCACGGCCGCAGCGGCATCGTCACTGGTAAAAGTGACATGGACGGCATGTTTACCCAGTCCGGCCATCCGGGCCGCAGTGGCAATCTGTTGGCCCATATCGCCTTGAGTGACCAGCCGCTGCACGCGGGTGGCGGCGTACTGCCCTATTTGCTGGTGGGCTTCACTTTCAATGTCGCCCAGGTCGGGCATGTCGCCCAGAATGGCTACTTTGTGCGCGCCCGGCAGTTCGACCAGCGTATCCAGCGCCGCTGTCACCGCTTCCGGGCTGGAGTTGAAGGTGTCGTCCAAGATAAGCGCGCCGTTCTGGCCGGGGAGCGGGTTCAACCGGCCCGGCACACGGGGCAGTTTCGCCAGGGCTGCCAGCGCGGTTTCGGGTGGGACCTCAAGCGTCAACCCCACGGCTATTGCGGCCAAAATAGGATAAATTTGGTGACGGCCCAGCAGCGGGGTTTGTCCGGGGTAGCTGCGGCCTTCGTAATGTAAGGTAAAAGTCAAGCCGTCGAGCCGCACCTTTAAATCGGTGGCCCGGATGTCGGCCCCGGCTGACAGGCCAAAGGTGAGGATGCGGGCTTTGGTGCGGGGAACCATGCCGGCCACCCGCGGGTCGTCGGCGTTGAGAATGGCCGAGCCGGTAAAAGGCAGACTCTCGATAAGGCGGCCTTTCTCATTGGCAATGTTGGCCAGCGTGCCCAGGTAGGCCAGATGGGTTTGATTGATGGTGGTAACAACTCCGATTTCAGGCCGGGCGATGCGGACCAATTCGGCGATCTCGCCAAAACTGTCGCAGGCCATTTCCAGCACAGCCACTTCGTGGTCGGGGGTCAACTCGCCCAGGGCAATGGGCAGCCCGTAGCGGCCATTGTAACTACCATAATTTTTAAATATCCGATACCGCTTTTGCAGCACGGCGGCAATCGCTTCTTTGGCCGTCGTTTTGCCGCTGGAGCCGGTCACGCCGATGACTTTAGGCCGGTATTTTTGGAGAATGCAGGTGGCGTAATCGGTGATGGCTTGCTGGAGGTCCGGCACAATCACCGTGGTGACAGGCGCAGCTGGATTAGCCAATGACGCCGGATATTCACACAGCACCCCGGCTGCGCCGCGCCGCACGGCATCGGCGATAAAATCGTGGCCGTCGCCGGTGGCGGTTTTGACCGCTAAAAAAAGCTGGCCGGGTTCCAGCCGGCGCGAGTCGAAGGCGAAGCTGGTAAATTCTGTCGCCTGGGCCGGGCCATGAAGCTGGCCGGCGGTGGCCTGAAGTAAATCGTCAAGGTAAATCATTTACAACGCTCCCTTGAAAATAACTCTGTTCATGTCACTGCGAGACCGAAGGTCGAAGCCAGTCCGCGATGATGGGATTGCTTCGGCCTACGGCCTGGCAATGACATTAAAAACATCAGACTAACAGGCGGCATTGTACCATGCAATAAAGGTGAATGACCAATATTCAGGGGTTAGCCGGAGGTGAAGACCCGGCAGGTTGACAATTCACCATTGACCATTATTATCAGGGAACACTCAAAAACCGAGGAGTTCAGCGATGAACGAAACCCTTACCCTTGCCCCGATTGGCTACGTCAAGAGCAAATTTGAAACCAACACTCCGGCTGAGGAAATGCGGGCGCAGCCTTCGCAAATTATCCTCAAACCCGAATTTGAGCGGGGCCTGTTGGGCCTGGAAAGCGGGACAGATATTGTGGTGCTGTTCTGCTTCCACCGGGTGCAGCCGGAGGAGATTGCCTTGCAGCTTCACCCGCGCCACAACCCCGACAACCCCTTGCGCGGCGTGTTTGCCACCCGTAGCCAGTTCCGGCCCAACCGTATTGGCGTAACGGTGGCGCGATTGGAGCAAATCGAAGGAAATGTTCTGCACGTCAGCGGGCTGGATGCTCAAGATGGCGCACCGGTGCTGGACCTCAAACCGTATCAACCTTATTTTGATGCCGACACCCCAAGCCAGCAACTTGCAGTGCGCCAGGTGGCCAGCCTGGCCGAGGCGCGAGCGGCCATTGATCTGATTGATACCGAGGTGATCCGGCTGCTCGGCCACCGGGCTGGATATGTGCGGCAGGTGGTCAACTTCAAAAAGACCCCCGAAGAGGTTCGCGCTCCGGTCCGCTACGCCGAGGTGATGCGCCGCCGCCGCGAGTTGGCCGAAGCCAACGGTCTGAACCCTGACGTGATTGAGGAAATGTACAAATTATTGGTGGAAAGTTTCATTCAGGAGGAAATGAAGATATTGCGGGAGAGAGGAGAAGGGAGTAGAGAGTAAGAAGTAAAGAGTAGGGAAATTGACGAGCCGGATAAATTGAGGTAAAATCCCTGCTGTTGTTCGCCACAGTCTCCTGGGCGCTGTGAGCGAAGGGGAAAAACAAGCCGAAGTGGCGGAATTGGCAGACGCGCTACGTTCAGGGCGTAGTGAGGGAGCCCTCGTGTGGGTTCGACTCCCACCTTCGGCACTGTTTTATCACAAAAGCCGCATTCGTCTAGTGGCCCAGGACGCCGCCCTCTCAAGGCGGTAACACGGGTTCGAATCCCGTATGCGGCATGGAACAAGACAGTAGATAGAGGCTGGTGGATAGTAAATAGAAAAAAGATAGAGCTATCTACTATCTCCCATCTACTATCTTCAATCTTATGGTGGCTGTAGCTCAATGGTGGAGCACCTGGTTGTGGCCCAGGAGGCTAAGGGTTCGAGCCCCTTCAGCCACCCTCAATTAAAGAACATCAAATGCAGGGATAGGTTTTTGACCTGTCCCTGTTGTGTTTACTCGACCTGATGAAGAATCTGCTCCCGCGCTGAGTCTTGCGCCATCTACCGCGGCATTCTGATCCAACCCATCCTTTCTGTCATTTCTCATCGAACTTCAACCCTATAGCCGATCGTTAGCCAAGTGATTGCCCGCATGGGCAAACCTTACAATCTGCTCTGCTACCTCCAAAAGCAGAGGTACTTTTGGGCAGTGGGCCATGTACTTTTGCCTCTGGTAAGGTAAGAGATTATTGCTTATACTTTAACCTAAGTTAACCCTAATTGCTGCCTTTGACTCACTTAAAAATCATTGGCATCTTTTTTCTTGCTCGCCAGATTGAGGAATGATCGTATGAATAACTTAACTTCAACCTCTGCTTCTATCGAAGAACTTGATACCGGGTTAGATCAAGAAACCAGGGCCGACCTTAAAGAGCAGCTAACCACGCTGCACAAAAACCTCAACACCTTGCGCGAGCGCGAGGCCAAATATGGCGGCAATGCTCCCTTGGAACTGGTCAACCAGCTTGACGACCACCTGACCGCGATTGATTTGATCAACGACGCCCTCGCCGGCCGCCTTTCACTGGATGAACTGACCGATGCGCTGGATCCGCTCAACCTGGCGGTAGGGGCAGGCATTAATGTCGGCGATATTGAAGGCAGTTACGTGGCTATCGGGACCGGGGCTAAATTGATTGTCAACCAGGCCCTTTCGGCGGTGGAAGAGGCCAAAAAGCAGCGCGACCAGGAACAGGCGCTGTTGGCCGAAGCGGTGGTCAACCTGGCAACACGTTTGCAGCAGGTGGTGGCCCAAAAACCCAAAACCACCACTATCACCAACCCTTACAAATCGCTGCTCGACTACCGCCTCGAAGATGCCGCCCTGTTTTATGGCCGCAGCCAGGCCATTAAGCATGTGCTGGCTTGCCTGGAGCGCAATCCCCTGACCATCCTGCACGCCGAGTCGGGGGCCGGCAAAACCTCGCTGCTACAAGCAGGATTGGCTTCACGGCTGCTGGCTACCGGCGATTTGCCGCTGCATATCCGCCCCTGGAAAACCAACCCGGCGCTGGCGGTCAAACGGACTATTCTGCCCAATCTTGAGCAGACGCCGGGACTCGCCCAGGCTTCGCTCTACGATTTTTTGCATCGAGTGACCCAAATTCTGGGTGAGGGCAGTTACCTTTACCTTTTTCTGGATCAATTTGAGGAATTTTTTACCCAGCTTGACGAAGAAAACCGGCGCGACTTTATCACCCAACTGGCCGAGTGTCTGGAAGACGAGAGCTTGCGGGTGCGCTGGGTGCTGGCCATGCGCAAAGAATATTTTGGCAACCTGGCCACCTTCCGTCCCCACATCAAAAACCCTTTTGCCAATGATTACCTGCTGCGCGCCCTGAATTACGAAGAAGCCACCGAGGTGATTGTCGAACCGGCCCGGCAGCGCGGCGTCACCTATGAACCGGCCTTAATCCAAAGGCTGCTGGTTGACCTGGATACCAATCTCGAACACCAGTCCGGCGAATTGTCTCCGCCTCACATTCAACTGGTCTGCTCGGCCCTGTTTGAACAGCTTCAAGAGCGACAGGCTGCCGACGCCAGCCTGCCGCCGGTCATTACTTTGGAAATGTATGAGGTCGAGGGTGGGGCGCGGGGAATTTTGCGCAGCCATTTAAACCGGGTTTTGAAACGAAACCTGAGCGACAAAGAACGAGAACTGGCCCGGCAACTGCTCATGGCCCTGGTCTCCTCAGACCACCGGCGCATCCGGCGGCGGCATGATGAACTGTCCACCGCTTTAGCCCTCTACCTGACCAGCGCCCAAAACCTGGGAGAAGTCCTGGAAGAACTGGTCGAAGGCCGCCTGGTGCGGGTGGAAGAGGATGAAGAAAGCCGGAGTGCGGCTTATGAGTTGGCCCACGATTACCTGTTGACCGAAATTGCGGTTGACCCCGAAGTACAGGCTCAAAAAGCGGCCCAGGAATTGCTGGACCGCGAGGTTGAGTCGTTCCGGCGTTACAAAACGGTTCTGAGCCGCGATAAGTACGATATTATTCACAGCCAGGAAGCCTTTTTGGTGTTGAATGACGATGCCAAAGAGCTGCTGCGCCAGAGCCGGGCGGCTCGCCATCGCTGGCTGCGCCGGGTGGCTGTGACCGCGGTGGTGGTTATTGCCATTCTGAGCCTGAGCACCTGGTGGGCCATCACCCGCAGCATCGAGGCGGAAGAGGCCCGCCGCATCGCCGAAGGTCGCCGCGTTGCCGCCGAAGCCCTCAATGTTTTGCCCATTGACTCCGAATTGAGCTTATTGCTGGCCCTGGAAGCCAATCAAGAGGCCGGCGATAATCTGGAAATTCGGGACACGCTCCGGCAGGTCTTGCCCACCATCCGCCCCTGGCGCCCCCTGACCAGCGGTGAGGCGGATATTCTCGCCGCGGATTGGAGCGCCAATGGCCATACTATCGCTCTGGCCCTGAATAACGGCCAGATCCAAATCTGGGATGCTCAGACAAACACGCTGCTGGCGACCTTGGCCGGGCACGCCAATCCGGTCGAGGATGTCAGGTTTAACCCGCAGGGAACTTATTTGCTTTCCACCTCACGCGGCGACCCGCCCGACGAGTCGCTGCGCTTGTGGGATGTGGCCCAGGGCAAACAGGTGGGCCGCTTTAAGGGCGTGGCCGGTGAAGGCGTCTACCGGGCCGTCTGGAGTCCTGATGGGACGCAGATATTGAGCCACGAAACCGACAAAAAAATCAAGCTGTGGGATGTAGACACGCAGCGCCTGCTGGCTACCCCCAAAGTGCGTTATAACGAGTTGTGGGACCTCGAGTGGCGGCCCGACGGCCAGAAATTTGCCACCGTGGGCAAAGCCGGCCAGGTTTTGGTTTGGGATGCAGCGACGATGACCATTGAAACCCGCTTGAGCGGTCACCAGGGCGATGTCATCAGCCTGGCCTGGAACACTGACGGGACCCATCTGGCGACGGGCGGGACCGATGGCACAGTGCGGATTTGGGACACAGTGGAAGGCCATATTGTGGATGTGTTGATTGGACATACCAGTTGGGTGCGCAGTGTAACCTGGCATTCCAACGGACGCTGGCTGGCTTCCTCCTCCGACGACAGCCGGGTGATTGTTTGGGACATCAAAACGGGCCGGCCCTTAACCACCTTAACCGGCCACACCGACTGGGTTTGGGTGACGGTATGGAGTCCAACCAACCCCGGCCAACTGCTCACGGCCTCCCTGGATGGCTCGGCTCGTGTGTGGGATATTGCCGCCAGCCCGGCCATGGTGGCCCTGACCGGCCACCTGGGTGAAGTGAAAGACGTAGCCTGGAACCCCGCCGGCGCCACCCTGGCTTCGGTGGGCGATGACAAACTGGTGCATCTGTGGCAGGTGACAGCCAATTCGGCCCAAGCCAACCCGGAAATGCTTGTGCGAACACTGCCCGGCCACACCGACATTGTTCAGAGCGTCACCTGGAGTCCCGACGGTTCAAAACTGGCCACCACCTCTGACGACCAGACCGTGCGTTTGTGGAGCGCCATTACCCTCCAAAATATGGCCGTACTGACCGGCCACACCGAGGTAGTCTACCAGACGGCCTGGAGTCCGGATGGTCGAATTCTGGCCAGCGGCGGCCGCGATAAAGACATCCGGCTGTGGGATACCGCTACCGGTCAGCTCAAAACCACCCTGAGCGGGCACAACCGCACCGTTTTGGGGCTGGCTTTTAGCCCCGATGGGGCCACGCTGGCTTCGTCATCCTCTGATCAAACGATTATCCTCTGGGATGCAGCGACGGGGAAACAGTTAAAAACGTTGACCGGTCACAGCGATTTTGTCTGGAGCATTGCCTTTAGCCCCGATGGCCGCTATCTGGCCTCGGCTTCTCAGGATGCCACAGCCCGCATTTGGGAACTTGCTACTGATAAAATTGTAGCTACGCTGACCCACGATAAGCCGGTCAACAGCGTGGCCTGGAACAGCAACGGCAGCCAACTGGCTACAGCCTCTGATGATGGTTCGGCCCGGATTTGGGACGCGCAGCAGCACAACGTCGTCGCTACCCTCACCGGCCACGAGGGCGGCGTCTGGAGCGTGGCCTGGCAGCCCGGCCAGGACCGGCTGGCGACCGCTTCAACCGATGGGGTGGTCCGTATCTTCCACGCCGATTTTCAGGAAGTGTTGGATTTGGCTCAGGCCAACATCCACCGCCAATTGACTGAAGGGGAGCGGGCCAAGTTTTTGAATGAATAAGTAGGTAAGATGTAACTGCTCAGGCCTGTCATTTCGACCGAAGGGAGAAATCTTCTAATCCGTGGTTTGCAGGCAACGGTCTCAAAGATTTCTCGGCTTTCAGTCTCGAAATGACATGAAGGCTGAGTAGTTACGGTAAGACTATCTGTCTTACCACCGGCTTTTGCCCCCCACGATTTTTACGGACAAGACTCGTGGAACTTTTTGGCAAAATCGTAGGGCTGGCTGGTCTGGCATAAAGCAGCCCACGTTTCTGTGGAATTTAGTTCATTTGCCAACTCAAAAGCTTCCTCAAATTTGTCCAGGGCTGCTGCTTCCTTATGCTTATCCGCTAACTCAAGCGCAGCCTTGATTATCTCTTCAAAGGCAAGTTGAGCCAGGCGTTCGGCTTCGGTCTTGGGGTCAAGCGTGAGGCTGGGGTCTAACTCTTTAGCCTGTTGAAACCTGGCAGTAGCTTGTTCAAGATCACCCATTCGGGCTAATCTTTTTGCTCTATTTAGCAGGCTTTGAACCTCTTCCTGGAAGGCTTGTTCGGCTTCGGCTTTAGGCTCTAACTCAAGTTTAGAATCAACTTCGACAAGATGTTCAAATTGGGCGATAGCCTCGTTCACATTACCTTCTCGCGCCAACTGTCGGGCGGCATTCAGAACTGTAGGATGAGTGGGCAGCCCTGGACAGGTTAAATGGTAAGGAGTTGACCCTGGCATATACTCTTGCCATTCCTCCCAGGTCAAATTTCGGGTGAGCCAGCGAC
The DNA here is from genome assembly GCA_023151115.1 of Anaerolineae bacterium. The sequence continues at coordinate 195,752 of JAKLJP010000010.1, forward strand.
ATGGGTCTTCAAGTAAACGAGTATCCAATATCCGCACGGTTGCGTCGTCTGAGGCTGAAACAAATTGAGAATCGTCAGGGCTCCAGGCTACATTCCAAACAGCTTTGGTATGCCCACGCAAGGTGGTTAGGGATTGTTGGGCTGCGACATCCCAAATAATAACCGTTTCATCGGCTGAGGCCGAGGCTAACTGCGTTCCATCCTTATTCCAGGAGACATCATAAATTGTCGCAGTATGGCCTTCCAACCTGGCCATCTCAGACCAATCAGCCGCTTTCCAGATAATAACAGTGTCATCGGCTGAACCGGAAGCAAGGTATTTGCCGTCATTGCTCCAGGCTGCACTGAAAACAGCCTTTTCGTGGGATTCAAGGGCTGCAGCGATAGACCAATCGGCGGTATTATAAATCACAATGGTACTGTCGTTCCAGGCAGCGGCCAATTGCCGGCCATCAGGCGGACGCCAGGCCAGATCCAGTACCCTGCCGCCCTTTGCTCTATGTAGCGTGGTAATCACCTCGCTGCTGACGATATCCCGAATGATAATTTTTTCTTTTTCTTTGGAACCGGCCGCAACCCAATGACCATTTGGACTCCAGGCCACACTCCATAGTTTGTCATCCTCTTCAAAAGTTTGAACGGCTTTGCCTCTGGTGGTATCCCACACAATCATCCGGTTATCCCAACCCACCGAAACAAGACGCTTGTCATCGGGACTCCAAGCCACATCCAACACATAATGGCTATGGCCGCGCAAGACGCGCCGTGGTTTATTAAAGGGGAAATCTTGAATGATGACGTTATGATCGGCCGAAGCGGAGGCCAGGCGGCTGCCGTCGCTGCTCCAGGCCAGGCTAAAAACGCTTTCGGTGTGGCCGCGCAGTTGATTGGAACCGCCACTACTTGTATCCCAGACCACAGCCGTCAAATCATAAGAAGCCGAAGCCAACCGGTCAGCGTAAGGTTTGGGCCGCCAGGCCACTCTACGCACAATGCCGGTATGGTCTCGTAGTATTTTGGCAGGTTTCCGGGAGGCCCGGTCCCAAATAATTACTTGATAGTCATAAGAAGCAGAGGCCAATTGACTGCCATCCGGGCTCCAGGTTACCCCATTCACATTATCATCGTGACCCTCTAAATCACCCACCAATTTGTCCGTGCCGGTATCCCAGATCAAGATATCCCGGTCGTCAGAAGCAGTTGCCAGTTCAGCGCCATTGGGACTCCAGGCCACATCGTTAATCAAATCTTGATGCGCTTTGAGCGTCTTAGAAACCACATGGCTGCCTACAAAATTCCAGATAATTGCATTGTGATCGAATGAACCGGAGGCCAAGCGTTTGCCATCGGGGCTCCAGGCGATAGTGTGAACCTCGCCGGTATGGCCGGCCAACGTTTGGGTAAGGGGCATAGCAGCGGCAAGATTCCACAGGATAACCTGATTGCCTGCGCCGGCCGCCACCCGGTCCTCTTGCGGATGCCAGGCGACACTGAAAACCATATCGCTATTTCCCTTCAATTCCTGAGCTTGACCACTCTCAACTTCCCAAATGATCAGGCTGGCATTACCGGAGGTAGAGGCTATTTTTTTGCCATCCGGACTCCAGGCAATATCATAAAAGTTCCACTGCTTATCCCGGCTCAAAGTTTTGATGGGTTGATTAGAGCCAGCCTCCCAAATGATAATCGTGCCATCGCGCGAAGCTGTGGCTAAGCGCGAACCATCGGGACTCCAGGCCACATCATCAACGGTTTCCCGATGCTGTTGGAGGGTGGCGATAATAGCAGGCAGCACATAAGGAACTTGGGCCGTGGCCTCAACAGCCTCTTCGGTATGAGTGATGGCCTGGGCTTCACGGGCCAAAAGCATGGCCGTTTGAGGGTATTGTTCAAGCAAAATTAAAGCCTGATTAGCGATTTTGCCCGCACTGGCCCGATCCCGTTCAGCCTCGGCTGTCGCTTCAGCATCTCGGGCTTGTTGCTCACTGATTTCAGCATCGCCTCTAGCCATTTCTGCTTCCGCCGCGCGGGTCGCGGCTAGAGCAGCATTATTTTGGGCCATCTTTTTATTTTCATTCGATTGCCAGCCCAGAACACCGGCAATAATAGCTGCTGCTACAGCTAATACCCCAACGCCGCTGGCAATCCAGGCGCGTTTGCTGAGTCTGGCGGCTGCTTCGGCCTGCTCACGCTGGCGGGCTTCGGCTTCTTCGGCCCGTTTACGCTGCTCCTCGGCCAGAGCTTGCTGCTGCTCCAAATCCCGCAGCCGTTGGGCTTCGCGCTCGGCCAACTCTTTTTGACGCAAGTCCAGGCTGGCCTGGATAAACGCTTGCTCAATCGAGGCCAAATCATCGCGCTGTTCGGTCAACCAGCGTTCGGCCTCCACCAGCGCCGCGCCGCGCAATAAAGCGCCTTCATCGTTGGTAGCCTGCCACTGGCTTAAAGCCACCCGCAGCCGGTCCTGCCAAACGCGAAAGGCGCGGCTGTCGTTGATCCAGCGGCGCAGCATCTGCCAGCGCCGGATTAAAGCTTCGTGAATCACCTCGGCGGTTTGTTGGCCGTCGGTATTTTGGCTGGTCACAATCAGCCGGGCATCGGCCAGTTTTTTAACCAGCGGCCAGTTTGCTTCACCCAACTCAGTCTGCGTGGCTACTCGCCGGGTATCTTCGGTGCCCTGGCCGGGGCGCACCAATTGAATAAAAATATGGCGAGCCTGCTCCTGTTGAACAGCATCCAGGGTTGCGTATTCTTGATCGGCATGGCGGGCCAGCGCCCCTTCCACCTCGGCAATCGCTTCATAGGCTGCGTGGGTCAGTTGATAATTGGTGCGACGTTCCCACAGTAAAGTCAGGGCAAACTCTAGCAGTGGTAGATACCCCGGTTCATCCTGCACATCGTCCAGGATGCGTTCAACCAAACCCGGTTCAAAAGTGACATTCAGCCGCAGGGCGGGCTGCTCGATAGCGCGGGTCAGTTCCTCCCGGTTCATCGGGCCAAGTTTTACATCAGCCTCTTGCAGCGCCTCGGCCAGGGGACGATAAGAGAGCGCATAGCCCATAAAGTCGGCTCGGAGGGTTAAAACCAGAGTGAGGTTGGAGGCAGCTGATTGGAGGTCGGCCAGGAGAAGGTCAAGAAAATGGCGACGGGTGGCTTCATCTGGGCAGAGGGTATACAGTTCTTCAAACTGGTCGGCAATGAGCAGAACCCGGTGAGTGGGGAAGTTGGCGGCAATCTTACCCATGACATCGGGTAAAGTAAGGGTATGATCCTGAAAGTAATCGGCCAATTTACGGGCCTGGGCCATCTGGTCAGTTTGATCCAGGTTGAGGGTATAAAGTGGCACCAGGGCAGTTGCCAGGGCTGAAAGAGGCGTAGCCCCAGGCCGGAAATGGGTAAATAACCAGCGACCGTTTTGTTGCAATTTCGGCACCAAGCCGGCCAGCACTACGGATGATTTGCCGCTGCCTGACGCTCCAACCACAGCAATAAGCCGGCGTGTCCGGGTTAAATTGGCCAATTTCTCAACAAACTCTTCCCGTCCAAAGAAAAATTCGGCATCGTCAGGACCAAAATGAAACAGGCCGCGGTAGGGGTTGGGTAGGGCCGGTTCGAGGGGCGCCACGCCCGGTTCCGCCGGTTTTGCTGGCGCAATCGGCGCTTCCTGGCGGTAGTAATAGTTATAAATAACCACGTCCCGCGCAGCAACATTACCCGCTACTGTGCCGGTGACAATATTGCCAAGTTTTATCTCACTGTCGCTTATATCAGAGAGGTTAACATTCCCCACGTCTGTAGTTTCATCAGCCATGATCCCCTCAATTGGCGATCTATTTGGGGCATGCCTGTCGTTCCAGCTTGATCCGGTCGTTAATCTTTTCAAGTACCAGGCCCACCCCGGCAAAAGGATTTTGCAACGTTTTTGCAGTTACCTCGATAATATCCGGGGCCATACTGCTCATCGTATTCAGCAGCCGTTCAATCCGGCCAGGATTGATATGAGCGCCTTTAGCGACCTCCTCTACCACTTTAGCCGCCTTTGCCTTCAGTTCTTCTTTCTCATCCGTTTCAAGTTCAGCCAGCGCTGTAACTTTAGCTTCAATCTCGCGCTGCCACTCGGTCAAAGCGGCCTGCAAATTGGCTTGCGCCGACTCCATGCCTGCACCGCTGATTTTGTCTCGCCCAACCTTATCTCCGCTTACTTTATCGCCGGCGATCACATCCCCCCCCACCTTGCCGGTAACCAAATTTCCAATGTTAAGCGTTCCGCCTTGAACGCCGGAAATGGTGATACCCCCTACGGGAGGTGAAGGTTGAGGCAGCTCACCTGCTTCAACTTGGGCTAATTCTTGCTCCCAGTCAAAGGTGAAGGTGGCCGGACTCTCTCTATTATCCTGGAGGGCCGTTTGTAGTCCCGTTAATTTGGCCTCGACATCTTCGATTTGCAGCAAAATGGCCGGAGGAGTGGATAACCCAAGCAAGGCTTCTTGTTCTTTAAGTTTTTGCAACTGGCGAGTATAGTTAATAATGAGCTTTTGGATATCAGCTTGTCGAGACATAAACCCTCTCATCAGGTTATGCAAATAACTGCTTGTAAGGAAGTTCTACGAAGTTAACTTCATTATAACATAAAAAAGTGTTCAAAATATTTCAACTTCTTGACAGTTTTATTTCATTTACAATGATTTTAGACTATTGCCAATCGCCTTCCCTTCAAGTAAAATTTAAAGTATAAATACGAGGCAAAAGAACCTCCACAAAACTTACAAAGTTGAAAGAGCTTAACCCTTCCAGGTTGAGGAGAGGTCAGACCAATGAAAATAGCCATAGCCAGCGACGAAAAAACCTATTTAACCGATTTTGTGCAGGAGGAGTTAAAAGCACGCGGGCACGAAGTCATCCCGCTGGGGCCGCTGGCCGGGGAAAACCTGCCCTGGACGCTGGCCTCGGAGAAGCTGGCCGAAACTGTTGCCACCAAACATGCCGACGAAGGTGTTCTGTTTTGTTACACCGGCACCGGCGCTTCAATTGCGGCCAACAAAATCCCCGGTATCCGCGCAGCCCTGTGCGGCGACGCCCAGACAGCGCGGGGAGCGCGCTGGTGGAACGACGCCAATGTGCTGGTCATGAGCCTGCGGGCAACCTCGCCGGAGGTAGCCAGGGAAATCCTGGATGCCTGGTTCAGTGAGTCGGTACGGGAAGGCGAGCAGGAGATTATCGCCCAACTGCAAGAGATTGAGTCCCGCCATCGGTAGAGGAGACGGGGGGCAGGGGTTAGGGGTCGGGGGTCAGAAATAAATGCGCTCGACTATTTTCCGTCCCCTGGCCCCTGGTCCCCGACCCCCCGGCTACTGGCTGCGGTTATTCAGCGTTTTTGGGATTGCGCTGATCGTGGCGCTGCTGCTCCTGCCGGTGGCGCCGGGTTACTTGATGATGGTTGGTTTGGTTTACCCTCTTTGTTCTGAATCCGGCCAGACTCCTGCCGATTATGGGTATGAGTTTGAGGATGTGACCCTACCGGCGCGGGCGGGCGGCAGTTTTCGGGGGTATTTTGTGCCGGGCAGTAACGGCGCGGCGGTGATTGTGGTCCCGGCCTTTAACAGCGGGCGGGGCAGCCGCCTGCGCGAAGCCACCCTTCTGGCGAGTCATGGTTACGCCGTCTTCACCTTCGAGTCGCGGCGCTGCGCCGGAATAGGCGGCTTGAGCCTGGGCTATAAAGAGGTGGACGAGGTAGCCGATGCGCTGGACTACCTGCTGACGCGCCCGGAGATTGACCCGCAGCGGATTGGCGTTTACGGGTTTTCCTCGGCGGGGGCAACGGCGATTATGGCAACGGCGCGGCTGCCGGGATTGAAGGCAGTGGCCGCCGAAGGTGGCTACGGCGATTTTGCCGAAGAAACGCTTACGCCCGGCCAGAGTCGCAACCTGCTGACCGGCTACTACGAACACGTCTTCCTCTGGTCGGCCCGGCAAACGTACAGCCTGTTGACCGGCCTGGATGTCAACTTGCTCAGTCCCAGAGATGTCATCGCCCAGATTGCGCCCCGCCCGATTTTGCTGATTTACGGCAGCCGGGAGGTCAGCTTGCCTGGCGCACAGCGCCAACAGGCCGCAGCAGGCAGCAATGCCGAACTTTGGATTGTCGAAGGGGCCGGGCACGGCAACTACTTTGATGTTGCCCCCCAGGAATACGAAGCGCGGCTGACCGCATTTTTTGATGAAGCATTAAAAAAAGGGAACTAACCGATTTACGATTTTAGATTTTGGATTTACGATTGGACTGAACCCACATCTTTAATCGCCCTAAAGGATGCCCTTGCGGTATAAATTAGACATTATCCCGATTAGATTTATGTCACCCAGAAAGAGCAGGATTATCTGAATGATAGGATCAAAATCCTTTAATTCTGGAAATCCTGCTCTAAACGGGGCTACAAAACGCACCCCAATTAAAGCGATATAATGTCTATAGTAAATTGACTCAAGATTCCCTCAGTTCCTTATAAATTCCCCCCAAAAAAGGAAAGATCATGTCTAACAATTCACCCATTCCCTCCAATCGAATCAAACAAGCCCTGCGTGAAGGCAAATCCGTGGTCGGCACAATGATTGCCGAGATACGCCAGCCGGCGGTGGTGCAGTTGTTGGCCAATGCCGGCTTTGATTTTGTCATCATTGACAATGAGCACGGCGCTTTCAATCTCGAAACGATTGCCGACCTCACTCGTATGGCCGTTTATATCGGCGTGACACCGTTTGTACGCATCCCGGATTTGACCTACCCCTACATTGCCCAGTCGCTCGATGCCGGGGCGCAGGGAATTATGGCCCCGCGTATCTCCACCGCTCAGCAGGCCCGCGAGGTGGCGCAGATGATGAAATATCCGCCGTTGGGAGTGCGCGGCAGCGCCTTGAGCCGGGGCTACACCCAATTCAAAGGTGGTTCGGTTGTCGAGGCCATGGCCACTGCCAACGAAGAAACAATGCTGATCATCCAGGTTGAAACACGGGGAGCAATTGAGAACATTGAAGAGATTGTCGCCATCCCCGGCGTGGACATAACCCTGGTCGGCCCCAACGATCTCTCCATCGCCCTGGGGGTGCCGGGCCAGCAAAATCATCCCGACATGCAGGCGGCCATCCAAAAAGTGATAGACGCCTGCCAGCGACACAGCGTCTACCCGGCCATCCACATCAACGACTTGAATCTGGCGGTTCACTGGGCCAGGCAGGGCATGCGGCTGGTCAGCTCTAACGCCGAGATTGGGCTGCTGGTCAACGGGGGCTTGCAGGTGACGAAAACGATAGGGGAGGCGTTTGGCAGATAATCAGCTCGATTTTTATTTTGTCTGGAGATGTGGTATGATAAATTATCATACCTTTATTAAGAGACGAAGCGATGAGTACAACAAAAGTTGCCATTACCATTGACCAAACTTTGCTGGCAGAGATTGATCGCCTGGTTGAACAAAAAGTCTTTCCCAACCGCAGTAAAGCCGTACAGGAAGCTGTGCAAGATAAATTGGCCCGGCTCCGGCGCAGTCGCTTGGCCAGAGAGTGCGCTAAACTTGACCCTCAAGCCGAGCAAGCACTGGCCGAAGAAGGAATGGATCAGGAGTTGGCAGGTTGGCCCGAATATTAAGGGGTGATGTTATTTGGGCTGACCTCAACCCTGTCCGAGGACACGAGCAGGCCGGGCTGCGACCAGTGTTGGTTATTAGCCAAGATGTATTTAACCAACGCTCAGGGACGGTTATTGCGCTGGCCTTGACCAGTCAAGAGCCGGCCGCCGGCTTTCCACTGACATTTGAACTCACCACCATCCAATTACCCAAACGCTCCTGGGTTAAGATCAGCCAAATCCGCACCCTATCGGTTGAACGATTAGGACAAAAACTGGGCCGTGTTGCGCCCGAAGAACTCGATCAGATCATTGACGGGTTAAATGAAATTGTGGGCGATTGAATGGGGTTATAAGGTACAACAGCGAGGGATTTATGCCAAAACTTTCCAATCCCAATCTCTCCCTCTTTTCCGGCAGCGTGCTGGCCTTGTTGTACGGCTTGTGGGCGCGGGTCACCTTCCAATCGCCCTGGAAAGATATGTGGGATTTCGCCCTGGGGACCATTACCCTGGGCTTCTGTTTTGGCGTGCCCCTGGCCATCGGCGCGTTGACGGTATTTTTTGCCCCCAAGCCATATCGAGGGTCGTGGCTGTACGCTCTGTTTATGCCCTGGGTTCCGTGCCTGCTGCTGGGCGGCGCGGTTTTGCTGTTTGGTTTGGAGTTTATTATCTGTGTGGTCATGGCCCTGCCCATCTTTTTTACCCTGGCCAGCTTTGGCGGGCTGGCGATGCTGGCTATCCTCAAAAGTATTGAAAACAAAGCCGCTCAAAATACCATGCTGGGCCTGATCCTGGTGCTGCCCTACCTGATTGTTCCGGCGGAGAAGCAGCTTCCTCCGCCGGACTCTATCCGCACTGTCGAGACACACATCGAAATCCAGGCCGACCCGGCGACGGTTTGGCGCAACGTAGTGACCGTGCCGGAAATCAGCGAGGCCGAGCAACGTTTCAGCCTGTTCCACCTGCTGGGTCTGCCCCGGCCCATCGAAGCTACCCTGTCTCACGAAGGCATCGGCGGCATCCGCAGCGCCCGTTTTGAAGAGGGGCTGGCCTTTGTCGAAACCATCAATCAGTGGGAAGAACAGCGAGCCATCCGCTTCCAGATCAAGGTGACTCCCTCCGCCTCGGTCAAACCGCCGCTGACCCAAATCGGGGGCAAATATTTGGATGTGTTTGAGGGCGGCTTTCGCATCGAACCGATGAGTGATGACCGGGTTATCCTCCATCTGAGCAGCCAGCACCGCCTGTCAACCACCTTCAATTTCTATAGCGGCCTGTGGACCGATTGGGTCATGCGCGATTTGCAGAATTACATTTTGCGGGTCATTAAAGCGCGCTGCGAGGCCAAGTGATTGTCCAAAAATAAGTTCCCGCAAGTTCCTATGAGTTCCCAGGGAACTAAGGGAACTTGTAGGAACTCAAAACGGGAAGTTAATTTTAGACGCTTTCCAAGTAGCCTGGGGCGTCGGCTGAGCGTTGACAAGTCAGCAAGCTGGCGTCAAGTGAAAAAGGCTTGGGGATATTATACTAACAATCATTGTGAGGCTGGGCCGCCTGTAAAAAACCAGGGGCCAAGCAAGCAAATCTTCTCCTCCTTTTGAGCGCCGGGCGATGCTGCCCGGCATTTTTTTTGACCGGGGACGGAAGACGGGAGACCGAGGTTTTTAGACCCGGTCTCCCGTCTCCGGTCCCCGGTCATTTTTAACCCTCGTCACCGATACCAGCCCGCCGCGCCCCCTTGATTTGGCTGCGACGGCGCTTGCTTTTCAAACGACGTTCCTGTGAAGCCGCCGTCGGTTTGGTGGGGCGGCGGGGTTTGGGCGGTTCAGCCGCTCGCCGGAGCAGGGCAACCAGCCGGTCGAGGGCATCTTGCCGGTTTTGTTCCTGGGTGCGGAAGCGCCGCGCCTCGATGACCAGGATGCCTTCGCCGGTCAGCCGTTTACCGGCCAGCCGAGTTAATCGCTGGCGCACCGCTTCCGGCAGCGAGGGCGAATGAGCTACATCGAAGCGAAGCTGCACTGCCGTCGCTACCTTGTTGACATTTTGGCCCCCCGGCCCAGCGGCGCGGACAAACTCATATTGAATTTCGCTCTCGTCGAGCGTGAGGGTGGAGGTGATGGGAATCATAGGTCACTTTCCAGGTGAGGGGAAGCGGCGCTATTTGGAAAGACCATGCGTCGGCTGCATCATTTCTGCCGGTTTGGTCACGCTCAACGGGCGGCAGTAGGTTTCGCGGGTAAAGAGAATAAACAGGAAGGACAGCCCGGCCCAGACCAGCATCAGCGAAAAGCCGGCCTGATAGGCTTCCAGGCTGTAACGCCTGACGCCGTCGAACATGTCGCCCTGCCAGCGCTGGTCGAGCATCCAACTGACCGCCGGCTGCAAAACCATTGGCCCCAGCATGACGCTCATATTGAGCACCCCGGCGGAGGTTCCCGATAGGTAAGCCGGGACCGACTCGCGCAAAAAGGCAAAGCCAACCACCATGCAGCCGGAGGCAAAACCGGCCACCGCCAGCAAGACTACCAGCAGCCAGATTGGCAGATGCGGAACCAAAATAATCAGCGCCCAGCAGAGGGCCATGATCGCGCAGCCGCCCACGTAAAGCGGCTTGCGCCGGCCAATTCGATCCGACAGCGCCCCAAAAATCGGCCCGCCGACCGCCCAGGCAACCAGCAGGGTGGTGTTGACCGCAGCCGCCTGGGTGGCCGGCAGGCCATAATGGCTGGTGAGAAACGAGACGCCCCACAGCCCGGAGAAGGTCAGCACCGCGCCGACAACCCCGCCCGGTATCAGGCACAGCAACCAGGCGTTGCGATAGCGGAAGATTTCGGCCAGGCCGGCCATAAAACCGGGGCGGGGGCCGCTGTCCGAGCCGGCAGGTGTATGAGCATAGCTGGCAAACCCTTTTTCCTGGGGGTCATCCCGCACCAGCCACCAGATGGCTGCGCCCGTGACCAGCGGCAGCACCGCCGAAGCCAGCATGACCGGCCGCCAGCCGAATTGAGCCACCAGCAGTTGCAGCGGCACGCCCGCCAGCACCGCCCCGACAATGCCGACAAACAGGGCCAACCCGGCGGCCAGCGCATATTGGCGGGGGGCCATCCAGTGCGCGGCTAGCTTGAGCATGCCGACAAAGGCCACCGCCACCGAGCCGCCGATCAACAACCGTCCCAGGTTGGCCCACAGCAGCCCCGGCGCCAGCGCAAACAGCAGCGTCCCCAGCCCGCAGACCAGCGCCCCGACCGTCAGCAGGCGGCGCGGCCCCCAGGTATCGGCCAGGATGCCGGTGGGCACTTGCATCGCTACATAGCTGTAAAAATAAAAGGCCGACAGGTTGCCCAGCACGGCGGCGCTAATTTGAAAGTCGGTCATCAGTTCGGCAGTCATTACTGCCGGGGCGACCCGCTGGTAAAAGCCAATCAGATAAAGCACTGCGCCCAGTCCCCAGATGGTCCAGGCCAGTCGAGCGGGGGGTGGTGTGCGTTGAGTCATAGAGTCACCTTTAAAGAGTGGTCGTTTTCCTGCCTGTTTCGCCCCGGCATGAATGCCAGGGCTAGAAAACAGCGCCGGATAAATCCGGCTTAAGGTTAATCAGCCCCATTCATGGGGCGTAGTTCACCAGCCCGGCGAATTCATCGCCGGGCGGACTCCGGACTACAAATAGGGCCGGATTAATCCATCTGGTTTATCAGCCCATTTCTTGAGGCGCAATATCCTGGCGGGGAGAACTTGTCATCAGGCGGTGTCCAAAGCCATCAACTCTTGTCGCCACTCATCCGCCTCGACCCAATAAGTTGAAGGTGTTTCCCGAACCAATTTGGGGAAGCTATCGTCCAGGCGTTCCAAAACCTGGATCGTCGTCCCCTGGGTGTGGTGTTCCTTTTGCCGTTCAACATAAGCAATATAGTTGGGCAATCGTTTAGCGTCAAACGAAAATGCGCCGTATTCTTCCTGCCAAAAGAAAACCGGATATTCAGGATAATCTTTGTTAAATTTTGTCGAAGCAGTAGCCTTAACTTGCCCGACAAATTTGGCTACGGCAATGCTAGGCGGAATTGAAACGACCATATGGACGTGATCTTCGACGCCATTCAGAGCAAAAACGGTTGCGCCCAATCCTACTGCTTTTGCCCGTAGAAAATTGTGAATTATCTTTTCTACCTTTGGTGTGAGCAGCGGCTGCCGATGTTTGGTGGCCCAAACCAGATGATAAAATAGTTGACAATATGGCATAGGTTTTCCTCTTTGGGCAGTATCCCATAAATTACCCCACTGGGTAAACTTCTGCATCTGGAACCCACCTTCTCGCCACCTACGCCCCGACAAATGTCAGGGCTACAAAACAGCGCCTGCTCAAGCAGGCTTTTTTCTCCTTCGGACTAAAGAATCAGTCGGGTTTACCCGACGCTGTTTTCTAGCTCAGCGAGTTCATCGCCGAGCGGTTATTGCCAAAAGCCAGGTAATGGTTGAAATACTTGACCACAATGCCACTTTAACCTCAAATTAGGCGGCCTTCTCCCCTATAAAATCCACAATCGTCCCCGCCCCCTGGCAGGTCGCCAGCACCACCCCATTCTGAGCCGGATCACGCAGAAAAACAACGCCATCCTTTTCCTGGAAAGCCAACCCTGCTTGCTGGATCCGCTCAACTACCGCAGCCAACGCCGATGCCTCTGGCAGGTTGATGGTGAAGTAACGCAGCCCGGCGGCGTCGGGGGGTGGAGGCGGAGCATTGACCCCGGCCCAGGTATTGAGGCCGAGATGGTGGTGATAGCCGCCGGCGGAGACAAAGCTGGCGCTGGGGCCGTAGCGCATAATCAAATCAAAGCCCAAAGTCTCCACGTAGAACGCTTCGGCGGAGGGAATAGTTGCCACGTGCAGATGAACGTGGCCGATGGTTGTCTCCGGCTCCAGGCCGGCCCAGGGTGCGGGCTGAGTTTCTAATTCGGCCAGGATGCCCTGCACATCCAGCGGATCAGTAGCCATTTGCAACTGCCCATTCTGGCGGGGCCACTCGCTGCGCGGGCGATCCCGGTAGATTTCGATGCCGTTGCCGTCGGGGTCGGCCAGGTAGATGGCTTCGCTCACCAGATGGTCGGAGAAACCTTGCAGCGGCGTGCGCGTTTCGGCCAGATGGCGCAGCGATTGGGCCAGGGCCAGGCGGGAGGGCGTCAAAATGGCAAAGTGATACAGGCCGGTTACGCCGCTGACAGTTCGCGCGCCGGGCTGTTCGGTCAGCACCAGCAAATCCGGCCCGCCTGCACCCAGATAAGCCGTATCACCATCGCGCCGGTGAAGTTGAAATCCCAAATTTTCCTGATAAAACGCCAGCGACCGGTCCAGATTGGCGACGATCAAATGAACGTAGCCGATGGTTGTAGCGGGATGAATGGAGAAATTGTCCATCACTCAAACCTCCTTAAAAAGACACGAGGATTTTCTTCGCCTCTTCGCCTCACAAGTCCTCGCGTCCTCACCTCCTAACAAAAACGCCGCCTGCTTGACCAGGCAGCGTGCTCGTGGTACGATGACCTAACCTCGTCCATCGAAATTGCACTTGTGAGTATAGCACAGGTGGGTGGGGCTGCCAACAGCAGACCGCCGACCACTGACGGCTGCCCGCCGTTTGAGCTAAGAGGATTTTAGTAATGCCTACAGTTGAATTAATTCACCGGGTTCAAATTCCCCCAGAGGCTAACTCCAACCGGCCCGTACCTGCCGTAGTGATGGTACACGGCTGGCTGGGAGATGAAACGGTGATGGGAATTTTCAAACAAACGGTTCCGCCCGGTGTGGCGGTTATCTCGCCGCGCGCGCCTTTGGCGGTCAATGGTGAGGGTTATGCCTGGTACTGGCGCGACCAGGGCGGACTTCAGCCGGAGACGGACTCGCTCTGGGTCGGACGCGACCAGTTGCAGGCGTTTTTAGCCGGCCTGCCCCGGCAGTATCCCCTTGACCCCAGGCGGATCGTTCTCATGGGCTTTAGCCAGGGGGCAGCCATTTGCAATACCCTGGTTCTCACCCGGCCGGGGCAAGTGATGGGCGTGGTTTCGCTGGCCGGACTGATACCCGATGCGGTTATCGAAACAGCTCAACCGGATTTGGCCGGTCTGCCGGTCTTTATTGCTCATGGCATGCGGGATGAAACAGTCCCCCTGACCTCCGCGCAACAGAGCCGCGATATTTACACCCGCCTGGGCGCGCAGGTAACTTACGACGAATATCCCACTGGCCACAAATTGACCGCGCAAGGTATGGCCGATTTGAAAGCGTGGCTGGCTAACGTTATCAAGCGATGAAACGTCAAAGCGTGTTGCGTCTTCCGTTTATGTTTACGCAAGACGCAACACGGGTTGAATTACCTTAGGGAGCAACTATGGCCTCAAACCGCCAAGTCTCAGCTTTTGATATAATCGGCCCAATCATGGTCGGCCCGTCGAGTTCGCACACGGCGGGCGCGGTTCGCCTGGGGCAAATGGGGCGGGTGATTTTGGGGATGCAGCCTGTTGAAGCGTTGATTGAATTGCATGGCTCCTTTGCCCAAACCGGTCAGGGCCACGGTACCGACCGGGCCATTGTCGCCGGGCTGTTGGGCATGACCACCGACGATGAGCGCATCCGCCACAGTTTTGCCGTCGCCGAGGCGTTGGACATGAAGTTTCGTTTTGAAGAAGTTGACCTGGGCGAAGACGCCCACCCCAACACCGTCCGGCTGACCTTGCGAGCCGGCGAAACCAGCATTCAGGTTACAGGTGCGTCCATTGGCGGTGGGCTGGTGGAAATTACCAACATCGAGGGCTACGAGGTCAATTTTGGCGGCCAGTACGACACCCTTTTGGTCATCGCCGAAGACCGGCCCGGCACGATCAACGCCGTCACCGGCTGGCTGCTTAAACACGAGATCAATGTCGCCTTTTTCCGGGTGGGCCGTAAACAGCGCGGCGGCGAGGCGCTCATGATTATCGAAACCGACCAACCGATCCCTGATCCGTTGATTGAAGCGATTGAAGATTTTGACTGGGTGCATTGGGTGCGCAAGGTGAACAAAGTAGGAGAATAAACTATGTTTGACTCCATGGCCGAAATGGTCGAACGGGCCGAAACGGGCGGACAACCGCTGCATGAGATCGTCCTGCAAGCGGAGCTGGCCCAAAGCGGCGAGGCGCGAGAGGCGGTTTGGGAGCGTATGCGGCGGCGGCTGGAGGTGATGCGGCGCAGTACCGAACAGGGCCTGGCCCAGCCGATCATCTCATTGAGCGGCATCAGCGGCGGCAGCGCTTATCGTTTCTGGCACTGGTTGGACGACCACCAGCCTTTAACCGGCCCGATTTTGAGCCGGGCGCTGGCCCGCGCGATGGCTGTCAACGAGGTCAACGCAGGCATGGGCTGCATTGTTGCCACGCCGACGGCCGGTTCGGCAGGGATTTTGCCGGGGGTTTTGCTGACCTTGCAGGAAGCGCGGGGCTTTACGGATGACCAACTGGTGGGGGCGTTATTCACAGCCAGCGGCATCGGCGCGGTGATTGTCCGGCGGGCGCACGTGTCGGGGGCGGCGGGCGGCTGCCAGGCCGAAACCGGCAGCGCGGCGGCGATGGCAGCCGGGGCAGCGGTGGAACTTCTGGGCGGCAGTCCCCACCAGTCGGCCCAGGCAGTAGCGATAACTTTGAAGAATATGCTTGGCCTGGTCTGTGATCCGGTCGCCGGACTGGTCGAAGTGCCGTGCGTCAAGCGGAACGCGGCGGGGGCGGCTCAATGTTTTATCGCCGTTGACCTGGCCCTGGCCGGGGTGGAGAGTGTTATTCCGCCCGATGAGGTGATTGACGCCATGGCCAGCATCGGCCGGCGCATGGACGAGCGCTTCCGCGAGACGGCCCAGGGCGGCCTGGCGGCGACGCCAACGGGCAAACGACTGGCCCAACTTGTCTGGGCGGAGAAGAAGTAACCCCTGCTACCTGCTACCCTCCCTGACCGGCCCCGTGCTTTTGCGTATAATCAATTGAGGCGGCAGCAAAATCTGCTTGTTTTCCAGGGGCTTTTGATTGAGTTGGCTAATTAACATCTTGGCGGCCTGGAGTCCTTCGGTATAGGCCGGAAAATTGATCGTGGTCAACGGCGGGGTAATCAGCTCGGCCACATTCTCCGTAGTGATCCCCACCACCGAAAACTCATCCGGCACGGCTCGCCCGGCCTGGCGCAAAGCCCTAATCACGCCTACGGTGGGCGCCCCTTGGGTGGCGACGATAGCCGTCAAGTGGGGTCGTTCTTCCAGCAGTTTAAGGGTGGCGTCAAACAGGGCTTGCACGTCAATTCGCTCCTCGTGATAAATGGGGGTCAGATTGTGTTTTTGCAAGGCCCTTTCATAACCGGCCCAACAACGGACGGCCGGGCCATAGCCTTGTTGACGCCTCACTTGTGGCTGCCCCAAGAAGCCAATTTCTCGATGGCCCAGTTCAACCAGATGGTCAAAAGCCAGGATGATACTCTCCTCGAAATCCAAATCCACAAAACTCAGCCCGGTATTGTTGGCGCAGTGACCAATCATCACAAAGGGATAATCATACGCCCGCAATAATTCCACCCGCCAATCCTGGGTATGAATTTCCATCAGGATAGCTCCATCTATCTGGGCGCTGCGATACAGGCCCAGCAAACTGCTCTCGGTGATAGGTGTTGTTACAAAATAAAAGAAAAAGTTTTCTGCGCCGGCAGCGGCCGCCGCGCCGACGATAAAATCCAACTCCAACTGCCCGACCGCCCGGTCCAACGGAAAAAGCAGGGCAATGGTGCGGCTCTTGCGAGCGGCCAGCCGGCGGGCTTGGGCATGGGGGTGGTAGCCTAACTCTTCAATCACTTGCTGGACGCGCTGGCGAGTGGCCGCCGATACGTCCGGTTTGTTGTTGAGAATCCGGGAAACCGTAGTGATAGATACTCCGGCGGCCTGGGCCACATCAAAAATAGTTACTTCACTTGTATCAGGCATGTAGACCGCCTCTCCACGTTTTGACAAAATAATGCGAGGGTGATATGATACCGAAAACGCTTTCGGTAACGCTTTCGGTAACATCCCCATTATAAATTAAACGGGCTAATTTTTCAACTGGGTTGAGTTAGGTTCATTTACTCCCTGGCGCCCTTAATATATCGGTTTCAATTAACGGAGATGGTTATCTATGGTGATAGAAAACGAATTTATCCAAGCCGTAAATGCTAAGCGCAGTGGCTTGGATATTTTGTTTTAAATAATCAAAGGAGGTGAGGAGCGTAAAACAACCAAAGTCACATTTTGCAGACCACCAATTATGAAAGGGTAGTAGGGGCGCAACTACTCAGCCATGTCATTTCGACCGAAGGGGGAAATCTCCAAGTCTACCGTCTACTATTTACGAAAGAGTTCTCACGAAGCTGCGGCACACCACCAATAATGAAAATGGAGCGCAAGGCTTGCCTTGCGACATAGCAAAGCAAGCTTTGCACTCCAGCAGTCTATTTTCAGAGGAGAATTGAGATGTCTAAAAAAATATTAAGATTGTTACTTGTCGGATTGATCGTTGCCTTGGGTATCAGCCTGGTAGCGTGTGGCGGAGGCGCTGCTCCGGCATCTGCCCCCGCTCAAGATGCAGCCGCACCGGCTGAGGAGGCGGCGACAGAAGAACCGGCTGCCGAGGCCCCATCTGGGGAGAAGCGTGTTTTCCGCCTGTGGTATTATGAAGCCGAAGACAGCGCCCAAGAAGCTTCCTGGGCCGACGCCCTCAAAGATTTTCAAGCCATGCACCCGGATGTGACGGTTGAGTTTGAACGGAAAACCTTTGAGCAGATGCAGCAAACCGCCCAGATGGTTTTGAATTCAAATGATGTGCCGGATGTGATGGAGGCCAACAAAGGCAATGCCACCGCCGGCCTCTATTCCAAGCAGGGGCTGCTGACCGATTTGACCCAGGTGGCTCAGGAGCGCGGTTGGGACAAAATCATGAGTCCCAGTATCCAAACGACCTGCCGTTACAACGAAAAAGGCATCATGGGCGACGGTCCGCTGTACGGCGTTACCACCTACGGCGAGTTTGTCATGGTCTATTACAATAAAGATATGTTTGAGGAGCACGGCGTAACCGTGCCCACCACCCTGGAAGAATTTGAGGCGGTGGCCGATAAATTTGTGGCCGCCGGGATTGTGCCGATTGCCCTGGGTGGCCAGGATAGCTGGACGATTACCCATAATTGGCAAGAGTTGGTGCTTTACAAAGCTGACCGGGAACTGATCAACAATTTCCAACTGCTCACCGGGGAGGTTGATTTTCAAGGGGAAGCTTTTACCTTTGGCTCTGAAAAGCTGGCCGAGCATGTTCAGAAAGGCTACTACGGCGATAATGCCACCGGCGTGAGCGATAGCGATGCCAACGGCGCTTTTGTGCAGGGCAAGCACCCCATGCGCATCACCGGCAGTTGGGCTTTTGGCGGGCTGCTGACCCAGGTTAAAGATTTTGAGTGGGGTATCTTCCTCATGCCCGGCAAAAAATTCACCACCGGTTCCGGCGGTAATCTGTGGGTGGTGCCCCAAAATGCCAAGAATAAAGACCTGGCCTATGATTTTATTGATCTGACCATGCAAAAAAAGTCTCAGACGGTTATGGCTAATGCTGGTGGGATTCCGATCAACGCCGATCTCAACCAGATTACCGATGAGAAAAGTAAGGAACTGAACACTGCTTTCAACACCATTGTTCAGAATGATGGCCTGGCTTTTTACCCCGATTGGCCTGCGCCCGGTTACATGGATACCTTAGGCTCCGGCCTGCAGGAACTGCTCTCAGGGACCAAGACGCCGGCTGAATTCAACGAATCTATCGCCGGGCCTTACAACGATTACAAAGCCTCCCTCCAATGAGCCGTTAGCAGGTTATAATACGTCGTTCATCAGGAGTTCCAAGAAAATAATTGCTCGATATTCGTGTTGCGTGTTGCGTCTTGCGTGAAATAAAGTGGACGGAACACGCAATACGTTTTGGCTAAGGGGGAAGATATATGGTTCAAAAAGGGTTTTCGCTTAATAAAGGCTATGCGCCGTTTTTACTGCCCGGTGTTTTAACTTTCTTGTTCATAATCATTATTCCTTTCCTGGTCAACACCTATCTCAGTTTTACCCAATGGCAAGGGGTGGGCATGCCCACCTGGGTTGGTTTAGCCAACTATCAAAAGGCGTTGCGCGATGTCGCCTTTTGGGCTTCGTTTAAAAACAATCTCTCCTTGATTGTGGCCATGGTCATCATCCCTACCGTGCTCGGGCTGTTCCTGGCGGCTTTTCTTTTTGATTATATCGCCACTAAATTCGGCCAACGGGTTTCCAGCTTTTTTCGAGCCGGATACTATTTACCCCAAATTATCCCGGTGGTCGTCGCGGCTGTTGTTTGGCGGTGGGTCTTACAACCGGATTGGGGTGTGTTGAACTGGATGCTGACTTCGATAGGGCTGGAAGGGTTGACCCGCAACTGGCTGGGCAATGCCGCCACCGCCCTACCGTCGGTGATGGCGGTCATGGTCTGGTTCCAATTGGGGTATCCGCTGGTCATCTTTATGGCCGGCTTGCAGCGGATTGACCCCGAACTGTATGAAGCCTCCAGCCTGGATGGCGCTTCGTGGTTCCAAAGATTCCGGCACATTACCATCCCGCTCCTACGACCTGAAATTTATGTGGTGGTGCTGACAACCACAATTGCGGCCCTTAAAGTATTTGCCCCCATTTATGCCATGACCCGAGGCGGGCCAGGCACAGCGACCATGGTCGCCTCTTACTTTTCTTACAAATACTTTTTTGAAAGCGCCAACGTCGGCTATGGGGCCACGATGGCCACCGTTTTGACGCTTCTGGTCATTGTGATTACGATTGTTTATATCAGAATTCAGCGCCAGCAAGAGCAGCGGGAGAACCCGTGACGGTAGCAGGTTGAAGGTTGAATGTTATTAAGTTAAGTTAGAAAACCGCATCCTGAGTAGCGCGGAACGCAGTGGTGCGCGTATCGAAGCCGCGTCCTGAGCCTGTCGAAGGGGGTGCGAGT
Source organism: Anaerolineae bacterium (assembly GCA_023151115.1). Next base: position 215,425 of record JAKLJP010000010.1, read on the forward strand.
TGACGATACTTTCTGATGGCGCAGCATCCTGAGTAGGTTGAGCGAAGCGAAACCGTATCGAAGGGTGCTGCGTCCTGAGCGAAGTCGAAGGGCTGCTTAACTTAATGACATTGACTGACCACTGACGACTGACTACTGTTTTCTCAGGAGGCAACGACATGGCTAACAAATCTTTGGTAATGAATGAAAGTGTCTACGAGCAGGCTAATAGGTCTGTCATAACTACCCGCGCGTTCGATACATTGTCCCTGATCGGCTTGACCCTCCTGTTTGTGGTCATGCTTTTTCCCTTGTTAATGGTCCTGACCAACAGCTTCAAGAGCGAAGCTGAGTATGCCGCCGGAGGGCCTTTGACCCTACCCCAAAGTTTGAGTTGGGAGAGCATCAGGATCATGTGGAACAGGATGGATTATTCGATTAAGTTGTGGAACAGCTTCAGCATCAGTGTGCTTACGGCCTTATTGGCCATCATTATCTCTCTGTTCAATGCCTTTGCCCTGGGTATCGGCAAGGTTAAAGGCGGCGCCTTTTTCCTGGTTTTCTTTCTTTTAGCTATTACTGTGCCTCAGGATGTATTGGTCTATCCTTTGTATTATTTCTTTAAGCTGATCGGGCTGTACGACACCCGTTTCTCGGTCATCCTGACCCTGGCGGTGCTGCACAGCGCCTTTGGGACCTATCTATTAACCTCTGTGTTTAGCGTTACTTTCCCCAGAGAATTGGTCGAAGCGGCGCTGATTGACGGCTGCAATAAATTACAATTGTTGTTCAGGGTGGTGGTGCCGATCAGTATGCCCTCGCTGTCGGTGCTGTTTGTTTTCTTTTTCATCTGGACCTGGAACGAATTTTTCCTGCCGCTGGTCTTCCTGGTTTCTAACGATAATCAGACGGTGCCCATTGCCATGGCCCTGGCTCGCGGCGAGCGCGGCATGGCCGTCACCACCCAGAGCGCGGCCGCTTTACTGGGCGTAGTGCCATGTATTATTTTCTTTTTCCTCTTCCAGCGGACGTTGACCAAGGGTATTACCGCCGGCAGCGTTAAATAAATTTTCCAAAGGAAAAAAACAATGAAATTTACCGATGGCTACTGGCACATGCGAGCGGGTGTGACCCCGCACTTTCCCGTTCATGTGCATGAAGTCGAAGTTGCGCCGGATGCCTTGACCGTCTATGGCCCCACCCGGCGGCTGACCAGCCGGGGCGCTACCCTGAATCTACCCCTGCTGACGGTGCGCTTTTCATCCCCCATGCCCAACATTATCCGGGTGCAGATAGTTCATCACAAGGGGCGGCGGCCCCGCCGGCCGGAATTTGAGCTCTATCCTCAGCCCGCGCCGGTAGAAATTACCGACACACCTCAGGCCGCCACCCTGACCAGCGGCCGCCTGACCGTGCGGGTAGAAAAAGAAGGCGATTGGCGCATTGACTTCATGGATGGCCAGCGCCTTATCACCGGCAGCGGTTGGCGGGGGATGGGATACATTGAGACGGCCGAGGCCGCCTACATCCACGAGCAGTTGAACTTGGGCGTCGGCGAGTGCGTTTACGGCCTGGGCGAACGTTTCACCCCCTTTGTCAAAAACGGCCAGGTAGTGGATTTGTGGAACGAGGACGGCGGCGCCAGCAGCGAGCAGGCTTACAAAAATGTGCCCTTTTACCTGACCAATCGGGGCTACGGGGTCTTTGTCAACCACCCCGAATTGGTCTCTTTTGAAGTGGCTTCGGAAAAAGTCGAGCGGGTGCAGTTCAGTGTGCCGGGCGAGTCTCTAGACTACTTCCTTATCTACGGTCCCTCGCCCAAAGAGGTGCTGGCCCGCTACACAGCCCTGACCGGGCGGCCGGCCCTGCCGCCGGCCTGGTCGTTTGGCCTGTGGCTGTCCACCTCCTTCACCACCGACTATGACGAAGGTACCGTCACCAGTTTTATCCAGGGCATGGCCGAGCGTGACCTGCCGCTGCATGTCTTCCACTTCGATTGCTTCTGGATGAAGGAGTTTCACTGGGTCAATCTGGAGTGGGATAAACGGGTGTTTCCCGACCCGGAAGGAATGTTGAAACGGCTAAAGGCACGCGGCTTGCGGGTCTGCCTCTGGATTAATCCCTATATTGCCCAGCGCTCGGCCCTGTTTGACGAAGGCATGAACAACGGCTATCTGGTCAAACGGCCCGACGGCGACGTGTGGCAGTGGGACCGCTGGCAGGCAGGCATGGCTCTGGTGGATTTCACCAACCCCGCCGCCTGCCGCTGGTTTGGCGACAAGCTGCGGGCGCTGGTGGACATGGGTGTGGACTCCTTCAAAACCGACTTTGGCGAGCGTATCCCGACCGAGGTGGTCTATTTTGACGGTTCCGACCCGGTCAAGATGCACAACTATTACACCTATTTATATAATAAAACGGTTTTTGAGGTGCTGGAAGAAAAGTTAGGCAAAGGGCAGGCGACGGTTTTTGCCCGCTCGGCCACGACGGGCGGGCAGCAGTTCCCCGTTCACTGGGGCGGCGACAACACCGCCACCTTTGAGTCCATGGCCGAAAGCCTGCGCGGCGGCCTATCGCTGTGCCTGTCGGGCTTTGGTTTTTGGAGCCACGACATCGGCGGCTTTGAGCAGACGGCCCCGGCGGAGGTGTACAAGCGCTGGTGCGCCTTTGGCCTGCTGTCGTCGCACAGCCGCTTGCACGGCAGCCAGTCGTACCGGGTGCCCTGGCTGTTTGACGAGGAAGCGGTGGACGTGCTGCGCTTCTTTACCAAGCTCAAGTGCCGCTTGATGCCTTATTTGTTTAACGCCGCCCGCGAAGCCCACGAGGCCGGTATTCCTATGATGCGGGCCATGCTTCTGGAATTTCCCGAAGACCCGGCTTGCGACACGCTCGACCGGCAGTACATGCTGGGCGAGTCGCTGCTGGTGGCCCCGGTTTTTACCCAGGATGGTACGGTAGATTACTATCTGCCGCCGGGCCGCTGGACCCACTTCCTGACCGGCCAGGTGATCGAGGGCGGCCATTGGCTGCGCGAGAAGCATGATTTTCTGAGCCTGCCGCTCATGGTGCGGCCCAACTCGGTTATCACCACCGGCAGCCGCGAGGAACGGCCAGACTATGATTATAGCGATGGCGTCACTTTGCAGGTCTACGAATTGGCGGAGGAGGCAAATATTTCCACTATTATTCCTTCACCGGTCGGCGGCGTAGCAGCGACGTTTACGGTAAAGCGTGAAGGCCGGACAATAACTACACAACAGCAAGGCACAGCCAAACGTTGGCAACTGCTACTGGTGAATATCTCGGCCCTGGCCTCGGTTGAAGGCGGTACAGTCACACCCACCCCGTCGGGTATGCGTGTAATGCCGGCAGAGGGTGTGGCAACCCTCAAAATCTTGCTCAACGCATAACTGCTCGACCCTCATGTCATTTCGAGGCCGTAAGGCCGAGAAATCCCCAGGACGTAACTTGTAAAAGTAACATACCGGGGATTTCTCCCCTCGGTCGAAATGACATGACTTTTCCGACCTCTGGACACACTCTGTCAGGGTACTATCAAATCATTAGCCATTGTCTTTGATGTGATTAAATCTTTCGAGATCGGCCAGCCGGTGCATATTGTTGCTTCTTAACCCTTTCGCTTGACATTCCCCGTAAAATGATGTAATCTTTTACAAATTCATTGAATGAATTTGTGCTTCATACCACGATTTTCTTCGTTTATTTTTAACCCATTCCTTTGCTGCCTTATTTCTGTTTGATGAGATCAGGGGTCCAATGGCGGATAACCAAGCCAAACGCACGCTCATTTATGAAACCGTCATCGAGTATATCAAAGCCCAACTTATCAACGGCGAATTGAAACCCGGCGCTCGTCTACCCACCGTCGCAGCGATGGCTGAACAGTTAGAGGTGGGCCAGGCTTCTGTCCGAGAAGCCTATCGCATCCTGGAAAGTATGGGCATTCTGGAAGTTACCCAGGGGCGGGGAACGTTTGTGTCGGTTGCCATCCACGATAGGGGCGCGGTGTTACGCCATTTTCAATTGGCCGAACAACAAACCCTGGCTCATCTGTTGGAAACTCGCAAACTGCTTGAGCCGGGGATTACCGCCTTAGCCGCGCGGCGAGCCAAGCCCGCCGAAGCGCAGGCCATTTTGGACGCGGCCTTAGAAATGGAACATCTGGCCCAGCAGGGTCAAGATTTTATTGAGCCGGATGTGCGTTTTCACGAATTGATCTTGTTGGCCGCCCATAATCCCGTTGTTACCAAAATTTTTGCCGCGCTAAGTGATTTATTGTTAGACAGCCGCCGGCTCTCCAGCCGAATACCCGGCGCTACCGAAAAAGCCATCCACTTTCACAAGCTAATCGCCCTGGCCATTAAAGAAGGCAATGCCAGCACCGCTCAAGCGCTCATGTACCAACATGTGGATGATGTGGAACGGGACATTTTGCGGGCACGCGCGGAGGGAGGTGATACCCCCAAGAAAAACCCATAAACGACAAATCAATAGGGTTGGCCCGCCTTGAAGATGAGCAGGCGTTCTAAAAAATAGGGAGATACCGTTGACCCGCCAAGTCTAGCCGATATCCCCCGTTCAACATAACTGTCAGAACAACTCGGCGCGTTTCGCGCCTGAACGCTTCTGTTAGCTATGCCTCTTTTCTATTGTATCAGAGGGAAGAGGATCAAGCAAGGTGAGATTTAGGGTGTGTTCAGATTTGGGGGCGAATTCGGTGGATAGCGTAGACAG
>JAKLJP010000110.1:0-218 GCA_023151115.1 Anaerolineae bacterium
CAGGGTTGTTCAGTTCTATAGGACGCCGACATAATTAAGGAGGTTATCAAGGTTCAGACCGTTCTGGAAGAGTTCAAGGCTGACATTTTCGACCTTGTTTTTGCGCAGGATGTTAAGCGCAAAACTTCTTAATTTGGCAAAGATATGAGGGTTCGTCCGAATCCGGGATTTGTCTTCGCCCATGCTCACATCGCGCACGTAGTGATTTCTATTCTCAA
>JAKLJP010000110.1:228-1114 GCA_023151115.1 Anaerolineae bacterium
GGTTTTGGTCTCAAAGCGTTGGCGGTATCGTTCAACTTTAACCACGACTTTGACCAAGGCCCACTGCTCGTCATCGGTCAGGACAGGAGAGAGAAAGAGTTCAACTCGGCGACTTTCGATCCGGTTACGGGTTTTAGTCACCGGTTCTTGATAAACCTCATCCGGGATAGTGGTTTCAGTCAAGGTCTGACAATCATGGAGCAAGGTTTTTTGGTTACCTTTGACTTGGACAATGACCTCGTTACCGGTCTGTTTAGCTGTTTGCAACGTTTTTTTGGCAATGGAGTGCATCGAAGGTGAAAATATAACCCGATAAACCCAAGGCTTCCATGAGGGCCTGGGCCGTCGGAATTTCATTCGTTTTGGTAGCAATCTCTTCATGGGCCAAGATCATCTGGCTATCGCTCACAAAGGCGCTCAGAATTTGCACGGCTTTGTGATCCTGGAAATGATCAAAGCTACCCCGTAAGACCTTCCCATCGCAACCGATGAACCGTTTTTCGGCATCGCTTTCGGCCAGAACCTGACTATATTGCCTAAAACTTTGTTCTAGTTCCGCCCCTGAGGTGCCTTGAATGATGTCCCGAATGGCGGTATAGGCCGGCCGGCGCTTCCAATTCAGGTCAAATATTTCATCGAGCCGGTCATAATGAGCCACGATAAATTTTTGCACTTTTCGATAAGAATCGGCCCCACTCAAGATAGCCAGGATTGAGAAGAGCAGGATATGGCCCAATTGGTAGCGTTGCCCTTGTTTACGACGATGATCTTTAACCTTAAACAAGAAACTTTCTAACATCTTGTCGTCTCCTATGGATAATTTGAATTATTCAGCTTACCATAGGTTGTCTTACCTGGCAATATTTTTTAGAACTGAACGACCCTG
>JAKLJP010000111.1 GCA_023151115.1 Anaerolineae bacterium
CTTCGGTCTCATAATAGCGGCGAATGATCCGCCACCACAGGTCGCGTTCCAGGGGTTCGCCCCAGCCAATCAATTCCACCGTCCCGTAGATCATCACCGTGCGGGCATCGGGGTGACAGCCATCCACGCATAGACTGATACGAGGGTCACGCTGCAAGTTGCGATACTTGGCCGTACTTGTGGCCAGGCTGAAGTACAACCGGCCCGCTTCGTACAGATACCAAACAGGGCTAAGCTGTGGCGTTCCGGCGGCAGAATTTGTCCCGACAACGGCATGGCGCGGCGCTTGCAAGAATTGTTCGATTTCAGCAGGAGTCATTTGAGTCATATAGATTTAATTCTTTGATCGCCAAATTTTGGGTAATTGTAACGCCGGAGGGATTTCTCCCTGCGGTCGAAATGACAGGTCCCCACATTAGCGGGGCCGATTTAGGCCGGAGATTTCTCCCTGCGGTCGAAATGACAGGGTTGAGCAGTTTACTTTACCCGGCTATCAACGTCCCCACAATCTCTTCGGCCCGGTTGACGATGGTGCTGATATGGCCTTCATTGGGGTAGAGGGTCAACTCGCAGTTGGGCAGCCGCCGGGCCAGGTAGTGGGCCGTGGCCGGAAAAACCAAATTATCGAGTTCACCATGCCACACCGAAAACTTCAGCCGAATATCCTCCAGGTGAAACCCCCAGGATTGACCTTCAAGGGCGATGCTGGCAATCGGGCCGCGCATGCCCTGGTGCAGACATTCCTGGACGGTTTGGGCAAAAACGGCAGCCAGATCAGGCCGGTCGCGGAAGATGGCTTTATCCACGTCGGGTAAGCCTTTATCCATTTCGGTCAATACTTTGGCCGGATTGCGCTTTAATTTCCTGCTTTCCAGATACAGCAGCAGCCGGGCCAGACGCGGCGTGCGCCGGGCCAGCCGGGTAATGGCTAGTTCCTGTTTGATAAGATACTGACCCGGATTCGGCCCATCGAGCGGCCCGATCCCGCTTACGCTGCCCGCCGCCGTCAACCGATTCGGGATAAAACGGGCGCAGGCAAAAGCATACGGCGCCCCCGAAGAGACCCCCA
>JAKLJP010000112.1 GCA_023151115.1 Anaerolineae bacterium
GCTTATCTGCGGACGCTGCGCTAATGAATCGGTTCGGTCTAGCGCAAACGACTTAATTTTTGTACGGCAATTGCCAAACGGATTATTGTGGTGGCAAAATTGAAGACAGAGACTTTTTGAAGGATGTTTTCGCCTCACTAAAAGCCGGCATACTCACCCCAGGCTGTATCTCAAAAATGCAAACTACCCCTTGTCACTCGGTCTAATCAAGAATACGCCATGAATGCATGCAACGCCTGAAACATTACGTGGAGTATTTGCCAGAGAGAGGTCGAGCCCGGCTATTGTGGGTCACGCTTTATCTGGCACCAAAAAACGTAAGCGGGGACAGGGATGGCCTCTGCAGGGAAGTACCGCCGGAAGGAATCACCCATCCTGTCGATAACATAGTGTGGATAACATCCGGCCCAACGTTGAAGCTCACTTGAAGACCTCCTATAGGGAGACGTTAGGATCGTTGTTCGAGTTTTGTTCCGAACACGCCAGATCCCAGGACAAGGCGCGCGGCCCTATATAACGTTATGGAAAATAGGATTTGTATCAACAACCGTTGTATAAACATCTTCCGTCTGATTGCGCAACGGTTAGGGTTATCTGCCTGTGCGGGCTTAAATTCTAACAAAGAGGTAAAAACGTGGCGACCTTTTTAACATAACAGCCAGCCGGTGTTGCTACTTTGATCCAAAACGACCGAAATAACACTTGACAAACGAGATGGTTTCGGCTATAATTAGTGAAAATTAGAACGAGTGCTCGTTAGCCACGAACACTCTCCCGGAAACCTAAAAAGGTTCCGTACTCCCCACCTGTTGAAGCGAGGTACTCAGAGTCCATAAGGGCTCATTATACTCCCCCTCTCTGCTTTAATAGCAACCAGGTCGGTCCAAGTGTGGCTAACTTATTGGATCGCGTGTCCCGTAAAAAGGACATGGTTGCATGGACAGCAGAGATTTTTTATTTCCCCTAAACCGTATAGCTTCACTCAAGTCATCATCTCTTCTGGTTGATCTTTATCAACTAGA
>JAKLJP010000113.1 GCA_023151115.1 Anaerolineae bacterium
GGATCCCGAAACGGCCGCAAAGGGTGGTGAACGGCCCGGCTGGGTCGGTGAGAGTTATGATTTAATCTCTGAGTTGGCCGAGCACCCCTTCCACGCCCAATTTTTGTATCTGCCGGAGGGGAGCATTACTCCGCCTTTTGAATACCAGGGCAGTCTATACATCATCCAGGTGCGAGAGAAACGCCAGCCCCAGCCGCTCACCTTTGAGGAAGCTGAGCCGCTCATCCGCGATGAGTTGACCCATCAGAAGCACGACGCGCTGGCCGAGCAGCTTTCCCAGAAGTTAATCGAGCAGGCTCAACTGGTGGTTTATGAGGAGACGCTGCGCGATTTGTTCGCTGCTACTTCCTCTCAAGCGCCCTAAAAACCAATTAATTTGTGAATTGTCAATTGTCAATTGTGAATTGTGAATGAAAAAACGGCTTTCTTTTGAACTGTTCACAATTCACTATTCATTATTCACAATTCACAATTGAGAAGATACACGCCCTCGGCTTGACAGAATACCGAAAATAGTTACAATTTGTGCATCTTACGTTATGTAAGAAACAACTGGAGCCAGGCCCTTGAACAATGTGGCCCAAGTCGGTTGACAATTTAAGCCTTGAAGAGCTAGAAGAACTCATCCAGCAGCGCCGGGCCAGAGTGAAGCGCCCTTTGCTGGGGGGTCATCCAACTTCAACTGTCCCCAGGCAGCCATCAGCCGTCCAACCCAGGCGTAAAAGATGGGAAAAAATGCTGCTGCTGGCGGAGATTTTGGTCATCGCCGTTTTACTCCTGCTGACCGGCATCTCGGCTCGCGGCCGGCTGGCCCTGCGGCAAAAGCTGCCCCTGGAAGGGGTGACGATGGTCGGCGTGCAGGTGTTGGCGGCCTCACCGGCCGAAACCGCCGAGACGCCCACCCTGCCGCCTATCGGTTGGCGCCGCCCACCATCGAGCCGGCAGACGGCCAGCAGCGGCATAGAAGCCCAGCAGCAATCGCTC
>JAKLJP010000114.1:0-631 GCA_023151115.1 Anaerolineae bacterium
GGCGGCCGGCGTTCGAGCAACAGGCGCTGGCCATCGTCGATCAGTAGGAAAAAAGCGCTGCGTTCCGGCTGGACCGGGCGCGGTTTGGGCCAGGGTAGTTCCTGCTGCCGCTGCTGGCTGCGCGCCAGGCAGTCGGCGGCGACCGGGCAGGCAGCGCAATTCGGCTTGCTGCGGGTACAGCAGGTAGCACCCAGATCCATCAGCCCCTGGGTATAGGCTTCGATTTCGTGCTCCGGCAGCAGGCTTTCGGCCAGCTCCCAGAGCCGTCGTTCGACCGGCGTGCTGCCGGGAAAGCCTTCGATTGCGAATTGCCGGCACAGCACGCGTTTGACGTTGCCGTCGAGAATCGCCGCGCGGGTGCCGTAGGCAAAGGCGGCAATCGCTGCGGCGGTCGAGCGGCCGATACCCGGCAATTCGGCGAGCAGCGCCGGCGAATTCGGGAATTTTCCGTCGTGGACCGTGACAATCGCCTGCGCACAGCGGTGCAGGTTGCGGGCGCGGGCGTAATAGCCGAGTCCGGCCCAGTGGGCGAGTACGTCGTCGACCGGTGCCGCGGCCAGCGCCGCGACATCGGGAAAGCGGGCGAGAAAGCGTTGGTAGTAGGGAATCACCGTCGTTACCTGGGTCTGCT
>JAKLJP010000114.1:641-981 GCA_023151115.1 Anaerolineae bacterium
AGGCATCGCGGGTGTTTTGCCAGGGCAGGTCGTGGCGGCCGGACTGCTTTTGCCAGTCGATCAGATGCCGGGTAAATGCTGCAGTGTACAAATTTTGCCTCGACGTGTTGCGTGGGAGCGCGGATAATACGGTCTTTTGATCTGGATCAACAGCAGATGCCCGCCAGCCAGCTCGACAGCCGCGCCTTCCGCAACGCTCTTGGCCGTTTTGCCACCGGTGTTGCCATCGTCACGGCCATCGATCAGGACGGATATCCGGTCGGCCTGACCATCAACTCCTTCAGCGCTGTTTCGCTCGAACCGGCCCTCGTACTGTGGTGCCTCGACAACCGCTCGCACA
>JAKLJP010000115.1 GCA_023151115.1 Anaerolineae bacterium
CGGGGCGGAGTACCAGCTTGGCGGCGATGTCATCACGGCTATCAATGATCAGCCGGTCGAAGATATGGACGATCTCATCACCTACTTAATCGAACAAACGCGCCCCGGCGACCAGGTTACGCTCGACGTGATCCGGCCGGATGGCCAGCAGGAGCGTGTTGAAGTAGAGCTGGAAGCTCGGCCGAGGTTGGAAGTCAGCGGCCAAGAGGATAAATAAGCGCTGCCAGGTCGAGTGATCATGGTGGAGGATACCCTGGCTCAATCACGCGCCGATACCTCGGCGTCAACGCACCTCGTCGCGCTGCCCCGTCTGCTCGGTTTGGCCTTCCCACTCACCTGGGAAACCGCCCTGGTCGGGGCAGCGTTTGTTCTGGCTATTGTGACCCGTCTGTGGGCTTTGGGCGACCGGGTGATGAGCCACGACGAGAGCCTGCACGTCTACTACTCGTGGCGCCTGGCCACCGGCCAGGGCTTTGCCCACAACCCGATGATGCACGGCCCCTTTCTGTTCGAGGCCACCGCTTTCATCAACCTCCTCTTCGGGGCGAGTGATTTCACCTCCCGCCTGGTTCCGGCCATTCTGGGGACGTTCATCGTCGTCGCCGTACCTCAATGGCTGAAGCCGTGGCTGGGCCGGGTGGGGGCGCTGGTGACCTCGGCCTTGCTGCTGATCTCGCCTTTCGTCCTTTACTACTCGCGCTATATTCGCCATGATATCCAGGTCATCGCCTGGACGCTGCTGCTCGTGGTGGCCATCTTCCGTTATCTCCACCACCGCCGGGAGCGAGACCTGCTGCTGCTGGCTGTGGCTCTGGCCTTGATGTTCGCCACTATGGAGATCACCTTCATTTACCTGGCGATCTTTACCGGTTTCCTGGTGCTGCGGGCTGTGGTTACCCAGCGACTTCGCTGGTGCGCTATCCGCCGGTCGGCCGAATTCGATTTACTGATAGTGCTGGCGACCCTGGGCG
>JAKLJP010000116.1 GCA_023151115.1 Anaerolineae bacterium
TGGGCCATCGCCGCCACAGGCAGCAGCGCCAACAGCAATGCCAGCAGAGTTACTACTGTGGTGACATGGGCTACTTTCTTCATGGGTCTCCTCCGTTAAAAATTAAAATTTTAAATAGATCTTATGTTGTTTCGAGGCCAGAGGCCGAGAAATCCTGAGGCAACAATAAAAAGAGGGTTAGCTGGACAGATGATTTTTTGCCAGCCAAATTGGACAAGGGTAAGGCTTAGGGATTTCTCCCTTTGGTCGAAATGACATACCTGACTGTAACACGCTCCCGCCGATTTGTCAACAAAAATTTTATCACGATTTGAACAGGCCATGACGCTTTAGCACGCTTTCCAGGCCCGCCGCCGCATAACGTAGCCCATCGTACATGCCTTCACCGTAGGGGTAGCTGCCCGGCGGCGTTTTTTCAATCTTTTTGGCGTTGATCAACCGCTCGTTGGCTAAATCTTCAAACAGGGCCAGCAAATCCTGGGCCAGTTGCTCTAACTTTTCATCCTCTGATTTCATGAGACGTCTGTACCTAAAAACGTTGAATGTTAAACATTCAACAGGGCTTCTAACCCGGCCTGGTCAAAGCCAATAATCATCTGCCCGTCTATCACGGTTAGTGGGACCGCCTCGACGCCCATGGCCGCGATAACATACTGGCGGGCTTCCGGGTCGCGGCGAATATTTCGTTCGGTAAATTCAATCTTATGAGCGGAGAGAAACTCTCTCACACGGCAGCACTCCTGTCAACGAGGGCTGACATGTTCGGTGTTAGTTGAAAAGAGGGTCACTTGCCTGGGCATTTTTTAACTCCTCGTAAATAAAGACGCGATGCCTCGTGAGGCGAGGAGGTGAAAGATTCCTCGTGTCCTCGCGTCATCGCCTCCCTGCTACATTTTCATCAAAAGTCATCCTATTCTAATCAACCTGCTCTTGCTAACAAGAGCAAACAGGTATCAATTTAT
>JAKLJP010000117.1 GCA_023151115.1 Anaerolineae bacterium
GCAATGGTCTGACCGGCCAGGTGGTGCTTGTCGAGCAGTTGCCGGGCCAGGGCGGCCACATCGTCCCCGTCGTCAATTTTGATCACATCGGTAATCCAGGGCTTATCTTTGGCCTGCTCTTCGATGAAATGATGGGCCAGATAGGGCGCGACAAAGACACATTCCGTCGGAGTCAAAATCGCGCCGTAAAGCCAGTCGCCATGCATATGGCTTTTGGTGGCGTTGGGCCGCTGCCGCCGTACCCCGATCAAATACTCCATATCGCCCGATGGGGCCAGAAATGTGGCCGCCCAGCCTTTGGCGTCCATCTGCTCGCGCAATTTTTGCAGTCTGGGTTCAAACCTGCTCATAATTTTAAGCCTCCTCATAGATAAATTGTAACTGTTCAGCCATGTCATTTCGACCGTAGGGAGAAATCCCCAGGTTGTGGTGAGTAGTTCCGTCAATTCCCTGTTCCTACTCTGACGAAGGTACTTTGCCGCAGCAGCAGCCATCCCATAGCCATACCCCCCAGCAAAGCCAGTCCGCCGACCACGTAAAAAACGCTCACAATCCCCAGCCGGTCGGCAATGAGGCCCAGAAAAAGTGGGGCAAAACTGTCGCCCACCGACGCCGCCGCCATGTAGACCCCCACCACCGCGCCCCGGTTCGACTCATTGGCCTGAGCGGCTACGGTGGTTTGACCCGCTGTGAGAAACAGGCCAAAGGCAATTCCTTCACAACTTAACAACAGCATCCAGCCGGTGGGATGGGCGAACTGAGGCAAAACCAACGCCACCAGGGTTGCCAGCAACAACGCGTTGAACATCAGCCAGTGGACGGGAAGCCGCGTCCCCAAAATCCCAGCCGGCAGCCGGGCCAGCGTGGAAGCCAGAGTTCGCAGGGCAAACAGAGAGCTAACGCCGGCCTGGCTAAGCCCTAATCCCTGAGCGTAAAGCGGAAAAAAG
>JAKLJP010000118.1 GCA_023151115.1 Anaerolineae bacterium
GCCGGGCACAGTAGCTTCCAATTCGGTCAGGTCGGGCCGGTAGCCGGGCCGGCCAATCACGGCCAGGCGGCAAAGCGTAATCAATTCCAAGGTGTGATGCCATGTCGGCAACTCAACCAGCGAGTCGCCGCCGATGATCAAAAAGCAAGCCTCGGCTGAGAGATTATGCTGCGCCCGGATGAGTCGCACCGTGTCGGTAGTATAGTGCGGGCCGGGCCGCTCCAAATCTACCCGGCTGAGGGCAAAATGAGGATTGCCGGCAATCGCCCGCTCGACCATCGCCACCCGGTGAATGGCCGGCGTCTTGGCCTGCCCCTGCTTATGCGGCGGGTCGCCCGCCGGAACAAAAAGCACCTGGCTCAAGCCCAGCCCTTCCCAGGCCATTTCTGCCATCAACAGATGCCCCAGGTGAATGGGATCAAAGGTGCCGCCGAGAAAACCAAGTTTCATGAAGGGAGTAGGGAGTAGGGAGTAGGGAGTAGGGGGTATAAGAAATAAGAAATACGCTGAAGGTTTTTATCGGTGACATACAACTTGTTAACGATAACCCACAACCCGCAACCTGCAACCTTGCAACTTGCTACTCTGTTATCTGCTACCCTGCTACCTGTCACCAGACCCATTCCAACTCCACATCATCCAGAAATACGGTATCGCCTACCTCGACGCCGGCTTCGCGCAGGGCGGCGTGGACGCCCATCTTTTCCAGGATGCGATAGGCCCGCATCACCGCTTCATCCAATCCCCAATAGGTCTGGGCGGCCAACTGCTCAATTTTGGAGCCGGTGACCCGCCAGCCATTGGGCAGCTTTTCGATCTCAAAATAGTGCTCATCCTGGTCCAGGGTAAATACCGGAATTTCCTCTGCAAACAATGGCTCGCGGGGCAGGTCGTCCAGCTTCTCAAACAGTTTGGCCACCAGCGCCG
>JAKLJP010000119.1 GCA_023151115.1 Anaerolineae bacterium
TTACCCCTCCACAAGTTTGGTAGATTATACTTCAATCCACCTTAGCTCGTGGTCCAGTTTTTGGGGCCAATTATAAAAACGTGATAGAGTAGGCTTTGGTTGCAACCAATAATGAATGAAAGGAGTTAAAAATCAACTTTATTGAATTTAGTTGTACCGGATGGTATTTGCTTTATAATAACGTGAGTAAGCGAAAAGGAGAAAATGGTAAGTAAGGAAACTAAGACATGAACAAAAAAATGTTATTGATAGCTTTAACTATAGCTCTAGCTGTAGGTAGCATATTCTTCTATCGTAACTCGTTGTTAGTGCAATCTCAAACTCTCATAAATAACTACCGAATGTTGGTAGAAGAATCTCCTAGCGCAGAAGCCAAGGCCATGACACTTTATGAGGCTTGGGATGCGGCTCAGGCTTATGCCCAAGCATGGAGTGAAGATGCCGTTCTGATTTCTCTGGAAAGCTCGGATATTGATGATCCAGATGCTGAACAGGCCGGGCAAGACGGTCGTCGGCGGACGTGGCATGGGTCTTTCACGTCTCCCAAATTAAATAAACAACTTTTTTTGCAGATAACCGATGGTGTTATTGTCAAAGCTGTTGAAGATGGTATTCACGACCCTGCTATTCCTGTTGTGGCCGAAAAACCAGCGATAGATAGCCCCGAAGCACTCAAACGAGCAAAAGAAACTAAACCTGGTCTTGAATTTGGCCTCATCGAAGGGAAGGGATATCATTTTATCCTCCAAATTGGCAAAAGTGGCAAACCAACTTTAAGCGTTCGTGGTTCTTATCGGGTAGAAGGGGATAAAAAATCACCAGCTATCGTTATCCTTGATCCAGAAACAGGCCAGGGTCGTTCAGTTCTAAAAAATATTGCCAGGTAAGACAACCTATGGTAAGCTGAATAATTCAAATTATCCATA
>JAKLJP010000011.1 GCA_023151115.1 Anaerolineae bacterium
GGTCCCTTGGACTATCTGGCGCAAGCACGCACCCGAAACGGTATCGCCGGCGTAATGAAACGCGGCCACGTGGATCCGATGCTGGCAGCCCTTGAGCGTGACCAGGGCCACCTGATGGCCTTTGCGCACCTGATTGGCCATATAGCCAAACACCGTATCGGGCGGATAGGTCCAACTGTAGTCACTCACCGGTCGCCCGGTCAGGTCGCCACACAAGGTCAGGTACTCTTGATGGCACAGCAGCTCGTGCACCGCTTGGTGCAGATAAGGTCGCTGGATCGCTTCCAATTCAGCTTGGACCCGCTTGACGACCTCATCAGACAGGTCGTACAAAAACCGACTGACGGTAGTGTAGTGCCCAAACTCAAGCTCCCAAGCATCGGCGACGGCCTGGTCTTTGACTAACGGGTGTGAACCCAAGTTCAAGTCGCGTAAGTATTCGTAGCCAGTTAAAGAGGCTAACCCGAACTCAAGCACTAGATCGCCGCCAGGAATAGCATCTTGATGCCGGTCTACTTGTACGGCGGCCCGCAGCCGCTGGCTCAATTGCAGATGGCGGGCAAAGCGCCCCCACGGAATTAACATCGCGTGTTGCGTCCGTTGGCAAACCAGTTCTGGCTCATATTCATCTGTTAAGGGCATTCCGATTTCTCCTAAGTCGTCGTGACTGGACTGAATTATGAAGAAATCGGTGCATTTGAAAAGTTGTTAATTTCTGACTTTTTTCACGATCTTGCGCCTGAGTGCGCAACTGCTACGTTAAGTCCAGCAATTACCGTTACGGATTCAAATCCGTAACAGTCTGTAAACGTCGGTTCAGTGGACGGGAAGCCTCTCCTGGCGCAGATTTTTACCTCGGATGGTAAATCTCCTAAAGTTGTGCTAAAATTTCGTCAGAGTTCAGTTAAATCAGATAATGTAATTTTAGACGGTACACATTACTGAAGTTATGAAACCGATCCGTTTCTCTCAGCATGCTCTTGATCAAATGCGGCTGCGGGGCGCAACGCAAGAGGAAGTGAGGGAAACGGTCGAAACCAATTCGTGGCAACCGGCGAAAAGAGGCAAATATCAGGCCCGTAAAACTTTCGCTTTTGGCCGTCCTTCGCCGGTCAACCAGCAAGTTTATCCTTTCAAAACGATCCAGGTTATTTTTGCCGATGAATTGAATGAAATTGTAGTTGTCACTGTGCTGGTCTACTATGGACAGTAGGAGATTTTATGAAAATTTACTATGACGCCGAAGTGGATGCACTTTACATTGAATTTCATCCCTTGGCCGACGGAACGGCGGAAGCTCGTCCTTTGAATGATGAAGTCATCGCCAATTACGGCCCGGATGGTCGCCTGGCCGGTTTGGAAATTTTAGAGGCCAGCCAGGTATTGGACCAAAAAGAAGGTCGCCTGGTTTTTGAGATTACGCCGGCTTTGGTTGGATCAGCATCCGTTTCTTAACCCCCTCTCTGGTGGATTTAAGTCCAGCAATTACCTGTTATGGATTCAAATCCGTAACAATCAGTAAAAAATTCTTTTGACAGGCTCAAATTAAAAAGTGAGGGGCTGAACCTAAAAATTTACCAGATCAAGGGGGCAGGCAGTCGGGATGGAACACAGAGAACACGGAGGGTTTCACAGAGAAACACAGAGAAACTCTGTGAACCTCTGTGCCTTCTCTGATTGGCTCTGTGTCAATTGCAGCGGGTCTGGCAAGATTAATCCAGCCGAACCCCAAACCAATCGGCCAGCGCCGTCTGAACCTCTACTTCATCCACCAGCGCTCGTTCCTCCCGCCGACCATTCGACGTGATAATCAAGCGTTGATCGCTTAAACTGACCCGGCCGGCCGGGGTGGCGATAGAGCAGATGCGCTGCCGGGTAAAGTGCGATTCCGGCGCGGTTTGCTGGATGCGGCACATTTCGGCGAAATCGGTCAATTGGCGCGGTTGGAGGGTAAATTGGTACTGCGGCTGCCAGCCAAGTTCCCCAGAAAGTTCCCACAAGACCCACTCAGTTCCTTCAGTGGTCAGCCGGTAAGCGCCCAGCGATTGAACCTGCTCGCCCGGTTCATCCAGCCGCAGTGGGGCGCGGAAGCAGTCGCCGAAGCCGACATCGGCCAGCCAGCGTTCTTCAAGCTGCACCAGCAGGGTCAGGTGGTCAAACTCCGGGCCAAAGCTTCCATTGCCGTTCGCCACGCGGGCCGAGAGCAGGGTCACCTCAAATCTTAATTGGCGCAGCAGCCAGGCAAACAGCCCGTTGAGTTCATAACAAAAGCCGCCGCGCCGCTGCTCGACAATTTTGTGGTAAAAAGCGGCTTCGTCGGGGACAATGGGCCGGCCCAGGTGGATGTCCAAGTTTTCAAAGGGGACGGCCAGCAGGTGAGCCTGATGCAGCGCCCGCAGCGTCTCGGCGGTCGGGTCGAGCGGGCCGGTGTAGTTGATACGTTGGAGATAAGCTTCTACTTTCATCGGCTGGTTTCAATCACGAATATGACGAATGGGCGAATGGCACGAATTTTAGATAAATTATACCAAACCATTGGTGACATTTGTCTTTTCATGCCATTCGTGATAAGAATTTGAATCCGATTATGATGAAAGACCTTCGCTGATGGCCCGCAAATAGCGCGCCTTCGAGCGGGCAACCGCTCCTTTCGCGTCGGCCGTAACAACCCGGTCAAACCAGATGCCGTAAATCCGGTCATAGGCAAACGGCTCGACGGCCTGAACAATCCGCTCGACCGCCGGGGCCGGCAAGGGGATGAAATTAGGATAGCTGTACATAAAGGTCACGTAGCGGGTGTCGGGAACTACAAAAATCGTGTCGCCGCTGAGCAGAACGCCGCGTCCTTCCGCGCCATCGGCCCAGTGGAGGATGGCGCTGCCGGGGAAGTGACCGCCGCCGTTGATCAGGGTCAAGCCCCGGCCCAGAGAATAGGTGGGGCTGTCCCAGTAGACGATGACCGGGTCGGGCCGCATGACCCATTTCCGGTTGGCCGCGTGCAGGTAAATCGGAACGCCGCCAAAAGCGTGGCTCCATTCGACCATGCCGGAGTAAAAGTGGGGGTGGGAGATGGCGATGGCCGACAGACCACCCAACGCCTCGATCTGGTCAATGGTAGCCTGGTCAATCAGCGAGATACAATCCCACAAAACGTTGCCCTCGGGCCGCTGCACAAGCAGGGCGCGCTGGCCGATGGCAAAGGTCGGCTCCGTGCCAATCCCAATCAGGTTTGGCTCCTGGGGTTTGAAGCTGTTGGTATGGTCGGCGCGCAGTTCGGCCAGGGTGGTCCAGGTCTGCCCTTTGGCATTGACATACTGGCGCTCGTCTTCACAAATGAGGCAGTGCTCCGGCGGTTCAGCCGTGGCCGAAAATTGGACTCCACAGGTGGTGCAAATGTAATGGGGCATTGGTTTGATCTCCTTCAAAAATAGTAGACAGTAGACAGCGCCCTTCGGCGTACCCGAAGGGGTATAGACAGGGAAATCTTACAACACTGCGACCTTGCTACCCTGCTACCTTGATTATACCCAAGCCCAGGGTTGGTTACATCCACCATAAGTTGGATAAGCTGAGGCAAAAAGGACAGCTCACCGCTGTTCTTTCGTACAGGAAGTTAGCGGAGGCCCTCGATGACCGCGCTCATGTTTTGCTCGCCCCAACCTTTCGCCAGGGCCAGCCGGTAAAGCTGAGCCGCCACCGCCGAGAGCGGCATGGCCTGGCCCACGTCGGCGGCCATTTGAAGGGCGTAAAGGGCGTCTTTGTGCATCCACTGCACCGAGAAGTTGACCGGCTCGTGCGCGCTGTTGACCATGCGGGTGGCGTGGTTTTGCACCAGGGGACTGCCGACCGCGCCGCTGGTCAAACCCTGTACCACTAGTTCCAGGTCCAACCCGGCTTTTTCGGCCAGCAGTAGACCCTCGGCCAGAGCGACGGCCTGGGCCGCAGCCATGAGATTGACCACCATTTTGTAAGCTGTGCCGGCCCCCGGCGGGCCAAAGTGAATGATCTCCCGGCTGTAAGCTTCCAGCACCGGGCGAGCTTCGGCCAATGTAGCCTCGTCCGCCCCGACCAGCAGGGTCAGTGTGCCGTTCTCCGCGCCGGGCCGCCCCCCGGTAACAGGGCAATCAATAAAGCGCAGCCCGGCGGCAGTGACCGCCTGGTGCAGTTCCTTGACCCAGCCCAACGAGACGGTGGTGCTTTCAATCGCAATCGCGCCCGGTTTGGGCTGACCGGTCAGAACGCCTTCTGCGCCCAGCCAAACCTCTTTCGAGGCAGGGTCATCGCCGACAATCGAGATAATTACGTCGGCGTCTGCGGCAGCTTCACCGGGCGTCGCCGCGCTCGTGGCCCCGGCTTCCAGCAAGGGCCGAATTTTGGCGGCAGTCCGGTTATAAACTGTGACCTTGTAGCCGGCCTTCAACAGGCAGTGAGCCATCCCCGCGCCCATAATGCCTGTGCCGATAAAAGCAATTTTAGTCATGGTTATTCTCCCCAAGTCCCTATTCAGGTTTCGTTACTACTCAGGCTTATGTCATCCTTCGACAAGCTCAGGACAGGTTTCGAGACCGAAGGTCGAGAAATCCCCAAGGTACATCACGTAAAAGGAAGGCATCGGGGATTTCTCCCTGCGGTCGAAATGACATGGCTGAGCAATTACCAAATTTCTTAAATCTTGAGCGACTTGACTTCATTAGCCACCGTTTCGGCGTAAAGCTTTAACTTCTGGGCAATAGCTGGATATTTGATACCCAAAATTCTGGCTGCCATCAACCCGGCGTTTCTGGCATTGCCAATGGCCATGGTGGCTACCGGCACCCCGGCCGGCATCTGGACAATCGAGAGCAGCGAGTCCAGCCCTTGCAGCGTTTTACTTTGCACCGGCACGCCGATTACCGGCAGGGTGGTCATCGCCGCGGTCATGCCCGGCAAGTGAGCCGCCCCGCCTGCTCCGGCGATAATCACCTCCAGGCCGCGCTCCGCCGCGCTCGAAGCGTACTCGACCATCAAATCCGGGGTGCGGTGAGCCGACACTACCCGCAGTTCATAGGAAATTTCAAACTGCTCCAATATCTCAGCCGCGCCGCGCATGGTCTCCAAATCGGAAATGCTGCCCATAATAATGCCCACCAGCGGGCTGGAGTCGCTCGGTTTTGTTTCCATTTTTACCTCCTGATAGGTGATGATTCTAGGCAAAAACCCTCACGTATCACGTTTCACGCATCACACCGATCAAATTTATTTGGACGATCTAAATCTTGAACGCGCCTAATACTAAAGTCACTGCGAAATTTAGCCAAAATCCAGGTTATTTTTTAGCCAGGCCAACTTATGCTAATATTATGCCCACCTAAAGGATGAAGGCAGAAGGATGAGGGCGGAAATTTTCATCCTTCATCCTTCATCCTTATATATAGGTTGCCGATTTATGGATATGTTGCTCAGGGTTTTGGTTTTTGCGGCGGGCCTGGTTTTGGTGGTGTATGTTTCGCTCTCGGCCATCCGCACCTTTGTGTTGCCTCGCGCCTCACCAGAATTTTTAAGCCGGCTCCTTTTTATGACGATCCGTTTCTTCTTTGATCTGCAGGCCAAAAAAGCCAGATCGTATGAGGAGCGTGACCAGATCATGGCGCTTTACGCGCCGCTCAGCCTGATTTTGTTGTTACCGCTGTGGCTCGCCTTGATTTTAATCGGCTATATGGGCATGTTTTGGGCTATTGGCGTACAGCCCTGGAGCGCGGCCTTTTTAGCCAGCGGCTCGGCCCTCTTTACCCTGGGCTTTGTGCCCGCCACCGATTTAGCCACCGGTTTTCTGGAATTTTCCGAGGCCACGATTGGCCTGATTTTGATTGCCGTCTTAATTGCTTATCTGCCGACGATGTATTCGGCCTTCTCCCGGCGCGAGGCAGCCGTAGCTTTGCTGGAGGTGCGCGCCGGGACGCCTCCTTCGGCGGTGGAGATGATTCTCCGCTTTCAGCGCATTCACGGGCTGAACCGCCTGACCCAACAGTGGATCGCCTGGGAGAATTGGTTTGTCGAACTGGATGAAAGCCATACCTCGCTGGCGGCGCTGGTCTTCTTTCGCTCGCCCCAGCCCCAGCACTCATGGATCACCGCCGCCGGGACGGTGCTCGATGCGGCGGCGCTGGTCGACTCGACTGTAGATGTGCCGCGAGAAGCGGAGGCGCAGTTGTGCCTGCGGGCCGGCTACATTGCCCTACGCCGGATTGCCGATTTTTTTGACATCCCTTACAATCCCAACCCCCAACCCGATGACCCCATCAGCATCAGCCGCGATGAGTTTGACGCCGTTTATGATCGGCTGGCCGAGCAAGGCGTTCCGCTCAAACCCGACCGTGACGAAGCCTGGCGCAACTTTGCCGGTTGGCGGGTCAATTATGACGCTGTTCTGCTGTCCTTAGCCCGGCTGATTATGGCTCCTTACGCCCCCTGGTCGTCGGACCGGTCGCTGCCGTTTCGGCGGGGGCTGTTCAGGCGGCGGCGCAGGTGAAAGTTGTTTGTTTGAGGGTGGTTATAGAGTATAATTCTGCTGATGGCCTATACCTTGTTAGTTCCACCCATCAAATGTCAAGGGATTAAAACAAAACTCGTTCCAGAGATCAAAAACCTGGTAAGTGACATAGATTTTGACCGCTGGATTGAACCTTTTTGTGGCTCCTGTGTAGTCGCCTTAAATATTCAGCCGAAAAAAGCATTGCTGGCAGATACAAATGTTCACATTATTCAATTTTACAAAGACATTCAAAGTCGTTCTATAACCCCCGGAGGAGTCAAGGAGTTTTTGACCGAACAGGGGCAGCAGCTTAGAACTAAGGGAGAAACTCACTATTATGAAATCCGGGAGCGATTTAACCTCTCGGCCAATTCTTACGATTTTTTATTCCTCAATCGCGCCTGTTTTAACGGGGTGATGCGCTTTAATCGTAAAGGCCATTTTAATGTCCCTTTCTGCCGCAAACCCGACCGTTTCTCACCGGCCTATGTCACCAAAATTGTCAATCAGATCAGAACCATCGCTACGGTTATTCATGCCAGCGATTGGGTATTTGCAGCTATGGATTTTCAGAAAAGTTTGAGTCAGGTTAAATCAAATGATATGGTTTATGCCGACCCCCCCTATATGGGCCGGCATGTTGACTATTTCAACAGTTGGTCAGAGACACATGAAGATTTCTTAGTTACCTCGTTACAAAACCTTTCCTGTAAATTTATCCTTTCGACCTGGCACAGCAACGAATTTCGCCGCAATCCTCTGATTGACAAAAACTGGAATAGCAATGGCTTTCACCTATTTACCAAAGAACATTTCTACCATGTTGGTTCACACGAAGACCTCCGCCATGCTATGCTCGAAGCTTTGATTACAAATTTTGCTTTAGAAGTCTCTCAACCGGCTCAACCAGAGTACGCCCAATTGAGACTCCTTGAGTTGCCATTTAACACGTACAAAGTTTGACCCATAAGTTGATATGTAACTGATGGCCCATTGGCAAACAGAAACCGAACATGAAAAATTAACCCGACTCCGCGCCGCCGTCGAACAGGCCAAAACGGAGCTGATCGAGAAAGAAGCTCAGCTTGCCGACCGGCTGGCCGAAGTCAACGCCTTTGAGTTTCAATTTGAGGCCAGGGTTGGCTACCTGTACGATAAACTGGAGGCGCTGGAAGCGGAAATCGAGCGCTATATGGAGCGCCTGCACCTGCTGCGCCAAAAGCAGCAGGGCCAGGATTACGCCTCGGTGGATTTTCAATATCGCCGCGCCTGGCAAGCGCCGCCCCCCGCCGCGCCCACTCCCCCGCCGCAGCCGCCCCCGCCTCCCGACGAGGCCGAAATTCGGCGGTTGTACCGCCACCTGGCCCGCAGCTTCCACCCCGACCTGGCCGCCGATGAGCTTGAGCGTGCCCGCCGCACCGAGCAAATGGCCGCCATCAACAACGCCTACGCCGCCCGCAGCCTGCCCGAACTGGTCGCTCTGTCTCAAACGTTAAACATTGAACGTTCAACGTTCAACGTTTCGCTGGAGGCGTTGCAAGCCGAACTGGACCGCTGCCGGCGCCGGGTGCGGGAGATCGAACGGGAATTGAGCCAACTGCCGCAGCGGCCCAGCGTGCAGTTGAGCCTGGAAGTTAAGCTGGCCCGCCGCCGGGGCCGCGATTTACTGGGCGAATTAGCCGCCGAAACCGAGAAAAAAATTGCCCGCAAAACCATCGAGCGGGATATGCTCAAGGCCCAATTCGACCAACTGGGGCCGGAGCAGGGCTTTATTCCCCTAAAGAGATAACTCATGAGCGAACTAAGACATATTTTGGCTGAACGCCGCAGCTATGGGGAGACTGCCTGCACCCATGCCCATGCCCACGCCCAGTTGATTCTGCCCCTGCAGGGCACAATTTCCATCAATACAGAGCAGCCTCACCAACTCGACGAGCAGGACCTGTTGTTTTTACCGCCCTACTGCCAACACACCTTTTACGGGCATACCACCAATCAAGTGCTGGTTTTGGATATCCCCGGCCAGCTCTGCCTGGACAAAGCTATGCTCCCCTTGCGCCGAACCGTAGATGAACGCTGGCAGGCGCTCCGCTTCTTGTTGATGAGTGAGGTCAACGACAAACCGGCTGCTCACCGGGCTGTCACCGACCTGTTTCACTATGCCTACGGCCTTTTGAAGCAGGCAGTTACGCCTCGCTCCATCCAATATTTGCACGACCACTTTCCTGAAAATATTCAACTGGCCGAACTGGCGGCGCTGGAAGGTTACAATCCCACCTATTACAGCGAGTGGTTCAAAAAGACGACCGGCTTAACCCCCAGCGCCTATCTCCAAAAACTCCGCCTCGACGAAGCTAAAAATTTGCTGGCCGAAACCGACCTGCCCATCTTGCACATCGCCCAACAGGTTGGCTACCAGCATCACGCCTCGCTCACCCGCCTGTTTCGGGAACAGGAAAATCTGACCCCGGTTGAATATCGCCAACAAAACCGAAAATCGGTCAAAACCTGGCCGAAATTGGGTTAAGCATTCCTATCAAATTTCCCTTAAAATTAACCTCAATTTATGACGGCAGCTTATGTTTTTCTGAGCATCAGTGGAAGCAGAGAATCCCCAATAATTGGCCTAAAGATAACTTCTCAGGGATTCTTCATTTCATTCAGAATGGCAGGTGAAATTGTTCGTAGTGACGACTTCAGTCGTCCCGGTTGCCAGCGACTGCCACTAGGAGGTCTTTGGCTCAAGTCGCTATTGCAAATAAGTTATTTTTACAGGTGCCGTCACGGGCCTGACAGCACACCACCAATGATGAAATGGAGTCCAAAAGCTATGCTTTTGGACTCCGGCAAAGCTATTTTCTAAGGAGTTTTATCCAGATGTCTATCCGAGGCGCTCTGTATCTATCTCTGGCCGCCTGCATTTGGGGCGGGATGTATGTGGTTAGCAAGTATGCGCTGGATTTTGTTCCGCCGCTGACCCTGCTTTTTCTGCGTTTTGTGATTGCAGCGGTGGTGCTGGGCTGGCTTAACTGGCGGCAAAAAAGTCCGTTACTGCCGGCTCAGGATCGGGGACTGTTGTTTCAAATCGGGGCGATTGGTTACTTTTTGTCTATCAGCGCCCAGTTTGTCGGAACCAAGTTATCGTCGGCGCACATGGGCGCGGTGATTACCACCCTCTCGCCGCTGTTCCTATCGCTGTTTGCGATTCTACTGTTGAAAGAAGCCATGTCTTTCAAACAAAAGGTGGCGATGGGGCTGGCCTGTGTCGGCGTGCTGATTGTCATGGGCCTGCCCGACGAAAGTCATGCCGGTCAGACCCAATGGCTGGGAAATCTGGCCCTGCTGCTGGCGGCTGTCTTTTGGGGCTATTATTCGGTGCTGGCCCGTAAGGCCTCGCGCCGCCACACCTCCCTGCAAATTACCACCTGGGGCATCTGGGTGGCGACGGCCCTGACCCTGCCCTTTACCCTGCTGGAACGCCAGCAGTGGTCGCCGGAGGTCATGCTGACCTGGCCGATTATCCTGAGCGTGCTTTATTTGGGGGTGGTCTCTACGGCGGTGGCGGCGTTTTGTTGGAATAAAGGTTTAAGTTTAATGTCGGCGCATCAGGTGGGGCTGTTCTTCTTTTTGCAGCCGGTCGTCGGCAGCTTGCTGGGCTGGCTGCTTTTGGGCGAGGCGTTAACTCTATCGTTCTTTTTTGGCAGCGTTTTGATTATCGCCGGGGTTTACCTGGTGTTGATGGCTGAGACGCCTGCGGCTGCTGAGGATAAACCCGCCGTTCAATCCTCAACTCCTTGCCTGTCCACCAAAGCCCGGAACTGACGGCAGCTTTCCAACAAATTCGGGCCGTGAGCATACAGTCCCCCGGCAATCAGCAAAATCACCTCAGGCCCATAGAACTGAACCATCTCTGGCAGGCGAGCCAGGGTCATGCCGCCGCCGGGGATAGGAAAAATCGGCTTGAGCCGGCCCAGCGGCTCGCTGGCCCCGGCGACAATTCCCCGGCAGTCGGCCGAAGTGAAGGAAAAGCGCCCCCCGTAATTAACAAAAATTGTGGCATCGGCTCCGGCCAAACGCGGTAACAAGCCATAAGTTAGCCGGTGCGCCACACCCTGCTGCGGATGGGTCACATAACTGCCCCAATAAGCCGGATGACTGATGACCGGCAGGCCCAACCCGTCGTCCTCGGCCAGCAGGCGCAGGCTGTCCAGCCCGACCAGGCCGGGAATAATCATCAATCCGCCCGCGCCGGCCTCTTTAGCCAAATAAGCCCGCTCGACAATTTGCTGGGCCGGGGCGGTAATATTGGGCGCGTACAGGCAGCGATAGCCTGTTTTTTGGTTGGCCGCGTTGACCGCCTCGGCGCAGCGGCGAACCCGCTCGTGGAAGGGGTGAAAAGGCTGGTTGGCCAACCCATGATCGTCTTTGATCAAGTCAATTCCGCCCAGGGCAAATTGCCCCGCTAAATCGGCCAGATTTTTGGCCGGCAGACCCAGCGGCTTGAGCGCGGTGCAGAGCAGGGGCCGCCCGTAAGCCTGGAGCAGCGCCCGCAAACCAGACTGCCCAAAACGAGGCCCTTTGAAGGTTTGCAGCAAACGCTCCGGCAGCTCCAGGCGTTCCACCCGAATGTGGGGCTGCATGCTGGTGTTGCCAAACATAACATTCAATAGTTGGGGCAGCTCAAAGCCGGTTGTTTCGACCGCGTAGCTGATGGCCGCTTCAAAAATGTTTGCATCTGCCTGGTGCAGCCACTCCAACCGCCCGACAACCTCGGCCCGGATGTCGTCATCCGGCAGCAGTTCTTCCGGCAGTTCAACCGTTTGCTCCAGGCAAATCCCTTTGATTTTGGCGCGCGCCTCGGCTTCGTCAGCCCCGGCCAGGCGATAAATCACCGTAAATCGGTCGCCGGAAAGGGTGAGGGAGACAGGAGGGAAAATCATGAGCGCGAGTTATTTTTTCAAGGCGTGTTGCGTCTTGCGCGTTGTGTACCCGATTAAATTACGGAACACGCAACACGCAAGATGTTTCACTTCTTCCGCGCCTCAACGTGGCGGGTCATGGCGTGGGTTAGTTCTTGCAAGGGTGGGTAAGTGTTGATGTACTGGTCCACATAAAATTGGTAGAGTTCATGGGTTTCGGGATTGGGTTCAATCCGGCTGCGCACCTGAACCATCGCCTCAGCCGCACTTGGCGCGTCGGGGTACAAGCCGGCGGCGACTGCGCCCAGAATAGCCGAGCCGAGGGCCGGGCCGTCGGGCACAGCGGTCAGGGTGATGGGCACGTTGCTGACATCGGCGTGGATTTGCATCCACAGGGCGCTTTTGGTTGGCCCGCCGGCGGCCACCATCTCTTCGACTACATAACCATTTTGACGGAAGGTTCGCAGGATGTGCTCGGTCCCGTAGGCAATCCCCTCGATAATAGCCCGGAACATGTGACCGTTGGTATGTTTAAGCGACAGCCCACGAATGATCCCTCGCGCTTCAGGATCAACATAGGGGGTGCGATTGCCCTGCCAGTAATCCAGCACCAGCAAGCCTTCGGAACCGGGCGGAATGGGCGCGGCCAGTTCGTTAAGTACCGTGTAGACATCCACGCCCCGCGCCGCCGCCTGAGCCGCTTCTTTGCCGCACAAATTTTCTTTGAACCATTTGACCACCGAGCCGGTGGAGACCTGCCCACCCTCGACGGTGTACTGGCCCGGCAGCACGGCGTCGGTGTACGCGCCAAAAATACCTTTGGCATGCAGGGCTTGGGCGCTCTGGCCCAGCATCAGGTGCGACGAGCCGGTAATGAAAGCCATCTTGCCGGGCCGAAGCACGTTGAGGCCGACCATGGCCACAAAAGCGTCGGCCCCGCCCTCGGCCACGGGAATGCCGACGGGCAGGCCCAACTCCCCCGCCACCTCAGCCCGCAGCGTTCCGGCGACGACGCCCATATCCAGCACTTTGGGCGGGAACTTTGGAATCAGGTCGCCCAGGCCGATTTGTTCATAAAAACTCTCCGGCCAGCCGCCTTCGGCCCGGTCGTAGTACCAGCGAATACTGGTATTGTTGATGCTGCCGACCCATTCGCCGGTCAGGCGGTAGGTCAGCCAGTCAATAAACTCGCCGATGTGAACGGCCTGCCGGTACAGGTCTGGCTCATTTTCTTTGAGCCAGAGGGTTTTGCAGGGCAGCCACTCGGCGGAGACGTTGCCAAAGCCGTTGTATTTCAGGGCCGGGTGGCCGCTGGCAGCGATGCGGCGGGCCTGGTCGGCAGCGCGCACGTCCATCCAGATGATGGCCGGGCGCACCGGCTGAAAATTGGCATCCAGCGCCACGACGGTGCAACTGGTACAGTCTGCCCCCAGGCCGGCAATTTCTTCTTTGGCCACCCCGCTTTTGTCCAAAACCGCGCGCATGGCTGTAACCAGCGCCGCCCACCACTCGTCGGGTTTCTGTTCGGCCCAGCCGGGGTGGGGATGGTACAGCGGGTACTCCTGCGAAGCAAAGGCTACCGGCTGTCCGGCCCGATCAAAAATACCCACGCGCACGCTTTCCGTGCCAAAGTCAATGCCGATAACGTAAGGCCCTGGCATATAAATCACCTCTGATTACCCAAGTAAGGGGTTAAGATTCATTCGACGGCTTTGAGCTTGCTTGCCGGCTGCGCCTTTTTTCGGCGTAGTAATTGAGCACCATCGCTCCCAGGAGCAGCCCGCCCCAGGCAAACTGGCGGAAGAAAATAGCGGCGCTGGAAGGGAACCACTCCAGCATCAACATGTTCAAGCCGGTGGAAAGGAACTGAATACTGAGTATGGATAACACCAACCCTGAGACCGTGCCAAAACCGCCGGTATACCTGACGCCTCCCAGGATGGCAATCAAAACCGTCAGCAAAATGAAGGACGCCCCAAAGTCCGGTTTGGCCGAATTGGTGCGGGCCAGAAAGATAATGCCGGCCAGACCGGCGATCAAACCGGCCAGCCAATAGGTCCGCAGCAAGACGCTATCGCTGTTGATCCCGGAAAAAAGCGCCGCCGTCGGGTTTGTCCCCAACATAAAAACATTGAAACCAAATACGGTTCGATTCAGCAGGATGGCAAAGGCAATGACGACGAAAATAAAGACAATAATGGGAATCGGCAGCCCCAGGATCGAGCCATTGCCGATGAAGGCCAACTGGGTGGTGGTGATGGCCGGCCCGCCGGTGATAACAAAAGAAAGCCCGGTATAAATAGCGCCTGTGCCCAGCGTGGCCAGAATTGGGGTGATACCAATACGCGATACCAGAAGGCCGTTGATTAACCCGCAGATTGACCCCACCAGCAGCGCCCCTAACACTGATACAAGGATAGCCGCCGCGAGGGGCATGCCGCTGCCTTCACCCGTCAACCCGGTCAGAATCATCGCCGCGACGATAGCCGATAGATTGGCCGCGCCGACAATAGAAAGATCAATGCCCCCGGTCAACATAGTAATCAAAATAGCAAAGGCCAGAATGCCAAACTCCGGCAATTGAACGGCCATTGATTGCATATTGAGCACGGTAAAGAATTTGCCCGGCAGCAATAAACTAAAAGCGACAAAGATAACCAGAGCGATGATAAATAAGCGCAGCGTGTAAAAATCAAATGGAAGGCTTAAGGATGGTGATTTGCGTGAAACTGATGGGTTCATGATGAATAGTTTATCCTAACTTGGACAAGCAAGCCAGAGTCAAAAAGGAACACAAAGTTACGCAGAGACTCCACAGAGATGCGCAGAGAAGTGCCTCTATGAAACTCTGTGACTTCTCCGTGTCCCTCTGTGTAACAATTTCTTGATGCCAGCGCGGCCCAAAACAAAGGCGCTACACCTCGGCCAAACCCGCCGTGACCTTCCCGGCTCTACGTTCCTGGATAGCCGGGATACCCGTACCAATCAGGATGATGAGGCCGATGACCACCCGCTGCCAGACTGTAGGCACGCCGATGAGAATCAAACTGTTGTTGGCAATCACCACCAGGATGACGCCCAACAGCGTCCCGATGACTGTGCCCCGGCCGCCGGTCAGATAAGCGCCGCCCAGAACCACCGCCGCGATCACATTCAGTTCTGTGCCCACAATATCCTGCGGATTAGCCTGCCGCGCCAGCGCCCCAAATGTCATCCCGGCAATGCCGGATACCAGGCCAACAAAGCTGTAGATAAAATATTGAATGTGGGTCACATTGAAGCCGGCCCGTTCGGCGGCTTCGGGGGCGCCGCCCAAGGCATAGATGCCGCGCCCCAGCATGGTATACCTGAGCAGCAGCCAGACGATCACCACTACAACAATCCAGAGAAATACCGCTGGATGCAGGTTGGCCATCCCCCGTTCCTGGGGAATCTGGACCACCGCCGTCCGCGCAAAGTCGGTCAACGCCGGCGGAACGTCACGGATAATCTGGTTGCCAATGGCAAAAAGCAAAAAACCGTGAAACATACTCAACGTGCCCAGGGTGACAATGAGCGTTGGCAGCTTGAACTGGGCAATAAAAAAGGCGTTGATCAAACCCAGGCCCAGCCCAATCAGCGCCGCAATGATAAAGGCCACCCAGATCGAAGCATCGGGGGCGTAATGGAGCATCAGCTTGACCGTAGAATAGAGCGCGAAAACGCCGATGGCGGTGAAGGAAACATCAATCCCGCCGGAGATGATCACAATGAGCACGCCCATGGCAAAGATGCCGGTCACAATGCTGCTGCGCAGCAGGGTAAAGAGATTGCCTACGGTAAAAAAGGTTGGGTTATTCAGCCCGATGACCAGACAAAGAATCACCAATGTCACGGCTACCAAAAATTCGTTTCGACGCAGCAGACGTTTCACCTTGTTAATCCTCAATGAGTTTGGCCGAAAGTTCATTGGCGTGGGTATCTTTTGATCTCATTTCCTCGACGATGCGGCCGTGGCGCATGAGTAAAATTCGATTGCACGTTTGCAACAGCTCGGGAATGTCGTCAGAAATAACCAACAAGCCCATCCCTTCACCGGCTAACTCCTTCATTAAACTGTGCAGTTCACCCTTGGACCCTACATCCACCCCGACCGTCGGGCCATTCAAAATCATAACCTTTGGCTTACTGGCCAGCCACTTGGCCAGCACTACCCGCTGCTGATTGCCGCCGGATAATGTTTTGACCGGCAAGGCCGGGTTCGCGGTTTTGATCCGCAGCCCCTCCACCCACTGGTTGACCTGGCCGTTAATTTTTTGGGGGTCGGTCAAGCCCAAGGCCCCGCGCAAATCGCCAATGGTGCGGACCACTATATTCCGGGCCACCGATTGGTCCAAAAACAGGCCCTCGGTCAGCCGGTCTTCGGGCACATAGCCAATCCCATGCGCGATGGCATCTCGATTGGAGCGAATGGCAACAGGTTTTTGGTCTATATAAATGCGACCGGACTCAATCGGAAACATCCCGTAAAGCGCCAGGGCCAGTTCCGTGCGGCCAGAGCCTAAAAGGCCGGTTACGCCGACAATCTCCCCGGCGCGCAGTTCCAAACTGATGTCCTTCAGCAGCTTGCCGGCGTTCAAATTTTCGACCTTGAGCAAGGCTGGTTGGCTCAGGTCAGGCTCGAAATCGTACACTTTTTCGGTGATGGTATGCCCGGTCATTTCAAAAATCAGGCGGGCGGTGTCATAGTCACTTCGCTCCCCCACGCTGACGATTTTGCCGTTGCGGATGACCATCATACTCTCAGAAATCTCCAAAACTTCGTCCAGTTTATGACTCACAAAGAGAAAGGCAATATCTTGTCGTTCCTGCAACTTTCGGATCACCGCAAACAGCACCCGGATTTCCCGTTCGGTCAGGGCGCTGGTCGGCTCATCCATAATAATCAGCCGCGCTCGCTGGCGCAAGGCTTTAGCAATGGCGATGAGCTGCTTATTTGCCACCGACACCTCGCCCACCGTCACCTCCAGCGGGATATTTACCTCGATTTGAGCCAACGCATTGGCCGCAATGTCGTGGACGTGCCGCCAGTTGACCAGGCGGCGTCCGTCGGCCAGCTCTCGATTCAGGGCAATGTTCTCGGCCACGGTAAGATTAGGAAAAAGGGAAAAATCCTGATAAATAACCTGGATGCCCTCACGAATGGCCTCAATAGGGTGAAGACGCTCGAACTCCTTCCCGTTAATCACAATGGAGCCGCTGTCACGTTGATACACTCCGGCGATAATTTTGATTAGAGTTGATTTGCCACTTCCATTTTCCCCCACCAAACAATGAATCCGGCCCTGCTCGATGGTCAGGTCAACATTCCGCAGCGCGTGGACGCCGGCAAAAGATTTAGAAATTCCGGTCAGACGTAAAAATTCGTTAGCCATGGGGATAAGGTTTTACCAATTATGTGCAATTAATCCAGCCCGACTTTTAAGGCACGTGTTGCGTGTTGCGTAGTTCCTAAATGGAACACGCAACACGCAATTACTGGACAAGGTGTGTGCTTAGAAAGGATAATCCTTGGCGTTGGTCTCGTCAACGTAAACGGCAGCATCACCGTAGAGGACTTTGCCCTCGCCGGTTAGCTTTTTATAACCGTCAATACCCAGGTCTGCGCCAACGCCCACTTCTTCGCCCTTGATCTTCATCAAGGCTATCTGGTTGCAGGCCGCGCCGGCCACGGCCGGGTCCCAGAAGCCGATAGCATCAATGGCGCCGCTAAAGAGCAAGTCACCGGCAATCGAGGGCAGGCTGGTGCCAACCACCGCGACCTCATCCTGCAGGCCGGCTTCCTCAACGGCCCGGCCAATCCCGGCCACGTCGGTTGAGGCGCTGCCCTGGAAGCCCTTGATATTAGGATAAGCAGCCAGGATTTCTTTAGCTTTCTGATAAGCTACTTCGGCATCATCAAAGCTTTCGTTCTTGTCGCCGACCATCTTCATGTTGGGATAGGCCGCTTTCTGGCGCTCGATGCCGCCATCTACCCACTCGTTGTGGGTTTTGGAGCCGAGGCTGCCCACAAACACGGCATACTCACCCTCTTCGCCCATCTCGGCGGCCAGGCGATCCATCAAGCCGGCCCCAAAAGCCTTGTTATCGAAGGCTTCGATATCAAAATCCATATTGACCTGGTTTGAAGCCTCGTGGGTTACAACGACGATGCCAGCATCCATAGCCTTTTTCAGCACCGGATCAAGCTGGGTCGGGTCCATTGGGACAACGCACAGCGCGTCCACACCCTGGGCAATCAAATCCTCGATAATCGGAATTTGCTGGGCCGCATCGGCTTCGGCCGGACCGACCAGGGTGGCGTTGACGCCATTCTCTTTGCCCCATTTGACCACGCCTTCTTCCATACGGTTGAACCAGTTGATCCCGGCAATTTTAACAACAGTTACGAAGTTGAGATCGCCTTCGGCGGCCGGCGCTTCGGCGGCCGGCTCTTCGGTCGCAGCCGGCGCTTCGGCGGTCGGTTCTTCGGTCGCAGCCGGCGCTTCGGCAGCAGGTTCTTCGGTGGCGGCAGGGGCTTCGGCCTTTGGCGCTTCGGTAGCTGGCGCTTCAGCTGGTTTTTCGGCGGGAGTCGCCGGTTGAGCGCCACACCCGGCGACCATAACTATGAGCAAAGTTATCAATAAAACTGACAAATACTTCTTCATGATTTTTCTCCTCTTCTACTCTGAATTGTTTCTACATTGAACAGTAACGATAAAGTAACTTAACCCCACACTGATAGTCGGTTCACCTCCTTTCATCGCCAGGGGTAGGGTATTAAGAAATTACTGCCCGCAGCATTACCACCAACGCCTCGCAGCCGGGATCAACCTGGCCCTCGGTGCGCTCGCCGACCCAACTGGCCCGGCCCACTTTACTGCGCAGTGGGGTTACGCTGTCGCGACCCGTTTCGGCGGCAGCCAGGGCCTTAGCTCCGGCTTCGGCCAGGGGAGCACCCTGTTCGATGGCGGCAGCAAAAGCCTCGCAAGCCGGGTGCAACGCATCAATAATGGTTTTGTCGCCGGGCTTGGCCTTGCCGCGCTCCTGCATGCCCAAATCGGCAGCCTTGAACATGGCAGCCAGATCCTGGCGGGAGATTTCGGTTTTGCCCAT
Source organism: Anaerolineae bacterium (assembly GCA_023151115.1). The sequence continues at coordinate 18,565 of JAKLJP010000011.1, forward strand.
AACTTCTTTGCCCGCCCGCATCAGGGCTGTGGCCAGCAGTGTGCCCATAGTCGAAGGCGCGGCTTTGTTGGCCGCCATGCCGGCTGCGCCCAAAAACTTGCCGATGTCGGCGATGGAGTTAGCCTGGAGATAGGCCAACACCCCATCGGCGACTTTGGACAGGGTGATGCCGGTATCGCCGTCGCCCATGGCCTGATCGAGCGAGGTTAAATAGTCGCTTTGCGCTTTGAGGGCATTAGCCGCTCCGGCCAGCGCGGCCACAATCGTTGCTCCTGTGATTAGTTCATCTGCCATAGACTGAAACCTTTTTGAACTAAACTTGCTTAAAAAATGGTGTGTTGGCCGGATGATCCAGCAGTTCGGCCAGTTCGTCATCCAGGCGGAAGAAGGTCAGCGAAGCCCCGGCCATCTCCATCGAGGTGGCATACTCGCCCACGTAAGCCCGGTGGATAGACAAGCCTTTGCCGGTCAGGATTTCATGGACCTTACGGTAAATCACATAAAGCTCTTCAGGCGGCGTTGCGCCCAGGCCGTTGACCATCACCGCCAGGCGATCCCCAGCCTTTGGTTGCAGGTCGTCAAGAATGGCTACGGTCATACGCTCGGCAATCTGGTCGGCGGGTTGAAGTTTTTCCCGTTTCATACCCGGCTCGCCGTGAATACCCATGCCGATTTCCATTTCATCCTCGCCGATGGTGAAGGTCGGTTTGCCGGCCAGGGGTACCGTACAAGGCGACAAAGCCACACCCATAGTGCGAATATTGGCCAGCGCCTTTTCCGTAACCGCCACCACTTCGTCCAGCGAGCCGCCTTTATCGGCTTTGGCTCCGGCTACTTTAAAGGCAAAAACCATGCCGGCCACACCCCGGCGGCGATCCGCTTCCGCTGGCGGGGCTGAGGCGACGTCGTCTTTGACCAGCACGGTCTTGACGGTTATGCCTTCCATATCGGCCATTTCGGCGGCCATATCAAAGTTCATCACATCGCCGCCGTAGTTGCCATAGATGTAAACCACTCCCGCCCCGCCGTGTATCCGCTGGGTGACGGCCAGCATTTGATCGGAACTGGGGGAAGCAAACACATCGCCGACGGCGCAGCCGTCGAGCATGCCCTGGCCGACATAGCCCAGGAAGACCGGCAGGTGGCCGGAACCGCCGCCCGTCGCCAGGGCCACCTTGCCCTGCACCGGTGAGTCGGCCCGGACAATGCAGTGAATATCTTCGGTGTAAGCCAGTTGGGTTGGGTGGGCCTTGACCAGGCCATCCAGCATTTCGGGGACAAAATCTGCCGGACTATTGATAATCTTTTTCATCAGATTTCTCCTTTTTAGGGTTATAGGTGAAAATTATCCAATTCAATGCCCTCAAAACATCTTGGGCAGTAAAGCATCCCAGATCAGTTTTTCATTCTGGATAGCCACATCAATATTATTAAGGGCAACGGCCACATAGAGGGCATCGGCAATGCTCATCTGCGCCAGCCGGGAGGCAATGGCTTCAATCCGGGCTTCACGGGCCACGCTCAACAAAGTGACATCGGCATATTGGGTGATAGGGGATTCGGCATTGCCGGTAATACAAATGGTGGCGGCGCCGGCGGCTTTGGCTTGCTTCAAGGTATAGACAGGGTCTTTGGAACTGCCGGATTGGGAAATCCCCACCACCACGTCGCCTGGCCCCAACAGGGCCACTTCCATAAGCTGTAAATAAGAGTCGGTCTGGGGTTTACAATTGAGGCCCAAGCGCATCAGCATGTTATACATGCTATGCACGATGGGGGCTGAGGTGCCAACTCCTACAATCAAAATCTGCCTGGCGTTCTGTAGCAAGGTAATGGCCTGCACCAGAGCCTGCTCATCCAACACTTCCAGGGTGTCGTACAGGGCCTGAATATTTGAGATAAAGACTTTACGGGCAATGACTGCCGGGGGATCATTCTCGGTGATGTCGTCAAGAATCACCTGAGTAGGGCTAGTGAGGTCACGAGCGATGGATAGCTTGAGGTCAATATAGCCTTGGAAGCCGGCATTTCGACAAAATCGGAGCACTGTCGTATCACTCACCCCGCAGGCTTGGGCTACCTGGGCCATGGAAAGCGCCATAATCTTCTCCGGCTGCTGCATTACCCAATTGGCTACGCGCGCTTCTGCCGCAGCCAGGGTAGGTAACTTTGACCGGATACGGGTGAGTGAATTGATCGAGGAACTTGATGAATCAACAGTAAAATGCACGCATCACATCCGTTGTGGTGGTACAACTTTGTTGTAAGTTATAATGTAATATTACCACGCCACTATAGTATAGATCCTTATCATTGTCAAATTGATGCGGTTCTTGGTTTTAAAACAAAAAAGGGGACTCTTGATCAGTCCCCTTCGGCTAAACGTTTGGTTTAAGGGCGGTTTCAGGCCGACAGGCCCAAGACCGCCCGAATTTTTTGCAACATCTCCTCGGTGCGGCCTTTGACAAAATAATCGGCCGCGCCTTTGTCTATACAGGCTTTAGCCGTTTCTACTTCATCCCAGGCAGAGTTAACAATGACCGGCAGATCGGGGTTGACCTTTTTGAGTCGTTCCAGCAGCTCCAGGCCGGCATATTTAGACTCCTTGCCCTCAAAATTGGGCATGTTCAAATCTAAAATAACCAGGTCAAACGGCTGGCCTTCGACCAGGGCATCCTGGATCAACTCGTAAGCGGTTACATTGCCGCCCGCCGTTTCAACCTCAAAGCCTTCTCGATAGAGCGTTTTCTCTACGCTCCGCAGCAGGTTTTCTTCGTCGTCTACTACTAAAATTTTGGGTTCTGTATCCATTGAGATCTGTCTCCGTCTCGATAAGGGCTTTAAGCACCTATCCGAAAACCCGTAGGTTGGCATCCCTATGCCAACCGATGACGCATCCTATGCGTCATCTACAGAGGTTTTCGGATAGGCTTTAAGAAACTGTCTAAAAAGTGGCTGAAACAGGAATGCAAACCTTGGTTTGCCGGGCAAGGCTTGCCTTGCCCTCCAGCATTTCAGACAGCTCTAAGGAATTTTTCCCTCAGTTACCTGCATTCCTTCAGTTCCCTGATTAACGTATCGCGTTGAGCGCCTTTTTAACTTCGCCCAACAGGGCCGCAGGGGTGTAGGGTTTGGGGAGCAAATTGTGCAGCCCCAACAGCATGCGCACTTTGGTCCGTTCGACTCGCGGGTTTGACGACACTGCCACTGTTTTGCGAATGGCCCCGGCGGCGTCAATGGCTTGCAGCAGGGTCAGCGAGTCTCCTTCAGCCAGAATGTCGTCAATGAGAATCAGATCATACTGGTTGTAATTTTCGGCCCTATACTCTTTATCGGTAGTAGTCACTTTATAACCGTTAGACTTGAGCACCAGGTGAGCAAACTGCTGCCAGCTATCGTTGTCGTCAATCAGCAAAATTTTGCCTCGTCCCGGCTCAAGCTTGAGTTTTGTTTCCCGGCTTTTGTCCACCGGCAGGCTAACGGTAAAGGTCGAACCCTGCCCCTCACTACTCGCCGCGGTAATGTGACCGCCTATTTGCTCCAAAATCAAGCGGCAGGCCGGCAGTCCCAGCCCGGTGTGTCCTTTGATTCCTTTGGTGGTATGGAAAGTCACCCAAATCTTGTCCATATCGGCAGCCGGGATGCCCACCCCCTGGTCAATGACGTCAATCCGCACAAAATCGCTGCCGGCACTGGTATATCCTTTGAGCCAAACCTGGGGATTGGGCTGGCCCTCCATCGCCTCAAGGGCGTTTTTGATCAGGTTAGCAAATACCCGATGCAACTGGGCCGGGTCGGCCAGGACCAACGGCAAATTACCCGGCACATCAAGCTTGATCGAGCCAGGGGGTAGATCAAACAAAGAAACCACATCTTTGAGCACATCATCTATCAGCGCCGGACGGGGCGCCTGCTCGCGGGCCGGGCCGATCAGGTCTTCTTTGATTTTCATGATCAAAGCGGCGGAGTCATTGATAATATCCAGGTCTTCCAGTGAAGATTCCAGGCTGAGACGTTTTTCTAATTTGTCCAGGCTCAAGGTATTGAGTTTTGCCGCCAGCTCGGCCAGATCAGGATTATTCTGGCGGATAACCGCCGCCTGATTGAACAGCATTTGGGCCAGGGGCCGGCTGCTGGCTGCCTCACTACCTTGCTGCAACAAATCAGCCACCGCGCAGACCAGCAGTTGCAAATCGTAACGCAGGCGGTCGGCTGAAGCGCCGATAGGTTCAGCCTTGTTGCCAATCCAGTGGATGGCATCGCCGGTGGCGGTGGCAATGGCTTCAAAGGTTTTGGCTCGCACCAGTTCAGCGTGGGTCTCTTCTAACTCGCGCCGCTGGTAAGCGTTGTCAATGGCAATGGCTAATTGGTTGGCCATGGCTTGCAACGACGATATGTCCTCATCCGAAAAGGCCGCGCCCTCGGTACTCTGCACTGTCACCGCCCCAATCACCCGGTCGCCGATGGCCAGCGGTAGGGCCATTTCTGAGCGGGTATCGGGCAAGACCGGGTTAGGATACCAGACCTTTTCTGTGTCCACATCCAGCGAGATGCGGGCCTGGTTGAGCGCGGTGCAGGCCCCAATCATCGAATTGCCGCCGACGGCCAGTTTGTGGTGATTTTCAATCATGATCCGGCCCGGTTGGCCCCGGCCGGCCCGCAGGACGGCAAACTCGCCCGCCCCGTCAATCAAAAAAATGCCGGCATAATAAAAACCGTAGGCATCGCAAATAATGTCAACAGTTTTGGGCAGTAATACATCAATATCCAGAATATGGGTGATGTTCTGGCTTACCTCGGCTGCTGCTGCCAGTAGATTGGCCCGGCGCAGCGCCTTTTCCAGGTTGATATTCATTTCAATTTGAGTTGGGTCCATGAGGTTTTCCTTTGTGTGATGGGTAGGGTAATGATAATATAGCCGGAACTTACTAATTGTGAATTGTGAATGGTGAATGGTTAACAATTAATAATTCACTATTCATACCGCAAGGGTATCCTTTAGGACAATTCGCCATTAATCTTGCCGGGGCGATAAATTGGGACGTGCAGGGTAAAGGTTGAGCCGACGCCCACCTGGCTGGTGACATCAATTTTGCCGCCCATGCGCTCCATACTCTGGAGACAGGCCGGCAGTCCTAACCCTGTCCCGCCTTTTTTGCCTTTGCTGGTGTGAAAGGTCAACCAGATTTTGGTCAATTCTGCTTCGGGAATGCCGCAGCCGACATCGGCAATGTCAACCGTCACAAAATCATCATTTTCCCGGCGGATGGCGACAAAAATGTGCGGTGAAGGCTGGTTTTCCATGGCTTCCATGGCGTTTTTGACCAGGTTGATAATGACTCGGCCCATCTGCACCGGGTCAATCCGCACGGTGGGAATATGGCCGTCAATGCTGTAGGAAACGACGCCCGGCGGCAGCGCAAAACTTTTGATGTTGTCTTTGACTACCTGGACAATATCGGCTTCTTCCCACTTTTGGCGGCGGGCCGGACCAATCAAATCTTCTTTGATTTGCAGGATAGTATTGGCGCTTTCTTCGATAATGGCCAGGTCTTCCAGCACCGAGTCCACGTCGAGCATACGCCGCAGTTTGTTGAGGGGTTTATTTTTGAGTTGTTCAACCCCGGCCGCCAAATCCGGCTTGAGTTGAGCCAAATGCTGGCCGGCCTCAATAACCAGTTGGGCCAGCGGGTCGGCATTGAACGACTCGTCGGCGCGGGCCAGCAGTTGGCCGGCAATCAATAGAAACCGGCTAAAATCCTCGCGGGTGCGACTGACGCAGGCCGGAATGGGCGCGGCTTTGTTGCCAACCCAATGGATCGTTTCGCCGGTAGCCGTAGCGATGGTTTCAAACGTTTTGGTGCGGACCAACTCCTGGTTAGCCTTCTCCAGGTCTTGCAGCAGCCGGGCGTTGTTGATGGCCACCGCCAATTGGTCGGCCATCATTTGCAGGGCCGAAATATCTTCGGTTGAAAAAGCGGCCTCCTGCTCGCTTTGCACCGTCAGCGCGCCAATGGCCCGGCCTTTGATGATGAGCGGCAAAGCCATTTCGGAGCGGGTTTGCGGCAACACGGGATTGGAATACCACACTTTTTCACTGTCCACATCCAGCGAAATACGGGCTTCGTTGAAGCCCGTCGCCGCGCCAATCATCGAATTGCCGCCGACCTCTAATTTATGACCGCGCCTTATCAACTCCTGCCCGGCCTGGCCGTGGCCGGCCCGCAGCAGCGCCCAACGCTTGCCGTTTTCATCGGGTGTGTCGTCAACCAGAAAGATGCCGGCGTAATAAAAACCGTACTCTTTGCAGATAATGTCTACAGTGCTATTGAGCAGCTCATCCAGGTCCAGAATCGAGGTAATATTGCGGCTGACCACTGCCCCCGCTTGCAGTAGCGTCGCCCGGCGGGCCGCCTGCTGGAAGAGCTGCACATTTTGCTGGTGCAGCCGAGCATTGTTGATGGCCACCGCCAATTGGTCGGCCATGGCCTGGAGCGAGGAAACGTCCTCGGCGGAGAAAGCGGCCTCGGCTGTGCTCTGGACGGTCAGCGCGCCGATAACTGTGCCACCAATTGCCAGCGGCAGGGCCATCTCCGAGCGCGTGTCGGGCAAAAAGGGGTTGTTGAACCAGACTGCTTCCTTGCCCACATCGAGCGCAATCCGGGCCTCATTCAGAGCGGTGCAGGCCCCAATCATCGAGCGCCCGCCGACTTCGAGTTTGTGATGGTTCTCGATCATGATCCGGCCGGCTTTGCCGCGCCCGGCTTTGAGGACGGCCCACCGTTTGCCGTCAGCCAGCGGTTCGATCAAAAAGATGCCGGCATAATAAAAGCCGTACTCATCGCAAATAATATCTACGGTGCGAGTTAGCAGCGTGTTGAGATCAAAAATCGAGGAAATGGTGCGGCTAACCTGCGCCGCCGCATTGAGCAGGGTGGCTCGCCGCCTGGCTCCACGCAATAGTTCACCAGGGTCATCTTCTTCTGCCAGCGATGCGTCCAACACCCGGTCTGTTTCCATAACCTAGCCTTTACCACAATTTTCCCACGGGGTGAATAGCCAGGTATCTCCTGGTAGTCAGTATATGGCCTGGGCATTATACTAAAAATTCTGGTGAGAGGAAAAATGGAAGGCAGGAAGGTTGGAGGATGGAAGAGGCAGGGTTATAATTGGGGATGCTATGTTAGACCATACCCACGATGACAACTACACTGAAAAAATAGAAAAACTGGTGACGATGACCGTGGCTGCGGCCAAGGGCCTTGTCCCGATAGGCCAGGTGGCGCTGCCGCTGGCCCAGATTGCCAACAGCGGCCTGACCCCGCCGGAGATACGCGACTTTACCCGCGCCCTTTCCCGCATCTTGCAAGGCGAGCGTGACCCACTCAAGTTAGCCGAAGCGCTAACGCCCGAACTGGCCGAAATTGTCTGGGACACCCTGGATCAGATTGACGCCCCTCTGCCCGAAACCGACGAGACTGAACCCGTCGGTCTGACCTTTGAGGAATTGATTGAAAAAGTGGCCGAAGCCTGCTCCGGCGAGGTGATCCTTTGGCAGCAGCTTTGGAGTCTGACCGAACAACTGGCCGCCGACGAAAATCTGCCGCCTGAAATTTGGGCGTTGGGTTCTGTTTTGCGTAAAATTTTGGCTGGCGAGCGCCAAAAGTTTATCCTCGACGATTTGACCCCAGAACATCGCGGCGCGGTGGAGCAGTTGCTGGATTGGTTGATTGCCCGGGCCGTTACCCCTGGAAGATAGAGGATAGCAGATGGAGGATAGAGGATGGAAAATAATCTATCTTCCATCCTCTATCTACTATCTTCTTCCCCTATTCCCTCCTCCCTTCTTTGGGACTTTTGCCTCGGTTGTAATTACCTCATAATCTGATACAATTTTAACAAAATCGAGCAGCGCCGCCGGTGAGGCGGCCACCCATTAAAAATTCTGGCCTGCATCCCGGTCGTTTCGCTGCTTTGAACGCGCTCAAACGTCCCCTGTCTTTGCGCCTTGTCAAAAGGCCAGAATCAGGGGACTTTTTATTTTCAGGAGCTGGCTATGAAATCCGTAAACCGGACGTTGTACAAAAAAGGAACACGGAGTTTCACTGAGATTTCACAGAGATACCCAGAGAAGCACCATAATTTCTTTGCGTGCCTCTGTGCTCTCTCTGCGTTTCTCTGTGTAACAATTTTTTGTTTGCGCAAAAATCTGACTCGTAAATCCCTAAAGCTTATCCTCACTCTCAGCTTTAGTCTTATCGTCCTACTTTTGCCCTTGAATGTTCTGGCTACCAATATTTTAACCAATAGCGGTCTCAACGATCCTTATGTCGCTATTTCTGGTCGTACCTGGAACAGCCAGAACGAATTGATTGCCAGCGGTTGGCATCCTTTCTATATTGCCGCCGGAACTCACGATGCCGCTAATGATGCTAAAAAACTGCACTGGATGAGTTCGGTCCAGTTTGCGCTATCGTTTGGGGGCATTGACTATCACATCGAAGGCAACCGCGCCCAAAATATGTGGTCCTCCTACAAATTTGACGCTGGTATTTATCAGCAAATCAGCGGCCTTACGCCCGGACAGGGGTATGGTTTTGATATTCCCATCGTAACATACTGGCGCGGCCCCGGCTACCCTGACAGCGACGACAAAATGGTCAAACAGGTGGGTATTGACCCCACCGGCGGGACCGACCCGACCAGCCCCACTATCATTTGGAGCGCCACCAACGCTAACGACAAAGCCTGGGTTTACATGGATGTAGCCGCCACCGCTCAGGCTAGCACTATTACTGTGTTTGCCAGAGTACAGGCCCCGGAAAACGACTCTGTTAATCATACCGACCTGGATATGGTTTATTTTGACGCAGCCCACGTTGCGCCTGTGCCTACCACCACCCTTACTGCTAACCCCAGCGGTACAACAGTCAATTTAAGCTGGTCGGGCAGCGGTGTCGCGCCGTCGTGGTCACTAAAGGGGTACGAAGTCCAATACCGGGATACGACAGGCAGCAGTTGGACCACGCTGCAAGGCAAAAGCAACACCAACACCAGCGGCTCTTTTTCCGGGCAAGTGGGGCATACCTATGTGGTCCGGGCGCGCACCTGGCAAAAAATCAGCGAGAGTTACCAGAGCGATATTGATCTGCCCGGCGATTGGCGCGAGCAAACCGTTACCCTGGGCATTCTGGTCAGTGGGCGCGTTAGCGACAATCGGGGGAATGGTATCGGCGGCGTGGTTATCACCGAGAGTAGCAGTGGGGCCACGGCCACCAGCGGCAACAACGGCCTTTTTGCGCTGGGTGTGGCGGGCAGCGGGCAATATACCTTTACCGCCAGCACCACCCTGGCCGGTTGGACGCCCCCGCCTCCCTTATCGGCTACCGTTCAGTTAAACCAGACAACACTGCTTTCTTTCACCATGCGCCCACCCGACGATGTAATCAACAACGGCGACTTTGAAATTGGGTCCAGCAATTGGACGGTCAGCGGAACCGCACCCGATACTATTACCTCTGGGCAGCGCAGCGGCAGCGCCAGCCTGCACTTAACCGGCACAGTCACGCTGTCGCAATCTGGCTCTGTTGCTAACAGTTACCAGCCAGTTTTGTCTTTCTGGTACAAAATGGCGGGCAGCGATGGCGACGATGTTTTCACCGCCGAACTGTTGGGTATGGACGGTCTGACCCCGGTGAACGGCTTCACCACCTCGACCAACGGCGGTTGGCAGCAAGCCTGGCTGCCGCTGAACTTGACCGAAGTCTATACCGGCCCGATTGGGGTACGCTTTAGCCTGGTTCAGGGCGGTTCGCCCCAGACATCTGTTTATCTGGATGAAGTGAGTCTGGGGGGATCATGGGGCGGCCCCTTGCGAATCTATCTCCCGATCATCTTTGACTAAACTTCAAATTTTGGGCAAATCCCACTTGACGAATTATCGCCAATATGCTAAATTTGGCACAGTAGGAAGCAGCAAGTCCCAGGTTTGCTCAATCTCGCCCGCTCGTTCCCAAACTCACGCGAAGCGTGGGAACGAGTGGATGAGACGGATGAGGTTTAACATCGCTGAGAGATTTTTTGGCGAGTTTAGAACAGGGGGTTGTCCTGCCCTATGAAATTTGTAGGGAAGGAGGGAAGAATCAATGAGCGAGCGCATCATCGGCACTGTCAAGTGGTTCAATACCACCAAAGGCTATGGCTTCATCACTCGCGAAGGTGGGCCGGATGTCTTTGTACACTATTCCGCAATTCAATCGGATGGTTTTCGTAACCTCGCCGAAGGCGACCGGGTTGAATTTTCGGTAGAACAAAGCTCTAAAGGTCCCCAGGCCAGCAATGTGATCAAAATCTAACTAAATATACTGATTTTGCCCAAAAACCTCGCTCTGTTTGAGAGCGGGGTTTTTTTTTAGACGCGATGCCCCGTGAGGCGATGAGGCGAGGAAATTCTGCGCGTCCTCGTGTCCCTGCCTCATCGCCTCATTTTTATTATTGGTAGTCGCCTGTAGGCTCGTAATGGTTCCTTTGAGGGTAACGTCTTTGCAATGATATGGGGATTATGCTAACATCCGGCTTCAATCAACCTGATGAGTCACCCAACCAACAACACGTATCTCCTTCGAAAACAGGAACCGAGGGAACTTATTAGATCTCCAGGAACTACCGGCCTGAGTTCCCTTGAGTTTCTACGAGTTCCCCCAAATTTTGTCATTGGCGGTGTACCACAGGTTCGTGACGACTCCTCCTAAAACAGAATTTGTCGAACTAAAATGATTATCTTGTTCTTAGGCGCTCTTTTTTCTTCGGGGATTATCTTTGTACTTTTGCTGGGCCATCTGCTTCAACTCCGCTTGATCAAACCTTATCGTCCAACCGGCCAATTTTCGGTCGCCGTGATTGTGCCCTGTAAGGGCGATGGCGATCCCGGTTTTGGCGAGAATTTACTCAGCATTATCTGCCAGGAGTACGCCGGACCGGCCCAATTTATCTTTTGTGTGGAAAGCAGTACCGATTCGGCCCTGCCGGTGTTGAACCGGCTCAAACGGCAGTTTGCCCAGGTCGAGGTCTGCGTCGCCGGACTGGCGACGACATCGGGCCAGAAAAATTTGAATATTATCAAGGGGATGGAGCAGGCCGGTTGCGCGGATATTTTTCTGTTTGCCGACGCCGATATTCAGCCCCACCAGACTTGGCTGCAAGAGATGGTTGCGCCTTTTGCCGAGCCGCAGGTAGGAGCCGTGACCGGCTGCTTTCGCCGGGTGCCCGCGCAAGCAAATTTTCAACTGGGGAACTATCTGGCCGGTTTGTTTGGGGCGGGGATTGTAACCGGCATGACCAGTGAGGTGATTGCCGGTTTGTGGGGTGGCAGCCTGGCGATTCGCCGCTCTGTGGTCGAGCAATTGGGGCTGCGCGAGCGCCTCGCCAGTGAAATTGTGGATGATATTGCCATTATGCACGCGCTGCATCAGACTCAAATGGTGCGGCGTTTTGTGCCCAGTTGTACCCTCAAAAGCTATTGTGATATGTCTGCCCCGGCCAGTATCGAATGGTTGGTTCGGCAGTTCCAATTTTCGCAGATTTATTTCAAAAAATTATACTTTTTCTACTATGTCTTTGGCCTGCCTTATGCCTGTTCAATCCTGGCCGCGCCGCTGGCCTTCACCTACGGGCTGGCCAGCGGCAGCGAGTTGATTATCGGCGCGACCGTCAGCTTTTGGCTGTCGGTGGCCTTGGTGGGCCTGCTTTTGTACCAGAGCATTCCGGTTAACCCGGCCAGCGTGTCGCCCCACGACAGCCGCTATCAATTAATCCCCTGGCTTGTGGTTACGCCTCTGGCGTTTGTGGCCGGCGCACTGGCCCTGCTCAAAACCCTGGTGCGGGTCAGGCGAGGCATCCTGACCATGCACTGGCGCAGCATCGAGTACAAAGTGGATGTAAAAACGGGGAAGGTGTTGGAGATCATTCGATAAGGCAGAAGGATGAAGGCGGAAGGATGAAATTTTTGCTTCATCCCTCATCCCTCATCCTTCATCAATAGCCCATCAACCCGCAGCAGCGGGTGCAGACCGGCATGATGCCCTCGCTGCTGATCGAACTGCGGAATTTGCGGGCGGCGTCACTATGCCAAATCTTGGTGACGGAGTCGCTCTTGATGTTGCCGATAATATAGTCGTGGTAGTCGCGGCATAGGCTCACGTCGCCGTTGCTGTCCACTTCCATAGTCATGTAAATGCTGACGCACTGGTTGAAGCCAAAGGTGGCGCTGTGGTCCTCGTAGTAGCGCCGCACCTGGTCGCGGGTTTTAAGGCGGGGATACATCAAGGGCGGGCAGCGGCCAATCTGGTTTGATAAAGCGCGCATTTCTTCAAACTTGTCGAAGATAATGCCGTGATCAAAGTTTTTCCAGGTGCCCACCCAACCCCAATGGGTATGCGGCTCAAAGCCAAAACGGCTTTTGAAGTCGTCGCTGTGCTGCTGGGCCGACTGCTCATCAATCCACCAGGAGAGATAGAAAATGTGGGCGTCGGCGTACTGGCTGGTGAATTTGTAAATGTCGGCCAGGTAATCAATATTGTAGCGGGCAATCACCGAAATGGGCACAACAAAAGGAAAAACCGATTTGCGCCGCTTTTTCTCGGCGCTGATGGTTTCCAGGGCAGACCTGACGGCTTTAAAATTATCGGTTTTGGGTGACACGCCGGGCCGCTGTTCGTTATGAATCTCGGCGTCGGGGCCATCAATGCTGAGCCACACAATTTTGCAGGTGTCCATAATATCGTCAACCCGTTCGGCCACATTGGTGCCATTTGTCACCATGGTAATCGGCATTTTACGGTCAGAGATATAGTGCAGCAGCTCCATCAGGCCAGGGTACATCATCGGCTCGCCGCCCCAAATGTACCACAGCGGCGACCAGCCCTGTTTCAGGATGTCGTCCACAAAGCTTTTGTACTTCTCGACCGGCACTTCCCGCTGCTTCAACTCTTTGAGCGATTGGCCCAACAGGTAGCCGTTATCGCCCCACTGGCCGCAGGTGTGGCAGCGCAGGTTGCACATATCGGTAATGCGCAGGCTCACCTGGCGCAGCTTGTCGGGCTGGCCGCTGCGCCCCCGGTCAGGCCGCCGCCAGTTGAAGGTTTCTTTAGCCAATTGCAGCCCGGCCCCCGAGGTAAAGGTTCTCCAATCGGACAGCATAATTTTGGCTAATTCTTTAAATATAAATTCGCCCGGAACTCGGCTTCGCGCTTGCAGCATGATATTTCCTTTCTGTATCATATCCTGAGAATTCTCAATTATTATCAATAGTTTTTGAAAAAAGACAAAAAGATAATCTAACCCGGAGAGATGTGATGAATCCAATTCTGCCAGGCGGCGTCATCGGTATACTGGGCGGGGGCCAATTAGGGCGGATGTCCACTTTCAAGGCCAAGCAGTTAGGCTACAAAGTGGTTGTGCTCGACCCTACCCTCGGCTGTCCCTGCGGCCAGGTAGCCGACGAGCAAATTGTCGCCAACTTCGATGACGAGCCGGCCCTGCGGCAGTTGGCCGAAAAGTGTGAGGTGATTACCTACGAATTTGAAAACGTAGACAGCCGCGCCGTGGAACTGTTGGAGCAGCTGGGCCGGAAAGTTTTCCCCGACAGCCAGGCTCTCAAGATTAGCCAAAATCGCTGGGCCGAAAAAGAGTTTTTGCGCCGGAGTGGGGTAGGCGTAGCCGATTTTTTCAAAGTAGCCAGCCTTGCCGATTTGGAAACCGCGATGCAACAAATTGGCTTTCCCGGTTTACTGAAGACAGCTACCGGCGGCTACGATGGTAAAGGCCAGGTGGTTTTATACAACGAGGACGACGCCCGTCAAGCCTTTGCTACTCTGAACCACCCGGCTTTAATCTGGGAGAAAAAGGTCACATTTGTTAAAGAGTTGAGCGTTATCTGCGGCCGCAACCAGGCCGGCGAGATTGTCACTTACCCGGCGGTCGAAAACATTCACGTCGAGAATATTCTGGATATGTCGCTGGCTCCGGCGGAAGCGCCAGCCCATGTGCAGGCCGAGGCCCAGCGCATCGCCCGGACCATTGCCGAGAAACTGAAGCTGGTGGGCGTCTGCGGGGTCGAGCTGTTTTTGCTGCCGGATGAAACGATCCTGGTCAACGAAATTGCGCCGCGCCCCCATAATTCCGGCCATTACACCCTCGACGCCTGTTTCTGCTCTCAATTTGAGCAGCACATGCGGGCCGTTTGTGGCCTGCCGCTAGGGTCAACGGATTTGAAAGGCTATGCCGTGATGGTCAATATCTTGGGGACAGGGGAGGGGCATCACTTGGTCGGCCTGGAGCAGGTCTTGCAAAACAGTCAATTGGCGGTACACCTGTATGGTAAATCAAGCGCCGCTGCCAAGCGCAAGATGGGCCATGTAACCGCCCTCTCCCCCCACAGCCTGGCCGAGGCGCGGGATTGGGCGCTTGAAGCCAGAGCAAAATTGAAATGGGTTTGAATTTATGGTCAAGCCCTGCAAAAAGATTGTCAACTTTATTAAGAAATGATATAATGCAGATATAAAAGGTTTCACCTTTCAGCCTTGATTTTGCCACTCATTGACCCAACCCGTACCCGGTCTGCCGCAATAAAGCTGGACCCATTTAGTAGATTTGGAGATTATAACCTGAATCTCTAATCTCCAACTTCCCGGTGAATTGGGGAAGTTATTTAATCCACGATCCTAAGTAGCAGTACCAACCTTACACCAGCGAGACGAGGAAGTGCGCTATGCCCCATAAAACAAAAGTTGGACTACAACTCAGCGTTGGCGGTTTGGGGGACCTGTCATTTAACGACTCGGCCTATGCCGGCCTCCGCGAAGCTCAGCAACTGCACGGCATCGAGTTTCAGACGGCGACCTGGGAAAACCCCATGTTGAACGCAATCAATCTTGAAAATTGGGCCAAAGAAGATTTTGACCTGATTATTGCCATTGGCTATGGCAATGCCGCTCCCCTCAGTGAGGTGGCCGCCCGCTATCCCAACCAACGCTTTGCCAGCATTGATGTGGCCGCCGAGGGCAGCAACGTCTGGTCGGCTACCTACCGTGAGTATGAAGGGGATTTTGTGGTAGGGGTGCTGGCTGCGCTGGTCACGCAAACCCATATGGTCGGATTTATGGGTGGTGGGGTGACGCCGGTGGTGCGGCGGATTGAGCTAGGCTTTGCCCAGGGCGTCAAAAATGTGGATTCATCCATCAGCTTTATCTCTGATTATGTGGGAGAGTTTGATGACCCGCTCAAGGGTCGGCTGCTGGCCGAAACCCAATTTACGCTCGGCGCGGATGTGATTTATCAGGTGGCCGGCCGGTGCGGCTTGGGCGCTATCGAGGCCGCCAACGAATTTGGACGCTGGATCATCAGCACCGGCGGCGACCACAGCGACCTGGCCCCCAACGCCGTGTTGACCAGCCGCATCAAAAACGTGGGCAAGCCCATCCTCGATGTCATCGAGAGCGTGGTGGCCGACCGTTTTGAGGGGGGGGTGATCAAAAGCTACGGCTTTGCCGAAGGCGGCTTGATGATGGCTCCCATCCGGCCTAGCGTCTTTAAGGTAGTCACCCCTGCCATCCAGAATATTATGCAAGAAGTTCAGGCGCAGGTTATCAGCGGCAAAATCAAAGTTGAGTTGGAAGAGTAACTGCCAGCGCCTAACCGCCGATATTGGAAATCCCTCTTAACACGAAGAGGGATTTTTATTTGGGGTCGTGGTAATCTTTTAACGCCTGTTGGATTTCGTGGGCCAAGTCCATTTTTTGGTTGGAGCTGCCCAGGCTCTCGTTGAGGAGAATGATCGGCCCGTGCTCGGTTTCGAGGGTCAGCAAAAGCGCCTGGTGGCTGCGCCCGCCGATGGGATGAGTCACTTTGGTCTGGCGGATGGCAGCATAGGCTACGGTTTCGGCTTGAGACTGGGCGTTGGACTGGTAGGAAAGTTCCCCGCGCTTTTGGTCCAGGCGGATGAGACAGGTCTGAGCCTCGGCTTCGCGTTCAGCCTGCACGTGTTTTTGAGCTAAGCGGGTCACGGCCAGCGCCACGCCAGCCCAGGCCAGGGCGGGTAGCGCCAAAAATGCGCCAATAAAGAGTGCTTTGAGCAGCCAGCCCCGCTCGCTCAGGCCCAGCCCCACTGCTAGCCCCGTCAGAACTATGATTACCAGCAGCGCCCCCACCGGCCCCCAGGTGAGCCAGCCCAACCCCTGCACCAATGGTTCGCCCCGAATGTTAAAAATTCGCTCGCTGGGCCGGGTTTCTTCCTGGATGGTCGTCGTAAGCTGGGCCGACTTGTTGACCAGCAGCCACCAGGGGCGGCGGTAGGGCGGCGGTTGGCTCATGCGGCCAGAGAACGGCGGCGGTTGACCCACCAGCTATACCCCAGCCGCCACACTAGCATGAACAGGCTGGCTGTAACCATCGTGATGAGCACAAAGGTGGGAATAATGCCGTCGGGAATGGAGCGGCCCAGGAACAGCGCCCGCAGCAATCCCGCCAGCGGCCCGCCGATTAGCCAGACCAGTAAGATACGGGGCACAAACTTTGGCCAACTTTGGCTCACCTCGGCCCGAAACAGGCCGGCCAGGGGCGCAAGCGCAAACCAGCTAATCACAAAAGGCGCGGCGGTGGTCAGCCCGGCGGCAATATCCAGACTCGATAAGGCGTGGCTGCTCCGGCCCACCCAGGTGAACAGCAGCAGCGTCACCAAATCGCCGCCCATGAGTACAACCAGGCGCACAGGTAAATTATTTTGAGTTTCTATTTTGGGTGCATTCATAAAAATGTTTCCTCAACCCAATAGTATAATCAACTTGAGGTAATCAACAATTTTGCCCCTGGTTGGGTAAAGACAGAGTATGTCTTATCTCAGACAAATAGGCCCCAGATATAGTATTCCTCTTGACCAATACCCCAAGATACGGTAACTTTCCGCTTCAATATTATGACAAGCTATATTGACACCTTATGGAAAGTCAAGTAAAATAGAATATGTAAAGTTGGGTTAGAAGGAAGAAAGTAGACAGTAATCAGTAGACAGTAATCAGACTGATAAGTGATAACTGATTACTGATTTCCTTTTCAAAGGAGGGACGCCCCATGCGCAAGAGAAGTCAATACTGGCCTGGTCTTGTCTTTAACGTAATCGTTCTGGCCGGATTGTGCCTGGCATTGCTGACTGTGCCGGCGCTGGCGCAAGAAGCCGATGCGCCCAATTTGATTATCAACGGCGGCTTTGAGGAAGGCTTTCAGGGCGAAGTGGGGGTTGGCTATGGCTGGGGCGCGTTTAGCAACGGCAATGCCGCCATGGGCTGGAATGTCGACTCCTGGGGGCCGGTGGTTATTGCCGGCCAGTACAGCCAACTGATTGAAATTAAAAATGCCGCGGAGCGAGACCGCTATGCCGGCATTTATCAAACGGTCTCGGTCGTGCCGGGCCAGGAGTACAAACTGATCATCAAAGGGCTGATTCGTTCCGAAGAGGGCGATGTCAAGCTGTCGAATTACGGCTACCGGCTGCAATACGGCGTGGATTACGAGGGCGGCACGGCCTGGGAATTGGTCAACGAGCAGAATTGGCAGGAAATCCAGTGGGATGAACAACCGTTGAACGACCCGCTCAATGGAACCTATCGCTTTGACTCGTTTGAAACGACGCTGACCGCCAAAAGCGACAAACTGACTCTGTTCATCCGCGCCTGGAAGAAGTGGCTCAATAATGGCGTGGGCCTGTATGACCTGGATGAAATCAGCCTGGTCGGCCCCAAGCCGGAAGGTGTGCAAGCCGCCGCCGGGCAGGTCGCTGCGGTTGGCGATACCCAGCCGGAATTGGTTTCGCCGGAAACGCTGGTGCAGACTTCCGAACACGAGGCCGACCTGGCTCCCCAGGCCGCCGAACCCGAAGCAGCGCCGGAGCCTACCGCCACCTCCCAACCAGAACCCCAGGCTGTCCCCCAAGCTACCCCCGCCCCCCAACCGCCAGCCGGCCAGTTGCCCGTATCGGGCCAGGGGCAGGATGACTCTCTCATCAATCCGATTGAGATTTTGGGCGCAGTGTTAGTGTTGGTCCTTTTGACCGGCGCTGTTACCACCCTTCGCCGCCGCCGGGCATTAGAGTAAAATAAGGTGTTCAAGAATAAGTTCCCACCAGTTCCTTTAGTCCCAATGGAACTTATAGGAACTGGTGGGAACTCGAAACGCGAAGTTATTTCTGGGCAAACCCTAAATATACTTTGGCCCGCCAGGAAGCTAACGGAGACACAGTTACCATGAAAAAAACGATTGGGCTACTCATAACTTTGTTACTGGTTGCAGCGGTATTACCGTTGACTTCTCAGGCGGCCCCGCTGATGAAACTAAGCTGGCGGGCCGAGTATTATGATAACGACAGCCTCTTGGGTGCGCCCCGGCTTAGCATTTATGAAGCGGTGCTGAGCCACGATTGGGGCCACGGTTCCCCGGCGATAGAAATCCCCGCTGACAATTTCTCGGCCCGTTATACCAGCACTCGCCACATTGAAAAAGGAACCTATCTGTTTTTGCTAACCGCCGATGACGGAGCGCGGGTCTGGCTGGATGGCACGCTAATTCTGGATGCCTGGGATTTTGGTTACAAACAGCGCAAGGTAAAAATTTATATTGATACCACCGGCGACCACGAACTGCAAATCGCCTATTTTGAAAAAACCGGCAAAGCCAAAATCAATTTTGAATGGCTGCAATTGGGTGGCGAGGATGATATTGTCGGCGCGTGGCGGGGTGAATATTTCAATAACCGTGATTTGGCCGGAGATCCGGCGGTTGTGCGGCAGGATGGGGCCATCAACTTTGATTGGAACAGCGGCTCGCCCGACCCCAAAATTACCCGCGATAACTTCTCGGTGCGCTGGACTCGCTCGATTTACCTTAACAAAGATGCTGTCTACAAATTTAGAATTCAGCACGACGACGGCATGCGGGTATCGGTGGATGGCAAAATCTTTTACGACTCGTGGTATGACCAGAGCGTGACCTATCAGGCGCGGGAAGTACCGCTTAAGGGCGGCTACCGCACCTTTGTGGTTGAATATTACGATCACGTCGGCAATGCCGTAGCCCAATTAAGCTTCGACGGCGACCCGGACGGCTACGAGGATATCGAACCCGACCCCGGCGGCGCAGCGATCGTGGTGGATGATAAAAAGCCCCGTTTTCGCTGGGGCGGACCGCCTGGCAACCGCTACATTGGCCCCGGCGGCTATGGGGCCAGCTCGTGGACCTACAACACCACTCATGATCCGGTCAACTTTGGCAAATGGACTCCGCCTATTACCATTGCCGGCAATTATGAAGTCTTTGCCTTTATTCCCGGCAGCAATGCCACCACCGGCGCAGCCCGCTACCAAATTTATCATTTTGGGCAGTGGGAAGAGCGGACCCTCAACCAGAGCCGTTATGCTAACGAGTGGGTCAGCCTGGGAACCTACTACTTCGAGGGCAAACAGGAGGAGTGCGTTTTTCTCTACGACAGCACCGGCGAAGCAGCCAATTCGACCAAAATTGCCTTTGATGCGCTAAAGTTTGTGAAACGATAACCGGTTTTTTAAAGAAAAGAATAGAAGCCCCCGAAGGTTACGAGACCTTTGGGGGTTTTTTTGTTAAAGCTCGAAAGGTGGGTGTTAGCCTGCGCTCCAATTGCCTCAGTTTCCTACAAGGCAAATACCATCCTTAACGCTTCATCTATTTTTTTCATCTCTTCAGCAGTCAATTCTCCGCGAGTTCTGACTAACCGAAAGCGATGGTCTACTGGGCGTGTTTGGAGACAATCGGCAATGGACTGTTTTGATAAACCATTTTTGCTGCCGGGCAAAAGCTCGACATTCGTTTTGATCCGGCTTTTCTTTTCATTCCAGGCTGTAATCGGCACAACTTGGATCACCGGGACTCGTTCATTATAAACATTGTTGGTGACAATGACACAGGGGCGCACTTTACCTGTTTCTGACCCTTGCGTTGGGTCGAGGTTGACATCAATCACCATCCCTCGTTTCAAGGTCGTCATTCAGGCCATCCAGCGGTAGCTGCTTCGGTAAGCTCCTGCAATTCTGTCTCTTCTTCATAAACCTCAGCATATAATTGGGCTGACTGTTTTAGCTTTTCCTGCTCAAAATCTTTTTTTAACTGAAGCAAAGCCGCTTGAACCATTGAACTCTTATCTTTGAAACCATACTGTTTATAGTGGTTTAAGAACTCGATAAGGGGAGGAGTGAGGCTAAATTTTGCTTGCTGCATTGTTCTACCCTAAAACTATCCCTAAAATTTGACCCAATTTTGGGGTAAATTATAAGGACTTGGGCTGAAAAGTCAAAGATTTTGCTTTATCGTTTCATTATAGTGATTGGCTCATCTATGTGGAGCATTACTGTTCCTGCGCTGTTTTTTGGTAGCCCAACCCCTTATCCATCATACTTAGCAATAAACTCCTCGGCCTTCTCCACCAACTCGCGGTTGCCGACGTAGAGCGGGGTGCGCTGGTGGAGTTGGGCCGGCTGGATGTCGCGGATGGGCTGGCGGCCGGTTGAGGCGTAGCCGCCGGCCTGCTCGATGATAAAACTCATGGGCTGGGCCTCAAAGAGCATACGCAGTTTGCCGTGGGGCGATTTGGTATCGGCGGGATAGTAAAAAACGCCGCCGCCGAGCAGGTTGCGATGGATGTCGGCAATCATGGAGCCGATATAGCGCAACGACAGCGATTTGGTGTTGCCTTCTTCGCCGCGTAGCCAGCGAGTGTAGCGCTGCACCCCGTCGCTCCAGCGGCTCTGGTAGCCCTGGTTGGCGCTGTAAAATCTGGGTTCCGGCAGGCGGATGTTGGGGTGTGACAGCAAGAACTCGCCAATGCTGGGGTCAAGAGTGAAGCCATGGACACCGTTGCCGGTGCTGTAAACCATCATCGTGCTGGAGCCGTAGACAATATAGCCGGCAGCCACAATATCAGAACCTTTTTGCAGCACATCCTCCAGTGTGCCGGGGCCGTCAGACTCCGTTTTGCGCCGGAAAATGGAGAAAATCGTACCGACGCTGACATTGAAATCTATATTGCTCGAACCATCCAGCGGGTCGAACAGCAGCACATACTTGCCGCAGCTATATTTGGACGGAATGGGAATAATCTCTTTCTCTTCCTCCGACCCCATGACGCACAAGCGCCCGGTGTGGTCGTTCAATTGAAAGATGGTCCGGTGGGCGTATTCATCCAGCAGTTGGACTTCTTCGCCTTGCACATTGACTTCACCCGTTGCGCCGATAATATCGGCCAGGCCGGCCCGCGTGGTATGGCTGGAAATCAACTTGGCAGCTACGGCCATATCGTACAGGATCGCCGTCAGCGTGCCGGTGGCATCGGGAAAAGCGGCTTGCTCGTCAAGGATGTGCCGTTCAATCGTAACAATGCGTTTGTTCGTTCTTAGGGGCATCTTTGTCCTCTTTCTACTGTAATGTTGGGGAGTAATAGTGCTTCAATTATACCTTTTTTAACGCCCCTTCGCCAAGAATCATTAAACTTCTGACTGTTCACGCAGAACTCAGAGACCTCTCCATGTTCCGAATGTTTACTAAATATAGTAGGTTAGTCCCTCTGTATACCACATATCGTATGCCTTAAAATTGTCAATTTTCTCACAAAGCCACTTGACCCTATGAGTCGAGTTTGATATAATGTTAGCCAAATTTGGCCCCCTTATCGTTCATGAATTGGAGGCTGTTTATTGTGGGAGACGTCCTTGTTCTAAACGCAACCTACGAACCTCTCAGCGTTGTTTCGGTCAAACGGGCAGTGGTGTTGCTCTTAAAAGAAAAAGCGGAATTGATTGAGGCGGCGGAAGCCAAGCTGCGCTCCGAAAATTATAGTTTGCCTCGGCCCCTAGTTATTCGCCTGGTTTACTTTGTCAAAATCCCTCACCGGATTACGCTGCCGGTAACCCGGCGTGGGGTGCTGGCCCGCGACCATTACACCTGCCAGTACTGCGGCGCTATGCCCGCCCGCAAAGACCTGACCATGGACCACGTCTTGCCGCGCTCTCGCGGGGGCAAAACCACCTGGGAGAACGTGGTCACCGCCTGCGACAGGTGCAATGGCCGCAAAGGCAGCCGGACTCCCCTCGAAGCCAACATGAACCTGCTTAACGCCCCAAAACGCCCTCGCTACATCGCTATAGCTGCCCTGACCAGCCTGGAGGCCAGAGAAGCTTGGGGCAAATATATGTGGGAATAATCCCCTTTGCGTTGATGCTAACGCCTCTGCCCACGCAAGCAGAGGCGTTTTTTATGTATAGTCGAAAGAGGGTGAAAATGTCATTTTATGACGGAAGACCGGAGATAAATGCCCGGTCTTCCGTCCCAGGTCTGTTTTCATCGGAGTCGTCATGAGCCTGACGGCACACCACCGATGATGAAAATGGAGTGCAAGGCTTGCCTTGCTGACAGCAAACCAAGGTTTGCACTCCTATTTACGAAGGAGGATTGAACAGTGAGCGAACGCAAAGATCGCATCCGTATTCAAATTGGCGACCAGGAGTTTAACGTGGTCGGCGGTACGTTTCAAGAGATGCTGAGCGCGGTGAAACAGATTAATGGCCGCCGCTTTGTCAGCGAATTGAAAGTGTGGCAGCTTCCCGGCCCGGCCGAGGAAGTCCAACGCCAGCTTGAGATCAGCGGCTACTCGCTGGAAGGCGGCGCACCTGTTGCCAGCGTCCCACCCGCTGCTTCCACGCCTGCCGGTGCGGCTGGCGACCGGATTCGGGTGCTGGTTGGCGGGCAGCGATTGGCGGTGGTCGGTGGTAATTTTCAGGACATGCTGGCTGTGGTCAAAGGGCTGCCCGGCCGCCGCTTTGACAGCGACACCAAGTTGTGGGAAATTTCGGGGGATCCGGGGGTCATCAAAGGGATGATTGAGGCGGCGGGGTTTCAGCTTGAAGGCGCGGAGAAAATTCGGCTGGACCCTGTCCCGCCGATGGAAATGCCCAATTTTAGCGGCCATACTACCCCATCCCCTTACCACGCTTCAGACTTTTTTGATGAGCCGGATGAAGCGCCGGAGCCGCCTCCCTGGTGGGATGATGAACTGGCCCCTCCTCCGGTAGCCAATGACTTTTTTAATGAGCCTATGTTTGAACAAGAGCCGCCCCCGGCCCGGCCCAAACCGGCTATGGCTGCGCCTGCCGCTGCTGTCGGGGCAGCCGGGCGGCGCGGCGGCGACCGCGTCCGTATTCGGCTGGGCGAGATGCCTTTGGTTGTCAGCGGGGGCGAGTTTCAAGCCATCCTGGCCCTCGTCAAAAGTATTCCGGGCCGGCGCTTTAACGGCGATGAGCGAGTCTGGGAAATCCCGGAAACGGTCGGGTTGGAGTCACTGGGCCAGCGAGTCGCGGCGGCAGGATTTGTTTTGGAGCAGGAATAAGGGGTTGAAGGTTAAATGTTCAAACGTTTAACCTTCAACCTTTAACGCACGGGGATGGCTAACGCCTGGGCCTGTCCTTCGGCGTGATAGCTGCTGCGCACCAGCGGCCCGCTCTCGACCCAGCGAAAGCCCAGCTCCATCCCAACCTGGTGGAATTCCTGAAATTCGCTGGGGTGGACATAACGATAAACCGGCAAATGGAGCGGCGAAGGACGCAAATATTGGCCAATAGTCAAAATATCAACCTGATGTTCCCGCAAATCGCGCATTACCGCCAGCACTTCCTCCTTAGTTTCTCCCAAACCAACCATAATGCCTGTTTTCGTGGTCGTGCCGGGGTCCAGAACTTTAGCGTTTGAGAGCACCTTGAGGGTTTGCTGGTAGTTGGCTTGCGGACGCACGGTGCGGTAAAGTCGGGGCACGGTTTCGGTGTTGTGGTTCAATATTTCGGGGCGGGCCGCCATCACCTCTTGCAGCGCCGCCAGGTTGCCCTTAAAATCAGGAATAAGCACTTCAATAGTGCAGTGGGGCAGCCGCCGGCGAATCTCGCGGATGGTGTTGGCAAAAATATGCGCCCCGCCGTTGGGCAGTTCATCCCGGTTGACCGAAGTGAGTACGCAGTGACTCAGGTTCATAGCCAGCACACTCTCGGCTACCCGGCGCGGTTCATCCTCGTCGAGCGCCGGGGGGCGGCCTGTTTTAATGTGACAAAAACCGCAGGAGCGGGTGCAGGTATCACCCATCAAGAGGAAGGTAGCGGTGCCTCGGTTCCAGCACTCGCCAATGTTGGGGCACATGGCTTCTTCGCACACAGTGTGCAGCCCCTGCTTGCGCATCAAATTTTTAAGATGGCTGTAATTACTTCCGGCCGGCAGCCTGACTTTGAGCCACTCCGGTTTGCGTTTGGGGAGTTCATTTTGCAGCCCGATGCTATTGGGATCAATTAGATTTGTAATCATGAGCCTGTCGTTGTTGGTCAGCAGCAGATCCGGCGCGTCACTTCAGGCCGATACCTCTGCTGAACTTAAGCTTAAACTTGGAGGAATCGTCTCAGTTAGCACCGATTCCATTTCAAAAATTTCACAGAAGGATTGTATCACAGGCTCCAGGACAGAACCAATTTCAATGGGCTTGTTTAACGTCTCGCTTAGAGAAGTTACCCGGCAGCCTTGCAACCCACGCGGCACAATCAAACCGAAAAAGCTCAAATCAAGATTAATGTTGATAAAAAAGCCATGACTGGTCACCTGATTCTGGTCAACTTTAACCCCAATGGCAGCAATTTGAGCCGTACTGCTGTCGGGGGGCAGCCATTCGGAACTGTGCGGGATAGTATTATCAGTACAGACCCACGCGCCTGGCAGTCCGCGCTGGCGAAAAGCCCGCACCTTAAAAGTAGCCAGGGTATGAATAATAACACTCTCCAACATTTTGAGATAGCGGTGATAATCTAGCCCCTGCTCTTTGAGATTAAGAATAGGATAACAGACTAACTGGCCCGGACCGTGATAGGCTACTGACCCGCCTCGGTTCACCCGGTGATAGGCCACTTTGAGCCGGGCCAGTTCTTCCTGGTTAGCCAGGAGATAATCGCGATGCCCGTCATTGCCCACCGTATAGGTCTGAGGATGTTCCATTAACAGGAGGGTGTTAGGGATTTGCTGAGCTGCTCGCCGCGCCGCTAACTCTTTTTGCAAACTTAGCGCTGTCTCATATTCTACCCGACCAAACCATTGGGGGTGACAAATATTGACCATGTCGGCCTCCTTTTTCAGAGTTATCATCCTGACTGCTACACTTGGCTTTGACTAGAGCAGCATAAAACAGAGAAACGAGGCGGCAATAGGGGGTAACCCAGATGTTGGCCAGGCTAAATCTGATTACACGGGGTAAATCAACCGATCATCGTATACTTGCTAAAAACATCCCCTTGGATGTGCATAGCGGAGTTATTGATTTTTTCGATATCAAAGGTCGCGGGCTGTGGCAGGAATTCAAAAGATCCCACTTAGAACCAACCCAAGCTTCATTTGAACCGAGAAATAGCCTTAAGCGATTTCTAATTCCACCAGCGTCTCTTCTAACTGCCAGATTACCTCATCCACAAAAGGCAGAGGTCGCTCCAGCTTGTCGAGCGCTGTATCCAGAGCCGCCGCCAGGGACGGCTGGCCTTGCTGAGCCGCCCTGACCCGGGCCAGGCGCAGCCGGCGAATCGCTTCGTTGATGCGGGGTGTTTGATAGAGTTGGTCCAGCGCACTGATAACAAGCTGGCTCAACGCTTCTGGCAGCGGCTCGGTCACAGCCGGCTGAGGCCCAGAATAAGCTCGTTTGGCAACGGGCACACTCTCCGTCCAGTCCGGCCCGTAGCTGGCCTGCATCGTTTCAAAGTTGCCATTAAAATAGATGTAAATGTGCTGGTTCCATAATACGGCATTGACCGCATCGTAAACTTCGTCGGGGTCGGGGCTGTGGGCGATCAACTTGCCATGCAGCGGCTCATACTCTTCATCTTCAGCCGGTGAAATGATAAAAGCCAGCCATTCATCGGGGAAGATGCGGGCAATCTCTTCAATCAACGGCAGGCGTTCCACCTCGGTCATAGTATTGTAAGGACAGCCGCAGTTGCAATCGCCGCCACATTGGCCCGGCGTTTTGCAGCCGGTGCGTTTGGTAAAAGGCTCAGTATACCAGTTTTCCGGTTCCTGAGTTCGGCCGGGTAAGGCCGGAGCCAAATCAAGCAGTTCAATTTTGGTCAACAATGATTATTCCTAACAGTCGCAAAGAGTTGGTCCTATTATTTATTATAAATTTCACAGGTAGATTAATCAAGAAGCTGTCAGGAATTTTGACCGCCGGCGCCCACCTTTATTTACAGTTAGCTCGCCTGGTTTCTTGGAAAACAGCAGCAATGGTACAATAGTGCCCCGGTGCTGCTGACAAGTAGACCCGAATGGTTTGGTAAAGCTTACCATTCGGGTCTGTTACGTAACAATTTTACCACAGATTAACCTAGTCGTACTCTACGATTACTCTACGACGTGTGAAAGCTGTTTACACATATTCATCTGTAACCCCTTTTGGCAGAGTTAACTCTGCCAAATACCCATTACGGATACATATCCGTAACGATCTCCAACAGCTTTACCTGCCTGAAAGTTGTCTGCTACCAGGCAGACCGCAAATTTTGAAAGGATAACCCGGCATGACGTATCTGGCGCAGCGTGTCCGCAACTTTGGCACGACGATTTTTTTTGAAATGACCAGCCTGGCCAACCAGCATGGGGCCATCAACCTGGGGCAGGGCTTCCCCGATTTTCCCGGCCCCGATTTTTTGAAAGAGGCAGCCATCCAGGCCATCCAGGCCGACATTAATCAGTATGCTCCCGGCAGCGGCCGGCTCTCCCTGCGCGAGGCTATTGCCGCCAAGATGGCCCGCCACTACAACCTGGTAGTCAACCCGGCCACCGACATCACCGTGACCAGCGGCGCAACCGAGGCCATTTTTGCCGCCATCATGGGCCTGGTCAACCCCGGCGACGAGGTGATTCTGTTTGAACCTTACTACGATTCCTACCTGCCCTCGGTTCAGATGGCCGGCGGTGTGCCCCGTTTTTACACCCTGCGCCCGCCCGACTGGGCTATTGTCCCCGAGGAATTGGCGGCCCTCTTCTCGCCCAAAACTAAACTGATCTTGGTCAACACCCCGCACAACCCCACCGGCAAAGTCTACTCCGAGACCGAATTGCGCTTGATTGCCGAGTTGTGCCAGAAATATGATGTTATCGCCATTGTTGATGAAGTGTACGAGCATATCATCTTCGACGGCCTCAAGCATGTCTCGCTGGCCGGACTGCCCGGCATGGCCGAGCGGACCATCACCATTTCCAGCGCCGGCAAAACTTTCAGCATGACCGGCTGGAAAGTCGGCTGGGCGGTGGCCCCGGCCGAATTAAGCCAGGCGGTTTTTCGGGTGCATCAATTTGTGACCTACTCCGTGGCTGCGCCGCTGCAAGAGGGCGCCGTCACCGCTTTGCAAATCGCCGGCGATTATTACACCGAGCTGGCCGCCATGTACCAGGCCAACCGCGATTTCCTGGCCGACGCGCTGGCCGAAGCCGGCCTGGAGCCGATTATCCCTCAGGGAACTTATTTTATCATGGTAGATATCAGTCATCTCGGTTTTCCCGACGACGTGGCTTTCTGCCGCACCCTGACCACCGAAATTGGTGTGGCCGCCATCCCCCCCAGCGCCTTTTACTTCAACCCCGCCGACGGGGCCGGCCTGGCCCGTTTCGCTTTTTGCAAAACCCGGCCCACCCTCGAAGAAGCCGCCCGGCGGCTGCTAAAATTGAAAGAGGTGAAACGCTGACGGATAGCTTAAAACTGCCTCTTTTGCTATAATCCCCTTGTCGGATATCACGTTTAACGTTTTTACGTTTCACGTACCACGCACCACGCCTCAAAAATCCAAATACCTTCAAAGGAGAAACTCATGGGCACTGTCAACGCCTCGGCTCGCTGGACGGGCGAGCAGTTGAACTTTATCGGCACAAGCTACAAGGGCCACCAAATTCCGATGGGCGGCGACAACATTTCGCCGACCCAACTGCTGCTGCTGGGGCTGGCCGGCTGCACCGGCATGGATGTGGTCAGCATTTTGCAAAAAAAACGGCTGGCTCTCCGCTCGGTGGAGGTCTTCATTGCCGCCCACCAGCCCGACGACTACCCCAAACCCTATCACACCATCGAGATCAAATATGTGGTTAAGGGCGACAATATTGACGCGGCAGCCGTGCAGCGGGCGATTGAGCTTTCAAAAGAAAAATATTGTATCGTCAGCCAGACATTGCAGAATGAGGTCAAAATTCAAACCTCGTTTGAGATCGAGGCATAATCGGCTGACCGGGGACGGAAGACCGGAGACCGGGATTTTGGATTTGCCGGTTTCCGGTCCCCTGTCCCCGGTCTATTTCAGGAGGTTTCATTGAACGTCACCATCCAACAAGGCAGCATCCAGACTATTGCTGCTGATGCAATTATTGTCAATCTCTTTCAAGGGGTGACTGCACCCACGGGGGCGACCGGAGCGGTGGACCAAGCCCTCGGCGGAGCTATTAGTGAATTGATTGCTGGAGGCGATCTACGTGGCAAGGCCGGCGAGACCGTGGTGCTCTACCCACGCGGGGCCATTCCCGCCCGACGGGTGATTGTGGTGGGCCTGGGCAAACCCGACAAGTTTGATTTGGAAGCGGTACGCGAAGCCGCCGGGTCTGCCATCAAACAGGCTCAAAAAGTCGGCGCGGCTATGGTGGCGACGGTGGTTCACGGGGGCGACGCGGGGGGGCTGGACCTGGCCGAGGCTGCTCAGGCCGTGGTTGAAGGGAGCCTGCTGGCCCTCTACCGCTACGATGCGCCCCGCGCCAAAAAAGAGAACGACGATGAAACGCCGGTAGACTCGCTGACCCTGGTTGAGTTTGATGCGGCCAAAATCGGCGCGGTGGAGGCCGGAGCCAAAGCCGGCCAAATCATCGCTGACAGCGTGGCCCTGGCCCGGACGCTGGTCAACCAGCCCAGCAATATCGCCACCCCCACGGCGCTGGCCCAGGCGGCTCAGGCTATGTGCGCCGAGGCCGGCTTGATCTGCCGGGTGCTGGATGAGCCGGAGCTGCGGGCCGAGGGCATGGGCGCACTGCTGGCCGTCACCCAGGGGTCGGACCAGCCGGCCAAATTTGTGGTCATGGAACACTGCCCGGAAAGCTGCCTGACCCAGCCGCCGGTGGTGCTGGTGGGCAAAGGCGTGGCCTTTGATACCGGCGGCTACTCGATCAAACCGGCAGACAGCATGCTGGGCATGAAAGCGGATATGGCCGGAGCCGCTGCGGTTATTGGGGCGCTGCGGGCCGCTGCTTTACTGCAACTACCTTTGCGAGTAATCGGGCTGACCCCGCTGGTCGAAAATATGATCAGCGCCACTGCCTACAAGCCCGCCGACGTTTTTACCGCCAAAAACGGCCTGACCATCGAAATTGCTAACACCGACGCCGAGGGCCGGCTTATTCTGGCCGACGCGCTGTGTTATGCTGGGGAACTCAAACCGGCGGTGGTGATTGACGTCGCCACACTGACCGGGGCCAAAGGGGTGGCTCTGGGGTCACGCACCAATGCCCTCTTTTGTGATGACGACGCCTTGCGCGAGGCGCTGCTGGCCGCCAGTCAAAAAACCGGTGAACCGCTGTGGCGTATGCCGCTTGATCCTGCTTATGACCGGCAGATCAAAAGCCGGGTGGCCGACCTCAAAAATTCGGGGGGACGCAGCGGTGGGGCGATAACTGCCGCCCGTTTTTTGGCCCACTTTGCAGGCGATTGGCCCTGGGCGCATATTGACATGGCCGGCAGCGCCGAATACAACGGCGGCCCGGAGGATACCCCGCGCAGCTACCTGGTCAAAGGGGCCACCGGCATTCCTCTGAGGACATTGGTTGAGTATTTGCGAAGTGTAGCCAAGTAGATTGAGGAGATTGCAATGCAGTGGGAAGAAATTCGTAACCGTTATCCTCATCAGTGGCTTTTAGTTGAGGCCATAAAAGCGCATTCCGAGGCAGACAAACGCATCCTTGAGCAAATTTCGGTAATTAGCACCTATCCTGACTCGGTAATGGCTATGCAAGGGTATACTCAACTTCATCATGAAGCTCCTGAACGTGAACTATACTTTGCACGGATACAAACTGCGTTTTTCTACACTGGCAAAAAGCTCAGTTTGTGCCTGCGGGCAGTATATATGTTCTACATACCGATCGTGAATCTCTTGATATTACCGAGCGGATGTGGCTAGGTGTGCGAGGAATCCGGTGAAAGTACGCTTAAAGGATGGATTACCCTATTGTTGAGGTTTCCCTGACCTATCGAGGGCGACAAATCACCTTTGAGAATGTTCTGCTGGATACCGGCTCAGGCGGCGCCATCTTTTCTGCGGACAGAGTTTTAGCGATTGGTTTACACTTGGAACCCAATGACTTTATCCATCGGATTCGTGGAATAGGCGGGGCAGAGTTTGTGTTCACCAAGCCGCTTGACCGTTTAACTTTAGGACCACTTTCGGTCACTGATTTTGAAATTGGAGTGGGCGCGATGGACTATGGGGTGGATATGGATGGCATTGTGGGGATGGATTTTATGCTCCAAGTGGGAGCAAAAATTGATTTAGCTCAATTGGAGATATATTGAATCAGCAATGGCCTGGAATTGGACTGGTAAATTGTCATGTCATTTCCGGGAATTAAATTGTTTGGCTGCGCAGCCGACGGGCCAGGAACCAACTGAGGATGGAAATAAATAAGGTCATGAGCGCGGCCAGGATTAATAGATCGCGGGAGGGGTTGGGCGGGGTGTAGCCTTCGGCCCGGCGCAGATAGGCGGTGGTCAATAGCTCCCGCTTCAGTTCCGTTTCAAAGCTGCGAGCGGGAGAAACCGGCTGCAAGGTGGATTTGACCTGTTCGGCCACGCCGAGCAGGGAGGTTAACTCTGCGGCATCGCTCAAATCCAGCGCTTCATCGCTCTCCGCCGTGCCTCTGACCAAACGATCGGCATGCGCCGCCAGAATTTCTTTGAGTAGTTTCTTATCCATAAAAATATTCCTTCTACAAGTCACAAAGTAGCAGGGTTGCAAAGTAGCAAATTATTGCTACCCTGCTACTTGTTACCCTATTACCCTTCCACCGGGTAGGTGGCAAACCCCACCGTGCCGGGTCCAAAATGAACAGCCAGCGACAGAGCCAGGTCAGCCATAAAAGTTTCCTGACAATTGAGCTGGCTACGGGCCAGGGCCAGGAGGGTAGCTGCTTCACGCGGAGCCTGAGCATGGGTTACTCCCAGGTGAACCGGGGTCTGTCCCACCCGTTCTGCGGCCAGTTCAACCATGCGTGCAAAGCCTTTTTGCTGGCTGCGAGCGCGTTCAATCGGAATCAAAGCTCCTTCGTCTACACTAATAATCGGCTTGACGTGTAGCAATGAGGCTAACAGTTCGCGCAGCCGGCCTACTCGTCCGCTCATGCGGGCATAATGCAAGTCCTTGAGCATAATAAAGACATGAATTTCGGGCCGGCGCGCTTCCAACCGGGCGGCAATCTCGGCAGTGCTCAGCCCGGCCTCGGCCAGCAGCACCGCCTCCCGCACCATGAGGCCCAACCCTACGGAACTGGTTAAACTATCTATCACATAAACCTTAACCTGATCCTGCACCTGTCGAGCGGCCAGGATGGCGCTTTGCCAGGTGCCGCTCAATTTGCTGGTCAGGTGAATAGAGAGAATTTCGCTGCCATTGTCAGCCAGGCGTTGATAGACCTGGCTAAATTCACCCACTGCCGGCTGCGAGGTAGTGGGCAAAGCGCCTTCAGCCTTGATGCGCTGGTAAAAGGCGGCCGGGTCAATTGTTTGCCCTTCGTAAAAGGTTTCCAGGCCAAATTGAATATTAATCGGGACGACGGTTAAACCATAGCGGCTAATCCAGCCCGGCGGTAAATCACAGGTCGAATCGGTAACGATTTTGATCACAGGTTAATCAGACAATTTAGGAATACCCAAAATCAATGGGCTTTGATCTTCAGCAACTTTATCTCGGAAGGTTGCGCTCTGCGTGCCTTTGGCAAGATTGGAAGGCTGGTAAAAGCGATATCCAACCTTCCGTACTTCCAGCCTTCCAACTTTTTACCAAATTTTGCCTGCCGTCAAAACTCATTTTTCCCTCAGTTCCTCCAGTTCCTTCAATTCCAATGAGTTTCCGGGTAATGATGTTGACGCTTCGGCAGACGGATGTTCCTGCTCGGTTAGCAGCTCCTTGAGCGAAACCAGGGTGCGATGATAGAGCGACTTGATGGCCCCCTCGCTGCGACCCATCACCCGGCCAATCTCGGCGTTTGACATGCGCTCGACAAATTTGAGTACCAGCAACTCCTGGCGCTCGCGGGGCAGCCGTTGAATGGCGGCCAACAGCAGTTCGCTCTCGTTGGCCTTTTCGACAGCCTGCTGCGGGCTTTCCTGGTGGCCGCCGCTTAGGTCCACATCCTCCAGGCCGACCACCTGGCGGCGGCTGTGGTCTCTGCGCCAGTTAACCAGCAAATTATGGGCAATGCGATACAGCCAGGCGGCAAAGGGTGCTCCTTTATTGTTGTAATGGGGAATATGATTGAGCGCCCGGTGAAACACTTTGGCCGTCAAATCTTCTGCATCGTGGTGATTGCCGAGGCGATAGTAAATGTAATTATAAATTTTGTCTACATACAACTCATAAAGCCGGCCAAAGGCTTCTGGGTCGGTTTTGGCTTGCTCGATGAGTTGCGTTTCATCCATAGCTTCGAACATTTAAACACGGCTCGTTGAAAAAAGTTATGTCCAGTGGTTCAGCAATGTATCGTTAAAGGGCATAGCTGGAACGTGGTGCGTAGTGCGTGGTTCGTAATATTCCACGCACTACGCACCACGTCACACGTAGAAGAAATTATCTGGACATCATTAGCCCGCTGAAGGCGGTTCCAGGCAAATGCCCACGCCCAGAGCGCCGGGTCCCAAGTGCGCGCCGATAACCGGGCCAAGCTCGGAGGTGTAGAGGCGGGTGATATTAAAACGGCCTTTGAGCAGGGCGGCCATACTGTCCATTTCCGCTTCGGCGGCGATGTGCATCACTCCGGCCTGAACAGGCTGGTGGGGGATGGTCAGTTTGCTTTCAAGTTCCACAAAGAGGCGTTCCAGAGCTCTTTTTTTGGTTCGCACCCGGTCGAGCGGTTGGAGCTTACCCTCCACCACGGCTAAAATCGGTTTGGTATTGAGCAGGGTTCCCAGAAAAGCCGCAGCCGAGCCAATACGCCCCCCACGCTTGAGATATTCCAGCGTGTCTACCACCAGGACAATATGGGTGTCGCGCCGCATCTGTTCCAGGCGAGACAAAATGGCGGGCAGAGGTTGACCTGCTGCTGCCATTTCCGCTGCGGTCAAGGCCATCAGCCCCAAACCCATCGCCGCCGATAAACTGTCGAAGATAGTAATGGCAGCTTCCGGCAATCCTTCGGCGGCGGTGACGGCGGCGCTGTAGGTGCCGCTTAAGCGGCTGCTGATGGTTAAAACTAAAATTTGAGCGGTGGGGTCTTGCTGCAAAATTTGCTGGTAAATTTGTTTGAACTCGCCGCTGGCCGGCTGTGAGGTGGTGGGAAAATCGGAGGTGGTGGCTAAACGGCGATAAAAATCGGCGTTGCTGAGGCCGCTGATTTCATCATAAGTTTCAGAGCCAAAGAGAACTTTAAGCGGCGCCACTGCAATTTGATGCCGCTGAAGCAGGTCCGGGGGAATGTAGCTGGTCGAGTCGGTAACAACCCTAATCATCATTATGAAAGGTTGAACGTTGAATGTTCAACCTTCAACGGGAAATTTGGGTTTCGCGCCAATTGGGCGCGACAACATTCACCGCATCGTTGAGAAAGGCGGACAGTTTATTGATACTGTCTTCGCTCATTTCGGCCAACTGATTCTGAAAGCGTTGAGTATGGGTCATCAACTTATCGGCGACGCTGGTGTCTTCGGCTTCGTTAGTAAGAGAAAAGGCCAGGCTCAAGCCGGCCAAAGCGCCGAGGCCCACCTGTCCTTTAGCATTTAAACCGTTCAAAGCAGATAGGAGATTGTGGGTGCGCAGCCGTTCCAGGTTGAGCAGCAGCACCGAGATCATCTCGGCGCAGTAGTTGAGGGGCATTTTGGTATCGGGCAAATTAGAGAGGGCTTCGCGCAGGGCGTCGGCGGGGTTGGCCTGCCGGGCTTCCTCCAGGCGGCGCAAGATTCGTTCTTTGACTCGTGACCAGTCACTGCTGTAGCGCATTTCATCTCGAAGTTGGGTTAAAAATTGCGCGGCTTTATTTGTGGGGTAAAATACCACTTGCGAACGGCCTGGGCCGGCCTGGTCGCCGCTTAAAACGTAATCAGAAGCGGCCACCCCTTTTTCTTCCAAAACTTTAAGCATATCGTAAGCCGAAAATTTATTGACGCCCAATTTTTCGGCCAGAACTGAATAATGTACTGGCCCTTTTAGCTCGCGGTATAGTTCAAATAAGCTGTCCAAAAAAGTTTGTTGGCGAGGAGTCAATTTCATCAAACGCCTCCGGGAAAATAGCCAAAAAAACCAAAAACCTGCCGAATTTTACCTTTATCTGTCAGGCTTGTCAATTGTGGCGTATCGGTGAAGCAACTTAAGTGTTTTATCCTGATGGTATTTAATCATAATTGAGGAAGCTTAAACCTTCCTGAGATTTGTATAGCGTTCCAGAAAAGTTTTCGCTGTTAAATAGGTAGCAAAGTAGCATGTAGCAGGTCATAAGTTTGTGCTACCTTGCTACCTGCTACCTTGATCGTTGAGGAAAATTTTTCTGAATACCCATATTTATACATCTTTATGAGAGAGGTAGATTAAAGTAGTATGTATACAAATGGAAACGGTAATCGGCGGCGGGTGGTCGTCACCGGGATGGGCGCGGTTAGCCCGCTGGGTAATACCTTAGCGGCCACGTGGGCAGCCATGATGCAGGGCGAGTGCGCCGTTGACACCATTACCAAGTTTGATACGGCCGGCTTCCCTTGCACGATGGCCGCGTTTGTGCGGGATTTTGATCCGACCCAATACATGGATAAACGCGACGCCCGGCGCATGGCCCCTTTTCTGCATTTTGCCGTCGCTGCGGCGCAAGAGGCTCTGGCTGACGCCGGCCTCGATTTGAACCAGGAGGACCCCACCCGGGTGGGGGTAGAGATTGGCAGCGCCATCGGTGGGGCGGATGTGGTGGAGGAAGAGCGGCTGACCCTGGAACGGGAAGGTGTTAAAAAGGTCAATCCTGCGGCCATTCCGGCCCTTTTAATCAATATGCCGGGTTGTTTTATTGCCATTCATCATAATATTCGCGGGCCGGTCAATGCCTCGGTGACAGCCTGCGCCACCGGCATTTCCGGCATTGGCGAGGGTATGCGCCGCATCGTCTGGGGTGATGCCGATACCATGCTGGTCGGTGGAACGGAAAGCGCCATCACCCCGCTGACGATTGGTGCTTTTGGCCGCTTGACCGCGCTTTCCAAACGCAACGATACCCCCAAGCGGGCCATTACCCCCTTCGACGCCAACCGCGACGGCACTATTGTGGGTGAAGGCGCGGGGGTGCTGGTGTTGGAGTCGCTGGAACATGCCCAGGCTCGTGGCGCGCACATTCTGGCCGAAGTCAAAGGCTACTCCCTCACCAGCGACGCTTTTCACATTTCCTCGCCCCGCGAGGACGGCAGCAGTCAGGCACGGGCTATGCAGCAGGCGCTCAAAGATGGCGGCCTCGAACCGCACCAGGTCCATTACATCGGCGCGCACGGCACCGGCACGCCCATGAACGATGCCATTGAGACCATCGCCATCAAAACGGCCTTTGGCGAGTCGGCCTATGATCTTGCCATTAGCTCCATCAAGAGTATGACCGGTCATACCCTCGGGGCAGCCGGGGCGCTGTCGGCCATTGCCGCCATTAAGGCTATGCATGAAGGCTTTATTCCACCCACCATTAACCTGGAAACGCCTGACCCAGCTTGCGATTTGGATTATGTGCCCAACCAGCCGCGCCGGGCTGAGGTGAAGGTGGCGGTGGTCAATGGCTTTGGGTTTGGCGGGCAAAACGCCAGTATCGCTTTGCAGAAGTGGGAAGAGTGAGGCAGTAGACGGTAGCCAGTAGACGGGGGATAGGAGTGAGGCAGAAAAGAGGTTCCATAATAGTTTTGGATGCCAGGAGTAAAGGCTCATGTATCATGAATTGACTGTTGCGGATAAGGTTATTACCGGCGAGGAACTGCTCGAGCTGGGTGATATTGGTCCCTGTGAATTGATCGAAGGGAGAATTGTGCCGATGACGCCAACGGGCGATGAACATGGTAGTTATGAAGGTAATCTTTATTACGTACTGCGCTCATTTGTTGATAGCCACAAATTGGGTAAAGTGCGGGTGGGTGAAGTAGGCATCTATATCCGTCGCAATCCTGACACCGTGCGCGGCGCGGATGTAATTTTTATCTCGAACGAGCGTTATGCTCAGAAAAAATCCAGCGATTTTTTAGATGTCGCGCCAGATTTGGTCGTTGAAATTTTATCGCCCAATGATAAATGGACGGAAGTGACGCAGAAATTGCGAGAGTACTTCGCCATCGGCGTCCGTTTGGTCTGGGTAGCTGATCCGCAAGCGCGATGTGTCTATGCTTATCGCTCGCTGACCGAGGTGCGCGAGTTTACGGAAAATGATGAATTATTGGGAGATGAGGTGCTGCCGGGTTTTTCAGAGAAGGTAGCGCGATTATTTGAGGAGTGATATGGTGATGGTCGAAACCCAATTACGAGAGTTTCCGCACCTTAGCCCGGCGGCGTTTCAGCATCCGGCGGATGTGCAGGCGACAGCTAACCTGCAAAAAGTGCCGTTGCTGGCTCCGCTGATCAAACTGGTTTCCAGCTCCGTTTTTGAAAAGCAGATGCGGCTGATGAGCATTTCTAGCACCGTGCGGCTGGGGCCGAACCAGGCTCGCAGCGTTTACCAAAAGTTTGAGAAAGCGGCGGCTATTTTAGACCTGCCGGAATTACCTGAGTTGTATGTCAGCAGCCAGTATGTAATTAACGCCCTGGCCTTTGGGGTCAAAAAGTATCAAATCATTATGTTCGCCGGCCTGATTGACTTTCTGACCGAGGAAGAACTATTGGCCGTGATTGGGCACGAATTGGGCCACGTCAAATGCCAGCACATGCTCTACAAAACGATGGCTTACATTCTGCGTTATTTTGGGGCGCAGGCGTTGTACAGTTTGCTGCCCGCCGGAACCGCGACCCTGGCGACCATCCCGCTGCAACTGGCTATTTTGGAATGGGAGCGTAAAGCCGAATTGTCGTGCGACCGGGCCGCTTTGCTGGTGGTGCAAGACCCGGCGGTGGTCGCCAGCGCCCTGGCTAAACTGGCCGGCGGCTCCAAAAAGATTTTGCCCGAGCTGAATATGGACGAGGTGTTGCAGCAGGCCCAGGAGTATCATGAAGCCGGCGATGGTCTGGTGGAACAGCTTTTCAAAGTGAACATGCTGCTGCTGCAAACTCATCCGTTTCCCATTGTGCGAGCTAAAGAAATTATAGATTGGGCCGACTCGGAGCAGTACCAGAACATTTTGGCCGGTAATTATATCCAGGAAGCCGCCTCACCGGCCCTGCTTCTGATCGAGCCGATGGCCAAAGTCTGCCCCCAGTGCAGCCAGTTGGTTAATGCGTCCGCTCCGCTCTGCCTGGCTTGTGGC
The DNA here is from genome assembly GCA_023151115.1 of Anaerolineae bacterium. The sequence goes on from JAKLJP010000011.1 coordinate 56,348, forward strand.
AGCAGTTTGAAAGGCGCGCGGCGAGTCTGCGCCAAGTGCCATATCAAAGTGTTCTCTACTTGGGATACCTGTCCGGGTTGTGGCAGCCGGTTACAGTAGACAGTGATCAGTAGTCAGTAGCCAGAAAATATTAGCTCTCTGCACTGTTTACTGATAACTGGTTACTGATTACCATCCAATTCTTCACAACGCTTCAAGTTTTCCCCCTCCAATTCCCAACACGTCCGATCCTTAAACTGTTCGCGCAGTTTTCGGGTCATTTCTGGCCCTTCGTCGCTGGCGTAGACAACCGGTCCGTCCAGGGTGGGGCTGTTGGCCGCAAACGGCGCGGCGAAGTCGCTCCACCGTTCTACATTTTTGACAATCACCAGTGCCGGTTCCGGTAGTGCAGCCCGCTTCACCACTTTGAGTTGAGCGGCGGTGATGCCATATTTCCCCTTCTGCGCCGTCAAAAGTGGCGGCAAATTCCAGATGAGATTATAGGCAGTAAAGATGACAACTACGAAGATGGGCAGCCAGTGTAATGAACTTTTCCCTCCCCCCCGCGGCGGGAGGGTCAGGGAGAAGGGCGATTCCGGCCACCCCATCTGCTTTTGGGACAAACGCTGACCCTCCCCTAATCCCTCCCTTTGAGGGAGGGGAATATGAGCCAACACATCCCCTGCAATCTGCACTCCCCGCACCGTCAACAACAAAAATGCCGGCAGGGCATCATAATAATAGCGGGGAAAACCGCCGTCGCTTCCGCCGAAAGCCCAATAGAAAATGTGAACAAAAATCAAGCTCAGAATTATGCCTAACAACAGCCAATCCCAGCGATTGGCTCGCCGGGCCAGAAAGGGGATAGGCAGAAATAACAGATTGGTCCAGCCCGGCCAACCGAATAATCCCGTCGCCAAAGCAGTCAGTTTGAGCCGAGTGTTGATAAAAATGGCATCGGTTATCGTATAGCCATAGGGTCCTATATCCGGGCCAAAGCCAAGCCGGTCATAAGGCCAGACGAGCAGGTAGGCGTTGAAAGTTGGATTGCCGGTGATGGCCCACCAATAGAGCGGTGATAAGGCGGCGATGGATAGTCCGCCCACAGCCAACCAGAACAGCGCCGGCCATTTGATTTCGCCACGCCAAATAAGGGTAAGCAAAAATATGCCAATAGCCAGCCCCATTCCCACCCCGGCAAAAGGCCGGGTGATGAAGGCTGCGCCGAGGGCGGTTCCGGTGAGGATGCTATAAATCCATTGGCGTCGTGGTGCGTGGTGCGTGGTGCGTAGCTCATTTTCTTCACGCACCACGCACCACGCACCACATTTTGTAACCAAATAATATGTCCCTACCAACCCCACCGTTGACCAAAACAGCGAGGCCGTGTGCGAAAGCAGCGAACTGGATAAAAATAAAAAGCCCGGTGTGATCAGTCCAAGTCCGGCGGCCCATAGGCCAACGGCCCTCACCCCCAACCCCTCTCCCTCTGGGAGAGGGGAGTCGCCCCAGCGACGAGGTGAGGACTTTTTGTCATTGGTAGCATGCCATTGGTTCATGTACGCTCTTCTGCAAAAGCAATGCCCCAGCCAGGCAATCAACGCCAGAGTGATTGCTGCCAATGTGGCATTGACCAGCCAGGGTTCGCCCAGCCGGACGCCGAGACTCAGCAGGAACGGCCAGCCGGGCGGGTATTTGCCAAAGCGTTGTCCCTGGTAATCCACCACAAAAGGAGACCAGAAGGCTTGCCGCAGGGGAGGCGTCGGCGCGGCCAGGTGATTTTGGGCAAAAACTTTGGCCTGGAAAAGATAAGCGGCTTCATCTTCAGAGTGGGGAAGGTGCTCAAAGATGCGGTCGGAGAGAAGAGCAATGGTAAAAAAGGCAGTCAAACAAATAAGGATCAGACTGGCAGTGAAAACATGGCGGCGTAACGATTGAAGGGAAACTACAGTGTTAGGCATGTCACTCTGAGCGAAGCGAAGAGCCGCAAAGATTTTATTATTTTCTTAGCGTTCTTGGCAGCTTACCGTGAGATTTTACGACCTGTCTGGTTCAACATCGTCTTGACCACTACAAATAAATTCGACTACGGCCCCGACTGCCCCGCTTCCAGCCATGCCTCAAATTTAGCAAAATCTTCCTGCGCCCCCTGTTGATCGCCCACTTGCAGCCGGGCGATACCGCGGCTGTTGTAATACAGGCCGTTGTCCGGCTCCATCTCGATGGCTTTGTCGCAGGCGTCGAGGACTGTCTCGGCCAGGCCGTGCCGGGTTCCGGCATCGCACAACGCCTGCCAGGACTTGGCGGATTCGAGCGAACCGGCCAACTCAATCGCTTCCTCAAATTTGGCCTGGGCCGTCTCGGTATCACCGTTTTTTGCGGCCTTGACCGCCGCCGCCAAGCTGTTTTCAAAGGTCGGCTGGGCCAGGCGTTGGGCTTCCGCCTGGGGATCAAGGATGAGGGTGGGGTCTAAAGTCACAGCTTGCTCCAAAGTGGCGCGGGCTGCTTCGACATCGCCAGTCTGAGCTTCTTCTCTGGCTTGCGCCAGCAGGCTTTGCACCGCCTCCTGATACGCTTGCTGCGCTTCCGTTTGCGGGTCTAGATCGAGGGTGGGATCAACGGTGAGCAAATGTTGCAATTGGGCGATGGCCTCGTCAACCTGACCTGCTCGGGCCAAGTCGCGGGCCGTTTCGATGAGGCTGGGGTGAACAGGCCGGTTGGGACAGGTGCGGTGGTAGGGCGTCCCGGCAGGCAAATAGGCGGCCCATTCCGCTGCGTTCAAGTTGCGAGTGACCCACCGGCATGAAGGCTGCATGAACCGGGTGTTTATTAAACGAATAGTCCCATCCTCTGCGGCTGAGGCCAATCGTTGTCCATCGGGGCTCCAGGCCAGGCCGTTGACCTCACTGCTATGCCCTTGAAGAATAGCAACCCTCTGCCCCGTACCCACATCCCAAACAATCACGGTTTGATCGGCCGCGGCTGAGGCCAGTTGCTTTCCATCTGGACTCCAGGCCAGGGTAATGACATAATCGGTATGGCCGTAGAGCGTATTTTTGAGCTGACCCGTCGCTGCATCCCAGAGGATAATGGTTTGATCTTCTGAAGCGGAGGCCAACTGCCGGCCATCCGGGCTCCAGACAACGCTGGAGACAATATTTTTATGGCCACTCAGGGTAGTGACCTGCTGGCCCGTTGCCACATCCCAGATAATCACTGTTTGATCGGTTGAGGCTGCGGCCAATTGCCGGCCATCTGGGCTCCAGGTGAGATCAAGGATCCAGCCGGTATGGTTGGCCAGGGTTTTCTGAGGCTGACCGGTTGCTGTATTCCAGATGATGATCTGATCCGAAGAAGCAGAGGCCAACTGCCGGCCATCCGGGCTCCAGGCGACATCAAGGATCCAGCCGGTGTCATCTTCGAGGGTTTTCTGGGGCCGGCCAGTCGCCACACGCCAAATAATAATCGTTTGATCGGCCGAAGCTGAGGCCAATTGTTGACCATCTGGGCTCCAGGCGACGGCGAGCGGTGAGTCAGTGTGGCCGGAGAGGGTCTTTTGGGGTTGAGCGGTGGCTGCATCCCAGAGGATGAGCGTCTTATCGGTCGAGACTGAGGCCAATTGTTGCCCCTTTGGACTCCAGGCTACGTCGGTAACCGGGCCTGTGTGTCTACGCAGGGTCACTGCGATTGGCCCGCCGGTTACATCCCAGATAATAATGGTTTGGTCGGCCGAGGCTGAGGCCAACTGCTGACCATCGGGACTCCAGGCTATACTGGTAACCCGACCAGAGTGACCGTGCAAGGTCGCCGCCGGCTGGTTGGTGGCGACATCCCAAATGATAACAGTTTGATCTTGTGAGGCTGAGGCCAACTGCTGACCATCGGGACTCCAGGCGACGTCAAAGACCCAACTGGTGTGACCGTGGAGCGTCTTTTGGGCTTGACCGGTTTGAACATTCCAGATGATAACAGTTTCATCTTCTGAAGCTGAGGCCAATTGCTGCCCATCGGGGCTCCAGGCCACTTTATAGACAATGCCTGTGTGGTCACGCAGGGTCATAGCCGCCTGACGCGCCGCTACATCCCAGATGATAACGGTTTGATCCTCCGCAGCGGAAGCCAACTGCCGCCCATCGGGGCTCCAGGCCACACCGACGACAAAGTTTGTATGACCACGCAGTCTTGTCATCAACTTGCCGGTTGTTGCATCCCAGAGGATAACGGTTTGATCGGACGAGGCTGAGGCGAGTTGTTTACCGTCAGGGCTCCAGGCGACACTGATAACCCCATCGGAGTGACCGCGCAGGGTAGCGGCCCGCTGACCGGTCGCCACATCCCAAATAATGATCGTCTGATCGAATGAAGCCGAGGCCAGTTGTTTGCCATCGGGGCTCCAGGCGACATAGTTGATCATATCAGTATGGCCCTCAAGTGTAAAAGCCGGTTGGCCAGTCGTTATGTTCCAAATGATAATGGTTTGATCATCCGAGGCTGAGGCCAATTGTTTGCCGTCGGGGCTCCAGGCGACGCTTTTAACCCAGTCAGCGTGACCGTTGAGAGTGACTTTCATGGGAAAATAACGATAAGGAACCTGCCCCATCACCCGTTCGACTTCCAAGGTTTGGGTTAATCTTTGCGCTTCAAAGAGTAAAAGCAGCGCTTGCTCCGGCTTTTCAGCCAAAACAGCTTGGGCTTGGCTGGTCAACTGGCGGGCGTTGGCCAGGTTGGCCTGGCGCTGAGCTTCGGCGGCGTTGCTCTCGGCAATTACTTTCTCGGCCTGGGCAGTCGCTTGAGCCAGAGTTACCCGGTTAACCTGGACCCTGGCTTTAGACTCGGCCAGGAGCGCCCGATTGGCTTCGGCCTGGGCGGTGCTCTGGGCGTTCAACGCCCTGGCTGCTTCGGCCAGCGCGGTGGCCTGGGCCAGTTGGGCCTGAGCAGCGCCGGCCTGGGCCGTGGCGGCGGCAAGGGTGCGCTCCTCAGCCGCCCGGCCCTGAAAAATGGCAATGGCTATGGCCGCGCCAATAATGAGCAGGACTACGGCGGCAATCAACCCGTACCATTGCAGTTGCACCCGGCGGACGGCGATCTGGCTGCGGCGTAATAATTCTTTGGCGTCGTCATCCAGCCGCAAAAATTGGCGCTGGCTGTTGATGATGGCAAACTTTTCGGCGCTCAGCAGGGCTTGGGCGCCGTAGCGTTTATAAGCGGCCACTTCCTGATTAAGCAGCTCTTCGGCGGCGCGGCGGGCCTGCGTTTCAGGGTCGAGTCTTAATTCGACCAGCAAGTAATCGTGGGCCAGCTCGTAGGTTGGCTCGTCGGTTTGCTCGTCCTTTTCCACGTTCAAAAGACGGTTTTCAATTAAATGGCCAAGCAGCTTGTCCAGGCTTTTGACGCGTTTCAGATCATCAGCCAGAACAGCTTCCAACTCGCTTTTGGTTCGGCGGATGCGCCGCTGGTCGGCGGAGACCAGGGCCATTAAAAGCAGGCGGGCGGCTTCACGCTCGGCTTTGGTGGCCGTGGCTCGGAGCACCCGATTCAGGTGATTGCGCAGGATGCCTTTAGCCCGTCCCTCGGCCTGGTACATCTGGAGGGTAATCACCGGCGGCAGGTTGGGCGCGGCTTCGCGCCGCTGGCAGAAGAAGGTGTACAGGGCCGAGCAGATCAGTTGGAGTTGGGCCGGTGAGACTTCATCACTGTCCGGGTCGCGCAGGTCGGTGAACAGCGCTTCCACCAGGGCCGGCTCAAAGCTGATCCCCTGCCGGCTGGCCGGAGTGGTAATCACGGTTTCCGTCTCAGCCCGATTAAAGCGATTGAGGCGAAAATCATTTTCAAAGGGGTTGCGCAGGGTAGGCCGGAAGTTGGCAATGGCCCCAAAAAATTCGGTTCGCAGCGAGAAGACCCAGCGCACGTTGAGGCTCTCATCGTCCAGACATTCGGCCAACTCCTCGACAAAGGCGGTACGGGTAGGTTCATCAGTCAAGGTAAAGATTTCTTCAAACTGGTCCAGAAAGAGGTAAAGCGCCGCTTGCTGGCCCAATACGCCGGTGACGCGGCGCAGAAAATCGCGCAGGCGGGCTTGGGCCAGTTCAGGCATATCGCTCAGGTCGGGCAAAAAAGCCTGTTTGATCACCAGGCCGGGCGGCTGGTTGTAGGGGCGCAGATGGACCGGCAGGTGTCCTTGCGCCAGCAGCCGGGGCGCAATCCCGGCTTGCAGGATAGAGCTTTTACCCGCGCCCGACTCGGCGTGGAGAATCAGTAAGCGACCGCGCTGAAGCCGGTTCAGCAGTTCGGTGATAGCCCCGTCGCGCCCGTAGAAGAGTTCGCTATCGCCCAGCCGGTAAGCTTCCAACCCTTTGTAGGGGTTGCCGGTAGCGGTGTCGCTTTCGTCGGCGGCAATTTCGTGAAGGCGCAGGGCATAATCACGGACGCCCTGGGCCAGCCGCCGGGCGGCCACTTCCTGGGCTTTTTCGGCTTCCTCGGCAGCAGTCAGGGCGCGGGCGGCGAGTTGGGTGATATTTTGGATCACCTGGTCGCCGGCCACATAGGTTTCGGCGGTAATGTTGACCACCTGGCCGTCGCGCAGGGCCAGCAGCAGCGGCTTCAGGGCTTCTTCTAATTCGGCTGCAGAGAGTTGACCGGCCAACGCTTGCTCAAGCAGGCTAATTGCATTGTAGTGATCCTGAATCTGGTTGAGCAGTTCCAGAGGGGCATTGCCGCCGTATTTGGCCTGACGTTCCTGGAGAATGGTGAGATTTTTGGTTAGCTCAACCAGTTGCTTGCGCCGGGCAGCAATATCTATCGTTGGCTCGGTTGTAACGGTCATCGGCAACCTTCTTGAATTGGCCTGCGGGGGAAAATTAACATTTGACGCCAATTGATTTTACCCCACGCTGCCGGGAGAGACAAGCGAGGGAAGTGGGAAGATGGAGGATAGAGGATGGAAGATAGAGGATTGAAGATGGAGGATAGAGGGAAGACTCGGAGCGCAAAAGCTAAGCTTTTGCGCTCCGAAAAGTTATTTTCGAGGGAGGTTAAAACTTGCGTTTAAACTTGATAAAATACCACTGCCTGTTGTTTGCGTCGGTATTAAAAGGCACGTCCTCGGAGAGACGTCTGCCGTTGGGGTCTTCCAGGTGGAGCACCCAATTGGTAGTTTCCATGCCGCTGGGCGGCTCGAATTTAACGTTGCCGCTTTTGATGACCTCGCCGGGGGCGTTATAGCCTTCATAATGCCAGGTGGAGAGGGGGCTTTCGTAGGTCAAATTGTGATCCAACCGGGCGCCGACCACTTTGATGTCGCCGACGGGGATTTCATTGGGATCAACGATAGCGACATATATCACCAAGATGGCATTGGTTGTCGGGCTGTTGAAAAATTCCGCTAGCATAAAGTCGTAGCCAGAGTCAACGGGGGCGGCCGCAGCGACAGGCGGAGGCGATTGGGCCGGTGGGTTGACCGGCGAACTGAACGTTGAGTCCACCACCGGCGCGGCCGGAGCCGGAGCGGGAGTTGAGACTGGAGCCGGATCCGGCGGATTGACCGGCGACGTGAACGTGGATGCCTCTACTGCCGGAGCAGGCGGCGGTGCTTCTACGGGGGGCGCTTCCACGATTGGCGCTTCGGCGGGCGGTAGGGTCGGCGGCGGCAGTGGAGTCGGCATCACCAAAGCAAGAGTAGGTGTATCGGTTGGGAGAGGCAGCGGCGTTGGGCTGAAGGTGGCGGTGCTGGTGGGCGTCGGCGCGAGGGTGGGGAGTTGGACCAGGCGCGGCGCGTCGGTAGGTGTGGCGGTTGGCTCACCGAACATTTTGAGCACCTCGGCAAATAATCTGGCAAAATTGTCGGGGGTAGGGGTGGCGGTTGGCCGCGGCCGGCGGGTGGGAGGCGTCGCCGGCTCAGGGAGGGCTAGTTCAGTCAGGCCGGGTACAGCAGTTGGCGTCACGGGGGGCAACACCACATAGCGGCGCGGCCGGGTTGGGGTGGCTTCCGGGCGTGTTGTCACGGTTGAAGTCAAACTGCATGCCAGACTCATCATGACGAAAATGAGCCACAGATAGATTAAGTAGTTGGACCGGTTGCTCATCATGCCCCCGCTTTCTTGCCCTGGCCGACTGCTTAAAGGTTAATGATAATTCAATAAACCTCCTCGCTCCTTTGATTATCATCTTACCAGCAAAAAAGAGGGTTTTCAATAATACTAAAGAGCGATATTTTGATTTATAGTCAAGTAAAGAGAGCATGAGAGTGAGGCGAGGAGGCGATGACACGTGAGGCGAATAATCTTCTCGCCTCCTCGCCTCACGCTTCATCACATCTCATATCCCAACAACCGGTTCGGTCATGCCTTCGATCATATAGGCGCGGGCCAGGTGGGGGGTGTTGTGGGCAAAGCCGACTCGTCCGGCGGGGTCAATCATAATCAAACCACCCCGCCCGCCGACGCGCTCGCCCAAAATGCGAATCGCGGCTTCGGCGGGGGCCAGCCATAGACCCTGAGCCGGGGCTTCACCGGTCAGGCTGGCGGCCAGGAGGGCAGCGGTATGGGCCAATTGCACCCGGATAATAGCCTCGCCGTGGCCGGTGGCGGAAACGGCGGCTGATTGGTTGTCGGCGTAATAGCCACAGCCGGGCAGGGGGCTGTCGCCGACCCGGCCCACCGGCTTAAAGAGCGTGCCGCCGGTGGACGTTCCGGCCACCAAATTGCCGGAACGATCCATGGCTACCGCCCCAACGGTATCGCTGGGCCGGTCAAAATCTCCGGTCAAATCGGGCGGGCCGGCCTGAAGGTGATATTCATAGCGCTGCTGTTCGCGGGGAACGATAAACGTGGCCGGATCAACCGGCCTAAAACCGGCCCGGATGGCCCACTCGGTTGCGCCTGGGCCGACAAACATGTTGTGCGGGCTGGACAGCAGCCGCCGGGCCACCTGGATCGGGTTTTGGATGCGCTCGATAGCCGCGACCGCGCCCACCTGCAAAGTAGCGCCATCCATCATCCCGGCATCGAGTTGAACCACCCCGGCTTGATTGAGGTGAGAGCCAATTCCGGCGTCAAAGGTCGGATCGTCTTCCAAAATCGTCACCGCCGCTTCGACGGCTGCTTGAGCCGAGCCGCCGGCCGCCAAAATTTCAAAACCGGCCAGCGCCGCTCGATAGCAGCCTGCCTGGTGCGCTTCGTGTTCTTCCGCGGGAATCCGCCACGCGCCGCCGTGGACAATGATGGCTGGGGGCATTGAAGTTTCCTGGTATCCTACAGACTCTTGGTTGATGCGTGATACGTGATGCGTGAAATAAATCCTCACGTATCACGCATCACGTATTACTCGCTGGGCCTTAAATCCTTGATTTCGAGCTGCATACGCCGTTCGCCGTTCCAATCGTTGAAGTCAAGCATGTAAACCACGTCAATCAGTTGGGAGGGGCGCAGCTTGTCGGCCCAATAGCCGTGTCGAAAGGCAACGGCGCTCCAGATTTGTTTGCCGTCGTGCAGGGCCAGCCGGAGATGCTGGTTATCCTGGCCCATCGTTTTGAGGCTTTTGATGGTCAACCGGCGGGTCAGAAAGGTGGGAGTGGGATTGCCGTAGCCAAAAGGCTGTAAGCGGGTAATCGCCTCGACTAGATCAGGTTTAACGCCCCGTAAATTGAGTTCGGCGTCAACCGTCAGCACGGGCCGCAGGGCCGCCGGGTCTAACCGTTGGCGGGCTACCTCCAGCAGGCGGGCTTCAAAGGTGGGTACATTTTCGTTGGCCAGGGTAAAGCCGGCGGCGGCGGCGTGACCGCCATAGCGAACCAACAAATCGGCGCAGCGATCGAGGGCTTCGGTAATGTGAAATTCGGGAATGCTGCGGGCCGAGCCTTTAGTATACTGTGGGCCGCGCTCGGCCACCAAGACCGGCCGGTAAAACTCTTCGCTCAAGCGCGAGGCAGCCAGGCCGACGATACCGGGGTTGAAATCGTCGTGGTGGATAAAATAGAGCGGATTGCGACCACCATCCGCCAGAATAGCTTGGCGAGCCATATCCACCGTTTGTTGGGTCAGTTTTTGCCGTTCGCGGTTTTGCAGGTCTAACTGCGTAGCCAGGTGGATGGCTTCAAGTTCGGTGGCGGCCATGAGCAGATTGTAGGCAGCCAGGGCGCTGTCGAGGCGGCCGGCGGCGTTGAGGCGCGGCCCAATGGCAAAGCCAATGGTACCGGCAGAGATGTGAGACCTGGCCCCAATTTTTTCCATCAGCACAGCCAACCCCGGCCGCAGCGATTGGTTGAGCATGCCCAGACCCGCCTGGGCCAGCTTGCGGTTTTCGCCATACAGGGGAGCCAAATCGGCGATGGTCCCCAGGGCTACCAGGTCCAGAAAATCAGCGGCGCGGAGGTCGTGGGGCGGAACGCAATCGAGCAAGGCCTGGACCAGTTTGTAGGCCAGTCCCACCCCGGCCAGGTCTTTGAAAGAATAAGCGCAGCCCGGCTGTTTGGGGTTGATGGCGGCCAGAGCCGGCGGGAGTTCGTCGCCGACGTGGTGGTGGTCGGTGATGATGATATCCAGCCCCAGGCTGTTGCCATAAGCCACCTCTTTGACCGAGCGGATGCCGCAGTCAACAGTTAGCACCAGCTTGACCCCGCGCTCGGCCAGCTCGGCCAGGGCCTCGTTGTTGAGGCCGTAGCCTTCGTCAAAGCGATTGGGGATGTAGGCCTGGACTCGTCCGCCTAGAGCCGCCAGGGTTTGGGTCATCAGGGTGGTGGCGGTGACCCCGTCTACATCGTAATCGCCGTAAACGGCAATCAACTCCTGCCGGGCGATGGCTTGGGACAGGCGGGCGACAGCCTCGGCCATACCTTTTAGAGCCAGGGGGTCATCATTGGCCCAATTGTGAGCCAAAAATTGCTCGACATCCTGGGGCTGGGTGAAGCCGCGATTGTAAAGAATTTGGACAATCAGCGGCGGTAAATCGGGAAACTGGGCAAAATGAGTCTCAGGGGCGCGCGGCTGAACATCCCACCGTTTTAGCGATGTGGACAACTTCGATCTCCAAGGCTGGGTCAGTGATCGGTCATCAGTGATCAGTCAATGTCGTTAAGTTAGTTAAGCATCCTGAGTAGCACGTATCGAAGGGTGCGAGTTGGCGACAATTCCTGACGGCGCAGCACCCTTCGATACGGTTCGCTTCGCTCACCTACTCAGGATGCTGCTTAGGACAATTTGCAATTATAATCCAAAGGTGGGGCAAGCCAAAACCCGTGGAAACAAAAATCCCCCATCAAGCGATGAGGGATAATTTAGATTCGGTTTTATGGGTCAATTTTGGGGGGGATTAAATCCAGCCCTGGCCTTTGAGGAAGTTGGTCAAGCCGGGGATTTCAAAATATTCACCCTGATAAGCTTTGAAGGCCCAGTATAAAGTTACCAGCCACAACAACAGCGGCACACAAGCCAGAATGACCGTCCAACCCAGAACAATGCTTAAAACGATGATGACCACATTGACGGCTAAGGCCTGCACGGCGTGATATTTCTGGAAAGGGCGCTTTTTCATATCTTCGACCAGGAGGATGATGATGGCCACTAGGCCGATGGGATACGCCAGAGCCGACATAAGTTTATCTTGATCGTTAATATCGTTCATTGAATAATCACCTCGTTTGATAGAATATTTTTGGCTTAAAAATAGGTGGGGCTGGTTAACCGTTAAATTTTATTTTTCCCAAAACCACTCCATATCGCCGATAGGTTGACCTTTTTGAAGTTTATCGGCCAGCATGTAAGCATCAATTGTTCCCAAAATATTAAGAATAACGCCAATACCAAAAAAACAGTACAAAACTAATGTGGCAATGATCAGGATAATACCTTTTTTCTGCTGCCCTAAATAAATTTGCCCTACACCGCCAAGTAACAGAAAGCTCAGGACGGCTGCGACAACGGGGTTCTTGGGGGGGTCGCTAGGTTGGATCTGCATGGTTGAACTAAACATTCTTTTCACTGCCTCCTTATCTTAGTGTATAGATTTTAAGAACGACAACATAGTTTATTCTAACATAGGTTTGGGCCTAGTGCAACAACCTTGTTTTTTTTTTGGAAATTTGGGACTGGTAGCGATTTACGATTTACGATTTACGATTTGCGATTTTAGATTGAAAACGGCACAATCGTAAATCGTAACTGCTTAGCCATGTCATCCATTCGGCAGGCTCAGGACAAGTTTCGACCGCAGGGAGAAATCTCCGATACCTTACTTTTACGTATTGCGCCCCGGAGATTTCTCGACCTTCGGTCTCGAAATGACATGAGCTTGAGTATAATAAATCCAAAATCTAAAATGAGAGGGTTTTTATTGACCACACGAATTATTTTTATGGGCACGCCCGATTTTGCCGTGCCGGCTTTAACTGCTCTAATCGCCGCTTCCTCAGCAGGAAGGGAGTATGAATTGGTAGCGGTTGTCACCCAGCCCGACCGGCCCAGCGGGCGAGGCAAACAGGTGACCGCCTCGCCGGTGAAACAAGTCGCTCAGAACGCCGGGCTAAAGGTGCTCCAGCCGGAAACGCTCAAAGCCGAAGCCGCGGTAGCGGAACTGGCTGCCCTGCGACCGGATGTGATAGTGGTGGCGGCATTCGGCCAGATTTTGCGGCAAAATGTGCTGACCCTGCCGCCACACGGCTGCATCAATATCCATGCCTCGCTGCTGCCGCGTTGGCGGGGCGCGGCCCCTGTGTCCGCCGCCATTCGTGCTGGCGATACTGAAACCGGCGTTACCCTGATGTTAATGGATGAGGGGCTGGACACCGGCCCGATGATCGCCCGCCGGGCTGTGCCAATCACGCCCCAACACACCGGCGGCACGTTGACGGCTGAACTGGCCGAAGTGGGCGCGGCGCTGCTGCTTGAAACGCTGCCGGCCTGGCTGGCCGGCCAGATCACCCCGCAGCCGCAAGATAATCATCTGGCTACCCTGGCCCCGCGCCTGAAAAAAGAGCAGGGGGCCATTGATTGGTCTCAATCGGCAATGGAGATTGAGCGGCAGGTGCGCGCTTTCGATCCCTGGCCGGGCACGTTTACCGCCGGGCTGCGCGGGCCATTTAAGGTTTTGGCGGTTGAAGTCGCGTCCGAAATACCGCTTCCGGCGCAAATGGAGAGCGGTACGGTGTTTAAGTACCAGGGAGGCGTTTATGTCACTACCGGTCAGGGAGCCATCCGCCTGCTAAGCGTGCAGCCCGCCGGAAAAAAGGAGATGACCGCCGAGGCCATGTTAAACGGGCAGCCGGAATTATGGGGGGCGCGTTTGGGTGAAGCCCAAGTTTAAAGTTGAAAACTTTCAATCTTTTGCACTCGCTTTATAAGCAACTTTTTAGTATAATGTACTTTATACATTATACTGTTGATGAGTGGAGTCGAGCACTTAAGCCTAGCCTGTTGGGTGAAATGCTCGTTCCTTAATCTGCGCCTACAATAAAATTATCTCTCTTAGCCACGAAGCTTACAGATTTTGTAACTACTCACCCGTCATGTCATTTCGAGGCATCTCCTCATCCGTTGTCTGTAGACCACGAATAAGGAGATTCTCGCTCCTAACGTCGCTCGAAATGATATGTTTGAGAAGTTATCAGATTTTTAATGATCAATTTGTAAGATTCGTGGCTTCGGTTTTAAAGGCGCTGAATGACGATTGATATTACCAGATGCACTCTGCTGTAAATTCTTGTCTAAATTTGAGTGAGGCCAGTATTGACTTTTTGCGCACCATTGAGGCGCAAATGGGGATTGTCGCCGATTTGAGCCGGGCCGACATTCTGCTCTATGCCCGCAAGTCGGAGCATGAAGCTATTGCCCTGGCGCACGCTCAGCCCCACTCATTGGCCCACGTTTATAGTAAAAGCCGTGAAGGTTACATCATTAGTAACAAAACCCGGCCGGAGGTGATGCGCACCTTAATCACCGGGCAGCATCAGAAAGAATACCGTAGTTTTATTGCTGAAGGCGCACCGGTGGTCCGGCAGGCGCTGCCGGTCCATTTTCCACCCCCCCTGGCGGGCAGTAGTTCTGCCAACGGCTCCTCCGAGAAGCCGCGGGTGGTGGCGGCGCTGATTATTGTGACCAACCTGATTGAGTACGAGCGCCACCGGCTGCGCAGCCGGGTTTTTCAGCAGGCGCTCAAAAAGCTACAGCTCATGGTTTCTTACGGTCAGGTTCCCGGCGCGGAAGCCTTGTCGCCGTTTGGCGAGCAGGACGGGATTATTTTTGTGGATGATTTTGGTGTGGTGCGCTATGTCAGCGGGGTTGCCTCAAATTTCTACCGCCGCCTGGGTTTCAAGGAGAATTTGGTGGGGCATCACGTGGCCGATCTCGAAACGGCGGACGAGGAAATTCGCCGGACGGCGCTGGCTCAGAACCGCTGCCTGGAACGCGACACCAAAGAAGGAGAGCGGTATTGGGTGCGCAAAGTTCTGCCGCTGACCAGCTATTCGGCCAGCCGCTGGCCCTGGCTGGATACCTTTAGCCAGACTAGACTAACTGCGAAACCGTATGGCGTCCTGATTGCCATCCACGACGCCACCGAGAGCCGGCGGCAGGATCAGGAAATCCGGGTCAAAAATGCGATGATCCAGGAGGTCCACCACCGGGTAAAAAATAATCTACAAACCATCGCCGGCTTGTTACGCATGCAGGCGCGCCGGGTGAAGTCGGAAGAGGCCCGGCAAATCCTTGATGAAACCCTCAATCGGATTTTGAGTATCGCTGTTATTCATGAATTTTTGTCAAATGACAATTCAAATATTATCAATATCAAAGAAGTCAGCCACCGGATTGTGGCCCAGTTCCGCCAGGGCATGCTTAGCCCCGATAAGGAAATCCAATTAGAGTTGGTTGGCGAGCCAATCTATCTGCCGGCTCGACAGGCTACCGCTTGTTCCTTGATTATCAACGAACTGCTGCAAAATGCCATCGAACACGGGTTTGAGCACAAACAGGCGGGATTTGTGCGGGTCAATTTGGCAGATGAAGGTGATGAGGTTATCATCACTGTGATTGATAATGGCGATGGCCTGCCGCCCGGCTTTAAAGTGGAGCAGGCCGACAGCCTCGGTTTCCACATTGTTAAAATTTTAGTTGAAGAAGACCTGAAGGGTCAATTACTTCTCAACAACGGCAACGGCCTGACCGTGACCGTAAAATTCCCAAAAATCTTATTTAGAGGTGAAGAAGGGTGGAAAGAACACGTGTCATTATAGCAGATGATGAGTCCATTGTGCGGATGGACTTGAAAGAGATGCTGACGACCCTGAACTATCTGGTCGTCGGCGAGGTGGGCGACGGGCAGAGCGCCGTCAATTTGGCCCGCGAACTCAAGCCCGATGTGGTGCTGATGGATATTAAAATGCCCGATATGGATGGCATCGAGGCCGCCAAAATTTTGACCGAAGAGCAAATTGCCCCGGTCGTGCTGCTGACGGCCTATAGCCAGAAGGATTTGGTGGATCGGGCTAAAGAGGCGGGGGTGGTGGGCTATCTGGTCAAACCGTTCCGCGAGGCGGATTTGCTGCCGGCCATCGAGGTGGCGCTGGCCCGCTTTAGCGAATTTAAACAGGTTCACCAGGAAGTTCACGATCTGCAAGATGCTCTGGAAACGCGCAAGCTGGTGGATCGGGCCAAAGGCATTTTGATGGATGCGCAGGGCCTGGAAGAGCAGGAAGCCTTCCGCCGCATCCAGAAAATGAGCATGAACACCCGCAAGCCCATGAAAGAAGTGGCTGAGGCGATTATTCTGGCGCACAAGGCTGGCCAAGGAAGCTAAGTTGGAAGGCTGGAAGGTGGGAAGGTTGGCAGGAAATTTTGCTTCCCCCCAATCTTCCATTCTTCCAACCTTCCATTCTACCTATGACTATTCTCCGCATTGCGCTGGCCCAAATTAATGCCACTGTTGGCGACATACAAGGCAACGCCGCCAAGATTATCGAGTACCTGCAAAAGGCCAGGGCTGCCGGGGCCAATATCGTTCTGTTCCCCGAACTAAGCCTGGCCGGCTACCCGCCGGAAGATTTGCTGCTCAAACCCGGTTTTGCCGCGGCCAATCGAGCGGCGCTGGAAAGCTTATTGCCTCATACCGCCGGGCTGACCGCGGTGGTCGGCTTTGTAGACCGGCGCGACGACCTGTTCAACGCCGCTGCCGTGCTGCATCAAGGCCAACTGGTCGGAATCTATCACAAAACTCTTCTGCCCAACTACGCCGTTTTTGACGAGGATCGTTATTTTGCCAAAGGCGATACTCCCCTGGTGTTCACCCTGCCGGTCTCCACGCCTGGTGAGTCATCCTCGAAAGAAATTTGTTTTGGGGTGAGTGTGTGTGAGGACATCTGGTATCCGGCCGGCCCGCCCGAAGCCCAGGCCGCGGCTGGAGCCGAACTACTGCTCAATATCTCCGCTTCGCCCTATCAGAGCGGCAAAATCAAAAGCCGCGAGCGCATGTTAGCCACCCGCGCCGCCGACAACGTGGCGATTGTGGCCTTTTGTAACCTGGTTTGCGGGCAGGATGAACTGATTTTTGACGGCAGCAGCGTCATCTTTGATGAGCGCGGCAATCTGCTGGCCCGCGGCAAATCTTTTACCGAAGATTTGGTGCTGGCCGACGTTAATCTGGGCAATGTTTTCCGCCAACGCCTGCGCGACCCGCGCCGGCGTAAAGATGGGCTGACCGAAATCTATGCCGGCACCTTCCAGCGGGTCGCCCTGCCGCCTTTGGAGATCCCCGCGCCCCGGCAGCCGCTGGTTGTCTCTCCCCTCACCCCGTCGCTGGAGCGGGTGGAGGAAGTCTACCAGGCCCTGGTTTTGGGGACGCGCGATTATGTCCGTAAAAATGGGTTTAGCAAAGTAACGCTGGGTTTATCGGGTGGGGTGGACAGCTCGCTGGTGGCGACTATTGCGGTGGATGCGTTGGGGGCGGAAAATGTGATTGGCGTCTCGATGCCTTCCCGCTATTCGTCGGATCACTCCAAAAGCGACGCGGCGGAACTGGCCCGGCGGCTTAACATTCGCTGCGAGGTGGTGCCAATTGAGCCGGCCTATCAAGCCTATCTGGAAATGCTGGGTGATATTTTTGCCCCCACCCGGCCCAATGAGGCCGAAGAAAATCTGCAAAGCCGGGCCAGAGGCAATACGCTGATGGCTTTGAGCAACAAATTCGGCTGGCTGGTGCTGACCACCGGCAACAAAAGCGAGATGGCGGTGGGTTACGCCACCATTTACGGCGACATGGCCGGCGGTTTTGCCGTGATCAAAGATGTGCCCAAAACCCTGGTTTATGAGCTGTGCCGCTACCGAAATGAAAAGATTGGTCCTGTGATTCCTGAAAGCGTCCTGACCAAGCCGCCTTCGGCGGAATTACGTCCTGACCAAAAGGATACCGACTCGCTGCCGGAATATGATATTCTGGATGCCATTCTGGCCGCTTATGTGGAAGAGGATTACAGCGCCGCCGAAATTGTGGCGCTGGGCTTTGACGAAGCCACCGTGCGCCGGGTCATCCGCATGGTAGATCGTAATGAGTACAAGCGCCGCCAGGCTCCACCCGGCCCCAAAATAACCAGCAAAGCCTTTGGCAAAGATCGCCGTTTACCAATTACCAATCGTTACGCTGGCTAATAAAAAACACCCGCCAAAGGCGAGTGTTTTTGTGGGCCCTGCAGGGATCGAACCTGCGACCAACCGGTTATGCATCCCACTACAGCTTTCACTGCCTCTTTCGAGTTTGTGGGCTGGACTATCCCTTCACCCCTAAAATCAGGGGGCCTGCCATCTAGTCTCTACACCTTTCCCCGCTTGGGAACTTGGCTCGGGATTACCTTATCTCAAGACTTAGGCTTCCCCGAATTTGACAGGTTTTACTTAAAGATTACTCCTTAAGCAGCCCTTTGCAGAGAGCCATATTAGATTTAACTTAGGCTCACTCCTCTGAGCCGGCCGCTCTAACCGCTGAGCTAAGGGCCCAATAAAAAGAGCGGGCAACGGGGCTCGAACCCGTGTAACTAGCTTGGAAGGCTAGGGCTTTACCACTAAGCTATGCCCGCACTATGATAAATTATAACTATTTGAAATTTTGTGTAAAGTTTGGCAGTGAGGTTCTACCCGTCAGGCCTGAGCAATTCTTTAATGTCGGCGTCAATTTTACGGATATCAGGCGGCTTGGTCATAAATTTGGTCGCCCCTACCTGCCGGCACAACTCCCGTGTTTTGGCGTCCGTAAAAGCGGATAAGACAAAAATAGGGATTTTGGCGGTGTCGGGCTTGCTGCGTAAAACTTGAATGGCTTGATCCCCGCTCATAACCGGCATGCGCATATCCATCAAAATAATATCAGGCTGCCAACTTTCTGCTTTTTCAACCCCTTGCTTGCCGTTGTCGGCACAGGCTACCTCATACCCTAATATTTCAAGCATTTGCGCCAGAGACAACTGTAAGATCTTGTCATCTTCAACATAGAGGATACGAATGGGTGAGACAGTGCTACGAGTCATAGGAACACTCTCTGATGGATGATTGGGTTGTTAAGAAGCTGTCTGTCGGGGTGGACGGATTCGAACCGTCGGCCTCTTGGTCCCAAACCAAGCACTCTAGCCGGACTGAGCTACACCCCGAAATTGGTTTATAGTATAGCGGAGATCGCTTAAAAAATCAAACTACATGAATTATGAAAATAAGAATTAAGAAAGAAGAATGTTTTCTGGAATTTCTAACTTCTTATTTCTACTTTCTTATTTCTTATTTACCTCGCCCACCAGATTTGGGCCATAAGCCAATCGGGTAGATTGACGCCATCCCAGGCGGTTACTTTGAAAGGCGTTCCGCCGGCGGCGTCAACGGTATAAATAGCCCACCCCCCCCCGGCATCTGAAACATAAGCAATTGTTGACCCATCGGGCGACCAGGCCGGCAGCCCATCCTGACCGGGGGAGTTGGTAATCTGGCGAGGGGCGCTGCCGGCGGTGCTGATGGTATAAATATTCCAGTTGCCGTCTTTAGTGGACATGTAGGCAAGTTGGCTCCCGTCCGGCGAAAAATCGGGGGAGCGGTCGCTTTCGTGGGTGGTCAGCCGGGTGGCTTCGCCGCCGTCGAAGGGAACCACATAAATGCCCGGATTGTTGCCCACGGCATCCGTCCCCTGATAAGCAATCAAGCCGGTGGCCGACCAATCCGGGGTGCGGCCATCGCGCAAAATGATGGGGTCGCTTTTGCCGTCCACAAAACCAAGCTGAACCTGCCAGCGCCCCGTGCCTGGCTCCTGGGCTACCAGCAGGAAACGGCTGCTATCGCTGCCCCAGCGCGGTAAAATATGGCGCTGAAATTGGGTAATGCGAGCGTCCTCGCCGGTGGTCAAATCCAGGCGATGAAAGCCCTCGGCGTCAATCAACTCCGAGTGGTAAACCAGCCAGCGCCCATCAGGGCTGACCGCCGGCATAGTGCCGTTCAGAGCTACCACGCGGGGCGTACCCCCGCTGGCCGGCACGGCTAAAATCTCCCAGCGCGCCTCATTAGGATTGAAAGCGGAGTAGTAGATCGAACCGCTGCCCCCTGAAGCGGCAGGGGCCGCATTGTTAGCAGCGGCAACCGTCGGCGTCAGCCGGGGCGCTGCCGCCACTCCGCCAGCCGTTGAACCGTTGCCGGCGGCGGTGGCCTGGGGCGTCAATGGCAGCGCGCCGCTGTCAGCTTCGGCCAGGGTAACTTCGGCGCATTTCTCGCTGCTGGCGTCGGCTTTCACCTTGAGGCCGCTGGATGGTTTGAGTTCGCTGGCTTCCAGGTACTGGGTTTCGGCCAGACACCACGCTTCTTGCTCGGCCAGTTCGTCACCGTAAGCTTCGTAAGCCTGCAAAAGTTGAGTCTCAACATCCAGATACTCAGCATCTTCCCGGTAAAGCTGGTCAAAAGCTTTGATGGCTCTGGCTTTGTCGGTATCTACCGCCGCCTTGCCTTGGACATAAAGGGCGGCCTTGGCCTGCTCAACCGTCGCCTCAGGGTCATCGGGCCGTTCGGCCAGCGCCCGCTCGAAGGCTGCCAGGGCCTCGTCAATGTTGTCGGGGGTTGTAAGCTGCTGGCCCAGCTCGAAGTTGGCCGTATACAGCAGTTCCGAGACCCGCTCGGCCTGGAAATTGGGGTCAAGATCACGGATTTGGGCCAAGGTTTCGGCAGCCTCAAGCCATTTTTTCTCCTCGATCTCGGTTTCGGCTTTTTCTATAATCGAAGCTGCCGCCGCCGAGCGCGTCTCCGAAGTGGGGGTGGGCTTGGCCTGGGCCAGCCGCCGGGCTTCGCGCAGCGCTTCGCGGGCTTCCAGCAGGGCCGGATTCAGGCTGAGGGCCATTTCAAACTCGGCAATCGCCAAATCCAGCGAGTTGTTGGTCAGATGTTCCTGACCCCGCTCAAAATGGTCTTGAGCCTCGGTTTGTTTTTCCGAAACCTGTTCTTGCAAACCCCGGTAAGCGGCAAAAATGCCAATGCTGCCATACATCAAGCCAATACAGAGCAAAATCCCCAGGCAGCCCAGCAGAGTGCGACGTTTGGTAAAGCGGCGTGGTTGTGTGTCCTCTTCGAGGTAGGTTTCGTCCTCAAATTCAGCCGGAGACGCCTGATCATATCCCCCATACTCAGGAAAAGTTTCCTCATCAGGGTAGGGTTCATCTTCGGGGTAGTAGCCTGTTTCGGCGTAGTCGGTGGGATAAGCCTCGTAACCTGGCTCATATCCTGCGTCGGTTTCGTAGCCCCCATATTGACCTTCGAGTTCATCGGGCAGAAATTCATCATCGGTATAAGCGACGTCAGCCGGGTAGGCGGCGTAGGGCTGCTGGTCGTAATAAGGATTTTCCGCCGGGGCGTAGTCCGGGTAAGCGGAATCGGGGGTCATCGCGCTGCGCTCATGAGCTAATCCCAGCGGTTGAGGCTCGCCGCAGTAGGGGCAGACATCTTCCAGGTGACTGTAGATGGTGCCGCAGCTTTCACATTGAATGTCAAATTCTTCGGTCATGGTAAACGTGGTGCGTGGTACGTGGTGCGTGACTTTTTTGCGCACCACGTACCACGTACTATCTTTCAAGGTTGATAATCTAATAAAATTGTCCCGCTTTCATCGGCCACTTGAACCTGGACGGGCTGGGCCGGCGCGGCGAACTCCCACCGCAGCGGGGTGGCCGGGTCGGCGGTAAAGGGTTGCGTGAGAACTGTTGTCTCCCCGGCCAAAACGGTGATTGTACCCCCAAGCGGGCGCGATACCAAAAGTGACAGGCTGGTTTGATGGAGGTGGATGGCGGCGTGTTCGTTGGCCCAGGTAAGGCCGCCCAGCCCGGCCAGCGGCCACCAGCGCTCACGCCACTCGATGGGCCCGCCGGGCGGCACGGTCACGTCGTCTTTGGGCCAGAAGCCGCGATTGGCTCCACCCCACAACTCAAAATATTGCGAGCCGTCGTCGGTGTAGCTTTTATCGGGAAAAGTTGTACTGAAGGCAAAAAGTTTGTTGCCGGGCACTTCACCGGGCCGGATGAGGCGGGCCACGCCGACGTTGGTTTCCGGGTTGTAAGCGCCGATAAAGGGCGCAGCCATATTCGGCACAAAAAAGCCCAGATAGTTGGCCCACTGGCTGTACTGGCGCAGGTCGGTCTGACCGGCTAAAGGCCAGGACGACTCTTGCCGCTCGCCGGGGACGGTCCAGCCTGCCTCGCCTCGACTGTGGACGATGATTTTGTCGGTGGGGACGATAAATTG
Source organism: Anaerolineae bacterium (assembly GCA_023151115.1). The sequence goes on from JAKLJP010000011.1 coordinate 78,058, forward strand.
GGTCTGGGGCGACATCGAGGCCGCGCCGAGGGTCAAGGCGGCGTTGGTCCAGAACTGCACCGGCACGGCCTGGCCGGTTTTGTTGACCAGCCGGGGGGCGACGGTGAAGGCGGCGCTGTCGGGCGGCAAGGTGACGGTAACTTCCGCGCCGACACGGCCCTCGGCGGTGTCGCTCAGGGTAATACTTGCGCCTTCGCTGTTGACACTGGTGCTGTAAAACCAGGGCACGCCGAAGCGATAGCCGTGCTCCTGGGTGGGGTAGGCCCATTCCATGCCGCCGGTTGCCAGCCACCAGTTGGCTTCATACGGCTGCAACACGCCGTAACGCGAGGGTTTGACGACGGGGTTGTGATAAAAAATCTCCTGCCCGGTCGCCTTGACGACGGCGCTGTAGAGCCGCCCGCCCAGTTCGGGTAGAAAGGTGAGCCGGAGGTAGGTATTTTCCAGGACGACGCCGGTGTAGTCTTTGGGCGCGGGGGCCGGGTTGGCGGCCTCGAAGGCGGCGCGGTCGAAGTAGAAAACCGGCATTTTGTAAACCGGGTCCGTCTGCTCGGTCAGAAAATCCCAGAGGGGGTAGGTGGGCAGGGTGACAGTGGTGAGGGAAACCTGAGGCGAGGAGGCGGGGGGCGAGGACATGAGGTTTGGTGAGGTGGAGGTAGGCGAGGCGGTAAGGGTAGGGGAGGCGACAGGTACAGGTGTAGCCGGGGGCGGGGTGGGTTGGGATACGGTTGGTTCAGGCTCGACCGGGGTAGGGCTGCTGACTGGGCTGGCTGTAGGCGGTACAGCGGTTGGCGTGACGTGGGTCATCGCTGGCGGGGTGGGAGTGGCCGGTACGGTCTTGGGTGCTGGGGCGGCTGCGCTGCCGCAGGCGGTGATTAAAAAGGCCGCCAGAAGTAATACTCCCCGGGCGGCGAGGTGTTGCCTGTGAGATGTCATACGAGGCGGTATGATAGCATTAAACGGGGGGATTGTCCAAACTGGGGAATGGTTGGAGGGTAGGGGGAATGATGTTATAATAAAGTAGCAGTAATGACCAAGTAGAAATGAAGGGGTGACCTATGAAAACGATTGAAACAACAGCCCTGGTAAATGATGAAGGAGAACTGATTTTGCGGTTACAGTTGCCTTCAACCTTTGTGCCCGGCGAACATCGGGTGGTGCTGGTGATTGAGGAAACGCCAACCCTAACCGACGAGACGCCGCCGCTCCAACTAGAGGTTTTTGCCTGGCCCGGCTGGGCTGCCGAGGCCACCTTCCGCCGGGAGGACTGATATGAATTATATCTGCAATTGGCCGAAGAGCTAGAGATGCTACAAGATATTGGCGATTATGATGCGATCAGGACAAAGGTTGAGCGGGGTGAAGAAGAATTAATCCCGAGCGATGTGGTTTACGCGATTATGGAGGGTGAAAACCCGATTAAAGTTTGGTGAGAATACCGGCGCCTGACCCAGCAGCAGTTAGCCCAGGCGGCGGGGATCAGCACGCCCTATTTATCGCAACTGGAAACGGGCAAACGCACCGGCGCTGCCGAAGTATTAGCCGCGATTGCCAAAGTTCTAAAGGTATCCCTGGATGAAATTTTGGTATTACTGGAAAAAGGCTCATAGAACCGGTTCTTTTCTTTTCTAATAACTCAATCTCGCATAATACGTCTCCTGGGCCGCAGCGCGGGCCGCTTGCAGAGTGACAATGCCCCGTTCGGCCAGGAGGGGGATGAGCTTGAGGAAGATTTCGCCGGTGAGGATGGCGTCGCCCAGGGAGGTGTGGCGGCCAATGATGGTGATGCCCAGCCGCCGGGCGATGGCTTCCAGGCTGTGGCCTTCGAGGTTGGGGTGGATGACCGCCGACAGAAGCAGGGTGTCCAACACCGGGTTGATAAATTTGACCCCGGTTTGGGCCTCTTTTAGCTGCAACAGACGCATGTCAAAGGCAGCATTGTGGGCCACCAGCACGGTGTCTTCGCTGAAGCGGCAGAATTGGGGCAGCACCTGTTCGATGGTCGGCTGGCCTTGTAGCATGTCGGGCGAGATGCCGTGAATGTTGATCGAGGCGCGCGAGATGGCCCGGCGCGGGTCAACCAGTTGGTCAAAAATTTCCTGGCGCAGCAGCCGGCCGTTGACAATACGCACCGCGCCGATGGAGATAATTTCATCGCCGTCGGAGGGACTCAGGCCGGTCGTTTCGGTGTCGAACACGGTATAGGTCAGTTCCGATAGAGGGCGCTGGTCAAGTTCCGGTTTCTGGCCGGGCTGGTGGAACAGGTCAAAGTCGTAATATTCAGGCCGGCTTTCCTGGGCAATAGAGACGCTGCGCACCGGCTTGGGCTGGGTGGTGGGGAGTAACAGCCGAAAATAGGCGCTGCTGCTGGCCGGGTCGGCCTGGCACCACACTTCGCCGCCGTGGCGCTCGGCCACTTCGCGCAAGGTCAGGGGCATGCCTTCGCCCTCGGTGATAAGGGTTTGATTTTGCCAGCTCCACAGAATTTCCATATCGGTTGAGCCATCGGGCCAGAGCAAATCTAACACGGCAAAGCGGCCCGAGGCCTTCAAACGCAGGGTCACTTGCTGGATGTCGCACTCGGCTTTAAGCCGGGCCATCAGATAGGTCAGGGCCTGAACCACCGCATAGGTGTCTACTTTAAGCCACAAATTAGCTTCTGGAATTTCCAGGGTGGTGGTCACGCCCAACTTATCCTCAAAGCGATGTTGAATGGCCCACAACAAATCGCTGCCCAGCATCTCCTCCAACTGCCAATCGGTCTTCAAATCTTCGGCGTATTCAGCGGTGGTCTGGTTGAGTCGGGTGCTGAGGGTAAGCGACTCATCATAAATAACGTGGCGCAACTGCTCCAGCTTGGCCTCATCCATTTCGGGATACTCCCGGATGGTTTCGATGGCGGCGCGGATGCTGCCCAGCGAGGCGCGGACCCCCTCGGTGAGGGCCTGAAGCAGTATATCACGGCGGTGGCTGGTTTGCAGTTGGCGGGTAATATCTTCCAGGGTCAGGATAAAGCCGCGCAGCGCCTGCTGCGGGTCTAGCACCAGGGCAAGGCGGGCGCGCATGAGTTGTCCGTTGGCGGCTGCGGTGACAAACTGCGAGACCAGCGGGCCGTTCTGTTTCTGGCTGCGATAGAGCAGGTTTTCCAGGGCATAGGTAATGGCGTGGCGGTCCATCAGGCCAAAGACAGAGCGGCCCAGCCCAACAAAGCCGCCGGCGCCGGGCAGGGTTTCGGGGCCGGGCGTCTGGCTGAGCAGTTGTCTGGCCCGGCTGTTATAGAGCAAAATCTGCCCTTCGATGTTGCAAACCAGCACGCCTTCGGTTAACTCCGACATCAAGACCGACAGCCGGTTTTTCTCTTCTTCCAGGTCGGCCCTGGCCCGCCGGATTTTGTCATCCTCGTCGGCCAGGAGGATTTGATAGCGGTCGGCAAAAGTGTTGGCAGTTTCAGCCAGTTGGCGCATTTCGTCCGGGCCGGTCGGCTGGATGCGGTGGGCAGGGTTGACTGTGAGAATCAGCTTCATTTCTTCGGCCAGCCGGCGGGCCACAAAAAGATAGTTTTGGAAAAAGTGATTGAGGACAAAGGCCAGCGCCAGCAGCAAAACAAAAAGCAGCAGCAAGAGCCAGATGGCCCAATCGCCCACCGTCGCCGAATTGAAGATGAGGGCGGCTGCCACCAGGCCCAGGATGACCAGGCCGATATTCGCTGCTTTGAGGATAAATTCAAGCCGTGAACGACTCATTGTTTCTCAAAATATCCCGTACCTGGGCTAACAATTCCTTGGTAGAAAAAGGTTTTGTGACATAAGCATCGGCTCCCAGGGCCAGGCCCTTGGTCACTTCGACCTCCCGGCCTTTGGCGGTGAGCATAATGATTTTGATGCGCTGCCAGGCCGGGTTTTCGCGCACCCGCCGGCAGACCTCAAAGCCGTTGATGTGGGGCATCATCACGTCGAGCAGAATCAAATCCGGCTCAAAGGCAGCGACCTGCTCCATGGCCTCCTGGCCGTTGTGGGCAATCCGCAGGTCGTAGCCGGCCTGGGCGATGAGAAATTCCAGCGAGATGACAATATTCGTTTCGTCGTCAACAATCAAAACTTTTTGGGACAAAACGGATTTTCCTCAAATTGAAGTTACCAGTCTCACGTTTCAGGGGCCGACCTGGGAAAAACGCGGCCCATGATGAAGCCGCCCACTGCCCCATACAACAAGCCAACCATCAGGCCCAGGGCAATGACCAGCGGACTGTCCGGCGCGGCTATGAGGGCCAGGGTCAGGCCGGTTACCAGGCCGCACAAGCCAAGCACAACAGCCCCGGTGCGCTCTCCCCCCATCCACCCGACGATGCCACCGCCGATGGCCCAGAGTAAGGCCATGAGCAGGGCCATCCCCCGCATATTAACCACAGCTTCCAGCGAGATTCGCCCCATGAATTGGGCAATGATATAAGGCAGCAGAGTGGCGGTCAGGCTGACGCCACCCATACCCCCGACCAGCGCCCCAAAGAGGGCGCGCCAGATTGAGCGTTTTTGAAGCATTATTTGTTCCGTTCAGATAAAAAAGATAACTGTAATCACGATAAAAACCGGGATCAGAATGGGTAGAGAATATTTGTAAATATAGGTAAAGAAATCGGGCATTTTGTAGCCCCATTCATCGGCAATGGCCTTGACCATAAAGTTTGGCCCATTGCCGATGTAGGTATTGGCCCCCATAAACACCGACCCCAACGAGATAGCCGTCAAAAATTCGGTGGTCACTTCCAGGTGGGCCAGGTCAGCCGGGATTTGATAAACGCCGGGATTAGCCGCCGTCAAACCCTGGGCCAGGGATAAAAAAGTCAGATAGGTTGGCGCATTGTCGAGCACCGAAGATAACCCGCCGCTGGCCCAGAAAAACTGCCATGTTTCCGTCACGCCGATGCTGGCCCCATTGGCCTTGAGAATTTCCAGGGCCGGGATCATAGCAATAAAAATACCGATAAACAGGTAGGCCACCTCTAAAATAGGCGCAAAGGTGAAGTTATTCTCCCGGCGTGTTTCGGCGCTCAACGGCGAGGTGAGCAGCGACAGGCCGGCCATCATCAACATTAAATATTCCCGCAAAAATTTCAGGGGGCCGCTGTCAAGGCCCCAGGCGGCCAGGTTATTGGGGGTGATAAAAATCACCGCCAGCAGCACCCCAACCAACCACACAAAATTTAGACCCCCCTTCATTTTCAGCGGGCGGTAAAATTTGGTATCGAGCTTCAAAGCGTAGTCTGTCTCCTTTTTATAACTCAAGGTGTCCCAGACAAAAAAGATGGTCAGAACCAGGGCCAGCGCCACCAGCCATTCGGCCACCAACTTGAGCGTCCAGAAAAAGGGGACGCCTTTTAGATACCCCAAAAACAGGGGCGGGTCGCCGATGGGCAGCAGGCAGCCGCCGATGTTGCTGACGATAAAGATAAAAAAGACCGGAATATGAACGGTGTGCTGCCGCTCCGAGTTTGTTCTGAGCAAAGGCCGAATGAGCAGCACGCTGGCCCCGGTAGTGCCGATAAAATTGGCCAGAACCGCGCCAATGCCTAAAAAAGTAATGTTCACTAGCGGCGTGGCCTTCAAATCGCCTTCCAGGTAAATGCCCCCGGAAATAACAAACAGGGCAAACAGTAGGGCGATAAACGAGAAGTACTCTTCCAGGCTGTGTTGGAGGGGCGTCCAATCCTCCAACACAGCCAGCAGCACAATGACCGGCAAAGCCCACAACAGGGCGATAATTAACTTATTGCGATTACTCTCCCACATGTGCCCCAGGCGGCTGTGCGGAAAGTTGGCTGCCGTAAAGGACATCACCCCAATGGTCAACAGCAAGCCTACAAAGGGGACAATGGACCAGAGCGGTAGTTCCAGGGTGGTATGCGGCTCATTCGGTTCTTCCGAAAGCAGCGGAGCGGCCTGGGCCGGCCAGGGTAGGAACACGCTTGCCGCAAGCAGCAGAATCACTATAATCCCAACCAAGTATTGAGTTTTTAATTTCGCCATTTTTTCCACCTAAAGGTAAGGGTTATCGGTGCGCTGGGGAGGTAGAATAGAATCAAGATGAACGGAAAAAATTTGGCCCAGAGTGTTTGGTCAATCCACGGCGCGGGCTGGCTTGGGGCCGGGCTGGCGGGGGCATGGTTGACCCTATACTGGTTTAATCATCTTTACGCTGCCAACTTGGGGTGGTTGGGGCTAACAACCTTGATTGTGGCAGGCGGAGTGGCGACTCATCTCTACCAGCGGCGCAAAGCCAAGCTTACTGTCTGTTCTATAAAATCGCAAATCCGTCCGCTGCAAGTCAGTTGTTTGGCCGCCCAAGCCCTGGGCGTGCAATGGCTGTGGTATGCCGAATCACCTCACTTTTGGGCCGCCTGGCCCTTTTTAGCCTGGACCGGCTGGCCTTATCTCTTTATTATCAGCGGCGTGGCCGGCCTGGGCTGGCTGAGCCTCTGGTGCGATTGCCGTGACGAAGCGTTGATGGTTGAAGGTTGAACGTTCAACGTTTTAACATTTAACCTGACAACGCTTTACCCCAGCCGCCTGGTTTGAAAATGAGAGGCCGTTAGCTCCTGAACTTCACGGATTGCCAGAAATGCCTCTTTGAGATGCCGGCGCTCCAGGGCCGAAAGCTGCTCCAGTTTCACCCGGTTGGTGGGGGCGTGGTCGGCCTGGTAGGCCCGAAGCTGTGTTCGCAGCCGCAAGTATAAGGTGAAACGAAACGCCTCGGCCAGGAGTTCGGCCCCTGCCTGGCTCAAGGTTCCTGCCTGCCCGGCTGTCTCCAGCCGAGCCAACGTAGACCGGGCCAAACTGCCGACCTCTAAGGCGTACAGCCGAGCCAATCCCACAATCGGGGCAATGCCTCCTTTCTTTAAATCTACACCCTCTTGTTCGGTCTTAATCCGCTGAAAAAAACCCAGGGGCGGCTGAAATTCCAGGGCGGCGCGGGCCAGATGAGCCAGAAACAGCCCGTGTTTACCGGCGGCGCCCAAAATTTCCTCCAGAGGTTCAAGGCTCAAACTGCCGTGAACCTGCCGAAAATCAAAAAAGATGGCGGCTTCCAGCAGGGCCTGGGGTTCGGGCGTATAGACCCACGTTTTGAAAAGCCGTAGCCATTGCTCCAGCGGCCGCCGCCACTGGGTAGCCATATAGTTGCCGGGGCAGGGTGGAAAACCGGCCTGTTGCAGCCCGGTCACCACCCGCTCGGCCAGTTGTTCAAAATAAAGCTGGGCCGCCGGACTGTCATCGCCATAAATCAGGGCGTTGTCTTGATCGGTCAGCAGCGCTTGCTCTTGCCGCCCCTCGGAGCCAAAAACAATCCAGGCATAGGGAGTTGGCGGCGGGCCAAGCTCGGCTTCGGCCAATTTTAGCAACTGACGAATCAGCGCATCGTTGACGCTGGCGACCATGCGGCCAATCTGGATGACATCGAGGCCGCTCCTGAACAGGGTTTCAACCATGCCGGCAATTTCCCGATCATATTCAGCCAGACTGTCCAGGTGGGCCATTTGGCCCACCCGTTTGAGCAGGTAGACCGGACTTTTGAGCTGATGACGCAGCAGGTCGGTATCGGTGATGACGCCCACAATCTGATTCTGCCGGGTCAGCGGGAGATGGTGGATATTTTCCTGGAGCATGAACAAGAGCGCGGCATACACCGGCGTTTCGGTGGGCAGGGTTTTGAGTGGCTGGCTCATCACCTGCCGGGCTGGAGTCTCCGGCCCCAGACCCTCGGCCAGCACCCGGCTGCGCAGGTCACGGTCGGTGAGAATGCCGGGTGGTTGGCCGGCCACCAGCACCGAGCTAATCCGGGCCTCGCGCATGCACCGTGCTGCTTCGGCTACAGACGCATCGGGGCTGACAAATACCGGGGAGCGGGCCAGCAGAGTTTCTGCCGGAGTCATCATATTGCCGGCCAGCGGCGAGGTTTCCCGGCTGGAAGCCCGCTGCAGCCGCTGGCTTAAACTTTTCAGAAAAAATTCGGCCAGGGCCGTGTGGTCCAGCAGCGGGCGAAAAGCTTCCCCTGGGATTTGATAGGTCAGGGTCTCTTCTTCGGCAATCACATCAAAGGCCGGGGAGTTGCCGCTGAGCAGCGAGGCGTAGCCAAACAGGTCGCCCTCTTCTAGCAGTTGCACCACCTGCCCCTCATGCTCAAGCCGTACCGCCCCCTCTCGAATGAGGTAGAGAAACCGGCTGGGGTGGCCGCCGCGAACCAAAATCTGGTGGTTGCGAGAGAAGCGGGCCGGCTTCAGGCTGGCCGCCACCTGTTCAAGTTCAGCCTCGGTTAACCGGTCGAAGGGAGGCTGCCGGCGCACAAAATCAATAGGCTCCACCACGTTATCCTGATGGTAACTGTTCAGCCCTCATGTCATTTCGAGGCCGTAGGCCGAGAAATCCTTACCGTGCTACATAGGTATCAAAGATTTCTCCCTTCGGTCGAAATGACATGCCTGAGCAATTACCCCTGATTAATGTTTGAGGGGTGCAACTTTGCACCCCTCGATTTTACAACTCAACACTTTGCTCGACAACCCACGAGAGGTAGTTTGCCGCTATCTGCATGTATGTGCAAACAAACAAATTACGCGGGATTCGTAGTGACGACTTTAGTCGTTTTTTAGCTCCATTTTGCGACTGAAGTCGCCACTACAAACCTTCAAAACTTTTTTGTTTGTACCTAGCCCTACTTGGAAGCAGGAGCCGGGGAGGGCATCGGCTTTTGCAGCAACTGCTCCATCAACTCGTCGTCCTCTTGCGGATGGCGCAGCGTGTCTACCAGGTGCTGCATCTCGGCCGATGGTTCAGCCGTTAACTTGCTGACCACGTAAATCAGGGCAAAGTTGACCGGCACGCCAAAGATACCGGCGGACAGGTGGGAGATGCCCAACACATTGAATTCGGGGTTGATGTAGTTCATGACCATGTAGAAGATGGTCACGGCCAGGCCGCCAATCATCCCGGCAATCGCGCCGGGGCCGTTGGCGCGCCGCCAGAAGATGCCCATCATCACTACCGGGAAGAAGGACGCGGCTGCCAGAGAGAAGGCCCAGGCGACCATCTGCACAATCAGGGCCAGGCGAGGCACGGCGGCCAGGGCCGCGCAGGCCGCCGCCACCAACACCATCGCTTTACCCAGGCGCATGCGGGTTTCGGCGCTGGCATTGGGCCGGAGGGTGCGGTAAAAGACATCGTGGGCCACCGCCGAGGCAATAACCACCAGCAGACCGTCAGCCGTAGAGAGGGCTGCCGCCAAGCCGCCTGCTGCCACCAGGGCAGCAATGGTGTAGGGCAGCCCGGCAATTTCGGGCGTGGAGAGCACAATCAGGTCGGCGCTGATGTCCAGTTCGGGGAATTGGAGGATGCCATCGGTGGCGGTTGGGGCTTCGGTGGCTTTGCCTGATAGTTCAGCCACCTGCACTATGCCATCGCCGTTGCCGTCGCTGATAACCAAATCCCCACTGGCAACTTTGGCGCTGGCCCAGGCGGGCAGTTTGGTCATATCGGCCCCTTCCAAGGTGGTTAAATCGGTAATACCCAACAGGCCGGTTTTGGCCCAGTTAGCCGCCCATGAGGGCAAGGTAGCCACTTGCTGACCGACCACGTTCTGCAAAATTTCCCAGCGCGAGAAGGCAGCGTAAGCGGGAGCGGTAAAGTAGAGCAGGAAAATAAAGAAGAGCGCCCAGCCGACGCTGGTCCGGCTCTCGCGGACGCTGGGTACAGTATAGAAGCGGATTAAAATGTGGGGCAGACCGGCGGTGCCGACCATCAGGCAGAAGGTCAGAGCCATAAATTCCCAGGGCATGCCGGTCCCTTGCGGGAAGATGGATTTGGGTTCCGGCGGAGTCAGGCCGATTTGCTTGGCGCTGTCAACCGCCGACTTATTGCTCATCGGTTCGTTGTAAGGGGTGACATAGGCTTTGCTGATGCCTTGTTCGGCCTCAAGCCGTTGGATGTTTTGCAGCGCCTGGCCGTAGCTCAGTTCGGGGATGGGGAAGCCGGTTAATTTGACGGACAGGAAAATCACCGGCACCAGGTAGGCAATAATCAAAATAATATACTGGGCCACTTGCGTCCAGGTAACGGCTTTCATCCCACCCAGGAAAGAGCAGACCAGCACGCCGGAGAGGCCGATGACCACGCCCCAGGTGTAATCTACCCCGACAAAACGGCTCATAATCACGCCGACGCCGGTGACCTGGGCAGTCACATAGGTGAAACTGACAATGATCGCGGCAATAGCTGCCACCACCCTGGCCCTGTTGCCGCCAAAGCGAGCGCCCACAAAGTCGGGGATGGTGTATTGGCCGAACTTGCGGATATAGGGCGCAAAGAGTAACGCCAGCAGGACGTAGCCGCCGGTCCAGCCCATGATGTAGGCCAGACCGTCATAGCCCAGCAGCCACAGCGAGCCGGCCATGCTGATAAAAGAAGCGGCGCTCATCCAGTCGGCCCCGGTGGCCATGCCGTTGAAGATACCCGGAACGCGCCGCCCGGCTACGTAATACTCATCCAGCAGCTTGGTGCGGCTGATAATACCAATAGCGGCGTATAGCCCCATGGTCAACAGCAGGAAGCACCAGCCGATGAAGGCGGTGGGCAAGCCGAAGAAAAGCTCCAGCAACAGTAAAACAATGGTAAAAATAATAAAGCCGCCGGTAAAAATCCCGTAGGTTTGGACTAACTTTTGACGAAAGGCATCTTTAGTTGAGACAGTCATTGTCGTAGCTCCTTTATCGCTTCATGCCAACAAGGCCGTAGTCTTCGTCCAGCTTGTTCATATACCAGGCGTAGAAAAAGATTTCAAGGACGAAGACAATCAGGGAACCCTGGCTGCCCATGTAATAGCCCAGCGGAAAGCCGGCAATCACAATCTGGTTGAGCTGGTTGACAAACAGCGGCGGCACATAAGCCACGGCAAACCAGATGATCAGCAAAATAGTGATAATCCGAATATTGGCTTGCCAGTACGACTCAAGTCTTGCTTTAACTTCTTCGACTCGGTCTCGGTCAACATTGGTCATTTGAGCCATTGTTTTTCTCTCCTTCGAGTTACTCAATTTAAATAGGATATAAAATTGCTCTCATACAAACACGCGCCCCCGTGTTAGAAGATTATGCAATGTCTACCCTCCTTCCATTGTTGTGGCAGGCTAAATGAAGTTAAAATTTTGGGTTGAACTACAGCAAAGGATGAGTCACGCTTGAAGCGTGAACCATTGAAAGGGGATTCTTCAGTCGAAAAGCAAAGTTTGAATTTTCCCCAAATTCACTGTATCAATATCAGGGAGAAAAGTCGTCACCCCCAGGGGGAGAATCATATCCCCCTCAAGGGGGATATTGGGGTCATCCATGTGGGTTATTGAGGCAGACTTAAGTTCGACTAAGGCTCAGAACTTTCGTCCAGGATACGTTTTACTTCGGCTAACAATTCTCTGGTAGAAAACGGTTTGATGATATAAGCGTTGGCCCCCAGGGCCAGGCCTTTGGTTATTTCAGCCTCGCGTCCCTTAGCCGTAAGCATAATAATTTTGATGTCTTGCCAGGCCGGATTTTGGCGGATGCGCTGGCAGACATCAAAGCCATTCAGGCGGGGCATCATGACGTCGAGCAAAACTAAATCCGGTTCAAAGGTGGCTACTCGTTCCAACCCTTCCTCGCCATTATGCGCCACCCGGACATAATAACCGGCCTGCTCCAGCAAAAATTCCACCGAAATGACTATGTTTACTTCGTCGTCAACAATCAAGATTCTTTTCGACATGGCCTGTTATCTCAGTTTTGCTCACCCATTTGGGTCCGGTTGGAAGCCACCTGTTGATCGCCAAATTCCTGCCCCAGCAGTTCGCTCCGCACCACGATATTTGTGTCTCTTTGACCTGCCTCGGCCGCGCCATTTTGCCAGCCGGGCGGCGGTTCCAGGGGCAGGGTAAAAGAAAAAGTTGCGCCCTGCCCCAGGGTACTGGTCACCCACAATTCGCCGCCAAAATGGGCAATGATATGGCGCGAGATTGGCAAGCCGAGGCCGGTACCCTGGGGTTTCTCGGTCATGGTATCCCCCACCTGGCGGAATTTATCAAAGATGATACGCTGGTTGGCCGCACTGATGCCCGGCCCATTGTCGCTCACGTCTACCTGAATCACCTCTTCTTTTACCTGCAATCGAACTCCCACCCAGCCGGCGCTGTGGTCGCAGAATTTGATGGCGTTCGAGAGTAAATTCAGCAGAACTTGCTTGATGCGGTCCCGGTCAGCCACCAACGGGGGGACAGAATCTGGTAAATCGAGCTGGAGATCAATCCCATTTTCGGTAAATAACTGGCTGGTCGTTTGCAGCGACTCGTTAATCACTTCGATCAGATCAATTTCAGATACGTACCATTCGGCATTGCCGGACTCGATCTTGGATAGGTCGAGGACTTGATTGATCAGCCGGGTCAGCCGCTCGTTCTCTTTGAGGATAATGCTCAAAAATTGGCTGCGCCGGTTCGCGTCCAGATCGGGATTGTCGAACAAGATTTCGGAGAAAGCTCGGATCGAGGTCAAAGGGGTGCGCAGTTCATGGCTCACGGTTGAAATAAAATCGTCTTTGAGCCGGTCCAATTCCTGCAAGCGTTCATTGGCGGCGCGCAGTTCGGCCGTGGCGGCTTCTAACTCTTGTGATTTTTGCTCCAACTGGCGGCTGTAGGCAATGGTCTCGTCGAGCATACCCATCACTTCGCCCATGTTGAGCAGTTCTTCTTTAACCACCGAGGCCATCATTACCCTGGCCGAGGCAGCCCCAATCGAGCCGGCCAGCAATTTTTCGGCATAGTTGACCAATTCGGCGTTGGCGTTAGTAACTTCGGTCCAGTTCAAGCTGCGCTGCCGGGCATACTCGCTCAAAAGGTCATCGGCCCGGCCTGGCCCCAGGAAACGACCCAACAGCATGCGTAAATCTGTCACCGAAGCCGAGCCGCGCCAGAGGTTGATCTGGCTGCCCTCGCCGGACCGCTTAAAAACGTCTACAAACAGGCTGGCCTGGCTGTGCTCGAGCACGCTCTGTCGCCCCAACAGTGATCCGCCGATGTAACCCAGCACATTGACCAGCAAACTCCAGAACAGGGCATGAGGTATGGGCGACCAACCGCTTAACCCGAAAAGTTCGTAGGGTTTGAGCCAACTCAGGCCGAAGGGGCCTGGCTCCATAATACTTAGAGGCAACCAGCCCGATTCAGCCAGGGACGGGAGCAGCAGCGTATGCGCCCAGACCAAAAAACCGGCGCTCAAGCCGGTCAGCGTGCCGCTGCGGGTGCCTCCTTTCCAGTAAATGCCGCCCAAAATGGCTGGGGCAAACTGAGCCACCGCCGCAAACGAAACCAGCCCAATCGAAACCAGGGGGTAAAGGTCGCTGGTGAGCCGGAAATACAAGTAGCCCAACAGCACAATCACCACAATAGCGCTGCGGCGAATAATCAGCAACAGCCCGCTCAAATCCTCCCGTTCGGCCAAGCGCAGCCCTTCCCAGCGCAGCAAAACAGGGATGACCAAATCATTGGAAACCATTGTGCTCAGAGCCACCGTCTCGACAATCACCATGCCCGTCGCCGCCGATAAGCCGCCCAGAAAAACAAACATGGTCAGGATGTCTTGCCCGTAGGCCATCGGCAGGGTCAATACAAACGTATCGGGGTCAATACTGCTGTTAGGAAAGAGCAGTAAACCGGCAAAGGTGATGGGCAGCACAAAAATGTTAATTGCCAGCAGGTACAGGGGAAAGAGCCAGATGGCTTTGGGTAAATGCTGCTCATTGACATTCTCAACGACGGCTACCTGAAACTGTCGGGGCAGGAACATAATGGCCAGCATGGAGAGGAAGATCAACCCAAACCACCCCCCGTAACCCCCTCCGGTTCCTTCCAGAGTAAACAAAGCTTTTAAGTCGGGGTTGGCGGCCGCTTGGGTAAATAAGTCGCCAAAGCCGTTAAAGAGACCAAAGGTTACAAACAGGCCCGCCGCCACAAACGCCAACAACTTTATCACCGACTCAAAGGCGACGGCGGCAACCATACCTTCATGATGCTCGGCAGCATCGAGGTGACGCACCCCAAAAAGAATGGCAAAAGTGGCTAACAATAAAGCCACGTAAAGCCCGGTGTCGCTTAAAACGCCGATTACGCCCGATTGGGGCGGAACCAGTTCGGGGTAACGCCACAACAAGGTAAAGCTGGTGGAAACCCCTTCGAGTTGCAGGGAGATGTAGGGGATAATGCCGATGACGGCAATCACGGTGACCAGTCCGCCCAGGGTTGTACTCTTGCCGTAGCGGGAAGCAATAAAATCGGCGATGGAGACGATACGGTTGGCCTTACTAATGCGGATAATCTTGCGCAAGACAAACCACCACAAGGCCGCCATCAGGGTGGGACCGAGATAAATGGGCAAAAACCCCAGGCCGGTACTGGCAGCCCGGCCTACGCTGCCGTAAAAGGTCCAGTCGGTGCAGTAGACTGCCAGGGATAAGGCATAGATGTAAGGGCTGCTCAGGCTGCGTTTGGCATCGGCGCGTTTATCGCCATAGTAAGCTATGGCAAAAAGCAGCCCGATATAAGCCAGTGAAATCAGAAAAATGATCCAGCCTTGCAGCATCGCGTTGACCGTTTTAGCGTTCGATTACCAGCGCCATTAAGCCAATTAAAGCCAGCCAGGTTATAAAGATGTAAATATATAAAAGCGGAATGCCGCCCAGGATTCCATTCTGGCTAAACAGCGACAGCAGCGGATAGTTGAACAGCACGCAGCCTAATAAAAATAAAGCAACCAGGCGTTGACCTTTAATCGGTTCGGGCATAAGCTATAAATGACAATTATTCCTATATCCAATAACGTTGAGGGCGACACGTGGCATTGTACATTGTGATGTCACCCTGCGCAACATCCTGCTGGATGAGCGCGGCTGGCCCTATCTGGCCGACTTTTGGCTGGTTAGAAAGATTTTTTGCCAAAATAGAAAACTTGATTATGATGACCTGTCGGAAAGCCCTATAATCACTTCACTTGACTCGTAAAGGTTAGTGGAGCGCTAATGACGGCTGATACGCCAATGACGGCTAAGATATCAATGCGGACTAAGTTGCTGCCATTAGCCAAGTTCAGTCTGGCTGAATCGCAGCATCATTTGCTCCGCTGGTTTTGGATTTATCGCTGGGCCAGTTTGCTGCCCGCCTTGTGGCTGTTCCAAACAACAGCCGGTTCCCCTGCATTGCTCTTACTGCTGGTTGCAGTGAGCAGCACCCTCCTGCTGGTCGTCTTAAGCCATTCTTTCAACTATAAGCTGATTGAGGTTGTCTGCTTTTTGGGGGCAGACTTCCTGGGTGCGGCGGCTTTGCTGGCGTTTGGCGGCGATGTTCACAGCCCCTACTATTGGTATGCTTTAAGCCCCCTGCTGCTGGCGGCCCTTTTGTTTCAAACCAGAGGGGTTGTGCTGGCCTCAGCCACTTTTAGCCTGCTCTATCTTTCGACCCTGTTATTTTCTAACAGGGCTTATCTGATTAGGGATGACCTGGACAGTTTAACTACTCAATTGGCCGGTCTCTGGCTGATTCCGCTTTTGTTTGGCTATGTTATGGCCCGGCTAAAACAAGAGAGCCAGGCCCGGCAAGAGTTGGCGACGACTTACACCGACCTCTCCCGGCGTAACGCCGAACTGACGGCCAATTACCAGCAACTTGAAATCATTCACGATTGGACCCTGGCCCTTCAAGGCGCGGCCGATATCGAGTCGGTCCAACAACGTATTCTGCGGGCCATCACCGAAGAATTGGGCTTCTCCCAGGCAATCATCGGTTTGGTAAACCCCAGCACCCAGAGTTTGGGTGAATGGCGTGCCCAGCCGTCCCAGGAAGCACTGCTGGCAGCAGTTGCTGCTTTGCCGCTAACGCCCGAAAACGGCTTAATTGCCCGCAAACTGCTCGACCGGCAAGCCCGCTGGTGGTTTAACGAAGAACCACTGGTGACTGATGAGGTGTTTAATGAGTGGTTAAGCCAGCGAACCTGGCTCATTTTGCCACTCTTGAGTCAAGATCAGCCCACCGGCGTGCTGCTGGTGGCGGCAGAGGGTGGTCCCGGCAGCCTTTCCGAAGACCAATTGGTGGTTTTAACCGCCGTGGCCAGTCAAGCCGCCACCGCCCTGGCCACGATTGATCGGGCGCAGCGGTTGGCCGCCGAGCAGGAGCGTAATCGTATTGCCCGCGATATTCACGATACCCTGGCTCAATCATTGTTTGGGATGGTGTTTACGCTGGATGCCTGTATCAAGATGCTGCCCCGGCATGCGGAAATCGTTCAACAAGAACTGGTAGAACTGCGCCAACTGGCCGATCAAGTTCGTCAGGAAATTCGACGTTATATTCTTGATACCTGGCCTTCGGAATTGACCTGGGAAGGATTCAAAGCCGATTTGGATAAATACGTAACCCACTTTGCCCCGGCCCACGCTTTTTACATTGATTTCACCATCAACGGTAATTTTGATCGTTTGCCTTCGGTCATTCGCCGCAGTCTTTACCGAGTCTCGCAAGAAGCCCTGGCCAATGCTGCTCGCCATGCTACGGTCGACTCGGCCCGCTTGACCTTGCACGTTGAACCAAACGAGGTTTTTTTGAGTATCTCTGATCGGGGGAAAGGATTTGATCCTAAAGTAGCCCTGGCCCGTGAGGTCAGCCGGGAACAATTCGGGCTGCGTGGTATGAAGGAACGTGTTCAGAGCTTGGGGGGCACATGCGACATTCTCAGTCAGGTTGACCAGGGGACGCAGATTTTGGTGCGCTTGCCGGTCAAGCGAGGCAGCAAACGTGGCTGAAAACCGGATTCGCCTGTTGATTGTGGATGACCACGCCGTTGTCCGTAAGGGGTTGGTGATGATGCTGCGTCTCGAACCCGACTTTGAAATTGTTGGCGAAGCCGAAAATGGGGCCAAGGCGGTCAAATTGGCTAAGCAGCTGCAACCCGATTTGGTGTTGCTTGATTTTGTTATGCCGGAGATGGATGGGCAGGCCACTGCTGTGGCCTTGCAAGCCGTGGCGCCCGACGCGCATATTTTAATGCTTACCGGCGTAGCCCTGGATGAACGGGTGCTGGAAATGTTGGCCGTCGAAGTGGATGGTTATGTGATGAAGGATATCGAGCCGGATGAGCTGGCCCAGGCCATCCGCACCGTTGCCCGCGGCGAAGCTTATTTGCACCCCAGCCTGGCCCGGCGGCTGTTAAACCGGGTGGTGACGGAGCGGCGTCCTCTGCTGCCGCCGCCGGTGCAACTGACCCAGCGGGAGCGAGAGATCTTACGCTGGATGGCTACTCCCGCCACGTACCGCGAAATTGCCGAAAAACTCTTTGTCAGCGAAGAAACGATTCGCAGCCATGCGAAACATATTTTAAGTAAACTCCAACAGCCCAATCGCGCCCAGGCCGTGCTGACCGCTGTTCGGGCCGGTTTGATTGATCTACCGGAGTAGCTTCCCTGAGTGGGTCCGGTTTTAATTAAAACCTTCCCGGACGCTAACTTTCAGCTTTGAAACGTTGGATAAATCTAATAGACAAAGCAGATAAACATCGTACAACCTTTTAGCGGGCCGGGCTCCCACGCCCGGCCAAGCGACGGCGTGGGAGCGGTCGCTGCTATAATGATAGTATGACTTTTAAGTGATTTGTCTATAAGCTTAAAATTTCTCCCCAATAGGCCAAATCTCTTGTGGATTGACCTTTGTACTATTGTAAGTTGCCTCAAGAAAAGTTAGAGTTTTCTTAGAGATTTAGTTACTGTTGGGATTACTTTTAAGATGGAACTACCACAGCTTGCTCCAACTAAAGAGGTTGATGTAGATTTGTTGGTATTTGTGGAACGATATGCCACTGATCTGCTCAAGTGGGATATCCTGACTTTTTTTGCCCGCAATCCCAACTTTTCCGCTCCAGCAGCCCAAATTGCACAGCGCATCGGCCGTAATCTCTATTTGGTTCAACCTGAGTTGGGCGACTTGGCCTTATTGGGGATTTTGGAACAAATATCTGGTTCGGGTAATCAAATGATGTATCAACTAACCCCCAAGCCTCACCTCCGCCGCGTAATTCTAAAATTCGCCGATCAACTGGCCGATCAACCTCTGATTTAAGGGTAGCTGTCCAACCTAAATTCAGCATTTGGGGCATAAATTGGGGATTATTTAATCTCCAATCTCTAATCTCCATTGAGTAGAGTAGGGGGCGATTAAGCCCTCTTTTTTGTTATGTACAGTTGTGTACTTCCCTTTTCCTCTAAAGCATGGTAGAATGGTCATAAATCCTCACTTTTTGCGGAATACTTAATAAAGGAAATAGTTTTAGATTTTTATGGAAATTACCTGGTATGGTCATGCCTGCTTTCGTTTGAAAGATCGCACTACAAGCGTCGTAACAGATCCTTACGATAAAACGCTGGGGCTACCGCTGCCGCGCCCCAAAGCCGATATTGTCACCATTAGCCACGATGTGCCTCACCATAATCACACGGACGGACTCAAGGGAGAGTTTAAAGTTATTGCTGGGCCGGGCGAGTATGAAATCGGGGGTATCTTTATTACCGGAATTCACCTGGCTTCCCCCAAAAAAAGCGCCGATAAGGTGGCTCAAAACAATATTTATGTTATTTACATCGAAGATATTGCCGTGTGTCACCTGGGTGATTTGAGCCATGTGCCCACTCAAAATCAGGTGGAGGATTTAGGGAGTATCGAGGTTTTGATGGTTCCGGTGGGTGGACAAAACACTCTCAATGCGGCTCAGGCCGCGGAAGTTATCAGCCTGATTGAGCCTTACATCGTTATTCCCATGCATTATTATTTACCGGATTTAACGGTTAAGTTAGACCCGGTAGATAAATTTTTGAAAGAGATGGGGGTGACCAAGTCTGATACCGTTGATACCCTTAAACTGACCAAGGCCGGTTTGCCCGAAGAAACCCAGATTGTGCTGCTGGAAGCAAAATCGTAGCATGAACGACGAACAGCTTGATTCTGAGCAGCCCGCCGAACCGGCCACTTTGACGGAAACCAAAAATCAGGGTCTACCTTGGCGAACCCTTATCGGTGTGCTTGCCTTGGGCCTTATTGCTCTTTTGGCTTACCAATATTTTCAAGATCAGTCCAATCTGAGGCCAATCCCACCTGCACCGATATCCCCGGTAACGCCGCCCCCGGTCAATGACCTGGCGGCAACAGCCCAAGCGAACCCGGATTCGGCCCAGGCTCAATTTGAGGCGGGCAATACTTACGCCGCCGCAGGCCAATGGCCGCAGGCCCAGGCCGCCTATCAAAGAGCAATTGAGTTAGATCCCAAGTTCCAGAGCGCCTATGCCAATTTGGGGGTGGTGTACTATCAACTGGCACAACTGGACCTGGCCGCCTCGCAGTATCAAAAGGCGCTGGAGCTTGATCCTACCGATGGCGATGTGGCTTATAACCTGGGGGCGCTATATTTGCAGCAGGCCCTACTTAACTCCAATTCCCCCAACCCAGAGCTGTTGCGGCAAGCAGTTGATCAGCTTGAACAGGCTAGAGAACTAGACCCCGATTTGGCTGAACCTTATTTTAGTTTAGGGGTAGCTTATAATGCACTAAACCAAAAACAAGAGGCAATTAAGGCGTTTGAAATATTTCTGATCCGTTATTCGGGTCAAGACTCTAGGGCCAGCCAGGAAGCTCAACGCTATTTGGATGCCTTACGTAACTAATTAGCTTCATGAACTCGATACACGTTATACCTCCTGCTCTCATTTTACCAAGTTAGGGCCTGTTCAACCGTAACTTTGCGTTTTCAGGAAGCAGAGATTTAGCTGCTTTAACCCTTTGCTCTCCAGGAAAACGGATTGCCCTAAGAACAAACCTTAAAATTATCTCTTTCTTATACCACCCCGAATCTTTTTCTTTAACATCAGGACTCAATATTAAGGTAAAAACTAAAAAGTTTATACTCCCCCACCTCATAACGCAGGAGCACTCCCATGAAGAAAGTAACTGTTTTTGCCGGTTTAGTTATTTTACTATTCCCCTTCAGCTTGTTGACTGTTCCGTTAGCAACTGCCAAAACTGTCACTCCCCACCCCGCCTTTTGGGCAGAGCCGGTTTCTGCTATCCCCTTAAAGGCAGCCAGCAGTGCCCCGGATGCTTTTGGTTATACTTACCAGGATGAAACGGAGATAGACGGCCCTACCTTCGGTTTTATTGACATTTCTGGCACAGGGACTAACTTGGGGTTGGGTGACGAGGGCAATGCCAATATTCCTGGGGGCGCTCTAACCGGTTTTGACTTTGCGTTTTACGACCTGACCTTATCTGATTTGCTGGTGAGTAACAACGGGGTTATCCAATTTAACGCTGTTGGCGGGACGATAGGCGCTAACAATGCTTGTCCGCTTTCCGGTGGTCCTAACAATATTATTGCTCCCTGGTGGGACGATTGGGGCAATGGGGGCGACGTTTTTTGGGAAATTCAAGGGAGCGCACCCAACCGCCGTTTGATTGTGCAATGGAACAACATGGAACATGATAAGGTGGATGCAAACGGCGGCTCTGTTACTTTTGAGGCCGTCCTCTTCGAAACCTCTAATCTTATCCTTTTTCAATATCAAGATACCACCGCCGGAACTGATACTGACGGCACCAACCTCGATTTTGGCAACGGCGGCAGCATAGGTATTCGACGCAACGCGGCGACCCTGAGTCTGCAATATGAAGGTTGTAACGCGCCTGTGTTGGCCAATGACCGGGCGATTCGCTTTCAGCACACATCCCTGACCATCACCAAAGATGCCAACCCCAGCCCCGACCCTCAGAATTTCTCCTTTGCCGCCAGTTTTACTACTACTACCATCCTGCTTGATGACGACGCCGAGCCTTCCCTACCCAATATCAGTACCTTCGCCCTGCTGCCAACGAGCGGTTATACCGTTACCGAAAATCTCCCGCCAGCCACTTGGGGCTTGTCTAACCTGGCCTGCGTCAGCGAACTGGCTGCTGTGGCCGGCTTCACCGGCGCTACCAGCAGCTTCACCCCCACGCTAAGTACCCGCACCGTGGAAGCCAGTCTGGCCCCAGGCGATAATCTGACCTGTACCTTTACCAATCAGAACTTTGGCACCATTATTATCACCAAAGCCACTCAACCCATTAGCGATACCCAAGTTTTCAGCTTCACCAGCGATATCCCCGGCAATCTCAGCTTTGCGCTGGATACTGACACCGGCGACCCCACCCAGCCCATCAGCCAGACCTTCACCAACCTCACCCCCGGTGACTATTTTGTTCAAGAAGACGCATTGTCAAGCTGGGATTTGACCGACCTGACCTGTGCCGACCCAAGTGGTAACACAACTACAAATTTAGGCACAAGACTAGCTAATATTAATGTTGCCGCCGGTGAAACCGTTTCCTGCACTTTTACCAACACCAAGCGCGGGACCATCGTCATTCAAAAGGACGCCAATCCTACCGGCGACCCGCAAGTATTTACTTATACCACTACCATTCCTGGTAGTCCCACCTTCACCCTGGATGCCGATCCGGGCAGCGTCACCCCAACCAACAGTATTACCCTGACCGATGTTGCTTCCGGGACTTATACGGTTGAGGAAGATGTGGTTTCCGGCTGGGATTTAACCGATTTGACCTGCGACGATGGCAGCCCGGTTAGTATTATCGGCCGTACCGCCACAATTGGCCTGACCCCCGGCGAAACCGTTGTCTGTACCTTTACCAATATCAAGCGGGGTATTATCAACATTACCAAAGACAGCCTGCCCAATCACGCCCAAGATTTTACCTTTACCGTCACCAGCAGCCCCTCCATCACCATCCCGCCCTTTTCCCTTGACGACGACCCCGGCGACCTGACCCTGCCGGTTAGCCAAACTTTATCCGTTGCTACCGGGCTTTATACCCTTACCGAAGGCGCCGTGGCCAATTGGTCGGTGAGTGATATCCTTTGTGTTGACCCTACCGCCGATAGTGGCGCAGATCCCGCCAGCCGCACAGCCGCCCTTAATGTGGCCCCCGGCGAGACAATTGATTGTACCTTTACCAACCTGGCCGACGACGGCAACCTCATCGTCGAAAAGGTCACTATTCCTGCGGTTGACCCTCAGGTGTTTACCTTTACCACCTCGATTCCGACCACCCCCACCTTTACCCTGGATACCAACGCCGGCAGCGCCACCCCAGTTAGCCAGACGCTAGTCATCAGCACGGGTATATACTCGGTGGATGAAAACAGCTCACCTAACTGGGACTTAACCGGCGTGGCCTGTAACGACGGCAGCTTGGTGGACAACATTGATGTTGCGCCCGGCGAAATTGTCACCTGTACCTTTACCAATACCAAACGCGCCACGCTAATGATCAACAAAGTTACCACGCCCAGTAATGATGCTCAAGATTTTGCCTTTACCAGCAACATTCCCGGCAATACCGCCTTCTCTCTTGATACCGACAGCGGAGATGGGTCCTTGCCTGCCAGCCAAATTTTCCTGATCCCGTTTGGCGTTTACACAGTTACCGAAGCAGCCCTGACCGGCTGGGACCTGGCCGACCTGTCTTGTATTGACAATGTTGGCGGCAGCAGCAGCGGCGATACTGCTACCCGCACCGCCACCATTGATGCCGACCCCGGCGAAACGATTATTTGTACCTTTACCAATGCCAAACTGGGAACAATTACAGTTGTCAAAGATGCTGTCCCTGACTTCTCGCAAGATTTTGCCTTTACCAGTAACATCCCCGGTAATCTCAACTTCTCTCTGGATGATGACCCCGGTGATGGCACCCTGCCCAATAGCCAGACATTTCCCAACCTGGTGAGCGGCAGTTATCTGATAACCGAAACGTTGCCGGTAGCCGATTGGTCTTTGACCAGCATTACTTGTGTTGACCCCACCGGCAACAGCAGCGGCAATACGGGTACGGGTGTAGCTACGGTTAACGTTGCTCCCAGTGAAACAATTACCTGCACCTTTACCAACCAAGCCGACCCCGGAACCATTATTATCGAAAAAATAGCGGTAGCCAACCCGGCCAATGATCCCCAGGATTTCTCCTTTACCGCCACCGGCCCAACACCGATTACCGCCTTTCAATTGGATGATGACGGCGCTGCCGGCAACCCCTTCTCCAATACCATCACCTTGAGCGGTCTGACTCCTGGGATGTACACCATAACCGAGGGGACCGTGGCTGGTTGGGATGTAAGCAGTCTCACCTGTGATGATGGTGACAGCACCGGCAACATCGGCACGCGGACGGCAACCATTATTGTTGCCCCGGCTGAAACGGTCAGATGCACCTTTACCAACACCAAACGCGGTATCATTATCATCAACAAGGCCACCGACCCCACCGCCGACCCGCAAGACTTTACCTTTACCAGCACCATTACCGGCAGCGCCAACTTTGCCCTCGATACCGATACCGGCAATGGAACTCTACCCATTAGCCGGACTTTCACTGCGCCGCCGGGAAGCTACAGCGTTACCGAGACTGCTGTGACCGGCTGGGATTTGACCGACCTCACCTGCGCCGACACGGTTGGCGGTGGCAGCAGCGGCAATGTGGGGACACGCACCGCCACCATCAACGTTTCAGCCGGTGAAACCATAGACTGCACCTTTACCAATACCGCTCAGCCCGGTTCGATTGTTATTAATAAAAATGCTATTCCCAACGATCCCCAGGATTTTGGGTATCTGCTCACCGGTGTTTCTACCAACACCGTCTTTGCTCTGGATGATGATAGTGATGGAACCCTGCCCAGCAGCCGTACCTTCTCTGGCCTGCCTCACGGAAGTTATACGGTCATCGAAGGAGCAACCTCAAACTGGGCTTTGACCAACTTGACTTGCAACGATCCCACCGGTAACACCACTACCAGTCCTGGCTTTGGACTGGTTAACGTTGCCCTGGGGCCGGGCGAAACCGTCAACTGCACCTTTACCAATACCTTTAACAATGCTGTTGGCTCGATCACCATTGTCAAAAGCGCTGTGCCAACCAGCACCCAATCCTTTACCTTTACCGGCGCACTTGGCGCCTTCTCTCTGGTTGACGATGGTACCCCACCCAATAGTCGCACTGTATTAAATCTAAGCCCCGGCAGTTATGCAGTCACTGAAAGCGCGGTGACCGGCTGGAGCCTTAGCGGTCTAACCTGTGCTGATCCTGATGGCGGCTCAACAACAAACTTGAGCAGCCGTACCTCTACCATTGACCTGGATGCGGGTGAGAATGTAACCTGTACCTTCACCAATACTGTCGCCACCCCCAGTACCACTGTCTACCTACCAATTATCCTTAGAGATTCTGCCGCCGCCGCCGATTTGGTTATCACCAATTTCACCGTAACCGGTTCTAATCCTAATCGGGTAGTCACCGTAGTTATCCAAAATGCGGGTAATACTTCAACCGGAGAAGGCTTCTGGGTAGATTTCTATGTAAATCCAACCACCTTGCCCAATAATTCGGCCCTGGGCGGCAACCGGCGCTGGGAACGGACCGGCAGCAGCCAAGGGATTGCCTGGCCCGTGCCTGCGCTGGCTGCTGGGGCCAGTGTCACCCTCACCTCTAATGGACAGACGGGAACGATTGCACCCGCGCCCGCCCCGCTTTCCCAATGGACGGGCAGCCTGCCGAGTGGGACCAATCGACTGTATGCCTTTGTTGACAGTTTTGACGCCGAAAATGCATCTTTTGTTGAAATTTCCGAATCCAACGAAAACAATAATCTGGCTTCGCTAACCGTTATTGCCGCCGCCGGAACCGAAGTTACCCCCAGCGCCTTACCCGATCTCAGCCAGTTGCCGCCCCGATGGGAGCCATAGCAAATTGAGTTTACATAAGGTAAGATTGACGTAACTTCCTAACTGTGGTAACATGGGAAAAATTGTGAATAGTGAGTTGTGAATAGTGAATTGTGAATGATAAACCCTTTTCACCGGAGCCATTCACTGTTCGCATTATCGGGAAGGAATAGGGGTCAAATGAAACGTAGAAGCGATATCCTATTTCGATTCATCATTAGCTTCCTCGTCGTGGGGCTAATTGGAGTAAACTGGTTGGTAACAGCCCACGCCGGCCCCCTGGCGCAAGACCCGCGACCCCCAATTAACAATGGGGGTGGGGGTGGTGGCGGCGGAAGCGGGGGTGGTGGCGGCTCGGGTGGAGATGGCAGCGGTGATGGCGTAACCGGCAATCTTCCGGTCAACCCAAGTGGGGATACTCCCGGCTGCGCTTCCCTCACCGGCCAGGTGACAACTTGGGGCCTGGGGCCGCAGGGAGAGATTGAAGTGGAGCTAAAAACCGGAAGTTGGCGGGCTGCGACCAGCAGCGCCAGCGATGGTAACTATGGCCTCGGCGGGTTGGGTATCGGTATTGCCAAACTGCACGTCCCCGTTGCGCCCGGCCAGACCACGCAGCCCCTCATCCAAAATGCCGGCGTCTACTTGAACTGTAATTATCCAACGGTAGCCAATATTGCCTTTTCCGGCAGCGCCGACGTTGACCCGCCGGCGACGATTGAGATGTCTGCCCCCAGCCAGGTGGTTATCCCCGACAGCAACTTTGAAGTGACTTTGACGGTTAAAAATGGCCTGCCCACCGAAATCAGCAACGTGATTGTCACCAATTTGATGCCGGCCGGCTTCAAAGCTTTGAAAGTGACCAGTTCGATTGATCCCAAAGATGCCCGCATCGTAGATGGCGGGCCCGATGGTCAATTGGTCGTGCTCAACTTGGACAAGCTGGCTAAGGGAGCCAAAGTAACCATCGAACTGACGGTTAATGCCGATGTGGATTTGTTGAGCGGAACCAAAATTCGCAATACTGCCACGCTGTTCTACCGTGAAAGCGCCGCCGACCAGACATCGCTCGATTTTACTGTTGGCAGCGACGAAGCGCCGGAATTAACGGCGGCTGGAACAGACAGTAGCGGCGCGGATTTTGTGCCGCCTGGAGAAGCACCCACCACCGGCGGCGACTTGAATGGTCAGGCTGAACCGGCTTCAACCGCTGCCACAAGCGATGATTTTGTGCCGCCCAGCAATATGCCCTCCACCGGCGGCGAAATTGACTTACCCACCGAGTTGTTCGGCCCGATTGGCATGACCAATTTAGCCCAGGCTGAGCTGCTGGTCAAGCCTGGGCGGGGTGAAACCAATACGGCTGCCCGGCCCGCTCAGCTATCTAACAGCCCTGAGCAGTCCAACTTGGAGATTATTCACAATACGCCGGTCAACAGTTCACCCCTGACGCTGGCTACGGCGGTTCTATTTTTGGGCTTTTTAGTTTTGGGGAGCGGCCTGACCCTCTGGCGTCGTTGGTCAGATTAATCGAACCAGGCTAAAGCATAAAGTTGACCTTTCTCTAACTCAGCTTATAATCATGAAGGCTGCGCGCAAGCGCAGCCTATTTTTTATCAACTTTTGTAGAAATGAGACAGCATGTATCAAGCGCACACCTTAGAAAATGGTTTAAGAGTTTACCTTATCCCCGTACCTGTCTTTCAATCGGTAAGCATCGGCGTTTTTGTCCGAGTTGGCTCCCGCTACGAGCGCCAGGCCGAAGCAGGCGTCTCTCATTTTATTGAGCACATGCTCTTTAAAGGCACCACCCGCCGGCCCAGCGCCCGCATTATCGCCGAAACGATTGAGGGTGTGGGCGGGCTCAGCAATGCTTACACCAGTCAGGAAGCGACGGTCTATTACGCCAAGGTGGCCTCTGCTCAAGCCAGCACTGCCCTCGACGTGCTGGCCGATCTGGTCAGACACCCCTTGTTTGACCCGGCTGAATTTGAAAAAGAGCGCTATGTGATTGGCGAAGAATTAAACATGATCTACGATTCGCCCGATAGCTGGGCCAATGTCCTGCTGGATCAGGTATTGTGGCCCAACCACCCCCTGGGACACAACATCGTTGGTACGGCGGAGAGCCTGACTACTCTCAGTCGCGATGCTTTAACAGCCTACTTCGAAGCCGGCTATCATCCCCAAAATGCGCTGGTGGCGATTGGCGGCGCTTTTGACTCAGATAAAATTCTGGCTGAAGTGACGGCTCTGCTGGGCGATTGGCAGCCGGGGGATGTGCCCTCCTTCGAGCCGGTAGCGCCGCCGCAAACCCGGGCCCGCTGGCATGTTGAAGACCGGCCCATCGAACAAGGCCACCTCTGCCTGGCCCTGCCCGGCCTATCCCGGCGCGACCCCGACCGCTACGCTTTGAGTGTGCTCAACACCGTTTTGGGCGAAGGTATGAGTTCGCGTCTTTTTCTCAACATCCGCGAGGAAAAGGGACTGGCCTATGCCGTAGACTCCAGCCTCAACCTGCTGCAAGATACCGGCTCGCTGGCTATTTACGCCGGAGTTGACCCCGACCGTGCCCCAGAAGCACTGCAAGCTATTTTGGACGAACTGGACCGCCTCCGCACCGAGCCGGTTCCTCCCGCCGAACTGCACAAAGTTAAGGAATATCTCAAGGGCCGGCTGGTTCTGGGGCTGGAGGACAGTTTTAGCCGGGCGGCCTGGGTGGCTTATCAGGCTCTATTTCTGGAGGATATCAAAAGCCCCGAAGAAGTTTTGCAAGCCTACAACGCGGTAACGGCTGAAGATGTTTTGGCCGTAGCCCAAAAAATCCTCAGCCCCAACGCTTATAACCTGGCCGTTGTCGGCCCCTTTGGCCAGGGTGAGGCATTGGGTCGACTGCTAGGCAACGCAGAATTTGTCATTCTCTAAATCAAAATAACTTGCAGAAATGACTTTGTTCTGCTATCCTCTCTGCTACAATTTTCCCGCAGCTTGATACCGTCTGCCAAAAGGTGAGCGTGCATGGTTAAGATACTGATGAGTTGGGATATTAAGCCAGGTTCCGAAAGCGAATATTTTGAGTTTATTGTCCGCGAATTTGCACCGGGGATTATGAAGTTGGGCGTTCAGCCTACCGAAGCCTGGTATACCGTTTTTGGCGAAGGCCCGCAAATTCTCACCGGCTGCGTGGCCGAAGACCTGCCCACCATGCAATCTGTCCTGGGCAGTCACGACTGGCAGAAGTTGCAAAAAAAACTTTTTGAGTACGTCACCAATTTTAATTTCAAAATTGTCCGGGCCACCAGCCGTTTCCAACTGCTGTAATTTGTAGGACAAGCTGTCAGCTTGTCCTACCTGGCTAACCTTCAAAAGCGGTCGCAACTCCTTGCGCCGCTTTTTGCTTTAAAGTTCGGATGATGCTTGCATCTGTCTCATTTTATGTCATAATAGAAAAGATGACGCGATGAGGCGAGGATACGAGGATGCGAAGCATTTTCTCGCCCCATCGCCTCACGATTCATCGCATCCTTATTTAAGGAGTCCCCTATGCGTCGGCCTGGTTTGTGGCTCACCAATGGTCATCCCGGCAATCCTGCCCAAATGCTGAGTTGGCGTCCCGGCGCACTGACCTGCTTTTACGATTATCTGGGGGTGAATGGCGTTTTTGGTTACAAAGCCGCTAACCCTGCTGTCCCCATCATTGTCCGCTTTCAACACCCCTTTCAATGGCAGCAAGACCCGGTCGGTTATGCCAAACGATTGGGCGAACAGGTCGCCAGCAAATGGAACGACATGAAGGTGCTCGACCCCTATGTATACTTTGCCAATGAGATGAACCTGCACTACGAAAACGGCGACCAGAATCCGGGGGCACAAGCCCGCTACACCAGCCCAGAATTTTATCAAAAGTATGCCCAGTGGGTGCGGATGACTGCCGATGTTATCAAAAGCCGCGTGCCCGAAATGAAGTTGGTCACGCCGCCTTTTGCCTTTGGCCACCACGAAGACGGCTCGCCCGACGACAACGGCCAGCCTACCGAAGGTTGGGCCGGCTTTGATTATCTGTATGAAACTGTGCGCGATTACTTTGATAACATCATCTGCTTCCATTCTTATTGGGGCCACGCTGGCGGCTCCGAGCGCACCTGGCTGTATGACCCGGTTCTGTCCTCCTGGTACGCCTTTCGCTGGCGGCGCGTGCTGAAGCTGTTTGAAACCCGCTACCAGCTCCAGGCCAGAGTGATTATTGACGAGGCCGGCAACTTTGGCGCGGCTGACCCCGATTTTACCGACCAGATTATATACCACGCCCAGCAGTGCCTGAGCGACCCCCGTGTGATTGCCGTGACCTACTTTTTGTGGCTCGACCCGACCAACAGCCCCGGCAATATTGCCAACTCCTGGGCGCAGCGGGTGCGTAACCTGCCGGACCACCTGGCCCGACTGGCCGCGATGCCCGATGTGCCTATTATCGGTGAACCTGTGGAAGAACCCCTGGTAGCAGAACCAATGGTGCGTCTGCTGTTGGATGATGGCAGTGTGCAAACCATGCCGCTGGAAGAATACCTGCGGGCCGTTGTCCCCGCCGAGATGCCGGCCCTCTGGCCTGCCGAGGCCGTCAAGGCTCAGGCCATTGCCGCCCGCAGCTACACCCAATACGCCATCGAGCACCCCCGCCACCCCAACGCCGACATCTGCACCAAGCCGGCCCACTGCCAGAATTACGACCCGACCAAAATCCACCCCAAATCCGATGAGGCGATTCAACTGACCAAACATATCATCGCCCGCTCCAACGGTCAGACCATTACCGGGGTTTTTTCGGCCAACTGCGGCGGTCACACCCGAAACAATGAAGATGTTTTTCGGGGTGCGCCCGTGCCTTACCTGCGCGGCGTTCCCTGCCCCGACCCCGGCCCCAAAAATGGGCATGGCGTCGGGTTGTGCCAGCATGGAGCGCGCGCCCTGGCCAGCCAGGGCCAATCCTACGAGGCCATTATCAAGCACTATTACACCGGCGTCACCCTCGGACCCATCACCCCGGCTCAACCGGGTGCGCTTGCCGGCCTGGTTGCCGACCACACCGGCCGGCCCGTAGCCAATGTGCGGGTCGTGCTGGCCGGCGCGGGGCAAACGCTGGAAACTTTCAGCCGCGCCGATGGTAGGTATCGTTTCGGCAGTCTGCCCGCCGGAATTTACAGCCTGGAACTGCCCGCTTATGGCCTCAAGCAAAGTAATGTGGCGGTCGCCAGCGGCCAGGAGTTGACGGTCAATCTGGTCCTACCCGCCCCCGTCCGTCCGACCATCGTCGCCGATATTGTGCGCAGCGCGGGTCTGCCTCTGTTGGTGGGCGATTGGGGCAAAGCCAACGTTTCCATCCGCATCACGCCTCCCGGCGGCGCGCCGGTGGTGATTGTCTCCGGCAGCAAGCCGGAGTACGGCTCCGGTGGTTTTGAAATCTACGCCACCCAAATCGGGACGTATGTGCTGGAAATGGAGGGCTATCGCTTCGACATCCCCATGACCGGCCAGTTTACCCGGCTGGTCTTTCGCCAGGCAGGCCCGGCCCGACCCAGCGGCATTATCGAAGGGGTACTGCGCGATCACCAGAACCGGCCCGTCGCCGATTGGTTTGTCCACCTGAGCGGCAGCGGGGTCAATTTGACCGCCACCACCAATGCCCAGGGCAGCTTTGCCTTTGCCAACCTGGGGGCCGGCAGTTATACCCTGACCGTCGCCGACAGCCCTATCAGCCAGACCGTCACCCACAACGGCCAGGAACGGGTCACGCTGGCCTTGCAGCTCCCGGCCCCGGTAGTGTCCGACGGTTGGCAGGTGGATTTGTCGCAGGGGGCGGGCCTGCCCTTGCTGGTGGGCGATATTGGGGTGTCCAACGGCGTGATTACCATCATCAGCCCCAGCGGGCGGCGGCAGCAGGTGACCAGCGGCAGCAAGCCGGAGTGGGGTATCGGCGGCTTTGAAGTTTACACCACCGAATTAGGCAACTACACCGTCGAGTTCTTTGGCCAGCGCTTCACCATCCCGGTGCAGGGCCAGTTTACCAAGGCTATTTTCCGTAAGGACACCAGTTCCACTGAACCCCAGGTGCGCCTGGTCTCGATGCTGCTCCCCCGCTCCCGCGCCGAAGCCCTGCGGGCCGAACTGGAAACGGATATTGATACAAAGGGATTGTTTACGGTGCAGGTGGTATCCTCATAAGTCCAAAAAATAGTTATCAAACAAAAACACAATATAGGCATATTCATCTTCCTGCTCAACATCAGTTATCCCTTTTGGAGAAAGTACAACGACCCGCTATGATTGACCGAAAGACCAAACAGTTTATCGCTATGCGTTATTGGTTGCTTGGTAGAAATTATCATGAACATGCTGACCTTAAGATGACGACCGACAAATATACCAAACAATTTATAGCTATGCGTTACTGGCTGCTAGGCCGTAATTATTACCTGGCCCTGGATGCCCTGGAATATGCAGCCCAACTGCACACCGGCAAGCGCAAAGATGGCACTACCCAGGAGTATTTCCACCAATTGTCCATTGGGCGCTATGTTAAATCTATTGTAACCAGCCTAGAACATCCCGAAGAAACCTTAACCACCGTTTTTCTGCATGATGTACCCGAGGATTATGGCATTGGTTTTGAGGAAATCGAAGCCCGCTTTGGGGTGTTGGTGGCCCAGGCGGTTAATTTGATGACCAAAAAGTTTCGGGGTTATCGTAAATCGGATGCGGAGTACTATCGAGAAATTGCCGAGAACAAAATTGCCTCTGTTACCAAAGGTGCAGACCGCATCCACAATATTCAAACCATGATCGACGTTTTTACCTACGACAAACAAAAAGAGTACATCGAGGAAACCGAAACCTTTGTCATCCCGGCCCTCAAAGCCGCTCGTCGCCGCTTTCCCCGTCAGGAGCCGGCTTACGAAAATATCCAACATGTCCTTATCAGCCAGATTGAACTGCTCCGCGCGGTGCATAAAGCGCAAGTTGAAGCCTAACGAAAACCAATTCTATCCTTTGGAGAATCTTTAAATCAAGTATAATTTACTTGGCGACAGGGAAATAAGGCAGTTCCAAAATTTAAATTAACCAAAACGTGTTGCGTCTCGCTTGCGTACCTGTGGCGGCGTGTTCCGTCTGCTTTACCTCACGCAAGACGTATATTGAGTAATTATTTTCTTGGAGTTGCCTAAGTGGCAAATCGAGAACAAAACGAGCGAAAGTTTCCCCAATGGATCGATCTTCCCGATGGTGGACGGTGTTATGGCGGGAAGTAAGTGGACATCGGGGTATTTAGGCTTCATTTTTGAGGAAATAACCATGAATATTTTGCAACGCATTACTACAGACCCGGCTGTTTGCGGCGGAAAACCTTGTATTCGGGGGTTGCGCTTTCCAGTGTCACGGTTGCTAGGGTTGTTGGCCGCCGGTGAAACCCCTGAAACCATCCTAAAATCTTATCCTTATCTGGAAAAGGAAGATATTCAAGAAGCGCTGCAATATGCTGCTTTTCTGGCCGACGAACAAATCATAGAGTTTGCCTGATGAAATTTCTGCTCGATATGCCGGTTTCATTGATGCTGTTCCAGGTACTTGAGAAATTTGGTCACGAGGGAGTTCATGCTTATCAAATCGGCAAAGACCGAGCCGCCGATAGTGAATTGTTAGAAATCGCTCGTGCGGAGAATCGAGTTGTTATTACTGCTGATTTAGATTTTCCTCGGCTTTTGGCTCTCAGTTCAGCCATTGGGCCAGGCTTAATTTTGTTTCGAGGTGGCCACTACTCGGATGCTGAAATGTGCCAGTTGTTAGAACGTATCTTAATACAAGTAAGGCCAGTAGATTTGGAAAGCTCTGTTTGTGTAGTAGATAAAAAACGCATCCGTCTAACTCAGTTGCCGTTAACTCGATCCTCTCATCAATCTTAGCCTCTAAAATGCTCCCTCTCTTTGACTTTTCCCCCCGCATCCTCAGTGTCAGCGCCGTTAATGCTTACATCCGGCGCAAGCTTGAGGCCGATTTGACCTTGCAAGACCTGTGGCTGGAAGGGGAAATCTCCAACTGGAAGCCGGCCTCGTCGGGCCATATCTATTTTACGCTCAAGGATGCGGTGGCCAGCTTGCGCTGCGTGGTCTGGCGCTCTCAGGCGGCGCTGCTCTCTTATCTGCCGCGGCGCGAGGGCGAGGCGGTGCTGGCCCACGGGCGGGTCTCGGTGTATGAGGCAGGAGGCAACTATCAGTTTTATGTGGACGACCTGCAGCCCGCCGGACAGGGGGCATTGTACGCTCAGTTTGAACGGATCAAAGCCCGCCTGGCCGCCGAAGGTCTGTTTGAAGCTGACCTGAAACAGCCGCTGCCGCACTTTCCCCAAAAGATTGGAGTAGCGACTTCGCCCACCGGCGCGGCCCTGCGCGACATCCTCAACGTGCTGCGTCGCCGTTACCCTCTGGCCCAGGTTTTCCTGGCCCCGGCCCAGGTGCAGGGCGAAACCGCACCGCTCCAGCTTATCGCCGCGCTGGGGTTGCTCATCCGGCAAAAAGTGGATGTCATTATTTTAGCCAGGGGCGGCGGCAGCCTGGAAGATTTGTGGGCCTTCAACGACGAAGCTCTGGCCCGCGCCATCGCCGCCTGTCCCATCCCGCTTATCACCGGCATCGGCCACGAAACCGATTTTACCATCGCCGATTTTGTAGCCGACGTGCGCGCCCCCACGCCCTCCGCCGCCGCCGAATTAGCCACGCCCGACCGCCTTGAATTGAAGCGAACCCTGTACGACCAGCAGCTTACCCTGACCGGGGCCATGCAGGAGCAGATTAACTCGGCCCGCAGCGAGGTCAGCCGGCAGGCCTGGGCTTTGGCGCGGGTGTCGCCCCAGGCGGCGCTCGACAACTACCGCCAGCGGCTAGATACCCTGGCGGCCCGGTCGAGCCGAAGCTTGCAGCACCAGCTCTTGTTGCAGCAGGAACGGGTGAAAACTTTAGCGGCGCGGCTGGAAACGCTCAATCCCCAACAAACCCTGGCGCGGGGTTATGCTATTGTCCAGAAAGGCTCGCTGGTCATCACTCAAACCGCTCAGGTCAATCCGGGCGATGCGCTGGTGGTCAAAGTGAGCGATGGGGCGTTTGAAGTGAATGTGCGTGAAATGTGAAGCGTCTTGCGTGTTGCGTCTTGCGTAAATACACGGAAGACGCAACACGCAAGACGGAATTATTATCTCGGAGAAATCATCTTGAAAATCCTCGTTACCGGCAGCAGCGGGCAGGTAGGAACCAATCTGTGCTTAGCCCTCCAGCAAAAAGGCCACACCGTTCTGGGTATTGATAAGCGGATCAACACCTGGACTAACCAAATCCCTTTCCTCCAGGCCGATTTAAGCCAGAGTATGCCCACGCCCGCCGAGATTGCGGCGGCGGCCCCTCAATTTATTCAGCCTGACCTGGTGGCGCATCTGGCCGCCAACGCCAAGGTCCATGAATTGGTCCAGGATCCCCGCCGCGCCCACGAAAATACCACCATTACTTTCCACGTGCTGGAATATTGTCGCCGGCAGAAGCTGCCCATCATTTTCAGCAGTTCCAGGGAGGTTTATGGCCGGCCTAGCCCGCCGACCGTAGGTGAAGATACCACCGATGTGTTTCACATCCTCAGTCCTTATGCCGCCTACAAAATGGCCGACGAGATGTTGATTTACGCCTACGCCAACTGTTACAATTTGAAGTACCTGGTTTTTCGCCTGAGCAATGTCTATGGCCGCTATGATAACGACATCGAGCGGATGACGCGGGTGCTGCACATTTTTGTGAATCAGATTCGCCGCGGCCAGCCGGTGACGATTTTTGATCGGAGCAAAGTGATTGATTTTACCTATGTGGATGACTGCGTGAATGGTTTGCTGCTGGGCATCGAGAAGTTGGCCGCTGGTGAAGTGGTCAATGAAACCTTCAACCTTAGTTCCGGCAGCCCGGCTACCTTGGTCCAACTGGCCGAAACCATTGGTGCGGTCCTGGGCATCACCCCGACCATTCTTGACGAGCCAATTCAACCGGGCGAAATCAACTTCTATGTGGCCGACCTGACCAAAGCCAAAACGATCCTCGGCTATGAACCCCAAGTGTCATTTACTGAGGGGATCAGGCGCGCGGTCGAGTGGTCGCTGGAATGGGAAAAACGACCGCCAGCGACCGACCGCTGACCGCCGCCCTCACCCAAACCCTCCCCCTCCGAGGGGGAGGGTAGGGAGGGTGTCGGTCTCCGGTCATTCTATCAGCTTTATAGCAGGATAATCCTATGAACAACAACCCGCCCCCGCTCGAAACCCTGAGCTTTGAACAAGCCTATCAAGAATTGGAAGAAACGGTACAGAAACTCGAAGCCGGTAATTTACCCCTGGAAGAGGCGCTAACCCTTTACCAGCGCGGCATGGCCCTGGCTCACTACTGCAACCAGCAACTCGACAGCGCCGAACTGCGGATCAAAACGTTGACCCCTTCCGGGGAATTGGTGGATTTTGACGAGGTGTGAAGGGTGAGGAACTACTGGGGAACCAAATCGGGCGCTTCTTGGGTTAACTTTTCTAATAGCCAGGTTTGCACCAAAATTTGATAAGGTACACCTTTGCGTTCGGCCACCTCTTGAATAGCCTCTAAATAATCGGAACGCAGGCGCACATCCACCGGCCTGGTCACAAAGGTGGTACGAATAACCTCAAATTTTTCCTCAGCTTCTTTCATATCATCCATATATGGCGCGCTGTCGTGCGTATCAAACCAGGTTGCTAATTCGTCATCATCGTTAAAGTCTGGTAGTTTTGGCATTTTATTTCCCTCTACGTTTGATCCTTTTTCTTTCCGCAACAGTCATATCACGAGCTGTAATTATACGTAATCTCTGCTCCGACTTGCGAGCAAATACAACCAGCAGGTAACGTCCAGCATCCGTTTGACCATAAGCTACATATTTGCCTTCGCCTACTTTTGTGATAAATGGATCATCGTCAATAACTTCTTCTGCTTCGTAAGGCTCTACGCCGTGATTAGCGATATGCTCGATATTCGTTTCATCCCACCAAAACCGATACTGGCTCATTTTAGCCCCGGCTAACCGAATTTGGGCAAGACTTTGTCTATAAAGCTAATTATAAACTCAAGACCTCCAATTTCAAAGCATAGGTTTAGCTTTAGTCTTACTTTGACAACCAGTATTACCCCACGTATACTCAAGCTTTGATCTCAATTTGCGCTACTGGTAAGGAAAACTCTTTTGAAGTCAAAAGTGCGGGCTTTGGCCCGTTATTGGTTTATTGCTCCGCTGTTATTTGCAGTGGTGGGATTACAAATGGGTCTCGGCTTTGTTGCCGGAGATGAGCAAGGCGCGAAATCCGCTCGTCTTGCAGCCTCCCCCACTCTCACCCGCCGCCCCACTTTTACCGTTACCCCGCTGCCCACATCTTCGCCTACGTCAACCTTTACCCCCAGCCCGACCCGTACCCCGACCCCCACCGAGACGCCTACCGGGACCCTCAGCCCCACCGCAACGCCTTTACCTTCGGCCACGCCGACCAGCACCGACACCCCCACCCCCCAGCCGACGCCAACGGCCAAAGGCTTTGCGCTGCAAGTGCCCATCTTAATGTACCATTATCTTTCCATCCCCCCAGCCGGGGCCAATGTGATCCGCCAGGACTTATCGGTCACACCTGACCTGTTCGAATCGCATCTGGCCTATTTGCGCCAGGCCGGCTATGAAACGGTATCACTGGCGGAGCTATCCTACGCCCTTAGTCAAGAGGCGACGCTGCCCCCCAAGCCCATCATTATCACCTTTGACGACGGCTACCGCGACCACTACGAAAATGCGTTTCCGCTGCTGCGTAAATATGATTACACGGCCACTTTCTTTGTTTTTACCCAACCCATTGACGAGAACAACGTGGATTACCTCTCCTGGGATATGGTCAAAGAAATGCACCAGGCCGGTATGGAATTTGGCTCGCACAGCTATCGCCACTCCGATTTGAGCGGGCGGGATGTTGACTTTTTGGTGTACGAAATCCTCGGCTCTAAAGAGGCCATCGAGGAACGCATCGGCGAGCCGGTACGCTTCTTTTGCTATCCGTCCGGGCGCTACGATGGGCTAACCATCAAAGTGCTGGAGTCGGCCAATTTTTGGGGCGCAGTGACGACTCAGTGGGGCATCGAGCAATCCTTTAACAGCCGCTTTGAACTCAAACGCCTTCGGATGCGCGGCAACGATACGGCTGAAACTCTGGCAGCTAAATTGGCGCTCTTTTAACTTTTCTCCGCAAAGCCTTCATCGCCCCTTCACACTCTGTTCACAATCTACTTCTATACTCCTGTTCATAAACTCAGTGGATCCAATTTGAGGAGCCAGCACGCCCACGTGCGGCGGTGTTCGGCACGTGGGCGTGCCCGCTTCGCGTCCTCGGAAAATTGGATCTACTGAAACTTGTTAATCACCATCACTCATGAAAGGAGTAACAAAAATGAACAGGCGAATTGTGTTAGGTGTTTTGTTAGCGCTGGTCTTACTGACCGGCGCGGTCAGTCTCGGCGTGTATAGTTACAACGCCGGCGTGGCCCAGGGCCTGATTGAAAGCGGCAAGCTGACCGACCTCCCGCCCGGCGCTGAGGGCAGGGTGTATCCCTATTACGGCGGTCCCTTCTTGTTTCACCGGCCTTTTGGTTTTGGGTTTTTGGGTTGCTTGGGACCGCTGCTGTTCTTCTTCCTCATCTTTGCCCTGTTTCGCGGGCTGATATGGGGCGGCCCGTGGGGCTGGAGACACGGCTGGCGGCATGACTACCACAGCAGAGGTGTCCCGCCGATGTTCGACGAATGGCACCGCCAGGCTCACGCTCAAAATCCAGAGCAAACCCCGCCCCCAGCAGCCTGAAAAATTTGGCCGTAATTGGGTGGAGTCCAAAGCTCAGCTTTGGACTCTGCTGCTTAACCTCTATTGCGTTATAATAGTAAGATGAAAACCGTTCTGGTTGTTGACGACGAAAGTAAAATCCTACAACTGGCTCGTGATTATCTGCAATATGCCGGCTTTACCGTGTTGACCGCCGGCGCCGGCAAAACCGCTTTGGCGGTCGTGCGCACCGAGAAACCCAATTTGATTGTTTTAGATTTGGGCCTGCCCGATATGGATGGCCTCGACGTGACCCGCGCCCTGCGTAAAGAGTCAAACGTGCCGATTATCATGCTGACCGCCCGCGGCGAAGAGTCGGATAAACTGGTCGGCCTGGAATTGGGCGCGGATGACTACCTGACCAAACCGTTCAGTCCCAAAGAACTGGTCGCTCGCGTTCGGGCGGTGCTGCGTCGGGCCGAAACAACTCCGGCGGCTGAGGAGCTAATCCGCCTGGGCGAAATCACCCTCGACGTGCCCCGGATGCGGGTGACATTGGGCGAGCAGCCCATCGAGTTGAC
Organism: Anaerolineae bacterium; assembly: GCA_023151115.1. The sequence goes on from JAKLJP010000011.1 coordinate 116,401, forward strand.
CCCGACCGAATTTGAACTGCTGGCCGCGTTGGCTCGCCAGCCGGGGCGTATCTTCACCCGTTCCCAACTGCTCGACGCCGTGCATGGCGTCGCCTTTGAGTCGTATGAACGGGCTATTGACGCTCACATCAAAAATATCCGCCGCAAGCTGGAGCCTGACCCACGCGAACCGCGCTACGTGTTGACAGTCTACGGCGTTGGGTATAAATTTGCAGATGAGTAGATGAAACCACCCCACTTTCACCCCCGTCACCGCCCGCCCTGGTGGCCCGACGATGAGCCGTGGCCGCCCCAGCGTTCGCACTGGTCCAAAATGCGCCGTTTTTTCTTCTGGCGTGTCCTGGGGCTGCTGGTGATTTTGGCCCTGATTGCAGCCGGGGTGGGGGCGTTGACCTCTTGGTTTACCTTTATCAGTTCAGGCAAACCCGACTTTCAATATGATGGCCCGCCGCCCTTCGTCTTTTGCGGCTTTTTTTTGGTCGGCTTGCTGTTACTCATGCTGGTCGGGCGGCTGCTGCGGCGCTTTACCACGCCGGTGGGTGAGTTGATGGAAGCAGTGGGACGGGTGGAAGCGGGCGACTACTCGACCCGTGTGGCCGAATACGGCCCCAGGGAAGTCCGCGCCCTGAGCCGGGCTTTTAATGCGATGACCGAGCGTCTGGAAATGAACGAAACCCAGCGCCGTAATTTGCTGGCCGACGTGACCCACGAACTGCGCACTCCACTAACGGTCATTCAGGGCAACCTGGAAGGACTGCTCGACGGCGTCTATCCGCGCGACGACGCCCATCTGGGGCTGATTCTCGAAGATACCCGCGTGCTGGCCCGTCTGATTGACGATTTGCGGACGCTCTCTCTGGCCGAAAGCGGGGCGCTCCAGCTTCACCGGGAACCAACCGATTTGGGTGTTCTGGCCGCTGAAACCGCAGCCTCGTTTCGCGTGCAAGCCGAAGCTGCAGGGGTAGCGTTGAGTGTGGCCGTGGCCGAGGATGTGCCTCTGCTGGAGATTGACCCGGTTCGCATTCGGGAGGTTTTGGCTAACCTGATTGCCAATGCCCTGCGCCATACCCCGGCCGGCGGCAAAGTACAGGTGGCGGCGCAGTTCAACCCGGCTGAGCAGGCTGAGCAGCAGGTCACCGTCTGGGTCAGCGATACTGGTGTGGGGATTCCGGCCGAAAACCTGCCCCACATCTTTGATCGTTTTTACAAAGCGGGCAATTCGCACGGGACGGGGCTGGGCCTGGCCATTGCTAAAAATCTGGTAGTCGCCCACGGCGGCCAAATTTCGGTGCAGAGCGAAGGCGTGCCCGACCAGGGGACGACTATTTGTTTTACCTTGCCATTAAATTCTGATCTGTGATTTCGATAGAAGTATGGTTTAAGGCTGTCTCAAGACTCAATCAGCCAAAACGTCTTGCGTCTTGCGTGTTCCTTTTATATGACGCAAGACGCAATCTAAACTGGATACCTGTTTTCTTGGAACTGCCTAACATTTATACCTTGAACATTTCAGCCCATGACGTTTGATACTTTTTCTACGACCGCTATGGCCAGTGAACTGCGCCAAACGCTCCTCGGTGGGCGAGTTCAGCGGGTCACCCAGACCAACTCGCTTACCTACGGCCTTGAGATTTATGTCCATCCGGTTCGCCATTACTTGATTGTTTCCGCCGAACCGCAAGCGCCTCGGGTACATTTGAGCAGCCAGAAAGTGCGGCGCGGCGTGGGCAATGAGACGCCGCTCATGCTGGTCCTGCGCAAATATATGCACGGCGCTCGCCTCACCGCCATTGACCAGCCGGCCTATGAACGCCTGCTCTTCTTCAGTTTCGTCGGCCCGGTTGGCTCGACCCTGCTGGCCGTCGAACTGTTGGGGACGCGCAGCAATCTCATCCTGCTGGATTTAGACCAGACCATCCTGGGCGTCGCCCGCCTCACCAAATTAACCTCCTCTGCTCCCCTGCCCCCCCGCTCCCCTGCTCGTCTTCTCCTCCCCGGCCACCTCTACGAACCCCCACCGCCCCAGCTCAAATTAGCTCCCCCCGAGCTGACCGAACTCACCCTGCGCCAGGAGTTGGCCGAAGCCTCGCCGCAGTTAAGCCTGACCCGCCTGCTGACCGAAACCGTCAGCGGCGTCAGCCCGCTGCTGGCCCGCGAGATTGTCTACCGGGCTACGGGCAGCGCCGAAACCAAAGTGGAGCAGCTCGCCACTCTGACCCCGCTGTTGACTTCGTTCCGGGGCCTCTTTGAACAGCTTGAGCAGGAAACGTGGCAGCCCACCCTGGCCCTTGATGAGGAGGATATACCGCTTGCATTTGCGCCTTATCCGCTGCAGCACCTGCCGCGCACCCAACCTGTCGAAACCCTCTCGGCGGCGGCGGAGATTTATTTCACCGAGGCGGCTTCCGGCTATGCCGCGGCCAAAGCGCCCCTCCTCCAGGCCATCAATGAGACGCGCCAAAAGCTGGCCCGCCGCCGGGAACGTCTGGCCGAAGATGCCGAGGCCCAGGCTAATCCGGTGGCTTTGAAGGAAAAGGGCGAAGCGATTCTGGCCTTTGCCTACCAGATCAAGCCGGGCCAAAAAGAGTTGACCGTCACCTTCCCGGCCGACCAGCCCCTCAACATCAGCCTCGATCCGGCCCTCTCCGCCAGCGAAAATGCCCAGGATTACTTTAGTCGCTACCGCAAGGCCCTCCGCGCCGCCGACGAGATTCCGGCCCAACTGGAAAAAATAAGCCTGGACGAGCGTTACCTGGAGCAGTTGGAACAGGATTTGCTGATGGCCGAAAACCGCCTGGAGATTGACGCGGTGGCCGAGGAATTGGCTGCCGCCGGTTTTCGCCCCTTGACCCGGCGCGAAAAAGCGCAGCAAAAAAAGAGCGCCACTCGCTACCTGCGCCTGACCGCTCCCGGTGGGGCAACGGTTTGGGTGGGCAAAAACGCTTTGCAAAATGCCCACCTCACCTTCAATCGCGCCGCCGCCGACGACCTGTGGCTGCACGCCCGCCACATCCCCGGCGCGCATGTCGTCATCCCCACCGCCCAGGGTTTGCCCAGCGAAGAAGATGTCTTTTGGGCCGCCGCCATCGCCGCCTATTACTCCCGCGCCCGCAACGATACCAGCGTCGAGGTGGATGTGACCGTCAAGAAATACGTCCGCGCCATCAAAGGGGCCGCGCTCGGCCTGGTGACGTATCGCAACGAGTCCACGTTACGGGTTGCGCCCGAAGCGCCGGAGGTGGAGTGAAATACGAAGTAGTCATGTCATTCCGACCGCAGGGAGGAATCTTCGTTACCGCTGCCTGAGATGTTACAACGAGTAAGAGGATTTCTCGCTTGCGCTCGAAATGACATACCAGAAGCGGCCTATTAAATCGTGACGAATTTACGCAATCCTGTCCTAAGCGCGTTCTACCTGTGAAAAGTCAAATTCCAGGGATTTTTCCTGGCCAAAGAAAGCTACTTGAACCGTTACCCGAGTCCGGTCTCGATCAATCTCTGCCACTGTGCCTATAAAATCGGCAAAGGGTCCTGCAACAATCCGCACCTTTTGACCCACTTGAAAGCTGCCATTTGTTTCAAAAATTTGTGGTTTTGGAGGTTGGCTTTCCCCCGTAAAGAAGAAAAACCGCTGTCCATCCGGCGACTCGACCACCGCGCCGACTCTCCGCCCCTTTTTGTCTTTGCGTTCAGCCACAAACGTGATGCCTCGCCGCCGCATTCGCTTGAGGCGTTCGGGCATGTTGGGGGCAAAGTAGGTGAGGGTCGGTTGGGTGAGTTTGGGGGTTTGGTGCAGCCCAAGCCGAATCAGTCCATCCGAAAGGATTGCCCAGGGGTAGGGTTGATCGCCCTCGGTGACGCACTCAAACCCCAGTTGCCTCCAATAAGCCAGGGCTGCGTTTAAATCCTGGGTGGGGAGGCTGAGTTCAGTGGAGCCATCATACTTGGTATAAAATTTTCTGCCGCTGGGCGTCGTCTCGACATTGCTGGACCGGTGGGCGAGAAGCACTCGCTGCCCTTCAGGGGACTTAAATTCTGCGGTGATGAATTTCAGCCCATAGAGTAATTCATTATTTTGCATACCCTGGACAGGGGCAAGTTTCTGAACATTGTCGAGTTTGACCCCAAGTTTCGGCAGGTGATCCATTCGTTCTGATAACCCGTGAAGCGTAAAATAGCTGAGGGTGGGTGAAGAAAACATCTGTTGATGCAAACCCAGATAAAATCGGCCATCCGAAACGACAGCCCAGGGATAGGGCTTTTCGCCTTCATCTACTTTTTTAAGGCCAAGTTTTTCGTAGAAACTTAAAGACTCAGATAAATCGGCCACCGCTAGACTCATCTCTACCTTGTTACCAAGTTTAAAAAACTTGAACCATTGCGCTAACGCCCTCTTTTGGGTTTCGCCCAACTCTGTTTGAAGAATTTCAGCGATAATATTTTCAAACAAACGTTCCCGTTCCGACCGGCTGAGAATAATGTTTTCCTGGGACAGAATCCGTTCGTATTTATCTTGGACAGCCTGCCGGACTTCCTCTGGAGTCAAAACATCTATCGTCGGCTCTAGCAATGCTACCAATTTGTTTAGAAGATGCTGTTTCAAGTCATTAAAGGCTTCCCGGTTATGGAGGGCTGCGGCGGACTGATGCACCCGCCGAATACTGGTCATCAATTCGTCCCTGGAAAAAGGCTTGATCAAAAATTCCCTGGCCCCGGCCATCATCGCCCGCCGTGTATAATCATCGGTTTCCCAGGCAGACATCAAGATTACCTGGGTAGAGGGTAATTGTTGAGAAATTTGCTCACAGGCTGCAAAGCTATCCACACCAGGGAGGTTGGTATCAAGCAGGACCACATCGGGCTGTCGCTCGACGGCCATTTGAACAGCCTCTTCACCGTTTTTAGCCGTCCCGACAACTTCAATATCAGATTCAATAGAAAGCAGCTTGCCCAAGTTTTCGCGGGTTTCAGCGAGACCCTCTGCGATTAAAACACGGATTTTTTTTCGTTCGATTCGTTTTAACAGGCTAAATCCTCTAGGGCGGATAAAGTCCTCGACTGTCCCAAATTTCACCCCAAACTCACGAGGATGTTGTAAGCCCAAAAATGTAATAGCCGGGTCAACCGTCTGAGCTTGTTGAAATCTCTCCGGCAAAGAATCTTCGGCTGCTTCTTCCTCTAACCGATACCGCTCCGGCTGCTGCAGAGGTGCAATCTCCAGCACAAGAACAATCAAAAGTTCCTCTTCAAGGGTGTAAGTAATGCGCCACACTTCGACAGGCAGGCGATATAATTTATCGTAACCGGCGAGGGGATGACTGTCAGTGGGGCGGGGGTTTTTGGCCAGGTCTAAAAGCGCCCGGTCGAGGCGTCGGAGCAGGGGTTTGGATAAACGGTATAGAGTCTTCTCAGCCTGCCGGGTCAATCTCACTTCCCAGCGGGGCTTTGCTTCAGTCATCGAGCAATCCTTTATCTACCAATTCGGCCCGGATCTCGTCATAAGAGCGACCGCTTTGCTGGGAGGCTTTGTGGGCGGCGGCTACTCGCCGGGCAGCGCGTAAATTGTCCAGGGTTTCCGCCACAGCCAGGTAATCCTCATAAGGGATGAGCGTAGCGATGGGCTTGCCGTTCCGTTCAATAACCACATCTCCTATCCCTGTATAAACTTCATCCAGTAAATCTCGCCATTTTTGGCGCGCCTCTCGGCTGCCGATAGTACTTGTGGGCATATCTGCTCCTTAGAATGTGTCAATTGTGTACACAATTGTACCTTATTGACTGATTCAAGTCAAGTACTTCTTCAATTTTTGTAACTTTGCTGTCTTAAAGTATACTTGATGAGTATCTCACCGCTGCTGAGGAGCAACATGGCCGTAGATTTTTTTATTCCCAAATTGGGCGACAACGTAGATAAAGTCACCATCGTCAACTGGCTGGTGGACGATGGGGCGGAAGTAAATGAAGGCGACGAAATTGTAGAGGTTGAAACCGATAAAGCCGTGGTCCCGGTTCCGGCCAACGGGCAGGGAGTTTTGCATATCGGCCCCTACAAAGCGGGCGACTCCGTGCCGGTGATGACCGTCGTAGCCACCATTGGCGAAGGGGAAAGCGTCCCCTCAAAAAACGGCGAAGCCGGAAGCAAAGAAACGAGAGGTGAGGAGGCGACTGTCTCGCCTCCGGCCTCCTCTTTTCCAGAGGGAGAGGCAACCGCAGGGAGGGGGGAGAGGACCGCCGAACTGCCCAAAATCACACCTGTTGCCCAAAAAATGGCCGCCGACATGGGTGTGGACGTGCGCGTTCTGGCTGGCAGCGACCACGACCGCATCACCAAAGAAGACATTATCCACGCCGCCGCCCCCACCCAACCCCCAACCCTCCCCTCCACCTCAACTCCCACTGTTCCCGAACCCACCCCTCCAAGTTCCCCCTCAGTTCCCCTAGTTCCTTCAGTTCCTTCTTCTCCTCCTCAGCCTGCTTCTCCTCCCGACGCCGACATATTGCAAACCATCCCCCTCAAAGGCGTTCGCGGCATTGTTTTTCGGCGGATGGCCGAAAGCGTCCACACCACCGCCCGCGTCACCCTGGTAACGGAGGTAGATGCGACCGAATTTGTAAAGCTGCGCGAACAACTCAAAGCCAAGTTCAGCCAGGAGTGGGGCTATACGCCGGGCTATAACGATTTGCTGGGGGTAATTGTCGCCAACGCGCTGCGGAAGTTCCCTTACATGAACGCGCGCGTCTCGGCGGCGGGGGATGCCATTGAATATTTGAAACCAATCAACCTCGGCCTGGCCGTGGATACCGAGCGGGGCTTGATGGTCACGGTCGTTCGCAATGCTGATACCAAAGGCTTGCAGCAGTTTGGAGCCGATTTCCGGGCGCTGGTAGATCGCGCCAGGGCCGGCAAAAGCGCCCCCGACGATTTGAGCGGCGGCACTTTTACCATTACCAACCTGGGCATGTATCGGGTAGATGCTTTTACCCCGGTCATCAATCTGCCGGAAGCGGCCATTTTGGGCGTCGGCCGGATTGTGGCCAAGCCGGTCGCCAGGGGCGAGGAGATAGTTGTCCGCAAAATAATGACCCTCAGCCTCGTCTTCGATCACCGCCTGGCCGATGGCGCACCCGCGGCCCGCTTTCTGGATTATATCTGTGAGCTGATCGAGGAACCATATCTGCTGTTTTTAATAACCCGATAAAGCAATAAAAACAGGTTTCATTCTGGAGGTATTCTCATGGCGCACGGCACGCACAATGCTGTACCTGATCCACGCAACGAAAATATTTTGATTTATATCAACGGCGAACTGTTCCCCCGCCACGAGGCTAAAATCTCGGTCTTTGACAGCGGCTACCTGGTCGGCGATGGGATCTGGGAGGCAGTTAGACTGCATCAGGGCGTCCTGGTTTTTCTCGACGAGCATCTTGACCGGCTCTGGCAAGCCGCCGCCACTATCGGCATGGAGGTGGGCATGACCCGCCAGGAGTTGACCGAGGCGCTGTGGCAAACCCTGCGGGCCAATGAGATGCACGATAATGTCCACGTGCGTTTTATGCTGACGCGGGGCATCAAAAAAACACCTTCACAAGACCCCCGGCTGACCATCAGTGGGCCAAATTTGGTGATTATTGCCGAGCACAAACAAGCCGACCCCGCCACCAAAGAAAAAGGCGTCCGTCTCTTCACTTCAACTATCCGGCGCGGCTCGCCCGACTATCTGGACCCCCGGCTCAACTGCCACAGCAAACTGCACGAGGTCATGGCCTTGATCCAGGCCCTCAACGCCGGAGCCGACGAAGCCCTCATGCTCGACATTCACGGCTTTGTCAGCACTTGCAATGCCACCAATTTCTTCATGGTCAAAAAAGGCGAAGTCTGGACTTCGACCGGGCAGTATTGTATGAACGGCATCACCCGCGGCAAGGTGATTTATGCCTGTCACAAACACAGCATCCCCTGTTATCAGAAAAATTTCTCGCTGTTCGATGTTTACGGGGCCGACGAAGCCTTTGTCACCGGCACCTTTGGCGGCTTGACTCCGGTGATCGAGGTGGACGGCCGGACCATCGGTGAAGGTAAATACGGCCCTATGACCCGCCGGTTAAGCGAGTTATACCGCCAGGAGATTGAACTGGCCGTTCAGGCAGCTAAAAAGCAAAAATAAGAAATTAGAAATTAGAAATGAGAAATTAGAAAACAGTTTGCCTCTTAATTCTTATTTCTTAATTCTTATTCCTTAAGAGGTTTTTGATGACCAAACGCATCTGTCTCTGGTCCGGGCCGCGCAACATTTCTACGGCCCTGATGTACTCCTTTGCTCAGCGAGCCGATACTACCGTAGTGGACGAGCCGCTGTATGCTCACTATCTCTCCACCACCGACGCCCACACCTACCATCCCGGTTCGGCTGAAGTCATGGCCGTTCAGGAAAATGACGGCGCTAAAGTGGTCAGAGAGGTTATTTTAGGCGACTATCCCACGCCGCTGGTTTTCTTCAAACACATGACCCACCATCTGGTCAACCTTGACTGGGATTTTCTCGATCAGACCCTCAATGTCCTGCTCACCCGCGACCCGCGTGATATGTTGCCTTCCTATGCCAAAAATGTCGAGCAGCCAACCCTGCGCGACACCGATTACGCCGATCACCTCAAACTGCTCGATTATCTGCGCTCGCGTGGTCAAACGCCGCCGGTGCTCGATGCCAAACAGGTGCTGCTCAATCCGCGCGGAGTCCTCAGCCGGCTGTGCCAACAAATCGGCATCCCCTTTGACGAAGCTATGTTGAGTTGGCCGGCCGGGCCACGACCGGAAGATGGCGTCTGGGCCAAGTACTGGTATCATAGTGTTCACCAGTCCACCGGCTTTGAAGCCTATCGCCCCAAAACCAGCCCTTTCCCCGAACATTTGAAACCCCTCCTGGCCGAATGTCAGCCTTACTATGAGCAGTTGGCGGCTTTAGCCATTCAGTCCGACCAGTCTCAACCCGAAAGGTAGCAGATGTGGAAACTTGTAGAGTTATACCACAAGTAACAAGGTAGCAGAGTCGCAGGGTAGCAGAAAAATCTCTGCTACTTTGTGATCCTGCTACCTACTACCTTGCAACCTTGATTAGAATCAAAACATCCCCCTTTTGTTTGTTGAAACAGGGTTATTTTGCTATACTCTGTCGCCAGCCCTTATAAATACTATTCTGATTTGGAGGAGAATGAAAGAATGAAAAAGCTGCTTTTGCTTGTAACTCTGCTTCTATCCGCTTTTGTGGCAGCATGTGGTCCCCCCCCGCAAGCAGGGGGCGGTGACGCTGGTCAGACCGCCGCGACGACGGAAGGACCGGCCAATACGCCTACGCCGGTAGTTTTGGCTACGCCGACCCCCAAACCTGCGCCGCCCACGCCCACCCCCAGAGCAACTCCCACCGTAGCGCCCATTGAATCAGCCACCGAAGAGGCGGCCGGCGAAGCGACGACCGAAGGCACATCTGAAGCGGAAGCAACCACCGAGGCCGCCGCGACCGAGGAACCGGCTGCGGTGCCCATCCCCGAAGATATGGTCCTGATTGACGCCGGCCCCTTCACCATGGGCCAGGATGGTGGCAAACCCAAAAATGGTCCGGCCCATGAAGTGGACCTGCCCGCCTATGAAATTGATCGCTTTGAAGTGACCAACGACGAATTTGCTCGCTTCGTCGAAGAATCCGGCTATCAAACCTATGCTGAACAGAACAGCAGCAAAAACTGGAAAGATGTGGCCGAAGGCAAGGGCAACCATCCGGTGGTCTACGTTACCTGGGATGACGCCAAGGCCTACTGCGAGTGGGCCGGCAAACGGCTGCCGACCGAGGCCGAATGGGAAAAAGCGGCTCGCGGCACCGATGGCCGCATTTATCCCTGGGGTAATGATTTTGTGCCGGAAAACGGCAACTTCTACGAAGGCGGTATTCGCGGCACCACTGCCGTCGGCAGCTTTGGCGCGGGCGCCAGCCCCTATGGGGTAGAAGATATGGCCGGTAATGTGCGCGAATGGACTGCCGATGATTTTGTGGCCTATCCCGGCGCGGCCGCCGATGCTGACCCCTTCTTTGGCAGCGAGAATAAAGTCAACCGGGGCGGCGGCTGGTTTGACGGCGAAGATGGCGAACTGGTCACCACCTACAACCGCAACGCCGGGCCGCCCGCCACCAGCGCCAACGACGACATCGGTTTCCGCTGCGCCCGCGACGCTCAGTAAGGCAACCCTACTCCTGATTTAGAATTAAGAACGCCTGGCGCTATTTGTGGCCGGGCGTTTTTGATTTGGACATGTTTCATTTCAATTGAGACTATTGATAGACCTAAAACGTAACGGTTTTCTCTGTTAGTCCTTACGTTTTACGCTTTACGTTTTATGGCGAAACCGATTTTTAAATCAGTTTTGCCAACAATATTTAATGACGATCTTCGCTGTTAACCTGAAATCTATCTGGTTCTTCCTGCTGGCCTTGCTGATAGCTGCTCAGTGCCAGGCCGCGCCTCTGCCCACCCCCACCCCATCCCCCGCCCCGCCGACGCCTACCCCGCTGTTGATCCCGCCCATCCCCATCGGCGATGGTTCCGACCTGCTAGACCGTTTGCTGGCAAACGGCGTCCTGCGGGTCGGCATCCGGGTGTGGCCGGAAGCCAATTTTTCACCTCCGGCCTTCCGCGGCTTCTCCAACGCCGAAACAGGCGGCGCGCTCAACGGCTTTGAGGTTGACCTGGCCCGGCACATTGCCGAGGGCCTGGGTCTTGAGTTGGAATTGGTTGAAGGTTATCCCCCTGCTCTTAGCTCCGGGGATTGGCGCGGCCAGTGGGATATTGCCATCGCTTCTCTGGTTCCTTTTGACCCGTCGCCTGATCAACCCTCAAACCCTTTGGTTTTTTCAAAGCCCTATGGCTATATGCCGATGGGTCTTTTAAGTTTGGCAACGGCTACTGAGGTTACGGCCCTGCGCAGCATAGCGGGGCAGCCGGTCGGTGTGCTGACAGACAGCGCCTACCAGCGCCTATTATTACCCGGCGGTACAGCTTTGACCGTTCAACAGAAACCACTGCTGCCCCAACGCCCCGCCGATGTTCAACCCGTGCCGCTGGCGAATCTGCAAAAAGCCATCCGGCAGATGGGCCAGCCCGAACTGGACGCTGAATTTCAGGGTGAGCTTCTTTTTGGCCCTGGCCCAATCTTTGAGGAAGCGGTCAAAAGCGGGCTGCCGCTCAAATGGGTCAAGATTGGGGTCCAGCCGCTGGCCGTTGCCGCCGTCCCGGTAGATAATTTAAAGGTAGAGCGGTTGATGCTGGAAATTAACAAAATTTTGGCCCGGCTGCACCGCCAGGGTACTTTGGCCGAGATTTACCTCAAATGGTACGGACAGGATTTCAGCCGGCCGGAAGAGGGAAGATAGAAGATGTTCTTTGCGCCTTGGCAAGAGGTATTTTTATTTCCGATAAACTCTAATAAAATCATTCTCCCGTCTCGTCAAGGGGTTTCCCTTTTCTTTGACGCGGCACTCAGGACGTGTTATACTCCCCTGCATAACCACAGCGTAAGTGAAGCGCTGGGTGGGGGGTTAACAATCTAGCCAGGCATCGTGTCACAGCCAGGGAAGGAGGTGACATCTTTAAAGATTTGCTCAGCTTTAAATGATAGATGAACCGGAATCAACTATTTTTCTAAATGTTGTCAGGAGGAGATTTTCTAATGATCAGAAAGAGAAATTTGTTTTTACTGTTTAGCCTGGTGGCTGCCTTGCTGTGGGTAGCAGCCTGCGGCGGCGCTGCGCAGCCGGCCGCCCCGGCCGCCACCGAGGAACCGGCCGCCGAAGCTCCGGCGGCTACGGAAGAACCCGCCGCCGAAGCCCCGGCAGCGACCGAAGAACCGGCCGCTGAAGCTCCCGCAGCCACCGAAGAACCCGCCGCCGAAGCCCCGGCAGCGACCGAAGAAGCCGCTGCCGCCGAGGGTGGGGATGACCTGTTGGCCCAGATTATGGCCAATGGGACTATTCGGGTTTCAACCGACCCCAACTATGCCCCCCAATCGTTGCTCAAGCCGGATGGCACGTTTGAAGGCTTTGACATTGATGTGGCCACCGAAATTGCCAAACGCCTGGGCGTTGAGGTTGAGTTTGTGACCCCTGAGTGGGACATCATTACCGCCGGCAACTGGGGCGACCAGTGGGATATGAGCGTTGGCTCGATGACCATTACCAAGCAGCGCCAGGAAGTGCTGCTCTTTAGCAGTCCTTACTATTTTACCCCGGCCCAGTTTGCTGCCGCTGCCGACTCTGGGATTGACTCAATTGAGGCGATTGCCGGCCAGGCTGTCTGTGTTGGTACCTCGACCACCTATGAAGCCTATCTGAAGGGTGAGGATGTCGGTATTCCTGACTCCGATATCAAGGTTCCCCCGCCTGCCGATGTCACCGTCGTGCCACTCTCTACTGATGCGGAATGTGCCCAATCCATTCAGGCCGGTCGAGAAGAATTTCAGGTGTTCTTAACCTCGGGCACGGTGGTTGACCAGGCCATTGCCAGCGGCATCGAAGTGGTCAAAGTCGGCGAGCCGGTGTTTGTGGAGAACCTGGCGGCAGCTTTTGATAAGAATAGCTCGCTCGACGCAACCAGTTTGCAAGCGAAGGTATCTGAGGTTATTGACGCTATGCACGCCGACGGCACTTTGAGCGAACTTTCCAAGAAATGGTTTGATGGGGCCGACCTGACCGTTATTTCCGGCGGCGAAGCTGCAGCAGCGCCAGCCGAAGGTGAGTCAGAAGCGGGGGTGGAGGCAGAATGTGAATACGGGGGAGTGCTGAAAAGCATCGAAGCGGTGGACGATTTGACGGTGAAGTTCAGCCTGTGCCGGCCCGATGTGGCCTTTCCCTCCAAAGTGGCCTTCAGCGCCTTCCAGATCCATCCGTCGGAATACCTGGAAAGCACCGGCGGCGGCGGCGACCTGATCGAAAAACCGATCGGGACCGGACCGTATATGCTGGAAGAATGGCAAAAAGGGGACAGCATCACCTTCAAGCGGTTTGAAGAATACTGGGGCGAACCGGCCAAAACCGAGACATTGGTCTTCCGCTGGAGCGCCGAAGGAGCGCAGCGGTTGCTGGAACTGCAATCGGGGGCGGTGGACGGGATAGACAACCCGACGCCGGATGATTTTGAAGTGATCCAGGCCGACAGCAGTTTGAAGTTGTACGAGCGGGAAGGGCTGAATGTGTTTTACATAGGGTTCAACCGGGACTACCCGCCGTTTGACAACGAACAAGTGCGGCAGGCGCTGGCGATCGGGATAGACCGGCAGCGGATCGTGGACAACTTCTACCCGGCGGGGTCAGAAGTCGCCAGCCACTTCACGCCGTGCGCCATTCCAGGGGGTTGTGAAGGGCCAGCCTGGCCGGAGTACAATCCGGAACAAGCCAAAGCGATGTTAGCCGAAGCGGGATTTGCGGACGGGTTTGAGACGACGATCACCTACCGGGATGTGGTGCGAGGGTACTTACCGGAACCTGGGGTGGTGGCGCAGGACATTCAAGCCCAGTTAGCCGATTTGGGCATCACCGCCGAGATTGTGGTGATGGAGAGCGGAGCGTTTATAGATGCAGCCAATGCCGGACAGATCGAAGGCATCCACCTGTTGGGGTGGGGAGCGGACTACCCGGACCAGACCAACTTCCTGGACTATCACTTTGGAGCGGGAGCCAGCCCGCAGTTTGGGGCAGGGTTTGAAGACCTGCAAGAGATTCTGACCGAAGCGGCGAGTTTAGCCGACCAGGGCGAGCGGAACGTGTTGTATGGGCAGGCCAATGAGTTGCTGACGCAGCACGTGCCGATGATCCCGGTGGCGCACGGCGGGTCGGGGACAGCCTTCAAAGCGACAGCCGAAGGGGCCCACGCCTCACCCTTGAGCAACGAGCAGTTCGCGGTGGTGGAAATCCCTGGCCAGGACACCTTCGTCTGGATGCAGAACGCGGAGCCGATTGGGTTGTACTGTGCGGATGAGACGGATGGGGAGAGCCTGCGAGCGTGTGAGCAGGTGAATGAGAGCCTGCTGGCCTATGAAGTCGGTGGGACGGCGGTCGTGCCGGCGTTGGCGGAGAGCTACGAAGCGAATGATGAGTTGACGGAGTGGACGTTCAAGCTGCGGGCAGGGGTGAAGTTCCACGATGGGAGCGAGTTGGACGCGCAGGATGTGATCGCCAGTTATGAAGCGCAGTGGGATGCCGCCAGCCCGTTGCATACGGGTCGAGTGGGTGATTTCACCTACTTCTCGGCCTTGTTTGGCGCTTTCAAAAACGCGCCCCCGGCCACCGAGTAACACCAAGTTGAATTGTAACTACCCAGTGATGTCATTTCGAGCGACATTAGGAGCGAGAAATCTCCTGATCTGTGGTTTGCAGACAATAGCCTCAAAGATTTCTCGGCTTTCAGCCTCGAAATGACATGAGGGATGAGTAGTTACGTTAAATTAAGGTTTGAACTTGTAGAGACAGGACATTGTCCTGTCTCTACTTTTTTGGAGGGTAAGGGTCAGGCATCAGACCGACCCTAACTTTAGATAGGTGACATATCTTACTCCAGACGTTATAATTTCAGTAGATCACAATTTTAGAGGAGTGAGTGATGATAAACCCCCAACCCGCCTCAACCCCACCCCCTGAAGAACTGCCGCCCGCTTCTTCAGCGATATTGGAAGGCCGGGCCAGCCTGGAACGGCTGGAATTGTTGGCTGAAAAAGGCATTTTGAACCGGGCCGGCTTCGAACGTGCCTTGGTCTTGGCCGGTTATATCCCTACCGGCGAGGGCTGGCGCCGCTTTTTGGATTACTCGCTGCTGGCCCTGGCTGTGGCTTTTAGTTTGAGCGGAATTATCTTTTTCTTTGCCTTCAACTGGGCCGAAATGCATCGTTTTACCAAGTTTGGCCTGGTCGAAGCCGGTATTTTGATCTGCCTGGGCTTCGCCTACTATCGGGGCTTAAATACGCTCCCCGGCAAGGCCGGCCTCATCGGGGCGGCGGTGTTGGTCGGGGCTTTGTTGGCGGTGCAGGGCCAGGTTTACCAAACCGGGGCCGATGCTTACACCCTGTTTCTCTACTGGGCTGTTTTTATTCTCGGCTGGGCCATTATTGGTTTATCTGGCCCGCTCTGGTTTTTATGGCTGGTGCTGCTCAACCTAACGCTGTGGTTCTATGGAGAACAAGCCGGCTTCGCTGGTGAGCTAACCCTCTTTAACCTGTTATTTGCCCTTAATGGGATGGGGTTGGCGCTGTGGGAGTTGGGGCGTGCCTGGGGCTGCGGCTGGCTCCGCGGCCGCTGGGAACCCCGCCTGATGGGTCTGGCTGCCTTTATTTTTGCTCTGATCCCGACCATTGCCTTGATCTGGAGCTGGCACTCTCCTGCTGAAATAGACAGGAGCATGGTTGTAGGGGCTGTTCTCTACCTGGTCTTAACTGGGACGGTCATTTTTATTTACACCTATATGATCCACGATCTGTTTATGCTGACCCTGGCTGCCTTTGGCTTGGTGGTGACAATTACCTCGGTTGTAGCCCACGAAGTGAGCCGGACTGATTTTCAGGCTTCGGGCTTGCTGCTGATTGGAGTGGTCATCATCGTCCAGGCTGCACTGGCCGTTAACTGGCTACAACGGGTCGCTCGTTCCTGGGAGGTGGCGCATGGCTAAGCTAAAAACTGTCGTTGACGAATTGATAGCTGAGGGTTATTTGCCGGTAGAGAAGCGAGGTGAGCTGACCGGGCTGTTAGCCGGTGAGGGAGTGGGCACAACCTGGTATATTCAGGCAGCGGTGGGAATCAGTGCCTGGATTGCCGCCTTGTTTATCATCGGGTTTATTATTACCGGCATCATTTTAACCGAGTCGGCTCTCGCCTATTCGGTCACCGGTTTAATCTTTATTGTGGCCGCCGTCGGAATCAAATATCTTTTCCGCCGCTCGAACTTTGCCGGTCAACTGAGCCTGGCTATCAGCCTGGCCGGGCAGGGGCTGTTTGTGGCCGGCATCTACCTGGGTACCGAGAGCCTCCTGACCACCTGCCTGATCACTATTTTAATGGAGGCTACCCTGTTTTTGCTCTATCCCGGCCGGCTCCATCGCTTTATTTCGGCCCTGGTCATCCTGGGGGCGATCTTGACCTTGCTCTACGGGGAATGGGAAATCTATGAAGCCACCCATGGCCTGGTCATCCTGCTGCTGAGCCTGGCGCTCCTCATCTGGTCTGAAGATAGCTATTTTGTTAGCCAGGGATTGCGCTCGCTCTCCCGGCCCCTGGGCTACGCCGTCACTTTGACCCTCTTGGGCCTGTTATTACCCTCGGTTATCTACGAGATCAACTACGTCAAATATTGGTGGATCTCTACGCTGGGGCTGCTGGTCGTCAGCCTGTTGTTCTTCATCTACCTCCGCTTTGGGCGGAATGTCCTAAACCTCTCGCTGGCCCTCATGGCGGCTATGGCCGGAGGCGTCGTCGTCTTAAGCTTGCTCACCTGGCAGACGCCGGGGATTCTGGCCAGCCTGATCCTGCTGATCGTGGGCTTCTGGCGCGGACACCGGCTGGTGTGGGGACTGGCGGTGGCGTTCCTGGTCTTTTTTATCGGCGCTTTTTATTACCACCTGGCCCTTGACCTGTACGAGAAATCATTAATTTTGATGGGCAGCGGGGCGTTGCTTTTTCTGGCCCGCACCTTCTTACTGCGGCAGTTCAGGCCGGTTCAGGAGGCAGTTTGATGTCAAATTTAACCTTACGCCACATCATCATGGGCCTGGTTGGACTGAGTATTTTAGCCTTTGTTAACGTCAACATTTTTCAAACGGAGACCCGCCTGACCCAGGGCCAGGTGATTTTTCTCCAACTGGCCCCGGTTGATCCCCGCTCGCTGATGCAAGGCGATTATATGCAGCTTAACTATGCTTTGAACAATGAGCTGAGCATGTTGAGCGACCTGCCGGAAAAGGGTCAACTGGTTTTGAAGCTCGACGGACAGAAGGTGGCTACCTTTAGCCGAGTCTACCAAGGCGGAGACCTGGCCGCGGATGAAATCTTGCTGAATTATCGCCGGTTGGAGTATGGGCAGGTTCAGATTGGGCCGGATTCGTTCTTCTTTCAGGAAGGGCACGCCGATGATTACGCCGAGGCGAGATATGCCGCTCTGCGCGTGGCCGATAACGGCCAGAGCCTGCTGGTCGGGCTACGGAGTGAGACTCTGGCCCCTCTCGGTCCTTCCGACAATTAATAGACCTTACCTTGACAATCCAGGAAGCTTGGAAGGCTGGAAGACTTGCTTTGCTGCCCTACGGGTTGGTCAGGACTTACCAGCCTTCTAACCTTCCGCGGTCAATTCAGTGGTTCAGAAAATTATGAACTTGTTTGTCGGTGGGCAGAGCGCCGCGAGCGCCATAGCCTTGAATGGAAAGCGCTGCGGCTGCCTGGGCATAACGCAGCGCTTGATCGAGAGGAAATTTACGCAGATAGGCCGTTAAAAATGCGGCGGTAAAACAGTCGCCGGCCCCGGTAGTGTCAACAACCGGTACTTGAAAGGCGGGACACCGGACAACGCCTTGAGCGTGGCAAGCCAGCGCCCCTTGTGCGCCCAGGGTAAAAATAACCAACTCAGGACCGAGGGCACGCAGTTCCTGGGCAGCTTGCTCATAATCGGTGCCTGATATGTCGGCCTTGAAAAAGGCCAGATCAAGCAAAGCCAGCGCCTGGCCGAGTGCCTCGTCCTGCAACCCGGCAACTGGCTCAATATCGGCGCTCAGCAAACCGCCGGCAGCGTGAACAACCCTGGCGACGCGGGCCAACTGGTCAAGATCATAAACCGTGCTGTAGACAAGCTTGGCTTGGCCTAAATAGATGCTGAGGGCAGAGTCAAGCACCAGGGTGTTGAAGGCGGTGGGAACAACGATAATTGCCTTTTCGCCGGAAGGATCAATCAGGATGGTGGTGAAATTGGTCTGGGTGTTTGGTTCAACCACAACGTGAGTCGCGTCAACGCCAAAGCGGCGCAGATCCTTTAAAACCAGTTCGCCTTCGACGTCATCGCCGATCCAACTGACCAACCCGGTGCGCAAGCCAAGCCGGCTGGCCGCGCAAACGACATTGCCCCCCATCCCGCCGGGCTGTTTACCCAGCAAGCTGCCCAGCACCTTCTGATCGTGGCCGGGCAAGACCGGCACGCTGAGTAAAATATCAACCCACGACTTATCAACAGCGATTAAATCAAAAGAGGGCTGCCGCTCGTTTATTGTTGGCTCCCTTTATTCGCGAGGCCGGCCAGTTTCCTCAAATGAACCCACCCGATGAACAGGCACGGTGGAAATCTGGCGGATCAGGCCGCGTCCGGCCCAGACAGGTTCATGCTCGCAGACAAAAACGCGGGCGATCTGTTTCACCTCGTCCCCCTCCACCACCCAAGCATCGGTGGAGTTGCAGAGGTGACAGGGAATAGGCAGACCGGTCGCCGCGTCGTGGATACGAAATGTCACTGCCGGGGGATTTGGCTCCCAGACTCCCTGACCAACCCAGTGGTCATACATCCGCTCCAGGGGGGACTGAGCTTGGTTCCAGGCCTCGAAAGCGATTTGGTCAAATTCATGTTCAAGATTTTGTTGCAGCATTAGACTTAGCCTCCTGATTATTTGTGATTGAACATGTGCTGTGGCTTATCCTGTTCTATCATTCCCCCTTGAAACAGAACAGGTCTGCTCTACTGGCGCAGAGTAGAAATGCCTTGTCACTTCTCTTATTTATAGCATTTAATCAGGCGGTTGTCTATTATCAATTTGGGTAGTTTACTCAAAAAAGAGGACTATTCTTTATAACTCTGTTAGTTCAAGAATAAATAAATAGGCTCACCCTAAAGGTGAGCCAGATAGAGTTATTGTTGAAAATTTGAGGAGTCGCTGGAGTTAGCCTTCGGCCCCTTCAGCAAAGGGATGGCGGGCGGTGGCTTCTTGTGCCAATACCTCGTCTATAGTAGGTTTGCCACTCATAGCGCGTTTGATCCCTTCTTTGGTGGCCTGGTAGTTATAATCATAAATCTTTTTGGTGTCTTCGGCTTCCCAATGGATAAAAACCCCCACGATGATGCAGAGATCATCAACTTGATCTTTGGGAATGACCCCGGCTTTAACCGAGTCAACCACCCCGCGAGCCACAGCTGCCTGAGCCGGCCCAAACATTTGCACAGCTTGTTTGGCCCCTTTTATGGTGACTTTGTTGGTCATAATTGTGTCGGGCTTGGCCGGTAGATTGGGGGTAATCAGCGACAGTAATGAAGTGAACCCATCGGTCTGATTGACCAAAGAGGCTGCAAAAGCCTGTCCTACCGGGCCATCTTTTGGGCCGATGACAATATCAACGTGAGCAACTTCATTGCCCTCGCCAACCAAAGCTTCACCGACCATCATTACTTTACTCATAAAGTATCTCCTTTGATAATAAGAATAATTTTTATACGGACAAAAACAATGGTGACTTTGTCCGAAATCAACTATGGTTGACGAACCGGGCCAGCAGCATCGTTCTATATGAGAGGCAAAACGCTAAACAAGATGACAGGGGATATATGAGCCTAACCTTATACATTAAGCGCCTATTCTTGTCAAATTTTTCCAGGCGTCGTACTATTAGAGTGGTTATTTTGGATTAAGCCAAGAAACTGTCTGAAAAGTGGCTGAGACAGGAGTGCAAACCTTGGCTTGCCTTGCCCGGCTTTTCAGACAGCCTTTAAGGGGCGGTTTGTCGAAAGTTGTGTAAATTGCCCGTCTCCCTCAAGGGAATCGGGGTTTAACACAAAATTTGTGATACCGCCCTTTAAGGAGATGGGTATGTGTGTCTGTGCTGTACCAACCACCCCGTTTGAAGGAGTGACGGTCTACGGGCGCCGCCAGGCTGCCGACTACCAGGAAGTGCGCCGATTTTTTGAGGATCGTGGGGTAGTATTTGATCTTGCCGATATCGAATGTGACCCGACCAGCTTACAGCGGATGGTCCAATTATCGGGCCAGCAAGAGGCAGTTGTCATCGAAATCGGCCAGAATATTTTTGTCGGTCTCAATCCCCAGGCGCTTGACCGCGTTCTCCCCTGATCGAGACAAATCACCCGCGGCCAACCAGGGAAGAAACTATTTCAGGTACTTCTGCTTAAGTTCATCGGCCATGCTGATATGGAGATAGTCCAGCACGGTCCCGCTGGCTTCTTTGAGCCGCATCGTTTCAACCAGGCTGGCATATTGTCCACCGACCATGCCGTCAGCGATCAAAGCAGCTCCCTGGGCTGCTTCTTTGGCCACCTGGGCAATGCCCGAGATACGGTGCACCGGGGCAAAGCGGCTTAAACGGTCGGCCAGTTCTTCGCGCACGGCCGGGATACGACACAGCCGGCCTGAGAGCAGAATCTCTCGGACATTGGGCACAACCGCCATTTCCGCCGCCACACTTTTCTTGACCCCTTCAAACAGGGCTTCCCAGGCCCGGCGCGCCGCCGGAACTGTTTCCCTCAGCTCCAAGGCCGCTTCGGGTGAAAGGGCCGGCTGGCCAGTCATGGCCGCCACCCCGCCGGAAAAAAGCACGGATTTGGGAAAAGTACCCAACAGATAGGCCAGTTCTCCATCCATTGCTCCCAGCGAGTAGAAGCCCGGTCCGCCGCTGGAGCCGCCCAGTCCATCCACCACCTGTCCACCCTGCACGGTCATTACCGCGGTGTAAGCGCCGCCCACCTCGACAAAAATGAAGCTGGTGGCATTATAGGCAATATGATGCCGCCGGGCCTGGTCTATGATGCCCAGGGCCAAACAGCAAAGTTTGTCGGCGGTGCCCATATCAATTTTGTTGGCTTTGCGATGTTCCGGCACGGTGGGCAGATGGATGACCCCCGGCATAAACTGAACAGGTAGCCCGGTTGTTTTCAAAATGGAGATCATCTGGCCCATTCCGCCCAACACCGAAACCTGGTTACGCTCCCGTTCATCGGCCAGGATAAACAGGAAAAGTTCTTGCTCGTCAAACTCCTCGATGCTGACCCAGGGCAGGCCGTAGCCGGAAGGGCCAATGACCAAATCAAGGGGTTGGGCTGCCTGTAAGGCGTCTACCAAAATCTGGGGGTTGGCTCCAATCTCGGCGGAAGGAATGGTGGTATCCAGAAAGACCCGTCCATCTTCCAGTCCGCATAGATCAAAACTCACTGTGCCCGGATCAATGCCGATAACTCGTGACATAAGTCTACCTCCTTAAAAACGTCAATTTTTATAGAACAGGGCTGTTTGGCCCATCTTTTCGACTAATATCTCGGCCACCCGCTCGTCGAGACTATTGGTTTTGCCTTTTTCGTGAGCGGTGTTTGTGACTTGTCCTGGCAATTTAGCTGTTAACTCAGCCCAAAGACGGCTGGCTCTATCTCTGGTTTCTTGTTTGCTGGCAGTGTGGTGGAGAGAAAGAGTAAGCAGTTCCAGAGCTTGTTCTACTCTATTCTCCTTGATAAGAAGTTTAGCAAAATCGGTTAAAATATCTAAAATTATCGGGACAGCCTGAATTTCTTGGGTAGATTTGAGAGCCTCAAGTAGATATGCTCTGGCTTCATTAAATTCCCCCAGCGCATAGGCCACAGTCCCTAAAGCATGGAGCGACTGGGTGATCCCTCGTTGGTAAGCCAGTTTTCTGGCAATAGTCAAACTGTCGGTTAACAATTGCCTGGCCTCCCCTTGCTCTCCCAATAAATAGGTTGTATACCCCAAATAATATGAGGTCATAGCAACACCCAGGGAGTAATCCAGTTCCTTACAGGTCTGCAAAACCTCTTGGTGAAGTCGTTTAGCTTCGGTGTACCGGCCCAGACTCCGGGCAACCGTCCCTAATAAGTTCATGCAAAAGGCAATCCCGCTCCGATAACCAAACTCTCTAAAAATAGTCAGGCTCTCTTGAGCCAGAGCTTTTGCTTCAGCATACTCACCCAGGCTGATAGCGATCATACTTAGGTATTCCAGCGACAACGCCTCCTCCCACCGATCGCCAATCTCTCTGGCTATTTTCAACCCTTCCAGGCAGAACTGCCTGGCCTCCCGATACTCCCCCAGATTATGGGCGGCAATCCCCAGTAAATTGAGCGAAAAAGCAATACCGCTGCGATAGCCAAATTCCCTAAAAATGACTAATCCCCTTTGGGCTATCGCTTGGGCATCCACATATTCCCCCAGGCTGATGGCAATCATCCCCAAATACTGAAGAATCAGGGCCTGTTTCCAGCGATCTCCCATCTTTTCGGCGATGCCCAAACTTTCCTGGCAAAGCTGCTTGGCCTCGACGTACTCACCTAAAGCCCAGGCAATCGCCCCCAAATAATTGAGGCCCAGCGGCGCATCCTGGCGGAGTATAACATCTTGAAAAATAGCCAGCCCTTCTTGCTTGATGGCTCTGGCCTGGTCATAGTGGCCCAGGCTGGCGCAGAAGACCCCTTGTCGAGCCAAAACATGGCCCATCATTTTGTCTATTTGCCGGTCGGGACCGGCCTTTTCCCTGGCGCTGCGCAAAGTTGTGGCGGCATGCCTGAAGAGCGCTTCACCCTCCTGGAACCAACTTTGCATATTATGGATCAGGAATAGACCTTCGCGATACTTTTCAAAATCCTCTTCCCGCCTGGTAGCCACAGCCCAATACCACCCGGCTCGCAAATTGTCAATTTCCAGGCTGACAGCCGCTAAAGCTTCCTTTTGCTGTCCCTTTTTGAGACGAGTTTCTTGTTCCTGTAAAAATTCGGCGTAATGGCTACAGTGCCGATCTTTGGCTCTTTTTTTCTCATCAGGGTTCTCGGCCAGTTTTTTAGCGCCATACTGGCGCAAAAGTTCATGGATGCAGTAGCGGTCTATATCGGTCCGGCGGAGCAACGATTTGTCTACTAAAGCCGATAACAGAAACGCGGAAGCGCCCACCACTTGCTCGGCAGATTTTCGACTGAAACCGCCCCAGAAAACCGATAGCTGCCTGAATACGCTTCGTTCCTCCTCAGAGAGAAGCCCCCAGGAATGTTCAAACACTGCCGGCAAGCTGCGATGTCGTTGGGGAATATTTTGGAGCGAAGTGGTCAGAAAATCGTAGTTTTTTTCAATCTCCACGGCAATTTCCCGGCAAGAGAAGGTGCGGGTCCAGGCTGCGGCCAGCTCGATGCCCAGGGGCAGCCCCTCAACCAGCCGGCAAATGCGGGCCACTGCCGATTTATCCAGAAATCTTAGCCAAAAATCGGCCTGTACCTGCTGGGCCCGCTGGAGAAACAACTGGACGGCGCTATAATTCTCTAGCGGTGTCATGTCTTCACTTTCGGGAAACGGTAGCCCTTGCAGGTCCAAAATCCATTCCTCGCGCAAACCAAGCCGTTCTCGTGAAGTAACCAACATTTTTAGCTGTGGAGCGCGTTGCAGAATCTCTCCCAGTAAGTCCGCTCCCGGAATTAAGTGCTCAAAGTTATCCAGCAGCAGAAGCATTTCCTTATCGCTGAGATAGTTTATGAGTTGTGTTTTCGGATCGCCTCGACCATAAAGCGGAAATTTGAGCGCATTGGCCATACTTGAGATAAGGAACTCAGTTGAACTGGTGGAGGATAAGGCGATAAAGCAGACGCCCTGTCGAAAGTGATTGGTGGCAGCGGCAGCCTGGAGGGCCAGGCGGGTTTTACCTATACCCCCCAGGCCAATAATCGTTAAAAGCCGGCAGGCCGGATTGGTTAGATACTGCTCGATGAGGGCCAGTTCTTTTTCGCGGCCAATAAAAGAAGTGGCCTGCGCCGGCAAATTATTATAAACGAAGGGAACTGGCGTAGGGGTCGCAGAGGGCAGGCTTTCTTGACCCGAGGAGATTTGAGCTTCATGCTTTAAGTCGCCCGACCGGATTTGTTCATAGACCTGAACCGTTTCTTTGCTTGGCTCCACTCCCAGTTCTTCGGTCAGGTAGCGACGACAGATTTCAAACTGAGCCAGGGCGGCGCTTCGCTGCCCACTCTGGGCTAGCAGTATCATTTTTTGGCGATGCGCCTCTTCCTCGCCGGGATCTATGTCCAAAAGCCGAGAAATGAATTGAAACGCTTGATCCGCCTCGTTGTGGCTGATGGAATGAACGATGAGGTCGCGTAAAACCTGGATAATCCGCAGCCGCCAGTTTTCCTGTTCCAACCTGAGCCACTGCTCAAATTCAGGGCAGTCGTCCAGAGACATCCCGGCCATAAAATCGCCCCGATACAGGTCGGCGGCCATCATCCAGGCGCCCACTTCACTCTGGGCGGTCAGTTCCTTGAATACCTTTAGGTCTAGCCAGGTTGAGGGGAGATAGTGAAACTGGACGGTATAGTAATTAACTTCAAGACAGCCCGGCCATAGGCTCAAAATGTTGTGAAGCGCCTGGCTTAGGTTGTTGCGGCCTCGGGACTCGGATTGATCCGGCCAGAAGAGTTCCACCAGATAACTGCGTGAGATTGGCTGACCATGGGCGGCCAGATAGCAGAGGAGAGCCAGCACCTTGCGCGATTTGAAACCCTGGATTGGCTCACCATCTCGATCCACGTGAATTGGACCTAACAACTGAAGGCGAAAAAGAGACGCCATCGAATCTTTCTCCCAGTTACTTTGCTTCTCTAGCAGTTTAGAAAGAGTTAAGAAATGATTTGGAAACGATAAAGGTTTATAATTTTATAGTCAGAGACTATAACCAAATTTGGACTATGTGTTTCTTGACCTGGCCGGTTTTGCGAGGAAAAAGCGGAAATCTTCCTTTAATTATAGACGAAAATACGCCAAAACGCATAGTGATGGATGTCATTTAATCTACCGCCGATAATCATATTATTCTCGTAAGAAGGGAAGGCGCTTTTTTTGCAAATCCCGTTTTTTACCGTGAAAGGAGGTAATAAAACTTAGTTAAATCCTATTTGGGTAACATCCTGCCATCAGGTAGGTTGAGGTAAAGCTACCTCAACACATTTTCAAAGAAGAAGATTGTGTTCAACGATGAAAGGAGAATTAAATCATGTCAAAAGCTATCCATGAAGCAATGGTCAAGCAAGCCATGGCGGCCCTCAACGCCGATGTAAAGAACATTAAGGCCAAGCGCGGGACTCAATTCAAAATTACCGATGCGCAGCCCTATGTTGACGCTGTTAATGGCATGAAGGCCGTTGACAATGAATTGCCCGAAGTGATTGCCCTCCATGTCGACTCGGTTAATGCCCACTATGAAATCCTTAAATCCCTGACCGAGACTGTCCGCCCCGAAGACGACCCCTTTGTGGAACATTACCAGACCGGCCCCATCATGGAAATCCTCTATGAAGAGCAGCCGGATTTCAAAGCCTCGGTCAAAAAGTTCATTGACGCCATTCCCAAGAACCGCGCCCTGATTGGCCGCGAAGCCGCCCGGCTCTATGGCGGCCTGTATGGGCCAACCTGCGTGGTAGATTTTGCCCTCAGCCCCGGCTCAACTGCTAACGTCGTAAACCGGATTCTAGCCGGCCTGGACATCCCCAAAGATCACAAAAAGACCATCCTGGCAGCCAAATCCTTTGGTATGACCACCTCCTATGGCTTAGGGGCAGCCTTCAAAGCCTCGGTTGAAGGCGGCAAAACCCTGGATGCAGCCCTGGATGATGAAATTGCCACCCTCCAGATGATCTATGATACCCCCTCGGAGGCCCAAACCAAGCTGATGCTGGGCCACAACTTAGGCGGGCACGGCGGCCACAACTCCTTCGACACCGCCGAATATCAGAAGCAATACAAAGCCCGTATGAAGCCGACCGTCAAGGCGGCCCTGGCCAAGGGCGTGCATCCCGGCAACGTGGTCTGCGTACCGGCCTACTGTGTCGGCGATGTGGCTCACCACAACAGCCAGACTATGTTCAACTTTGCCCAAGACCCGATTGTCATGGCTATCTTTGAAGCCCACACCGCTGCCCTCGAAAGCACCCTGAATCGCGGCCTGGATCAAGGCTTCAAGAACGAGTACGGCCCGGTTGGGCTGGCCGTTGGCACCGGCGCAGCCTTGATGGCCTATGAATTTCTGTTGGACTACATGCCCATCAACAGCATCATCGAACTGCTGGTCAACCGCTTCCACAACATGGTAGCCATGAACCCCAACCGTGACTCCGCTGCCGAGCTGCACAACGTGGATATGATGATGTCCATCTGGCGCGGCTGGAACATCCTCAAACCCAAACCGCTGGGCAAGGGTGGCGAAATTGACGGGGTCAAGATTGATCTCGGCCCGATTGACAAGCACGAAGTGCTGTCGAACATCCATCGCTACACCTATCCGCCCTGCGCCATCACCCAACGCGTAGGCACCATGCTCAAGTTCGCCGACTTCCCCTGCTTGCTGACCAGCGAGCCGGTCACGGCGACCATGCTGACCCACGTCGTCGCCCTGCATCCCGAATCGGCCTCCTTCCCGTATCGCATTGATAAGGATTGGGGCGCCACCGAGTTCCGCTGGATCAACCTCGGCCTGGGCGTCAACAAAGGCGCGGGCGCCGACCCGGTGGTTGGCTACGAGCAACGCGCGGCGAGTGTTTAAGTTTTTTATAACTCCTCAGACTCATGTCATTTCGAGACCGAAGGTCGACGCGAAGCGTCCCCAGGGCGCACCCCGTAAAAGTAAGGTGTCGGGGATTTCTCCCTGCGGTCGAAATGACATGGTTGAGCAGTTACGTTTTTTGGTTAGTTCGGAGGGGATGATATAATATTTGCCCGCGTGCAGGTTGGCCAGATTGCCTGCACGCGGGTCAAATCTGCTCAACAAAGGCGGTGTTCATGAAAAAACTCTTGATCCAACTGGATAGTGATAAACATCCCAGCTCATTTGATCGGATCGTGCCGTTTGATGCCGGCGTTGACGATGTGCTCAGCTACGGCAACGTAACCGTTGAAGATGTGCCGGCCCTGGTGCAAGGCTCCTTTTTTACCCGAGGTATCCCCGATTTAAAGAATACGGCCATCTGGATTGGCGGTTCCAATGTGCCGGCGGGCGAGGCTTTGTTGGCGGCTGTTCAAAAAACCTTTTTTGGGCCATTCAAAGTTTCGGTGATGCTCGACTCCAACGGCTGCAACACCACTGCCGCAACGGCCGTGGCCAAGATTGTCAAGGCGCTGGACGTGCGCGGTCAGCGCGTTGTGGTCGGGGCCGGCACCGGGCCGGTAGGCATGCGGGCTGCCGGCATGCTGGCCGGTGAGGGCGCTAAAGTTGTTTTAACCTCGCGCAGCCTGGAACGAGCCAAAGCTGCGGCGGATATTGTGGCTAAACGTTTTGGCGTTGAAGTTGAAGGGGCAGCCTTGAGCGATGATGCTTCGGCGCGTCAGGTTTTGGCCGGGGCAGTGGCTCTTTTTACCTGTGGCACGGCTGGGGCGCAGGTGGTCAGCAAAGCTGTCTGGACCAGCACGGCGGGCCTTAAACTCATTGCCGATATCAATGCGGTGCCGCCGCTGGGCATCGAGGGCATTGATATGAATGACAACGGCAGCGAGCGCGAAGGCCGCATCTCCTTTGGGGCGCTGGGCATCGGCGGACGGAAGATGAAGGTGCATCGCACCTGTATTGCCAGGCTGTTTGAAGCCAATGATATCCTGATGGACGCCGAGTCAGTCTATCAAGTCGCCAAAGAGTTGGTGTGAGTAGGAGCGCCCCCAATTTTATAACAGACCTGACGGGTCAGCCCGCTGCGTATCCGTCAGGTCTTGTTTTCTAAAAACATGAATAATCAGGCCGTACCCATTCTGCTGGTAGGGGTAACCATGCGCATGCTGGCCGAACTGGCGACCCGCGCCGGCTACCCGGTGATAGCCCTGGACTACTTTGGCGACGCCGACCTAAAAGCCATCTGCCCCAGCCGGTCACTGCTGCGCGACTACAATTTGCCTTACAGTGTCTCTGCCCTGGTCAACGCAGCCAGCGATCTGAAAGCCGCTGCGGTGGTCTACAGCGCCAACCTGGAGAATTTTCCAACCGAAGTAGGGCGATTGGCCCAGGGGCGACAACTGCTGGGCAACACCCCGGATACTTTGGCTCAAGCGCGAGACCCGCTCCGGCTGGCGGCGGCTTTGCAGGCCAACGGATTCGCCTTTCCAGAAACAATTAGTCCCACTTCAGGCTTGACCCCCAACCCGACCCGGCCCTGGTTGTGGAAACCCCTGCACGGCGGCGGCGGGCACGGCGTTCGGCTTTGGCGCAACGGACGCTCGCCCGAGGGAGGGGTGTTTCAGGAACGATTAACCGGACTGGTCGGCTCGGCGGCTTTTGTGGCCGATGGTCGGCAGGCCGTGGTGCTGGGCTTGACCGAGCAGCTCGTTGGCCGGCGAGCTTTTGGGGCCAGCGGCTTCACTTACTGCGGCAATCTCACCCCACCGCCCCTGCCGCCCGACGAGTTGAATTCCTTACTCCGGCAAGTCCGTGCCATCGTCTCGCACCTGACCCACACCTTTGGCTTGCGGGGACTGAATGGGCTGGATTTCATCTGGCGGGGCGGGCGGGTCTGGACGATTGAGGTCAACCCCCGGCCCTCGGCCTCGTTGGAGTTGTTTGAGCTGGTTTACGGGCTGCGGGTGTTCGACGCGCATGTGCGCTCATTTGAGGGGGAGCTGCCAGATTTCGATCTGGAAAAAGCTTTGATGCAAGGGGCTGCGGCGGGCAAGGCGATTGTCTATGCCCCAGCGGATATCAGGCTGGGCGATACTGCCCATTGGCTGAGCGATGGTATCCGCGATGTCCCCCACTCAGGAGAGTTCATCCGGCGGGGACAGCCCGTCTGCACGCTCCTGACCAGGGCCAATACGCCGGCCGCCTGTCTACATGACCTTCAAACACGCGCCGCCGAACTGAGACGCCGCTTCGCCTCAGAAGCGTAGTTGGTTATGCTTGCCAGCTTTTTGGGTATATATTATGATGACAAACGTCATCCTGTACGGTGGTCAAGAAATTGTTACACAGACGCGAAGCGCACGGAGAAGTCACAGAGTTTCTCAGAGAAATTTTGTGGAACTTCTCTGTGGGCCTCTGTGGAGTCTCCGTGTAGCTCTGTGTTTCTGCATTTCGGGAGAGATAAGTTATGGCCGAAATAATGTCTCTGATTGCCGGTCGCTCCAGCAAGCAGGGGGTTAGCCTGAATGTGAGCAAGCTGGAAGGCGAGTACGTTGAAGTCACCACGACAGTGGAGATGAACCTGGACGACATGGCCCGGCTGGGGTTAAAGGAAGGGGACAGCGTGCGTTTGCGCTCGGCTACCGGCGAGACAATTGTGCGCTGCAAGGGCCGCAAAGCCGAGGATTTGCCCGCCGGGATTTTATTTTTGGCCTACGGTCCCACGTCCAGTCAACTGATGGGCAGCGACACCGCCGGCACCGGCATGCCCATCTCCAAGAACCTTGAAGTTATCGTTGAGCCGTTGTAGATTTTGGCCAGGAAGGCTGAGGCTGAGGCTAAGGCTAAGAAGGGCAAAGCAAGCGTAACCTTATTCTTAGCCTCAGCCTTAGCCTCACCTGGAAGCATCGGTTTGGCGGGTGAGTAAATACAAACCAAACATTGCTGGGAGGAAAAACAATGAGTTGGATTGCCGTTGGCGATTGGGCCGAAGAGATGAGCTTGAGACAGGAGCAGCAGCGGCGCGAGCGGCTGAAAGTAGCGGCCAAACATTTCAACCTTGATATTTTGAGTTTTCTGGGCGACAGGGAACTCGAAGACCAGTTGTTGGCCCGCTACGAAGCGACCGGCCTGTCCTGGCCGGTTATCGAAGAGCCGGAAGATGAATTATGATTTGTGAGACAGGGAGGCGAGAAGTCGAAGATAGAAGATAGAAGATAGAAGATAGAAGATAGAAGATGGAGGGGGTGTTCACGAGCCTATGGTACGCCACCCGTAATGAAAATCTTAACCTGACACCTGGCACGTGACACTCACCCCTTCGGGTGCGCCGAAGGGCGTGACACTTATTTTCAAAGGGGAGTCTATGAGTGAAAATATCCGCATTGTCGAAAATGCCACCTGTACCTTTTGTGGCTGTGTCTGTGATGATATGGTCTTGACCGTAGACATGGATGACAAGCGCATTACCAAGGCCAAAAATGCCTGCGTTCTGGGCAAAGCCTGGTTTTCAGAGCATACGGTCGAGAACCGGCCCTTTGCCCTGGTTGAAGGGCGCGAAGCCAGCACCGCCGAGGCCATCGAAGCTGCGGCCCAAATTCTGGCCCAAGCCCGCTACCCCATGATTTACGGCCTGAGCGACACCACCTGCGAGGCCCAACGCCAGGCCGTGGCCATTGCCGACATGCTGGGGGCGAATATCGGCACCACCACCGAAGTCTGTCATGGGCCGTCGGGCATTGCCTTTCAGGGGGTTGGGGAAAGCACCGCCACCCTGGGCGAGATCAAAAACCGGGCTGATTTGGTCATCTACTGGGGCGGCAACCCGGCCGAGTCTCACCCCCGCCACTTTTCCAAATATTCGGTTACGCCCAAGGGTATGTTCATCCCCAACGGCAAAAAAGATCGCACCGTTGTGCTGGTGGATGTGCGCCGCACGGCCAGCACCCCCGTGGCCGATATTTTTATCCAGGTCAAGCCGCGCCGCGATTTTGAACTGCTGTGGGCCTTGCGCGCCCTGGCCAAAGGCCGTAAGGTTGATCCTGCGGTCGAGCAGATTACCGGCGTTTCCCTGGCTGCGATGCAGGATTTGGTCGAGCGGATGAAGAACTGCCGTTACGGGGTGTTGTTCTTTGGCATGGGCCTGACCATGAACCGGGGGCGACACTTCAACTCCGGCGCGCTGCTGGCCCTGGCCACCGACCTGAACGAATTTACCCATTTTGTAGCCAAGCCGGTGCGCGGCCACGGCAACGTGACCGGGGCCGATAACGTGCTCTCCTGGCAAACGGGCTTTCCCTTTGCCATCAATTTTAGCCGCGGCTACCCTCGCTTCAACCCCGGCGAGTTTACCGCCGTTGACCTGCTGGCCCGCGGTGAAGCCGACGCCCTGCTGGTCATTTCCAGCGACCCGGCCTCTAATTTTCCCCAGGCCGCCATCGAAGCCATGCGCCACATTCCGGTCATCGTCCTCGACCCCAAGTTTACCCACACCGCCCAACTGTCTCGTGTCGCCTTTACCACCGCCACCTACGGCATCAACGTCCCCGGCACCGTCTACCGCATGGATGATGTGCCCATCACCCTCCGCCCGGCCTTCGACTCGCCCTATCCCAGCGACGAGGAAGTGTTAACCGGGATCAAGAACCGGCTGAAGGAGTTGTTAAAGGAGAGACCGGTTCAGGTGATGCCGCCGCCTTTGGGGAGTAGAAAAGTGGCATAGGGCCTTGTGCCCGCCCACAAGGGGCTAAACTACATTATTTGAAATGTATTGCATCTATACCCAACGCATTTCAAAATTTCCGTAGCTGACGCATCCCCATACGTCAGCGGACGGCATAGGGATACCGTCCTACAGAAATTTTAGCGTGCGCTTAGTATAAAACCCAATAGTTTTTATCCTCACGCTGGAGTGCGGACTGCCACCCGCGCCCCACGGAAAGGCAGTGTGACGGTATGTCAGCCACATTCCGAATTGTCAACGGTCGAGTCTACGACCCGATTAATAACATAGACGGCGAAGTGCGCGACATCTGCGTGCAGGACGGCAAAATCGTCGCGAGTGTGCCGCCGGAGGCCAAACGGATTGACGCCAGCGGCATGGTCATTATGCCCGGCGGAGTGGATATTCACTGCCACATCGCCGGCCCCAAGGTCAATCTGGCCCGCAAGTTGCAGCCGGAAGACCATCGCTTTGACGTTCACCCGCGCACGGCCTTCACCCGTTCCGGCACGGGGGGCACGGTCCCGTCCACCTTTGCCACCGGCTATCGCTATGCCGCGCTGGGCTACACCACCGCTATGGAAGCCGCTGTGACCCCGCTCGGCGCGCGCCACACCCTGGAAGAGCTGCATGATACGCCCATCATTGACAAAGGTTTCTACGTGCTAATGGGCAACAACGTGCTGCTCTACCGCCTGCTCAAAGAGGGCCGCATGGAAGAATTCCGCGAGGCGGTGGCCTGGTGGCTCAACGCCAGCCGGGCTTACACCATCAAGCTGGTCAACCCCGGCGGCGACGAACCCTGGAAAGGGCAGCGCAACGCCAACATCACCAACCTGGGCCAAGAGATTGACGCCTTTGGCTTTACCCCCCGCCAGGTCATCAAGGCATTGATTGATGCGGCTAATGACTTGGGGCTGCCCCACCCGGCCCACATTCACTGCAACAACCTGGGCATTGCCGGCAACTATGAAACCACCCTGGAAACCATGCGCGCCGCCGATGGCCGCCGCGCCCACCTGACCCACATCCAGTTTCACTCCTACGGCGGCGAATTTGGCGGCAAACCGACCTCCAAAGCCGCTGAGTTAGCCGAGTACATCAACACCCACCCCCAAATCAGCGCCGATGTCGGCCAGGTGATGTTTGGCAAAGCCACCGGTATGACCGCCGACGCCCCGCTCGGTTGGATGCTGCGCCATGTCAGCGGCAACAAGTGGGTCAACGCCGATACCGAGCACGAAAGCGGCTGCGGTATTGTGCCCTTTGCCTACAGCGACAAAAACTATGTCCACGCCTTGCAGTGGGGCATTGGGTTGGAACTGTTCCTGCTGACCAAAGACCCCTGGCGGCTGATCCTCTCCACCGACCATCCCAACGGCGGCTCCTTTATGAGCTACCCCAAGCTGATCCGCCTGCTCATGGACAGGCAGTTTCGCCAGGAGCAGGTTCGCTCCGTCAACCAAAAGGCGATGGCTCAAACGGTCCTGCTCGACGGCCTGGAACGGGAATACTCTTTGCAGGAGATTGCCATCATTACCCGCGCCGGCCCGGCTAAGCTGCTGGGGTTAGCCGATAAAGGCCATCTGGGTGTCGGTGCGGATGCCGATATTACCATCTACATGGAGTGCGACGACAAAGAGGAAATGTTCACTACGCCGCGCTATGTTTTCAAAGACGGCCAGATGATTATCGAGGACAGCGAATTTCGGGCCGACCACGAAGGCCGCATCCTGCACGTCGCCCCCGACTATGACCCCAAAATCGAGCAGGTCATCCGGCCCTTCTTTGAGGACTACTACACCATCCAGTTTGACAATTACGCCGTCAGC
Organism: Anaerolineae bacterium; assembly: GCA_023151115.1. The sequence goes on from JAKLJP010000011.1 coordinate 149,595, forward strand.
GAGAAGTACCTGCACCAGCATCAGGTGGTGCCAACGGCAGGCCAATAGAATTTACGATTTACGATTTTGGATTTACGATTAGGGTTGAGCTTTAGCCCTTCTAATCGTAAATCGTAAATCTGAAATCGTAAATAAAAGCGTAAGTGCTCAAGGAGCATACGTATGCATATCCACAACACCGAAATCATTGACACCTTTGCCGAAGCCTTCAAAATGTGGGCCAGCCGGGTCATCATTACCGCCGTGAGTCCACAGTGGGCCATGCATGCCGCCCAATCTATCACCGGCTTTGCCACCTCGATTATTGGCTGCAAGTGCGAGGCCGGCATCGAGGCCGAGTTGTCGCCAGACCAGACGTTGGATGGCCGGCCCGGTGTGAGTGTGCTGTTTTTCACGGTCAAAGCCGAGGACATGGGCAAGCGTCTGTTGGAACGAGTCGGCCAATGCGTGTTGACCTGCCCCACCACCGCTTGCTTCAATGGCTTAGACGTCGAGCAGACAGTTATCGTCGGCGGGCAGCTTCGCTTTTTTGGCGATGGCTACCAGATCAGCAAGGTACTGGCCGGCCGGCGTTTCTGGCGCATCCCGGTCATGGAGGGCGAATTTCTGGTAGATGAGCGGTTCGGCGTCCAGCCGGCCATTGGCGGCGGCAATATTCTCATCCTGGGCCGGGACATGCCCACCACCCTGCAAGCCACCGAGGCCGCTGTGGCCGCCATGCGCACCGTCCCCGGAGTCATTTTGCCCTTCCCCGGCGGGGTGGTTCGCAGCGGCAGCAAAACTCGCTCCCGTTACAAGGGCCTGTTTGCCTCCACCAACGACGCCTACTGCCCCACCCTGCGCGGTATTGCTCCCGAAACGCAAGTACCCCCTGAAGCCGGCTGTGTGCTGGAAATTGTCATTGACGGCCTGGACCTGCCCGCCGTCGAAGAAGCCACCCGGCGCGGCATCCTGGCGGCAGCCGAAAGCGGCGGCGCGCTGCAAATCTCCGCCGGGAACTACGGCGGCACGCTGGGTCAGTACCAGATTAAGCTGCATGAGGTGTTGAATGGGCAAGCTAGTGTAGCATCCTGAGTAGCCCTAAGCTTAGCGAAGGGCGTATCGAAGGGTGCGAGTTGGCGACGACTCCATGATGGTGCAGCACCCCCTTCGTCAAGCTCAGGACGCGGCTTCGATACGGGGCGCTTCGCTCCCCTACTCAGGATGCTGTTCGCCACTAAATGAGGAATCTTATGAGTATTACGTTAACCTTACAAACAACGTCAACCATACCGCTCGAGGCCGAGGTCATTTCCCCGGATCGGTTGGCCGGGCTGAACCATGCCGAAATTGCGGCGCTGCCGGTTCAACACGGCAACCAAAAAGCAGCCCTGGGCGACTTCTTCCGGGTAACCGGCTCCAGCAATGGCGAGATCAGGTTGGAAGGCGACCTGAGCCGGGTCAAACTGGTCGGCGCAGGTATGAGTCATGGCCGGATGGTGATTGCCGGGAATGTGGGCATGCACGTCGGTGCGGGCATGCGCGGCGGGGAGATTGTGGTCGAAGGCGACGCGGGCGACTGGGCCGGCGCGGAAATGAGCGGCGGGCGATTGCTCGTCAAAGGCAACGCCGGACATTTGGTCGGCAGCGCCTACCGGGGCGGCACGGTTGGGATGCAGGGCGGCGAAATTATTGTCCAGGGCAATGCCGGCAATGAGGTCGGCGCGGCCATGCGGCGCGGCCTGATTGCCGTTGGCGGCAACAGCGGCGACTTTACCGGCGTCAATATGCTGGCCGGCACGATTGTCGTTCTGGGCCAGCTTGGCTGGCGCAGCGGCGCCGGCATGAAACGCGGCTCGATCATCTCCATGCACCCTGCCGAAATCCTGCCCACCTTTACCTTTGCCTGCACCTACCAGCCGACTTTCCTGCCCATCTTCCTGCGCCGTCTCCGTGACCAGGGCTTGCCCATCAGCGAGGCCCAGCTCAAAGGATACTACCGGCGCTGGAGCGGCGATTCGGTGGAACTGAACCGGGGGGAGATATTGCTGCTTGAGACAATTAGCAATTAGCCTTGAATTGAAATTCAAGGCTGATACGGGAAGCCCGTTCAAAACGGGCTGGAATGGCTCGCCCTTCGAGTCGGCTTCCAGCCGACTTTCTTGTATCAGCCTGAGAATTATCGTTTTTGATTCTCAAAATCGGTAATAACTGCTCCCGCTGGATTGACAAATCCAGCGGCGGATATGGCTATCCGCCGCGAGCCAATTACCGGATTTGATGGTCAAAAATCATTATTCTCAGGCTTAGAGGAGGAATAAGCAATGACCCTTTCACTCAACGAACGAGCCTTGGCCCTGGTCGAACGGCTGGTTGACGATGCCGGGGCGCTGGGCGTGACCACGCATGTCCTGGCGAGCGGGACGCTGGTAATTGACTGCGGCATTGAAGCGCCGGGCGGCTTGGAGGCCGGGCGTATCTTTGCCGAAGTTTGCATGGGCGGTCTGGGACAGCTTTCCTTCGGTCATTTGAATCTCGATGGCTGGTGGCTGCCTGCCGTCACCGTCCGCACCGACCAGCCGCGGCTGGCCTGCATGGCCGCGCAGTACGCCGGCTGGCAGGTCAACAAAGAGAACTATTTTGCCATGGGCAGCGGTCCCGCTCGCGCTCTCATTCGGGCCGAGGAAAAACTTTACGACGAACTTGGCTACAGCGACCCGGCCCGGGTGGCCGTGCTGTGCCTGGAAGGTCATGTTCTGCCGCCGCCGGAAATTGCCGCCTACATTGCCGAGCGGGCCAAAGTACCGCCCAAACACCTGACCCTGTTAATTGCGCCGACAGCCTGTGTGGTCGGCGGCGTCCAGGTGGCAGCGCGGGTGGTCGAAACCGGGCTGCACAAGCTGCATGAGTTGGGCTTTGATCTGCACAAAATATTGAGCGGCATCGGAACCTGCCCCCTGCCGCCGGTAGCCAAGAGCGACATCCGGGCCATTGGCCGCACCAACGACGCCATCCTGTACGCCGGGCAGGTTCATTACACCGTCCGGGCCGACGACGCCGAGCTGGAGCAAGTCGTCTCCCGCGTGCCCTCCTCAACCTCGAAGGATTATGGGGCGCCTTTCTACGATACCTTCAAAGGTTACAAATTCGATTTTTACCAGGTTGACCCGTTATTATTCAGCCCGGCCGAAATTTTTATGACCAACGTGGTCAGCGGGCGGACCTTCCACGCCGGGCAGGTTAATGTGGATGTCCTAAAGAAGTCATTTTTGGAGTAAACTTTGCGAATTGCTATTTTAGGGGCCAGCCCCGGCTGGCATGCCGAGCAGTTGCAGCAAGCGATTCAGGCGCGAGGGCATAGCTGCACCTTGTTGCCCATCACCCAGTTGAATGCGCGGGTCGGCCTGTCGCCCCGCCTGGGCAGCCTGAGCGCCGATTTGGACTCCTTTGATGTGGTGCTGGTCCGGTTCATCCCGGCCGGCTCGTTGGAGCAGATCGTCTTCCGTATGGACGCGCTGCACCTGCTGGAAAGCCGGGGGGTGCGGGTGGTCAACCGGCCCAAAGCCATCGAGCGCACGGTGGACAAGCTCTATACATCGGGGCTGCTGGAACAGGCCGGGCTGCCGACCCCGCGCACCGTTGTCTGCGAGACCAGCGCCGACGCTCTGAAAGCTTTCGCGGCCCTGGGCGGCGATGTGGTGGTCAAGCCGCTCTTTGGGGCGATGGGCCTGGGCATCGTCCGCATCGAGGACCGGGACCTGGCTTATCGGGTTTTCAAGGCTTTGGAGCTGGAAAAAGCCGTCTACTATTTGCAGGAAACCATTCCTCACAACGGCTGCGATATTCGCGCCTTTGTTATCGGCGGACGGGTGGTGGCGGCTATGGAGCGCGTCTCTGACGATTGGCGGACCAACGTGGCCCGTGGGGGCCAGGCCCGCGCCTGCCGCCTGACGCCCGAACAGGCCGAACTTTGCCGGCGCGCCGCCGAGGTGGTTGGGGCCGACTATGCCGGCGTGGACCTGCTGCCGGCGGCAGATGGGCGGCTTTATCTGATTGAAGTGAACAGCATCCCCGGCTGGAAGGGCCTGCAAACCACCAGCCCGGTCAATATTGCAGAGGAAATGGCGGTTTACCTTGAAACTGTGGCCGGCCAGCACCCTGGTAGGGAGTTCCAAAATTTAAATCATACCAAAATTTTGACCAGTTTAATGCGTGATACGTGATACGTGAAGACTTTTGGCATGAAATCATTACGTATCACGCATCACGCATCACGGGCTTGGGATAATTATTTGCTTGAAACAGCCTTAGAGGCGAGTGTCCCCTCTTCACCGACATCTTGGACGCCTGACATCGTAGCCGCGGCGGCGCAGTTGGCCTGCCTGCTGGAGGTCAGCGCCGAAAAACCGGGCAACGTCACCCCCACTCACGCCTTCCACGATATGAATTATGAGGATTTTTTGCGCGGCGCAGCGGCGCTTGGCCCGGAGATGGCCCGAGCCGGGGAGCGCGGCGTCGGCGCGACCATTTTGGCCGCTATCACTGCCCGCCGGCGCTGGACGCAGGCCAACACCAACCTGGGCATCGTTTTGTTGTTCGCGCCGCTGGCCCGCGCCGCTCTGACCGGCTACGGTAATTTGCGTGACCGCTTGAGTGCGATTCTGCGCCACTTGACCATAGACGACGCTCGCGCCGCCTATACCGCCATCCGGCTGGCCGCACCGGGCGGCCTCGAAGCCGAAGTCGAGCACGATGTCCGGGCCGAACCCACCATCACCCTGGGTGAAGCCATGGCCAGCGCCGCCCACCGAGACAGCATCGCCGCCGAGTATGGGAGCGATTACGCCATCACCTTTGAGCGCGGCCTGCCCGCTTTGCAGTCGGCTCTGGCGCAAGGAGCCGGCACCGGCCAGGCGGTAGTCCAAACTTATTTGGAGCTATTGGCCGCCGTGCCTGATACCTTGATTGCCCGCAAGCAGGGCCTGGAGGTAGCTGAGGCCGTTTCCGCAGAAGCGGTGCGAGTTGTGGCCGCCGGGGGTGTTTTTAGCCTGGAAGGGCAAAGGGCGATTGCTGAATTTGATGCTCATCTACGAGTAGCGAAGGATAACAGCCTCAATCCGGGGACGACGGCGGATCTGGTTGCGGCGACGTTGTTTGTGGGATTGTTGGAAGGAGTCATTCAATAAAATGAACGGTGAAAGTGTTTACATCGCCCTCGGCAGCAACCTAGGCGACCGGCGGGCCAACCTGATTGACGCTATCAGCCAGTTGCGCCAACAAGTTGCGGTGGAGCAGGTGTCTTCAGTTTATGAAACGGAGCCGGCTTACGTAACCGACCAGCCCCGTTTTTACAACATGGTTCTGCGGGGACGCACCCAATTGCTGCCGGACGAACTGCTGCGTTTTCTCAAAAGTATCGAGCGGCGCATGGGCCGGCAGCGGCTGGTTCGCTACGGGCCGCGGCCCATTGATTTGGACATCCTGACTTACGGCGACCGGCAAATGGAAACGCCGGATTTGGTCATTCCTCACCCGCGTATCGCCGAGCGGGATTTTGTGCTGGCCCCTTTCGCCGAAATTGCCCCCGACCTGATCCTCCCCGGCACGGAGCACAGCATCGCCGGGTTGTGGCGACGGCTCAACGGCGGCGGCTACGGCCAGGTGGTGCAGGTGATGCAAAAATTGACGGTGCCGGTGGGGCGCGACCTGCAAGCCGAGCGCCCGCCGGTACACCTCGGCTTGACCCAGGCCGGGGTCAGCGGTATCAAGCGTATTGTCCGGCTGATCGGCGAGGAGCGGGATGACCTTTTCTACGCTGAAATGGATCTGTCGGTTGAGCTGGGGCCGGAACAAAAAGGGGCCCACCTGTCACGCTTCAACGATACGGTCGCCGAAATTATTGACCAGATCAGCAACGAGCGCGCGCCAACGCTGGAAGTGCTGGCCGGGCGGGTGGCCCAGGAGGTGTTGACGGAGCAGCATGCCCTACGCTCTGACGTCCGCATCCGGGCCAGATTTCCGCAGGAACGTTATGCCCCGGTGACGGGTAAATTGACCCAGGAAATCTACACCCTCATCGGCATCGCTGCCGCCACCAGGGAACAGGTCGTCCACCTGGTTGGGGTGGAAGCAGAGGGGACGATGGCCAGCCCATCGGCGCAGACGATGATTGCCGGCCAGGCCCATGAACAGCTGCTGGAGGCCGGCTTTAGCCCAGAGCAAGCGGCGCGGGTACTGGAGATTGTCCCGCTGGCGACCCACAATCAACGCGGCTGCGGCACGTTGCTGGTGGGGACTGACCAACCCATCCGCGCCCAGGATTTGGTCCATATTGTCGAGAGCGCCATGAGCAGCGAGAATTATGATCTGCTCAAGCGTCCCGACGAGTTATTTGTGGTGGCTAAAGCGCACCGTCACCCCCGCTTTGTCGAAGACGCCGTGCGGGAGATGATTCTGGGGTTGATCGAGTTGTACCCAAACCTGCCCGACGATACCTTTGTGTTAGCCCGCCAGCTTAATATCGAAACCATTCACAAGCACGATGTTTACGCCGAGCGAACCGGCGTCCTGGCCGAACTGCGCCATGAACTGGCCAACCACAGTCATGTCACCCCCCATACCACCCTGGACTTATGGTTACGTGCGCAGCTTGGCCTGGCTTAAAAAGGAGTTACGCAGTTGGTTAAAATCATGTTGCTTTAGAGGAGGCGAGGACGCGAGGACGCGAATATCTTCCTCGCCTCCTCGCCTCACGCCTCATCGCATCTTTATTTAAGCTTGCGCATCCGCAGCGGTTAGAACGCCCCGGTGGAAGGCCGTAGCTACGAGCGCTCCGGCAGCGCCGGCCTGCGCTAAGGCATCCAGATCGGCCCGATGGCGCACCCCACCGCCGGCGTAAAAGGCCAAACCTGGAAAGTGGGGGCGCAGTGAGGTAAGCAGTTCCAGCGGCGGGCCGGCGTTGGACCCTACCCGGATCAGGTCAAGCAAAATAACCTGGCTTAGACCTGACTGGACGGCCAGAGCCACCAGTTGTTGCGGAGTGTCAATACTGGTAGGGGCGCGTAACACACCATTCTGCAGGTCTACACTGAGAACGAGCCTCTCCGGTGGAAACGCCTGTGCCAGCGCCGCCAACTGATCCAGCGAGGGCAGCGTTTCGGAGCCGACAATGATCCGAGCCGCGCCTATACCGGCCAGCACTTGTGCCTGCTCAACACTGGCTACACCCGCGTCAACCCAGAGGGTCAGGCCCAGGCCGGCCAGATCGCGCAGCAGGCCGGTGTGAGCAGGGCGGCCGGCAATAGCATCCAGGTCGGCGACATAGCAAGTGTGGCAGCCTAACCGATCTCGATAAGCCAGAGCCAGGGTTAGGGGGTCATCGCCGGAGCCTAACACCCCCTGCACCGGGGCGTAGCGCTCCCGCTCACCCCGCACGGCGTGGACTGCTTGTCCATCTTTGAGGTCGAGCACAGGGATTATCTGCATAAATTTAGGCAGTTTCAAGATTTGAATCCTTCAAAGACGTGGTGCGTAGTGCGTAACGTAAATACACCACGCACCACAAGAATTGGTGTTTTGTTTTCTTGGAATTGCCTTATTTTATCAGAAACGGGAGGAACCAGAAAGATAGCGCTATGACCAGAGAGCCGGACAGTCATTACAGCTCAGGCAACTCGGCAGTTACGGGTTGGGATATTGGCGGGGCTAATCTCAAAGCCGTTCGGCTCAGCCGCGAAGGGCTACAGGTGGTCCAGCAGCCTTTTGCCGTCTGGCAGCGGCGGGATGAGTTAGCGGAAGCCCTGGCCCGGATTGCGGCCGAACTGGGGCCTGCCCCTCGCGCAGCGGTGACAATCACGGCGGAACTATCCGATGCTTTTCGAACCAAGCGTGACGGCATAACCTTTGTCCTCGACGCGCTTCAGGCTGCTCTGTCCGAAACAGAGTTGAAGATTTTTGGCCTGGACGGAAAATTTCACCACCCGGCCAAAGCCTACCAGCAGCCCATGCTGGTCGCCGCCGCTAACTGGTTGGCTACGGCCCTGCTGGTCGCCCGCGATCTGGCCGACTGCCTGCTGGTGGACATCGGCAGTACCACTACGGATATTACCCCTATCGGCGGAGGTAAGGTGCTGGCCGAGGGGCGCAATGACCCGGAGCGGTTAGTACGAGGGGAACTGCTTTACACGGGAGCTTCGCGTACCCCGATTTGCGCCCTGGTGCAGCGCGTCCCGCTGTGGGGCGGCTGGTGCCCGGTCGCTGCCGAGCTTTTTGCTACAACTCAGGATGCGCATCTATTATTGGGACACCTGCCCGCCGAGCAGTGTGCCAGCCCCAGCGCCGATGGCCGTCCGGCGACGCCGGAGTATGCCCTCGAGCGGCTGGCCCGCGTGGTTTGCGCTGATACAGAACTGCTGAGTCAAGCAGAAGTTCAGGCTATCGCCCAATATATCGCTAACGAACAAATACATCAGATTGCCGGGGCGATGACCCAGGTGCTTTCGCGGGTCAAAGTTGTCGGGCCGGTGGCGGCAGTAGGCGCAGGCGCATTTTTGGCCGAGGCCGCCGCCGCCCGATTGGGTTTGGACTATCTGCGACCGGCCACCCTGGCCAGAGGCGCGGCCAGTGTGGCCGCACCGGCTGTGGCTGTGGCGCTCCTTTTGAACGAGGAAGCTTGTGTTTGATGCTTTGGTCAAGGTAGGAGGGAGTCTCTATCACCAGGCTGAATTGCCAACGATTTGCGCCGCCTGGGCCAAACTGGCGCAGGCGCATCGCCTGCTGCTCTTGCCGGGCGGTGGCCCTTTTGCCGATCAGGTCCGCGCCGCGGATACTCGCTTTCAATTGAGCAGCAGCGCCGCGCACTGGATGGCAATCCTGGCGATGGATCAGTATGCCTACCTGCTGGCGGACTTGATCCCCCAGGCCGTTCTGGTGCGTGATTTGACTGAGGCAGGGGCCGCCTGCGCCGCCGGACAATTGGCTGTTCTGGCCCCGGCGACTTTGTTGCTCCAGTCAGACCCGTTGTCTCATAGCTGGCATATCACCTCGGACTCGATTGCGGCCTGGCTGGCGCAGCAGGCTGATATTCGCTTATTGGCGCTGTTAAAAAGTGTGGCTGGAGTTTACGAGTCTGACAGGCTGCTGCGGCAAGTTTCAAGACAGATGTTAGCCAACCATGAATTGGTTGACTCTTATTTTGTCCAGATTCTTTCGCCAGCCACGCAGTGCTGGCTTATAGATGGAGGTCACCCGGAACGATTGGCCGAACTTTTGGGGTCTGGCAGCACTTTGGGCACACAAGTAATGGCGTAAATAGAGATTAGAGGTAACTACTCAGCCATGTCATTTCGACCGCAGGGAGAAATCCCCGACACCTTACTTTCATGGGCTGCGCCTTGAAGATTTCTCGACCTTCGGTCTCGAAATGACATGAGCCTGAGCAGTAACAATTAGAGATTATTCGCCTGAATCTCCACACCAAGCGTCTAATCTCCCAACCCGGCGCGCAGGGCAGCCACTAACTCCGCCTCGACTCGGCCATTGACCCGGTCTCCCCGGCACGCCGCGCCGCGAAAACCGGTCACGTCGGGCTGCAAGCGGCGCAGGGTGGGCAGGTCGGTGTGACTTAATGAACCGGCCAGGGCGCACAGCAGACCCGCTTCGCGGCACTGGGCTAACCAGCGGGCCAGGGCTGGCTCGGAGCAGTGGTCGAACAAACAGCGACCATCTTTCAGAGCCGTATCAATCATACAGCCTTTGATGCGGGCGGCGTGGGCCACTTCGGGCAGCAGTTGCCAGGGTAAGGCGCCAATTTCGGCGGCGTCGGCATAGCCCACGGCAATCAAGGCACATTCGGGATTGGCCAAATGCAGGCTGGACTGTACTTGTTGGAGTAGGGTAATGGCTTCAGTGGGAACGGGGGTCAGCAGCCCCAATTTAACATCATGGACACCCAGCCGGGCTGCGCCATAGGCAGCCAGGGCCAAAACCCCCGGCGCTGAATTTGACTCGCCCAGGGCTGCGCTGAGGACGCTTTCCGGGGGTAATAAAGTCTGGATATCGCCCAGGGCCGCCACTGCAGCAGCCCCCAAGGCGCCTTCGGCGGGATTTTTTACGTCAACAATATCGGCCCCGCCTTGAAGGGCGGCCTGAGCCTCAACCGCGGAGGTGACACTTATCAATAATTTCATTATAATTCTCTCCCAAACTATATTGAATTGGAGGAAACAACATGGCTGAAGAAATTAAAACTTATAGTGAAGAAGAAGTCAAGGAGAAACTGGCCAAAGAGTTGCCCGGTTGGTACCTGGAAGGCCGCTGGATCCGGCGTCAGTACAAAACCGATGGCTGGCAGGCCACGTTGATGCTGGTCAACACTATCGGCTACATCGCCGAGGCCGCTTACCATCACCCGGATTTGGAAGTAACCTGGGCCAAAGTTTGGGTCAAGTTAATGACCCACTCCAGTAACGGCATCACCGATAAGGATTTTGAACTGGCCAAACAGATCGAGTCAGTGGTTTTGTGGCGGCCAGAGCAGGGGTCGGTGTTTGCGGGGGGCACGCCCAACAAATGGGTCCGGGGTGGTTGATAGCCGCATAGCCTGATTCTACATCCGTTTGTCCCCCTTGATTAGTGACACTTGTCGCCAACGATAGGGACAAATGTCACTTGCTGAGGGAGAGCTATAGCAATTCCAAGAAAACAATGATTCAATATTCGTGTTGCGTCTTGCGTGTTCCGTCCACTTTACCTCACGCAAGAGGCAACACGTTTTATAAATCTTGGAATTGTCTAGCCGGAGGAACCCATTTGCCCAACAAAATCCTGTTTGTAACCGGCCGGCTGGCCGAGCCGGCGCTGCGCCGCACCTTGGCGGCGTTAACGCTGCCCTGCGCTTACGAGATTGTGGTGATGCCGATCTCGATTGCAGCTTTGATGACCACCTCATGGATGGCCCGCCATTTCACCCTGCCCGCTGCTCACCCCCGCCACCGCCGCATCCCGCCCGACTGCGATTTGGTAATGATCCCCGGCCACTGTCAGGGCGACCTGGCCGAAATCGAGCTGGCGTGCAGGTTGCCTGTACAAAAAGGGCCGACCGACCTGCAAGAGCTGCCCTACTACTTTGGACAGAAAGGGCGGCCTGAAGGTTATGGCCGCTACGACATCCAACTCATCGCCGAAGTTCAGGATGCGCTGCAACTAACCGCAGCCGCCCTGTTAAGCCGGGCCGAATATTACCGGGCCAGCGGCGCAGAGATCATTGACCTGGGCATTACGCCCGGCAGCGCCCCCGACGCTGTGGCTCGCACCGTGCAACTGCTCAAACAGGGGGGATACCCGGTCAGCCTCGACAGCATGGACCCGGCCATTATCCGGGAGGCTGACGCGGCGGGAGCAGATTATATTTTAAGCCTCAACAGCAGCAACCTGGAACTGGGGCGCAGCCTGCGAGCCATGCCGGTGGTTATCCCCGACGAAGACGGCGACGTGACCTCGCTCTGGCGCAACGCCGAGCAGTTATGGGCCTGGGGGCGAGATTGCATTCTCGACCCGATCATGCAGCCCATCAGTTTTGGGTTCAGCCGTTCGTTAGCCGACCTTTACCGCACCCGTGAGCGTTATCCCGAAGCCAAATTGATGATGGGCGCCCATCACCTCAGCGAATTAACCGACGCCGACAGCACCGGCATCAACGCCCTGCTGATGGGCATCGCCCAGGAGTTGAAACTGTCCTTTGTGTTGACCACCGAAGTGGCCTCATGGGCCAGAGGCAGTATCCGCGAATTAGACCTGGCCCGCCGTTTGATGTACTATGCCATTAATGCCGGTGTGCCGCCCAAACGATTGGACGAGGGGCTGCTGACCATCAAGGAGAGCCGCCTGTTGCGCTCGACACCGGCGACGCTGCGCGAAATGCAGGCCGCGCTGACCGACCCCAATTTCCGTATTTTTATCACCGACCAGGATATCTGCGTTTTCAATGCCGACCGCTTTATTGCCGGAACCGATATTGAAACCATTTTTGAGCAGTTAGGGGTAGACGAAGCCGGACATGCCTTTTATCTGGGGCACGAATTGACCAAAGCGCAATTGGCCTTACAGTTGGGTAAAAATTACCAACAGGACCAACCCCTGCGCTGGGGTTATTTAACCGTCGCTGAGGCCCGGTCAGCGCAGGAGCGACACGTCCGCCTGACCCAACGCCGCCGGCCAAAACCTGAACCGGACGAAGAGGTTCTCTATGATCATTGAATGTATTTTAACCACAACCGATCCTGAAGGCCGAGTAAATTGCGCCCCGATGGGGGTCGAGTGGGGCGAAGAAATCATCGTTATCAAGCCTTTTCAAGAGACGGCCACTTATCGGAATCTTCTCTCGCATGCTGCGGCGGTGGTCAACCTGACCGACAATGTGCTATTGTTTGCCCAAAGCGCCATTGCCAGCCCTATTTTTCCCACCCGCCCGGCGGAAGTGGTCGCCGGGGTGGTGCTGCAAGATGTCTGCTCCTGGCGCGAAGTGCAGGTGGAGACGATAGAGCGGCACGAACCACGAGCGCGAATTACCACCCGCGTGGTGCGGCGAGGGTTTGCCCGCGAGTTTCTAGGCTTTAACCGGGCTAAACATGCCGTTCTCGAAGCGGCCATCCTGGCCACCCGAACCCACATTTTGCCGCGCGACGCTATTTTAGCCGATTTTGAACGGCTGCAAGTAATTGTTGACAAAACCGCCGGAGCGCAGGAGCGCGAAGCCATGCAAATTCTGACGGATTATGTGTATGCTGCTTTGGGGGTGTCATGATGAAAACGGTCTATGTCAAAGCGCCAGCCCGTTTGCACCTGGGCATGTTTGATATCAGCGGTAGTCTGGGTCGTCGCTTTGGCGGCCTGGGCGTGGCGATTACCAAACCGGCGGTCAGGCTGGAAGCCAGTCGCAGCGACAAACTGACGGCAGAGGGGCCCGAGACCGCTAGGGTTTTAGAATTTGCCCGCCGTTACTTGGACGCCACATCGCTCCAAGCGGGGGCGCACTTCCGGGTTGAGCAGGCGATTCCCCGGCATGTGGGGCTAGGCTCTGGCACCAAGTTGGGACTGGCAGTTGCTCAGGCGCTGGCGACCCTCTACGATCAAAGCACGGACCCGTATACCTTGGCTCAGGCAGTAGGGCGCGGCCATCGCTCGGCAATAGGGCTGTGGACTTTTGCTCAGGGTGGATTTGTGGTTGAAGGGGGCCATCGGCCCAACAGTACGCTTCCGGCTCCGCTGCTGCTGCGCTACCCCATGCCGGCCCACTGGTCCTGCGTTTTGGCTATCCCCGATCACTTTACCGGTCTCAACGGCCAGGCTGAAGCGACGGCCTTTGAGCAGTTAGCAGTTCCCGCCGATCTAGCCGCCCGAATTGCCCATGTCGTCTTGATGTGGCTGCTGCCGGCTCTGGTTGAAGGTCAACTGGCTGAATTTGGCGCTGCCTTAACCCAGGTCCAACGCCTGGTCGGCGACTGTTTTAGCCCGGTTCAAGGCGGCCAGTTCAGCAATTCTCGCTCGGCGGAACTGATTGAAGCCTTCCTGGCTGCAGGCGCTGCCGGAGCCGGTCAAAGTTCATGGGGGCCAGCCGTCTATGGCCTGGCCGCCGATGAAACGCAGGGCCAACAATTAGTTAGCCTGGCCCAGAAAATTTTGGCCGGGCAGGGGCTGGTAGACTTGGTCACATTCGATAACCAGGGCGTCCAGGTCGAAAGCGCCTAGTACGTCGGGTAAGCCTACAGTTTGTAGTGGCGACTTCAATCGCCTGGCCTGCCAAAAACGACTAAAGTCGTTACTACGATCTGTAGAGTCATTTATGCCGCGTATATTAGCTGCGGATTTTTAGAACTTCGCGGCAGCAGGTTAAAACAGATCGCCCCCAGTTGGTGTAAGCTGTTACTGAGCCGGTCACCACCCGTCGAGAAATCGGCGGTTTTTTATTTAGCCGATACACCTCTCTTTCTGGTTAAGCCGAAAAGCCTAGTCCCACTAAGCTTATCCCCGGTTGTCTTGCTGGTGGAGATGGGCTATAGTGGAGTGGTTTTTTGAGGAAAGACGGAAGGTTGGAAGGATGGAAGAGTGGAAGATTGGATATTATTTCAATACCCGGCCCTCCAACCTTCCATCCTTCCAGTTTTTGCCTTGCGTTTGGTAATGTTGTAAAATCCGAGAAATTATTATAGTAAGTTTTGTAAAAATTCGAGATTGATTCGGACTGTAAAGGTTATAAAGCTTGTTCCGAGAAGATAGTGATTTGTCCGTCTTGGGTGTTGTGTAATATAAACGCAAGACGCTGGAACTACTTTTACGGCCTGAAAAGTGATAGTGGAGAAAAACGGAATGTTCAACTTTTGGCCCCAGAAACGCCGGCAATCGAAAATCCTGTGGTTAGATTTGGGCGATTTGGGCGACCTGGTTCACCCGCACGGCCCGCACGAACAGTGGCAGGATCACGGCCTGGGGCTTTTGCGCACCATTTTGCATCAAAACGGCATCGAGACCGACCTGCTCTCGACCCGCGCCGTCACTTCGTGGCCGGAGCTGCAAAAACAGCTTAAAGGGTACGAGACGCTGATCATGAATGTGCGGAGCTACACTTTCCCCGTGGCCCGCAAGTCGGCCCAGCTTTTTAAGGAAGTGAACCCCAACGGCATGGTCCTGACCGGCGGCATGCACGCCACCGTCGCCGTAGACGAGATGGCCGAGGTGGCCGAATTTGACCGTATCTGCCAGGGGCCGGGCGAAAATACGATTGTTGACCTGGTCAAAGACCCGCACTCGTTTCCGCGTACCATCGTGGGGATTGGGGCCAAAACCATGGCCGACTGGCCGATGATTGACCGGACTCTCTGGCCCAAACCCCACCGGCGCATTGCCAAAAAGTTCAACTGGCCGATGGAGCCGGAATGTGGCTGGGGACCGGCCCCGGTGGCGACGATTTTGACCAATCGGGTCTGTCCCTGGCAGTGTGTCTTCTGCAATGAAAATTCTTACATCCCCAACATGGGCCGCAAGCCGGTCGAGGCGGTGATTGACGAACTCAACTACCTGGATCGCAAATACGGCGTTGGCTCGGTGGTCATTCACGATTCGATGTTTTTCCAGAATCCGGGCTGGCTGCAAGAGTGGATCGAGAAATACCCGCGTAAAGCCAACAAGGTCTGGCCCTATTGGGCCGCCGGTCGCTCCGATACGGTGCGGCAGTGGCCCGACCTGTTCGAGGCGTTGGTGCGCGAAACCAACTGGAACACCATCTCCATCGGCTTTGAGTCAGGCAGCGACCGGATTTTGCGCCTGCTCAACAAGGAATGTAGCGAGGAAGACAACTACTTTGCCATCGAACTGCTCAACAAACTGGGCGACGAATTTAAGAGCAAGGGTAAACAGCCGCCCATGTTCTGGGCCAATATCATGCTCGGCATCCCCGGCGAGAGCGAGGACGACGCCTTCAAAACCATTCGTATGCTCAAGGCCATGCGCTACGTCTACCCCTCGATCTCCTACTACGCTCCGTATCCGGGGTCGGCCCTGGGCTACCAGCTCATCGCCGAAGGCAAGAGCATGATGTCCAAAGACAACTACCACCGCTTCCCCGGCGATGAGAAGGTCAAGGGGGTCAATTACCAATTCTACCGCGAGCTGCTGGCCGGCAAATTTGATAAAGAAATCAACCAGGGGCTTGACGCCTCGGCCCGTCATCGCTCCGGGGTGTACGAGGAAGCGTTGATTAAAGCATGAGCAGTTTTAGCAACCCTCACTACATGTATCTGTTTGAAATGAAAAACGGCAGGCAAAAGCTGGCCTACGGCCAATCGCCGCAGGATGCCCTGGATATTTTGCGGATTCGTCTCAGTGAAGAGGAGATGAAAGAGATTATCCAGGATAAGTATATCAAGATTTCGCAGCGCAAATTGCAGCAGTACGTTCATAATTTGGGGTAGTTTGTACCTGCTCAGGCATGTCATTTCGACCCGCGCAGCGGGGAGAAATCTTCAAGACCTTGCCCTTAGCTGCTGCACTTAGAGCCTATCCGAAAACCTCAGTAGCGGCGGCTCCCACGCCGCCGTTAGCCGGGCGTGGGAGCCCGGCCCGCTAGTTTTCGAATAGGTTCTTAGAAGATTTCTCGACCTTCGGTCTCGAAATGACATGAGGTTGAAGAGTAAGATGCTCAAACCGTCAAAAGCCGAAATCAAAATACTCTGCGCGCTGGCCGATGGGGCTACCCTGAAATCGCATCGTTATCTGGACGGAACCAAAATTTACCAATTACACTCTCTGACCGGCCAAGTTGAGCCGGTGCAAAGGCGGCTTGTTGAGGCGCTGCTGCGGCGCGGCTATATTATCAGCAATCAAAAATTTCCAGCCGCTACCTACTCGCTGACCGAACCGGGCCGAGAAATGGCCGCCCATTCCAACCAAGTTCCCCACTCGATGTAGAGTTTGTTATGATTTACGCGATTGGGCCGTAGTTTAGGGCTTTATGCCCACCCACGAGGGGCTAAACTACCCTTGAACTGCGTAACTTCTATTTGTATCTAAATTCTCAATCCTCAGGCCGGATTTTGCCTTGAGCTTTAGCCTGATATAGAATAGAAAAATTATTATAGTGATATTTATAAAAATTACGACACATCCTGGGCGGCCTGTAGCGGCAGCCTTTTGTTCTGAGGAGGTAAATTTCCTATGCGCGTCATGATTGTGAATCCTCGTTTTCACCTGCCCATTGATACTCGGACAACGCCCCATTTGGGGCTGGCCTACCTGGCCGCTGTCTCGGAGCAGCGTGGCGACGAGGTTGTAGTTTTTGACGCCGACGTTGAAGACGAGCCGATTACCGAGGCGGTGCGCCGCTTCCGACCCGAAATCGTCGGCATCACCGCTAACACGCCCCAGGTGAAATCGGCCTGGCGCACCGCTCAGGCGGTTAAATCTATTGCCGACATCCCGGTGGTGTTGGGCGGCCCGCACGTGTCCGTTTTGCCCGCCGAAAGCGCCAAACGGCCCGAAGTGGACGTGGTGGTGCGCGGCGAAGGCGAGGCGGTCTGGGTGAAGCTATGCGAGATCATCGAGCGCGCTCAGAGGGGCAACCCTACTTTTACCGCCCGCGACCTGCTGGACCCGCAGCAGGCGTTGCTCGACTCGCTGCTGGGCATCAGCTACTACACCTTTGACGGCCAGGAACGCCACAACCCCGATCATCCGGCTATTGCCGATTTGGACACGCTGCCCTTCCCGGCCTATCATTTCTTTAAAATGGAACGTTATACTAACCTTCAGCCGGCCACCGACGCCATTGACGGCTCCAAATCCTTCTCGGTCATGACCTCGCGCGGTTGTCCCTACCGCTGTACCTTCTGCTCGCAGAGTATCATGCCCATCAAATGGCGCGCCCGCAGCCCGGAAAGCGTGCTGGCCGAGTGGCAGCACCTGGTCCATAACCTGGGGGCGCAGGAAATCGGCGTGCTTGACGACTCGGCCAATATTCAGGTAGACCGCCTGGAACGTATGGCCGACTTGTTTATCGAACACAAGGTCAACCACGTCCCCTGGATTTTTGTTAACGGCATCCGGGCCAACCTGGCCACCAAGGAACTGTTGGGCAAATTGAAACGGGCCGGCCTGAAGCGGGTCGCCTTTGGCGTGGAAAGCGGCGACCCCGATGTGCTGCTTTCGATTGACAAGAAAATTGACCACGACACCATCCGCCAGGCCTTCAAAAACGCCAAGTCGGTCAACCTGGAAACCATCGGCTTCTTCATCATCGGCTTGCCCGGCGACACCGAGGAGTCTATGGACCGGACCATCAAATTCGCCTGCGAAGTGGACCCGCTCATCGCCAACTTCTCCATGATGACGCCCTACCCCGGCACCAAAGTTTATGAGATTGCCAAGCGCCAGGGCCGGCTGCTGCTGGAGGATTGGGAAGATTACGTTTTCTTCGATGGCCGCGCCCGCTACGAATTGGGTGATATGACCGCCGAACTGGTCCAGCGCAAGTGGAAGGAAGCCTATCGCCGCTTTTATTTACGTCCGCACCGCATTGCCATGACCCTGAGCCGCAAAGATTTCTGGATCAACTGGCGGCGCACCTTCAAGGTGGCCTTCAACACCATCTTCCCCAAAAAGGAAAAGACCGAACTGCGCCAGGCCGTTGAGAGCGCCCAGGTGATTTAGACCTTACAGGTTTTGTTATTACTCAGCCATGTCATTTCGAGCGACGTTAGGAGCGAGAAATCTTCTGAATCCATGATTTGTAGACAACGATCTCGAAGATTTCTCGGCTTTCAGCCTCGAAATGACATGAGGGGTGAGTAGTTACCAGGTTTTTAAAACCTGTCAGGTTTTGACTCAACCATGAGACTTGTCGCTTACAACTTTCGCGCTGGTGGCAAAAGAGGGGAGCAAAATCAATGGTCAAAAATACTGACCGATTTTGCCCCTGACATTGTTTTTGCCCAGGAGACCCGCGACCCAAAGTTGGAAGTGCCGCAGACTTACCAGATCAATCAAAACAGGTTTGTCTGGCATCCGGTCAACCCCAGATGGGGCAGCGCCTTGTTTATCAAGGATGGGGAAATTAAACCACTCGTCCTGCCCGGATTTGAAGGCTGGGTAGTTGGCGCGGAAGTTAACAATCCAGATTGGCCGCGTCCGCTGCGCGTGTTTAGCCTGCATGTGCCGACAAAAAAGGGCAGTGGTTACATCAAACAGATGAACCTCATTCTCGATAAAATTGCCGAATTGCCCGATAATGCCGAGTTGATTGTTGGGGGCGATTTCAATGTCACGGCCAGCTTTCGGCATTCCAGTGAAGCGATGGAGACGGGTCGAGCCAATGAAAAGATATTGATCCGTTTGCATAACGATTTTGGCTTAACAAGTTGTTGGCAAGCAGCCAACCCGGATCAGCCTTTGGTTCAAACCTTGCGCTGGGGCACAAACAAAACTATCCCTTATCACTGTGATGGTATCTTTGCTCCGGTAGCTTGGAGCCACCTTTTAGAGTCTTGCCAGATCATCTCTGAAGGCTGGGAGGCATTGAGTGACCACAATCCGGTGGTAGCAACCTTCAATCTTTACACGCCAAGTGGTCATCAGGTATAATTTAGCCAGGGAGCAAAATAAAACTCGGAAAGTCCATTTACATGATAAGGCAGAAACATGGAAAAATTTACAGCCATTTTTGAGCAAGATAAGGAATGGTGGATCGGTTATGTTGAAGAACTACCAGGAGCCAACACACAAGGTCACACATTGGAAGAAGTACGAGAGAATTTGAAGGAAGCGGTGCAACTTACTATTGAGGCTAATCGTGAAATAGCTCGACGCGAAACTGAAGGTAAAAATGTAATTCGTGAAGAGTTAATTGTAGCTGTCTAATGAAGCGCCGCGCTTTGCTGAAACACCTTGCTCAATACAGGTGTGAACTATTGCGCGAGGGCGGCAAACACTCCGTCTATTGGAATCCCACCAATCGAAGAACCTCAACCGTGCCGCGACATACTGAAATTTCAGATGCATTAGCCGAAAAGATTTGCCGGGATTTAGAAATTCCTTCAGCCCGACAAGATAGCTCGCGGCAAAAGCAACGGGAGGATTAATTGAAAGTTTTACTTGCCAGCCCCGAATCCGAGGTCTGGAACAGCCGTAAACATATTCACATGGGCCTGGGCTACCTGGCCGGCTCGCTGTTGGCGCACGGGTATGAATGTGAAATCTGGGATGCCTCGGTCGAGTCGGATATCGAATCGCTGGATGAAAAGCTGGCCCGCGATCCGTTTGACATCGTTTGCCTGTCCGCGCCGACCCCGCTGATTGTGCAAGCCTGGGAAGCGGCCAGAACAGCCAAAAAGTATGGCGCGCTGACTATTCTCGGCGGGCCACATCTGACCCTCATGCCGCACGAATCCATGGAAAGACCCGAAGTTGACCTGGTGGTTCGCGGCGAAGGCGAATATACTATTATTGAGATCATGCGGGCGTTGGAAAAAGAATGGTCAATAACCAACGGTCAATTGTCAATTGTTAATGACCAACCACCAATTCACAATTCACAATTCACAATTCACAATTCACAATTAATGACCCCCCGCCTCTTCGATCCCGCCGCCGGCTGGGGCAACATCCTCGGTCTATCGTGGCGCGATAAAGCGGGCAAAATTAAGCACAACCTCGACCGGCCACTGCCCGACGACATTGACGCCATCCCCTTCCCGGCTTTTCACATGTTCAAGATTGACCGCTATACCAACCTCAACCCGCTGACCGATGGGCTGGATATGAACGCCCGCGCCTTCACCATTGTCACTTCGCGGGGCTGTCCGTATAAATGCACCTACTGCTCCAAACCCATCACCGGCGACACCTGGCGGGGCCGCAGCGTGGACAATGTTATCGCCGAGTGGGAGTGGCTGGTCAAAGATTTGGGGGCCACCGAAATCGGCATCACCGACGATATCTGGAACCTGGACAAAAACCGGGCCAAAGAGCTGTGCCGGGCGCTGATTAAAGCCAACCTCAACCACGTCCCCTGGGTCACGATTCACGGCATGAAGGTCAATAATACCGACGCCGAACTGTTCAAGCTGATGAAGCAGGCCGGCTGCAAGCGAGTCGGCTTTGGCGTGGAAAACGGCGACGACTGGATGCTGCGCCACGTGATCAAAAAAGGCCAAACGGTGGACATGGTCCGTCAGGCCTTCAAATGGTCAAAAGAGGCCAAGCTGCAAACGATGGGTTTCTTCATCTTTGGCATGCCCGGCGAAACCGAAGAGTCCATGGAAAAAACCATCCGGCTGTCGCTGGAACTCGACCCGGACCTGGCCCACTTTATGATGGCCGCGCCCTTCCCCGGCACCGAGATGTGGGAAACGCTCAAAAAACACGGTGATGTTTTCTCCGACAGCATGGATTGGTCGCAGATTGCCATCCAGGACGATAAAGCTCACTTTGCCTTTGGCGACCTGGACAAAGAAACGGTCGAGCGCAAGTGGCACGAGGCCCACCGCCGTTTTTACCTGCGGCCCAAGCGCATTGCCCGCATCGCCACCCGCAAAGATACCTGGCAGCGCTTCCCCTATTACCTCAAAACCGCCGCCAATATGCTGCTCGGCCTGGGCGAAAGAGAAGCAACGGCGGCCTAGCCCCTCCTTTTTCAAGTAAACTTGTTCACAAATGAGGCCGAAATTTTTCGGCCTCATTTCAATACTTTTCAAATAACGTAGTTTAGCCCCTTGTGGGCGGGCACAAGGCCCTGTGCTACGGCCTTATTTGAAATGTATTGGGTCTAATTTATAATTCTCGAAAAACAGCTTCAGTGATAAAACTAACTCGAATTGATGGAGTAGCCGGATGAGTTCAGCCCAATTGAATGAATACGCCACTGCCGGCCACGCCCTGGCCTATCTGGCCAAAGCGGGCGATATCCCGCATCGGACCGAGGGCGAAGCGGTCATTTTGGAGTTGCTGCCTCAGCGGGTTAAACGTATTCTGGATTTGGGCGCGGGCGATGGACGTTTGCTGGCGCTGATCAAACGGGAAAAGCCCCAGGCGCAAGGAGTCGCCCTTGACTTTTCACCCACGATGTTAGCCGCCGCGCAAGCGCGATTTGCCGGCGATCCAACCATTTCGGTGTTCGAACATAATCTGGATGATCCGCTGCCTGAACTGGGTTTGTTTGATGTGATTGTCTCCGGTTTTGCCATCCATCATTTGAGTGATGAACGTAAATTTGCCTTGTACCGCGAAATCTTTAAGATGCTTGAATCGGGCGGATTGTTTTGTAACCTGGAGCACATCGCCTCGCCGACGGCGGCGCTGCACGAAGCTTTTTATCGCGCCCTGGGCATGTCCGCTGCCGACGAAGACCCTTCCAACAAATGTATCAGCGTTGAGACTCAGCTCGACTGGTTGCGGCAAATTGGCTTTAGCGAGGTGGACTGCTTCTGGAAGTGGCGCGAGTTAGCTTTATTGGCCGGGGTAAAATCGTCTTAAGAAGGGAAAATTGAATTGAAAATTGAAACCTTTGCCCTCGAACGATGGATGACCACCTACGAAATGCACGTCAAATACGATATTGCCGAAAGCGGAATTTTGCCCCTGACGGTCAATGACCTGCTGCAATTTGAGCCACCTGAAAAGCGGGACGAGATCCTGCAACGGCTGCTGGAAATGCCCCTGGGCTACAGCGAAGCCCCCGGCTCGCTGGAACTACGCTCGCTGCTGGCCGCCACCTATGATAACTGCGGCCCGCAGAATATTTTGATTACCACCGGGGCCATTGAAGCCAATTTTCTGCTTTTTAATACTCTGCTCGACCCCGGCGACCACGTGGTAGCGGTCTATCCGGCTTACCAGCAGCTTTACAGTGTGCCCCGCGCCATCGGCTGCGAGGTTTCGCTCTGGAAACTCCGGCCCGAAAACGGCTTTCGTTACGATCTGGACGAACTGGAGCGGCTGGTTACTCGACAGACTCGCCTGATTGTGATCAATACCCCCCACAACCCCACCGGAGCTATGCTCTCCACGGAAGATGTTAGGCGCATTTATATCCTGGCCGAGTCGGTGGGGGCGAAAGTTTTGGGCGATGAAGCCTACCGCTGGCTGACCATCCCCGGCGGCGATGATTTTGCCCCGCCGATGGTTAACCAGGGACCGGCCGGGATCAGCGTCGGCACGCTGTCCAAGCCGTTTGGCCTGCCGGGGCTGCGTATCGGCTGGATCGCCGGCCCGGCCGACCTGATTACTCAATGCTGGGCCATGCGCGACTACGTGTCGCTGAGTCCGGGTAAACTCAACGACGCCCTGGCCGTCCTGGCCGTCAAGCACCGCGAGCGGGTGTTTGAACGCAATCACGCCATTATCAGCCAAAACCTGGCCTGCGCCGCCGATTGGATGGCCCGCCACGCCGATACTGTCTCCTGGACTCCGCCACGCGGGGGCTTGCTGGCCCTGCTGCGCTACAACCTTGATATTCCTTCGCTGGAGCTGGCTAACAAGCTGGCCGAGGAGTACAGCGTGATGCTGGCCCCCGGTTCCGCCTTCGGTTTCGAGCATCACCTCCGGCTGGGCATCGGCCAAAATCCGGCTATCTTCGCCGCCGGGCTAAAGCGCACCGCCGAATGTCTGGCAGAGTTGCAGGCGGAGGGGGTTAAACGGCTGAGTTAGGCCGGAGCATCTTGCGTCTTACGTCTTGCGTTACTCTTACGCAAGACGTAAGACGCAACACAAACATTGAATTTTAGGCGCTATTAAGGAGACTCCCTATGACTGCTCAAAACCCAACCGTTCGTTTCATTAATCCCCCTACGGTATCTCAGCCTACTGGCTACACTCATGTGGTCGAGGTGATGGGCGGCAAAACCGTTTATATTTCCGGCCAGATTGCCTTCGACTCGCAGGGCAAAGTGGTCGGCGTGGGTGATTTGGCGGCGCAGACGCACCAGGTGTTTGCTAATTTGCGAGCAGCCCTGGCGTCTGTCGGGGCCGATTTTAGCGAGGTGGTAAAATTGAATTATTACCTGCTGGACATGTCGCAACTACCCACCGTGCGCGAGATTCGCAACCAGTATATCAACACGGCGCAGCCGCCGGCCAGCACGGCAGTTCAGGTGGGTGGGCTGGCTCACCCCGACCTGCTGATCGAGATCGAGGCGGTGGCGGTTATTCCGGCTTGAGGTTCAAGCATGGCATCTACCTCACGGGTGGCGATTGTCACCGGGGCAAATCGCGGCCTGGGTTTTGAAACGTGTCGCCAACTGGCTCAGCAGGGCTATCAGGTGGTGCTGACCAGCCGCGATAAGGCCAAAGGCCAGGCTGCGGCTGAGACGCTTCGGCGTGCAGGCGGCAGCATTGTTTATCACCCGCTTGATGTAACTTCTGAAGAGAGCATTAGCCAACTGCGCGATTTCGTCGCCCGTGAATTGGGCCGGGCCGATGTTCTGGTCAACAACGCGGCGCTCTACCTGGATGAAGGGCGCGATGTGCTGGAGGTTGAGCTGGAGGTTTTTCGGACCACCATCGAGACCAATGTTTACGGGCCGCTGCTGCTGTGCCAGCAATTTGTCCCGTTGATGCTCAAGCAAAATTACGGGCGGGTGGTCAATGTTTCCTCCGGCAGCGGGCAGTTGAGCAGCATGGGCAGCGACACCCCGGCCTACGCTATGTCGAAAACCGCGCTCAACGCGCTGACCCTGATGCTGGCGCAGCGGGTCAAGGGGAGAAACATTCTGGTCAATGCTGTTTGCCCCGGCTGGGTGCGGACAGATATGGGCGGGGTGTATGCGCCTCGCTCGGTTGAGGAAGGCGCAGATACCATTGTCTGGCTGGCAACGCTGCCGGCTGGTGGGCCGAACGGCGGCTTTTTTCGAGACCGTCACAGGATTGAATGGTAATTTATGCCAACTGTTATGGGTGAAATTGTCATCATTGGCGCGGGTATGGCCGGACTGGCCGCGGCTCAACGGTTGGGTCAAGCGGGCCTGCCCGCTTTGGTGCTGGAAGCCCGGCAGCGGGTGGGCGGACGTGTCTGGACCGATCGCTCTCGCGGCATAGTTGAATTTGGGGCGGAGTTCATTCACGGCAAAAAAGCAGTCACCTGGGATTTAATCAAGCAGGCTGGTTTGAGCGCAACTTTGTGGCCGCCGGAAGCGCTGGCCGGCTCGGCGGCAGCCTATCGTTTTGCCTGTCAGGGGCGTTTTTTGCCGTCTAGCAGCGATGTGCCGGCTCGAACCGAAAATTTATACGAACTGACCGAAGGTTACGATGGGCCTGAGCAAAGCGCCACCGAATGGATGGCCAGCCTCGCTCCGGCCGGTGATTTGGCTGCTCAATTTGCCTTGCAGCGGCTGGCGAATGTGGAAGCCGCCGATGTTGCCCGGCTGAGCGTGCAGGCGTTGGGACTGGACCGGCGCATGGATACTGCCGGTTGGGGCGATGATTTTCACGTGAATGATGGTTACGACTCCCTGGCCGCATTTTTGGCGCAAGGGTTAGAGGTCAGCCTGAATACCGCAGTCACGCAAATTGATTGGGACGAGACGGGCGCGATGCTCCATTTGGCTAACGGGCAGACAATTCAGGCGCGGCGGGTCATTGTGACGGTTCCTCTCGGCGTGCTACAAGCCGGTACGCTCCGGTTTTGTCCGGCCTTGCCCCCGGAAAAAGAGCAGGCCATTAGCGCTTTAGCCATGGGCAGCGTCGCCAAGCTGTCCTTGTGGTTCGAGCAGGTTTTTTGGCCGCCCTTTGCTTTTTTGCACAGCGACGGCATGGTGTTGGCCTGGTGGCCGATCTACAGCGAGCAGGGAGCGGTGTTGATGGGCTATACCGGCGGCCCGGCAGCCCTCAGGCTGGCCGCTTTGGGAAATGAGGCAGCTGTCGAGCAAGGTCTGGCCGAAGTGACGGCCTTATTTGGTTCAGCAGCCAGAGAAACTTTTGTCAAAGGGCAGTTGGTAGATTGGTCAAGCGACCCCTGGGCGCGAGGCGGTTACACCTATACCCCCGTCGGGGCCGGCAACGCCCGCGCCGAACTGGCTGCGCCTGTCGCCAATGCCCTCTTTTTTGCCGGCGAGGCGACTTGCACCAATGGCCATCCGGCTACCGTTCACGGCGCGATTGAGAGCGGTTGGCGAGCCGCGGGCGAGATTTTGACCTTAGCTCAGCCAAACCCGCAGGTGTGACTCAGAGCGATGGGCGTGTTATAATTATTAGACATTATCCCGATTAGATTTATGTCACCCGGAAAGAGCAGGATTATCTGAATGATAGG
This sequence comes from Anaerolineae bacterium, assembly GCA_023151115.1. Next base: position 175,363 of record JAKLJP010000011.1, read on the forward strand.
TCAAAATCCTTTAATTCTGGAAATCCCGCTCTAAACGGGGCTACAAAACGCACCCCAATTAAAGCGATATAATGTCTATTGAACGAGGTGTTGCGATGATTACAAAAACTCGTGAAGCCACGCTAGAAGATTTGTATCATGTGCCGGAGAACGGCAAAGCTGAACTTGTCAATGGGGAGTTAGTGCTGATGAGTCCAACCGGGGCTAAACCAGGATATGCGGCTGACGAAATTTTTGTATCCTTGCGGAATTACAGCAAACGTACCAAAGTAGGGCGGGCGGTTGGCGATAATAAAGGTTTTCATGTCAATTTACCCCATCGTACTTCGTTTAGCCCGGATACAGCTTTTTACATCGGCCCCGACCCTGGCATGAAGTTTTTTGAGGGAGCGCCCATCTTTGCGGCTGAAGTGAGAAGCGAAGGAGATTACGATCTACAGGCTGAACAAGCGATGGCCGACAAACGCCGAGATTATTTTGCGGCGGGAACTTTGGTGGTTTGGGATGTGGATTTGCTGAGCAACGATGTGGTCAGAGTTTACCGCGCCGACAATCCTGAGACCCCAACTATCTATCGTCGCGGTGATCTGGCCGAAGCCGAACCGGCCTTGCCGGGTTGGACCATGCCGGTTGATGATTTATTTGCGTAAGTATTGTTGCCCCTCACTATTTTACTTTTTACCCAATGCTCAATCTTTTGCCTAAACTTCCTCTCTACTGGGCCTATCGAAAATTCGGCTGGCCGATGATGCTGCCGTTCTCCATCGTGGTCAGTGTGAGTTATCGCTGCAACAGCAAGTGCAAAACCTGCGATGTCTGGCGCAAGCCCAACGACGATATGACCCTGGAGGAGTGGGATAAAACGTTTGCCAATATCGGGCGCGGCCCGCTTTATTTCACCTTTACCGGCGGCGAGCCATTTATGCGTAAAGATACGGCCGATATGGCCCTGTCGGCCTACCAGCACTGCCGCCCGGCGGTGATTACGATTCCGACCAATGGCATCCTGACCAAACAGATTATCAGCCAGGTAGACCGCCTGTGCGCCGGGGCACCGAAAGCCAACATTGGCATCAATCTCTCGCTGGATGAGGTGGGCGAGCTCCACGACGAAATTCGGATGGTGCCGGGCAACTGGGCCAAAGCGATGAAAACCTGGGCCGAACTCAAGGCGCTGCAAAAACAGCACAAAAACCTGGTGTTGACCAACCACACCGTCATCTCCAATTACAACATTGACCGCTTTTTTGAAATTTACGCCGGGCTGGAATTTTTAGAGCCGGATAGTTACATCACCGAAATTGCCGAAGAACGGGTCGAGTTGGATACGATTGATTGGGAAATTACCCCCCTGGCCGAAAAATATGGTCCCATCGCCGATTTCCTGAGCCAGAAGGCTACACAGCGCCCGGTCAAAGGGTTTGCTAAAATTACCCAGGCTTTCCGGGCCGAGTATTATCAATTGGCCAAGCGTATCCTCTATGAAGAACGGCAGGTTATCCCCTGCTATGCCGGCTGGGCCAGTTGCCAGCTTGCCCCCAACGGCGATGTCTGGAGCTGCTGCATCCGGGCAGAAAATGTCGGCAATTTGCGCGACCACAATTATGATTTGCGCCCCATCTGGCGCGGCCAGGCGATGGCGCAACTGCGCCACAGCATCGCCCAGGGCGAGTGCCAATGCCCCATGGCCAATGCCTCTTACGCCAACATGGTTTTGCACGCGCCGACCCTGGCCAAAGTGGTTTCAACGGTTGTCACCTCATAAACTTGCTTAAAATCTTCGCTCAAACAACTTGCTTCATTTTGAAAAATCCCTTACCATTGCCCTATTAAGCCTTATTACCGGAGTCTCCCCTGGGAACGAGTTCGGAGACTCAAGGTTTTTAAGGTTTGGCGAGTATAAGGAGCAAACCCGACCGCTGATTTGCTCGACGCGCCGTCTGAATTTCATATCCTGAAGGAAGGAACGAGAATGTCCGAAGAGTTTGAAAAGCAGCATGAGGATGACCACTTTTTAGACCACGTGGTAGTACGCCATCCCACCGGCCAATCCGACAAGTTTACCATTCCGGCTGATGAAGGAGTTGCTTTACGGATAGGCCGCGAACTGGACAACGAGGTGGTGCTGTTGGACCCGCGCGCCTCGCGCTACCATGCCGAAATGCGGCGCACCGCCACCGGCATCGAAATTAAAGACCTGCACAGCGCCAACGGCACGCTTATTGGAACCACCCGCCTGGAACCGGAAACATGGACCGACCTGGCCGCCGGGCAGATGGTCCAGATGGCGGAAACCCGCCTGTTTTGGGAAAAGGCGGCCTCGGCCCAATCTACCGTCGCGATGAGTCCGGCCCAAAAACAGGCGGCGGCTGCGGCCAGCGCCGCTCCCGCTGCTGTGGCTGTGCCCCCCCCACCTGTGGCGGCGCCCTCACAACGCCCGACCATCGCCCCCTGGATGATTGGTCTGGCGGTAGCCTTGTTACTGTTGCTGGCCATTGGCGCTTTTCTGTTCTTTTCTGACCGGGGTGGTCAGCAGGTAGCTGATGGCAATACCATCGTCGAGGGGCAGCCGGTTGTAACCCAAACTGCCGATAATAACCTGGCTTTGCAAACGCCCAGCGGCGGCCCGACCAATACGCCTACGCCCAGCGGCCCCCAGTTGGCTATCCCGGTGGTTGAAGTCGTCTCGGCGCAAGTCCAGCCGATTCTCCTGGGCGCTTTGCCCAGCACCGACGAAGCCCTGTTAATGGTTAAAGTGCGGGTGCAAAATGTGGGCAACGCGCCGTTTGTTATCTCCACCGATGACTTCTCGGTGCGTACCCGTGATGGCAAAACCACCCTGCCCGAAGCAGGCGGAACCACCAGCGAAGAGGGCCTCAGGCGGCTAGGTGCGATTGACCGCTTTAACAATTTGAATTTAACTCCGGGCGGCAGCGTCCCCGAAAGTTTGATTTTTGAAGTTAAACCTGAAACCTATGATTTTGAGTTAGTGTTTGAACCGGATGACCTTGCCCCCATTGTTTTGGGCCTGGGGACGATTCACGCCGGTGATGAGTTAGCCCTGGCTTTGGGTACGCCGATAGCCGAAGAGACGGAAGAAGCGGTGGCGGCTGCTGCGGCCAGTGCCGCCACCCCCACCCTCGAACCGACGCCAACCGCCACCCGCCCACCGGTGATTCCCGCGCCGCAGGTAGTGCCCAAGTCGGCCCTGGTGGGCACGATTGCTTATGCCGTTTTTAACGGCAATGATTACGATCTTTACATGGGCCAGGCCGACGGCTCGGGGACCAAGTTTTTCCGGGCCGGGGCCAGCCAGCCGGCCTTTAGCCCTGACGGTTCGCGGATTGCATTTCACTCCTGGAAAGGGGATTCGCGGGGCCTGGTGACGATGGATGTTTCCGGGGCCAACGGCGTCCTGATTTCCAATTTTATCGAAGACCAACTGCCCACCTGGATGGCCGATGGCGAGGATATCATCTACTTAAGCCGTCGTTCCGGCGGCCGCCAATCGCAACTGTTCAGAGCCAACGGTTCGACCGAATTGGCCGAGGCGACGCTTATCGGCGAAGGCGAATATCCGGCGGTTAATGCCCAGGGCAAGCTGGTTTTTAAAGGCTGGGGTACCACCGCTTACGGTCTTCGCACGGCCACCAGCAAGATGGAGGACTTGCAAACCGTGACCAATGTGGACGAAGATACGGCTCCGGCGCTCTCGCCCGATGGGGAACAAATTGTCTTCATGTCGCGGCGTGAGGGCAACTGGGAGATTTACATTGTTAACGCCGATGGCAGCGGCTTGCAGCGTTTGACCAACGACCCCGCCGAAGACGGCCTGCCCACATGGTCGCCCGACGGTAACGCCATTGCCTTTGTCAGCAATCGCGGCGGCCCCTGGGCGGTGTGGGCTATGACCCCCGACGGCAGCGGCCAGCGCCAGCTTTTTACCATGGAAGGCTCGCCCGATGGGCAAGTGGGCACCGATACGTTCGCCAGCCGCGGCTGGGCCGAAGAACGAATCAGTTGGACGAAGTAGCCCAAACTGAGACAAGAGTAATTGTAAAATTTAAGGAACTGAGGGAACTAAGGGAACTTAATCCCGTTAGTTCCCTCAGTTCCTTTAGTTCCTTGACGCTACTACTGTTGACCTGTAATAAATATAATAATTAGTAAAAAAATTATAAAATTGACAAAAAAATTCCCCTCCCCTATAATCAGCCTGCTTAGACTGGATCAACTCTACTCGTTCCCGAACTGGGAACGAGTAGAAACGAGTAGACAGGGTTCAGCTACAAATCCCCCTTAAAGGAGGAGATTGTCCGTGACGCGAGTTTTGTGGGTAGAAAAACAAATTGATTACGAGCCGCAGGGCATTATGTCTATGTCGGCGGTGCTAAAGCAGGCGGGGCATGAAGTCGCCCTGGCGATTTGCGCCCAGGAAGACCCGGTTCAACTGGCTAAAGAGTTCCAGCCGGATATCGTCGGCTACAGCATGATGACCGGCTCGCAGCATTACTATTTCAAAGTCAATCGCCGTATCAAAGAAGGGTTGGGCCAAAAACAGGTCATGTCGGTTTTTGGCGGGCCGCACCCCACCTTTTTCCCGGATATGATTCACGAAGACGGCGTAGACGGCGTTTGCGTGGGTGAAGGTGAGGGGCCATTAGTAGATTTAGCCAATGCCCTGGGCAACGGCGGTTTTCACCCCGATATTCCCAACTGGTGGTTCAAGGTCGAGGGCGAAGTGGTCAAAAACCCGGTGCGCCCGCTCATCCGTAAATTGGGTGATTTGCCTATGCCCGACCGGGAACTGGTTTACAGCAAGCACGCTCCCACCCGTACCAGTCCCATCAAACACTTTATGGCCAGCCGGGGCTGTCCCTACAACTGTACCTACTGTTTCAACCACGCCTGGTACGAAATTTATACCCGTGAAAAACGCGGCTACCAGCGCAGCGTCGAGTCGGTTATCGAGGAAGTTAACTGGGTGCGGGACCGCTACCCCCTGGAGCAGGTTGTTTTTCTGGACGACTTGTTTATCATTTACGTAGATTGGCTGGAAGAGTTTGCCGAAAAGTTTCCCAAAGAGGTCGGCTTGCCCTTCTTCTGCAATGTGCGCTCTAACCTGATTACCCCGGAAAAAGTAGCCTTGCTGAAAAAGGCCGGAGCCAATACCGTCAGCATGGGCATCGAGGCCGGCAACGACCGCCTGCGCAACGATTTGCTCAAGCGCAAGATGTCCCGCGAAACCATCATCGAATCGGGCCGCATGCTGCACGAGGCCGGCATCAATCTGACTGCCACCAATATTCTGGCCTTGCCCACCGGCACCCTGGACGACGACTTTGATACCATGCGGCTCAACGCCGAGGCCAAAGTTAAATACGCCCATGCCTTTCTGTTCCAGCCCTATCCCGCTACCGAGTTGGGCGAATTTACCAAAAAGAACGGCCACATGGCCGGTAGCTTTGACGATATTGGAGCCATCGCCTGGGACAGCTCGATTTTGGTGCGTGATGACAAAGAGAAGACGCAGATGGAAAACTTGCAACGCTGGTTTGCCCTGGGCGTTGAGTTTCCCTGGCTGGAGCCGTTCATTCGCTTGGTTATAAAAGCGCCGCACAACAAGTTCACCGATACCCTCTTTTGGTGGATTCACAAACTGTGGAAAGGCTGGGCCATCACCCACCGGGTCCATCCCATCAAAATCACGCCCAAGGTCATTTGGAGCAACGCCAAGCATTTCATGCAAATGGAAGCATAGTTTAGACCTGACAGGTCTTGATTAAAAGAGTCCGCAAGCTTAAAGTGCGGACTTTTTTATTTGTGAAAACAGGAAGATATGGTTTCAATCCATTAACCTTGATATTTCTTTGACACTCCCCTTGATTAGACTATAATGAGCGCCTTACTTTAAGGAGTCAACGCATGACCGTTGTCGTTTTTGGCAGCATCAATATGGATTTGGTGGTCCGTACCCCGCGCTTACCGGCTCCTGCGGAAACCATTACCGGTCACGAATTTTTTACGGCCCCTGGCGGCAAAGGGGCCAACCAGGCCGTAGCTGCAGCCCGGCTGGGCGCACCGACCAAAATGGTGGGCCGGGTTGGCGGCGATGCTTTTGGCCAGGAACTACGCCAGAATTTGACTGCTGCCGGGGCAGATGTTTCTTCAGTTTTCACAGACCCAGCGGTCAGCTCCGGCGTGGCGGTGATCGCCGTAGATGACCAGGCCCAAAACACCATCATCATCGTGCCCGGCGCAAACGGCAACGTGGGCGATGATGACCTGGGCCGGCTCGAATCCGGCCTGATCGGAGCCAAAGTGTTACTGCTTCAGCTCGAAGTACCGCTGCCGGCGGTTGTCGCTGCGGCCCGGTTGGCCCACCAGCACGGTCTCACCGTTGTTCTCGACCCCGCGCCGGCCCAGGAATTGCCGGCCGAGTTATTTGCGCTGGTAGATATTATTACTCCCAATGAAGTTGAAGCCGGTCAATTGGCCGGCATGACTGTGAAAACCCCCGCCGATGCGGCCAGGGCAGCCGAGAAGTTGCTCAATTTAGGGGTCAAAACGGCTATTATTAAAATGGGAGCTTTGGGTGTTTTGTACGCCCAGGCTGAGCGTGAAGCTAGCTTTGTGCCTGCCTTTGAAGTTCAGGCTGTGGATACGGTCGCTGCCGGAGATGCTTTTAACGGGGGGCTGGCTACCGCTTTGGTGGAGGGCTGTGATTTGCCGGAGACAATCCGTTGGGGCGCAGCCGCCGGTGCGCTCTCGGCCACCAAACTGGGGGCGCAGCCCTCGATGCCCGGCCGGGCCGAATTTGAAGCGTTTCTAAAAGCGCACCCAGGCCCAATACTATTCAAATAACTTATAGACAAAGCAGATAAACATCGTACAATCTTTTAGCGGGCCGGGCTCCCACGCCCGGCCAAGCGACGGCGTGGGAGCCGTCGCTGCTACAATGATAGTATCAGTGGATCCAAATTTCCCGTAGGATGGCATCCCTATGCCGCCCGCTGACGCATAAGGATGCGCCAGCTACGGTGAAAAATTGGATCTACTGAGTATGACTTTTAAGTGATTTGTCTATGAGTTTAGCCCCTTGCGGGCGGGCACAAGGCCCTATGCTACGGCCTTATTTGAAATGTATTGCACCTAGGCCATTCCTAACCTTCCTAAGCTTCATTCGATTAGATGCGTTGAGCAAGAAATCTGCTCATCTGCTGTACCTTGCGGTACACTGACATGCAAGTGACGACAGACCTTTATTCACACATTCTGGGCGGAATATATGGCCAGGCTCTCGGCGACGCTTGGGCCATGCCGGCTCACTTTCACCCGGAGCAAACCTGGGCCTACTACAATGGCTGGCTTGATCGCTTTTGGCCGGCCTCGCCTGATCACCCGCTGCATGCCGGTTTTCGAGCCGGCCAATTTACCGATGATACTCAGCAGGCACTGGCCCTGGCTGAGGCGATTATTGCCGGCGGCCAGATAACTGTTGAAGAAGCGGCCAGGGCCTTGCTCGCCTGGTATGAACGTGTCCAGGGAGAGGATGTAGCCTACATCAGTCACAATACCCACCAGGCGCTGGCGGCGCTCAAATCCGGCAGCGACCCCCGTTTGACCGGGACACGCGGCTATACCGACGGCGGGGCCAAGCGGGTCAGTCCCATTGGCCTGATTCATCCCGGCGATCCTGAGACAGCAGTGGCCGATGCCGTCATCGCTTGCACCCCCACCCACTTCACCGATGTGGCTTTGTCGGGCGCTTGCGCGGTGGCGGCGGCAGTAGCCCAGGCCCTGGTCCCGGAAACAACCCTGGAGGAGATTGTCAATGTCGCTATGCACGCCGCCGAGGTGGGCCGGGAGCATGGGGTCATCTGGTGGGGTGCGTCGGTGGGCCGCAAAATAGATTACGCGGTGCAGTTGGCTACCGACAGCCGTTTTTCGGAGCGAGACCGTTTGCAAAATCTATATGATTTGATCGGCGTCACCCAGGCCGCCGCCGACAGCGTGCCCTGCGCCTTTGGGGTGCTGGCTATGGCCGACGGCCACCCCGTGCAAACGGCCATCTTTGCCGCCGCTCTCTCCGGCAACGCCAATACCGTCGGGGCGATGGCCTGCGCCATTGCCGGGGCCTGGCACGGAGTCGAGGCTATTCCCCTGGAGCATATTGAAACGCTCAATCGAGCCAACCCGGCCTACAATTTTGAGCAAATAGCCGCCGGCCTTTACGAAATTGCCCAGCGCAACGTTCAGGCCGTTAAACAGGTAGATGAACATTCACTCAAAATCCTGCTGGATAATTACAACGAGTAGGTTATGTACGATCTCATCATCCACAACTGCCATATTTTGACCTCTAGCGGCGACATCCAACGCAACTGCGACCTGCTGATTGACGCCGGCAAAATCGCCGCCATCCTGCCGACGGGTCAAGTGGATATAGGTCAGGCTCACGAATTGCTGGAGGGCCGGGAGATGCTGGCTATGCCCGGCCTGATCAACACCCACGCCCACGTGCCGATGGTCATCTTTCGCGGCCTGGCCGAAGATGTAGCCATCGAGCGCTGGTTTAACGAATTTATGTGGCCCCTGGAAAGCAACCTGATCGAAGAGGATGTTTATTGGGGCATGCTGCTGGGGCTGGTCGAGATGATCGAGGGTGGGGTGACCACCGTGGCCGATCACTACTTTTTTATGGACCAGGCGGCCCGCGCGGTTGAACAGGCCGGCACACGGGCCGCCCTGGGCTGGGCCGTTTTTGGCGACCGGGGCTACACTGCCCTGGCCGAAACCGCCGCTTTTGTGGAACGCTGGCAGGGCCAGGCCGAGGGCCGCATCACCACCTGGATGGCCCCTCACGCCCCCTACACTTGTGATGACGATTTTTTGCGGGCAACAGTGGCCCACGCCCAACGGCTGGGGGTGGGGATTCATATCCACGCTGCCGAGGAGATGGGCCAGACCCAGGCCAGTTTGCAAAAGCGGGGTATCACCCCGATCCGGGTGCTGGCCGAAACGGGCGTCTTGAATGTTCCGGTCATCATTGCGCACGGCTGCGGCATTTTGCCGGAGGATATTGAGCTGCTCCGGCAAGCCGCCGGGCCGGTGGGAATAGCTCACGCGCCGAAAACTTACCTCAAATTGGGCATGGGCTTGACTCCCATCCTGGCTTTGCAGGAGGCTGGCATTTCGGTAGGGCTGGCCACCGATGGCGCAGTCAGCAATAACACCCTCGATATTTTTGAGAGTTTGCGCCTGATGGCGATGCTGCAAAAACACGAAGCCCGCAACCCGGAAGTGATGACCATTCGCCAGGCCTTGCAGATGGCCACCCGCGACAGCGCCGCGGTGGTGGGGCTGGCCGATAAAGTCGGCCAACTTTCTCCCGGCTACCTGGCCGATGTGATTCTGGTAGATTTGAGTGGGGCGCACCACCAACCGCTGCACAGCTTGACCGCCAGCCTGGTTTACAACACCCGCGCCAGCGATGTCCAAACGGTCATTATCAACGGTCAAATTATCATGCGCGACCGCCAAATTTTAACCCTGGATAAAGCCGAAATCATTCGCCAGGTCAACCGGAGTATGGCGCGCCTATCCCAGCGAGTGCCTGGCAAACGGATTCAGGTTTATAATCCCTAACCTGGATAAGCCAGAGCCAAAAAGGGTTCTCTCGCAAAGGCGCAAAGACGCAAAGTTTTTGGGAAAAATTTTCTTGGCGTTCTTGGCGACTTTGCGTGAGATTTTCTGGCCTCATTAGATTTCTAAAATTTGAAAGTGTTGCTGACATGCCTCCTCAATTAAATTTTCAACCGGAAGTAAAAACCGCCCTGGAACAAGGCCGGGCCGTCGTGGCCCTTGAGTCGACCGTCATTACCCACGGCCTGCCTTCCCCGGAAAACATCGAGGTGGCTCAGGCCATCGAAGCGGCGGTGCGGGAGCAGGGCGCCGTTCCGGCGACCATTGCTATTTTGGGCGGAGAAATTACGGTCGGCTTGACCCCGGAGCAGTTGCTCTACCTGGGGTCGGCCAAAAACGTGCGCAAATGCTCGCGCCGGGATTTCTCCTGGGTGGTCGCCCGCCGCGAGGATGGGGCCACGACCGTAGCCGGAACGATGATGGTTGCGCACTGGGCCGGGATTCGCGTTTTTGCCACCGGCGGCATTGGCGGGGTGCATCGCGGCCAGCCCTTCGACGAGTCGGCGGATCTGTTAGAATTGGGCCGCACTCCGGTGGCGGTGGTCTGCGCCGGAGCCAAGGCCATTCTCGATCTGCCCCTGACCCTGGAGGTGCTCGAAACGCAGGGTGTGCCGGTTATCGGCTACCAAACCGGCGAATTTCCGGCCTTTTATTCCCGCAGCAGCGGTTTGCCGCTTGAACTGCGCGTCGAAACGCCGCAGGAGATTGCCGCCATCATCAAGGCCCACGATCAATTGGGCTTGAACGCCGGGACGCTGATTGCCCAGCCCATCCCGGTGGAAGCAGAATGGCCCGCCGCCGAAGCTCAGGAAGTGATTGAAGAAGCCCTGCAAGACGCCGCCGCTCGGCACATTACCGGCAAAGCCGTCACACCCTATCTGCTGCAACGGGTCAGCGATCTCTCCGGAGCGCGCAGCAAAACGGCCAATATCGCCCTGCTGCTTAACAATGCCCAGCTGGCCGCCCAAATCGCCCTGGCCCTGAGAAGTTGAAGGGTTATCTCCAAAAACTAACCACAGATTTCACGGATTACACAGAAAAATGGTAACTGCTCAGCCATGTCATTTCGACCGCAGGGAGAAATCCTCTACGACCTTACTTTTACGTGTTGCGCCCCGGGGATTTCTCGCTCCTTCGTCGCTCGAAATGACATGAGCCTGAGTAGTAACAAAGCAAAACCCACTCATGCCTAAAAAAATCATCATTGATACCGACCCCGGCGTGGACGACGCCATGGCCATTCTGCTGGCGCTCAAATCGCCGGAAATTGAACTGGTGGGGTTGACCACCATCTTTGGCAATGTGTACACCCCTTTAGCCACCCAAAATGCGCTGCGCCTGCTGGAATTTGCCGGGCGGCCCGACATCCCGGTGGCGCACGGGGCCGAAGCGCCGCTGATTGCGCCGCTGGAATCGGTGGCCGATTTTGTGCATGGGCGTGATGGGCTGGGCAACATCAATTTGCCGCCGCCGCAAGGCCAGGCCATTGCTAAACCGGCGGCGCAGTTTATTGTGGAAACGGTCATGGCCCAGCCGGGCGAAATTACCCTGGTCCCCATCGGCCCGCTGACCAACCTGGCTTTGGCCCTGGCCCTGGAGCCCCGCTTGACCGAAAATGTGGCCGAGGTAGTCGTCATGGGCGGGGCGGTGACGGTCAACGGCAATGTCAACCCCGCCGCCGAGGCCAACATCATCAACGACCCTCATGCCGCCGACAGAGTCTTCACCGCCAACTGGCCGGTGACGCTGGTTGGCCTGGATGTGACCCTGCAAACGATCATGAGCGACGCTTACATGGCGGCGCTCAACGCCTCCGGTTCACCTGCGGCTCAATTCATTTATGCCATCAGCCGGTTCTATCGAGATTTTCATTACGAGACGCATGGCCTGGCCGGGATGCACACCCACGATCCTTCGGCTATCGCCTATGTGCTGGACCCCACTTTGTTTACTACTGTACGCGGCCCGCTGCGCGTGGTGACCGAAGGCATCGCTACCGGACAAACCCTGCTGGATCGCTTTCAGCACTGGCGAGATTCTAACCCCTGGACTGGCCAACCGGCCGTGAATGTTTGCCTGGGTGTGGACTCGGAGCGGTTGCTGGCCCTTTATCACCAACGTATTTGCCAACCATAATTCTTGACGGGGTTAGGGGATTCCCGACCCCATCGGCCAACTGCTGCTCACCCAACGCTTCGACCCGTTTGGGGGACTCGTTGAACGCGCTTCGCAAACGTTGAACGTTCAAACGGCCTACGGCTTTGCCGGTTTGGGCGCAACACCGGCCAGGTGGCCGACGAGATCGCGGCAGCGGCGGTAGATGCCGGTCGGCTGGCCGACAACGCTGACGAAGCGGCGCTCTCGCTGAGCCGGATGGACGATCTAATTTACCCTTTGATGCCTGTAAACTTGATTCCTTCCAGAAAATAGCGTTGGGCAAATAAGAATAGAATAATGAGCGGCAGGGTAGTCAGGGTAGCCCCGGCCATCAATAAGCCCCACTCGGTGGTACGCTGGCTGCGAAAGGCAAACAAACCCAGGGAGAGAGGGTATTGGCTCTGATCCGACAAATAAACCAGCGGGGTAAAAAATTCGTGCCAGGTCCACAAAAAAGTAAAGACAGCCATAACAATCAACGCCGGGCGTACCAACGGCAGCATAATCTGCCAGAAGATACGAAACTCACTGGCCCCGTCTACACGGGCCGCATCGGTCAGCTCGGCCGGCAGCCCCAGAAAGAACTGGCGCATCATAAAGATAAAGAAGGCGTTGCCGAAAAAGCTGGGCAGAATCAACGGCGCATACGAGCCTAACAGGCCCAGAGTTTTGAATAACAGAAAGATGGGGATAAACGTAACAATGGAAGGGATCATCAGGGTGGAGATGGTCAGCAGAAAAAGCAGGTCACGCCCCGGAAAGCGCAAGCGGGCAAAACCGTAACCAACGGCAGAACAGGAGATGACGGTACCGACGGTCACCGCGCCGGCATAGAATATACTATTCCACATAAACCATAGGAAGGGAAAGCCGGGATAATTGGCCGCCTCTATGAAGTTTTGCCACCGGGTTGGATTGGGCCACCATTGGATCGGATCTGAAAAAACTATCTCATTGGGTTTGAGCGCCGAAATGACCAGCCAAAAGAAAGGGGCCATAAAGGCGACAGCGACTACACTCAGAATCGTGTGGCGGGCAAAGGAAATCAACTGCTTATAGAGCAGCGGTTGTCCGATTTGAGCCGTCTTTAGACTGGCGCCTGGGCGAGTTATTTCAGTTAACTGGGCCATAAGCTCTAGCTCCTCGTCCTTCATAACTTCAAACGGCCTGGTCGTCGCTCTCGTAGAAGACCCACACCCGGGCCGTGCGGAAGATAAGCAGGGTGAGCGCCAGGATGACAACAAATAGAACCATCGCCAGCGCCGAGGCATACCCCATTTTGAAATAGCGAAAGGCGCTGCGGTAGATCAGCACCATGAACATCAGGGTCGACTCAACCGGCTTGCCGGTGGTGCCGCCAATCACCAACGCCTGGGTGAAAACTTGAAAGGAATAAATCACCCCCATGACCAGATTGAACAAGATCACGGGGGTGAGCAGAGGTAGGGTGATGTGCCGGAATTTTTGCCACGGTCCGGCCCCATCAATCTCGGCGGCTTCTAATAAGGTTTGCGGAATATCCTGTAAACCGGCCAGAAAGATCATGGTACTGACCCCGATGCCCCACAGACTCAATAAAACCAGCCCGGGTTTAGCCCAGACCGGGTCGGCAAACCAGGATGGCCCTGGCAGCCCAACCATCCGTAACAGGTTGTTGATTGGCCCCGATTGCGGATCAAACATGATGAAGAAGACCAGGGTGCTGACAATGGGGGGCACCACCGCAGGGAGATAGAACAGGGTGCGATAAAGGCCGATGCCGGCGGCGCGCAAATTTAGCACCAGGGCTACCGCCAGGGAGGCTACCAGGCCCACCGGGACTGAGAACAGCGCGTAATACGCGCTGTTGTACACCGACAGCCAGAAAGACGGGTCTACCGTGAACATCTCAGAGTAGTTGTTCAAGCCGGCCCACTTGGGCGACTCCACAATCGAATAATCCGTAAAAGACAGATAGATGGTGGCCAGCAGAGGATAGACGGTAAAAATGAGCAGACTTAAAAGCCAGGGTAGGATGAAGAGAAAACCGGCCCGCGCCTCGCGTCGCCGTATCTCCCCCATCTGTGTCCACGAATTTAGCCAAATAGACATTTCGTATCCCCCTTCCATACACCCTGAAATGCCTGGCAGAACAGAGCTGATAGGTTGCTCAAAACGCCGCTTAACCCGCCAGCACTTTGTTGAGTTCAGCCTGGCAAACCTTTTGGGCCTCGGCCAATGCCTCTTGGGGCGAAGCGGTTTTACTTAGAATCTGCTCAACCGTGCGCCCAATTTGATCATTGGCGAAATCTTGTATCGGCGAAGTCCACATAGGGGTAGCTACATCGAGTTGGCGGCGAAAGAAGGCTGTTACCTCCTCGGCAAACTCTTGGCCGCGCTTTTCGATGACAACGGCGGGGATTAGATCGGGAGGGACTTTCTTGTTAGCCGGCAAGTCGGGGATATTGGCGAACCAAACTTTAATCCCCTCACCAGCCATATAGTCCAGATACTTGAAAGCTTCTGCGACGTGTTTTGAACCTTTAGGGATTACCAACCAGTTGGGCCAGTAGCCGGTAACCGATTGGCTGCCCTGTGGGCCAACAGGGAAGGGGGCAACATTCCACTCTTCAAATTTGGCCTCTGCGGTGTAAAAATCTCCGGTATACCAGAAACCCTGCACGACCATCGCCAATTTGCCCTCATGGAAAGCTGAGGGCTGGCCCTGATCGTTGACGTAGCCCCCCCAGTTCCCAGATGCCCTAATCTTAACCAGGTCGCCTTGATACTCCTCTTCCAGCCATTCCAGGGCATAAGCCATCATCTCGATATTTTGCTCAGAGTCAATCGTATATTTGAGATTCGTGGCGTCAAAGAGTTGTGAGCCATTCAAGGCTGACCAGATGGCAATTTCAACCGCCATGCCAAAAACATCGCCGGGGTTAGTCCAGGGGATAAAACCCGCGCTTTCTAACTTGTCGCCGTTCCATTGGGTAAACTCTTTTGATAATTTACGTAGTTCATCCCACGTCTTTGGAAAATCTTCACGATTGGTAGAGATCCCCCTGGCCTCGAACATCTCTTGATTGTAAAAGATGCCAAATGTTCCTGCTGTCGCCGGCAAGCCATAAGTCTGACCTTTGAATTGGCAGCTTGCCAGCACGCCGGCCGGCCAATTTTCTAACTGCGAGTATTTGGAACCGGCCATCAACTCATCAAGCGGTTCCAGGGCGTTGCGGGCAGCAAACGCAACCGGCGAGGTCCAAAGAATGGTTGAGTCGGGCGGGTTGCCAGCCGCGATATTCGCCAGCAGAACCTCGTTGTAGGCTTCATCCCCCGAATAACATTGAACCTCGCTAATATCCAGACCCGGTTCCACTTTCTCAAAGTTCTGGGCAATCGTGTTAAACCCCTGGCAGAACACGTCCGAGCCGCCGGGAGTCCAAAAAGAGACCGTCACTTTTTCGGCGGACGCCGCCGCTTCAGCCGGGGTGGCTTGTGCTGCGGCGATGGGACTCGCCTGCCCCCCCTCTTGAGCCGGCGTCGTCTGACCACAAGCGGTTAAATAGGCCGCCGCTCCGGTCAACCCGGCAAATCTTAAAAATTCTCGCCGGCTTAAGGTTTTAGCGGGATAGAATTTGCGATTCACACTCATCTTTTGCTCCTTTGCATAGTAAGGTTAATCTGACATTACGCCGTTGTAGCCGAAGCCAATTTGGGCACAATCGCCATCCATCAACCAACTTTTTGGGCTGCCTCAACTCGCTCCTGCCATTTGGTTTGTTGTTGGGCCAGCCAATAAAAGTTGCGCGAAACAGCGCGGGGCCTGGCAGGTGTACCAAAACCCAAAATATAAGCTCGTCGCGGGCTGTTTGAACGATTGGGGCCTGTATAATGCAGGGTGCGGCAATGATGAACCGTTGCCCCGCCTGCCGGGATAGGGCAGGCCACGGCCTTAGCGACCAACGCCTCTGCGCCATCCACCTCCAACCCAACGACCCGCGGATCGTTACCGATACTGTGGTGGGGTAATACTTCCTCACTATGGCTGCCCGGTATAAATTGCATGCAGCCATTTTCCAGAGTGGCCTCCTGCAAGGGAATCCAGATGCTCAACGCGTTGTGCTCCAACTCCGGCGCCCAATAAGCCTCGTCCTGGTGCCAGGGTGTTTCTACGCCGGTATGGGCCGGTTTCATAATGGCGTGTTCACCCCCAAAATCAGCTTCCGGCCCTAATAATTGGCGGGCAATGATAAGGGCATTGGCGCGGAAGACCGTGTTGAGAAGTTCGGGCGCATATTTGGCCGGATTGAGGATCTGGGGCAGCGCCGGGGTCTGATCATCTTCATCAGTACTGCTAAGATCAAGATGATTTCCTTCCTCACGCCCCGCTTTGATGGCAAAAAGATGATCATAAACGCCGCGTAGCTGCGCCACCTCTTCCGCCGTAGTAATCGCCGGAATGGTCAAATACCCTTCCCGCTGAAAGAAAGCAATCTGGTCGTCAGTGAGTGTAAAAGTTGCATCGGACATATCTTTTATCCTCCTGGTTTGATGAAGACTGATTTAATGTAAAAACCCTGTCGCCTAAAAGTAACATCACTCCTTAACAAAAATAACATCACCCCCTTTCCCTTACAGGAAGACTCAGGTTGAGGGTGGCCGCCGCCCCAATCACCCCTGCTTCATGGCCAAGCGCCGCCGGCAGGATGGGCAGGTCGCGGGTGGCATCACTCCAGATGTGGGCGCGGGTTGAGGCAATAAAGCTGTCCCAATACAAGCCGCCGGCCAGCCCCAGGCCACCCCCTACAATCACTGCTTCGGGGTCAAGCGCATTGATCAGCCAACCGACGCTGTTGCCCAGCGCCTCGCCCGCCGTGCGCACTATTTCAATAGCTTTCGGGTCGCCGGCCGCCACAGCAGCTAACACGGCCTGTCCTGTAGTAGCTCCCCGCTGATAGCGGGCTGCCAGCGCCGGACCGGAGGCATACTCTTCCAGTATCTGCTCCGTGACCGCTCCACAAACAGGGCAAAGGGTGGTCAGCGGGCTGGAAGCCAGGATCAAGGCATTGCCCCGCGCCCCCGGATAGGGGCGACCCTCCAAAACCAGGCAGGAGCTAATACCCGTGCCAACAGTGATATAGACAAATGACTTGAAATCTTGCCCTGCCCCAAACAGGGCTTCGGCCAGCGCGTGCGCCCGCACATCCGACTCAACCACCGCCGGGGCCAGCCGGGCCAAAGCCTCGCGGATGGGCAGACCACGCCAGGCGACGGTATGGCCGCTGGTGATATTGCCCTGCAAATCTACCAGCTCGCATATACCCAAACCAATACCGGAGACAGCCGGTCCCAGCTGTGCCGCTTGGGTTAGCAGCGCGCCGGCCAGATTGAGCGCATCGCCCAGTACAGCCTCGCCTCCTCGTTGGGGGTGGGTGGGAATCGTCTGTTTGACCAGGATGCGTCCCGCCGGAAATTCCACCACCCCCCCGGCAATTTTGGTTCCGCCCACATCAAGGCCGATGGCGTAAATGGATAAATTGGGATTAGAGTTTGAACACATATCACTGAAGTATCGTCGGAACTAAAGGAACTCATAGAACTTGAGTTTCTTCGGCGCCTATGAGTTTCCTTGAGCCGAATAACTCGGCGCAACGCCAAAAAGAAAACTGACCGGCTGGCCGGAGATATTGTAATATTGGTGCGGCACACCCTGGGGAATGTAGAAACCATCGCCGGGTTTAAGTTCAAACCAGCGCTGGCCGTCGTTCTCCGGGGTACGTACATTAAGCTGACCGTCTAACAGATACAAACTCTCATCGCCGTGATGAAGCTGGACATCACTTTTTTGGCCGGGCAAAAGCTCTATTTTACCTACCGTTAAATGCTCAGTTGAGGCTAGCAGCCCGACCAAAACCTGCTGAGTTTGTCCCTCCAACCCCCATAAAACATCCTGTTCACGCACAATTTGGATAGTAAACTTACGCCGGGCTTCTGTTAGAGCCATTGGCCAGTTGCCCAACCATTCCTCCTGAATATATTTTGAGACAGCCAAATTGGGTTTGGTGCGGGCATAAACCCCCGAAGTACCTTGGGCAGGCGGCGGAGCAAAAAATTCCAACACCCGCAACGGCTCGGTACTGTGATTAAAAGCGTGGTGCCAGGTGTCGCGCCGAAAAAAGGCTGCTTCCCCCGGCAGCAACCGATGCGTCTCGCCCGTCTCCGGGTTGCTCAAAACCATCACCCCGCTGAGCACATACAGCACCTCATCGGCGGCAAAAATGGTGCGGTAGTCGTCGGAATGGCGAAAGGCCCCACCCGGCGGCAGGCCAAACACCAGTTGATGAATTTTATCGCTGGATACATAGATCCAGTCGGCCACCTCGCCCGCTACTTGATCACCCCATAAGTGGCGTGTGACCGTTTCATAGGGAATATGGGCCGGCCCGGTAAAAGTGGGCCGGGGGGATGAGGCATAACCCATGGGGTGTTTTTCTCCCTTCAAACATATTGAGTGATTAAAAACTCCGGTCGTGGGCCAGGTGGGCCGTTTCACCCTCAAACGTTGGGTCGAATACCGGCGGGGTGAAGGCGCTTTCAATCAACTTGGCCTGCCCGTCGCGGCCCGACTCCTGCGCTCTAAGCATGATTTCAAGAACGTGATAGGCGTGCTCCGGGGTATTCAGCGGCGGCGTTTTCTGCTGGATACACTCGACCAGGTGGCGCAGGCCGTCGGTCCAGGGCCAGGCCGGGTCGGTTTCTTCAAAAATCTGCCAGGCGCCAACCTCGTTCTGCCACAATTCGTAGCCTTCGGGGTCCCAATCGTCGCCCATCATTTGCATCGTCCCGGCGCTGCCATATAGTTCAATCGCCGGGCAGCGATATTTTTGGATGGTAAAGCCGGTAGTGACCACGGCAAAAACCGACTCGCCAAAATCCAGCAGCACGTGGGCGTTGTCCTCAGCCTCAACCCGCATCATCTGGCCTTCCACCAACCGCTCCGGGATAGCCACACCGGTCATAGCCATGACTCGCTTAACCGGCCCCAACAGCCCGGTCAGACTGGTCACATTGTAAACGCCCAGGTCAAACAATGATCCGCCGCCGGGTTGGTAAAACCATCGCCCCCACCATGGGCCGGCCCAGCCATACAAGGCCCGCGCCGACAGCACCCGGCCAATGTCGCCCCGCCGCAGCCGCTTCGACATAGTCTGGTAGGTGGGGCTGAGGATGATATGCGGGGCGCACATCAGGTAGCCGGAACTGCGTTTAGCCAGTTCAACCAATTGAGCCGCTTCATCTAAGTTGACCGCCATGGGCTTTTCTACCAGCACATGCTTGCCGGCTTCCAACGCAGCCCGGGCCAGCGGGCCATGCTCCACCATCGAGGTTAAAATCATGACCAGCTCCACCTGCTCCGACTCAAGCAACTGCTGGGGGCTGGTTGTAAAGTTGGTGATGCCAAACCGTTCCCGGACCATTTCTCGCCTGGCCTCGACGACATCGCAGGCCATAACCACTTCAACCTGCCCGCGCCCACGCAATCTTTCAATGAGCGACATATACGGGCCGCTCATCACACTGCCGCAGCCAATAATGCCAATTTTGACAGGGTAAGACATAAAATTCCCTCCGAGATTCAAAAGTAATGGGGCCTGGCCCACTCTGGTTTCATCACCTTTGGGGCGAGATTGGGGAACAGATCGGCAATCTTCTTTAAGCCAACACGACGCTGATGCGGGGGGAACCGGACGTTTCATCAAGGCCGGTCTGGCGTTGGCTTTCTAACTCAAACTTAAACCGGTCGCCGCGATAAATCGCCTTGAAATATTCCACCGGGCGGTCCCGGTCCCCATAAGTAACGCCTTCCAGCAGAATCATAGGCGTGCCGGCTTCAATGCCAAACAATTGGCTTTCATAATCATTGGCAATGGTTGCCTCCAGGGTTTGCCGTGTCCGCTCAAGCTGTAAGCCATAGCGCTGCTCCAACAAAGCATAGAGAGATTTCAGCGCCAAATCCTCCTGCTCCAAACCAGGGCACCGGTCGGCCGGCACAAAAATTGTCTCCAGGAGGAGGGGTTGATTTCCGCTCAAGCGTAAGCGCACAATTTTGACCGTCAATATATCCGCTGGCAGTTGCAAAGCGGCGCTGACATGCCCCGGTGGGGCAACCCGCGCTTGCTCTAAAACCCGTGAAGTGGCCGGCTCACCCTGACGCATCATCTCTTCGGTAAAGCCAAGCAGATGCAGCACATTGTGGGCCAGTTTTGGCTCGGCCACAAAAGTGCCAACGCCCGGCTTAACCTCCAAAACTCCCTGGCGCATTAAGTAGGCGATGGCCTGGCGAGCCGTCATCCGGCTGATGCCAGCCTGCTCGCTCAACTCCCGCTCCGAGGGGAGTTGAGCGCCCGGTTTCAACTCACCCATTTGAATCCGCTCACGGATGAGTTCGGCCAGTTGATAGTACAAAGGAACAGGATGTCTTTTGTCGAGAGTCAATGGTTTTCACCCTAGAGGTCTATACCACAGCCATTGTAACTTAAAAGATAATAGCCGTCAAATCTGATAATCGTATAAGGGGTAGTCCCGCTGTTGATGGTAGATAATTCAGGTTGACAGAGGGGTGTTCACGAACTTGAGCACGCCACCGATGATGAAAATGCCGACAACGCTGACGAAGCGGCCCTCTCGCTGAGCCGGATGGACGAACTCATGGATGAGCAGCGGGTGTTCAGCCAGGCGGAGACGCGGGCGGCCTTCTCCGGCGGTGCTGATGGAGCTTTGAGCAATAGACTGAACCCTGGCTGCCCATGAACGGGTCAAACTGGCCGAGCCGGAGTTGGTTTACAACTTCACGGTCAAGGGCTGCACACCTACTTCGTGTTGGAAGTCGGGGTGTTGGTGTATAATGCGGGTTGTGGCCTGCAGGAGCCATTCGCTATAAATTTATGGAAAGGTTTAAGACATGGATTTCGTCGCTTTTGGCCTGATCATTGACGACATAGTTTTCCCCGACGGCCGGACGGCGATGGGCGTTTTGGGCGGCGGTGGCCCCCAGACGGCTTTTGGTATGAAGCTGTGGGCCGAGCAGGTCGGGCTGGTAGGGGGAGTCGGCCACGATTTGCCCGCTGAAGCCCTGGTCTGGTTGAAATCAAGTGGTCTTGATACCGCCGGCTTGCGTGTGTCAACCCAATGGCCCACGCCGCGCGCCTGGCAAATTTTGGAAGCGGACGGCCGCCGCACCCAGGTTTGGCGCGTCCCCGGTCCGGCGATTGGGGCGCAGTTGAGCCGCCGTTTGGAATATATGCCAGACAGCTACCGGCAGGCGCGGGGCTTTCACCTGGGCCTCCACCCCGAAGAGCCTGACCTTGATTTTATCAAAGCGCTACGTCACGGCGGCGCTGTTGTTTGCATCGAGCCGTTTCGACCGGCCGCCCGGCCTCTGGCTGAAGCGGAGCTGCGGGCGCTGCTGTCGGCGGGGCAAATTTTTTCACCCAACGACGAAGAGGCCGCCTCGCTGGTCGGCCCGGCCGAGCCGCTGGAACTGATCCGGCGGCTGGTCGCAGCGGGAGCCGAGGTGGTGGCGCTTCGCCAGGGGGAACGCGGGGCCATCGTCCACCGGGCCGATATGGGCGAAACCTGGCACATTCCGGCCTTTAACACGCCAGTCGTTGATCCCACCGGGGCAGGCAATGCCTTTTGCGGCGGTTTTTTGGCCGGCTGGGTTCAAAGCGGCGATTTGCGCCTGGCTGGGTTGTACGGCACAGTTGCCGCCAGTTTCCTGGTCGAGCAGGTTGGCCTGCCGGCGGCGGAGACGCGAAGAGGCGAGGAAGCGAAGAGGCGCTTGGCTGTCTTGCAGGCCAGCGCAACCTGCCTGGATAAATGACCACGAACTGCCACAGGGTTTTGCCATCTTCTACCTTCTATCCTCGATCCTCGTAACTACGTAGGCATCATGTCATTTCGACGAGCCTGCGAGGAGAAATCTTCCAGGTTGGTGCCTGAATAGCCTGTGAGCGGGGAAGATTTCGAGGCCTACGGCCTCGAAATGACATGCCTGAGTCGTAACCCATCCTCTATCTTCCATCTACCATCTTCTATTTTTGCTGGTTGGTTTGACACACTCCCCCTCCCTGCGTTAAACTGGCCCTATGACTCCCCGCCACCGGCCCCATTTGCTGCTGTTTAGCCTCAGCCTGTTGTTCATTTTGACCGCCTGTGTTCCGCCCACGCCGCCCCCTTCGCCCACACCATGGCCCACCGCCACCCCGACACGAACTTCCACTCCAGCCAGCGCAGCCGCAACGCCCCGCCCGTCGGCCACACCCACCCGCACCCCCGCGCCCACGCCTACCCCCCCGGTGACCAATCTGCTGGTCTGGGCCAGCCTGCCCGAAACCCAGACCAAAGCTTTAACCGAGGATATCCAGGCCTTTCAGAAAGAGTTTCCCTCCTATAGCGTCACCTTGCGCCCCTACGACAGCCCGGAAAATTTTATGACCCCTTTGATGGCCGGCGAAACCCAGTTTGATGTGGTGCTGGCTGCGCCGGTGCTGCTGGGCAGCTTATGGCGGGCCGAGCAGCTTGCGCCCATGGCGGACTTTTATGCCCCGGCGTTTCTCGACAGCTTTGCCTCAATCACCCTGCAAGGAGCCAGGCGAGATAACCAGCTTTGGGGTTTGCCTGATACGGCAGGCTTTCATTTGCTGCTGTTTTACAACCGGGATTTGCTGGATACACCTCCGGGCGATACGGCTGAACTGGCAAAGCTGGCAAAGGAGGGGTCAGCGCCAATTCTGGGGGTCAACAGCTACGATCTGTTGTGGTTATTACCCTGGCTGCCGGCCTACGGCGGCTGGCTGACCAATGCCGCCGGAAGGCCCACCCTGGATACCCCGGCGATGCAAAAGGCGCTGGAACTTTACCGGGGCTGGCACGATCCTAAAGATGGCCTGTCTCCCCTGGCGACCTACGACGAAATGCGGACTCAATTTTTGGCCGGTCAGTTGGCCATGGTCATTGATGGGGAGTGGGCGATTGGAGAGCTGGGCCGTTCGGCCAAGATCAATTGGGGCATCGCGCCGCTGCCCAACGTGATCGAGGAAGGCGAAAGCCAGGCGGCGGCCCCGCTGGTACTGGCCCGCTATTGGGCCATCAGCCGCGCCGCCCGCGGCAACCGGACTTTGGCGGCCGCAGCCTTTGTGGAATTTATCACCCGTCCGGAACGCCAACTGGACCGAACCGTCCGTTTTGGACTGCTGCCCACCCGCCGCGAGGCGCTGGATGACCCGCTGATTGTGAATGATTCGACCCTCCGCCTCAGCGCCGAACAGATGCTCGCCGGGCGGACCATTCCCCTGGGCGTCAACGCCGATGCGCTGCTCAACGCCATGCGCGAACCGCTGCGGCAAGTGCTTGAAGGCGAATTGACGCCTGAACAGGCCGTGGAGAAGATGCAGGCAAACGTGGAAGAGTGAGGCGAAGAGGCGAGGATGCGAGGATGGGAGGGTTTATCACCGCCTCACTTTTCATCGCCTCATCGCGTCATAATTGTTTGCTCTGCCAGATTTTCAAAGCCACTGCCGGTGGTTTTATAGACAATTACCTGGATGGACTCCGGGATCACTTTGGGTGGCAGTGAGAGGGCGTAAACATCGCGCACAATTTCGCCGGGCCGCCAGCGGTGGGTGGGGTAGAGGTTCCACACCGGCCGATGATCCTGGATCAACGCCTCTCCGTTGACGGAAATTAACCGCCCGCCGACCAATGGCCTGACCGAAACAGTGTAATCCTCGGCGAGCGGCTGCGAGGCTTGCCAGTACAAGGCGATTTGCCAGTTGGCCCGTGCTAACCGGCCGGCAACATCGTCCGGTAAAGGGTAGGCCGGGTCCACTTTTTCCCATCCAACCAATTTAAGCGTCTCGCCAAACCGTAAGTCGAGCGGCAAGGCCGTTGCCGGAATTTCCCGGCGCGGCGCGGGCCACAAGGCCACAAGCTGCTCCCCGGCTGCCTGGGGATACCTCTCTCCCTGATTAATCGCCTCCGGCACAACCGCAGCCGCCCGGCGGCTAATATAGTAGGACACGCTTCGCGTGTCAGCTTGTCCTACCCTAACCGATACAGAAAAATCTTCCGGCTTTGTGGGATAAAGTCCCGGCGCAACGCCCCAGACCGCGTGCAGATACTGCAGCGCGACCTGCTCCGAAAAGTCGCCGGAGATGAGCGCCGGCAGCGCAGGCCGGTCGGCCAGAATGGCCCAACCCGGATCAAGGCCGGTGTCAGCGGGGAGATGGCTCTGGTCGGCGCGGGGCAGGTTGGTACTGAAGCGGTAGAGGAGGAGGAGAAGGAGTAGGGAGTAGGAAGTGAGGAGTAGGAAGTGAGGCGTGGGACGTGATACGTGATACGTGAAGCGTGGTGCGTCCCAAGGGGAGGCTTCGCACTGGTGCGTGGCACGTGAAGTTTCCTCGCCTCCTCGCGTCCTCGCCTCCTCGCGTCTTCGCTCATTTGCCCACGCTTCGTGGCTGATTCGCTTCAACCCCGCGGCAGCGCCGATGATAAAAATGGGATAGGCCGGGATAATCACCTGAAACCAGTTGCCAAAGCGGTAGAGCCAGCAAAAGATGAAGTAGCTCAGCAGGGTGCTGTAAAGAAAAATGGCCCGCCGCCGGCCCAGAAAAGCCAATCCCACCAGCCCGCCGAAAAAAACAGGCCAGGTTAATTCTTGCCCCATCAGGGCCGGAAACTCGGCGGTGAAGAAATTTTGCAAGCTCAGGCCGGGAGTCAACTCATCGCGGCCCTGCTGGATGGTCAGAAAATCCACAAACCAGGCCCAGGCGTTGGGCCATTCGCCTGCGCCGCGCCATTCCGGGTGGAGGGCGCCGCTGATGAAAATGTAGAGATAACTCAGCAGGGGCAAAAGGGCCAGGACGATGGCGGTCAAGATAAGTTTGGGCCTTAAAAGCGCAGGCCGGTCTTGTTTGGAAAAAATGAACCACAGCAGCGGCGGCAAAATGAACAGCGTTGTGACCATGTTCGCCAGCATCGTGCCGGCGAGAAGCGCCAGCCAGAGCAAGGTTGAGGCGCGGGGTTGCTCGTCCCACCGAAAAGCCAGCCAAATGACCAGCAGAGTTTGCAGCACAGCGCTGGTGTATTGTTCGGTGGTGACGGCGTAATACCAGAAAAAAAAAGTGACGGCGTAAAAAACCGCCAAGAGCAGGGCAAGCGGCCACTGCTGGCGGGTCACCCGGAGCAAAATCAGGTAGAGTACCAGCAGTGAAGCCAGTCCCCACAGGGTGGAATAGAGCGAGAGAATTTGGATGGGATTGAGCGCCCAGTTCAGGAGGAAGCGCCCCAGGCGAAACCAGAGCCAGCCGCCCAGAGTGTAGAGGGGATAGCCGGGAGCGTTGCTGGGCCGGCCTTCAACTTGGGCGTATTGATGAGTAATCAGGTCGCCGCCGGTCAACTCGTCGGGGCGCAGGCCGTTGTCCAGGGTCAACAGGTAGAGCAGGGCCGCAGCCACCAGCAGCAGGCCCAGGCCGTAACCAGATGCCCTTTTGTTGTTGGCAAGCATGGGCAGTGTCTCACGGATGATTAATGAAGCGGCGGTACTATAACAAAGGCGACATGCTTTGTCAAAAGGATTTTGGCGGCCTGGTTGGTTTGACAGATTAGCCGCAGCTAATTACCATGTCAACCTATCTGCCGCATGAGACTTCGAAACCAGGGAGAGCTTGACCTGACGTGAGCGACAATTTATCCACCCAATTTCCCAAGCCGCCGGAGTTACAGCCTCTGGCGGCGCCTTCAGCCAGAGGCCGGCAGATATTTAGCTCGTTACTGATTGTGGTTGGCGTGGCACTGCTGGCTACCGGGGCCTGGATGTTTGTGCAGTACCAGATTGAGGCCAGCAAACCCCCGCCCGCTCGCATTTTGGAAGTATCCGTAACCGACTTAACCGAGACGCCCACCCCTCGACCCAGCCCTACCCCTCGGCCTACCGTGACCATCGTCTTTGCGACCCCCTCTCCGACGGCGGTCAGCCAACTGGGCGACACCGTGCTGCTGGTCAAACCCACCAGTACCCGCGTCCCTCGTGTTTCGCCAACGCCGGAAGCGACCGTTACCCCCGAACCCAGCCCTACCCCGACGGTTGTTGAGCCGACGGTCGAACCCACCGCCGAAGCATTGTCTTTGGAAAGCAACCCGCTGGTGGTTGAGGAACCGGCGGGTGCAGAAGCCGTGCCGGCCTCGCCCAATGACGCCGCTGCTTCGCCGATTACCCGGATTGTGGCCGAAACGATTGGCCTGGACGCTCCGGTGATTGGCGTCGGCTGGGTGACGGAAGATCGCGGCGGTGTGCCGACCAATATCTGGAGCGTGGCCGATTATGCTGCTGGCTGGCATAAAAATTCGGCTCTGCCGGGCCAGGGCGGCAACATTGTCCTGTCCGGCCATCACAACATCAAGGGTGAAGTTTTTCGTTACACCATTGATCTGAACGTGGGCGACATCGTCACCATTTATCTGGGCGATCAGCCTTACAAGTATGCGGTGGTGGATAAATTTATTGTCAAAGATAAAGGCGAACCCGACGCCATCCGCCGCGAAAATGCCAAGTGGATTGGCCCCTTCAACGAGGAGCGCCTGACCCTGGTGACCTGCTGGCCCTATACCAACAACACCCACCGGGCCATTGTCATTGCCAAACCGGTGCAATAATATGCATTTCTCTCATTCTTCTGAAATTTGGCAGCAGTTCCCCCAGCTTGTGCCCGGCCTGCTGCTGGTCGAAGGGCTTCACCCGGAGGCCGACGTGGAGCCGCTGCTGCCACCCTGGTATCAGCGCGCCCGCGAGCGGTTGAGCGGGAGGACCGAGTCTGACCTGCCGGAGGTGTCGGCCTGGCGGCGGGCTTATGCCCAGATGGGCCTCAAACCAACCCAGTATCGCTCCGCCGCCGAAGCGCTGCTGCGTCGTTTTCGCAAAGAAGACGATTTGCCGCGCCTGCACCCGTTGGTGGATTTGTGCAATGCTGTCTCGCTGGCCTTTGCCCTGCCGGTGGCCGTGTTTGATCTGGCCGGGGTGGAGGGCTACCTGGAGGTGCGCCATGCCCGCGGCGACGAGCAGTACCTGGCCTTCAGCGGCGAGATCGAAACCCCGGAGCCGGGCGAAGTCATCTTTGCCGATGCGGCCAATCAGGTCCATGCCCGCCGCTGGACCTTTCGCCAGAGCCGCCGCTCGACCATCAGCCCGGAAACCCGCCGCGCTCTCATCGTCAGCGAGGGCCTACACCCCACCGCCCCCACCGATGTCCCCGCCTTGATCGAGACCCTGACCCAGGCGATCACGGCCACGTGGTCCGCGCCTCGTGCCCAGGCCATCCTTACGGCGGCTGCGCCGCGCCTGGAGTTTTCGCTGGATTAACAGGATTGTTCAATCGGTTCTTTAGCCGCTTTAACCAAAGCAGCCTTGAACTCTTCAGGAGTAATGCCTTTGAGGGGGTTATGATTGACAAACACCTGTTTCCCTTTGGCTGTAACTATGATGAAGCGGCAGTTGTCAGGATCGTCAAGACGAGGTGGCCGCGCTTTGGAGACAGGTCCTTGCCAGATCAATGCCAATCCCTGGTCATACTGGGCGTCTTGAATATCTTTAATAATCCCTTTGCCGTTTAATAAGGCATCGTTAACTCGCCTCAAAAGCTTGTGAGCTTCAATCACCCTCATTGCGCTAATGGCCTGGTCACGCCGCCCCAAAACGCTCAAATCGAGTGAAGCATCTTTTTTATGCTTATTCTCACGCTCTTCATCTTCACGCCGGATCTTGTAAAGATCATCTAACCAATCCGCCACTGTTACATCTCCCCAGTTTTTAGCTTTTAATCGGCAGCCATTGTTTACAAGTTTGAAAATTAGGGCACTTCCAAAAGGATTGTCCTGCCTCTTTGTGCCCCTCTGGTACTTTCTCTTCAATCATCTCAATATTGCACTTGGGGCACAAGGGGGCATCAAAGGCCATTGAATAAAAGCCTTTGCCGAGGGCCATTAAGCCAATCTGGTCTTTGGTCAAGGGCTTCTTGACCGCTGGTTTAGGTTCCAGGGCTTGGGCTTTAGCTTTAGCTGAGGGGGACTGCTCCGGGATAGGTCTGGGGTGTTCGTCCAAAGCTGTTTCTACTGGCATTAATGCGCTGTTTTTGGTTTGGTCTTGCCCTGGGGTTTCTTTTGGCAGTTGAGCTGATTGAGGGCGATTGTTTGGGATTTCAACGGGCGTGGCGGCCAGGGGTAAAATGCCATGAATAGCTCCGCACTGGCCACAACAGACCACCTGAAACAAGGCTGTTTGCTCGATCTTGAGCAAATCAAGGCCCTGAGCATTACAAAAGGGACAGCGGGGCGTGGTCATTTGGGTAAGTCCAAAACGAGTTGTGCTCAAAAAAGCGGTAAGACGTTGCCAAATTATATCACGCCTGAAAATGGGGAGTCAAGGGGCAGACCTCATACTCATAGGGTACGCTGCGCGAAAGCCTATAAGGTTATCGCCCGTATCGAAGGGTGATTTTCGGTAAAATATTGAACGCAGGTTATTACCAATTCAAATCCTCAGCCAACTCCAGCAGCGAGCGCGGCCCGTTCTTTTTCTTGCCGGTCATCGCCTCGGCGCTCTTTTTGGCCACAATGCGCTTGGCAATCATATCGGCCATGACCTTGTCGGGCAGTTGTTTGGGCTGGCCTTTCTGCCATTCCAAAGCGCGTTTGCCCGGTTCGCAGATGTCGAGATAAGCGCAGTAAGTGTGCGCCCAATGATCCGGCGGCAGGACATCCTCTTCCGGCAGCCGATCTTCGGCCAGCCCGGCCAGCATTTGCTTGATTCGTTCCAGCCAGCCGGCCATCATCTCTGGGTCGGGATAGACTTCAAGAGCCAGGTGGTCCAGAGTATCCCGGTTTTCATAGTAGATGATTGCCCCGTTGAGCGGAATCGCCCCGCCATAATATTCGGTCAAGCCCCACAGATAAATCTGGGCCTGGAGAATGTGCTCCTCTTTGGGCATTTTGGCCGCCTTGAGCTTGTCGAACTCACTGGCCGCGACGGTTTTGAACTCCAGCACCCAGAACCCGGCCACAGACTCCTCAACCGTTTTATCGGGGGGAATGTATAAGATGCCGTCGCAAAAGCCGTGAATACGATACTCCGGGATTTCAAAAAAGACCTCCTGGGCCAGACAGGCCCGCGACAGCCCACGCTGCAAACGGCGGTGGCTGTCGGTGCCGACGGAAAGGATGCGCCCCACCCGGGCCTCGAATGGGGGTTTGGGCTGGCCTTGCAGTTCAAAGGCTACGTACAGCATGCAGCCCTTCGCCAACGATGAAGGCTTGATATAAGGTTCGCCCTGGCCGCGCTGGTCCGTCTGTAGCCACTCGACGGCGTACCCGGCAGCGCCTTTTAGCTTTTTCATAGTTCCTCCAAAAGTAGTAATCAGTATTCAGTAGCCAGTAATCGGTATTCAGTGAACAGTTAAACTAATTACTGATAACTGATTACTGTTCACTATTCCCACGGCGAAAGAAAAAGCGCGTTTCCCCGGCGGTATTGATTCCGGTCAGCGGATTAACTCTGAAAATCAAAGGATACTGAGCGGTGGCATTACCGATAACCAGGGCGTGGTGCTGGCGCAGCCGGCGGACAAAAGAAGCCATCGTCTCGTAGTCGGTGGCGGCTCCCCGCGATACGTGGCGCACATCGTCGTCGAAGGGAATGCGTAATAAAAAGAGATTGTCGGCCTGGCGCAGGATGGTCTCATCCAGCCCGTGAATCATATTGGTTACAAAAAAACTGGTAATGCCCAGGTGGCGGGCGCGGGTGACGATGTAATCAATGCTGTGGCGCGACACGTACAGGTGGGCTTCCTCGAAGAAAATAAAAGGGAAGCGGTGGCTGCCGTGCGCAATCTCCCACAAACATAGATCTTTCACCAGCTCGATGATGGCCTGGACAAACCCTTCGCGGGCCAGATTCGACAGGGCCGAGATGTCAATCACCAGCGCCCCGCCGTGCCGGATGCGCTGGTACGACTCGCTCAGCGAGGCGGCCTCTTGCGGATTGCGGGCAAAAATTTGGGTATTTTTTATGGCCTCCAGCCGCGAGCGGATGGCTTGATTAACCACCAGGGCATTCGAGCCGCCGCCGAACTCGTTGTTTTCGGCCATTTGCATGATCTGTTCCAGGCCCACATACGGCGCGCGGCCCCGCTCTCGTTCAAGAGTCTCGGCTTCGGCCCACAGCCGGGCAATGCGATTCTCAAAGTACAGCGCCGACACCTCCGGCAGGCCAAAACGCTGCAAGAGGGTCATCATCGGGGACAGGCCAAACTGCCGCACCCCCAGGCGAAAATTGCCGCCGGCTTCCAGGTGGACAATGCCCCGCCGGGTGATCTGGCCCGTTTCCGGGTCAACCTCAACCGAGGGTAGATGGATATATTCTTTGTTAATATCAAAAACCACGCACGGCGCGCCGCTGTTAATCAGTTCTAACAAAATTACTTTGGAGAGATGACTTTTGCCGCTGCCCTTCACCCCTGTCACCACATTAACTTTTTCCAGGTCTTGCCCTTCGACATCAAAAGGATGCCCGCCCAGGGTGTAGCCTAAGCGCAGGGGGTTGCCCAGATTGCGGGTGGCATTGGCAAAAACCTCTTCGTCGCTGGTGCGTTCGATGGTCACATCGCGGGTGGGAATCCAGCCGTCCCACTGCTCCCAACGATTCAACCCCTCCTCATCTCCAAATCTCAGGCGACGGCCATTGGTTGCTGCCATTGGACAACCTTTCTGATTTTGGCAATCGCCAGTTTGAGATTACTCTTTTCGGATAAGCCCTCCGGTTCGAGCGCCGGGTTTGGGGCCGGTCCGTCCTCGGCCACCAGTTGCAGCATCTCCTGCACCAGCGAGGGGTAGGAGACAGTTCGAAACTCAATCACCTGCACAATCAGGCCCCGGTCGCTGCCGTTTTCGCGCAGAGTTAAATTTTCGCCCACCCGCAGGTCTTCCTCTCTAGGATTAAAAACCAACTCAACAATGTCACCCTTGATCTGCTTGATCTGGATTTTCATAGATACAGCGCTCCTTTTTTGAAAATATTATCCGATTAGAGTTGAAATATTTTCCTAAATGAGTATAATAATTACCGTAAATATACTAGAAAAAAAGTTACTTGTCAACATTATTGGTAAATTATTATCCTGAATTGGGAGGGCTATTTATGTATGAATCTCTTTGATTATGTCGGGCAGCGGATTCGAGATTTACGCCTGAACTACGGGGACGGGCAAGGGCTGTCGCAGGAGGCTTTAGCTAAAGCGCTGGGCGTGGCCGCCAATACCATTTCTCGATGGGAAACAGCGACTTACCGGCCCAGCCTGGAAGACCTGGATAGTCTGGCTCGTTTTTTTGGAGTCTCTATTTTGCAATTCTTCCCGCCAGAAGAAGCCCCGGCCAACGACCAGTTAAACGCCCTGCTGCGTGCCGCCCGGCAGCTCAAACCGGAAGACCTGGATGAGCTGCGGCGGTATGCCGAGTTTCGGCGGGCGCGCAGCGTTTATGGCGACCAGGAGCGTCCCCGCGCCGGGCGGAAGCGGAAAGAGGCGGCGTGAGCCATTTTAATTATTATGACGAAATGAGGGCGCTGGCCCGGCAGGTACGCCAGGAACATGGCCTGGCCGGGCCGCGTGTGCTCAGATCGGACCTGCGGCGGTTATACCGGGCCTACGGCATCAAAATTGACCTCTGGCCGCATAAGTTTAAATCGCTGCGCGGCGCATATTTTGACGACGACCTGGGGCCGACGGTTATGCTGGCCCGCCAATTGCCGCCGGAGCCGTTGATTTTCACCATGGCCCACGAATTGAAGCATCACCTGGTGGACCGCGGCCGGGCCATGGCCTACTGCGACGTCTCCAATGAGCGAGACCCCATCGAAATTGGGGCTGAAATCTTTGCCGCCGAGCTGATTTTTCCCACGCCCGACTTTTTTGCCTGCCTCAAGCAAATGGGCATCGGCCCGCGCCAATGCACCGCCGAAGTGGTGGTCCGGCTCAAACACGAAACTCAGACCACCCTCAGTTACACCGGTCTGGCCAAACGCGCCGAATTTCTTGGGTTTGCACCTGCCGGCTCTCTGGTCCGTATCCCCTGGAAAAAACTGGAAACCCAGCTTTACGGCGAGCCGTTTTACAAGCAGTTGCAGCGCGCCCAGCAAGCTTAATTTTGGCGAAACTCGTTTTCAATTTCCTGAACGACTAACGAATTAAAAAACGACGCTTTGAGTTCGGTATCCCCAAGTTGTCCGGCCAGAGTCTCAATCAGACCGAGGGCATGATTGAACGCCGCTTGAGCCTGGCCAGTATCCCCTGTCTGGCGCAGGGCCTGGCCGAGACCGCGCAAGGCGCGAAGCTGGTCATAGGGGCGGTTCAAAGCTTGCCACTGGCTGGCGGCGGACCGAAACGGTTCGACAGCCTGAGTTGGGTTGTCTTCGGCCAGGGCAATAATCCCTTGCCCTTCAGCGTAAGCGGCTTCCGTTTCCGGGCTGCCGATTTGCGCGGCTCATTCCAGCCGGCTCAAACAGGCACGGGCAGCCGCCAGATCTCCAGCAGCAGGGTGGGTGACTAACCACTGGCAGGCGAAGAGCAGGGCCAGGAAGTTGTTCCGGTGAGCATCGGGCGTATGGTCAATCAACGCTAACAATTCCTCGACGATGGCCGTAGTTTCAGTTTCCAGCCCCAAGCCGGCTAAAGCGCGGGCCAATTGACCCAGGTGAGGCACAGTTGTTTGCGCTTCAGCCAACCCTCTGACCTGGGGTAATTCTTCTTCCAGGACCTGTCGGGCGGCCTGGGGCTGGCCCAGGTCATTGCGCATCCAGCCCAGCAAGGTGCTGGCCCAGACCCCTGGCACCATCGAGGTCGTCATACTCTCCCGCCACTCGACAATACGCTCTCGCCGGGTGAGCGCTGCGGCCCACTGGCCGCTCTGCCACTCCAGTTCGCCCAGGTGGACCAGGGCGTCGCCGATAAACAGGCTGGCCTGAACACGGGTGGCGTAAGCCAACAGCTCTTCATAGGTGGTTCTCGCTTCAGCATAATGACCCATCCAAAACAAGCCCTCAGCCATGTTGGTGTAGGCCCGGCAGGCATCGTGTGGTAGCTTGACCCTCAGGGCGCGGCGCAAACTGTCTTGTAACATGGCCAACCCCTGTTCCCGGTCTTGCGACTGCATGGAAGCTGAACCGATATTATTTAAGGCGTGGATGATAACATCTTCTGCTGCCAAACGCTCAGCCAGGGCCAGGGCGCGCCTACCCCAGGCAATCGCCTGGTCATAGGCGGAAGCCAACAGGTGCATCGCTGAAATGGCGCTGATGGTGTGGGCCAACTCAACACTCTCCGGCCCTTGTTCCAACATCGCCAGGGCTTGATTGTAATGGCGCTGCGCTTGCGCCCGGTCGCCCTGCTCCCAATACAAGCGCCCAATCAGGCGATGCATGGCCCCCGCTTGCAGCCGGTCGCCCTGTAGCTCAAACAAAGCTTGACTGGCTTCATAAGTGGTCAATGCGTCGAGCAACTGGCCGGTCATCCATAAACACTCGCCCAGTTTGCGCAGGGTTTCCGCTCGCCCGGCCTGTTCCCCCTTGGGCTACTGTTTCAGCGCAGCCCGGTAGAACCGGATGGCCTCATTCAGGGCCACCACCCGGCGGGCCTGATCGCCCGCTTGCAGCAGATACAGGACTGCTTTCGCCGAGTTGCCGGCTTCAGTATAGTGATAGGCCAACGAGACGATGATGGCCTGCAAGGCATCAGCATAAAATGTTTCCAGGCTGCGGGCAATCTCCCCATGCCACAGCCGCCGTTCGCCCTGGCTTAACCGCCGGTAGAGATATTGCTGAAACAGGGCATGCCCAAACTGAAAGCGGGTCAAATAGTGAGATTCTACTTTAACCTCCTCATACTCGCGCACCAGGCGCTGACGCTGGCCCAATTCCTGAGTCAGTTGGCGCAGCACATGCCGCTCATCTTGCTGTTGGGCCTGGGCCACAACCTGGGCGGTAAAGAGTTCACCTTCCACACTGGCGATGGCCGGCAGCTCTTGACGGCTCGGCTCCAGGCGCTCTATCCGCTGTTTTATTACCGCTTCCACCCGCACCGGCAGGGTCTGCCAATCTAACGTCGCGCCCTCCACCCAGCGCCCTGCCTCGTCCCGCACCAGATTGCCCCGCTCCTGCATGTCCCGCAGCAATTCGATGGTAAACAGGGGATGGCCCTTGGTGTGCCCGAACAAGGTTTTGCGGAAAGCCGGCCCCAGGCGGTTGGGTTCGCTATCCAGGAGGGCCTCGACAAAGGCTTGCTCTTCGGCCGGAACAAACTGTTCCAGGTCAAGCTGGATGTCGCCCAGGCGTCGCTTAAACTCGTTGACAATCCCCTCCAAGAGATGGTGGGACCGATCCTCGGAATTCCCCGGGGCCACCTCACTGGCCCGGTAAGCCCCCACCATCAAAATCCGGCTGCCGGGCAAGCGCCGGCCCAGATGAAAGAGCAAATTGAGTGAGGCGCTGTCGGCCCACTGCAAATCATCCAACAGCAACAACAAGGGCTGCGCCGCGGCCAAGGCCCGCAATACCAGGGTGATCTGCTCAAAAAGCTGGCGCTGCTCCAACTGAGCCGGTCGGGGCGCTTCGACCAGGCGCTGCCATGCCTTCAACCAGCCGGCCCCGGCCGGCGCATACATCGTTATCCGTTCAGTTAAAACAGTCGTAGGGACCAACACGTCCAGCAGGTCGGGGCCATGCTCGGCTAACGCCTGGATGGTCTGGGGCAGAAAGCGCCACAGCCGGTTGGCTTGTTCGGCGGAAAGCGCGCCGGCCGCCCAGTGGGCTTCCAGATCGTCGGCCATCTCGCGGGAAGGCCGCCGCTCATCCTGCTCGATCTTCTTGATGGTAATCACCGCGCAGCCAATCAGTTTGGCCAGGTCCGCCTGGGTCAGGTCCAGCGCCTTGCGCCGCTGCTGCACCCAGGCCCCAAAAGAAACAATCTCATCCATAAATTTGCCCCTTGTATCCCCGCTACACCGCAATGGATTTCCTGGTGGCCCGCTTCCTGCCCAACGGTGGTATTGACAGCAGCTTTGGCACAGGGGGCGTGACCACGATAGATTTTGCCGTCCGGGCCGATAAAGCCACCGCTCTGGCTCTGGCCCCCGACGGCAAGATTGTCGTCGCCGGTCCAGTCGAGGGGACTCGTTTCATCTGGGGCGTAGCCCGCTTGACCGCCAGCGGCCAACTGGACAACAGCTTCAATCAGGGTGGCAAGGCCTATGTGGATTTCAACGTCGCCAACGGGGTCAGTGCGGTCCTGGCCCAGCCGGATAAAAAGATCATTCTGGGCGGTTATTTCAATGGTGATTTCGCGCTGCACCGGCTGTTGGAGAGTGGTCAGCCCGACCCCGGTTTTGGCAGCAACGGCAATGGCTATAGCTTGACCAACCTGGGCGGCGCCGAGGCCATCAATGCCCTGGCTCTGGCCCCCAACGGCTGGATTTATGCCGCCGGGTATCGCACGACCGGAAGCGGCACCAGCCGCAACAGCGATATGGCTCTGGCCCAGTATAGCCCCCAGGGCATCTTGACCGCGTGTGATGACCCCAACAATTGTCACATCTGGCCCAGCGGAACCTTCTTTTTCGATCAGGCTCGCAACGATTATGCCTATGCCTTGGACCTGCGGGCCGACGGCCAGCTGGTGGCGGCTGGCTGTAGTAATCAGCACTTTGCCGCCGTTCAAGTGCGCACCGATGGCGAGCCGACCCCGCGACCCTTCAACACCGATTTTGTGGGCCTGCCCGACTGCGCCTCCGCGGTCAAGTTCAGCGGGGCTAACAAAATCCTGCTGGCCGGCGCCCACTACCTGGACGGCAGCGATAACAACATCGCCCTGGCCCGCTTTGAAACGACGGTGAATACGCCGGGACCCAATCCCACCCCTGGCCTGGGCCGGGTCTACCTGCCGATCATCATGCGCTAAACACTTGCCGGCGCTGACCGCTGACCGAGGACCGGGTGCTTGCTCGCCCAGTGTGTAACCGGTCTCCCGTCTCCGGTCCCCGGTCGTATTGACGAAGGAAAAGGAATAAAACTAATGAAACACCCCAATTTGACATTGCTAGACCTGGTCCGGTTTGAGCATCAGAACCGGCTGCGTCAGGCTGAAACCTGGCGGTTAGCCAGAGCCGCCCGGCAGGAGCGCGCTGGATATGGGGGCCACCTCCTGCGCCGCCTGGCTTCGGCGGCCAGACAACGCTTGCGCCTGCCAGCCCGCCCCTGGCCGGTGAAGCTCGCCGAGCGTTGAAACGCCCGGCTCAGACAGGTGAAAGCCCGCTGAAGCAGGCTCAAACCGGCCCACCGAGCCGGTTCTGAACCGGCTTTCACCTGGAAGCCGGGGGCTTCCAGCCCTCGGCGGGCGGCAAGGCATGACTCTTTGCCGGGATGATAGCGTTCGGAAACTATCTCGTCTGACTTGCCCGCCCCGGCATAAATGCCAGGGCTACTGAACAACGCCGGGTCAACCCGGCTTTAGCCCGACTAATCGGGCGCTGTGGAATAGTCCGGCGACCTCATCGCCGGACGAGTGCCGCTAGGAAGGGCGCCTCTGAGGTTTCCGAATGCTCTCCGGATAAATTAAGGAACGTGAGGTGTGTTCACAAACCTGTGGCACGCGGCGGTATCACAAATTTTGTGTTAAACCCCGATTCCCTTGAGGGAGACGGGCAATTTACACAACTTTCGACAAACC
>JAKLJP010000120.1 GCA_023151115.1 Anaerolineae bacterium
AGGGCCTGCAACTTCTTCACTTCCTCGGCTTTATCCTGGGGTAATACTTCAGCCAAGACGCGATCAATGCCGACCTGCCGGGCGATGGCCTCGGCGGTGCGGCGATTGTCGCCGGTGATCATCGCTACTTCGAGGCCCAGCCGATGCAACTGTTTGATCGCCTCGACCGAGTATTCCTTCAGCGTGTCGGCCACGGCGATTAACCCGGCCGGCTGGCCGTCTACCGCCGCAAACATCACCGTTTTGCCATCAAGTTCCCATACCTCAGCATGGCCGAGCAACGACGCAAAATCTACCCCGCGCTCGTGCATCAACTTGCGGTTGCCCAGCAGCACCGTTTGCCCTTCTATGTTGGCCTCGATCCCATGGCCGGGGATGGAGTTGAATGACTCCGGCTCAACCAAGGCTAAGCCGGCCGCCTGCGCCCCCCGGACAATCGCCTCACCGAGCGGGTGCTCACTGTTCTTCTCGGCGCTGGCGGCCAACCAAAGGATTTTGGACTGCCCGTCAGACGGGCGTGGATTTTGGATTTTAGATTGGTCGGCGGACCCTTGATCAAAATCCAAAATCCCCAATCTAAAATCTAAAATGTCAGTGACGGATGGTTCGCCTTTGGTCAGCGTGCCGGTCTTGTCAAAGACAATTGTCTGCAGCTTGCTGGCGTTCTCGATGGCTTCTGCACCTTTGAAAAGCACCCCATGCTCGGCGGCTTTGCCCGTTCCGGCCATCATGGCGCTGGGCGTGGCCAGCCCGACGGCGCAGGGGCAAGAGATGACCAGCACCGTCACCGACAACAGCAGCGAGAAGCCAAATACACCGATCTCGCCCAGCTTGTAAGGCGATAGAATGAAGGCGCTATTGGGGTCGAAGAACATCTGGTAGCCCAGGAAGAACCAGAAAACAAAGACCAGAATGGCCAG
>JAKLJP010000121.1 GCA_023151115.1 Anaerolineae bacterium
ACCAAAAATGCCCAGGGCAATGCCGCCGATCAGGGTCAATTCAATCGGGCGGTAGACCTCGGGGGAGATGCGGTGATTGAGCAGATTGGCTACAAAAGCCACCAGGGTAATAAAGCTCAGCACAATGGCCGCAAAAATGCAGACAAAGGGGATGGCCGATAGGATAACGTTGGTGCTCAACTGCTGCTCGGTAAAGATGGCGCTGATAATCGGGTTGGCTACTGCTCCCAAAATCAACAGCACCACCACCGCGATGGGCAAACCAATGGGAACGGGAAAACGTCGTTTTTTCATAGAAATTCCTTTACCAAGCGCAATTTTGCGCTAGTTCGTGACCAAATCATAGCAAGTCATGTCATTCCGACCGGAGGGAGGAATCTTCGTTACCACTAGCTAAACACTATGACGAACAAGAGGATTTCTCGCTGACGCTCGAAATGACATTTTTCTTGGAACCACTAAACAGAAGCAGCCACAACCTGTTTGACCGCAATCCGCTGCTGCTGTTTGGGTTCAAAAAAGTGCAGTCGCTCACGGGCGATATTAAAGCGAATGGTATCGCCGATGCGCCAACTGGTCATGCCCGAGACGTTACTGAGCAGGGTTTGCTCACCGGCTTTGATGTGCAGAATCGTCTCCACGCCCAGCGGCTCGATCAGCGTCACCTGGCCGGCAAAATCGCCGTTGGGGTCAGGCTGGACATCTTCGGGCCGGACGCCCAGCACAAAGGCGGCCGGTAAATCGGCGGCGCTTGCGCCCAGGGCAAACTGGATCGAACTGTTCTCGACAGCCAGTGTGCCGTTCTGATGATTGGCCTTAAACAGATTGATGCCGGGCGTACCGACCAGTTCGGCCACGAACATGGTCGCCGGCCGGTCGTAAATGTCGTCGGGCGTGCCAATCTGCGCAATCCGGCCCTC
>JAKLJP010000122.1 GCA_023151115.1 Anaerolineae bacterium
GTTCACCCGCGACATGCATCGCTGGGCCGCGCACCTGATGGTGCTGGTCGTAATTCTCCACCTGGCTCGGGTGTTCTATACGGGAGCCTATAAACCCCCACGGGAGTTCAACTGGGTAGTTGGAGTCTTACTCCTGCTGCTGACCCTGGGGGCCAGTTTTACCGGCTACCTCTTGCCCTGGGACCAGTTAGCTTACTGGGCTATCACGGTCGGCACCAACATCGCCGGTTACGTGCCGATGGTCGGTTCCGACCTGCGGACCTTGCTCCTGGGTGGTCGTGAAGTTGGCCAGAATGCCCTCATCCGCTTCTACACCCTCCACATCATTGTCCTGCCCACCTTGATAACTCTGGGCATCTCTTATCACATCTGGCGGGTGCGCAAAGATGGCGGTCTGGCTGCCCAGGAAGTCCGTGCCGGGGAGCAGAGGAGCGGGGGAGCGGGGGAGCGGGGGAGCTTAGATACTACAAAATCCGAAATCCAAAATCCAAAACCTGTCACTTCGACAAGCTCAGTGCACAGCCTGAGCGAAGTCGAAGGATCCAAAATTCAAAATGCAGAGGTTTTCCCCAAAGACCCGCGCAAGACCTATGGCCTGGTCGAGTTGATGCGCGGCACGTCGCCGCTGGTAGACCACGGGCCGGAGAATACGGTCTTCGCCTTCCCGGTGGTTCTGTTGTGGGAACTGGTGCTGCTCCTGGGCACCACTCTTTTCCTGTTCCTGCTGTCGCTGCTGCGTCACGCGCCTTTGGAGGAAATCGCCAACCCGACGTTGACCACCGACCCGGCCAAAGCCCCCTGGTATTTTGTGGGCCTGCAGGAGTTGTTGGAGCATATGCATCCTACCCTGGCCGGGGTGATCATCCCCGGTCTGCTGGTGCTCTTCCTACTGGTCATCCCT
>JAKLJP010000123.1 GCA_023151115.1 Anaerolineae bacterium
GTCGTCGCCGACTCGGCCGGCGGATTGGTGGGCCAGCGCCACCCCGACGAGCATCTGGCCGCGGGTGTAGCGATTATCGTGGACGGGCGGCGGGTGGGGACCGTCCTGGTTGACTCCATGATCGAACCGGTCCTCAACCCCCTGGACCAGGATTTCTTGCAGTCGGTGAACCTGGCTGTTTTGCTGTCAGCCATTGCCGTAGGGGGAGTGGCTCTGGGGCTAGGTTCCCTTCTCTTCTTCCAGATTACGGCCCCGGTGCGGCGTCTGACCCAGGCCGCCGAAGCCATCGCCGCCGGTGACCTGAGCCGGCGGGTTTCGGTGCGGAGTGGCGATGAGATTGGCCGCCTGGCCCAGGCTTTCAATACTATGACCGACTCCCTGGATCGAGCCGAGACGCTGCGCCGCCAGATGGTCGCCGACATCGCCCACGAACTGCGCACCCCCTTGAGCCTGGTCCAGGGCAATCTCGAGGCGATCCTGGATGGACTGTACGCGCTCAACCTGGAAAACGTGGCCTCCGTTCATGAGGAGACCCTGGTGCTGACCCGGCTGGTGAACGACTTGCGCGACTTGGCCCTGGCCGAAGCCGGCCAGATCCATCTCCAGCGAGAAACGGTAGACCTGGCCGACCTAGCCGGCCGGGCCGTCGAGGGCTTCCGCGCCCAGGCCGTTGAGCAAGAAGTCACTTTGGTGGCGGAATTGTCTCCCGACCTCCCCCTTATCAGCGGCGATAAACAACGGCTCAGCCAGGTGCTACTCAACCTGCTCTCCAACGCGCTGCGCCACACACCGCCTGGTGGCCGCATAGTTATTTCTGTCAGGCCGGAGCCGGCCGGCCTCCTTGTTTCCGTGGCCGATACCGGGCGGGGTATTCCCCCGGAGGATTTACCCCACGT
>JAKLJP010000124.1 GCA_023151115.1 Anaerolineae bacterium
TTCACCGTCATATCGTTGGCAATCACGGCCACCTGGCGGCCATTGATTTTGCCAAAGCCGGTCACAACGGCATCGGCGGGCAGGTTGTCCAGGCTGCGGGTCAGCAGGCCGTCTTCCACAAAAGTACCGGGGTCGAGCAGATAGTCGAGCCGGTCGCGCACAAACATTTTGTTTTGCTCTTTCAAACTCTGGTGATACTTTTCAGCCCCACCCTTTTTGAACCGCTCAATCGTCTCGATCAGGCGTTCTTGGGGATGGGGGGAGGGTTGGTCGGACATGATGATGTATCTCCTTGAAACATAGGCGTAACCAATTTACGATTTACGATTTACGATTAACTCTTTCAAATCGTAAATCGTAAATCTGAAATCGTAAATCCTTTTATTCGACTGCTACTTCCATCCGCAACAGCGCCGTGCCCATCGCTTTGCCGGTTTGATCAAAGCGCAGGGTGCGGGTGGCGCCGCCGTCGAGGGCGTTGTGCAGCACAATTTCCAGAGCGTGGATGTTGGGCAGTTCGTAAATTTTGACCGGCCCTTTAACCATGTCGCCAAAAAAGGCTTTGACCCGCTCCGGCGTCACCTCGCGCTGGATAATCTCGTAATTTTCGGCGTTCAGAGCCAGCAGGCCAATATTGCAAATATCGCCTTTATCGCCAGACCTGACGAAGGCCAACTCTTTTAATTGCACTTTTTGCATAGTTTACCTCATATAAATCACGAATAGCACGAAGAGACGAATGGAACGAATGGTAAAAATGTTTTATAGAATTCGCGTCATTCGTCCATTGGTGTCATTCGTGATTAAAAGTCTTTAGCCTACAGGTCGTTTCCTCATTAGTAGG
This sequence comes from Anaerolineae bacterium, assembly GCA_023151115.1. The sequence continues at coordinate 845 of JAKLJP010000124.1, forward strand.
CTGTAGCTGTTCACCAGTACTGGCTGGCCGTCCTGGTTAATCACCTCA
>JAKLJP010000125.1 GCA_023151115.1 Anaerolineae bacterium
GATTTGCAGCAGGTCTACCACCTCTTTTACCCGCCGGTCAATGGCCTCTTTGGACGCGCCTTCGGCCTGCAAGGGAAAGGCGATATTCTCGCGGGAGGTCAGGTGGGGATAGAGGGCGAAAAACTGGAAGACAAAGGCAATATCCCGGTCGGCCGGGGAGAGCCAGGTAACTTGCCGCCCATCCAGAAAAATCTGGCCGCCGCTGACCGTCTCCAGGCCCGAAATCATGCGCAGGGTGGTAGTTTTGCCACAGCCCGACGGCCCCAGCAGCACCACAAATTCACCGCTGCTGATGGTCAAATCCATCGGCTTGACCGCGTACACCTCACCAAATTTTTTCTCAACTTGTCGAAGTTCGATAGTAGCCATGCGTTATCCAATCGTCTTTAATCTGGTAGTAGGTAGTAAGGAGTAGGGGGAAATTCAAAAGGAACATTCCCCTACTACCTACTACTTACTACCTACTACCTTCTACTGTCTAATTGCCCCAAATGTAACCCCGCGCAGCAGGTGTTTGCGCAAGGCAAAGGTCACAATGACCACCGGGATCAGGAAAACCAGCGAACCGGCGGCAATAGCCGACCACTCGATGCCGCCGCGCCCCTGCATGGTGGCAATGGCCGGGGGGGCGGTGCGGGCCGCCTGGCTGGTCAGCATCAGGGCGAAGGCGTATTCGTTCCAGGCAAATATCAGGGCGAAAACGGTGGTCGCCGCAATGCCGGTGGCGGCCTGGGGCAGCACAATTTTGTAAAACGCCTGGAGGCGGGAATAGCCGTCAACCAGGGCGGCTTCTTCGTATTCTTTGGGAATCTCGTCAATAAACCCTTTCAGCAGCCAGACGGTCAGCGAGAGATTAAAAACGGTGTAAAGGATGATCATGCCCAGGTG
>JAKLJP010000126.1:0-292 GCA_023151115.1 Anaerolineae bacterium
AGACTTCAGTCGGGTAAATCCAGAATAAATTCTGGACTCCAGACTGCGGCTTAGGTGCGTAACGCAAGTTATTATATTCTCATCATACCAGCAATATTTAGCGGAGGGGAGCGCCGTTCAGCCTGTCATGACCCGCGCAAAATGGCGCATATCGGCTATTATGGAATCCAGTTTAGCATCCGCTCATTTACGCCCTGATATTGCAGACCAAGCCGGGCTTGCATCTCCGGGGAAAAGAGAGGGCGCTGGTTCCTGCCGTCGGCGTTCATCACCCAAATTTCCCAACGCCCAC
>JAKLJP010000126.1:302-881 GCA_023151115.1 Anaerolineae bacterium
GTCGATCTGGGAACCATCGGGGGACCAGGCCGGGGCGGCGCTGTTGTATTGGGGGTCGGCCAGGAGGGGAGGCTTAGTCAGCCGCTGGCGGGCGCCGGTGACTACGTCCAGGGTGTAGACTTCCCAATGGTCGTGCTGTTTGTAGGTCACGGCCAGTTTTTTGCTGTCGGGGGAGAACACCGGGCCGGTATCGCGCAGATCGGTCGTGATCGGCCAGAACTGGCCATTGGTCACATCGAGTTGCACCAATCCTCTGTCGCCATCGTAGATGACGCGCCAGGGGTTCTGCGGATCCCAGGCCGGGTTGTAAGTGTACGTATCAGAGGGGATATCTTCAAATTGGCCCGTAGCCACAGTGATTCGGCGCAGCCGCCATTGCAAATCCTCACGGGGAATGAAGCAGATGGTGACACCGTTGGAGCCGGCGTGTACTTTGGTAATTTCGCCAATCTCGGGCAAGTTCATTCCATCGTCGGAGTCAAATGTCCGGCAGATGTTGCGCGGATCGCGCCGGCCGCCGTATTGAAAAGAGACGATAATCTGTTGTCCATCGGGCGACCAGGTGGGCGATTTGGGCTG
>JAKLJP010000127.1 GCA_023151115.1 Anaerolineae bacterium
GCTCCGCCGCCGCGGCCAGCCCCGGCTTATCCAACTTACGTTCATAACGCAGCAGCAGCGTCCGGCTGTTTTGCAGCTTGGCCCGCACAATCGCCCGCGCCGTATTAGTCGCAAACAGCGTATTCTCCACCCGCCGGTACTGCAGCCGCCGCAGTTGGCTGTGCCCGCTGGTCTGCCCCACCACCCGCCCCCGGTAGCGGCCATGCTGGTCGCAAAACACCACGTCAATATTCTGGGCCATCAGCCAGGTCAGCGCCGGGGTGGTCACCCCCACGTTGCCAAACAGCAGCTCCTGCTCATCCTTCTTGACCACTAACCGGCGGCTCTCCTTATGAATTTTTACGCCCTGTTCAACTACGTATAATGCAGCCATCACTCAATTTCTGATTTACGATTTACGATTTACGATTTACGATTTATGATTTACGATTTACGATTTATGATTGGCTATTCGTCATTCGCCATTCGCCATTTGCTCCCTTACCCCCTTCTTTTCCTCGCCGCATCGCGCAGCCCCTGCAGATTAACGATCTCCGCCACCTCATACCTCGGCGGCAGGCTGCCGGAAACGGGGCGCAGCCGCACGATGGGCGGAAAGTAACCGCAGCGGCCGTGCAGTTCGGCCAGGGTTGCCGCCGCCCCAAAATTCAAACTGGGCAAATTGACCAGCAGCGGGCTGCGCTGCCACTCCGCCGGGGCCAGCCCCAACGATTCTACCAGCGTTATAACCTGTTCAGCAAACGGACGCTCCAGGTCAAACTGGGCCATGCGCTCGATCAGCCGGGTGATGGGCTGGCCGGCCAGGGTTTCAATCTGCTGCCGCTGTTCGGCGGTCAGCGGGTGGGAGAGGTTGAGCAAGATCAT
>JAKLJP010000128.1 GCA_023151115.1 Anaerolineae bacterium
CCTCTGCCGTTTACCCCGGTGCCGATCACCATGCAAACACTCATGGTTTTACTAACGGGGATGCTGTTAGGTAGCCGTCTCGGTTCAATTACTATTTTAGCCTACCTGGCTGAAGGATTAGCTGGACTGCCGGTTTTTGCCGGAGGGACCAGCGCCTGGTCGTCTTCCAGTATTCCCGGCGTTCCGGTGCTGCTGGGGCCGAGCGCCGGTTATCTGGTGGGTTTCGTCTTCGCTGCCGGACTGGTCGGTTGGCTGGCCGAGCGCGGCTGGGATCGTGTCTGGTGGACGACGGTGTTGGCCATGGTTTGATTGGCGATGCCGTCAAGATTGCCCTGGCCGTCGTTGCGCTGCCGGGCGGCTGGGCGATCGTTAAGAAGTAAGGAGTAAGAAGTAAGGAGTAAGGGGTAGGCTTGTCTCTTCCCCTACTCCCTACTACTTACTACCATCATTATGATTATCAAAGCGCAAGATGTACCGGAAATAACCGAAGAAGGCTATCCCCTGGTGATGAAGAAAATTTTTTACCGAGGACAGCACAGCGATGATATTAGTGTGACCTGGGTCAAGTTGTGGGGGCATCACAAAAAGATGGTTTGTCACGCCAGCGACCGGGCCTATTACATCATCGAGGGTGAGGGCGAGTTTCAGGTGGGCGACGATCCGCCTGGAAAAGTTGTCGGGGGCGACTTTGTCTTTATTCCACGCAGTGTGCCCTACGTTTTTGAGGGTCACATGACCTACCTGGTGATGAACGGCCCGGCCTTCACTCCCGGTTCCGATGTTGAGTTGGAGTAGACTCAGTAGATCCAAATTTCCCGTAGGGTGGCATCCCTATGCCGCCCGCTGACGCATAGGGATGCGCC
>JAKLJP010000129.1 GCA_023151115.1 Anaerolineae bacterium
GGCGGGCGAATTGGGCCATGTAGTCATTGACATCGGCGGGCCGCTCTGCACCTGCGGCAAACGGGGCTGCATTATGGCTTACGCCTGCGGCATCGGCATCTCGCGTATGGCTTATGAGCAGATCAACGCCGGGGCCGACACCTTGCTCCGCCGCATGGCTCCGGCCAACGGCCAGCGCATCTCCGGCGAAATCGTCGCCGAGGCCGCCCAGCAAGGCGACGCGGTGGCAGTCGAGATTCTGCGCAAGGCCGGTTACTACGGCGGAGTGGCCCTCTCGATGGTGGTTGAAATTCTCAACTCGGAGTTAATTGTGGTTGGCGGCGGACTGGTTCGCATTGGCCCATTGTTGTGGGAGCCGATGCTGGCGGCCATGCGCGAGCACACCCAGCCGGAACTGTGGGACTCGGTGCGGGTGGTCCCCTGGCAGTTGGGCGACGATCTGGGCATCATCGGCGCGGCAGCTAAAGTCTTCGCCGAGACTGAACGATTTTAGATTTTAGATTTTGGATTTTGGACATCGCGCCCTTTGGATATTTACGTTTGGGTTGAGCCAACGCTTCCAATCGTAAATCGTAAATTGGTCCAAATATGACCCATCCTGGCGAAGCACTTCCCCAACCCCTGACCCGGCTCGAACGAGAACGACTCGAACAAGTCGAAGGTATCATTTTTGATATTCAGCGCTACTCGCTGCACGATGGTCCCGGTCTGCGGACCAACGTTTTTTTGAAAGGCTGCCCGCTGCGCTGCGGCTGGTGCGCCAACCCCGAATCGCAAAATCCTCAGCCCGAACTGGCTCTCTTTGCCCACAACTGCATTACCT
>JAKLJP010000012.1 GCA_023151115.1 Anaerolineae bacterium
CCGCAGCGGGGGAGGGTTGGGGAGGGGGTCTGTCTACGCTATCCACCGAATTCGCCCCCAAATCTGAACACACCCGAGTTTGCTGCCCTCTTGACAATTAAGCCAACTTGCATAAAATGAAAAAAGGAAACTGCCTGACCATATAAAAAATGGCAGGTGGAATCTAACGGTTTTGCCACTGTCCCATGTAGCCAGCATAAGCACAGTGGTTTAGCCGAATACTCTGTAAGGCCAGTCGCACGACTGGCCTTTTTATGTCAAAAGCTCCGAGTTTAAGTTGAAGCCAGGAGCGACTCTACGTTGACCAACACCCCTTCCCCCACTACCCGCAGATGTTTTTGCGTTTCTTCCTGAGCCAATAATCCATCTCGATTGATACAAGCCTCCAGAATACGGCGGTGGCTGATACGGGTTGCTTCTAAGTATTCAGGTGAAGCGATATATTCCCGAATATAAGGCGCCGCGGTATTGCGCAAACTTTCAATCATCGCCCGCAGCCGGGGCCGATCAATCACCTCATAAATGGTGTTATGAAAATCGCGGTTTAAATCCAACCACCCATCGAGATCGGTTAATTGATCCATTTTTTCCAGAATCGCCTGCAATTTGGCAATATGCACTTCGTCCATTTTGGGAGCCGCCAACCGGGCGGCCACCCCTTCTAGTACCCCCCGCAAAAAATAGATTTCTTCCAACTCCTCCCGCGATAGTTCGGCCACCACAGCACCTCTGTGGGGGTACATTTTAACCAGGCCTTCCGCTGTTAGGGTGCGCAGAGCCTGCCTGACCGGGATGCGGCTGACGTTTAAAAGTTCAGCAATTTCTTCCTGATCTAATTTTTCACCCGGTTTAAAGTAACCGCGCACAATCGCTTCACGAAGTTCATCAATCACAAAATCCTCACGGGTTTGGACGGGGGTCGTATTTGGAGTCCAACGGCTCATAAAAGTCCTCTTTGCAAAACTTAATGCTTGATGAGATCAATGTGGATATTAGATATTGGATACAATATCTATGATACAATATCAAATTTATCTTGTCAAATTTGCCGATGTCTTGTTATCTCGGCTGCCGGTTTACGTTTTCTATACCCAACGCATTTCAAAATTTCCGTAGCTGACGCATCCCCATGCGTCAGCAGATGGCATAGGGATGCCGTCTTACGGAAATTTTAGCGTGCGCTTAGTATATACCCGTTTTGTGTGTTGAAAGGAGGATAACAGGAGCTCTATCAAAGGGGCCGGGCGAGCTGATAGGTAAACGCCTGCATAATTTCTCGATGGGCCGGAATATTCTCCAAGAAAAAACGCCGCAGTTGTTCATCCACAATCTCGGCTGCTCGCTCTTGCAGCAGCCGGTAAGCTGTGGCTAACACCTCTTCGGCGCGAGGGTCATGGCTGGCTTGCAGAACTAGGTAACAGGTCAGGTAGACCCGAAATGGCTCGCGCATTCCGTAGAGATGCTCGATTTCGAGTTGGGGTAATAATTCGGCGGCATAAGCCTGCGCCTGAACCAAATTTCCTTGCGCCAGACTGGTCCGGCTGAGAGCGGCCAGGATTTCACGGGCAAAATGAAGTTGACCGATTTCTTGACGCAGGGTTAGCGCCTGGTGATAACTTTCGGCTGCCCCTGATGGCCGGCCTAAGGCAGCTTGAGCATGCCCCTGATGAGTCAAAGCCGAGGCGCGAATATCCGGTGAGCCGACCTTTTGCCCGATTTGTTCCGCCTGTTGGCCGTAGTCGTAGGCCGCCTCGTTATACCCCGTCAGATGACTCAACAAAGCCAGTTCGGCCAGCGTTACCCCTTCATAAAGCCGGGCCCCAATCGTCCGCCAGAGTTGCAGGGCTTGTTGGTAATAGCGTTGGGCGGTGGGAAAATCACCCTGCTCGCGCAGGATATTCCCCAAGCTGTTGAGCAGGTGACATTCGCCCCAGTAATCCTTGATCTCGGCGCAGATTTGCAGACCTTGCTGGCACAACGCCTGGGCCTGGCTGTAATGGCCCAAGTCATAACGGAGATTGGCCAGGTTATTGAGCACCGTCCCCTGTCCCCAGCGGTAATCAATCTCTTGAAAAATTTGGAGCGACTGCTGGTAATGCGTTTGGGCTGCGGCCCATTGTCCTTGCCCTCGATGTACGACAGCCAAATTGTTGAGGGCCAGCCCTTCGCCGCGCCGGTCCCCCAGGCGGCGAAAACAAACCAACGACTCCTGGTAATATTTTAAAGCGCCGGCCGCATCGCCCAGATAAATGCGAGCGATGCCCAAATGGCGTAGCGCTTCGGCCTCGATGGCCCCCAGCCCGGCCGCGCGGGCCAGGCGCAAGGCTTCCTCCAAACGGGCTTGAGAGAGGGCAGGCTGGCCGTGAAAGGACAGCGTTTCGCCCCACTGATGAAAGGCCAGAGCCTCCAAGGCGGTATCTTGAATTTGATGCGCCAGCGCAACCGCTCTGGGTATAACCTGGAGCGCCTGCTCCGACAGACCCCGCCGGTTCAACAAACGAGCCTGTTCCACCCACAGCTTGACCACCGTTTTTTGGACGGCTTGTTTGGAAGCCTCATCCGCTGGCTTCACATGGTCGTGCAAATCGTTAGCAGCCTGGCCCAAAACGGCAGCTCCCTCTTCAAAAAGACTGGTCAAATCATAAAAACGGGCTAACCCGCCCAGCGCGCCCTCAATTTCTTCAACTTGAGCGGCCACGACCGCCCACTGCCAGGCCTGACGGATATTGTCCAAATCGGCCCGCAGTTCGCTCAAGGCTGGCTGCGGGGTGTTACCTCTGAGGCTGGCTTCCCGCTGACCGACCAGATTTAAATAAAAGGTGCTGTAGCGCTGCCAGGTTACAAAAGCCCCTCCCGGCTGCTGGCGCTGAGCTGTTTCAGGCGAGCCAGCTCTCGCCAGGAGCTTCTCAGTGGCAAACTGGCGCAGCAATTCGTGAACCTGGTAGCGACCCGATGGGGTCAGGCGGAGCAGCGATTTGTCTACCAGGTTGACCAGGATGGGCAGCCTGACTCTGGCTACGGCCAGGGCCGCTTCCCGTTGAAAGCCACCCTTGAAGAGTGATAACCGGCAAAAAGCGGCCTGTTCCGGCTCGGAGAGCATCTGCCAGGATTGCTCAAAAACGGCCCGCATGCTCCGATGCCGCTCCGGGACATTGCGTAGCGAGCTGCTCAAAAAATCAAGACTGTGTTCCACCCCAGCCACCACCTCGGCGCAGGAGAGCGCTCGCAGCCAACTGGCGGCCAGTTCAAGGGCCAGCGGCGCGCCCTCAACCAACTGGCACAGCCGCAGTACATCAGGCGCTTCGCTTTCCGTCAGGCGGAAAGCACTTCGCACCCGCTGGGCTTGCAGGCAAAAAAGAGCGACCGCATCATAAGATTGGAGATTAGAGATTGGAGATTCTATAGAATCTCCAATCTCTAATCTCCAATCTCCTTGGGGATAAGCCAGCCCGCCGACCTCCCACACTCGCTCTTCGCGCAGGTTGAGCCGCTCACGCGAGGTGACCAACAATTTTACGCCGGGCGCAGCGTTTAGCAGTTCGACCAGCAGCTCGGCCCCTTCAACCAAGTGTTCAAAATTGTCCAGCACCAGCAGCATTTTTTTCCGGCCTAGATGACCCAACACCTGGGTTTTTAAATCGGCAACGCCCTGGAAGAAGAACTCCAGCGCCTCGGCTATGGCTATCAGCATCAGGTTCACCCCCTGGCTTGATTCGGACCACTCGTCCGCGGCAGGTTCGCCGGCGCTGACCGGGGCCAGGTTGACAAAGTAGATGCCGTCGGCAAAGTTGGCTTCGGTTGGGCCGAAAATGGGGTCGAGACAGCGACGAGCAACCTCGATGGCCAGCCTGGTTTTACCAATGCCGCCCGGCCCAACCAGGGTCAACAAACGATAGGCTGATTCGTCAAGCAGGAGTGGCCGGATTTCGGCCAAATCTTTTTCCCGGCCAATGAAAGGCGTTGGCTGAAGGGGCAGGTTGTGGGCCGGCTTGTCCGGCTTGGGGTTTGAGTCAGGCGGAGGCAATGAAATAATCTTATCTACAATCTTTTCGAGGTCCGCCGCTTTTTTGTCCCGCTGCTCCTCGGCTTTGAGAAATGAGCCAAACAGTCGTTTAGACTTGATAGCCTCATATAGGGTGACAGTTTCCTCTTCCGGCGGCAGTCCTAACTCCTCCTCTAACAATTTAACGAATTCCTCATATTGGCGCAGCCCGGCTGCCGGCTGCCCGGCCTGATCGTAGAGGTGGATCAGTTGCCGTTGGGCCGGTTCGTGTAAAGGGTTCAGCGCAACCCACCGCCGAGTGTGGGGAATGGCCGCCTCGTAGCTTTCCTGGGCGCTGAGGCCGGCCACCAGGCGTTTCAGCAGCCCGGCCAACTCCTGGCGTAGACTTTCACTCTGGAAAAATTGCCAATCGTCAAACTCGGCGCTGTCGGGCAGGGTAAAACCAGCCAGAAAGTCATTGCTGTAGAGGCTGGCTGCTTCGGTGAGCAAGGATAAGCAATGGACGCAGGGGCCTTCAGGGGAGTGGTCGTGGCTTTCACTGGCAGCTATCAGGTGGCGGAAGTGGCTTACGTCTAACCAAGGGGCTGGCTCCCGCTGCAATTCAACCATCTCTCGGTCGGCTTGCAGCCAGTTGCCCTGCAAAGTGGTATTGAGCACCGCCAGGTCGCGCCGCAAGTTGGCTCTGGCTCGCTGCTGGTCCATGTCGGGCCAGAAGAGAGTCGCCAGGGCATCACGGCTGTGAGGTTGGCCGCTAACGGCCAAATAGATGAGCAAAGCCAAAGCTTTGCGCCGTGGTAAATCAACCGTCGCCCCGGCTAGTTCGACCCGAGGCGGGCCGAGGCCATAGAGCCGCAAATCAGCCATTGGCTTCCCCCTAAAACATACGCATTTGAATTATACCAGTGACAAAACAAATTTATCAATTTTGTGGAGCGCATTTTGGCGCGCTGGCAGGAACATTCCTGGCGCGTTCAAGCAGTATAGTGAAGGAGTAAATCAAACTTAGGAACGCGATTGGGGAAATTATTCAGTCTCCAATCCTCAAAAAAGAAAGGAACAAACAAAATGACAGCTTTAACCCCCGAGATGGAAGCTCTCAAAGCCAAACTCAAGGCCACCTGGACTTCCGGCGATTTTGGACAGATTGCCAAATCATACGCCCCTGGTGCGGTCGAGTTTGTGACGCGCCTCCACCTGCAACCGGGTGAGCGGGTGTTGGATGTAGCCTGCGGCACCGGCAATCTGACCATCCCGGCAGCCAAAAGCGGGGCCAGCGTTATTGGCCAGGATATTGCCCCCAATCTGCTGGAACAGGGCTGGACCAAGGCCAAAGCGGAAGGGCTGAATGTGCGTTTTGACGAGAATGATGCCGAGGCTTTGCCCTATGAGGATGCTTCGTTTGATACCGTCATGACCATGTTTGGGGCTATGTTTACACCTCGGCCTGAGGTTATTGCGGCGGAACTGACCCGAACCTGCCGGCCCGGTGGGCGCATCGCCATGGCTAACTGGACGCCGACTGGTTTTATCGGCCAGATGTTTAAAATTGTGGGCAAACACGTCCCGCCGGCCCCCGGCATGCCCTCACCGCTGTTGTGGGGCGATGAAACCACGGTGCGTGAGCGGTTCAACGGCAGTGTTTCAGATCTCAAACTGACCCGGCGCTCCATCACCTTCAACTTCCCCTTTAGCGCCGCTGAGGTGGTGGAGACCTTCCGCCGCTACTACGGTCCGACTTACAAGGCTTTTGGCGCTCTGGATGAAAACGGCCAGGCTGCGCTGCGCCAGGAGTTGGAGCAGCTCTGGTCAACCCACAATCAATCCAAAAATGGGGTAACACGGGTCGAGTCGGAATATCTGGAGGTGCTGGCCATCCGGGCCTGATAATTCAATCAATCACAATTTAGAGGACGCGAAGCGGGCACGCCTACGTGCCAAACGGAGCCACACGAGAGCGTGCTGGCTCCTCAATTCGTGATTTACTGAATTTCTCTTTTTTGCTCTAGGCTAGTGGTCAGTCAATGTTAATTTGATGGATTGTAGTAGCGACTTCAGTCGCTTAACCAGGCTAAAAAACGACTAAAGTCGTCACTACGAACTTATCATTTTTACATAGACAAAGCACTAGGGTCAATTTGATTCTAGCCTGGAATTATGGGTGTCCAAAAAAATTCTTTCTCACGATCAAGGTAGCACGCAAAGCGGCAAAGTAGCACACTTATGATCTGCTACATGCTATTTCACCCCTTCGGGTGCGCCGAAGGGCGTGCTATCTATTTTAGCGGCGAAAACTTTTCTGGAGCACTATATTTTTGTTTTCAACCACAACTTCACCGGCAATGAATACCTCGTAGTAGGCCCAGATAGTTATTGGGGTTAGCCCCTAACCTGGACAAGCCACAACCAAACAGGTTTTTAGACAGGATTAACAAGATTTACAGGATTTGAAAAAATCTTGTTAATCCTGTTAATCCTGTCTAAAGTTCTTGCTTAATGTACAAAAATATGGCTTGTAAGGTACTAACTATTAAGCTCTATTTCTGCACTCTTTAGCTGCATGGTATAATCAAGCCATACTAAGAAGATATCTTCGCATAATCAGTTATTATCTGACTATTGGCTACTAAGAGCCTATCCAAAACCCGTAGGTTGGCATCCCTATGCCAGCCGATGACGCATCTTATGCGTCATCTACAGAGTTTTCGGCTAGACTCTAAACATTGCACCCCAAAGGACAACAGCATGGATTTTGAACTCAACGAAGAGCATCACATGATCGAGCAGTTGGTTTATGAGTTTGCCCGCAAAGAAATTTTACCCATTATTAAACAGCACGATCGGAATCATACCTATCCGCATGAACTGCTACCCAAACTGGCCGAACGGGGTTTTATGGGCGTCTGCCTGCCGGTGCGTTACGGCGGGGCAGGGATGGACTACATCTCGTTGGGGATTGTTTCCGAAGGATTGGAATGGGCCGACTCCTCGGTGCGGGAGACAATCGCCGTTCATCTGGGCTTGCACGCCATGCCCATTTTTCAGTGGGGCACAGAAGAACAAAAACGCCAATTTTTGCCTCCTTTAGCCACCGGCCAAAAAATTGCCTGCTTTGGGCTAACCGAACCGGGCGCCGGCTCCGATGTAGCCGGCATGAGCAGCCGCGCTCGCAAAGAGGGCGATGGTTACATTTTGAACGGCGAAAAGATGTGGATTACCCTGGCCGACGTGGCCGACCAGATGCTGGTTTTTGCCAAAACCGACCCCACTAGAGGCGTCAACGGGATTACCGCTTTTATTTTAGAGCGCGGCTGGCCTGGGTTGACGACTGGTACTATCGAAGGTAAAATGGGAGTTCACGCCAGCAACACCGGCTGGATCAACATGGCCGATGTGCCCGTGCCCGCCAGCCATCGCCTGGGTGAAGAGGGCGAGGGCTTTAGGATTGCCATGAGCTGCCTCGACAACGCGCGTTATACGGTGGCAGCGGGGGCGGTTGGCTTGATGAAAGCCTGTCTGCAAGAGTCGGTCAAATATGCCCACGAGCGCAAAACTTTCGGCCGGCCCATTGCCGAGTACCAACTGGTCCAGCAGATGATTGCCTTCATGCAGCAGCGTATTGACGCCGGTGAGTTGTTGGTGCGTAAGGTCGGCTGGCTCAAGAACCAGGGTATCCGCAGCACCCGCGAGACCAGCATGGCCAAATGGTTCTGCACCGAGGCCGCTTTTGCCACCGCCAACGACGCCGTACAGATCCACGGCGCTTACGGCTACTCCGACGAATACAATGTCGAGCGCCATCTGCGCAACAGCAAAAGTGCGGTTATTTATGAAGGCACCAGCCAGATTCACCAATTGATGCAGGCCGGTTATGTGCTTGGCTCCCGCCAGGACAAGCCCCTTCGCTGCGAATTACCGGCCTATGACCCTGACTATTGGCAAGCAGAACTGTGACGCGAAGAGACGAGGCAAAGAGGACGCAAGGCGAGGAACTTTCTTCGCCTCCTCGCATTATCGCCTCATCCTCTCCTCGCATTTTAACATAATCCAGTGAAGGAAATTGTATGAACATCATAACATTAATCAAACAGGTTCCCGATACCGCCCAACTTTCCAGTACGGTGGATGGCCTCAGGTTGATGAGTGAGGGCGGCGCTCGAATTGTCAACCCCTGGGATGAATACGCCCTTGAAACGGGGATTCAACTCAAGGAAACACACGGCGGGAAAGTAACCGCCTTGTGTTTGGGCAAACCAGAAGCAGTTGAAGCTTTGAAACGCGGCCTGGCCATGGGCGCAGATGAAGCCATTCTCATTTCCGATCCGGCATTGGAAGATAGCGACAGCTTAACGACCGCCCGCGCCCTGGTAGCGGCCATCAAAAAAATAGGCCAGTTTGACCTGGTTATTGCCGGTCGCTCGGCTATTGACGGCAATACGGCTGCGACAGCGGTCCAGGTGGCCGCGCTGCTGGACGTATCGCAATTGTCTTATGTGGCTGCCATCAAAGCCATTGACGCAGCGTCCAGGACCATTAGCGTAGTTCGCTTGATGGAAAATGGCCGCGAAACGGTTAGCAGTAAACTGCCGGCGGTTATCAGCGTGGTCAAAGAAATCAACGAGCCACGCTACCCCAGCTTTATGGGTATCCGCAAAGCAGCGAAAGCGACCATCCCCACCTGGGGGCTGGCCGATTTAGGTCTATCCGCCGCTCAGGTTGGGGCGGCCGGTTCTCAGGTAAGCTGGCCGCAGGTCAGCCTGCCGCCGGCGCGGGAAGGTGGGGCTGAAATCATCAGCGGCTCACCCGCCGAAGCGGCTAAAACGCTGGCCGACAAACTGGCTGCGGAAAAGGTGATATAAGAAAAGTAGCAGGGTAGCAGAGTCGCAGGGTAGCAACGTAGCAAATCTGTTACCCTGCTACTTTGCTACCTGTTCTATTTATCAACGAGGCTTATCATGTCAAACGACATTTTTGTATGGATTGAACAGTTTAACAGTACCGCCGATTCGATTTCCTGGGAAACGCTGGGCGCGGCTCGTCGGGTGGCCAATGACCTGGGCGGCCAGCTTGTGGCCGTGGTGTTGGGCCAAAATGTGGGCGACCTGGCTCAGCAAGCTATCCATTATGGCGCGGATAGTGTCTTTTTGGGTGATGATGCCACTTTCAAACAGTTTCGCCTGGAACCTTACGCTGCTGTATTGACCAAACTGGCTCAGGAGCAGCAGCCCGCCGCTATGTTGCTGGGCGCGAGTAATGCCGGCCTGGAATTATCGGCCTATGTCGCGGCCAAATTGGGCGTTGGCCTGGCGGCCGATGCGATTGATTTAAGCGTCAATCATGGGGCTTTGGAGGTGACGCGGCCCGTGCTGGTGGGGAATGTGCTGGCTAAAGTTACCTTTGGCCCGGCCCGCCCGCAGATGGTCACTTTACGCCGTCGCGTTTTTCCGCTGCCGGCGGCTGATACAGGGCGTTCCGGCACAATCGCCCATATCGCTCCGGTTTTGACCGAAGGCCAGATTGCCACCAAAGTGGAGGGCATTGAAGCCGCCGCCAATGAAGTCAGCCTGACCGACGCCAAAATTATCGTTTCCGGCGGGCGCGGGGTGGGTGGCCCCGAAGGCTTTGCCCCGGTCAAAGCTTTGGCCGAAGCCCTGGGCGGGGCCATGGGCGCCAGCCGGGCGGCGGTAGATGCCGGTTGGGTGCCTTATGCCCATCAGGTTGGGCAAACCGGCAAAACCGTGCAGCCCGATCTTTACATTGCTTGCGGCATTTCCGGCGCAATCCAGCATTTGGCCGGTATGAAAACGTCCAAATTGATTGTCGCTATCAATAAAGATGCCGAAGCGCCCATCTTCAAGTACGCTCACTATGGCATTGTGGGCGATCTGTTTCAATACCTGCCCGCGCTGGCTGAGGAGTTCAAAAAGCGTTTGGGCAAAAGTTAACAAAACAATTTACGATTTACGATTTATGATTTACGATTAAAAGTTCTGATTCAATCGTAAATCGTAAATCCAAAATCGTAAATCAGCGAGCAGCCAATGTCGGGGCGCAGCGTAGAATCTATCCAGCGCGAGCTAAAAACTCGCTACAGAAATCTTGATGAGCTGCTAGAACGCCAGGCCAAGTTTGGCATTAATACCCCGCTGGACCTCATCAACCAGATTCACGATGAACGTGAAGCCATTGCCGGCCTGGAGGAGCTGCTTAAAACCGCGCCGGCCACCGAACCTCCGGCGGAAGCAGGTCAGGCTGCGGAGCGACGAGGACGCGGCGCTGCCCTGCAAACCCTGGATGACCGGGATTGGGATAATCTGCTACGCCGGATTAAGGACAGCAACTGCACCCCTTTTCTGGGGCCGGGCCTGGGGGCCGACATCCTGCCCTCCGACCGGGAGATGGCTCAAGCCTGGGCGGCCGAGCATCGTTATCCGCTCCTAGATGGCGACAATCTGCCCCGCGTGGCCCAATTTCTGGCCATCACCCGCGATGCCGCCTTTCCCGCCGAGGACATCGCCCGGCGCTGGCAAACGCTCAAAACCCGGCCCAACTTCCGCGAAGCCACCGAACCGCACAGTTTTCTGGCCGGCCTGCCCCTGCCCCTTTACATTACCACCAATTATGATGATTTTATGTTCCAGGCCCTCAATTATCGCCTGCGCAAAGCCAGCCGTGAGTTGTGTCGCTGGAACAATTATATCCGCGACTTGCCTTCCGTCTTTGACCCCGGTTCGACGGTTGAAATCAGCCCGGCCAGCCCGGTGGTTTATCATCTTTTTGGTCACGCCGAACTGCCCGAATCGATGGTTTTGACCGAAGACGAGTACCTGGATTTTCTGGTCAACATTTCCCGAGACCAGACCATTATCCCCCGCCGGATCCAAAAGGCGCTGGTTAATACCTCGCTGCTGTTCATTGGCTATGATCTGACCGACTGGCGCTTTCGGGTGCTGTTTCGGGGGTTGATTGCCTCGTTAGAGCGCAGTTTGCGCCGCACTCGGGTGGCGATTCAATTGGCCCCGCAGCCGCCGGAAAATTCCGGTATTACCGCCGACCATGTCCGCTGGTACTTTGAAGATTACCTGGCCAAGGATGATGTGCGGATTTACTGGGGCAGCTCGCTCGACTTCATCAAAGAACTGCACCGGCGCTGGACGGAATTTAATGAGCGAAACGAACCCGCCTGAAAGTTTGTCTAAAAACCCTTACGTCGGCCCGCGCCCTTTTGAGCCGCACGAGCAGCAGCTTTTTTTTGGCCGGGATTGGGAGGCCGAAGAACTGGTGGCCCTGATTGTGACCCATCCGGCGGTGCTGTTTTATGCCCAGTCGGGCGCGGGCAAAAGCTCGCTGCTCAACGCCGAAGTCATCCCCAAGCTGCAAGCCGAAGAAGGCTGCGAAGTGCTGCCGGTCGCCCGCGTGCGCGGCGACATTCCCGCCGGTATTCAGGCCGAGCAAATTGAAAATCTGTATGCCTTCAATACCCTGCTCAACTGGACCGAGGAAATTAGCGCCATCACCCCGGAACAGCTTATCCAGCTTACCCTGGCCGAGTTTCTGAAGTTGCTGCCCCATCAGAGCGACAAGGAAGGGTATCCGGCCCTGCGCGTCATTATTTTTGATCAGTTTGAAGAGCTGTTTACCTTTTATCCGCAACGCTGGCCGGAGCGAGAAAAATTTTTTACCCAGGTTAACCAGGCCCTGGCCGATGACTCCTTGCTGCGGGTGCTGTTTGTCATCCGCGAAGATTACCTGGCCCAACTCGACCCGTACCTGCCCCTGCTACCGGAGCAGCTCCGCTACCGTTTTCGCCTGGAGCGGCTGCATCGTGAGGCGGCGCTGGCGGCGGTGGTGGGACCGCTGCAGGGCACAGGGCGCTCCTTTGCTCCCGGCGTGGCCGAGGCGCTGGTAGCCGAGCTCTTGAAAATTCGGGTAGAGAGCCGGGCCGGTGAGGTGGCCGAAGCGCCGGGCGAGTTTGTCGAGCCGGTGCAGTTGCAGGTGGTCTGCCAGAGTCTGTGGGATGGTCTGCCGCCCGATGTGACCGAAATCACCGAGAGCCAACTGCTGGCCTTTGGCAATGTAGACCAGGCCCTCACCCGCTTTTACGAAAAGGCGCTGTACGACACGGTTCAATGGCTAAAATTGACTTCGGAAATGGCTCGCTGGTTTCCGCTCTATACTGTCTGGCAGTTGCGGAATTGGTTTGAGCGCGATTTGATCACCCCTGCCGGCACTCGCGGCCTGGTTTATCGCGGCGCCGACTCGACCGGCGGCGTGCCCAACACTGCCGTAGATAGGTTGGAGAGTCATCACATTATCCGGGCCGAGCAGCGAGCCGGGGCGCGCTGGTACGAGCTAACCCACGACCGTTTTATCCGGCCCATCCAACAGTCGAATACCCTTTGGCGGACAAACAAGTTAAAGCAGATTGCCATCACCGGCGGCGGTTTTGTGGGCCTGGCTATCGCCGGCCTGATT
This sequence comes from Anaerolineae bacterium, assembly GCA_023151115.1. The sequence continues at coordinate 12,476 of JAKLJP010000012.1, forward strand.
CTTTTTGCCAGCTTTGCGGCCCAGTTTGCGGCCACTGCTGGCGCAGAAGTGGCAGTAACCGTGACGGCAGCGGCCCAGGTTGAAGCTACGGCCACCGCTATCCTGGCCCAGGCCACCCAGATGGCCGAGTCGGCGGTGATGCAGGCAGCGGAAGTGGAGGCAACCAGCACGGCAGCGGCCCAAACCCTGCGCAAAGATCGGGTGCGCCCCCTGCGGCCTGGTCTGAGCATCGGCCTGGATGGAATGGAAAGCGTCGGCACGCTGGGCACGTTTGTGGTTGACGAGGCCGGCCAGATTTATCTGCTGAGCACTACCAACAGCCTGGGCAGTGCGGCCTCACGCGCTCAAGTATTGCAGCCGGCCTTTTTTGATGGCGGACAAGCACCGCAGGATATGGTAGCTGTCCAGGTTGAAACCTTGCCCCAAACCACTTCGATGCCAGCGGTGCGAATGGTCGCCCTGGCTCGCCTGAGTCCCGACCTCCAAATTCAAACAGTCATTCCTGAGATTGGCCCCATTCGGGGGGTGCGCGAGCCGGAAGTAGGCATGGCTGTCCGCAAATTGGGCCGAACCAGCGGGCTAACCGAAGGCAAAATCTTAAGTTTTGACGAGCGTATTACGGTAGCAACCCTCAATGGGACCGTTCAACTGCGAGATGTCATCCGCGCCTCGCCCATGTCGGCCACCGGCGATGGTGGGGCGTTAGTGGTGGACAGCGAAGGATATGCCATTGGGGTAATTGTTGCCACTTCTGAGCGGGGCACATTTTTAGCGCCGCTCGAAGAAGTGCTGGATGAATTTGAAGTTAAGTTGCTATCCCCGCCCGTTGCCGAATCCGCTTATCTGTACGGCCTGAACGATCGCGGCGGTGAAGAACTAATGTTGGATGACGAAGGGCAGGCCAAAGGCTGGGTGCTGATTTCGGAGGCGATCGGCGCTGACCCGGCCAACACCGGCGGCAGCGATTACACCGATCTGGCTTACCAGGGCTTTGGGGTGATTGTTCAGCTCAATTATGCGGTTGGTTCTGCCGGGACGCTGCCCCTGCCTGAGCAATATCCTGATTTTGCCCGCCGGGCGGCCAACTTTGTAGCTCATTCGGCCGGAGCCAATATCTGGATTGTCGGCTACGAGATGAATTCGGAGCGATATTGGCCGCGCCTGCCCGGCGGTCTGGGTGACGGAATCACCCCCCGCCAGTATGCCGACTGTTATAAGCTGGTGCGCGAGGCCATTCATGCCCTGCCCGGCCACGAGAACGACCTGGTGCTGGTCGGCCCGATTGCTCCCTGGAACGGCCAGCTCTCCTACGAAGCCGATCCGCGCGGTCAGTATCCGGCTAACCAGGCGCCGGGCGCCCCCAATGACTACCCCTTTTACGGCTTTTTTGGCGATTGGATTGTTTATTTGCGTGACATCCTGGTAACCATCGGCCCGGAAAATGTGGACGGGATCGCTCTTCATGCCTACACCCACGGCTACGACCCGGCCCTGGTTTTTAGCGACGCTAAAATGAATCCGCCTTTTGAGAATTATCACTATCACTTCCGCACCTACCGGGACCAGATGAACGCTATCCCCCCGGAATTTCGCCGTTTGCCGGTCTACCTGACCGAAACCAACGGCGGCAATGCCGACGGTATCACCTGGCCCGATATCAACAGTGGCTGGGTGCAGAATATCTACCAGGAGATTGACGACTGGAACAAAGCCGGCAATCAGCCCATCCGCGCCGTGCTGCTCTATCGCTGGTCCAACGTGGACGGCTGGGGCATCGAGGGCAAGCCCCAGGTGCAAGAAGATTTTCTGGAGGCCATAGACCAGGAATATCGCTGGTAAATGTCATTGCGAGGGCGCAGCCCGAAGCAATCTCCGGCTACGGACGCGGAGACTGCTTCGCGGTTAAAGCAGCTCGCAGTGATAGAGATGACTCTCATGAGCAGATGGTTATTTTCAGGAGGCCCCATGCAAATCAAAACCGATTTTCCCCACCCTATCCGCGAGATTGAAAATACCTGGATTCTCCTCTCCGATGGAACCCGGCTGGCGGCCCGTATCTGGCTGCCCGTAGACGCCGAAGCCAACCCGGTCCCGGCGCTGCTGGAATATTTGCCTTATCGCAAATCGGATGGGACGGCAGTTCGTGATGCCCTGCGCCATCCCTACCTGGCCGGGCACGGTTACGCCTGCGTCCGGGTGGATATGCGCGGCAGCGGCGACTCGGGCGGGATTCTGTACGACGAATATCTGCCCCAAGAGCAGGACGATGCTTTGGAAATCCTGGCCTGGATTGCCGCCCAGCCCTGGTGTAACGGTTCCATCGGCATGTTTGGCATCTCCTGGGGTGGCTTCAATAGTTTGCAGATTGCCGCCCGCCGCCCGCCCCAACTCAAAGCCATCATCACCTTTTGCTCCACCGATGACCGCTACGCCGACGACGTGCATTACACCGGCGGCTGCGTGCTGGCTTACGACATGCTGGCCTGGGCCTCGATTATGTTGGTCTACAACGCCAGTCCGCCCGACCCGCGTTTTGTGGGCGACCGCTGGCGCGAGATGTGGCTGGAACGTATGGAAAAGACGCCGCCCTACATCGAAGCCTGGCTCAATCACCAGCGCCGCGACGCTTACTGGAAACACGGCTCGGTTTGCGAAGATTTTGGGGCAATCACGATTCCCGTTTATGCCGTCGGTGGTTGGGCCGATGGCTATCCTAACGCCGTTCCGCGCTTGCTGGCCGGGTTGACCGGGCCACGCAAAGGCTTGCTCGGCCCCTGGGCGCACACCTATCCGGAAGCGGGCAGCCCCGGCCCGGCGATTGGCTTTTTGCAGGAAAGTTTGCGCTGGTGGGATTACTGGTTGAAGGGAATAGAGACCGGCATCATGGCCGAACCCATGCTGCGCTCCTGGCTGCAAGAAAGCCAGCCTCCCCGCACTCACTACACCGAGCGTCCCGGCCGCTGGGTCGCCGACCCAGCCTGGCCCTCGCCGAATATTCAACCGGAAACCTATACTCTCAACGGAGATGGAACCTTAACAAAAGATGAAGGCGGAAGCCGAAAGGCGGAAGATTCCCTTTCATCCTTCCGCCTTCATCCTTCATCCTTGTCCCTATCCGGTTTGCAGACCACCGGCCTCGATACCGGGGCCTGGTGTTCCTACGGCCTGCCGGGCGATTACCCGGCCGACCAGCGGGCTGATAACGGCCAGTCGTTGGTTTTTACTTCGGCGGCGCTGGATGCGCCGGTAGACATTCTCGGTTTTCCGGAGGTCAAGTTGACCCTGGCGGCGGACCAACCCGTTGCCTTTGTCTCCGCCCGCCTGTCGGATGTGGCCCCTGATGGCGCATCAACGCTGGTTAGTTGGGGCGTCCTCAACCTGACCCACCGCGAAAGTCACGAGTTTCCGACCCCCTTAACGCCGGGCGAGCCGGTCACAGTGACTTTTCCCTTGAAAGTGGTGGGGTACACCCTGCCGCCCGGCCACCGCTGGCGGGTTGCCATTTCGCCGACCCATTGGCCGATGGTCTGGCCCTCGCCCCGGCCCGTCACCCTGACTCTCTTCACCGGCGAGTCGAGCCAGTTGATTTTGCCGGTCCGGCCGGCCCAGCCGGAAGATACACAGCTTCAGCCCTTCGGGCCGGCTGAGGGGGCCGCGCCCCTACCGGTAGAAGTGCTGCGCACCGGTAAGATTCAGCGCCACAAACAGACCGATCTGGTCAGCGGCTTGACCGAACTGCAAAATCTGTTTGACTTTGGGCGGATTCGCTACACTGACAATGGACTTGAAGTGGAAGACATCACCACCGACACTTATTCCATTGTCGAGGGCGACCCGCTCTCGGCCACTGTCCGCAGCGACCGTTTTGTGGAATATCAACGGGGTGATTGGCAGATTCGCCTTAAAACCAGCAGCACCATGACCGCCGATGCGGAAAAGTTTCACGTGACCAACCTGCTGGAGGCGTATGAAGGCGAAGCGCGGGTTTTTGCCAAAACGTGGACATTCAGCGGGCCGAGGGATATGGTTTAGTTAGCCCGAGTAGACGTTTTTTATGATCGCTTTCTCCGGGCTGGAGTGGATGCGGTAATCTCGCCCATCTCGCACCCCCTCCAGTAGATCGGACTGCCGATACTGGCCTTGCCGGTTCAAGTGCCCCATGAGCGCCGGTAATGGCCGAAGTCTTCCTGGTTTGTCGAGGGGCGGGCAACCGTAAGGTTCGGCCCCAAGGGGATTATTCACCGGATTGCTGTAAGGGGCAAACTCGTAATAGGCCAACCCTGGGCCGTTTGGCGGGTGCGTCCCGAGAATAGGGTGTTCTCCGTAATTTGTTGTAGTCACCTCTTTATAAACCTCATCTTTTCATTGGAGCGAAGTTCATCTTTGGTCGGATGTGTCCGGCCCCAAAAAATGGTATCGTGTTGTCATCAGTGAAACACAGCACAGGAGAACAGCATGAGCCAGTTGAACAACCCGACCCCGATTATTCAAGTGAACAACGTGGTCAAAAATTTTATGGTCGGTGGGAATGAAGTCACCATCCTAAAGGGCATCTCTTTTGAAGTTAACCGGGGCGAATTTGTGTCCATTGTCGGGCCGTCGGGCAATGGCAAATCTACCCTGCTCAATATGATTACCGGCATTGATCGGCCCAGCGCCGGCGAAATTACTGTCACCGGGCAGGCGGTCCACCGCATGAGCGAGAACCAACTGGCGGCCTGGCGCGGCCAAAACGTGGGCATCATCTTCCAATTCTTCCAGATGCTGCCGGCCCTGAGTCTGCTGCAAAATGTCATCCTGCCGATGGACTTTGCCAAGAAGTATACGCCCAAAGAGCGCCGGGAGCGGGCCATGCACCTGCTGGACTTGGTCGGTATGGCCGAGCAAGCTCATAAGCTGCCGAGCATGGTTTCGGGCGGGCAGCAGCAGCGGGCGGCCATTGCCCGCGCCCTGGCTAACGACCCGGCCCTGCTGGTCGGCGACGAACCGACCGGTAACCTCGACGCTCGCACCGCCGCCGAAGTGTTCGACCTGTTCAGCCAATTGGTCGAAGAAGGCAAAACGATGATCATGGTTACGCACGACAAGGAACTGGCCCGGCGCGTGCCCCGTCGCGTCGAAATTACCAACGGGCGCATCACCAGCGACGAATATTTGATGGTCCTGCCGCAGCGGGTCGAACTGCCGGAACTGGTGAGCGTGGGGTGAAACGTGGTGCGTGGCACAAACGCACCACGGATTGAATGAAACTGTAGGAATAGAAATTTTTCTCAGGGGCCACCGTGAGCGTCATTTGGAACAAAATCTGGTCGGATTTATGGAATCATAAAGTCCGCACCCTGCTGGCGGTGCTGAGTATTGCGGCCGGGGTATTTGCCCTGGGCGCAATTTTTGGCATGATTGACCAGTTGGTGCCCAACCTCAACCGGGTCCACGCCTCCATTAGCCCGGCCAACATCACCATGTACCTGCAAGACCGGATTACCGAGGGAACCGCCGACCGGATGAAGAATATCGAAGGGGTGGTGGACCTGGAAACGGTCAACGAACTGCCCATTCGCTACCGCCTCAACCCCGCTGAGGAGTGGCAGCCCGGCGCGTTGACCATGCGGGCTGATTACGAAGAGCAAAAATTTAACTTGTTACAGCTCAAAGGTGGCGCGTGGCCCAACCGCAATAACATCGGGATTGACATCCGCGCTTTTGATTCCTTGGGCCTGACCTTTGGCGATACGGTTATCTTTGAACTGGACGGCAGCGACCGCGCTCTGCCGGTTACCGGCAAAATCCGCCACCACTTTATGACCTCGCCCGAATTTGGCGACAACCCTCGCTTTTTTGTAGACGCGCAGGGTCTGGAACGCTTTGGCATCCCCAACGGCGAATTTAACCAACTGCTGGTCCAAATCAACCCCTACAGCGAGGAACTGGCCCGCGAGGTCGCCTCGGAAATTAAGGAGCGCCTGGGTAAAGAGGGCGTCGGGGTGGGGGTCATCTATTACAGCAAACCCGACGAGCACTGGGCCAAGCACTTTTTTGATGGCCTCAACTTGATTTTGCAACTGCTGGCGGTGATTTCGCTGTTTATGAGCGTCATCCTGGTTTACAACACCCTGGCCGCTTTAATCACCGAGCAGACCAACCAGATTGGGGTGATGAAAGCGCTGGGCGGCAGCACCCGCACCATTGTTCAGGTTTATCTCACCGGGGTTCTGGTCTACGGACTGCTGGCGCTGCTGGTGTCGCTGCCGCTGGGCGGCTGGGTGGCCTTTAACGCCGCCCGTTACTTTTTAAGCATTTTTAATATTGACCACAGCACTTTTCAACTTTCGCCCCAGGCTGTCCTGGTGCAGGCCGGCGCGGCGGTGGGCGTTCCCCTGGCGGCGGCGCTTATTCCGGTTTTTCGGGGGGCGTTTATCACCGTGCGTGAAGCGATTGCCAGTTACGGCATCGGCGGCAGTTTTGGCGAGAACCCACTCGACCGGCTGGTGGAGCGGCTGGGGCGGCGTTTTCTGTCGGCCCCCAACGCCATGGCCTTGAGCAATCTGTTCCGGCGCAAAGGCCGCCTGGGGCTGACCCAACTGGTGTTGATTACCGCCGGGACGCTCTTTTTGATGGTCATGACCCTCTCCAACTCCATCACCTTGACCGTAAACAACGAACTGGCCCGGCGCACCTACCAGTCGGCCATCTTTTTTGAAGATAATCAGCGCCTCAGCAGGGTCCTGCGCATAGCCGAGTCGCTGCCGGGCGTCGCCAAAGCTGAACTGCGTTTCAGCCGGGCGGCCTCGCTGCTCAAGCTGGGGCAGCATACCAAGGAGGCCGGGGTGGGGGCCAGACTGGTCGGCGTGCCGGCAGGCAGCGACTTTTACCGCCCGCTGGTGGTGGCCGGACGCTGGCTGCAAGCGGGCGATGACCGGGCCATCGTTATTAATGCCGAAACTGCCGAAGAGAATGATATTCAGGTTGGCGACACCGTGACCCTGGACCTGGGCGAACTGGGCGACCGATCCTGGCAGGTGGTCGGCTTTTATCGCACCGTCGCCGTCGTGCCGGTCCCGGATAATATCTACGCTCCGCAGGAAGCCATTTTCCGGGCTACCCCCAAGCACAATATCGGCAACCAACTGCTGGTGCGGACCATCCCGCAAGACGCCGCCTCGGTGGATGCCATCACCACCCACCTGAAGGACGAGTTGGAAGGGCGCAGTTGGGATGTCGAGGATAGCCAGACCCTCCACGAAGACCGCAGCTTTTTTGATAACTTTTTTGCCCAATACATCCCCATGCTGCTGGGCCTAGCGGTGATTATGGCCATTGTCGGCGGGATTGGCCTGATGGGGGCGCTGTCTATCAGTGTGACCGAGCGGACCAAAGAAATCGGGGTGATGCGGGCCATCGGCGCGAAAACGCCGGTGATTATGGGCATGCTCATCCTCGAAGGGGTACTGCAAGGGCTGATCAGTTGGCTGGTGGCTGTACCGCTGTCGTTTGTTTTGGGGCAGCCGCTGGCAGCGCTCATGGGCGAGGCCATGTTTGATATTGCGCTGGATTACCAGTATCATTGGGCCGCCATGGGCATCTGGCTGGCCATGGTCGTCGTCATCTCTATTTTAGCTTCGGTGATGCCGGCCCGCCACGCCACCGCCATCAGCGTGCGCGAGAGCTTGGCTTACGCTTAAAAATTCTTTTGGAGGAAAATATGGAAACTTATAATGTCACCGAGTCGGCGCTAATCAACGCACCGGCAGAAAAAGTTTATGCTATCCTGGCCGATTACCGCAACGGCCATCCCCACATTTTACCCAGGCCCCCTTTCGTTAGTTTGGAAGTCGAAGAAGGCGGTATTGGGGCCGGCACCCGCTTTCGCATGCAAATGCGGGCTTTCGGCAAAACCCAAACCGCCCAGGCCGTCGTCACCGAACCGGAGCCGGGCCGGGTTCTGGTCGAGACCATCCCGGAGGCGGGCATCGTCACTACCTTTGTTGTGATGCCCGCCGGCAATGGGCAGCAGGCCCGGACCACTTTTTCAACGGATTTGAAAGCGCCGCGAGGCTTGTTGGCTCCATTGGAGCGGTGGATGACCCGGCGCTTCCTGGAACAGACGTATCGTCGGGAGCTGCAACTGCTCGACGCTTTCGCCCAGGCCCAGAGCCAGAACACACCGGCGATCATACATCCTTGAGTGGCGGTTGAGAGGGCGGCGACGAAAGTGGGGAATTTAGCAGCCCGCTCGGCCAGTTGGCGGGTGCCAAAGCCCATGCCAAGCGCGCCCCAGGCTTTGCCGTAGGCAATGTTAAAGCGAGCAAAGCCGGCTCCATCTTCACACTAGAAAGCGATTAGGTGTCCCCCGGCATCCAGCACCGCGACCGTGAGAGGAGACAGACTCCGTCTTTGCCCTTCGGCGATTGCCACCTCAATAATGGTGCTGGCTTGAGCCAATTTGAGTGTGGTTATAACCTCTCCTTTGTCTTTTAATTTATACTTTTGTTTGAAACCGCGCCACGAAACCCTATCTGTGATACGGCTGATTTTATCATCCGCGATGAACGAGATATTCTTGATCTTGTTTCTGCCTGTAGCGAGTATGGCATCCATAATATTTTGATTTACGAAGCCAATTTTTCGCCGGAATTTTTTGATTTGAAGACAACCCTGGCCGGGGCGTTATTCCAGAAGTTTGCCCACTACTATCTGCGAGGGGCGGCTGTTATTTCGTTGGGAAATATCACCAGCCAACGATTCAAGGAGCTGATTCTGGAGTCCAACAAAGGCAACCGCTTCCGCTTTTTTGAAGACAAGACGGCTGCCGAAAAATGGTTGGCTCAGGGGTAAGCCTACCTGTTTCGGACGGCCATATATTTCATCATGTCAAACATAGCGCCCGGTTTATACCGGGCGCTATGTTTAATGTAAGGTCGAAATAGATCTCCCATCAGCTTATGGAGTAGCTGTTGGAGTGTCGGTAGAGGGCGGCGGCTCTGAGGTATTCGTTGGGGCAGGAGTTGCCGTCGGCTCTGGCGTGTCCGTCGGCTCCGGTGTATCAGTCGGCGGTACGGATGTGTCCGTCGGCGTCGGCTCTGGCGTATTTGTTGCTGTCGGGACAGGTGTATCTGTCGCCGTCGGTAGCGGGGTGTTTGTTGCTGCCGGCGTTGGGGTGTTTGTCGCTGTTGGGACTGGCGTATGGGTTGCCGTCGGCGGCACGGGTGTCGGCGTGGGAGCCGGAACGAAGCTGATGACCAATTGCGGCATACTTTCGCCCTTCTCCCGGCTGTGGAACTGCTGCTCGCTGCCGTTGCCACCTTCGTTGGCGTCGCGGATCAGGAAGCCATAGTTGGTCCCCGTGCTATACATGGCCTGCACCTGGCTGGTCACATTCCACTGCCGCCAGCCGCTGCCAGAACTGGTTGTAGCCGCAGTACCATTGATCGTCGGCTGGTTGTTCCATCTGACGTTACTCTCTGTCCAACTGGCATTAACTCGCAGCGCCTGGAGGGTGCGGTTGTTCGTCCACGAAGCCGCGTACAGGCGCAGCGTAGCCGATTGGACCACACAGCCCGGCGGGATACTGGCCGGCATATCGAAGCGTACCAGGGCACGGTAGTTGCTACCGGACTTGGCCTGAACCTTCAAGATTGAGTCGGTCCCGTAGTTGTTGCCGGTGCTGCCCGAATCCAGCCAGGCGTCGGCGTTGGCACTGGCCGTTATCGTGGTACAGGCTGCCAGAGGTGTAGCTGTTGGCATGGGCGTATTCGTCGGGGTGACTGTCGGGACGGGGGTATGGGTGGCTGTCGCCGTCGGCGGAACTGCCGTAGACGTGGCTGTTGATGTTGCTGTCGGCGGCACCGTCGTGTTAGTCGGCATAGCCGTGGCTGTGGCCGGCTCCTCAATAGTCCAGGTATACATAGCCGGGGTCGTTTCCACATTGCCCGCCGCGTCTATGGCCCGGACGCTGAAGATGTGCCCACCCACAGCCAGACCAGGGTAGGTAATGCCCGAACTGCACAGCGAGAATTGTCCCCCATCCAGGGCGCACTCAAAGGTGGCCGGCTCGTTGGCCGAGAAGGTGAAGCTGGCGCTGGTGCTGGTGGTCGTGGCCGACGGCCAGGTAGCCAGGGTCGTCTCCGGCGCGGTCGTGTCCACCGGGGTCGAGGTTGCGGTCGGGCTAGCCGTCGCGGTCGCGGTCGGCAGCAGTTCGATCATCCAGGTGTATTCCAGTGGTGATGGATCGGTGTTGCCGGCTGCATCCACCGCTTGCACCTCAAAGCTGTGTGAACCGGGGTTCAGCCCCACCACCTGATGTGGCGAGGTACAGTCGGCAAACGGAGCCTCATCCAGCGAGCACTCAAACCCAAGCGCAGAGGTCTCGGTCTCGTTGTCGCTGCCGGTGAAGCTGAAGCTGGCCGAACTGTCGCTGCTGGGATTGGGCGGCATCCCCGCCAACGTGAAGACGGTGTCCGGCGGCGTCGTGTCCGCAGGTGTGGCTGTGTTCGTCGGCGTGGCCGTCGGCGGCACGGGTGTGTGGGTTGGGGTCGCCGTCGGCGGGACAGGGGTATTCGTCGGGGTGGCTGTCGGCGCGGGTCCGGCTGAGGTGTAGCGGATGACCAACTGTGGCCGATTGCTGCCCGTGCCGCGCGGACGGAACGCCTGCTCGTGACCGTTGCCGCCTTCACTGGCATCCCGGATCAGGAAGCCGTAGTGCGTCCCGGCGGCGTAGTCGGCGGTGAGATGGCTGGTCACATTCCACTCGCGGTAGCCGCTGCCTGAGCTGGTCGTGGCCGCGCTGCCGTTGGTGGCCGGTTGGTTGCTCCAGGTGACGCCGCCCTCGGTCCAGTTGCCGATCACCCGCAGAGCTTGCAGGGTGCGCCCGGAGACGGACGACTCGGCGTACAGCCGCAGCGTGGCCGACTCGACGATACAACCGCTGGGCAGGCTGGTGGGGATGTTGAAGCGGATGAGGGTGCGGAAGTTATCGGTTGCGCCCTGCGACTTGACCTTGAGGACCGAATCGCTGCCTTTGTTGCTGCTGGGGCTGTTCTGCTCCAGCCAGGCGTCGGCGTTGGCAGCGACGGTTACGGTCGGGGCCGTACAAACCAGCGGCGTCGGGGTATTGGTTGGGGTGTTCGTTGGCGTAGCGGTCGGTTCCGGGGTGTTGGTTGAAGTAGCCGTTGGTTCAGGCGTGTTGGTCGGCGTCGCCGTCGGTTCTGGCGTATGGGTTGGGGTAGCTGTTGGTTCGGGGGTGTTGGTCGGCGTCGCCGTCGGCTCCTCCGCCTCTTTTGAGACCGCAAAAGGCGATAGGCTGGTCACGGTACCGCAGACCTGCTCGGCGGTCACGTTCACGGAACTGGTCACGTCAACCCAGCTTCCACCTTCAAAGTGCAGGAGGCGGACATCGTTGGGGTTGGGGTACTGGTTGGAGTCGTAGGGCAGACAGATCGAGATCAGGCCGCTGAAGGTAGCCGTCGTGGTGATCTCGTAGGTGCTGGCCCCGGACTCAAAGTTGGCGGGCAGTTCAGGAGCGCTGGTGGTGTCAACCACGCTGGTGTTGCCGGCAGCGGTCACGCTGGCAAAGGTGATCAGCGCCTCGCCGCTGGGCGTCTCCAGTAGCACGCCCACATTCGACCCGGCGGGAGTGTTGTTAAGCTCGGGGTCAACAAAAGGCACGACCGTCCAGGCATACTCCGCCGAGGCCGGGCCGATTTTGCCGAGCAGGTCTACCACGCGCACGGCGAGCGTGTAGCTGCCGGTCGCCAGGGTTCCCAGGTCATACGGGTTTTCGCAGCTCTCGAATGGCCCGTTGTTGAGCGAGCACTCGAAGCTGTCGAGGGTGATGGCCGGCTGATCGGCGGTGAAGCCAAAGGTCGCGGGCGTGGCGGTGTCAATCGTGGCTCCCGGCCCGGCGCTGATGGAGGCCACCGGGGCCGTTGCGGCGACGACGATCCACTGGAAGCTGTCGGGGGTGGCATCGCGGTTGCCGGCCGGGTCCACCGCGCTCACCTGGAAGGCGTGGCTGCCCACCGAGAGACCGCCAAAGGTATCGCCCGAGGCGCAGGGAGCGTAGTCCGCCCCGTCGAGCGAGCACTCGAAGGTCGCCGTCGGGTCGTCGGACGAGAAGGTGAAGCTGGCGCTGGTCGCCTCGGTCACGTCCGCCGAGGTGGTGTCAAGGCCGGTTTCGGGCGCAATCAGGTCTACTACCGTCCACTCGCGGGTGGCCGGGCTGGGGTCAACATTGCCGGCCACGTCAACGGCGCGCACCTGGAAGCTTTGCGGGCCGAGGGCCAGGTCGGCCAGGGTTTCCGGCGAACTACAAGCCTCAAAGGTGACGCCGCCATCGGTCGAGCACTCGAACTGGAGCAGTTCGGGCGGGGTAGCGTTGTCGCTGCCGCTGAACTCGAACACGGCGGTCAGATTGCCGTTCTCGCCCTGCGGCCCGGAGATAAGGGTGGTATCGGGCGGGGTCGTGTCGGTGGTCGCCGGGTTCAGGATCTCCCAGGTGAAGCTTACGGCCGCGCCGACATTACCGGCGAGGTCAGTTGCCCGGACCAGGAAGGTATAGAAGCCCGGCTCAAGGCCGTTGTACTCCACCGGCGAGACACAGCCACCAAAGATAACCGGATCGGCGGAGGCGGCCGGGTCTAGCGCGCACGCGAAGGTCACGTTGAGTTCGCTGGCGCTGAAGGTGAAGGTGGACGCGGTGCTGGTGGTGGTGACAGCCGGCGTCACAATCAGACTGGTGGTGGGTGGGGTGACGTCGGGTGGGGTAACCGGCTCGATCAGCCAGGTATAGCTCGCGGGACTGCTGTCCACGATACCATTCGGGCTAATGGCTCGCACCTGGAAAGTGTGCTCGGTAACATCCAAGCCGGTATAGCTGATCGGCGGGATGCAGGTCGTGAAGGGGGCGCCGTCGAGCGAGCACTCGAAGGTTGAGCCGGCGACACTGGCCGTGAAGTTGAAGGTCGCGCTCGTCTCGTTGGTCACTGCTGGTGGACCCTCAGTCAGCGAGGTTTGGAAGGCCCCGCCGCCACCACCACCACTGCCACAGACCACGCCGGTGCATTGGGCGAACTGGCCGTTTCCGCCGGCAGTGTTGCCGCCGCCATCAATATTGCCTGCGGCAGCGAAGATACCCCAGCCCTGGTTGTCGTTGGCGCTGTTGGCGGTGATGGTGTGGCCGCCGCCGGCCACTAGGATACCATCGCCGCCATTGTTGTTAGCCACATTATTCTCGATCAGGGTGCCGCTCTCGGGCGCGGTTGTGTCGGCGATGTAGATACCCCGCCCACCGTTGTTGCTGGCTACGTTTAGCAGCAAAATGTTTTCGATGGAGCCACCATCAAGCGCGATCCCGTCCCCGGTTGTGTCGCTGGTATTGTTCAGCTCGACCAGGTTCTCTACTGAGGCGAACAGTTCGATGCCGCCCGGGTTGAAGCGCAGGTCGTTGTCGCGCACGAGTGTGCTGTCGGCGCTGTCGAGGGCGATGCCGCTGTCACTCACCTCATGGGCGGTGTTACTGATCAGTTCGTTACTCGACGAGTCCTGGACACTGATCCCGGCGTCGCCACTGCGGAGCATACTGTTGCTCTCAACCAGATTGTCGTTTGAGGCGGCGCTAAGGACGATGCCGGCATCGCCCGTGTCCGTGACCGTATTATCACGCAGGGTGTTCGAACTCGCGCCTTCAAGGACGATGCCGACATCGCTAGAAGGCAGCAGGCCGGCCACGAGTCCATTGATGGTGTTGCCTTCGATCAGGTTCAGGCTGGAGTTCAGGATATGGAGGCCGAAGTTCAAATTGCCGCTGCTGGTGACGCCGAGTACCTGGTTATTCTGCGCGCCGTTGAGCAGTGCGATACCGTTGCTGAACTCCTGCACGCTCCCGTTACGGATCGTCACCGAGTCGAAACCATCGTTGAGGATGCCCATCCCGACCCCCACCAGGCCACTCCCATCAATCGTGTGGCCGTCCAGGTCAATGGTAATCCCGTTAGCGCCGACCACCAGACCATCGGCTGGGCAGTTGGTCAAGTCGTTGAGCACCAGTACGTTGATGGACAGGGTTTGGCCGCAGCTCACCGTTGTGGGGAAGAGCGTGGTGTCAATCGTCCAATCGAAGGTGGCCGGGACCGGATCAACACTTCCGAGCGGATCTGTCGCCTGCACCGTGAAAGTGTGCGGGCCGAGCGGCAGGCTGGTATACGTTACCGGCGAAGTACACTCGGCCAGGACAGCCCCGTCCAGGGCGCATTCAAAGGTCGAGCCAGGCTTATTGGCGGTGAAGGTGAAGGCCGCGTCCGTACTGGCCGTGACTGATGCCGGCCCCGAGGTGATGAGCGTATCCGGTGGCACGTTATCCGGCGGCGGCTCGACAGTCCACTCATAGCTCGCCGGTGGATCTTCGACCAGTCCGGCGGCATTGGTCGCCTGGACTTCGAACGTATGCGGGCCGAGGGCCAGGTTGCTGTAGTCGGCAGGCGAGCTACAGGGGCTGAAGCCTGCGCCGTCCAGCGAACAGACATAGGTCGAGCCGGCCTGATCGGCGCTGAAGACGAAGGTTGCGGTCGAGAGCGTGGTCGTGATGCCAGGGCCGGAAACGATCGTCGTTACCGGTGAGCCGAGTACCTCCCAGACATAGCTGGCCAGAGCCGAGGTGTTAGCGGCCAGGTCGGTTGCCTGTACCTGTACCTCATGCAGACCCGGCTCGACGCTCACCTCGTAGGGTGGGGTGCAAGGCTCGAAGATCGCCCCATCGAGCGAGCACTCAAGGAAGAGCAGTTCGACCGGGGTGGTGTTATCGCTGGCGCTAAAGCTGAAAATTGCCTCCAACACAATCGTCTGAGTCGGCGGGGTGCTCTGGAACAACACCACCGGCGCGACGGTATCGGCTATGGAGGTCCAACTGTATGTTACCGGGTCTGAAATGTTGCTCTCAAGGTCGAGAGCCTGGAGGTAGAAGGTGGCAGGTCCCGGCTGGAAGTCAGGAAAGCCGGTGTACAGGTTGAAGGGGCTAACGCACTCGACGAAAGTCACGCCGTCGAGCGAGCACTCGAAGGTCAAGCCCGCCGGCACGGTCAGGTTGTCGCTGCCGGTGAAGGTGAAGACCACCTCGCTGCTGTTGTTGGCCGGCGTGGTCAGAATTTGGGCCAGGGGCGGCGTGGTGTCGAGCGGCCCGATGACCACCCAGCCGTACTCCGTCGGCTCAAGTTGTTCGCGGCCTTCGAGGTCAACGGCGTAAACCTGGAAGACATGCTCGCCGATGGGCAGGTTGGTGTAGGTGACGCCGGTCTCGCACTCGACGTATGGCCCAAAGTCGAGCGAGCAGAAGAAGGTCGAGTCGGCGATATTGGCCTCAAACTCGAAGGTTGCCGTCGTTTCCTCCGTCTCGCCGCCCTCGGCCGGTTCGCCCGGCTCGGCGGGTGGAATGTAGGCCGGGCCATTGGTGATGGTGGTCAGCAGGCCGCCAATCGTCCAGTCGTAGCTGGCCGGGGTGGGGTCAATGTTGCCCTCAAAGTCAATGGCCCGAACCCGGAAGTTGTGCAGGCCCAACTCAAACTCTTCAAAGGCGAACTCGAAGACGCCTGTGTCCACCGGTATCTCTGTCCCCTCGAAACCGCACGGAGTAAACGGAGCGCCGTCCAGCGAGCACTGGAAGGTTACGTTCGGTTCGTTGGAAGAGAAGGTGAAGATGCCTTCCAGCAGCGGCGACTCCAGGGGCGGAGCGAGGTCAATGAAGGTGTCGGGGGCGACGCCGCTGGGCAGGGCGACATAGGTCCACTCGTAGCTGGCCGGGGTTGGGTCAACAAACTCGTTCTCGTCAACGGCGCGCACCTCAAAACGATGCAGGCCGGGGTTGAGCGCGTTGTAGAACTGCGGATTCTCGCAGTCCAGCCAGGCCAACTCGCTGGCGCTGTCGAGGCGGCACTGGAAGGCCAGGTTGGCCGTGGGGGTGGTGTTGTCCACGCCGGTGAAGGTAAAGTAAACGTCGCGGCTGTTGGTTACCAGGGGCGGACTCTCAACGATGGTGGTATCGGGCGCGCCGGGGGGAGCGCCGATGATGCAGACGATGGTGAAGCATTGGAGCGGCTCGGCGTTGGCAGTGGCCGCATTGCCGCCGCCGTCAATGTTGCCCTCGACGGCGTAGATGCCCCAGCCGTCGTTCAGATCGGCGACGTTGCCGCGGATGGTGTGGGCGGCCGCGTTGACGAAAATCCCGCCGCTGTTGTTGCTGACGGTGTTGAACTCGATGCGGTTGCCCTGGGCCGCCGGGGCCGGGTCGGCAATGTAGATGCCCTCGCCGGAGTTGTTGGTGACGGTATTGCGCACGATCAAGTTGCTCAGCGAAAGGCTCTCCAGGCTGATGCCGCCGCTGTTGGCGCTGACGGTATTATCCTCGATGGTGTTGCCGCTGGAGGCAATCAGGTCAATCCCGCCGGAGTTGCTGCGGATGTCGTTGCGCAGGATCAGGGTGTTCTGGGCATTGTCGAGGCTGATGCCGCCGCTGGACTCGCGGATGTCGTTGTTGACCAGCTCGTTCTGGCTGGAGTCAACCACGCTGATGCCGCCGCCGCTGGCCAGCCGGATGGTGTTGCCCTCGACCCGGTTGTTGTTGGCAGGGAACAGTTCGACTCCAACCACGATGCCGCCGCCGGAATTGCTGGTCAGGAAGTTGCCGATGACGCTGTTGCCGCTCGCGCCTTCCAGCATTACGCCGGCCCCGCTGGTCTCAAAGATGGTGTTGGCTTCGATCCGGTTATCGTTGGAACTCAGCACGTACACGCCGTTGTCGGCGGCGGCGCTGATGGTGTTGTGGCGGACCGTGCTGGCGCTGCTGCCGTCTATCAGAGCGACGCCGTGAATGGACCCCTCGATGGTGTTGTCGCGGATGATGTTGCCCACTCCGGCCTGGTCGGCGTTGCTAAGCTGGATGCCGCCCTCCTGGTTGCCCAGGGTGCGCAGGCCGGAGACCACATTGCCGGAAGTACCGGCGTTCAACTGCACGGCAAAGTCGAACTCCTGGATAAAGCCGTTGGTAATCACCACATTGTCGAAGCCGTTGTTGAGGATGCCGACGCCCAGGTTGATGCCGTCAATCGTCCGGCCGTTCAAATCGAGGGTGATGTTGCTGGCCCCGATTACCAGGCCGTTGCCGTTGCAGTCGGTCAGATTGTTGCTCAGGATGGTGCTTTGGGTGACCAACTGGCCGCAGCTTAGGGTACGGGCTACTGGCGCAGTGGTGATGGTCCAACTGTAGCTGGCCGGAGTCGGGTCAATGATGCTCTCGACATCCACCGCCCGCACCTCCAGGGTGTGCAGGCCGGCAGGCAGGCTGGTAAAGGTGGCCGTCGCGCTGCAGGCCGCGAAAGCCCCGCCATCTAGGGCACACTCGAAAGTTACCTCTTCCTCGTTGGAGGAGAAGACGAAGGTGGCCGAGGTGCTGGGGGTGGCGCTGTCAGGGCCAGAGTCGATGAAGGTCTCCGGGGCTACGCCGGGCGGCGCGGCCTCAACCGTCCAGGCGTAGCTGGCCGGGGTCGGGTCAATATTGCCCAGGAAGTCAATCGCCCGCACCTCGAAGGTGTAGTCGCCCAGGGCCAGGCCGGTAAAGCTGATCGGGCTGGCACAGGTGGTGAAAGTCGCCGCCAGCGGGGACAGGCGGCACTCGAAGACCACGCCGCTGCCGTTGTCGCTGCCGCTAAAGGTAAAGGTGGCCGAGGTGCGAATACTGGGGTTGGCCGGAGCCGACTCGATCACTGTCTCAGGCGGCGTTGTGTCGCTGGGCGCGGCCGGGCCGCCGGTGCAGGTCACGTTGTAGCATTGCGCCGGCTCGCTGTTGCCCTGGGCGCTGTTATAGCCGCCGTCAATGTTGAAACCCTCGGTTGAGGGACCGGCGGCGTAGATGCCCCAGCCGGAGTTGCCGTTGGCCTCGTTGCGCAGGATGATATGGCCCACGCCGGCAATGGCGATGCCGTCGGAACTGTTGCCGTCGGCGAAGTTGCCCTCAATCAGGTTGCCCTCGCCGGGAGGGGCCGAGCCTTCGATCACAATCCCGTCGGCGTCGTTGTCATTGGCAAAGTTGCCGATAATCACGTTCTCCAGCGCCCCATCGCCCAGTTCGAGGCCGTTGCCGGTGATGTCGCTGAGAATATTGGCCTCGATCCGGTTGCGCAGCGAGCCGCTGATTTGGACGCCGCCGGTGTTGAAGCGCAGGTCGTTGCCGCGCAGCAGGTTGTCATTCGCGTCTTCCAGTGAAATACCGTTGTCGCTCGAGCCGCTGACCCGGTTGTTGAGCAACTGGTTGCGGTGCGAGCCTGACATGTTGATGCCGGCCTCGCTGCCGTTGACCGTGTTGCCCTCGATAATGTTGTCGTTCGAACCCTCCTCGATGGCAAATGCGGTGTCGGAAGCGCCGGAGATGCTGTTGCCGGTCAGCCGGTTGAAGGTCGCGCCGAGCAGTTCGATGCCCTGGTCGCCCGAACCGGCGATGATGTTGTTCTCCAGCCGGTTGTTGCTGGCGTTGATAATAGCCAGGCCCAGGCCGACGCTGCCGGCGATGTCGTTGTTACGGACCAGGTTGCCGGTTGCGCCGTCGAGGAGTTGGATCGAGTCGCCGTTGCCGCCGAAGCTGTTGTCGCGCACGGTGCTGTTTTGCGCCCCCAGGAGCGAAACGCCCGCCAGCGGGTTAAGTTGCAAATCCAGCCCGCTGATCAGGTTGCGCGTGCTGCCGGGGTTGAGCAGTACACCGTAGTCGAACTCGGTGATTGTGCCATTGATGATGGTCACGTCATCGAAGCTGTCATTGCGAATGCCGGCACTCTCGGAGACACTGGCGCCGTCAATGGTGTTGCCGCCCAGGTCAATGGTAATCTTGTTTGCGCCGATCACCAGGCCGTCGCCCGGACAGTTGGCCAGCGAGTTGAGCAACAGGGTGCTCTCGGTGATGGTCTGGCCGCAGCCGATCACGGTGGGCACCGGCGGCGGTGTGACCTCCCAGGTGTATTCGGCCGGGCTGTCGTCTTCGTTGCCCGCCGCGTCCACGGCGCGAACCGCAAAGGTATGCACCGCTACACTCAGGGTGGTGTATTCCTGCGGTGAAGTACAGGCGGCAAAGGTCGCGCCATCCAGCGAACACTCAAAGGTGACATCATCCTCGTCGGACGAGAAGCTGAAGCTGGCGCTGTCGTTGACCGTCACCAACTCGGGGCCGGAGTCAATTGTTGTCTCCGGCGGGGTGGCGTCATCCGGCGGGGCGTTGATTGTCCAGCTAAACTCGGCCGGGGTGGGGTCGGCGGCCCCGCCCAGGTCTACAGCCCGCACGGCAAAGGTGCGCAGGCCGAGGCCCAGATCGCTGTAGGTCACCGGGCTGGTGCAGGCCGTGAAAGCGCCGCCGTCGAGGCTGCACTCGAAAGCCAGGTTCGGGCCGGGCGTGGTGTTGTCGCTGCCGGTGAAGGTAAAGGTGGCCGTTGTGCTGGTGCTCGGATCGGTCGGCCCGCTGGTGATTGTGGTGCTCGGCGGCACGCCGTCGGGGCCGGGTGGGGCCGCAACCGCCGTCCAGGTGTAGACCGCCGGGGAGAGATCAACGTTGTCGGACGGGTCAATGGCTCGCACCTCAAACTTATGGTCGCCGGCCAGCAGGAAGGTGTAGCTGGCCGGGCTGGCGCACTCGAGCCAGTTGTCCACATCCGGGGGCTGCGGCGGCTCGCCGGGTTCGGGCGGAGGGGGCGGCGGGTCGGGCGGCGCGTCGAGACGGCACTCAAAGCGCAGAGCCAGGGCCGGGGCGTTGTTGTCGCTGCCGGTGAAAGTGAAGGTGGCAGGCTCGGCCGTGCTGCTGCCGTTGGCCGGTTGGGTGAGGATCACCGTGTCGGGCGGGGTCAGGTCGGTGGTGGGCGGCGGCGCGCCGTCGCCGGGGCTGCAAACCACGCCGACGCACTGGAGCGGCTCGGCGTTGCCGGAGGCCAGGTTACCGCCGTCGTCAATATTGCCCTCGGCGGCGCGGATGCCAAAGGCGGCGTTGTTATAGGCTTCGTTGTTGCCAATGGTGTGACCGGAGCCGCCCACGCCGATGCCGTCGCCCAGGTTGTTGTTGGCCTGGTTAGCTTCAATGAGAAAGCCGCCGATGGGGTTGCCGAGCGCGTCGAGCGTTTCGGCCTCGACCGAGATGCCGTCTGCGCCGGTGTTGTTGGCCAGGTTGTTGCGGATGATGTTGCTCTCGCCGCCCTCGGCGGAGATGCCGCTGGCCCCGGTGTCGGAGGCGTTATTGTCCTCAATCAGGTTGTCGCTGGAGCCGGCCAGTTCGATGCCGCCGGGGTTGAAGCGCACATCGTTATCACGGATGATGTTATTGTTAGCGTTGCCCAGGCCGATGCCCGCGCCGCCGGCCAGATGAACGATATTGTTCAACACCTGGTTATCGTCTGAGCCGTCCAGGCTGATGGCCGAATCGCTGGCCCGCGTGACGCTGTTGAACTCGATCAGGTTATTGTTCGAGCCGTCGCGCAAGGCCAGGCCCGCGTCGCCGCTGTTGGACAGCTCGTTGTTGCGGATGATGTTGTCGCTGGAGCCGAGCAGCTCAATGCCGCCGTCGCTGTCGAGCAGCGGGTTGTTGGTCAGGCCGCTGATGAAGTTGCCCTCGATCAGGTGGCCGCTCGCGTCGAACAGTTCAATCGCCAGGTTGCCATTGCCGAAAAACTCATTGTTTATCAGAACGCTGTTCTCGGAGCCGTTTGTCACCAGCAGGCCATAGCCATTGCCTTCGAAGTAGTTGTCGCGGACGATGTTGCCGTCGCGGCCGTTGTCGGCGTCGTACAGTTCCACGCCGGCGTTGACGTTGCCGAACAGGTCCATGTCCTCGACCACGTTGAAGGTGACGCCGGGCAGCAGGCGCACGCCAAAGCCGAAGCCGCGCACGGCGCCGTTGCGAATAATCACGTTGTCGTAACCGGCGTTGCGGATGCCGGCGACCAAACCATCCTCCTCGCCTGGCTCGATCACCATGCCGCTGCTGACCGTGCGACCGCCTAAGTCAACGACGATGTTGTGAGCGCCAATGACCAAACCCTCGCCCATACAGCCGAGCAGGTCGTTCTGCAAGATGACACTTTCGGTGATCACCTGACCGCAGACCAGGGGCGTAGGGCCGCTTGCATCGGGCGGCGGCGCGGGCGCTGGGGCGCCCTCATCGGCAAAGCGTAAGACCAACTGCGGCGGCGTGGGCGGCTCGCGCACGGTCTCGCTGCTCAGGAAGCTCTGGCCGGCCCCGGCGGCGTCCTCCTCGGCGCTGTCGCGGATCAGGAAGCCGTGGTTCGGCGTGGTTCCGGCAATCATCGCCGCCACCTGGCTGGTCAGATTCCAACTGCGGTAGCCATCGCCGGAGGAAGCGATGGCCGGAACACCGCTGGTGGCCGGCTGGTTAAACCAGTTGACCGTGTTCTCGGTCCAGGGCGCGTCAACCGTAAGAGCTTGTAAGCTGCGTCCGGCGTCGCCGCTGCTGTAGAGCCGCAAGGTAGCCGACTCTAACTCGCAGTCGGCCAGAGCGCCGGTCGAGAGCTCGGGCGGGAGCACAAAGCGGACCAGAGCGCGGGCGTCGTTGCCGGGGGCGGCGGAGCGCACGATCAGGCTTTCAAAGAAGCCATAGGTATCGAGCGGCAGGCCCTCATCCACATAGCTGTCTTCGGCAGCGAAGAGGGTGATGTTGGCTGCATCGCAGTCCTCCGGCGTGCCCACCTCCCAGGTATAAGTGGCCGGGCTGGGGTCAATGTTGTCGCCGCCGTCGGTGGCGCGCACCTGGAAGGTGTGCGAGCCGGGGACGAGGTTCGAGAAAACCGCCGGGTTGCTGCACTCCAGCCAGGCCAGTGGGTCGTTGCTGTCGAGCCGGCATTCGAACTCAAGGAATTGGGCCGGGGTGGCGTTATCGGTGGCGTCGAAGGTGAAGGTGGCGGTACTGCCACTTGGGTTCATGGGTGTTTCGATCAGGAAGGTTTCCGGTGGGATCAGGTCTTCCTCAACGGTGAACTGGTGGCCGGCCGGGGTCGGGTCAACGTTGCCGGCCTTATCAATAGCGCGCACCTCAAAGAGAAAGCTCCCGGCCTCGATGACCGGCACCCGCCAGGGGTTGGGGCAGGCCAGGAAGGCGGTGGCCGGGTCCGGGGGCTGGGTCGGGTCCACCGGCTCGGGCGGCTCGGCCGGGTCGAACTCAAGCAGGCGGCACTCGAAGATCAGCTCTTCGGGTGCAGTCACATTGTCCACGTCCAGGCCGGTGAAGCGGAAAATCGAAGTGGCTTCGGTATCCTGGGTTGGCCCGGCAAGGAACTGGGTGTCGGGCGCATCGGTGTCGGGCGGGGGGAAAGGCCCGGTGTACTCGTAAGCGCCGATGTCGCAGTGAGTATTCTGAGGGCGGGTCACGCCGCGCTGGTCGGTGCTGGGGCAGGGCAGAACGCCGCCGTCAATGGCCAGGCTGCCCGGCAGGAGAGCCATGGTCAGGGTGCTGCCGCCGTTATTAGCAACTGCGTCGAAACCGAGTGTGGTTGCGTTTGAGCGGTCATTGGGGCCGCGGAACATGCAGGAGTCGCCGTTCTCAAGGTTGCCACCCTCGGAGCCGAGAGCGAAGTTACACTGCTTGCCGTCGCCGCTGATGTTGCCGGCGACGATGGTGTTGCGGAAGATGACCGAGGTGCTGGGCGTCGGGAGGTTGAGGTTAGTGCCCTCGTCGGCCACGCCGGCCCCGATGGGGGAGCTGTTAAAGGCGATGGTGCTGTTGATGACCCGGATGCCGGCGTCGGCGTCGGTGTAGAGACCGCCGGCGCGGGCCTGGGCCAGGTTGCCGGCGATGGTGACGTTGGTATACTCGGCCGCCGCGTCGCCCAGGCTGTAGATGCCGCCGCCCAGGCCGCTGTCCTCGATGGCGCTGGCCAGGGCGCGGTTGTCCCAGAAGGTGGTGCGGGTGACGCGCAGGGCGCCGTCGCCGGCATTGGCAAAGCCGCCGCCGCTGGCAGCAATGTTGCTGTGTACTGCTGTATCGGTGATGGTGAAGTTGCCGGTAGATTGGCTCTCGATACCGCCGCCGTCGCCGGCCGCGGTGTTGTTGGTAATGGTCAGGCGGGTGAAGGTGACGGTGCGGCCGGCGTTCATAATACCGCCGCCGCTGGCTCCGGCGCTGTTGGCGCGGATGGCGCTGTCGGTGAGGGCAACCGAGCCGCCGTTGTCAATGGCAATGCCGCCGCCTTCGCCGGTGGCGCTGTTGTTCTCCACCGTCACGTTGGCTACATCTATCGAGCCGAAGCCGCCCAGATACATGCCGCCGCCGGCGGCTTCATCCTCGGCCCCGGCGCTGTTGCCGCTGAAGGTACCGCTGGTGATGGTGGCCTGGCCCTCGGTGGCAGTGGCCAGACCGCCCCCGTCGCCATCGGCGCTGTTGTCGCTGAAGCTGGTGTTGGTGACGGTCAAGCTGGATTTGGAACTGGCGCTGATGCCGCCGCCATCGCCGGCGGTGTGGTTCTCGGTAAAGGTGCTATTGGCGATGGTCAGCAGGCCCTCGCCAACCACCTCGACGCCGCCGCCGGCGGCTTCGGCGCTGTTGCCGGAGAAGGTGGTGAAGGAGACCTCGACGCGGGTGGTCACGCCGCTGGGGCTCATCAGGCCGGTGCTGTAGATGCCGCCGCCGCCGCGGGCGGTATTATCGGCAATTAGACTGGGCGCTGCGGCCGTGCCGGTGACGATCAAGCGACCGGCATCGTGGAAGATGCCGCCGCCCTCGACCTCGCTGTAGTTGTCCTGAACTGTAACGCTCTCCAGGCGCAGCGTACCCGGCGAGACGTTGTAGATGCCGCCGCCGTCTTCGGCGCTCCAGCCGCCCTGGAGGGTAAGGCGGGAGATGGCGACGTTGCCGGCGGTGGGGTGAATCTCGAAGAGGCGGTCAACGGCCAGCACATTGGGCGGAGCGCCAATCGGCGGAAGGCCGCCGTCGAGGATGGTGCCGGACTGGCCGGCGCCGGCAATGGTCAGCGGGCCGGTAATATCAAAATCGCCAAAGGCCGAATCTTCTGCGCCGGTGTCGATTCTGAGGGTATAGACGCCGGCGGGGATGGTGATGGTGTCTGCGCCGAGGAGGGCGTTGGCCTCCTGGATGGCGGCCCGCACGGTACAGACGCCGGAACTGCTGGCGCAAAGGCCGTCGCCGGGGTTGGCGTCAACCGAGTCGCTGGTGCTGTTGACGACAAAGGCGGCGGCGTTGCTGGCCGGTGTGCCTATTGTAGAGAAAAACAGGAGCAGCAGGACAACCGCCAGGCTTGCCAGTAGCGATCTACGGATTAGCCGAAAGAATTTTGAGAAACTCATGCTTTTACCCTCTCTTATCACTGCGTAAATTTTAAGCCCCGTGAACTAAAATAATTGCTGAAAAATAAAAAGCTCTCTGCTCGGTTTCAATGAACCACACAAAGAGCCTGATTTTTGGAAAAATAAAGAAGACTCCCTGTTTGGTGGAGATAGACCCAACAAAGAGCCTGATTTAAAACAGAATCAAGCGACTTTAAAAGTCAAAAAGCCTATCTTTATCCCGACAGAATTAGGTAAGTTGTGTTTGAAATAGCTACCCCGTAGCCCGCGAAGCACGCAGGGTGGCTATTTGAAGCAAACATGTTAAATTGTAAATGCCCATGGTCAGTTCCCGGTGAACACGGGCTAAGTATTTTGGGGAAGCATCTTTCAACGCTCCGCCAAGAATTTACCTACCTGTTACATCTCCTTCAAATATCATAGTTTATCATCTTTAATTCAGATAAAAGGATTTTTTCCACCAGTACTCCGGCGATAGGGTTGAACACAGACGAGCGAGTACAAAATCGTGTGCAGACATCGTTTAGCTCGATCGGTATGCAGGGCGTTGGTGCAGATTAAAGAGTTTTGTTCTGTAGTTGCCTCCGAAGCCATTAGTGCTGCGATTTTGGAGCCTATTTCAAAGCAGCCATCCTGGCAATTAGGATTATGGCAAGGTAGTTGGTTTGGATAATCTGTAGAGGAGCATACTTTGCGCCCCTTCTGCCAGAAACGTTGACCGATCCCAGTACCGCGTGGGCCTTCCTCGCACCATTCTAAGATAACGTATACGGCTCTTTCTGGCACCGGAGACCTCTTAACAGTATGTGAGAGCCATTAGGCAGGCATCTGTTGCCGACGATTTTTTCGTCTCTAAATGAAGTGAAGCGGGTTAGCCGTTGGAGAGGTTTAATTTTGCGATAATTACCAAATTGCTTTGGTTGAATGATAAAACTTGGAAAACTTTGGGGTAAATCGAGAAATGGGTAATTGGGATGCAGGCTAGTCAGAAGGTAAAGTGGTTACATATCAGGTGGCATGATATGGGCAGGTGCGAGATCCCCAAAGGTTGATACGACTTTAACACAGCAGTATCTTGATTATAACTACAGTCAAAAATTTTTTGGCAACAAAATCGCATCAAAAATGTATCAACTTTGCAACAGAAAAGTTAAAAAATTTGTTGCATTTTTGGGGTTGTTTGACCTTACTGCGGTGAAAGGTAGGAGCACTTTAACGGTGAGGGGGTGAGCGAAAGTTTTTTGTTTGGATTTTCATAGGCAGCCTGTAAGCGAGGGTAAGTTATCCAGGTTCTTAAGCAGCAACGCTGACGATAAACAGAATCAAGCTGAACAAGCCGTTTAGACCACCCGCAACAGGGAATAACCAAACCAGAGCGTTTGAGCGGGCGAAGGAGGTCGCCAGGCCAAATCCCCAGGTGGCTGCCAGGAGTGCGGCCAGCAAGGTCAGACCCAGATAAATGGGTTGGCCGGTGATGGACCAGCCGGCCAGCGCCAGGAGGATGCCCAAATTGGGTAACAAGTTCGCCATAATCTTGACCAATTCAAAGACCTGTACTGGGGACAGAGCCAGATTTTGAGCAGGTGTATTGCTGCGATAAAAACTGTTCACTCTGACCCAAAAATTATTTTTATAACCAACGGTCAAGTAAATGGTCAATGCCAAACCCAGGTTAGCCAGGGCCAAATTCACAAAGGTCAAGCCCGGCAAAACCGGCCAGGTGGGCTGAGGTAATACCGTAGTCAGGGGTAAAATCCAGGGGGAGGGGGCGAACAGATGAGACTGAACTTGGGCCAGATTCACTCGAGGATCAATCAGTTGTTGAGAGGGCCGGCCGTTCAACGAGGTCCAGGCATAGGCGATGATGATGGGATTCTCCAGGCCGGTTTGAATTAATTTCTCATTCAAATAATGAACATATTGCAGGATCATATCGGGCCGCGCCGCCATTTTATTGATTTGATCGGCGGTTAAATCTGCTGCCAAATCAACATTCTGGATCTCGCCTGTTTGGGGATTAATGACCTTCAGTTCCAAACGAGATTCTTTATCGCGGAGCTTCATGTGCCAGGCGAAACGATGGCCCTCTTCGGTCCAACTGACCTCGCCAGGATAAAGCCAGTGCCGAAAAGGGATCAACAGTTGCAGGGCCAGATACAGGGCTACAAAAGCCGGCGTCCAGGCATTGAGACAGGCTGGCTGGGGTAGCGCCAGGGACGACGCGGAGATTGGCTGATAAAATTTTTGCACGAGTCGTCGAGGCCAATCGGGCTCGACGAAAAGAATGGTGGCAGCCAGGGCTAAAAAAGGAAAAATACCAATAGAAAAGAGCCAGTTATTCATCAAATGGAAAAAGAGTAGGCTTCCAAAAGCCAACAGCCGGGTACGCCGCCAGAGCAGCAGAAAGCCGATGGACAAATCAAACAACAGTCCCCCGTAGCTGAAAAAGTAAGCCGCCGTTTCCGTTGCAAAAAACGGGCCAAGCAGCGGGTAATGGGTCCGTTCAGCCAGCCATAGCCGCATTGGCTCGCCCATGAGCCAATCACGATTGAGTTTAGCCAGGCCGCCATAAAAGTAAACGATAAAAAATTGGGCGCGCAGGATAAAAAGTTGCCAGAAGGGAACTGTTTGGGGACCGAAAATTGAGTTGCGCCATCGTTCCAGAGAAAGCCAACGTTGAGCGTCAACCAGAGTGAGTAAAAAGGAGAGTAAGCTGATGAGGTAATAGTGGTTGTTGTAAGGGGTTTTGTCGAGCAAAAAGACATAGGTATAGCCGAGAAAGAAGAGGCAGGCCGCCCAACGGTAGTAAACGCCCAGAGCCACGCCCAGGGCAAACAGACCCATTGCCCCAAAGAGCCAGTACATTCCCTGACCGGGCAGCGGTGCGACAAATGGAAACAACTCGTAGGTGAAGTGAAAGTGCGGCTCGATGTAATAGCGGCCGATAAAGTCGTATTGAAAGTAACGGATGACTTCCCATACCATTAACACTCCAAACAGCAGGCGGAATGTACCCAGAGAGGAGGCATCTACGGGATGAGCCAGGAACTTGCGCCAGCAGGAAACTATTCTGCTGCCAGAAACTGTAGCTTTTTGGGTGGTTAGTTTAATAAACATAAGTTACAACCTGCTGTCAGCCGGCCTCAACAGAAACCAGACCTCTTGCTTGCCTGAGCAGTTTTAGAACATACCAGCAAATCACACTCATAACTAATAATTCTCCGCCGTCTTCTAATAGACCTGCTAATTCATGAAATATAGAAGATGTGGAAATCATAATGTGGATCATATCTACCAGGACTCCGAAGAAAACAAGCAACAGCAACAATATCACTAATCTCTTACAAGTTCTCCTAAAATCATCGCTTCCCCAATAATAGACAACCCCTACCATCGTGAGAAAGACAGTACCCATTATTGCAGATGCTGTAAGTTCACCGAAATCCCATACCCTCAGCATTAGCATGGGTTGATAATCGAAATAATTTGCTACCACGAGGCCAAGTCTTTCGTGCAGTTCAAACGAGTCATCCACTACTAAGTATGCAAAGAGGCATAGCCAGGCTAAATAGGAATATGATTTTGCCAAACTTAACCAAAAGAACATCAGTACAATCCAATACCCTTTTAGATATTGGAAAACTTCTGCGAAGCCTCTATCGGTTTGAATAGAGTAGTTCGTGTCATGGAAGTAGGAGGTGTAAGTATGAAGAAGATGAAGCAGCATAAAGAGTATATCCGCACAGATTAGTAAGAAGAAGAACTCGGTTAAATCTTTTTTTGAATTAAGCATTGTCACTCGCCAGCTTAAGATTGTTGTTCTCTGCTTGAGTTAACCAGAAATCATCCAGAGAACGGAATACCGGCGCCCTTTTACCGTTCAACCACCGGATTGGAAACCTGCCCCAAAGTAATATCGGCGATGCCGGTGCGGCTGCTTTTGCCCGGCCAACTGGCGGTCCAGGTGTAATGGCCCGGTTTGAGCGGCAGCATCCAGACCTGGTATGGCCCAATTTTGTGTTCTTTGTTATCAATAGTAAAGGTCATCTCGTCGTTATTTTTCTGATTTGAGATAGCCAGCAGACCATAACCGGCGGGAATCTGTGGTTGGGGCTTGGGGGGGTCAGGGGTCACAATAAGGACATCGGTGCTGACTGCCAGAGGGTCGGGCTGCCAATCGGTTTGAGCGGGGGTAGTAATCAGGAGACGCTGGTTCGAACCGTCGGAATTCATCCCATAAAGGCCCCACTGCCCATCGCGCAGCGAGCGGAACAACAAGCGTCCAGCAGGGGTCCAGGCCGGCGAGACATCGGCAGCGGGGTGATCGGTCAAGCGGATCAAGTTGCTGCCGTCAGCCTTCATCACATAAATATCCTGGTTATGGTTTTCCTGGCGAACAAAAGCAAGCTGCTGTCCATCCCACGACCAGGCCGGCTGGCTGTCATCACCCTGGCTAAGCCGCTGGATACTGTTGAAATCAAAGGTAGAGCTGATCACCCGAATGGTGCTGATATTCCAACCCTCATCGGTGCAGCCGCGATAGGCCAGTCGCTGTCCTTCCGGCGACCAGGCCGGGGTTGCTCCCATAGGGCCGGGGTAACTTTTGTTGTGGTTCAAATCCCCCAGGATCAACTGTGGCCCCTGCTCTGTGCTTTTGGCCGCAGCCACATAGGCCCGGTTAGGCGACCAGGCTGCCGTTTGGAAAAACGGTTCCTGACTGAGCGAATAGGCTTTTTTCTGGCCCATATTGAATACCTGCAACCCGGCGGGGTCAGCCTCGTTGTAAAACAGCAGGCCGACCGCATCCGGCGACCAAGCCGGCCCACGGGCTGAGGAGATCAGGGTTTCGGTCAGATTGGTGGTTAAGTCAAGCAGATGAAGCTGGTGGGTTGTACCATCCCAAGTGGTGTAAGCGACCTGGACCGGACGCTGCGCCGGCGTATCGGGCTTGACCAGATTAAAAGCCCCCTGACTCATTAATCGGCCGGCGACGTATATTTCTAATTTATAGACGCCCGGCGCAAAACCACCCTCACCGGCCGCTACCTGTACCGTCAAGTGCCCCTGTGGACCGGCATCCCAAACGCCGCTGCCCCGCGACAATTCCTGATGGCCAAAGTACCAAACCCTTTCCCAGGGTAACCCGTTTTCCAGGCCGATATAGCTAAATGTGGCCAAAACTTTGGTGACGGTGGTAGTAAATTGAAGTGCAGTATCCAGGGGCCAGCCGTCGTTCCCCTGGCGGGTGGCAAAGCTGACCGGGCTGAACACAGGAGCGGTGATAGACTGACTGGCAAGTAACTGGTCCGGGGGACAGGCAAAAACCGGCAATTCCTCACGCAGTGATGTCGAAGCAGCCTCTGCGGTGGGTACAACGGGAGTCAGATCGGGGGCAAAAGATTCAGCCATAGAGGTTACTTCTGGCTCAGTCAAATTAGTTTCGGGTTGATTTTGAAGTGATAAATCAGAAACCGGCATAATTTCTTCTGTTTGCTGGCTGTGCGTTTGCCAAAAGACCAAACCACCGGCAACCCCACAAAAGGAGAGGGTACAGATTGTCAAAACAGGCAGCAGCCACAGCCACATTTTGGCTGTTGTTTTTTTAGGAGGCGTAGATTGGGCCAGGTTATTTTCTACACTTATTTCCATCAAAATCTCCTGAAACTAAGCACATTACAGGAGTCCCAGATACACCGGGAAATCCTGATTTCATAGATTAATCGTCGCCGTCATCGTCATCGCGGCCATCGCCGCCACCACCGCCGCTGCTGCCACCACCACCACCACTGTTGCCATTGCCGCTCCCGCCACCGCCGCCGGAACCGGGAGCCAGAGAGGGCGGCTCAATGGGGATTTCGGTAGTGACGGTAATAGCGGGTAAAACATCAATGATAGGGGTAACAGTAGCCGTGGGTATTAAGGTAGCCTGGCTAGTAGCCGCTGGCTCAGTTATCGGGGAGGTGGCCGCTAGGGTGGGCGAGGATTCGGATAGGGGTGAAGGCGTCACCGGCAGAGCTGTCGGTGATACAGGGGCGGCGCGAGTCTGAAGAGGTGAAGGCGGGGTTGCCTCCTGACCCGTTTGGATGAAGTCAAGAATGGTGACGCTGACGACCAGGGCTACCAATGCGGCTCCGACCAACAGAGCGATAACGATCACCGATATGACTGTCGGCCCGCCAAACGCGGATTTTGCCGGTAGAACAGCTCCATTACCGTCTCCGGCCGAGTTGAGCAGCGACCCTTTCAGAGCAGGTCCAAATTCGGGGCGGGGCGTCGGGGCAGCATCGCTTAAATTTTGGGCAACCACCAGTAGTTCGGCCACTTCGGCCGGCAAGTCTAGGGGCAAAGTGCCGCCTTCAAGCACGGTATCGAGATGTTGAGCTAAAAGATCAGCCAGTTCTTCTTCGGTCATGGAAAATCCTGTAATTCAAGCTGAACTTTCAATTTTTGCAAGGCGCGGAAGATAATCACGCTGACGGTCTTTTCGTTAAGGTCCAAAATTTCGGCAATGTTACGATTGGTCAGGTGTCCAAAAAATCTGAGATAAACGATTTCCTGATCACGTTCAGAAAGGGCAGCCATAGCTTCCAATAAGGCCCGGTTTTGTTCCTGGTGAACCAGTTGTTGTTCCGGTAAAGTCTCACCCGTTGAAATTTCGGCTACTTCGTCAAGCTGAAAAAGAACCGGCTTGCGGCTGTTGGCTGTGTAATGGTTAAGGACCAAATTACGCGCAATCCGAAAAAGCCAGGTAGCAAAGGCGCCCTTGAGCGGGTCGTATTTATCGGCATGGCTAAAGGCGCGTTCAAAGGCGGCAGCCGTAAGGTCCTCGGCTGTTTCGTGCTCGGTTACCTGGCTGCGAATATAAGCGTAAAGCCTGGTGTAGTGGGCATCGAACAATGCACCGAAATCTAAGGGGGTGAAACCCAAGATAGGAGCAGCCTCCTTTTACCAATAATTAGGGCGTAACTTTAGCCAACCCCAGCCGTTTTGCAAAAATCCTTTTGGGTTAACAGCTTTTTAAAGTGGTGATGCGTCTTGGCTGGATTGGGCTTTTCAGTTGTCATCATCATCGCCACCACTACTACCGCCGCCGTGGCTGCCGCCGCCACCGCCACCACTACTACCGCTACCTTGGCCGCCGCCACCATCATCATCATTGTCGCCGTCATTCCCGGGCGCCAGAGCCGGAGGCGGAGGCAGTTGAACTTCAACGGTGACAATAACAGTGATTTCATCTATGATTGGAGTGGGCGATGCAGCCGGGGTTGGGGTAGTTGTGCCACTGCCGCCATCGTCGTCATCTGTCACAGGGGTGGGGGTCCCCGATGCTTTTGGAGTGATTGTGCCGGTTGTTATCGGGGTTGGGGTAGTTGTGCCACTGCCGCCATCGTCGTCATCGTCGTCTGCCACTGGTGAGGGGGTTCCCGATGCCTGGGGCGTGGTCGAAACCGTTACGGCTGGGGTGGGGGTGCCTTGGCGGGTGTGGGCTAACCGCACTGATACAAAGACACCCACTATTACGGCTACTGCTGTGGTCATCGTAATTATAACTGAAACAATGATGGTGATAATTTTTCCGCTAATCATCAGGGTCTCCTTAAATTCAGAAAATAGGATGAAGTTTTGTGCTTATATATACAAGCCAATTCAAGGAGTACTACATAGATTTTGGAAAAAGGGTAAAATTTAAGGTTTGGGCAGGCAAATAGAGAACTGTTGTAGATTTCTGAAATTTCACCGGCTTATTTCCTGATGACCGGCAGATAGACGGAATGATGGGGCGGAGCGGAGTCTGGGGTGGCAATCGCCGTCGGCGAGGGCGTTATTGTTGGCGTAGGCGTGACGGTGGGGGTAGGGGTGATTGTTGGGGTCGTGGTTGGTGAAGTTGTTGTCGAAGTAGGTGTATTGGTTGCTGTGTTGGGGAGCGTCGGCGTCGCAGTTGCCTCCGGTAAAGCGGTATCGGTGGGAGTTGGCGTCGTAGTGAGGGTATTGGTCGGCGCCGGGGTTGCCGATGCCTCTGGTAGTGTTGTGCTAGTGGATGTTGGGGTAAGCGTGGAAGTATGGGTCGGCGTTGGTGTGGTGGTAAACGTAGGGGTAGGGGTATTGGTTGGCGTCGGGGTGGCCGCGGCCGGGGGCGTGCCGACAGCATTAAGCGCAGCGGCCGCGTCCACAATACCGCTGCCACAGGTTGCGGGAGTACACCTACTGCCGCCAGGGAAGGGACGAGCGGTACTTTGCAATATCTGGAGACTTTGGGTGAAATTGAGCGTCGGGTTAAGGGATACCATCAGCGATAAGACGCCGGCCACGTGGGGTGCGGCCATGCTGGTGCCCTGGTAGTAACCATATGTACCGGTGATAGGCGTCGTCGGGCCGGTGTTAAGCGTAGATAGCACCCCGTTTTGGGGTATTGGACTGGGACTGCTGGTGAAGATTTCGCCGCCAGGGGCGCTGATTTCGACCATCGGCCCAAAGTTGCTGTATAATGCCAGGTCGCCGCCGCGATCGGTGGCAGCGACGGTGATGACTCCGTTACAATTGGCCGGCTGATAACTATTGAATCGCAGATCGCTGCCGTTATTGCCGGCGGATACGACAATAATTGAGCCGACGGCATTGACGGCATTGATCGCGTTCTGGTAAGTGGCGCTGCACACACCGGGGCCGCTCAGGCTCAGGTTGAGGATTTTGGCCGGGTGGGGATTGACCGGCACACCGCTGACGGTCAGGCCGGCAGCCCAGCGCATACCATCGGCAATATCGGAGATAAAGCCGAAACACTTACCCACCACCCGCACCGGCGCCAGCGGCGAGACCCAGTTGATCCCGGCTACGCCGGTGCTGTTGTTGCTGGCCGCCCCAATAGTTCCGGCCACATGGGTGCCATGCCAGGTACTGTTTGTTACCGCGCAGCCAGTGAAGAAGCCGGAGGCGGCCTCGGCGGAAGTGATCCAATTGCCTGGATCGTGGGGATCGCTGTCGCGCCCGTTGCCGTCATTGGCAGTTGATAGGTTGGCAATGAAGTCGTAGCCGCCCAGCCAGCGCCCGTCCAGGTCGGGATGGTCGGTAATGCCGGAGTCGAGAACGGCAATCCTAATGCTGTCGGAGCCGGTGGTGATATCCCAGGCAGGTTGGATGTTGGTCCCGTATGTCTCAAAATAATGCCATTGTGAACCATAGGACGTATCGTTGGGGGTCAGGGTGGAAAACATAAGATAATCTGGCTCTGCATAGGCAATATCGGGTAAATCGGCAATACGCCTGGCCATGCTTTCCACCTCGGTTGTGGGCAGGCGGTTCGGCAGGCGCAGTACGTGTGCATCGCCTGACATGGGGCGGGCATAAGTTAGAACCACTCCAGCAGACCCGCTGAGTAGTTGCATTCGTTTCGGCCCGGCCGGCGCATTGCTGCCGCTCTGTCTTGCAGTGGACTTATACTTGACAATGAGTTGGTTGGTTGGGGCTTCGCTCAAACTGGCTTGGGGGCGCGAGGCAGACTTGCCAGCAGCCAACACGGCTTGCGTTGGGCGATAAGCGGCGGTCATAAGTAAGGCTGTTAGAATCAGGGCTGGTAGGGTAAGTGGCCAGCAAGGCTTCATGTTTCCTCGTGAAATGGGCTGGCGAAGCCAATTAAATTGTTAATGTCCGTGTTCAGTTCCCGGTGAACACGGGTAAAGTTCTCTGGAGAGCATGTAGTGGCGACTTCAGTCGCTAAACCTGCCCAAAACGACTAAAGTCGTTACTACGATCTGTAGGGTTATTTACGCCGCGATGTATTAGTTCCTCTGCGGTGGGGAAAAATACAGATGAGTGAATACAAAATGGTATGCAGGCATCGTTTGGCTCGGTCCTCATGGGCTGCATTGATACAGACTAAAGAGTTTTGGTCATTGTCCACGTCGGAAACCAGGAGCGCCTCGATTTTTTCGCCAATTTCAAAACCACCGTTCTCACATTGCGGGTTGCTGCACGGGAGACGCCGAGGATACTCGGTAGAAGTACATACTTTTCGATTCTGTCTCAGCAAACGCTCGCCGGTAGTAACATCTAATGGACCTTCTTCTCGCCATTCCAAATTAATATAGACCACTTGATCTATCATAGACTCATAGCTATACAACTGCTAGACGAATACCAAGAGTTAACCGAAACCCACGACTGACAATTGGGGTGAATTAAACATGTTCGACAAATTATGATGATCGGCTTTTTGACGCCATTGGGCTTGACTGCGCAGCCGATAGCCCACCCCCCGTTCGGTGACAATGAGTTCTGGCGTTTTCGGATCATCCACCAGCTTGCGTCGCAGGCGGGTGATATACATCCGTACCTGGGCTTCCGTCCCCATTTCTGAGTCATAGCCCCAGGCCTCGTTCAACAACTGGTCAAAGGTCACTACTCCGCCCACGTTGCGGGCCAGGCAGGACAACAAGGCAAATTCACGGGGCGTTAGATTTATTCGTCGCCCCGATAACGTCACCCGCCGATGGATCATATCAACGGTCAACGGCCCAACTGAGACCGCAGGCGTCTCAGTTTTGGATAGGGAGGCTCTTGCTAAAATTTCGTCAACGGCCGCCTGGCTGAATAAGGCCCCACCGCTATGGATGTAGCTCAAAAGACTGGGCCATTCGGTCATCGGCACATTGCGGCTGATACAACCGGCGGCGCTGCTTTGTAAAGCTGTTATTTGCATTGAGCCATCAGGTGTTACCAGGACTACCTTGACCGCAGGATATAAGGTCTGGATCATCCGGCACAGGGCCAGGCCATCGGCATCAGGTAGTTGGGCCTCGATAACCACCAAATCCGGACGCATCTGATAGAACAAAGATAGAGCCGTTAGGGTATCGGCCGCTTGATCAATTCGGTCAAAGCCGTGTTGAGTTAACTGAGTATAAAGCTTGGTTCGCCATTCCTCATCAGGGGTTATAAGCAGTGTATGAATCTTTTTCCCAGACATGGTTCCCTCCCTGTCCATGCTGGAGAACGTTGAACCGTTTTTGGAGGCCCCGGTGAACTGACCGAATGGCCTCGGCCAATCTATTGGCTGAGATATTTTTACAGACATAATTGATAGCCCCTCCCTGGAGTATCTGCTGGATCTTTTTCCTTCCCCAGACCTACTTCTGCCTTATAACTATATAACAAAATCTCCCCCACAGCGCCCGGCTATGGGGGAGATTAATACCTGGTCAAGAGTCTAGTTTTTTCCCGGTCAAGCGACCAGGTGATACTGCCAGGCCAAAGCCACCGCCTCGGCTCTGCTGGCAACACCCAGTTTTGAGAGGATACTGCTGACGTGAAACTTGACGGTGGATAGACCGATCACCAATCGCTCGGCAATTTCCTGGTTGCTCAACCCCTTGACCATTAGCGTTAGCACTTCCCGTTCCCGAGCTGTAAGATTGTGTCCCGGCGTAGGGGATTGAGTCGCCACCTCAATCAAGGCCTGAGTGGCTTCGGGGGCCAGGGTGGGCCGGCCGGCATAGGCAGCGCGAATGGCGCCGGTCAGTTCATCGGCTGTCACATTCTTGAGCAAATAGCCCATCGCCCCGGCTTGAAGCGCTTCCTGGACCAATCCGGGTTCTTGAAAGTTGGTCAGGGTAATAACTTGGATGGCCGGCCAGCGTTCTCGAATGGACCGGGTCGCGGCGATGCCGTTCATTCCCGGCATAATCAAGTCCATTAACACCACGTCGGGTGTGACCTCGGCGCACAGTTGCAGCGCTTCCTCGCCGCTGGCCGCTTCACCCACCAGGTCGAGATCATCAGAGGCCAGCAAAAAGAACTTCAAGCCGGTTCGGACCAGAGCGTGATCATCGGTGATGAGCACGCGGATGCGATCCTTTGAACTCGGCTGAGCAGGATTGGGGTCGGTCATGGTCAATCCTTTCATTTATCTCGGCCTCAGCTTACGAAGCCAGTTCGGCCAAGCCGTAAGGTAATGAGGCCAGCGGGACAGCTTCCGACATTCCCGGCCAGATGACAATCACTTCTGTGCCCTGCTCGCTCTGACTTTTGAGCTTCAAGATGGCCCCGATGGTTTCAGCCCGCTCGCGCATAATGCTGAGTCCCAGTCGGGCCGGTGGAATATGGTCGAGATCAAAGCCGCGTCCATCGTCGGTAATGCGTAGTTCTATCCCGTTTTGCAGCGCTTCCCCGTTGGTGGAGAAGGGGATAGACTGCAACTTCACCCCTACGTGGCTGGCTCCAGCATGCTTGGCGACATTATTTAGGGCCTCTTGAGCAATCCGGTACAAGGCAAGCTGCACTTCCGGAGGTAAAGGATCGCGGAACTCAATGGTCAGGCTAACCTCAAGCATAGCCCGGCTGGCGACAGCTTCGGCTAACTGATTGAGCAAATCAGCCAGGGCCGTTTCGACCAAAGCTGTTGGCCGCAGCTCCAACAACAGGGTGCGCATCTCGGCCAGGGCGGAGCGGGTTAAACGGTGCAGCTCCGTCAAACAGCGCCGGCCTTCCTCGGGATGGCGTTCCCACAGGCGCGGCAGTACCTCCGCCGCCAGGCTGGCCGAAAACAAACTCTGTGAGACCGCATCATGCAGATCGTGGGCCAAGCGTTGGCGCTCCTGGAAGGTGGCCAACTCCTGAGCCTGTTCATACAGCCGGGCGTTTTCAATGGCGATGGCGGCCTGGTTGGCAAAGGCAATGGCCAGCTTGGCATGCCGGGCGGTATAGTAGTTGGGTTGGTCGTGATGGAGGCCCAACATACCAATAACCTGCTCCTTGATCATAAGCGGGACGCCCAGCCAGGAGCGGACATAGGCAAAGGCGGTTTCCAATCGTTCGCCCACCGACTCTCGAAATAGAAGGGCCAAAGGAGTCTCATCCTGAATATCAGGGATAATCACCGGCGTCTGTTGAACGATGACCTGTTGGAAAGCGCCCGCCTGTCTCATCCAAAACCGTAACTCTGAAATCGCCTGTTGCGGAATCGGCCCGCGGTGGGCCAGGGCAATCAGCGCCTCCCCTTCGGCCTTATAAATCGTCGCCCCAAAACAATCTACCACAATTTTAAGTTGATCCAGAATCAGCCCCAACAACCGCTCCATATCCAGGGTCGAGGCCAGGTTATGGGCCACCTCTAATAATGTAGCAAATTCGCGGGTCCGTTCTTCCACGCGTTGCTCCAGAGCAGAGGCCCGCGCTTTCCGCTCGGTGATGTCCTGAGCAATGGTCGAAGCCCCGGTAATTTTGCCGTTGCCATCTTTAATGGGCGAGATGGTTACGGCGACATCAATATGGCGGCCATCTTTTCTAACCCGCACGGTCTCATACTGTTCAATACGCTGCCCCTGCTTAAGCTTCTCTAAAATTTTAGACAACTCATTGGGACGATCTGGCGGAACCAGAAGGGCAACCGAGCGCCCTTTGACCTCCTCGGCGGAATAGCCGTATAAATCCTCCGCCCCCCGGTTCCAGTTCATAATAATCCCTTCCAGGGTCTTGCCGATGATGGCGTCGTTCGACGACTCAACAATGGCGGCCAGTTGCGCCTGGACTGCCTGCGCCCGTTTGCGCTCGGTGATGTCACGGATGACCGTCTGGACCGCCGGGTGGCCCTGATAGGTGATGGGCACGGCGGCGGATTCGACCTCGATACTGGCCCCGTCGAGGCGCATAAATTTTTCTTCAAGCAGGGGCACACCGCTGCCTTGCTCAAGTTGCTGCAACCGCAATTGAGCCACATCGAACGAGTCGGGATGAACAAAGTCGAGGATAGGCTTGCCGAGCAGTTGGTCAGGACTGGCTGCCCCCGCCAGGTGAACCCCCCGAGGATTAACGTAGACCAGTTTCCCTTCGACATAAATGATAATCGCATCGAAAGAGAGTTCCACCAGGCGGCGATAGCGTTCCTCACTCTCGCGCACCTGTTCAATCAAGTCACGCAGGTTGACCACCATCTGGTTAAAAGCGTTCGCCAATACCCCAATCTCATCGCGGGAGGTGACCTGAGCTTGATGGGTCAGGTCGCCGCCGGCAATAATGGTCGCTGCTTCGGTTAAGGCCTGCACCGGCCGGGAGATGCTGCGCGAGAGGGCTACGGCAATGCCGAACCCTAAAAAGACCGCCAGTAGCAAATCTCCGATTTCCAGAATGGTGGCGGTACCGATCGTCTGGTTAGAGGTTTGGACGGACTGCTGGAAGTCCGCCGAGGCATCGGCTCTGATCTCAGCCACGAGAGGTTCAATGCTATCGGCTTGCTCGCGATACCCATCAATGGCTGCGGCCAGGTCCCTGTCAACCTGGGTCAACTGCTGAAACAGGGCCAGATATTCGTCGGCCAGGGTGTTCAGGCGGGCCTGGTCGGCGGCGTTCAAGTGGGTGGCGGCCAGGTGTTGTTTGAAACGGCCAATGAGTTGGGCGACTTGATCAATGTCCTCTGAGTTGCCTCGCAGCAAATAATCTTTCTCATTACGACGAATGGACAGGATATCAATGGTCAGTTGATCCAGCTTAGCCCCGGCCACAGCTTGTTCCATCTGGTGAATTTTTGCCCGAAACTGACCTTCCAGACCGGTGTCAACATGCCCTCGTTGCTCTACTAAGGCCACGGCTTGAAGAAAAGCGGCCTCATGGTCATCAATCAAAGTTTTGATTTGCCGAAAACGCATGCGATCTGCCTCACCTGTTTCCAGGCTAATGCCCTCATCGGCGTAGGTATGAATAGCAGCCACTTGGTCCTGGACTCTGGAAACATATTCAGCTTCAGCCTCGCCAATCCCGATGGCTGGGTAACGCAAAAAGAAAGCTGTTTCGCTACGGCGGGCTTCGAGCAAGCTGATGGTGATCAGGTTAGAAAGCGTTTCCAGGCGGGCGCTCACCGTCGTCGTGGTTTCTACCTCGTTATTGACCCGGTTCAAGGCAAAAAAGCCAATCATGTTCCCGGCAATGGTCAGGATGACAACCGTAGCAAAACCAACCACCAATTTATGACCAATAGACCAGGTCATATTTTTCATGGTTATTGTCCTTTCACCGGCTAATAAACCGACGACATTGACCCCAGAAAAATTGATTGTACTCAAGGGATTAAATCCATTATAGCATAGCTGAAACTAGATCAGTAATAAGTGTAGTACTTTTGACCTTTTGCTGTATATAAATATGCAAAACCACAGCTATTAACCTTCAAGGCCAAGAATCGGGAGGGTATTTTGGAAGCAAGTAACGAAAAGTTGATCCAGGCTTGCCGATGGGGTGATCCGCTGGCCTGGGAAACATTGATCATGCGCTATCAACGGCTGGTTTACACCATCCCTCGCCGGGTAGGGCTGGATCAGGATCGCTCCGCCGAGGTGGCTCAGCGGGTCTTTGAGAAGTTGGTAAAGTACCTGGATCGGATTGAACAGCCGGATCGGATTGGGGCCTGGCTGGTTACCACAACCCGCCGCGAAGCCTGGCGCTTAAGCCAACAAGAAGGCTCAACCCAACCTCTCCCTGCCGACGACGGTGAAGATGAGAGCAATGAGTTGCCCTGCGAGGCGCTGCTGCCCGATGAGATTCTGCTGCGCCTGGAAGAGCAGCACACCGTCCGCACGGCCGTGGGTGAATTGGACGAGCGCTGCCGCTGCCTGTTGACCATGCTCTTCTACCGTTCTGAGCCACTTTCTTATGCAGAAGTTGCTGCCGCCTTGGCTATGACCGAAGGCAGCATCGGTCCCACCCGCAGCCGTTGTTTACAGAAGTTGCGCCGTCTTTTGGATAAATTGGGCTGCTCCTTTATGCTCGACCTGGAATATGTGGATGCTTTGGGTCTAATCCTGGACGGGTTAGGCCAACTCTAATTAACCTTTGCTACCGTTGTCGTGCCAATTCACTCTTCCTTACACCAGCGTTGACGCCAGATAATTAAATTCAGTAAATCACGAATTGAGGAGTCAGCACCCCCAGGTGCGGCTCCGCTCGACCCGTAGGCGTGCCCGCTTCGCGTCCTCAAAATTGTGATCTGCTGAAATTAAGAAAAACTCATACTCGACCCGCCGAGCATCAGAGTTGCTCGGCGGGTCATCATTTTTACTCTAGATCAAAAATCTCTTTAAAGAGCAACATTCAAGGCGGAAAAGAACCCGCCTTGAATGATTTAGACTCAGTGGATCCAATTTTGAGGAGCCAGTACGCCCACGTGCGGCGGTGTTCGGCACGTGGGCGTGCCTCACTCCTCGGAGAATTGGATATACTGAGACTGATTTATAGATTTGTCTTGAACTGTTTTTAACTACAATCTAGCGCATTGATCCTCTTTGCTGGAAGCAGTATTGCCACTCCCCGTAGGCGCCGGCTTGTTGGCCTGGCACTGTAGAGCGCCATCAACAGTGTTGCGTGAGATCTGTAGTCCACTGCCCGTATTTTGATTAGCTTGCAGATTGCCGCCAATTCTGTTTTTGGATAAAACAAATTTGCCCCTGTTCTGTTCGAGTTGTAGATCACCGTTAATTTGTGTCGCTTTGACCTGAGCATCACGCCCTTGTTTGATTTGGATGCTACCCCCCACAAATGAATTCAATACTACAACATTGGCATGCCCTTCGGCTTGAATATTACCATCAACTCTGGCCCCATCAGTGTTCAACCGAGCGCCGGTCTTGACAATAACGTTGCCTTCAACTCTGGTCCCTTTTAAGGTACAACTGGCCCCATCCGGCACCACTACATTATCACGGGTAACTTTGCCCAGGGTACCTCGACACACAAAATCATCAGCCGCCGCAGGAGACACACTGCCGGCCAGCAGTAAAACCATAACCAAAAGACTTACAAGGAACATCAATCGCGTTTTCATTAAAGTTAATCTCCTTCTCTAACTACTTTTTTCGATAAGTTGGTTAAGGGTCTTTAGCGCGCTTCAGTACCTTACACTATAATAGAGCCGCCTTAATGGTTAAAAATACATCTCAGTTTAATTGGTTTCAGTGAATTAATGTTTTTAGCCAGTTCACTGGGGCCCCTATCACAGTACACCTGCGGCCAGAGCAGGGGCCAGCTCGCTGCGTCGCTTGAGTCTGAAATCGGCATGGTGATTGAGTTTTTTACCTACCAGGATGAAGCGCAGGACACGCTCAGTGGCGCGGGTCAGCAAGTCAGAAGCATGATCAATGGCTTCTGTAAGTGTGCAAGGCGCTTCCAGGATGCTCAAAAACGAGTCAATACCAATACCAAAATTTACCTCAGCGCCCTGGCCGATGGTTCCGGTCAGAGCAATGACCGGCAGACCATACGCTTTAGCTCGTCGGGCTACTTCAGCCGGGATTTTGCCGGCAGGTGTTTGAAAGTCAATCCCTCCTTCAGCCGTAATCACTAAATCGGCCTCACGCAATTGGCTATCTAGTTCCAGATAGCGCATAACAATCTCATAGCGAGGGTGTAATTGAGCGCCCAATAAGGCACACAGTCCTGCCCCCAACCCACCGGAAGCGCCGCCGCCCGGTATCTCACGCACGTC
Organism: Anaerolineae bacterium; assembly: GCA_023151115.1. Next base: position 54,267 of record JAKLJP010000012.1, read on the forward strand.
CAACCCGGTCTGGTTTTGGATGACGCCAGCGTAACGTTCCAGGGCGGCTGCCAGTCGCTCCACCGTTTCCGGCGAAGCCCCTTTTTGGGGCCCAAACACACGGGCCACGCCTTTGGGCCCGCAGAGGAGATTGTGCCAGTTGCAGGCTACGTCAATCTGTATTTGCCCCAGACGGGGATCACGTTGGCTCAGATCAAGCCGGGCCAGTTTGCCTAACTCACCACCGCCCCACCCCAACTCGTGACCTGTTATGTCTAATAGGCGCACACCCAACGCTTGGGCCATTCCGGCTCCGCCATCATTGGTGCCAGAGTCACCGCAACCAACCAGAATCCGCTCCGCGCCAGCATCGAGCGCGGCTTTAATCAACTCACCTACCCCATAGGTAGTCGTGATCAGTGGGTCGCGCTGATCTCTGGGGACCAGTCGCAGCCCAGCGGCCGCTGCCATTTCCAATACCGCCGTGTTGGGGCCAGAGCCACCCATGAACCCAAAGTGGCTTACCACCGGCTGGCCGACCGGCCCGGTGACAGTCAGGCTATGCAGTCTGCCGCCGGTGGCCTTGACCAGGGCCTTGGTGAAGCCCTCGCCGCCATCTACCAGTGGCGCTTTCCACACCTGGGCAGTGGGTAAAACACGCCGGATGCCTTGCTCAATGCAGTCAGCCACTTCATCTGCATCTAAACTTTCTTTGAAACCTGAAGGGGCAATTAAAATTCGTAGGGTCATAATCATTTATCTCCTTGAAGGTAACTTAATCGGGTAACAAGATGGCAAACTGTTGAACTAATCGCTGCTTATACTTTATTGGCTATTTTCATCATTGGAGGGCGTCAAACTCTTGAGCAGGGTCAGTAAGTCGTTGATATCAAATGGCTTGGATAAGCACTTGACCACCCCTTGTTGCAACAACGGTTCAATAGTCGCTTGTGTGGCCTGCCCACTCATTAAAATGATCGGCACATCCACCCCTTGTTGCTGTAACCATTCTACCAACTGGCGACCATTGACACGAGGCATTTCAACATCACTGATGACAGCAACGATACGCGATCTGTGTTCGGAATAATAATGCATAGCCTCCAGACCATCAGCAGCCGGAAGAACCTCATAAATCTCACTTAGCAAGTCGGTAAGCATATCACGGGTATGGGCATAATCATCAACCACAAGAAGTGTTGGCTTGATAGGCATAATAAACTCCTCAATTCATGTTTAGTACCTATCCGAAAACCTCCGTAGAGGATGCATCCCTATGCGTCCTCGGCTTGCATAGGGATGCAAGCCTACGGGTTTTCGGATAGGCTCTTAGTAGACCGCCGGTCGAGCCAAGCCCCAATCGTCGCTGTGCCCCACTCCTTCTTTGACCAAACGTTCCCCATTGCCATCCACCCCGATGGCGTTGATGCGCCATCCACCAAAGGCATCGGTGCGGAAATAGATTTCTTGGCCATCCCGGCTAAAAACAGGGGTTATATCGCTGCCGGAACGACTCGTCAACGGTTGTAGGTTGCCATCGGCCAACCGCAGCCGATAAATGTCCCAGTTGCCCCCACCCTGGTCAGAGGTAAAAGCCAGATATTGGCCGGTAGGCGACCAGACTGGGAAGCTGTCGTTACTGTGGAAGGTTAGTTGCTTACCCTCACCGCCGGCAATATTGACCTGCCACAAGCCGCAGCCAGGGAGACAAGCTTTGATTGCCAATTTTTGACTGTCGGAAACCCAGGCCGGTTGCTCGCCAAAAAAACGGCTGATGCTCCGGCCATCTCTAGCATCAACAACCATAATTTCGTGGGCTGTATCCGGCGGCCCGATCTCAAAAGCCAGCTTGGAACCGTCAGGCGACCAGATGATGTTTTTTATATGATCCTGGGCTACCAGGAGCCTGGGACTGCCGCCGCTGGCATCAATCAGCCAAACTCCACTGCCCTGCTGGAACAGGCCACCCAATTGATTGATGGCCGGCTCACCAAAAAAAGCCAGGGTTGTGCCATCGGGCGACCAGGTTGGGGCGGCGGCGTAGAGATGCAGACTGCCATTTAACAGGTCCCCCCCGGCTGTTACCAAGCCCAAAGCGTGACCCTGGCCGCTGCTTTGGACATAAACGATTTTGTTCGCTGTTTGGCGAGCCGGCAGTGGGGTGGGGGATGAGATAGGCGAAGGGGTGGGTGAGGGCAGAACGGTGGCTGTCGCTTCCCTGGCGGCGGCAAGGACCGGCAGGGTAGCCGACGGCTTAAGCACGTCTACGATTTTGGGCGTTGGGGAGGCGGCAGGTTGCGCTGTTGGTTTGGGTTTAACAGGTGTCGGTCTACGGCTAATGTAGTCGTTGAGCGAAGGGTCTTGCCAGGTTGGAGCCTGGGGCGGAGCTGTTGGGATTTGGTGGGTCAGCTCCAGTCCCAACCAGGGCCAGACAAAAAAGGCAAAGGTCAGCAACAGCCCAAAATGGAACGGCAGCAAGACCGAACTGAGCCGTAACAGATCACGGGGTTCAAAGGTAGCCCCTTCGAGCCGGCCAAACATAGCCACCGGCTTGGCGCTGACCGGCAAGGTCAAGCAGAAACCGGCAGCGGCGGTCGAGAGAAAAGCCAGGGTAATCGGATTGTAGCCGAGCGACACGGCTAACAGCACCACCAGTGGAATTAATACCGATGAACGAGCCGTGCGTGAGGTAATGAGCAAATGAGATAACAGTGAAACTACCGCTACGGCTGAAACAACCCAGATAGCCGACCCCGCAGATCCATCCTGGAAGCTGCTGAACATATTTTTAACCAACCACTCTGCCCCGCCTGACTCGGTTAGTCCTTCACCCAGTTCCAGTGTGGCCGCCATAAACAATAACATGTCCCAATTGACCGCTTTGAGACCATCTTTGAAAGTAATGATACGAGGATTGGGTAAAGTTACAGCCAGCGCACCCAGAATGGCAATAATCGTGCCGTTGAAACCATGCAGGGCCTCAGTAGCCCACAAAAGCATTAACACCAGCACTACGCCAAGCACGTACCATTCTTTACGGTTGAGGGAGGGAGTCAGTGTAGGGCTATCTTTTTCGCTTGCCCCGGCCAGTTGAGCCGAGGTCAGTTGTAGCGGTCGTCGCCGTTCATCTCGATTCAAAAATAGATGCAGAATGACCCAGGTTGAGCCAAAACAACTCACCAGGGCAAAAGGTAAACCCAGCACGAGCCAGTAACCAAAACCGATCCGTTCGCCGCCCATACGGGCCAGGATTTCGGCGGTGACCAGGTGCGCGCCCGCCCCCAGCAACGAAGCGACAGCGGATAGTAAAATCACTGTTGGAAAGAGCAAGGCCAGAGCGCGATTAACACGCCGGTCATCAAGGCTGCTGCTGAGGGCAACAAAGATAGGTACCAGTAACGCGGCTCGGCCCGACGTAGCCGGAATGATAAACGCGGTCAGCATGATAGCTGCGGTCAAGGCATAAAAAAGTTGGCTCACCGAACGCGCCTTGCCCGCTACGGTTAGGGCTAACCGGCGTGATAAACCTGATGAGTTTACGGCCGCGGCAATGATAAATGAGGCCAACAGGAGCCAGATCATTGGGTCGCCCAGGGTGGCAAAAAATTCTTCCGGCTCGTCAATGCCCACCAGGGCAAAGGAACTAGCTGCAACCAGGGCTACATAAGTATCGTTGATATCGGTGAAGATCCAGGCCAGCACAGCCAGGCCAAAAACAATAAAGGCCAAACGGGCCTGCTCGCTGAGTTGGGGCAAGCCAAACCAAACACCAGTGGTAAGGCCAGCCGCCAGGAGTAGCCCCAACAGCAGTCGCCAGGACCAGGTTCGTTGCAGGTCAATTTTTGGAGCAGATGTTTGAATCCTGTTGGTGGTAATCACGGTTGTCTTGTACCTCGCTATTTTGTTAAAATTTTTTAACAGGGACTTAATATCCGCTTAAAATTTACTCATCTATAAGAGCTTTAATCGATAGCAGAAATACATCGTTCAAAAATTGTTACAGCACTTTTGCTGGTGAAAGGATAGGGGAATTACAAGAGACTTCAGCCAGTTGACCGAACCTGGCTAAGGTGTTGGTCTAATACACTCAATTAGAAGCCGCCGCACCAATTCGGCGGGGCACAGAACCATCAATGGGAGCCGCTGTAGCCATAATCCGTTCACTCACCTGACTTGCGCTTAAGCCGGGATCAACCGCTCGTACCAGGGCCGCTTGCCCCGCCACCAGCGGTGCAGCCAAAGTGCCACATAGAGCATGCCAAGCCACATGCCTAGACAAATAGACCCTCATCCTGTATACTGCCAACTAGAACTAGGAGCAGCCCAGGTAGATATGGACCCAAGTAATGAAGAGTTAATTCTCGGCTGTCGTCGCGGCGACGGAGCAGCCTGGGAAGCGCTGATTGAGCGCTACCAACGGCTGGTTTACAGTATCCCACGTCGGGCCGGCCTGGACGAGGACCGTTCCGCCGAGGTGTTTCAACGGGTCTTTGGCAAGTTGGTAGAACATCTGGATCGGATCGAACAGCCAGACCGGATTGGGGCATGGCTGGCTACCACAGCCCGGCGCGAAATGTGGCGCTTGAGTCAGCGGGAAAGCACCACCCAGCCCTTGAATGGTGGCGACGATCCCGACGACACCATCAACGAGTTGCCCGACGATGCACCGCTGCCCGACGAAGCCCTCTTACAACTGGAAGAACAGCATACCGTTCGCCTGGCGGTAGCCGCCCTGGACGAACGTTGCCACCGCTTGTTAACGTTACTCTTCTACCGGCCCGATCCCCCGCCCTACGCCGAAGTTGCAGCGGCCCTGGAAATGAGTGAGGGAAGTATTGGCCCCACCCGTATCCGCTGCTTGCAGAAATTACGTCGTCTATTGGATGGCCTGGGCGGTTTCCTGATGTATTTTTTGATTTCCAAAGCGCTCTTTTAAGATAGAATGATTTGATGATAAGCTTTAAAGAGTAAGACCGTGAATATTTTTTCTTCTCACCTCAGCTTTGAGCGGTTGGTTGACCTGGTTGAGGGTCGCCTGTCGCCCGTCGAACATGACCAGGCGCTAGGCCATGTCTCCACCTGTGCCCGCTGCGCCGCCGAAAAAACCTGGCTGGACCAGGTGATTGGCCTGATGCGCAGCGATACCAGTGAGGATGCCCCGCCGGCCGTTATTACCCGCGCCCGGCGCTTATTTCAATCCCGCGCTGCCCCGATCCCAACCGGACGGCGGCGTATTTCGGCCCTGTTGCAATTTGACAGCCTGCAACGCCCTCTGGCTTTGGGCATACGCAGCGACCAACCGGCGGCGCGGCAACTGCTGCTCAAAGCCGAAAACTTTGACCTGGATGTACGCATTACCCCAATCCGGTCAGCCTGGCAGGTTTCGGGGCAGATCCTCGGCCTGGAGACCTCCGGCCAAGTTGAACTGCAAAGCGAGACCGCCACCGTTCAGGCTGAGTTAAACGATTTGGGTGAATTCACCCTGCCCCCCGTCCCCGCCGGAGGCTACAATTTCTTACTGCGCCTGGCCGACCTCGATGTAGACCTGCCCCCTCTATATATAGGAATATAGGGTGCAGCAAGCAGAACTGGCAGCCCTTTTAGCCGCGGCTGATGAAGCAGAGCAAACAAAATTGCTGGCCGAGTATGCTTCGCTCGCCGATACCAGGCTGGCCCAGGCGCTCAAAAAGCTGTACGACGATACCCGCAGCAGCGATCCTCCATGCGCCGCAGGCGCGGCTGCCGCGCTAACAACCCTGGCGCAGATTGTCCAAACCCCCGAAGTGAATGCGTTGGCTGCCTGGACTGCCGGGATGGCCGCCTTGCATTTGGACGGTCAGATGGAACTGGCCCTGGCCCATCTTGACCAGGCAGCGGCAGAATTTACTTCTCTGGGACAACCTCTGACAGCGGCGGCCACGCAGGTAAGCCGGCTGCACGCTCTGGCTGTCTTGGGACGCTACGACGAGGCGCTTGAGTGTGGATTGCAAGCCCGTGATGTGTTCGTGACACACGGGGACAACCTGGCGGCCGGTAAAATCGAGCAAAATCTGGGCAATATCTACTTTCGGCGGGACGCCTATCGCCAGGCCGAACAGCTTTATCGGGCCGCCCGCGAGCGATACGTGGCCGTTGGCGATCAAATACAGTTGGCCCAAATTGACAACTGTCTGGCCTCCGCCTTAACCTGGCAGCATCAATTCCGGGCCGCGACCCAGCTCTATGAACAAGCCCTGGCTCGCGCTGAAGCAGCCGGCCTGGAAGTCACCCAGGCCGAAATTGAGAGCAACCTCGGCGGCCAGGCCATGTTCCAGGGCCGCTATGACCGGGCGCTCGACTACCTGGAACGCTCGCGCCGTCGTTACACCGCTCTGGATATGCCCCACGAAGCGGCTACCATCGAAAAAGAGTTGGCCGACGCCTACCTTGAGCTAAACCTGGCCCCGGAAGCAGCGGCAATTTATGCGCGGGTCGGCCCTCTTTTTGCCGAGTTAGGCATGCAAGCCGAACAAGCCTGGGCGCTGACTCACTACAGCCGCGCCTGTTTATTGTTAAACCGGCTCGACGAAGCTTACACCCTCCTGGTCGAGGCTCGCGCTCTGCACGCCAATGAAGGTAACGCCATTGGCGAGGCCATGGCCGCCTTGATTGAAGCCCAGCTTTACTCTATTGAGGGTGATTACGAATGGGCAGCGTTGACTGCCGCGCAGGCCGAAGCCCCGTTTGCGGCGGCTAATGCCTGGGAGTGGCTCCTTCTGGCCCGCTGGCTGCGGGCTGAAGCCATTCGGGCTTTGGGACGAGCGCGAGAAGCCGAGCTATTGCTGGCAGCAGTTCTGCGCGAAGCCGAACGCCAAACCCTACCCCAGGTCGCCCTGCGCTGCTACACCTCTTTGGGGCTGTTAGCGGCTACGTTGGGTAATAAAGTCCAGGCTGAAACCGCCTTTAAACAAGCTGTTACCCTAATCGAAACCTTGCGCGCCCCGCTGCCCGCCGAAGAGTTTTACACCGCCTTTATGGCCGATAAGCTCACCCCCTATACCGAACTGGCCTGCCTGTGCCTGGCCGACGGCAGCCCTGAGCGGGTTATTGAGGCGCTGGACTACGTCGAGCGGGCCAGGTCGCGGGCGTTGGTGGACATGCTGCGGGGCGTCCTGCCTTTTCGACCCAAACCACGCGATGCCTTTGAGTCCGAGTTATTGACCCGGCTGGAAGAGTTGCGTCACGAACTCAACTGGTTTTACAGTCAACTCAACCACCTGCCGCAAGAGGATGTAATCCCCAATCCGGCCACCTTGACCGCGCTTCAGGAAGCCGCCCGTGAACGTGAAGTCGCCATTCTGGAAACAACCCGCCAGCTTCAACAGCGAGGCCAAAGCAATCTGACCCCGCTGGAACCGCTCCAGATTGAGCAGGTCCAGCAGAGCCTCGGCCCGGACACCGCCCTGGTGGAGTATTTCAGCCTGGATGGTCAATTGCTGGCCTTTCTGGTCACCAACCAACGGGTCGAAGTGGTCCGGCGACTGGGCGACGAAGCCGGGGTCGAGGCGGAGCTGAAGCAGTTGCGCTTTCAGCTTGACGCTTTGCGCTATGGGGCAGAACGGCTGCGGCCTCATCTGGCCCAACTGATCGGGCGGGTGCGTCATTATTTGAAGTCGCTTTACGATGTGTTGTTGGGGCCGCTTGAGAGCAGGCTGGGGAACCGGCGGTTGGTTATTGCCCCGCATCGCGCTTTGCATTATGTTCCGTTTCATGCCCTTTATAATGGCAGTAATTATGTTGTCGAGCGCCGCGAAGTTTGCTACACGCCAAGCGCCACAGTTTTGCAACACTGCCTGGCCCGGTCATTTCGCTCGCCGCAGCGGGCCGTCTTGCTTGGCGTGCCCGACCCGCAAGCGCCGCGTGTGCGCGATGAAGTGTCGGCCCTGGCCTCACTTTTTCCCGATGCGACTGTCCTGTTGGATCAGCAGGCTACCCTGGCTGCGCTGCGCGAGCAAGCCCCCAGCGCTGATGTGCTGCACCTGGCCTGTCACGGCCAGTTCCGGCCTGACAATCCACTTTTCTCATCCTTACGGCTGGGCGATGGCTGGCTGACCGTGCGCGACGCTTACAACCTCGACTTGCCCGGTGGGTTGGTTACGCTCAGCGCCTGTGAGACCGGGCTGAACGCCGTCGCGCCGGGGGATGAATTGATTGGCCTGGTCCGGGGCTTTCTCTCGGCGGGAGCGCCCTCGCTGCTGGTAAGCCTATGGACAGTAGATGATGAGTCAACCGCTACGCTGATGACCCATTTTTATACCTGCCTGCGTGCCGGCGACGGCCCCGCGGCGGCTTTGCGCCAGGCCCAATGTCAGGCGTTGAAAACCTCCCCTCATCCCTTTTTTTGGTCCCCTTTTATCCTCTTCGGCCATTGGTAACAAGCAGTTTGGCCCTCTGATGTATTTTTAATTCTGCCTGCCGCTCTATTTATAGTGATACTATGGTTGCTCATAACTGCTCAGCCTTCATGTCATTTCGAGGCCATAGGCCGAGAAATCTCTACAGAGCTATATTGGCTTCAGAGATTTCTCCCTTCGGCCGAAACCTGTCCTGAACCTGTCGAATAGGTGACATGCTTGAGTAGTTATGTTGCAAAATTGATACAATCCTGATGCGTTTTTGTTGCCATAAACAAAACCACTTTGGTTAAAATGATGGCCAAGGAGAACTAAAAATGGAGTCTAAATGGTTTCGATCAATTGGCCGCCTGGTCAGTCTGGTCATGCTGTTGATGTTTATGATGCCGGCCGGGCCAATCCAGGCTGATGAACCAGACGGCTACCTGCCAGACGAGGTCGTATTAAAATTGGCCCAGGCTAGTGATTTACCGGCTGTGGCGGCCGACTATGGCCTCGATCCGGCGCCGTTGGATCAGTTTGGCGCGCAGCCTATCTTTCGCCTGCGCTTCGGCGATGGCGCTGATCCTCTTGACAAAGCAGCCGCCCTGGCTAACGACTCGCGGGTTGTTTACGCTGAACCGAATTTCCTCAATCAGACGCCTGAGGGGCGCAAAAAATCCTCCTGGGCCTCCGGTGATGGGGGCGGCGGAGAATACCAGGGGCAGTGGTTGGTAGACAAAATTCGCCTGCCGGCGGCGCACACAGTGACTCGCGGGGCGGGTGTTACTGTTGCTGTGCTCGACACAGGAGTGGACTCAAGCCACCCCACCCTGGCGGGACGGCTGGTAGCGGGTTATGATTTTGTAGACCTGGACAGTGATCCCAGCGAGGTAGGGTCGCACGACCAGGATTTGGTTTATGGACATGGCACCCACGTCGCCGGCTTGGTCGCCCTGGCTGCGCCGGAAGCCAAAATTATGCCGGTCCGGGTGCTCGATCAGGCTGGCATGGGAAATATCTGGGTCTTGGCCGAAGCGCTGGCCTTTGCGGTTGACCCGGACGGCAATCCAGCCACCGACGATGGCGCAGACGTGATAAACCTGAGCCTCGGTACCAACCGTCCCACAGAATTACTGGCCGAGATTGTGACGACAGTGACCTGCGCTAATAACAGCAATGACGACGACGATGATGATGACGACGATAACAATAACGGTTGTCCCGCCGCCGGTGGACGGGGTGCGGTAGTTGTTGCCGCTGCGGGCAACAGTGGAACTGATGCGCTTGAATATCCGGCGGCGGAGGGCGTCGCCGGCTCATTGGCCATCGCCGCCAGCACTCCCGCCGATACCCTGGCCGACTTTTCGACGCGAGGATCATGGGTAGACGTGGCCGCGCCCGGTGAGAACATCCTGAGCAGTGTTCCCGGCGGCGAACTGGGCGTCTGGAGTGGAACCTCGATGGCCGCGCCGCTGGTGGCAGGCGAAGCGGCTTTGGTGCGAGCCATCAGCCCTGACCTGAGCGCCGCCGAGGTAGCCGACCACGTCATCGCCACCGCAGCGCCTATCGCCGGTCCGGTGTCGCGCCGGATTGATGCCGCCGCAGCGGTGGGTCTGCCTCTGGACACAACCCCGCCCGATACGGCGATTCTCTCTGGTCCACCCAACCCAACTACAACCACGAGCGCCCTGTTCCGTTTCTCCGCCAGTGAACCAGGCTCAACCTTCGAGTGTTCGCTGGATGGAGCAGCGTTCAGTGGATGTAGTTCGCCGGTTGAATACACCGGACTGGGGGTTGGCGGGCATGTATTCGGCGTCCGCGCCACGGATCCAGCCGGGAACCCCGACCCGACCCCGGCCATCTACATCTGGACAATTGAGCCGCCCGAACCGACTCATACTCCGACAGCTACCCCCACCCCAACCGAGACGCCGACGCTGACGCCGACGGCGACACCCTTGCCGACCGAGACGCCCGTTCCGCCGACGGCCACGCCCAACCCGACCGACACTCCGGCCCCCACCCCTGCGCCAACTGACCCGCCCACAGCCACCCCTGTTCCCTCAAGCTGTACCACCACAACGGTGACATTCGATGCCGATGCGGATAGTTGGCTTGACCAAAACAGCTCGTCCAACAATTTTGGCCAAGATGCCATTCTCAAAGTCCGCTCCCAAAATTCAGGCAACAACTTCCGCGCCCTGGTGCGGTTTGCGATGTCAACCCTGCCGCAAGGTTGCATTGTCGAATCGGCCACGCTTCGCCTGTACGCCGCCTCGTGGACGGATGGGCGCACCCTTGAAGTCATCAGAGTTGCGGGTGACTGGACGGAGCACGACGTCACCTGGAATAATCAACCTGAGGTGGACGGCCCCAGCGTAACTGCTACCTCCGGTCAGGGCTACCGAGAATGGGGCGTTGTCGCTCAAGTGCAGGCCATGTATGAAACTGGCGCTAACTATGGCTTCCTGGTTCGCGATGCTACCGAAGAGGGCACTGGCAGCGAGCAGCAATTCCACAGCCGGGAGAAAGGAGAGAACCCACCCCAACTCGTTATCACCTTCTCCCCCGCCGGTGAGTGAATTGGTGAAGCAAAATATAAACAGATGTATTTTTGACCCTTCTTGATGCTCTATTAGAGTAGACTGGCCTGTCTTTATCCAGGAGACAAGGTTGGTTGTGTTTGACTAGCTAACCTGTAGCCCGCGAAGCACGTAGGTTAGCTAGTTTTTTTTTCTTTAGCGCATGAAGGTACTGACTCGGTTAGTAATTTATGAACCAGAGGCAAAGATTGTAGCTTTTATTTTTGAGTGGTACACTGTGGAATGTTTGAGTACAACTCAAAAAGCTTCAGGACTAACTCTCCCAAAACAAGGCTTTGAGCTTTGAAATTCAAGTTGAGCGCTGCGGCCATAAAGCGCCAAATTATAATTCTGTTGCTGTTGTTGGTCGCTTTTTTCCTCCGCACCTACCAACTCGACAGCCAATCGCTGCGCGGCGATGAAGCCGCCACCGTGCTCTATTCCGCCCTGCCGATTGGCGACCTGTGGGAACTATCTCGCGTGACCGACCCGCACCCGCCGCTGTATTATTTGTCGCTCCACCCCTGGCAGTGGTTGGTCGGAGAGAGTGCCTGGGCCATGCGTTTCGCCGGAGTTCTGGCCAGCACTCTGGCCGTGGCTGCCCTATACACCCTGGTTCGCCGGACTTTGAGGCAGACCGAAGCAGCTTTGTTAGCCGCCGGCCTGCTGGCGGTCAACCCGCTCCAAATCTGGCTGGCCCAGGATATTCGCTCTTATCCCTTTTTTACTCTGCTGGGCCTGTTGTCGTCATGGGCCTTGTGGCAGGCAGTGGTCGGGGGTCGGGGGTCGGGGGTTGGGGGTTGGGGGTCAGAAGATAGTAATCAGAAGTCAGTAGTCAGTAGTCAGATTAATACACCCCACACCCCACGCCCCACGCCCCACCTTTCATCCTTCATCCTTCATCCTTCATCCTTTACCTCCTGGTTCCTCTACATCCTCCTCACCCTGACCTGTTTTTACATTCATTACTACACCGCTTTTCTAATCCTGTTTCATGGTTTGTTTGTTCTGGTCAATCTGCGCCGGTTTTGGGGTTCCAGGTGGCCGTGGCTTGTCTCGCAGCTTGTCATCGCCTTGCTGATGATTCCCGGCCTGCAACTGGCTTACAATTTTATGGGCGAGGCCGCCGGAGGGATTGATAAAATTGCCGTTCCCGATATTCTCCGGCTGGCTTCGACCTCATTATTGACTGGCTTTACCCTGGCCGATAGTTTGGGGCTGGCGGTCAGTCTCCTTTTGCTGCCGCTCTGGCTGGTGGGCCTGCTCACCTTATTGCGTTGTGACCGCCTCTCCGGCAGCTTCTGGACGCTCTTTTTTGCCATTCCCGTTCTCAGCGTGATTGCTTTATCTATTGACCGGCCTTTCTTCAAAGAACGTTTCTTGGTCCAGGCCCAACCTGCTTTTGAGCTGCTGCTGGCTGTTGGTTTTCTGGCATTGTGGAGATTGGAGATTAGAGATTGGAGATTTTTAACCAAAATATCCAGCACCTTCAACAAACCCTATAACCTCAATGACATTCACAATTCACAATTCACAATTCACAATTCACAATTCCTTGGGGTAATTCGCCTCCTCGTTTCCTCCCTCCTCGCCTTCCTCCTTCTCACCAACTCCGTCGCCTTGACCAACTACCTGACCAACCCGGCCTATGCCAAAGCTCCGCCCTGGCGTTTTTATCATGAATATGTCAGCGACCACGCTCGCCCTGGCGATGTGATGCTGACCAACTTCCCCGAAGCGGCGGTCAGTTATTACAGCCCCAACAAACTCCCTTTTTACGTCGTCCCGGCTGAACGCGACCGTCCTACCGCCGAGCGGCTGGAACAAACCGAACAAATTGCGGGAGCCTATCAACGCATCTGGTTTTTGCCCATGCTGCGCCAGGGTTTCGACGAGCAGGGCGATGTACTCACCTGGCTGGATCGCCACGCTGACCGGGTCCACCAGGTTTTTTTTCCTGACTACAACCTTAACCTCTACCTCAGCCCGCCGGCCATCGAGGCCGCGCTCATCAGCCAGTCGGTTGTCTTTGCGCACGGTCCCCGGTTACGCGGTTATCAAATCTTTGACAAAGAAGGCGATTCACGGCTGACTCCTGACGCAAGCAGAACGGGGTATCGTCTGAGCCTGAAGCCGGAAGATAAATTTACCGTTTCGTTGTATTGGCAGAGCAACGGCCCAACCGACGCCTCCTACACCGTCTTTGTCCATCTCATCGCCGCCGATGGCTTCAACCGGGCCGGCCAGGACAACCTGCCGGTGTGGGGCAGTTACCCCACCACCGCCTGGCAGCCCGGCGAAAAAATCACCGATAAATACACCCTGGCCGTCCCTCCCGGCACGCCCCCCGGCGACCACCGCCTGCGCCTCGGTTGGTACAACTCAGCTACTCAGGAAAGGGTGCCGGTTGTGAGCGATAACAGCCAGCCCACCGGCGACTCTGCGACCTTGAATGTCACTATTCGTGTCGAAGCGGCGAATGGCGAATGAACAAACTGCGAATAAGCGAATGGCGCATTATTAAATGTTGAGCAATCACGCCTCACGCCTCACGTCTCACGTCTCACGCCTCACCCTCTACCTCATCCTTCTGCTCCACCTGGCCCTTTCTCTCACCTACGCCCGGACCATCCCTCTCGGTGAAGCGCCCGACGAGCCAGCTCATCTGAGCTACGCTCAATTTATCGCCCGGCATGGTCGCCTGCCAACCACCCTGGCTGAACGCCGCGAAGCCGGTTATCGCTCGGCCTGGCCGCCGCTTTACCATTTTCTGGTCGCTGGTCCACTGCTGGTCGTGGGCGACGCCCCACCCACCCGGCTCAAAGCTGTGGGCGACACGCCCCGCCGGCTCATTCCCACCAACGGCCAGACCATCGCTGCCTTTATTCACACTGCCGACGAAGCGCCGCCCTGGCGCGGTTTGCCTTTAGCCTGGCATCTGAGCCGCTTGATTTCGGTCGCTTTAACACTTCTTTCCGTCTGTCTTACCTACGCCATCGCCCGGCGGCTAACCGGACAAAGAATGCTGGCAACCGCGGCCGCCGCCCTGCACGCCTTCATCCCTCAAGTTCTCTTCATCGGCAGCGTTGTCAACGACGACAACTTGCTTATCTTTCTCTCCGGCCTGATTTTTCTAAGCCTGCTCACTTACCCCGCTCACCCCAGCCCCCGCCGCGCCTTCTTGCTCGGCGCGCTGCTCGGATTGGCTACAGTCGCCAAATACAATGCTCTGCCATTGTGGGCTTTGACAGCTATCTGGACCTTTCAACGCAAAATGCGCCAGAAAAAAACATCAAATAACTATTCTCCATCCTCTATCTTCTATCCTCTATCCTCTATCCTTCTCTTCTTCCTCGGCTCCCTCCTCACCGCCGGCTGGTGGTTCATCTTTATCTGGTTCAATTTCAATCAAATTGACTCTTTGGGCCTGCTGCCCGGCTCCCTGGCCGCCCTGACCGCCGGAACCAGCGACGCCTCCCTCCGCCAATTATCCAGCGTTCCGGCTCTCACCTTCCCTGCTCTGTCCGCCTGGCTCGAATGGTTCACAACCCTCTTCGAAACCTTCTGGGGCAGCTTCGGCGGCGGCAGCACCATTGACCTACCCGTTTGGGTCTATTGGCTCCTCGCTCTTTTTTGCCTGCTGGCTATTATTTCGCGTCTTACGTCTTACATCTTACGTCTCTCATCCCTTCCATCCACTACCCACGATCCACTATCCTCTATCTTCTATCTTCCATCTTCCTCTCTTCCGTTCCTCCTCTCCCCTCTCCTCTTCCTCCCTCTCCCCCTACTCCGCTTCATCCTCTCCGGCAGCATCATTGAAACCGCCCAGGGTCGCCACCTCTTTCCGGCTCTCCCTCTCATCACCCTGGCCCTGGTCTGGGGCGTGTCAAGTGTCAAGTGTCAAGTATCAAGTGTCAAGTATCAAGTGTCAGGTATTAGGCGTCACATTTTACGTTTTAAGTTTTACGTTTTACACCTCATACCTTCATTCACCATTCACCATTCACCATTCACCATTCACCATTTATTTCCTTTCCTCACCTTCTGCCTCAGCCTTTACAGCCTCAGCCTCATCCAAAACAGCTACCCGCCGCCTATTCCCCTCCGTACCACCGCCGAGGCTGCTACTGCGGCCTCGCTTGTCCAGGCTAAAGTAGCAAAAAGTATTACCCTGATCGGCTACGAGGTGGGGCAGGCTGTGCCCGGCATTTTGCCCCTGACTCTCGTCTGGCAGGCCGACGCCACCCCACCCGACGATTACCTGATCGAGCTAACCGTAACCGGCGCTGATGGTCAGCCGCTCGGCGGCTGGCTGGGCCACCCCCTCGGCGGACGCTACCCCACCCGCGCCTGGGACAAAGGCGACATCCTGCGTCACACCATCCCTGTCCCTGTCCTCCCCGCTCCGTCCACCACCCCTGCCACCCTCACCCTGCGCCTGCTCGACTCCTCCAACCAACCGACTCTTCCAACCCCCTTAACCCTTAACTCCAACCTTCCTTCCCTCCCCCCTGCTCCTCTGCTCCCCCGCACCCCTGCCGATCTTCGCGCTGACGCCCTCCCCCCCAACTCCCCCTTCACTTACCGCAGCACTCTCAGCTTTGTTCTGCCGGACCCCTCACCACCCGAATTGATCGCCCCCACCGGCCAGGCGTTTTCACCCACCCAGGTCATCTCGACCGCCAACGGCAGCATCGCCCATTTCATCGTCGCCGCCGATTGGCCCAGTGGCGAGTATCAATTGCCAATAATCAATAATCAATTGTCAATTGTCAACCGGCTGCGCCAATTCGACCTGCCCTCCGTCCAGCATCTCCTCAACGCCAACTTTGCGGACACTCTGACCCTGCTCGGCTACGACCTGCCTCAGAATCGAGCGCAGCCAGGGGCCGCTTTTCCCATCACTCTCCACTGGCGGGCCGAGCGGCCTATCGGACGAAACCTGATCGTTTTCAACCATCTGCTCGATGCCAACGCCATCCAACGCGGCGGCGCAGACCGCGTGCCGCAGCTTTACTACACCACCCTGCTCTGGGTTCCCGGCGAAATTGTCACTGACGCTTACGATGTGCCCGTTGCCGCCGACGCTCCCCCCGGCGTCTATTGGCTCGACGCCGGCCTCTACCCGTCCGACCAGCCCACTTTCTCCCTGCCCCTGTTTGAACAGGGCCAACCCGTTGACCGCAACAGCGTTCGCCTCGGCCCCCTCAAAATCGGCGGTCCCCCGCCCGGCGTCACCGTACCCGCAGCGAATCCTCAAAACCCGCTCAATCTCTCTTTCGGCAATCAAATCACCCTCCTCGGCTTTACCATGACGAGAGATGAAGATCAAATCGTAAATCGTAAATCCAAAATCGTAAATCTAAAATTGTACTGGCGCGCCGACTCCCCTCCCTCCACCGATTACACCGTCTTCATCCACCTGCTCGACTCCACCGGAAAACTGATTGCCCAATTCGACCAGCCGCCCGCCGCAGGAGCGTATCCCACCCACCTATGGGACCCTGGCGAAATCATCGCCGATGAACATCACCTGACCGACCTGCCAGCCGGCCGCTACACCCTCCACATCGGCCTTTATAATCCCGCTACCGGCGAGCGGCTGGCCGTGGCCGGGTCGCCGGAGGGGGTGGTCAGGCTGGCGGAGATAGAGGTTGAGGATTAATCAATCTTCTCGATGATTGAAAACGTCTAAGAATGAACACATTTTTGAGGTTGCCGATTGGATGCAAAATGTGATATTATCCTTTTACATCATTTTTACCCGACAGGCGACCCTATATGTATAGCAAAGCTCATCTCGAAGACCAACTCAAAAAGTATTATCAAAACTTGGAAATCCTTGAACAACGAGAGGCTGATCATGGCGGCTCCATGCATAGCCCTCTCCCCCTCCGTAAAGAGATAGAGAATACCAAAGCAACAATTGTCGATCTCCAGGCTCAACTAGAGGTAGTAAGACAACCCCGGCCATTTACCAGGGTTGTAGACCCGCTCAATCGAGGCGACCATGTAACCATTACGGCTGCGGTCCGCGCCGCCAGACCCGGTGATCGGATTCTTATCAGGCCAGGGATTTATAAAGAAAGGTTAGACATCAAAAAGCCCTTAGAGCTAATCGGCGATGGCCCCCGTGATGACATTATTATCCAGGCTACCGGCAGATCGGTCATTGATTTCAAAACAACTCAAGGCCGTATTGCCAATCTGACCCTACGCCAGATGGGAGGCAAAAGCTTGTTTAGAAAAGATGGTTGGCACTGTATTGAGGTTATCGAAGGCTACCTGGAATTAGAGGACTGCGACCTCAGCGGTCAAAGTTTCGCCTGTATAGGTATCCGTTTTGACGCCAGGGCCAAACTCCGCCGCAACCGTATCCATAGCAGTCCACATGGGGTGGCAATTTACGAGAGGGGTAATGCTGAATTGGAGGAAAATGAGATTTTTGGTCACGAACTGAGTGGGGTGGGCTTATCAGACAGCGGCAGCCTGAAGCTGTGCCAAAATCGCATTCACCATAACTCATTCGGGGTTAATATTCTTGATGGGGTTCAGACTATATTAGAGGACAATCATATTTTCGACAATACCAAGATGGGGGTAAGCATCTCCAAAGGCGGCAAGGCCGATTTATATCGTAACCACATTTATAATAATACCGAGACGGGCATTTTCATTGGTCATAACAGCGCCTGCATTTTGGAGGATAACGTTATCTCCGGCCATGAGCATGGGGTTTTCAGCGGCGGTAACTCCTCTCTATGCCGCAATTACATTCATTTAAACAAAATAGGTGTTAACCTCGCTAAAGGTAGCCAAGATATTTTAGAGAACAACAACATCTCTGATAATTTTGACGGGGTCTTGTTGATTGTCGATAATAGCGGAGCCACGCTCCGCGACAACCGGATCAACAAAAACGAGGGTGGTATATGTATTGTTGGGCACAGCCCCTCCCAGGAGATGCGGGGCCATAAAGGGGGCGTAATCATTGAGGATAATGATTTGCGGGACAATAACCTTACCTGGCTCATTCCGCCTATTTTTGAGCCTTATGTAACCCGCGCCCGTAACCTGGAATAAAGACCGATCCTAAAGTCTTCAATCTATGGAAGCAAGCTTGAGCCTCGACATTGAACAACCCGACGCCCTGCTGGCCTACCTGCGCGATCAGGGCCACATCGCCCCCGACGAGCAGCCCCACATCTGCACCCTGGCCGGCGGAGTTTCTAATCGGACGGTGTGGGTGGAACGACCCGGGGGTGAAGCCTGGGTACTAAAGCAAGCCCTGGCTAAGCTGCGGGTCAGCGTGGATTGGTTTAGCAGCCCGGAACGGGTTCACCGCGAGGCGTTGGGGCTAACCTGGTTGGCTGAACTGGCCCCCTCTGGCGCAACGCCCCACCTCATTTTTGAAGACCACACCCACCACCTGCTGGCGATGCAAGCCGTGCCCCAGCCGCACGACAACTGGAAAACCCTGCTGCTGGCAGGCCGCCTGGAAGCGGATCACCTCAACCAGTTTGGCCGCCTGCTGGGGACAACCCACCGCCGCGCTTTTGAGCGCCGGGAAGAGGTTGCCCCTGTTTTTGCCGACGGCTCCTTTTTCGAGTCGCTGCGGCTGGAGCCATACTATGCCTACACCGCCGGCCAGCTTCCGGCGGTGGCTGAGTTCCTCCACGCGCTCATCGAAGAAACCCGCGCCTGCCGTTTGACCCTGGTTCACGGCGATTACAGCCCCAAAAATGTGCTGGTCTATCAAAACCGGCTCATCCTGCTCGATCACGAAGTCATTCACTGGGGCGACCCGGCCTTTGATTTGGGTTTCTCGCTGACCCACCTCCTGAGCAAAGCCCACTTTTTGCCACAACAGCGGGCTGCTTTTGCCGCCGCCGCTGTTACTTATTGGCAGGTATATGCTGAAACTTTGAGTGATACGCTGGTTGCCTCGTTCAACAGCCGGTCCTCCGTCCCCGGTCCCCGGTCATCTTTTGAAGCCCGCGCCGCCCGCCACACCCTGGCCTGCCTCCTGGCCCGCGTCGCCGGGCGCTCTCCCCTGGAATATTTAGACAAGGCCACTCGCGCCCGCCAGCAAGAGGTCGTGCTGGCCCTGTTAGCCAACCCACCGCTCACGATCACAGAGCTTGTCAATCAATTCATAAGCAAGCTATAATCATCTCATCTGTGTTATCTGTGGGTCCTAAAAATTGGTGAACCTATGTTTTCTATCAAACGTTTAACCGGCCTGGAAATTCTCGACAGCCGGGGACGGCCAACGGTGCAGGCCACCTGCGAACTTGCCGGTGGGGCCGCTGGAACAGCCTCCGTTCCTTCCGGCGCTTCAACCGGGGCGGCAGAGGCGCTGGAACTGCGCGACGGCGACCCGCAGCGCTATCGCGGTCTGGGCTGCCGCCGGGCGGTGGGACATATCAACGGTGAACTCAACCAGGCGCTGGCCGGGCGGTCGTTTGAGCAGCAGTCCCAGCTCGACCAGGCCATGCTTGACCTCGACGGTACTGCCAACAAATCACGCCTGGGGGCCAATGCCATCCTGGCCGCCTCGCTGGCCTTTGCCCGCGCCTGCGCCGCCGAGCGGGGCGTGCCGTTGTACCAATATTTAGCCGGCCTCCTCGATCAACCCCTCCAAACCCTACCCCGTCCAACCATCAACCTGTTTAGCGGCGGTAAGCACGCTGGCGGTCAAACTACTATCCAGGATGTGCTGATTGTTCCCGCCTCTGCCCGCAGCATGGATGAGGCATTGGCGATGACCTTTGCCGTGTATCAGGCGGCGGCGGAGTTGAGTTATCACAAGTATAGCATGCGCGCCCTCACCGCCGACGAAGGCGGGCTGGCCCCGCCCTTTACCAACGCCGAGGCCATGTTGGCCGATGCCGTCGAAGCGATCTGCAATGCCGGTTTCGAGCCGGGCCGGGAGGTAGCCCTGGCGGTGGATGTGGCCTCCAGCCATTTTTATCATTCAGGCCGGTATCACCTGGGAACTGAACCGCTGGACAGCCCGGGGATGATTGCGCAACTGCTCGCCTGGCTTGAACGCTACCCGATTGTCAGCCTCGAAGATGGACTGGCCGAGGAGGATTGGGCGCACTGGCCGGGTCTGCGCGCTGCTGTTGCCGGGCGGGCGCTGGTCTTGGGCGACGACCTGTTATGTACCAACCCTACCCGGATTCGCCGGGCCATCGCCGCCGGGGCGGCCGACGCCTTGCTGCTCAAGGTTAATCAGATTGGCACGTTGAGCGAAGCGGCTGAGGCCTGCCAACTGGCTCGCTCCGCCGGCTGGCGGGTGACAATCAGCGCCCGCAGCGGCGAAACCGAGGATAACTGGCTGGCCGATCTGGCCGTCGGCTGGGCGGGCGACCAGATTAAGGTGGGTTCGATCACTCAATCGGAGCGGCTGGCTAAATACAACCGTCTCCTGGCGATTGAAACGGAAACAGGCTTGCCCTTGGTCAATTGGCCGTAACCAAACAGGGAACTAACAGACATTATCGGCATTAAGCTCAGGCCATGTCATTTCGAGGCCAGAGGCCGAGAAATCTCTGAGAGTTATGCTCGCAAGACGAGACTGGCGGAATTTCTCGCTCCCTGCGTAGGGTGTCGCTCGAAATGACACGATTTTAGCCAACTGTATAACGCCTATTTTATTTCCAATTTGACGAGGGTTAAATGTCTTGGTTGGCAAACATCCTTCTTATAATCCTCTTTTTCACCGTTTATGCTGTGTTGCACAGTATATTGGCCAGCCTGGTCGTTAAAGATTGGGTGTGGCGGGTTTTTGGTCCTGGGGTTGAGCGTGGGTATCGGCTGGCCTATAATATCATCGCCGTGATAACGTTATTGCCGCTTTTGCCGCTGCTGGCCTGGCTGCCCGATCAAACCCTTTATGTGGTTCCGTCACCTTGGCGTTGGCTGATGGTTGGGGGGCAACTCCTGGCCCTGGTTGGTCTGGTAGTCACGCTGCTGCAAACCGGCCTGTTTCAATTTTTGGGGTTGGCCCAGCTAACGGCTGAACGGTCTAATCGGCCTGGAAAATTAAACATTGGCGGTTTTTATGGTTGGGTACGCCATCCCCTTTACTTTTTCAGCCTCTTGCTGCTGTGGCTCACGCCGATTATGACCCTCAATTTATTGGTCACTTATCTCCTGCTCAGCCTCTACTTTTACCTGGGTACATTTTATGAGGAGCGCCGGCTGCTGGCCGAGTTTGGCCCCGCTTATCGAGATTATCAGCAGCGCGTGCCCCGCTTGATTCCCTTGCCTTTTAACCGGCTAAAACCCGAGCCGTAATTTTTCATAGAGGGCGCCTTAATTTGGAGAGGTTGTATGCCATCGCATCCCACGGTTATTCAAAGATTAAAGCAACTCTGGCTTCGTCTCACTGAACCCCACCCCACTCTTCAAACGCCGGAGGAACGCCGCCAGGTTCGGTTTCTAATCTCTTTGCTGCTGGCCCTGACTCTGCTAATTATCGTGCTGGTTCCCCTGTGGATAATTTTACTCGACCCTAAGCCCTTGTTTTGGCAAGAAACCCCTTTCCAGATTGGAATTATCACCAGCCTGGGTTTGGTATTTGCCTATGCCCTGAGCCGGACTCGCTACTATTCGGGGGCGGCTTTGCTGGCTGTTGCGATCATCATCATTAATGTCTTTATTGCGGCTATTCCCGATAGAAGCTGGACCGAGATTCTGGTATTTGATTATCTCCTGGTCGCCATTTTGCTAAGCAGTATTTTTTTCTCGCTGTCAACCACCGTGATCATCGCCGGGGCATGTCTCGTTGGGATGTTGTTTTTTCCTATTTTTGTGCCCACTATACCACCCGACGAAATTGTGGTCAGGCCGGTAAGTTTCATCCTCATGGGTTCTGTTTTGATATTGTTGACCACGCACCATCGGAACCTGTTGGAAAAAGATCGGCAGGCGGCCCTGGTCGAGAGTGAAAATAAATATCGGTCATTATTGGAGCAAGCCGTCGACGGCATTTGTATTGCCGATGCCCAGGGGAATTATGAACTGGTCAATCCAAAAGCCTGCCAGATGTTGGGCTATAGCGAAGCTGAATTTTTACAACTCAATATAAGAGACCTTGTTCCAGCCGAAGAATTGGCTGAAAAACCGTTGCGATTGGATGAATTGCTGGCTGGCAAAGCGATTACTACTGAACGACACCTGCGCCGCAAGGATGGCAGCCTGCTGCTGGTAGAAATCAGCGCGGCCATGATTAATGGGAGACAACTGCAAGCGATTATTCGTGATATTACCGAGCGCAAGCAGGTGGAGGAAGCGCTGCGCCAGAGCGAGGAACGGTACCGGGCCGTTGTGGAGAACCAAACCGAGCTGGTGATCCGGGCTTTGCCTGATACAACGGTAACGTTTGTCAATGAGGCTTATTGCCAATTTTTGGGGCTGACCCGTAGCCAAATAATCGGCCGGAAATATTTGGAGCTTATTCCTCAGCCGGCCCGCGAAGCCACGCAGCGCCATCTTGCCGATTTGATGGCTCAACCCAGAATTGCCAAGGATGAGCATGAAACCCTCTTGCCTGACGGGCAAATCGTTTGGCAGCAGTGGATTGACCGCCCTATTCTCGATGCTCAAGGCCAGGTGATTGAATTTTTATCGGTGGGCCGGGATATTACCGAGCGCAAAAAAGCCGAGGAGGCGCTGGTCAAGAGTCAGCAGCGCTTAGCCATGGCCCAAGCTATTGCTCACTTTGGCAACTGGGAACTTAATCCCAAAAGCGGTGAGGGGTATTGGTCAGAAGAGATGTTCCATATTCACAGCCGAGACCCTCGTCTGGGTCCTCCCTCTTTTGAAGAATTTGTGGCCTACATTCATCCCGAAGATCGGGCCGGTCTTTTGGAGTTTCATGCTCAGATTATGCGCAGCCGTGAACCGCTGAGCCATGATTATCGTATTAACCGGCCGGACGGTTCGCTGCGCTATTTGAATACAGTGGCTTACAGCGTTTGGGATGAGGCCGGTCAATTGGTGCATTTGGCCGGTACCACCCTGGATATCACCGAGCGCAAACGGGTTGAGGCAGAAATTCAGCGGCTCAACGAAGAATTAGAACAGCGCGTTCTAGAGCGTACAGCGCAGCTTGAAGCCGTTAACAAAGAGATGGAGGCTTTTAGCTACTCCGTCTCCCACGATTTACGCGCCCCGCTGCGGGCCATTGACGGTTTTAGTCAAGCCTTGCTGGAAGATTATGCCGACAAACTGGATGAAGATGGACAAGATTACCTGCAGCGGGTGCGTAAGGCCACCCAGCGCATGGGCCGGCTCATTGACGATATGTTGGGGCTTTCGCGCATTACTCGCAGCGAGATGCACTGGGAATCGGTCAACCTGAGCGCCATTGTTGACGCCATTGCCGCTGAACTACAGCAGACCGAGCCACAGCGGTCGGCAGAATTTGTGATTACACCGGGGGTCAGCGTCGAAGGCGACCCACCTTTACTGCGTATGGCGCTTGAAAATCTGATAGGCAACGCCTGGAAATTTACCCAAAAGCAACCCCAGGCCCGCATAGAATTTGGACAAATCCAAGAGCAAGATAAACTTATCTGTTTTATCCGCGATAATGGGGTTGGTTTTGATATGAGTTATGCCGACAAGCTTTTTGGCCCTTTTCAACGCCTGCACACCCGTCACGAATTTGAAGGGACTGGCATCGGGCTGGCAACCGTGCAGCGGGTGATCACCCGTCATGGGGGGCGCATCTGGGCAGAAAGCGCGCCGGGTCAGGGGGCGACTTTTTATTTTATCCTTTGAATTAGGCATTTTGGGATTTCAAGGTTATTTATCTATAATTTTGATAAACAGAATAACGTCCTTTCACTACCAAGGAGGCCAGCCATGACCGCAAAAGTCATTCTCCTGATCGAAGATAATCCCGACGATGAAGTTTTGGCTTTACGGGCGCTTAAAAAAAATAATATCAAAAATGAGGTGGTGGTAGCCCACGACGGGGCCGAAGCGTTGGATTATCTTTTTAGCCGGGGCGCTTATGCCCAGCGAGACCTGACCGAAACCCCTCAAGTTATCCTTTTGGATTTGAAACTGCCCAAGGTAGATGGGCTGGAGGTTTTGCGACAAATCCGGGCGGATGAACGCACTCGTTTTCTGCCGGTGGTGATTTTAACAACCTCCAAAGAAGAGCAGGATATGCTTGACAGCTACAGCCTGGGTGCGAATAGTTACATTCGCAAGCCGGTAGATTTTGTGCAATTTACCGAAGCCGTCCGGCAACTGGGGCTGTATTGGCTGCTCCTCAACGAAGTCCCCCCTTTGAACCCGCGGAGTAAAAAATGAGCCGGCCGTTGCGCGTCTTGTTTGTCGAAGACTCTGAAGATGATATGCTGCTGCTGGTGCGTCATCTGCGCCAGGGCGGTTTCGATCCAACTTATAAAGTCGTCCAAAATGCCGCAAGCATGCGGGCCGCGCTTAACCAACATCCCTGGGACGTGGTTATTTCTGATTACGCCCTACCCCAATTTAATGGATTGGCCGCCTTGAATCTTTTAAAGCAAACCGGGCTGGACATTCCTTTTATCATTGTTTCAGGTACCATTGGCGAAGAAACAGCCGTAGCGGCTATGAAGGCCGGCGCCCACGATTATCTCATGAAAAATAACCTGACCCGTTTAGGGCCGGTGGTGGCGCGCGAGCTACAGGAAGCCGAGGGACGGCGTAACCGTAAACGGGCCGAAGCGGCGTTGAGCGAGAGCGAAGAACGCTTTCGCCAGGTGATCTCGTCCATTAGCGATTGGATTTACGTAACTCAAGTAACCGAGCAAGGCCAATTGGTCAATCTTTATTTCTCACCCCAGGTTGAAACCCTTACCGGCTACCCTTATGAAAAGTTTATGGCCGACTGGGCCTTCTGGCCGTCGGTGGTCATTCATCCTGATGATCGGGCTGCGGCCGCCAGGCAGGCGGCTTTGTTGGCGGCCGGCCAGAGCAGCGAAACTGAATATCGGCTGGTTCGCGCCGATGGCCAAATTATCTGGGTGCGTGACAGCGCCAGGGTAGAAAATACCTCAGCCACCAAAATCATCTATGGGCTGGTAAGCGATATTACCGCCCGCAAGCAGCTTGAAGAGCAGTTTTTGCAATCCCAAAAAATGGAGGCGATTGGCCGGTTGGCCGGGGGAGTGGCCCACGATTTTAACAATATTCTGACCGTTATGATCGGCTACACCGATTTAATCCTGAGTCGTCATCAACAGCCGGATGATCCTGAGCGCGAGGAGCTTGAGCAGATCAAAAAAGCGATCAAACAGGCCACTTTGCTCACCCGGCAACTGCTAACCTTTAGCCGTAAGCAAGTTGTCCAGCCCCAAGTGATAAATTTGAATACGATTGTAACTGATTTGGGAACCATGCTGCGCCGCCTGATCGGTGAGCATATTGAATTAGTGACCATCCTGGAGCCAAAGTTGGGACAGGTCAAAGCGGATCCGGGCCAAATGGAACAGGTGGTGATGAATCTGGCGGTTAACGCCCGCGATGCCATGCCGCATGGAGGCACGCTGACCATTGCCACCAGCAACGTGAATTTGGATGAAGCCGAGGCGCGCCAGCACATCGGCGCTAAACCAGGGGCTTATGTCCGGCTAACCATTAGCGACACCGGCCACGGCATGGATGCTGAGACTCGTCTGCACATTTTTGAGCCTTTTTTTACCACCAAAGAACCAGGCCAGGGCACAGGGTTAGGATTGACAACGGTCCACGGCATTGTGAACCAGAGCGGTGGCCATATTGTGGTTCATAGCGAGGCGGGCGACGGGGCTACGTTCGACATTTTTCTACCTCAGGCAGAGATGCCTTCCCTGGCGGTCAGCCTTGTCAAGCAGACGCCTATCCCTACAGAGCAGGGTTCGGAAACAATTTTACTGGTAGAAGACGAGGAAGCAGTGCGCCAACTGGCTCAACGTATCCTGTTGCAAGAGGGGTACACCGTTTTAGAAGCGCAAAACGGCGAGGCGGCTATGCAAACCCTGCACGAATATCCCTCCCCTTTGCATCTGCTCCTAACCGATATCGTCATGCCCGGCCGCATAAATGGGCAAGAATTGAGTAACCTGGTAACACAGACACATCCCCAGGTAAAAGTGCTTTACATGTCGGGCTATACCGATAATATCCCGGTTCCCGATGGCGAAGGTGATCCGATGAGGGCTTTTTTGGCCAAACCCTTTACGCCGGGCGGGCTGGCGCGTAAAGTGCGCGAACTGCTGGATGCCCCCTCTATCTGAGAGGGGTTATTCAGCAGCAATTGGAGTCCAAAGCTTGCTTTGATCCCTTCCAAAGCAAGCTTTGGACTCCATCTCCAACCAAAATGAGCACATTTATTTGATTGATAAACAAGCCAGGGATGACTAACAATTCTAGACCTGTAGTCAACCGAAGAATCTGGCTCTACTTTCAGCGAACCGTCTGGCTGCGCTGCCCCGAGTGCGGTATCTCGCCTTTGTATTTGCCGGCCAGCCGGGTCGAAAGCATTTCCGATTGGTTTACCATGCTGCCCGGCTGTCCTCGCTGCGGCTACCCCTATGACCGCGAACCGGGTTATTTTATCTTCGCCATCTCGATGATCAACTTTGGCCTGGTAGCTATTGTTGGGGTCGGCACGCTGCTGCTCCTCGACATCCTGTTCGACCTGTCCACAGCCCAACTCATCTTCTTTACTTTAGTGCCCCTATGGCTGCTGGGCATTCTGTCGGCCCGGCACACCAAAGCCTTTTTTCTGGCCCTGGACCATTTGCTCAGCCCGCACCGCAAAGACCACCGCTGAAATACTTCTCGATTGCAGCAGTTACGTAGTCATGTCATTTCGAGCGACGATAGGAGCGAGAAATCTGCTCGTTCACCGTAACATTTTAGACAGTGGTAACGAAGATTCCTCCCACTTCGTGGGTCGGAATGACATGATCGTGTAGGTTCTCTCAATTAATCAACGTGCCAAAATTAACTGCCTGTCCCTTGAGCACTTTTTCCACATTTCCCGGCTGCTCCGCCGAGATAATCATGGCCTGCATGGGCGGCATGGCCAGGGTCAGCCGGTACATATCACGCACTTTGGTAAACATCCCGCCGGTCACGTCCACCCCGTGCGAGCCGCCCAGCCGGGCCTCGACCTCGCTCCAATTGCTGCTGTCAATCTCTTCAATCAATTCTGCCCCTGAATCGTTCAGCGGGTCACGGTCATAAACACCGTCCACCTGGCCGCTCAACACAATCCGGCCGGGCGACAGCTCGCGGGCCAGGTTGTCAAACAACTTCTCGGTAGAAACAATGCTCATGCCCTGGTTGGCGTCCACGCTGACATCACCATAAATCACCGGCACCAACCCGTGCTTGAGGACTTCTTTCAGTGGGAAGGTTTCAAAATACATCAACTGCTCGCCGCGAGTGCGGGTGCTGGCTGAGGGTTGGAACTTGATTGCCGGTACCCCGGCCCGGCGCAGCGCCTTCATCACAATGTGGTTAAGTTCGGCGGCGGCGGCGGCCACCTCGGCAAAACCGGGCCAGCTATTGGCGGCAATGGCCCCCTTATGAGTTTGGTACTTGGCTGCCACCTCGTGCCCAAATGAACCGGCCCCGTGGCCGATAATCAGGCGCAAATCATCGCCCCGGTCGGTTAAGGCGTTATTGATTTCGGCGGCTAAGCGGTTAATTACATCCATCCGCGCCGTGAAAGGCCGCGTTTTATCGGTAATCACCGAACCGCCCAATTTCAACAAAACGAGTTCAGACAATGGAGTCTCCTGTCAATGGATAAAATCGGTGTAACTACTACGCCATGTCATTTCGAGGCTGAAAGCCGAGAAATCTCAGAGGTCGTTGTCTGCAAACTATGGATTAGGAGATTTCTCGCTCCTAACGTCGCTCGAAATGACATGAGAGGTGAGGAGCTACAAATTGCTGAATTTTACTCCAAAGGCGAGTTTTGGGAAAGCCTCAATCGCTTTAAAGGGTTTCGTGGAGCGTATCCAGCAGCTCTACCGCAATGGCTTGCAGCGCAGCCAGATAAACTTCCCGCAGGGGTACGCCGTTAATCTCGGCCAGCCGGCGACAGTCCTCGTATTCCGGCGCAGCTTTCGAGTGCTTATGACCCCAAGAGGCCACTTTGACCCGCACCGGACCGTAGGAGGTTTGCACGGTCTGGCTGGAGCGGGCCAGGCAGTGGCGCAGCACGGTCTGCTGCCGGACTCCCAGGGTGCTGGTTTCGGCAAACAAAATTGCCATCAATTTATTGGCTTGCGCGGGACGGCAGAGCACGTGCAGCAGTGTAGCCGGGCGGTTCTTTTTCATTTGAATAGGGGCTAAAAAGACATCCAGCGCCCCTGCCTCGAATAAGCGACCCATGACATAATCATAAGTTTCCGGGTTGAGGTCGTCAATGTTGGTTTCCAGTAAGGTTAACGTTTCTGTCGCCGCGCTGCTTGGGGCAGCTTGTTGGCCCAACAGCAGCCGCAGCACATTGGGAATGGGCAAATCGCGGCCTCCGGCCCCATACCCGACCGCTTCGAGGGTCATAGCCGGCAGCGGGCCAAACTCTGCCGCCAGCGAGGTCAGCAGCGCCGCGCCGGTGGGGGTGACCAGTTCCTTTTCAATCTCACTGCCAACCACCGGCACACCTTTGAGCAAAGCGACCGTGGCCGGAGCGGGCAGGGGAATGGCGCCGTGCGCTCCCTTTACAAAGCCCCGGCCCAACGGTAGCGGCGAGACGACGACGCGCTCCACACCCAGCGCGGCCAGCCCGGCCAAAACGCCGACCACATCCACAATGGTATCCACCCCGCCCAACTCGTGCAGGTGGATTTGTTCCAGCGTGACGCCGTGAATCCCGGCCTCGACTTCGCCCAGCCGCCGGAAGATGGCGATGGCCTGGTCTTTGATGGCGGCGGGTAAATCGCTCCCCTGGACAATGGCTTCGATTTCGGGCAGGTGGCGGGCTGAAACATCGTCGTTAACCAGCACGTCCACTTTGAGGGCGCTAAAGCCCTTTTTCTCCACCCGCCGGACTCGCAGTTCAAAATCGTCCAGATGGAGCAGGGCCAGTTGTTGGCGCAGCGTCTCCTCCGGCAGTCCGGCGTCGAGCAGCGCTCCTAGCAGCATGTCGCCGCTGGCCCCGGCAATGCAGTCAAAGTAAGCTATTTTCATTGATATAACCCTGATTAATCTGGAAGGCTGGAAGAATGGAAGGTTGGAGGATTGAGCAATCTTCCAGCCTTCCAACCTTCCATTCCTCCAACTAACTTTTCTTCCGTAGAATGAGATGCGCAAAAACCCCTGCCCCAAAGCCGTTATCAATATTGACCACGGCCACGCCGGTGGCGCAGGAGTTGAGCATCGAGAGCAGCGGGGCCAGGCCGCCAAAGTGCGCCCCGTAGCCCACGCTGGTCGGTACGCCGATGACCGGACAGGCAACCAACCCGCCGACCACGCTGGTCAGCGCACCCTCCATCCCGGCCACACTGATGATAACCTCGGCCTTGAACAACCGCTCGCGCTGGTCCAGCAGGCGATGTACCCCGGCCACGCCGACATCGTAAGCTCGCTCGACCCGGCTGCCCAGAAATTCGGCGGTTTGGGCTGCTTCTTCCGCTACCGGCAGATCGGATGTGCCGCCGGTCACAACCAGCACGTAGGGCGCATCGGCGGCGGGGGCCGGCAGTTCGCTGCGGGTTAAAGTCAGCAGGCGCGAGACAGGGTCGTACTGCGCCTGGGGAAATTGCCCCCGGACGGCAGCAGCCATCTCGGCGGAAACCCGCGTCGCCAGCACCCGGTCGTGGTGCTGGCTCAACCGCTCCACAATCGCCAAAACCTGCTCAACCGTTTTGTTTTGGCAAAAAATCACTTCGGGCAAACCCTGCCGCAGCGAGCGGTGTAGGTCGAGCCGGGTGTGGCCGAGGTCTTCGTAGGGCAGGCCGCGCAGCCGTTCCATAGCCTGGGCCACGTCAACCTGGCCAGACTGCACCTGGGTGAGCAAATGCTCCAGTTTTTCAAGGTCCATGTGCCAGCAAAACCTCGTTCATGCTGCCGGAGCGAAAGCCGGCCAAATCGAGCGTGACGTAAGCATACCCCAGTTTTTTGAGCCGGTCTACAATCTGCTCGCGCTGGCGCAGCACCGCTTCAAAGTCGGCGGCTTCGATTTCGAGCCGGGCAATGTCATTGTGATGGCGCACCCGCAGTTGGCGAAAGCCCATCTGCTTGAGGGCCAGTTCGGCCTGTTCCACCTGCGACAGCATTTGCAGGGTAATGGTGACGCCGTAGGGAATACGCGAGGAAAGACAGGCCGCAGCGGGTTTGTCCCAATTGGGCAGGCCGAGGGTGCGGGCCAGCTCGCGGATTTCGGCTTTGGTCAGCCCGACCTCTTGCAGGGGGCTGCGTACGCCCCGCTCGCGGGCGGCCTGGCGGCCGGGGCGATGGTCGCCCACGTCGTCAAGGTTGGTCCCGTCTACCACGTAGTTATACCCTTCCCGCTGCGCATAATCCACCAGCTTGGTGTACACTTCGCTTTTGCAAAAATAGCAGCGGTTCGGGGCGTTAGCCAGGTAGCGGGGGTCGGCCGTTTCTTGGCTTTCAATGGGTAGATAGCGCGCGCCGATGTGGCTCACAATCGCTTCGGCTTCGGCCCGTTCGTGGGCGGCCAGGCTGGCCGAAATAGCGGTCATTGCCAGAGCTTTGTCCCCCAGGCAGTCGTGGGCCACTTTCAACACCAGGGCGCTGTCCACACCGCCGGAATAGGCCACCACCACACTTTCCATCTGGCGCATTGTCTCTTTGAGTTTTTCTAGTTTGTCCGTCATGAATACATCGTACCTCCGCCAGAGATTATGCAATAAAGCAGCACGGCTGGCAAGGGGGTAGACAACTTTAAAAAAATAATTAACCAAAGCCCGTGAACCGTGATGCGTGATGCGTGAGAAGATTTTGCCTAGAATCCTCACGCATCACGCATCACGTATCATTTGAATCGTTCACTGGTCTATCCCCCGCCTTTTTTGCGCCTGCTTTTAAGTTAGCTATAATCCCTTGAGATTATGGCTTGAGGACTGTTTTATGACATTAACCCATCTCGACGAACATGGCCGCGCCCGCATGGTAGATGTAGGCCAGAAAGATGATACCCAGCGCGAAGCTGTGGCGCGAGGCCGCATCTGGATGAAGCCGGAAACGCTGGCGCTCATCCAGGAAGGCGGCATCAGCAAAGGCGATGTGCTGGCGGTGGCTCAGGTGGCGGGGATTATGGCTGCCAAACGCACCCACGAGTTGATTCCCATGTGCCACCCGCTGCTGCTGACCCACGTCAGCCTGACCTTTGAACCTCACCCCGCTGGTCAGGCCGAAGAACTGGCCGTGATTGACATCAGCGCCACCGTCCGCACCACCGGCAAAACTGGGGTGGAGATGGAAGCCCTGACGGCGGTCAGCATGGCTGGGCTGACCATTTACGACATGTGTAAAGCCGTTGACCGAGCCATGCAGCTTGACGCCATCCGCCTGGCCCGCAAAAGCGGCGGGAAGAGCGGGGAAATAGTGTTGGAGTAGGAACTGAAGGAACTTACGGAACTAAGGGAACTGTGAGTCATAAGTCCCTCAGTTCCTTCAGTTCCCTGAATTTCACAGGTTTCACTTTTGCCAGGAGCAACTCAATGAGAGTCACCGTTAAATTATTTGCCCGGCTGCGGGAGTTGGTCGGGACGCACAGTATCGAGCGGCAGGTGGCCGAAAATGCCACTATTGCCGACCTAGTCCAGATGTTGCAGGCTGAATTTCCAAAACTGGTCGAGGTCTTTCCCCGGACGGTCGTCTCGGTTAATCGAGAGTTTGCCGAACGGGAAACGCGGCTGACTGATGGTGATGAGGTAGCCTTTTTCCCGCCGGTCAGCGGCGGCTCCGGCTCGGACGACTCTATGTTTGCTATCACCTTCGAGCCGATCAGCCTCGATGTCTGGGCGGCCAAAGTGCGCCGCCCGGAAACGGGAGCGGTGGCCGTGTTTGCCGGGACGGTGCGGAACGTTTCCGCCGGCAAAGAGGTCGAGCACCTGGAATACGAAGCTTATGAAGAAATGGCCGTAGCCAAACTGCGCCAGGTGGCCGCCGAGGCCCGCGAGCAGTGGCCTAAAATTGTGGAGATTGCCATTGTCCAGCGTATCGGCCATCTGGAGGTGGGCGATAATGCGGTGATTGTGGCCGTGTCCAGCCCGCACCGGGGCGACGGCTGCTTTGAAGCCTGCCAGTACGCCATCAACCGGCTCAAACAAATTGTGCCGATTTGGAAAAAAGAAGTCAGCCCGGACGGCAGCGAGTGGGTGGAGGGCGATTATCTGCCTTCAACCCAGGACGCCGGATGATTTACGATTTGTGATTTACGATTTTCGATTTTGTAACTGGTGATACGGAAGCGACCGAGGCGGAATAATTGTGAATAGTGAATAGTGAATGGTGAATGGTGAACGGCTCGCTATGAGTCTCTCATTAACAATTCACAATTGACAATTCACCATTAATTATTATCTTGGTTTCTTCCGTATCCTCGGTTCACACGAGGAGTGTTATGACCAATATTTTTGAGGCGGAAAAGGCGCTCAATGTGACCTTTTCTAATAAAGCGTTATTACAGCGGGCGCTGACCCATCGCTCCTACCTTAACGAAAACCCCGATTATCCCCTGGAAGATAATGAGCGTTTGGAGTTTCTGGGGGATGCCATTCTGGATTTTATCACCGGTGAGTATCTGTACCACCGCTTCCCCGAAATGCCGGAGGGCCGCCTGACCAACCTGCGCTCGGCCCTGGTGCGCACCGAAACCCTGGCCAACTTTGCCACCCAACTGGACCTGGGCGCGCACTTGCTGTTGGGCCGGGGCGAAGAGGACAGCGGCGGGCGCAGACGGTCGGCGATTTTATGTGACGCGTTTGAGGCGTTTATTGGAGCGCTTTACCTGGACAGCAACCTGGAGACGGTCCGGCGTTTTGTTTACGCCATCATTGACCCGGCCCTGCAAGCAATTCTGGCGGCGGACACCGATAAAGACGCCAAAAGTCGTTTGCAGGAGGTAGCCCAGAGCCACTATCAGCTAACCCCCACTTACCGGACCGTTCTGGAAGAAGGCCCGGATCACGCCAAAGAGTTTACGGTTGAAGCGGTGATTGGGGGTAAAGTTTATGGCCGGGGCAAAGGGTTCAGCAAGCAAAATGCCGCCCAGGCCGCCGCGCAAGCCGCCTTGCAAGTGTTGGAACGAGAAATCCTGGCGACCGAAACCTTGAACATTGAACCTTCAAACGTTTAACGTTCCCATCTCGTTTCCACGCTTCGCGTCAGTTTGGGAACGAGATGGGGGAAAGTAAACGTTCAACCTTTAAACGTTTAACGTTTTACCAAACCCGGCAGACCAGGCCCTTGAGATATTCGGACTCGGGGAAGGTTAGTAATACGGGGTGATCAGAGCCTTGAGCCAGGCGCTCGATGATCTGGACATGGCGGCCTGCGTCTACAGCTGCGCCAAACAGCACCTTCTGGAATAGCTCGCTGCTGATGGCGCCGGAGCAGGAAAAGGAAATCAACACCCCGCCGGGTTTGAGCAGTTTCATTGCCAGCAGGTTGATATCTTTGTAGCCCTGGGTCGCCTTATCAACTTGGCGCTTGCTGGGGGCAAATTTGGGCGGGTCCAAAATAACCACGTCAAATTTCCAGTTGTTGTCGCGATAGGCCCGCATAATTTCAAATACGTCGGCCACGGCGTAAATATCTTCCCGCTCGCCAAACCCGTTGCGGCGCATATTTCGCTCGGCAATTTGCAGCGCCCGTTCCGAGGAGTCAATATTCATAATCCGTTTAGCCCCGGCGTAAGCGGCATACACTGAGAAAGCGCCGGTGTAGGCAAAGGCGTTCAGAACTTCCTTGTTGGGAAAATACTTGCTGACCTTTTGCCGGTTTTCGCGCTGGTCTAAATAAAACCCCGTTTTTTGACCCAGTTTGATATCCACCAGAAAAGTATGACCGTTCTCGGTAATCTCAATCATGTCCGGCGGCACTTCGCCCCAAACCGGGCCGGTCACCGAAACTAGGCCCTCTTTTTCGCGGCTTTCGCCCTCGCTCCGGTCGTAAATTCCCTGGGGCGCGACCAAATCCACCAATATGTCCAGAATCGTCTGGCGATACCGCTCGACGGCCAGCGAAAGAAACTGGACGACCAGCCAGGTGCCGTACTGGTCGGCAATAAAGCCGGGCACACCATCGGCCTCGGAGTAGACCAGGCGAAAAGCGTCTGTATCGGGCGATTCCAGCAGAGCTTGCCGCCCGGCAATGGCCCGGCGAATGCGCCGCCGCCAAAAATCTTCATCTATTGAGTCGTTGGGATTCCAGGTAAGCAGGCGGACCTGGATTTGAGACTTATCGTTATAAATGCCCCGCCCGACAAAACGGGCTTTGCTGTTCCATACGTCCACAACATCGCCGTTGGCCGGATTACCCTCGACCCGGCTAATTGCGCCCGAAAAGACCCAGGGATGGCGGTTGTTAACGGATTTTTCTCGTCCTTGTTTGAGGATGACTTGTGCGGTGATCATAGTGTGCCCCTCGATGGGTTCGTGGATAAGGTTACAAAAAGTGTAACCCCAACATAAAGGTTTGACTTAATGTTACCGAGCAACGTCAGAATTGTCAAAGCAGTTTAATCCGCTTGACGTTGGCTCGCGTGCTGCCGCCGTTCCGGGCGATGTTCGCTTAGCCGTTCCAGCAGGCTGCCTAACTGTTCCAGGCTTTTCAAATTGTGGACCGGCATAAAGTCGTCAATGTAGGGCAGCGCGGTTTGGATACCCCGCGTCAGCGGCTCGTAATTTTCCGAGCCGAGCAGGGGGTTGAGCCAGATCAGGCGGTGGCAGCTCAACTGTAGCCGGTTCATTTCGCGTTCCAGCAGATCAATATCGCCCCGGTCCCAGCCATCGCTGATGAGCAGCACAATCGCCCCCTGGCCCAGCACTCGCCGGCCCCACTCATAATTGAAGGTTTTGAGCGACTCGCCGATGCGCGTCCCGCCGGCCCAATCGTGGATGGATAAGGTCGCCTGGTCGAGCGCGGCGTCAATATCTTTGTTTTTGAGATGGTGGGTAATTCGGGTCAGCCGGGTGCTGAAGACAAACGCCTCCACCTTTTCCAGGCCGTTGCTGATGGCATAAATAAATTTGAGCAGCACCCGCGAATAGCGCTCCATCGAGCCGCTGATATCGCAGATGACCACCAGCGGCCGGCGTTTGAGCTTGCGCCGCCGCCAGGTCAGTTGCAGCGGTTCGCCGCCGAAGCGCAGATTTTGGCGAAAGGTGCGGCGCATGTCGGGGTAGGCCCCGTGCTGAGCGCGGACGCGGCGGCGGGTGCGCCGCTGTTCCAACTGCCAGACCATGGCCTGCATCAAGTGTTTGATTTCTTGCAGTTCGTCTGGGGTTAGATCGGCAAAATCTTTTTGGCGCAGCACTTCGCGGGCGCTGTAGGTGTAGACGGTGTCTATAATGGGGTTTTCTGACTCCCGCTCCGATCCATCCCCTTTTGCGCCCGGCTCCACCGGCTCTAAATCTTCCGGTTTGGGTTGGGGTGGTTTTCGGCGCAGCGTGCCCAGGTCCATCTCCAACAATTCGGTTTCGTCGCGGGCCTGCCAGAAGAGATCAAAGGCGCGATTGAACAACTCCAAATGCTCAAAGCGGCTGACCAGAATAGTTTGGGCTGTATTTTTGAAATCCTCGCGGCGGCGCATATCAATGTGCTGCAAGCCATCCACCAAATCCAGAATTTGGGTAGGCGTCACCTTGATCCCCAGCGCCCGCAGCATGCGCCCAAACAGGACCATATTGCGCAGCAGGTGGCCGTGCCCCGGCCCCAGCGGCTCGAGAGAGATTTCTTGACTGTCAGGGGTGATGATTGCTTTAGCAGTCCGCATTGAGTAGCCTGTGGAGAGAGGATAGAGGATAGAAGATAGAGGATAGAAGATAGTGGATGGAGGATAGTCTATCTTCTATCTACCATCTTCTATCTACCATCTTCTATCTTCTATCATCGGTTCTTCGCGTTGGCCATGATCCGCTGGGCCACCGCGCCCTGGACGTGTTGGATGTCGTCTTGGTATTTGAGCAAAACGCCCAGGGTGTCGTTGATGACCTCGTCGCTCAAATCCTCGCGGTCCAGGGCCACCAAGGCGGCGATCCAGTCGAGGGTTTCGGCCACGCCGGGGAGTTTGTACAAATCTTCGCCGCGCAGCTCCTGCACAAAATGGACCACTTCCCGAGCTAGGTGTTCCGGCGCTTGGGGGACTTTGGCTAGCACAATGCCATACTCTTTTTCAAACGAAGGGTAATCAATCCAGTGGTACAGGCAGCGCCGCTTGAGGGCGTCGTGGATTTCGCGGGTGCGGTTGGAGGTGATGACGACCACCGGCGGCTGCGCGGCTTTGATGGTGCCGATTTCCGGCACTGTCACCTGAAAGTCCGACAAAATTTCCAGCAGGAAGGCTTCAAACTCTTCGTCGGCCCGGTCGAGTTCATCCACCAGCAGCACCGGCTCGACCCCATTGACCTGCTCGATGGCTTGCAGCAGCGGCCGTTTGAGCAGAAATTCCGGGCCAAAAATTTTTCTCAGGGCCGTTTGTTCATCCACCCGCCCGGCCGCTTCGAGGAGGCGGATTTCGAGCATCTGGCGGGTGTAGTTCCACTCGTACACAGCCGTGTTCACGTCCAGCCCTTCGTAGCATTGCAGCCGGATGAGCTGGCGATTGAGCATGGCCGCCAGCACTTTGGCAATTTCGGTTTTGCCCACCCCGGCCTCGCCTTCCAAAAAAAGCGGCTTGCCCAGCTTCAAGGCCAGGAAAATAGCCGTCGCCAGGCTCCGGTCGGCGATGTAAAGCTGCTGTTTCAGGGTTTCCTGCACCTGGTCAATGGACTCGATTTGCGGGTTTTTGTTCAAGGGGCGCCTCCGAAATAGTTTAGGTGGTTGAAATTGTACTGTCCTTCATCGTTTATGGCAAGCGGTTTATCTGGCTTGCAACGCCGCCTGCGCCGACCGCAGCGCCGCCGTAAACGAAACCCCGCCCGTTGCACTACCCGCACCGGCTTTGTAGCCCCCATAAATAGCGTGGCCGGCTTGCAGCCAGAAGCAGTCTACCACCGCGAAACCGGCAGCTTTGAGCCAGATCAACTGGTCGAACAGGGACGAGGGTTTGTCCATCGGGTCGGGGAAGCGATACAGATTCCACTCGGCCTGGACAAACTGCTCGAACAGCCGCCGCGAGCCGGTTTGGGCCAGGGCTTGCGCTTCCGCCAGGCGGTCCCAGGCAGCGGCGAACAACTCGCCTGCTTCGGGCCGCTGCGGTTGGACCAGGTCGGCGATGAGAAAAACACCCCGTGACGAGAGGCGCTCGCCGATGGCGGCGAATAACTGCTGCTTTTCCGCATCATCCAGGTGGTGCAGCACCAGCGACGAGACCACGCAGTCAGCCCCCTCGACGTGGGCCAGCCAATCGCCCGCAAAAAGGTCAAACGATTCAACCGTCACCCGCTCACCAAAGGCGCTCAACCGCCGGGCAGTCTGGAGGCGCATCTCTTCCGACCCGTCGAGAGCGACGAGTTGGGCCTGGGCAAAACAGTCCAGCAGGGCATGGGCGAGAAACCCCTCGCCGCAGCCCACCTCGACGGCACGGAAAGGCTCGGCCGGGTTGAAGGGCAGCAGGGTCAGAAGCGCTGCGATTTGCTCTTCTCGCGCCGGTACGGCCACCGCCGCGATTTCCTGATATAATTTGGAGTCGGCTTCGGACCAGGCCGGGGGCGTATCATTCACAGCTTTGCTCCTTATTTTAGTCCCCCGAATTGGCTGCAGGGCGCGATTGACCCGGCCCAGATCAAACGCCTCCGGGTCAAAATCGCCGCCAAACTGCTCGATCATCTCGCGGTGCTCAGGGTGGCGCGGATTTTTGAAGATTTCCAGCAGGTTGGTGTATTCCCAGATACCGCCGCACTCCTCCGGCGGGCAGGCTCGCTGACCGGCCAGGCAGATAGGATATTGAACACCCGGCGCCGGCGGCAAAATTCGCTCCACCTTGACCACGTGCTGCCAGTCGTCGGCCAGATCATACACATAGATAAATTTGCTGCCTTCGGTCTGGCTCACCTGGCTCAAGGTGACTTCCGCCGCGTCGCTCAGAGTTGGGTCGGCCTCGGCGGAGGGGCCGTAGGTTATACCTTCAATGATGAAGCGGTAGCTGTGATAATTACCCCAGCCCATAACCGTTTGCAAGACGCGAT
Source organism: Anaerolineae bacterium (assembly GCA_023151115.1). The sequence goes on from JAKLJP010000012.1 coordinate 92,529, forward strand.
GGAACTTGTCCAGGGGAATATCACCGGCTACTTGAACTTTGCGCCAAATCGGCGGAATAAGACCTTTCAGGGAGATTTTACACTGATATATCAATGGTTCATTAATTTGCTTGGACTCAGCCACGTTTTAACCTCAACCCTTTAAAGAATAGGGGCTGGTAGACATGCGAAGCGAACAGGAATCCTGCTACCCTGCTACATGCTACCTTTTTGTAGCAACTCCAATAACCCGCTCGGATAAAGGGGTCTGGAGTCGTTTTGCAATTCGGCCAGGGGTTTCCAGAAGGCTTTGAAAGTGAGACCGTTGTCTTCCAGACCCAGCAGCGCCTCCCGCTCGTACAGCGAACGGTCCACAAATTCGGCGTCATAAACCTGGACAATTTCGTGGCCCGGCTGGCCGTTGTAAATAAAGACGTTTTCCAGTGTGCCCAGGTAGCGCAGCCCGTCTATCTCCGCCCCAAACTCCTCGCGGACTTCCCGCACCAGCGCCGCCTGGCTGTACTCGCCAAAATTGATCCCGCCGCCGATGGGCCGGTAAAAGTGCTGTTGTTTGCCCGGATCATAACTCTCGGCGACCAGAATGGCCTTGTTCCAACTAAAAACACCAATCACCAGCGGGCGAATCTGTCCCGGTATCATCGTTCCTCTCCCAGTTTGACCTCGCGCAGCGCCTCCAATTGATCCTGGAGCAGGCGCACCTCTTCATCCACATCGGCGGAAAGACGGCTGGTATCGGCTACGTGGCTGGTAGATTGGCCGGTCAGGATTTGGGAGTAGATGGTGCCCAGCAGCGAGAGGGTGCTTTCGATTTGAATTTCGGCCCGTCTGACCGTATTTTGCAGTTGATCCAGCGAAGCCAACTGCTTGCGCCGGTTGGCCAGAGTCCGTTCCAGTTGCGCCCGAATGGCCGGATCGCTTTCACGGTGGAGCCGGCTTTCCAGATCGGCAATGGCCGCCGGTACCGTTTCCACATCCCGCCGGATGATCTCATCCCGGCGCAGTTTGCCGATGCGCTCCACCAAATCCTGGATGGTTTCAGTCCAGGTATCAATTTGCCCGCCCAACGCTTGCAGATGCGTCCGCTGCCCCGATGCTTTAATAGCCTGATCAAGCTGCGCTTTGTAGGCCCGCGTTTGTTTGAGATAACCGTCGAGCCGGGCCTGTTCATCGCTCTCTTCTTCATCAAGATGAAGCTGCTGCCAGGCCAGCCAAATGCCCCCCACCAGCGCGACCACCAGCGGCAACCAAACCAGCCGAGGGTTGGGCCAGCGATAAATTACGCCCCAAGTCAGAGCGACCAGCAAGAGGTACCAGCCCAGGTTACGCCAAAATTTGCGCCAGCGCGGGTCGAGCTTTGGCATCGTTACCTTTGTTGACGATTGTCTAACGGAATAATCGGTTGGCTCTGGACCGAACTTTTAAGGCCGGACAGATCAAGCATGTGCTTGGAAGTCGTGGCCTCGTCGAGCGGCATAAGCACCGCCACCTCATCGCAGGCGTGAAACTTGGGGCAGAAAACGCAGTCTTTCTGCACTTTGCGCGGCAGGTGTTCGATGCGGGTCAAATGGAAGCCCATTTTGAGAAAAAAGCCGGGCTTGCGAGTCAGGGCAAACACCCGCGGCAGCCCCAACGCCCGCGCCTCGGCCAGCAGTTGCGAGACGATGGCCCGGCCAACGCCCTGACCCTGGTGGGCGGGGTCAATCACCAGCGAGCGTACTTCAGCCAGATCACCCCACATAATCAGCAGCGATCCCATACCCACAATTTTACCGCCGGCCTCGGCCACCACCCAATCGCGGATGGATTGGTAGACATCGCCCTCCATGCGGGGCAAAATTTCCGCCTGCTTGGCGTACTCATTCAGCAGCGGCATCATGCGCGGCACATCGCTTAATTGGGCTTTGCGAACGTTAATCACGATAGCTTATCCTCTTGCGCAAAAATAAAATTCTAAAGTCGCGTCTTGCGTCTTGCGTGTTCCGTCTGCTTTACCTCACGCAAGACGTAAGACGCAACACGAATATTGAGTAATTATTTTCTTTGAAATGCTTTAAGTAACAATCCTCACCCCACCGCCGCCAGCGTCTCGCGCAGCCGCTCGGCCAGGAGATCGAGTTCTGCCTGGGTGATGGTCAGCGGGGGGAGCAGGCGGATCACTTTTTCCCCGGCCACCAGAATAATCAAGTCGTGGTTGCGAGCCTCGGCCACAATTTCAGCCGCCGGGATTTCCGACAGCAGCCCCCACATCAAGCCTTTGCCCCGCAGCCCCACCAGCAGCGGCGACTCGGCCACCAGGGTTTGCAGTTTTTGGGCCAGATAGTCACCTTTGCTTGCAACTTCGGCCAGAAAGGCCGGCTGGTTGATCTGGCTAAAAACCGCTCTGGCGACGGTGCAGACCAGCGGCCCGGCGGCAAAGGTGCTGCCATGATCGCCCACTTCCAGCGTGTCGGCTACGGCCTGGGTTAGCAGCACCGCCCCCATCGGCAGACCACCGGCCAGGGGTTTGGCCAGAGTCATTAGATCGGGGGTGACGCCGTAATTTTCGTAAGCCCACAGCTTGCCCGTCCGCCCCAAACCGCACTGCACCTCGTCGAAGATGAGCAGCGCTCCCACCTCGTCGCAGCGCGCTCGCAGCCCGGCCAAAAATTCAGGCTCCGCCGGGGTGACGCCGCCCTCGCCCTGTACCGGCTCGATGATGACCGCGCAGGTTTGGGTCGTAATCGCCGTGCGGGCGCTGTCGAGGTTGTTAAACTCGGCAAAGGTCACGCCGCCGATGAGCGGCTCGAACGGGGCGCGGTATTTGGCAGTTGCCGTGACCGCCAGCGCGCCCATAGTTCGCCCGTGAAAGGAACCGGTGAAGGCCACGATGCCCGTTTTGTCACTGTAGCCTTGAGCGCGGGCATATTTGCGGGCAAATTTTATCGCCCCCTCATTAGCCTCGGTCCCGGAGTTGCAGAAGAAAACCCGGTTGGCAAAGGAGGACTCGCACAGGTCACGCGCCAGAAGCGCTTGCGGGGCGGTGTGATAAAGGTTAGAAGTGTGGACCAGCCCCTCGGCTCCTTGCCGAATTGCCTCAATCACGGCCTTGTGGTGATGCCCCAACGCTGTAACGGCAATCCCGGCCCCGGCGTCCAGATATTGGCGGCCTGCCGTATCGTATAGCCAGGAACCTTCGCCGCGTTCCCAGACCAAATCGGGGCGTTTGTAGGTTTGCAGCACGTACTGTTTTTCAAGCGCGATGATTTCTTGGGAGTTGTTCACGATATGTTTTTATACCTCGTTATTTCAAAATTTATTCACATTCTCTCCGGCGTTTCGATGCCCAGAAGTGACAGCACAAGTTCGAGTTCGGCCAGGCAAAGGTGGGCTGTATTAGGCCACGATAGTGGTGCCCGTACCCGCCTGCAAGCCAGTCAGGTTGGTGATTTTGACCGCCTGCACCCCGGCGGCAACCGCCTCGGTGGCTGAGCGAACTTTGGGAATCATCCCGTCTACAATGATTTTGTCGGCAATCAACTGCTCCACCTCGTCGGCGGTCAGATGGGGCAGCAACTCGCCCTGGCGCAGAACCCCCGGCACGTTGGACACAAACACCAGTTCCTTCGCCGCCATCGCCGTAGCGACGGCCATCGCCACGTGGTCAGCGTTGACATTAAAAATGCTGCCATCCGGGCCGTAGCAAATGGGCGACAATACCGGCGTGACGCCCTCTTCCAGCAAGTGTTTGAAGACTTCGGTGCGGACAAGGGTAACGCGCCCCACCAGCCCCAAATCGCCCTGGGGATGGTGCAGCTTTTCCACCTTGATGGAGGCCCGGTCCACGCCCGACATGCCAAAAGCGTCTACCCCGGCGGCTACCAGCGAAGCCACCAGCCGCTTGTTGACCCGCCCCGCCAGCACCATTTTGACCACCGCCAGCGATTCGGCGTCGGTCACGCGCAGGCCGTCAATGTACTGGGCTTCGATGCCCAGCTTGGTCTGTAACTCTTTAATTTCCTTGCCGCCGCCGTGTACCAGGATGACCGGCTCGGTCAGCGCCGCCACAGCCTGGCCCAGGTTGTCCACAAAGGTGGGGTCGTCGAGTTCATTGCCGCCGATTTTGATGATTTGCACCGTATTATCTCCTGAGAGGCGAAGAGGCGAGGACGCGAGGAGGCGAAAGAGAAATCTTCGCCTCCTCGCCTCACTCGTCCTCGCCTCATAACAACCCGAGGGTTTCCTCAACCCCAAACATGATATTGAAATTCTGCACTGCCTGCCCGGCAGCCCCCTTGCCTAGATTATCAATTGAAGAACAAATAATTAACTGGCGTGGGTTGAGCCACGTCACCGACAACACCCCCAAATGAGTTCGCTGGGTGTGGGCCATCGTCGCCAGGTGGCCGGTGGGCAACACCTGAACCATGGGTTCAGCGGCATAGGTTTCGACATATAAACTTTGAGCCGTCGAAGCCGGCAGATCATCGGCCAGGGAGACGTACACGGTCGAGAGCATGCCCCGGCTGATCGGCACGAGATGGGGCGAGAAAATGAGCTTATCGTCGTTCCCGCCCAGATTGGCAATCGTCTGAGCCATCTCCGGCACGTGGCGGTGGCTCTGGCCAATATTGTAAGGTGACAGATTTTCATTGGCTTCGACAAAGTGGGTTTTGAGACTCGGTTTGCGCCCGGCCCCGCTGACCCCGCTTTTGCTGTCGGCAATGATGGGCGCGGCCGGGTCGAGTAACTGGGCCTTGAGCAAAGGGTAAAGCGCCAGCAAAATGCTAGTCGGGTAGCAGCCGGGGTTGGCCAGCAAGTTGGTTTCGCGCACCCTGGCCCGGTTGATTTCGGGCAGCCCGTAAACGGCTTCACTCAGCAGCGCCGGGGCTTCGTGGGGTACGTTGTACCATTTTTGGTATAACTGGGCGTCGGTCAGCCGAAAATCCGCCGACAGGTCAATCACCCGCACCCCGGCCTGCCGCGCCGCGATGACCGTCGGCATGCTCGCTCCGTGCGGCAAACAGCAAAAAACTGCATCCACTTTATCCAGCGGCGCATCGGCCAGGGGAATCAGCGGAATATCCCAGGCGACGGGATACAAATCGCTCAATTTTTGGCCGGCGGCGCTTTCCGAAGTGGCAAAGACGAGCTCAACTGCCGGATGTTTTCTCAAAATGCTCAGGCTTTCAAAGCCGGTATAGCCACTTGCGCCAAAAATGCCTACTTTGATCATTTCTCTCTCTCCATCAGGGTAGCAAGGCCGCAGGGTCGCCAGGTAGCAGGTAGCAAGGTAGCAAGTGATGAATTATCTCTGCTGCTCTGCGACCCTGTTACTCTGCTACCTTGCTACTTTGTTGACAACAAAAAAGCCGACCCCGGATGTCTGGAGTCGGCTGCGGAGCCGCTTGGAAGAAGACAAAAGCCCACTATCCAGACAAAGGGTCTGGCTTACATACGAGGGCTCCTGCTAACAAAAAATAATTCAATCATATCAATGCCGTTCAATTCAATGTTGGGTCAAGTCTAGCACAGTTAGAAAAAGCTGTCAAGTAGATTGAAGTTCTTGCCGTCCACGGCCACAATTGCCCCGGCCGGATAGCAGGGGCTAATCAGAAGCAGGCAATGTTATCAGATAAGCTATCTGGTCTTTCCCCCGAATTGCCATTAACTCCTGCCCCTTCTGCGCCCGGCCCAATTTGGGCAGCGACTTGGCAAAAACCGTTTTGTTATTCCCTTTTTGTGACAGCAGCATGACCCGATCCGAGCCGGCAACTGTTGCCGCAGCAGCGAGGGTATCTCCGGCGGCTAATTTAAAGGCCAACACACCCTGGCCGTGACGGCCCTGCCTGGGAAATTCACTCGCCTCGACCCGTTTGCCCTGCCCCTGCCGCGTTACCAGCGCCACATTGCCCCGCGCTTTGACCAATCCGGCCCCAACCAATTCATCATTGCCGCCCAACTTCATGCCCATCACCCCGCCCGCTGGCAGGCCCATCGGGCGCACGTCCTCTTCGGCAAAACGGATGGCCTGGCCCTGGGCGCTGACCAGTAGCAGTTCACCCTCGCCGGGAGTGGCAAAAGCCGTTAGCAGGGTATCGCCCTTATCCAGCCCCACAACCACTGCTTCTCTACCGCGCACGGCGTCAAGATCGCTCAGCAAGACCCGCTTGACCTTGCCCTGCCGCGTGGCCAGGCAGAGGTAGCCGGGGTGGGCCTCGCTGCTGCCCAAAGCCAGCCCGGCAACAATGGACTGAACCGGCCCAGAGCTAAATTCGCTCAAACTAGGGCCGTCGCCCGGCCCGCTGCCGATGGGAACCTGGTGCATCGGGATGATAATCGCTCGCCCCGTCGCCGTGAACAGGTACAGCGTATCGCGGGTGTGGGCCGGAACAGCCACCGCCAGGGGGTCTTTCTGTTTGCCCCGCGCCGGTTCCAGGCCCTCCTCGGCGGGCCAGCGGCAGACCCGCCCGCTCTGGCTCACGGCGACGACGACCGCTTCGGCGGGAACCAGATCGCCGGCCATGACTGGCTTGCCGTTGGCCATCTGGTCTACAATGGTGGTGCGGCGCGGCGAGTCATACTTGGTTTTGAGTTCAACCAACTCTTCCTTGATCGCGCTCAGGATTTTTTTCGGATTTTTGAGCAAATCTTCCAGGTGTTTGATCCGGGCCAGCACTTCTTTGTACTCGGTCTCGATTTTTTTCCGTTCCAACGCGGCCAGCCGGCGCAGCGGCATATCCAGAATCGCCGTGGCCTGGATGTCGCTCAGTTTGAATTTTTTACGCAGGTTTTCCCTGGCCGTGTCCGCCGATTGGGAGCGGCGAATGGTGTCAATCACCTCGTCCAGGTGGGTCAACGCCACCCGCAGCCCTTCGAGAATGTGCGCCCGCTGTTGGGCCTGGTCCAGTTCGTAGCGGCTGCGGCGGGTGATAATCTCCTGGCGGTGCTCGATAAAGAGCTGCAGCGCCCGTTTGAGCGGCAGCAGGCGCGGCTCGCCTTCGACCAGGGCCAGCATATTGATGCTGAAGGTGCTTTGCAGCGGGGTCAGTTTAAAAAGCTGCTTGACCACCTCCAGCGGCTCGACGGTGCGGGTCAGTTCGACCACCAGGCGCATGCCCTGGCGGTCGGACTCGTCGCGCAAATCGGCCAGCCCTTCGATTTTACCGTCGCGGGCCAATTCGGCAATCTTTTCGGCCAGGGCGGCCTTGTTGGTCAGGTAGGGCAGTTCGGTGATGACCAGGCGGTGGCGGCTGCGGCTCATCTCTTCGACGTGAACTTTGGCCTGGACGGTAATGCGCCCGCGCCCAGTGGCGTAAGCGGTTTTGATCAGGTCGTTTTCGCCGTCGGCGGACTTTTCCCCGGCAGAGCGGTAGATAATCCCCCCGGTGGGAAAATCCGGCCCTTTGATAAATTTGAGTAGATCATCAAACTCGACCTCTTTGTTTTTGGCCATCTGGTCGAGCATAAAGGTCAGCGCGTCGCAGACCTCGCCCAGGTTGTGCGGCGGCACGCTGGTCGCCATACCAACGGCAATACCCGCGGCGCCGTTGACCAGAAAGTTGGGTACTTTGGCCGGCAGCACATCCGGCTCGGTCAGGCTGCCGTCGAAGTTGTCCACAAAGTCCACCGTGTTTTTATCAATATCGGCCATGATTTCGCCGGCCAGGCTGGCCAGACGGGCCTCGGTGTAGCGCATCGCGGCGGGGGGGTCGCCGTCAACCGAGCCGAAGTTGCCTTGCCCGTCAATCAAAGGTAGGCGCATGGCAAAGTCCTGGGCCATACGGACCATAGCCTCATACACCGCCGCATCGCCGTGGGGGTGGTACTTGCCCAGCACCTCGCCGACGATACGGGCGCTCTTTTTATAGGGCTGGCTGGCCCGCAGGCCCATATCGTGCATGGCGTACAGGATGCGGCGGTGGACGGGTTTCAAGCCATCCCGCACATCGGGCAGCGCCCGCGCCACAATCACGCTCATGGCGTAGTCCAGATACGCTTCCTGCATTTGTTGATCTATATCTACCCGGCGGACAATTCCGACTTCCATAGGGGCCTCCCCAAGAGGGCAAAGTAGCAAAGTAGCAGGGTAACAGAATCTTTTTGCTATCCTGCCCTATATCTAGGACTGGAACAAATTTTCTACACAAGATATACTATCTGCAATTATAGATGGTTTGGAGAAGGATGGCAATATGAGAAAAGGGGTTTTTTCTATTTTAACTTCCATATGTCCTGCTCTCTCCAAGCAACTGAAACAAGTTACTGGCTTTGCAGGAGAGTAGAGTCGTGTTAAAATTGGTTTAAAATCAATCAGCGCAGCAACGTAGCTGCAATTATAGGTGTATTGAACTACCGCCTCCCTGCATTTTCGCCGGGCATGCCTCAACTGCGGCTGTGGACTCGCTGGCTATCCTGCTGCACCAATTAATCCCTGATATTAACAATGGGAGTATTCTCATCTTGGCTACCGACATCAACCAGGATTCATTGGCGCGGGCCAAGCAGGCGCTCTATTCCGACTGGTCTTTCCGCGAAAACCAGGCCAAAGCCACTCGCTCGTTGTATTTTACCCCCAGGCCAAACGTTACCGGTTGCGCGACGATATCCGGCAGATGGTTTATGGCTCGACCGGGCTAACTGAAACTCAACACCACGAGGTCATCACATTGCGAAAAATTGTTAACCGTGTGGCTGAGATGGCCCAAAAGTACGCGTCCTGGCTGCTTCAGTCCCAAGCTCTTTTGTCCTCGCGCAGCACTCGATCCCCCCGCAGTTCCTCTATCCCATACGATGGGCCATGCCCCGGATATAACATCCGCGCCGGGCTATCGAGCAGTTGCGCCCAACTTCGAAAAACCGCATCCACATCGTCGGCGTAAGGGGGAAAGTGGGTGCGAAGAAACCAATGATTGTACCAGGTGTTGGGGCACAAGTCGCCCACAAAAGCGTCACCGTTATCCAGGATGATGCTGGTTGAGCCGGGGCTGTGGCCGGGGGTGTGCAAGATCCGCCCATTTAAGCCAAAGTCAGCTAAAGATTGTGCCTCACTGCTGACAATATATTCGGCCCGGTAGCCAGGGAAACGACAAAATTGGGCAATCCATTGGCCGGCGCGAGATAGCCTTTTGGTAATTGGATAGGTTCCTGCCGGAATGATTACTCGTCCGGCGGCCAAATCCGCCGCCTCGGTCTGGTGGACCATAACCGGCGCGCCGGATGCAGCCTGAACCTGCCACAAGCCGCCGATGTGGTCGTAATGAATATGGGTCAGAATAATTAGCTTTATCTCGTGGGGGGAAATGTGCTGCCGGTGCAGCGCCCGAAAGAGCAGGAAAGTCAGGCCAGGGTCGCCGGTGTCAACCAGCACGTAGCCGGTTTGGGCCGGAACCAGATAGGCATTGGCGGTACCGAGGCTGAGACGGAGGGGTGAGCAAATGGGCATTACTTTTTATCAAATCAACTCAATCTCGTAATCCACCAAGTCACAATCCAGCCGGGTTCGCTCGACCCATAGGGCCACGCGCGTCATCAAGCCGTGGGCATAATCCCGATCGCTGGAGACCGTTACGGCGGCCAGAACCGCTGTTTGCCAGGAGTCCAGCCGGTCCACTTCGGCTACAGAAACATTGAACTCATTGCGCAGCCGGGCGATTACGCTTTTGACAATTTGCCGCTTATCCTTGAGCGAAGCCGCGCTGGGGATATTAAGTTCGAGGGTGCAAATAGCGATGACCATGTGCGATTTACGATTTATGATTTACGATTTGACTATTCAATCGTAAATCGTAAATCCAAAATCTAAAATTGTTAGACTCGTTTGTTCCAGCTATCGTGGGCGTACTGTTCGGCCCGCAGTTTGTCGGCCAGGGTTTGTTCCAGAGGGGATAAAGGCTGCACTTGCAAGTTGAGGTTAAGTTCCTCAGCAAAACCCTCGGTCAACGCAGCCACCACCTCCTGATAACACAATTTCCGACCCAGCACCTGCTCCAGGGTGATGGCGCGTTGAGGCAGCAGCTCCGCTTGTCTACCCCGTTCTTCGGCGGAAAAGTTCAACGCTTTCAGGATACGATTCAAATCTCCGTACAAAGGCAATGTGCCGTGTTGCAGCACAATCTTTCGCCGCCGCAGTTGGGCGCTGCCAATCAGTTTTTTACCCTGCCAAGTAATCTCATAGCGCGAGGGCGTATCAAAACAGACCGGCCCGCCTGGGGCAGCCCGCGTACTGGCCGTAACCTCTTCTTTGCCGGCCTGGACAGCCTGCACGCCCAATTTCTCCAAACCGCGCAGCAGTCCAAAACTCAAAATTCGATATGACTCGACAATACCGCCCTGGATGCGCGGGTCATCCTGGGGGATAATCAGACTGTAGGTGACTTCATCGGTGTGCAAAATAGCCTTACCGCCGGTCGGACGGCGAGTCCAGGTGTAGCCCAAGCGCCGGCAAGCGGCCTCGTCAACTTCCTGCCAATGCTGGTTATAACCCAGGCTCAAACAAGGCGGCTCCCACTGAAAGAAACGCAGAGTCGGCGTACCCTGCCCTTCCGCCAGCGCGTGGAGAATGGCCTCGTCAATCGCCATGTTGGTTGCGCCATCACAAGGGGGGGTGATGAGCAAGCGCCAGGTAGCAGGGGGATAGGAGGTAGGAGGGTTGGAGGGTTGGAAGGTTGGAAGGTTGGAGGGCACTGGGTTTGAAACCTGATTCATTTGTTTATCGCTGGTCATGGGTTAATATTGTAACACGGTCATATTAAAAACCAAAGTTACCCCTTGGGGTTACTACTTACGTTATGTCATTTCGAGACCGAAGGTCGAGAAATCCCTAGGGTACAACATGCAAAAGTAAGGTGTTGGGGATTTCTCCCTGCGGTCGAAATGACATGGCTGAGCCGTTTGCCGTTTTTTACCCGGTGGATTACTATAGCCCGCATCTTACTGCGGAGGGAATCAACATGGCTCACAAATTAGCAATGATCGGCTTTGGCACAGTCGGCCAGGGCTTGGCTCAAATTTTGCTGGATAAAAAAGAGGGCTTGCGTAATCTTGGCTTCGAGGCGCAGCTTGTCGCCGTCTCCACCCTGTCAAAAGGGTCACTCTATCAGCCCGAGGGTCTAGAGCTGGCTGAACTGCTGGCCGCTGCCAAAACCGGCAATTTGGCCCACTATCCTGATTCGCCGGGGTTGCAGCGTGGCTGGGATAACCTGAAGCTTATTCGTGAGAGCAACGCAGATACCGTTGTAGAGGTGAGCTACACCGATCTGACCACCGGCCAGCCGGCCATTGACCACTGCCGGGCGGCTTTTGAAAGCGGCAAAAACATTGTCACCGCCAACAAAGGCCCGGTGGCCTTGGCTTACCATGAACTGGCAGGGCTGGCCCGGGAGAAAGGAGTCCGCTTTGGCATCGAAGGGACGGTGATGAGCGGTACTCCGGCGCTGCGGCTACCTATGGTCACTTTAGCGGGCAATGACATCTGTGAGGTACGTGGTATTTTTAACGGCACGACCAATTATATTTTGACCAAAATGGAAGATGGGCTGAGCTATGCCGCCGCTTTAAAACAGGCCCAAGAGCTGGGCTACGCCGAGGCCGACCCCACCGCTGATGTAGAAGGGCACGACGCCGCCGGCAAGGTAGTTATCCTGGCGAATGTGGTCATGAAGGTCCCCTTGTCCCAAAGCGAGGTTACCTGCCGGGGCATCAGCCAATTAACCAGCGCCGACATCCAGCAGGCCCAGGCCGAAGGCAAACGCTGGAAATTGATTGGCCGGGTGAAAAAAACAGGTGCTCAGGTGATTGCCAGCGTCCAGCCCGAAGCGCTGCCCCTGTCAGACCCGTTAGCCAATGTGATGGGAGCAACCAACGCCATCACCTACGAGTGTGATCTGTCAGGGCCAATTACATTGGTTGGAGCGGGGGCCGGGTCGGTACAAACAGGTTTTGCGCTGTTGATTGATTTGATCAATATTGCCCGGAAAAATTTATAACCCACAAAAGAAAGAGCCAGCTACCAAATGGGCTGGCTCTTGTCTCAAACCCTCAGAAATAGTGGGGACGCACTCCTAAATCGAACCCGTTGGTCATCCACCCCGTATGAGAGCTATATGCGCCTTGCTCATCCCTACGCTTCTATAATCTCGCCGTTGACATACCAAATTTGAGGGCTAACTTCATCCCAATCTATAAACGTCCACCAAATATTTTGGTTCTTATCAGCTCGAAATCGGTGAGAAGGCCAGAATCGTCGGAAAAATCTTCGCATCATATTCACTTCCTTTCAAAAAATCACTAAAACCAGCCAATCTTCTGAGGGTATAGAAACCTGATTACCACTTATCTTCTATCAAATTATAATCCAGGAGGGTTACAAACCAGTTACAGTTAGCCCGATTGCTGATAGGAATAGCTATCCTAAGACTCTGTCTCTACATCTCCAATAACCGTCCAGCGGCGGGTGGGTTCGCTGGGGTAAGGAAGAGACAGCAGAGGCGTCGAGGGTGAGGTTAGCGCAGTCCGGTCGGCGGCATTGATGACCACTACGGGCGGGTGACCTGTCGCCTGGGGGCTGCCCGGCGCAAGGCCGGAGCGCTGGCGGGTCATCATAAACACTGCCAGGAGAGTTGTGGGGATGCCGGCCAGGATGCCTAAAACAACGCCCACAATCACCGCCAGGGCATCCGCGCTCACCCGTGTGCCGAAGACAATCCCAAACGTCACCGCAAATACAATACCGATGATTAATAGACCACGTTTCATTTCTACGCTCGACTCGTGAAACGTGATGCGTGATGCGTGATGATTCTAAGCAAAAAACTCTCACGTATCACTCTTCACGTCTTTACTTGATTAGCCGCAACTGGTGTCCAAACATCAACTCCAGCCCGCGGCGGCGTTTGGAACCGGAAGGAGCCAACCGTTCCAGGCGACCCTCTGTCCCCGTGGCCGCCAGCGTTTCACCCGGCCCGGACGCTTCCAGCCAGCCCCGGCTGGTCCGGTGATGCACCTGGAATTGGGCCACAATCTGCTGGATTTCCACTTCGGAAATGTAGGCCGCTTGAAACCGTGTTACCTGCCCCTTCGCCACCAATAAAAAATCGCCCCGCCCTAACAGTTTCTCCGCGCCTGTGCCGGGAATGCCGGAGGCTACTTTGGCGTCGTCGGCGCTGGCCACACTGCCGACCAGCCGGACAGGGAAGTTGCTGCGGGTCAACGAGCCAATGGTAGCTGCGAGCGGTTTTTGGGTGCAGGCGATGATATGCAACCCGGCGCTGCGGCCACGCTGGGTGAGGCGGGTCATCAAGCGGTCCATAGCTTTGCCGCCCTGTTCCATCAAGTCGGCCACCTCGTCAATAAAAATGATGACGCGCGGCTCGAAGATATGTTCGCGGTCGCGCCGAACCATCTCTTCGACCATTTCCCCCAGCAAAAAGACGGCCTGGTGGACATCCACCGCCGTCGGCCGCAGCAAGTGCGGCAACCCTGAGTCGGAGTCGCACAAGGGGCCAAAGCCCGTGCCTTTGGGGTCAATAAAAATCATCTGCACCTCACCCAGGCGATTATACAGGGCCAAAGAAAGGGCCATACTGCGCGCCAGGGCGGTTTTGCCTGAACCGGTCGTACCGGCGACCAGCACGTGCGCCACTTCGGGCGAAGAGAGACGGAGCAGTAAGGGCAGCCCGGCCTCGTCCATGCCCAAGATAGCCGACTGGCGCGGAATTTCGGGCAGCCGCCGGCAGAGGTGGGTCAGGCGGACAAGCTGGGCATCGGCACGGGGCACTTCGATGTGGATGGTCGGGCCTTGCCGCGAGACGCGCACATCGGGCGCGCCCAGGCGCAAGGCCATCTCTTCGGACAGAGCGGCGATGCGGGTCACTTTGGTGGTCAGTTCTGGCAGCAGTTGGTAGCGAATCCAGCGCGGCGTCACCGTACCCCCGGTTACCCGGCCCGGCACTCGATGGCTGGCCAGAATCAGTTCAATCTGATCGGCCTGGTATTCTAACATACGTTCAGCTTCGAGCGAAGTGACCATAACAATCCTAACTTTTGTCCAATTCTTAAGTCAATTATATAGAACATTTGTTCTATTGTCAAGAACAAAAATACAAAAATAACCCGATTTTAAGGTTAGTGAGTCGGTCAGGTAAAGTTTGAGTCAGGGGGGAGAAACACAAAAACAGGAGGCCGAATAACCTCCCGGCTCCTGTTTGGGGATAAACTATTTTGCTAAAAAGTAGAAAATGTTAAGCGGCGGCTTTGGCCTTATTCAAGGCTTTAACCAGGCGAGATTTGCGGCGGGCGGCGTTATTGCGGTGAATAATGCCTTTTTGGGCCGCTTTATCCAAAGCCTTAATCGCTTGCCGGACCGTCTCGGCGGCGCTCTCTACGTCTTTGCCCTCAATCTGGAGCCGCGCCTTTTTGACAAAGGTGCGGGCAGTGGCGCTAAAGTAGCGATTGTGGGCGCGTCGTTTTAGATTTTGGCGGGCGCGTTTGGCAGATGATCTAATGTTAGCCAAGTTAATTCTCCTAAAGCATTTTACTAAAAATTTTGCCACAGGACAGTGAGGTAGCATGCCCTGAGATAGTCTTACCGACAACGAAAAGAAATAATAGTTCAAAATATGATTTTTGTCAATTATGTACACTGACGGTTTTTGGACAAATAGAGGAATCTGAGGCAAAATTGACGTCCTACTGCAAACGTGAGGTCTGGATTGAAGGATTATGCCCGTTCGCTGGACGATTTATTTTTTAATGGTGGCGGCACTGACGGCTTGCAATAACCCCATTGCTCTCCTTTTAGCCACACCGACCCCGACCCTCACCCCGACCGCCACCGCCACCCCCACACCTCCGCCGACCTTGACCTCCACCTCTACCCCGACCCTCACGCCTACAACTACCCCTTTCCCAACCAACACGGCTACCCCAACACCTCCCCCGCTCCCTACAGATACACCGACTCTGCCCCCTACCGAGACCTCAGCCCCGACCCCCACACCCGATGTTCCGCTTCCGGCCACTTCCACGCCGGCCCCAACCGAAACGCCCCAATCGGCGGTTGATTTCCGCATTGCTTCGTGGCGGCTGTGGCCGCTGGCGCTCAACAGCGGCTGCGCCAAGGGGATGCATGTTATTTTTATTCACGTGCTCGACGTGAACGGCCAACCCCTGGATGGGGTGGTGGTCGGCGATAGCTGGAACAATGTCGAAGTAACCAGCGGCAATAAGGGGCCGGGCCGAACCGAAATTGACCTGTGGACCAACACAATGGAAATCACTGTCAAACGCGACGCCGCCACCGGCCGGCCTTACACCAGCGAAGTCAGTTTTCCCTTCAGCTCGTTTTTAACCACCATTCCCGACGAGCAGCTGATCCAGGCCGGCTACTGCGCCAACGAGATTGAGTGTCAATGGAAGCGGCAAAACGACTCTTACTATTGCGGGGGACACTATTCGTGGGAAGTGATATTTCAGCGGACGTGGTGAAGCAGCGCCAGAGGCACTATTACTTCCCTGAATCGCCGGCCACCATCTCGCGCGGCACAATTTGGAAGCTTTCCTCCAGCGGAAAAACGCCCACCGTTTCGCCCGTAGCCGGCCGCTCTATCCAGGCGGCCAGGCGGTATTCGCCCGGTGGGGTATCGGAGAAGATGACCAGCGCAAAATCGTCACGGACGACCATACCATCCCGCCACTCGGCCCGCGCCACCGGAGCGACCGTTTCAATGGGATTGCCGTAGCCGCGCGTCTGGCTATTGTCGTCAACCAGGCTAATTCGCAGTTTGTCACCCTCGGCCTGGCCCTGCCACTCCCAATACAGCGAGATGAGGACCACGCTTTCGGGATAGGCCGTTGTCACCGGCCGGCCGGCCTCGTCGGTGAGACGGTAGCCCAATAACTCCGCCTGCCCCACTAGCCGGGCCTCCCCGGCCAAAACGTGCGGCAGGCTCAGCGAGGGATAAATCCAGGCGTAATTCAGCCTGTTCAGTGTAACCGTATAGACCGGCGACGCCGATGCCTGGAAAAATTGCAACGCCCCTTCTGAGGGCAATTGGCGCTGGGTCTGGTTGATATAAAAAACCACGTAATCGGCGGCCAGGCCCGGCTTGGGACTGCGCGAAATTTTCTCATCATCAATTTCATAAATGGAGTGGCCCTTAAAATAAGGCTCAAAGGTGGTGCTGTACCAGGAAACAACCTTAAGCGTTTCGGCGTTGGGCAGCGTGTTGAGAAAAGCCGCCGCCTCATCCAAACCCTCACCCCAGCCGACCTGTATCAGCCGCGCCGCGGCCTGCCCTCCCCCGGCCAGGGGATTATAAAAAGAAAAATAGTAAGGGTAGGTCGGTAGAACAAATGCGGTCTGAACCATCAGGATAATTAGGGGCAGAAGCCACTTGGTGCGTGGTGCGTGAGGCGTGAAACGTGAAACGTAAAGATAACCCATCGCAGCGAGCATCGTCAGCGGGGGGAAAATGGGGAGTAAATAACGGTCTTGTTTTTTGCCACCGTAGGTGACGAGGAGGGTGTAGAAGAGAATGTAGGCAAGGAGGATAAGTGAAGCGTGAAGCGTGAAGCGTGAGGAGGCAGGGTCAGCTTGTTGTTGCTCCAGTGCCTCACCGATTCGCCCATTCGCCATTCGCCGGCTCACGACCTGCCAGAGGAGTAACCCTATCCCTACCAGCACCACCGGCGTGGTCCGAAAAAGGGCAACGATTGGATAAAACAGCCAGCCGGGGTCGGGGACGGGTTGGCCCCAAAAGAAGCTGCCTTTGGGATGAGCGCCGCCCGAAGCCCGCAGGGCATCATTCAGAATCGCCGTCACCGGACCAAGCGGGTCAACCCACATGGCCGGCCATAGTAACACAAAGACCACCACCGCCGCCAGCGACCACCAAACCATATCTTTGAGCCAGCGGCCTAACATCGTTGTGTGTTGCGCCACTAGGGGGCCTTCGGCTCTATTGCCTGTTGCATTTATTTTGTTTTGCCAGAAGTAAGTCAGGAGCGTAGTTGCGGCGGTAAACAATCCGATAGACAGCGCGGGGTATTTGGAGAGACAGGCCAGGCCGGCGAAAGCACCGGAAGAAAGGATGAAGGCAGAAGGCAGAAGGATGAAATTTTCTTTTCCGCCTTCATCCTTCTGCCTTCCGTCTTCTGTTGCGGCGCGGATGAGGGCCAGCAGGGAGAGCCACGTGAAGGTGCTGGCAAAGGCGTCGTGGCCGAGGATACGAGAAAGGGCCAGGGAGAAGGGGTCGAGGGCCAGGAGAGCAGCGGCCAGAAATGCACCCTGCCGGCCCAGGAAAGGCCGGCTCCACCGGTAAGTCAATCCCACCGCCAAAGCCGCTACCAGCACCCCCGGCAGCCGCAAGGTAAAAAGCATGGCCGGGTCAAGCGGGTCAAAGGGGATGGTCCGCCCAAACTCGAGCAGCGAACCAGGCGCGCCCTGTCGCAGATATTCCAGCCCCATTCCTAGCGCCCCGGCCCACATGGTGGTCACACCGGGCGCCGGGCTGAGCGATACATTTTCGATGAAGGGAACCTGGCCACCGGGGGCTGTATTGGCCCAATCACCCTGCAGCAGGGCGTCGAAAAAAATACGGGAACGGCCAAACCAGGAGCGGGCTTCGTCGGCGGTCAAAAAAACTGTCAGGCCGGGCAGCCGAAAGGCCAAAGCCAGGACAACACAGCCCAACCAAGCCCACAGATCGAACTTTTTAGCCGGAGGTATCATCGGCTGCCCATTGTACCATCGGCCACAGACGCAAGCAAGCGCAGCCAACAGAGGGTAAGAACCCACAGTACGTACCTTACGGCAGCGTGACTTACTGCCTGCCCCCGCCGACGACCACGACCTGAGCTATCCGCCAACAAAATCTTCCAAATACAAAGCAGTTAAACATTTTTGCTTGGTATTATATCTCTCCTGAAGGAAGTAACCAAAGTGTGTAATAGGCCTAACCGTTGCGCAATCAGACGGAAGATGTTTCCAAAAGCATCAAAACTGAAACATAATTTAATCCGTGTTCTTAAGGGTCAGGCTGCCAAAGGAAAGTTTTTTTATTTGCCCATTATCGAGTGAATCAGGCAGGATGAGGTCAAAGTAATACGAGCCGGGCGGCGTATCGGGCAGCAAGTCGAGCCGCCAGGAAGTCCGAATAATATCGCCGGGCTGCCAGAGGGTATCCGCCGGGTGCAGCGTTTCAGCCAGGCTCAAGTCGAACCAGGCCTGCTGAGCCTTGTCGCCGGGGTTCATCAAGCCCACGTGCAAGCTAAAATCGGCGGGGATAGGTTGTTCGACCCGCCAATAGAGTTCCAGCGGAATAACGGGCGAAGCAGCGGACAGGTTGGGGGGGTAAGTGGTTCCCAGCAGGGTCAGCACCTCGCCTAAAGGCTGGTCCACCGGCCTGGCGTTTGCCGGCAACCGGTACGCTGTTGGGGTTTCCGTATGGCCCACTGTTATCAGCGATTCGGTTATGGGCAGGGTAAACAGAAGTTCGCCGCTGGTTACAGCCGGGGCGGCGGTGTAGAAGCCGATTTGCAACTGATATTGGCCCGGCGGCATGTCACCTGGCGGGGTCAAAGCGCCATGCTCGACAATAATTTCGCCCTGCCGCCACTTTTCCGGGGGTGGATTTTGAGCAGCCAGAGGTTGGCTCTGGCCCTCGGCCCACAGACGCTCCTGACCATCCACCAGACGAAAGAAAAAAACCTCGTCGGGCCGTTTACCTAGATATTCCCAATAAAGCTCAAATTCGGCCGGCCGGCCCGGACTGAGCGGCGCGTCACCCTTAGTCCACTGCCAGGCCAGCAGCGAAGCGATGCCGCTGTAGGTTTGGTCTTCAATGTAATGGTCAATACCCAAACTGGGGTAAATCCAGGCGTAATCCAGCCCTTGCAAGGTGATAACCTTCTCCGGCTGGCCGCGCGACTCGAAATAATCGAACATGATTTCATCGGGGAAGCGGCGCTGGGTTTGATTGATGTAAAAAACCACATAATCTCCGGCCAGGGCTTTGCCTTTTTCCTGAGAGTAGCTAATCGAATCGCCATGATAGAAGGGAGCAAAGGTAGACTCGTACCAACTGGCGACACGGGTACGGCTGGGGTCGGTGTGCTCGTTAAGGTAAGCGGCGGCTAAATCCAGCCCTTCGCCCCAACCAATCGTCACCGCCTGAGCCGCGCCGCGCAATCCGCCCAGGAGCGGATTGAAATAGGTGAAATAGTAGGGGAAGCTGGCAAAAATAAGAGCAGCTTGCAAAAGGATGATGAGGAGGTAAAAGGTGAGGCGTGAGGCGTGAGGCGTGAGGCGTCCCACCGGGAGGCTTCGCGCTGGGACGAGGTTGGTAAATCGTAAATCGTAAATCCAAAATCTAAAATCCAAAATCCAGAGTAGTCCGGCGGCGGCGATGAGATTGAGCCAGGGATAAACCGGCAAAAAGTAGCGGTCCTGTTTTTTCTCGCCGATGGTCATGAGCAGGTAAAAGCCAACGATAAAAAGAAGGATGAGGGGGAGGTAGCGGGGGAAGGGGGAAGGAGGAAGGAGGAATAAGGAAGATGGAAGGTTCACAGGGCGAGTTGGAGGTTTACCTTCCGATTCCCCAAACTTCGCACACCATTCGCCTTTCCCTGCTTGGCTTTTTCGCTGGTGGAGGGGCCAGGCGATCAGGGCGCTGACTACGCCGGCCAGGACCAGCGGCGAGGTGCGGTAAAGCCAGGTGACGGGATAGAAGAGCGCGCCGGGGTCCTGAGAAATTTCGCCCAGGAAGAAATTACCTTTGGCGTGGCCGCCGGTGGCGTACTTGCTGCCAATAAAAATGACCGTCTGTACCGTTTCCAGGGGGGCCACCCACATCGCCGGCCAGAAAGCAAAGACAATGGCTATGGCAACGGCAAACCAGAGGAGGCCATCGCTTATTAAAAGGATGAAGGATGAGGGATGAGGGATGAAAAATTTTTTTCTGACTTCATCCTTCATCCTTCCGCCTTCCCAGAAGAACCAGAGGCCCGTCAAAGCGATAAAGGGCATGAGAAAGAGGGAGGGGCTTTTGCTCAAAAAAGCCAGGCCGGCGCAAAAGCCGGAGAGCAGCAGCCAGAGGCGATCCCGGAAGAAATGACCGGGGACCGGAGACCTCTTCGATAGGCTCAGGGCAGGCCGGGGACTCGCATCTCCGAAACCAATTACGGACTTCTGACTTCTGGCATCTTCTCCCCAATAAATAAACGCGCACAAGACCGACAGAGTCATAAACGTTGTGCCCAGGGCATCGTGGTGGATGACGCGAGAGAGGGCGATGTGAAAGGGGTCGAGAGCCATCAAAGTCGCCCCGAGTAGCGCAATTGCCTCACCGAATAAACGGCGGGCCAGCCAGTAGACTGCCACCACCCATAGCGAGGTCAGCAGCACTGTCCCCAACCGTTCTGGGGCAATGAAAGAAGCATCTACCGGATTGGTCGCTACGGCAACGACATAATCGTGCAGGGGGCCGGGGCGACCGTCCCACAGCCAGCGCAATAAAAAGCCAAAGCTGCCGGTCCACATGGTAGTCACGCCGGGATGGCCGGTGCGCAGGGTGCAGGCCAGGCCCTGGGCCATAAACTGCCAGCTCTCCACTACGGAATCACATTGATAGGCCGGGTTGGTTAAACCGGCCAAAAAGTTGCGCGAGCGGTCAATCCAGAGGAATTCATCGGCGGTCAGGAAGCGGCCCAGATCGGGCAGGCGCGGGATAAGGGCGAGGAGGAAGAGGAAAAGGGAGGCGAGGAAGGGTGATGTGTGATACGTGATGCGTGACCTTTTAATTAATTTGTGCTCCACTTCACTCATGCTTTCAATCCAAAATCGTTACTACTCAGGCTCATGTCATTTCGAGCGACGAAGGAGCGAGAAATCCTCAGAGCACAATACCTAAAAGTGAGGTGTTGGGCATTTCTCCCTGCGGTCGGAATGACATGGCTGAGCAGTTATCCAAAATCGTTTCACTTGCGGATGAACATCCAGGGTAAGACCCAATGATCTTGCCCCTCAGTCAGGGTTAACCGTTGGCCGGTTTCGGGCTGGTAGAGGCCGACAATCACCTGATAATAGCCGGGCGGAAAACCAGGAGGGATGGCCACCAGGTATTCATCCACCACCACTTCATTTTTGACCCAGCGGCTGGTAGGCCATTCACCTTTGAGGGGGGGGGTATCTACCCCGGCCACACGCTCGCCGGTGTCGGTGAGGATTTGGGTAAACACGGTGTAATCAGGTCGGGCGGCGGTTTGAGCCTGCCAGGCGATGGTGACGCCCAGGTAGTCGGCAGTGGGTTCGAATTGATAGCCGATCAGGGCAATTTGCTGTCCAAAGACAACATTCTGCACCCGGTTTAGTTCTGCCGGGGGCTGGAAGTTCCGCAGTTCAATTTGGCCCAGAAATTGACCTTCGACCCAGAGAGAATATAATCCGCGAGCCAGGTTGGCCGGTAAAGGCAGGCGATGGTGGCTGACGATCAAATCGGGGGCCAGGGCCATCAATTGGCTCTCAGCCTGGGCCAGGGCCGGCACTTGGCTGACCTGGCCTGTTTCTTCCCCTGAGTCGGTCAGGCTGACCACAACGGGGGCAACCGGCAGCGATTCACCGGCCTGCCAGACCACATCCATCTCCAGAGGTTCGCCAATATGTCCATGCTTTGTGAGGGGGCGGAAGCCGATAGGGAAATGGTCGGCGGTCGGCGGCCCGCCCTGAGCCTGTTGAATGGGTCGGCGGTCAGCGGTCAGCAGTTGCAGCGCCGGGCCGGGGTAGACATCGGCATAATGGATGCCATTCAATTCAACCGAAAAAATGGAGCCGGCCTGTTCAAAGTAACGTATAAACTCCGGCGCAGGCTCGCCGGATTGGATTTGTTTCATATAAAGGACAACATAATCCAGGTTTGCTTCGGTCACTTTCGACAAATTGCCTTCAAAATAGGGAGCTACCGTCGAAGCGTAGGCCGTTCCCACCCGGCTGTCACGGGAAAAATCTTCCCGCTGCAAAAACCGTCCAACCTGATCCAGCCCTTCGCCCCAGCCGATTTTGACTAGACGGGGCGCGGTAAATGGTCCTCCCAGGAGCGGGTTATAAAAGGTGAAGTAGTAGGGGCTATAGGGCAGAAGAATGACTAGCGCGGCGACCAAAAGCAGGGCGGACAACGTGAAGCGTGAGGCGTGAAGCGTGAGGTGTGAAGCGGTTCTCCCTTGCTCCCTTGCTCCCTTGCTCCCCTGCTCCCCCGTTCTTCCGGCTAACGCCAACCAACCCCAGGCGGCGATGATCGCCAGGGGAGGAAAGATGGGTAAAATATAGCGAGGACTGCGCTTATCGCTGGCGGTCATGAAGAGGGTAAAGAGTACGGTAAAGGCGACGAGCCAGAGCAGCGAGGAGGCGAGGAGGCGAGGAGGCGAGGATATCGAGGTATTTTGTATCTCCGACCGTTCACCCCGCTTAACGGCTCTTTGCTGGCCAACGCGCTCTTTGACCGCAAAAAATGCAGCCAGCCCTGCGCCCACCATAACCAGCGGGCTGAGTTTGAAAGCCCCGTTGACGGCATAGTAAAAAGGGCCGAGATCAGGCACACGCCAGAAGCCCTCTTCGCTGGCTTCCTCCTCATCGGTGGCGGAGATGAAGGCGTTCTGGAATACGGCCACAGGCCGGCCCACCGGCTCTACCCAAGCTGCCGGCCAAAAGGCCACAAAGGTGAGATAGGCCACAACCAGCCACACGAGGAGAGGAGAGAGTGAGGCGAGGAGGCGAGGAGGTAAGGGTATCGCTGCGAGAATAAATACCAACCCGGCAAAAGGAATCAGAAAAAGGGCCGGCGCTTTGGAGAGAAAAGCGAGTCCAGCAGCAAAGCCGGAGAGAATGAAAGGCGAGGAGGCGAGGAGGCGAAAAGAGAGTTTCATTTTATCACTTCCTTGCCTCTTTGCGTCCTTGTCTCCTCGTATGCGTGTTTCTCTCTGCACACCTAACAGTAAAAACAGCAGGGATAGGCTCATAAAAACCATCGCCGGGGCGTCATGGCCGAGGATGCGCGAGACGGCTATAGGATGAGGATCGAAGGCGATCAGCACGGCGGCCAAAAAGGCCAGCAAGGTCGAATTAAACAAGCGGCGCAGCAGGGCAAAAATAATGACCACACTTAACGAGGTCAGAATCACCATCGGCCAGCGTGTCGCTGCCAGGATATCTAACTGCACCCGAAATTCCGGCAGGGCTGCCAGCCAATCAACAAAGGGCTGGCCGATGGCTGACTGATTGAACTGATAATAGACGGCCAAGCCCAGACTGCCCAACCAGGTGGTGGTAACGGCGGGGGTCAGATTGACGCTGGTTGCCGAAAAATCGCCGCGCAGCAAAGCCAACAAAAATTGGGCCGAGCGATAAACCCATTTAGCCTCGTCGGCGGTGACAAAACGTTGCAAGTCATAGGCCCGCGGCAGAAAAGCTAAGAGAAAAAGGCTAAGATAAATGAGAAAACTCTTTTGGGTTTTTGACAGCCTGCGCCAGGGCAGGCCCGAATTTTGGCTTTTTAAACTCATAGGTCCGGCTCACTATCATACCACGCCCGAAAAGGGCTGGCAAAAGGTTAGCGGACGCAGAAGTATTTCACTTTTGGGACAGGATTTAAGAGGCCGCATCCTGAGTTATTTGAGCGGAGCGAAAATTGTATCGAAGGATGCAGGCCAGGTGAGGCATCTTGGCTAATCCGCACTATTGATCCCTTACTTGCAAAAACTTACGCTGAAACCGGAGCAAAAACGCCAAACCTGATTTTAGTAAGGTTACATTCCCGGCCATCAGTGTTATAATCCGCATAGTGCAAGTTGCTCACGAGGTCTTTTATG
Organism: Anaerolineae bacterium; assembly: GCA_023151115.1. The sequence continues at coordinate 116,364 of JAKLJP010000012.1, forward strand.
CCAAAAATTCTCCACCTGCGTTGGATGATCACCCTGGTCATTTTATTTTTGGCAGCGCTGCTGTTGTGGCTGACTACCACCGACAGTGCCTCGGTCTGGCCGTACCGCAATACCCTGCAATATTATATCCTGACTTGGTGGTGGCAGCAGGCCGGTTATCCGCAGCCGGGCGAGCCGGGCGAACTGCGTGGGCTAGTGCGCGACACTCAGGGTCAGCCGGTAGCCGGAGCCTGGGTTCTCGTCTCCTGGTGGGATGGGACGACCTACAGCACCCGCAGCGAGATCGATGGTAGCTATCTCATCGCTGCTGTACCCACCGGCCAATACCGGCCCGTAGCCGGCGCGCCCGGATATGACAGCATCGCAATGAACCGTTGGGTCACGATCAGTCCTCAAACCACTACCACCGCCGATCTTACCTTGCCCCCTGAGCCGTTGCGCTCGCTTACCCCTGGCCGGAACTTAAGTTTCGACCCGCCCAGCACGCCCACCTGCGCCGACCCTCTCCCGGCAACCGCCCTCCGCCAACCCTTCACCTTTGATAACAACGGCCGGCCCAGTCAACCGGCCCTGTACTACACCCCTTTGACCACTACCACAACCAGCCGCCTGCCCGTGCTGATGATCGTCTACCCCGGCCCGGCCGACGCCTGGGATTGCGCCAGCCTGCCTCTGGCGGCGGCTGGTTATGCCGTTGTGGCCCTCGGCCCGGCCTACAGTTTAGAGTTGGAAGCTGACATTGACGAACTGGAACGGGTGGTTGCCTTTATTCGGGCCGGACAGTTCCCCGGCAGCGATGGGTCTCGCCTGGCTGTGCTGGGCGGCAGCTACAGCGGCCTGCATGTGCAACGGTTGCTCCAACGCAGCCCCCACTATGAGGCGGCCATTCTGCTCGGCCCGCCGACCGATTTGTTTGACATGCGCCGCCGCCTGGAAGAGCGCACCTATATTCCACCCTTTGGCCTCGATCAAGTGATGATTGCCCTCGGTCTGCCCGACCGGGAGCCGCTGCCCTACTGGCGTTACTCCGGCGCGTATCATATCCGGCCCGATTTTCCACCCCTGGCGATTATGCACAGCCGCACCGACGAGGTGGTGCCTTTCCAGCAGAGCGAACGCCTGTCGGCCAACCTGACCCAGATGGGAGTAACCCACCAAACCTACTTCTTTGATGGGGCCAGCCATTATCTGCTGGCCGCAGGCGGCGATAAAGATACGCTGGAAATCTACCGGCTGACGCTTGAGTTTTTAGCCGAGCATTTGCAGTAGAAAGTTGGAAGGTTGGAAAGTTTTCACCCTTCCATTTCTCCCTGTTCGCTATATTCTCCGGCTCATGCTAAAATTTAGCTTAACCCGGTGAATCCATATTTGAGGAGCCAGCACGTCCACGTGCGGCGGAGCGAGGCACGTAGGCGTGCCTCACTCCTTAAAAATTGGATCCGCTGAAACCCATTACCAGAAAACAGTCGCCAATGACCTTACAATCCAAAATCCAAAATCCAAAACCCAAAACCCATACTGCCAGTGCCCAGGCCCATCCGAATATTGCCTTTATCAAATATTGGGGCAACCAGGATAACCAATTGCGTCTTCCGGCCAACCCTTCGCTCTCGATGAACCTGGGCGATTTGCGCACCATCACCACCGTCACTTTTTCCGCCAATCTCCCCGGCGACGCCTTAACCGTGAACGGGCAGCCGGTCGTTGGGCCGGGGTTGGAGCGGGTAACAACTGTGCTTGATTTGATCCGCCAGCAGGCGGGCCTGGCGTTGCCCGCCCGGATTGAGTCAACCAACAATTTCCCGGCTGGGGCCGGAATTGCTTCGTCGGCTTCCGCTTTTGCGGCCCTAAGTGTAGCGGGGGCTGCGGCAGCCGGCCTGGATTTGGATGAAGCAACTCTTTCCCGGTTAGCCCGGCGGGGGTCCGGCTCGGCCAGCCGCTCGGTGCCGGGCGGGTTTTGCCAGTGGCGCACCGGCAGCGACGAGAGTTCGGTGGCTGTCAGCATTGCCCCGCCGGCGTATTGGGATTTACGAGATGTGATTGTGGTGGTCAGCCAGGAACATAAAGCCGTCGGGTCAACCGGCGGCCATCACCTGGCCTCTACCAGCTCGCTTCAGGCGGCGCGAGTGGCCGGGGTCGAGAGCCGGCTAAAGCTGTGCCGCGAGGCCGTGCTGGCCCGTGATTTGGCCGCGCTGGGGCCGATCATCGAAGAGGATGCCGTGATTATGCACGGGGTTATGATGACCAGCCATCCGCCGCTTTATTACTGGAACGCCGCGACCATGACCGTGATTCAGGCTACGTTGCAGTGGCGCAGCGAAGGAATTCCGGTTTACTTTACCATTGACGCCGGCCCCAACGTTCATCTCATCTGCGAGGCTGCCGATGCCGAAACCATCACCGCTCGCGCCGGCCAGCTTCCCGGCGTCCAACGGATTATTACCAGCGGACCGGGTGGTCCGGCTCGCTTGCTTTAGGCCATTAAAGTTATCAAGAAAGGAGAGGAAACGATGCAAGCTATCCTGGCTATTATCCAGGCCCAGGATACGAAGGTGGCCCTGGACCGGTTGAAAACCTTAGATCTGCCCTGTCTGATGCCCATTTCTTCCACCGGAGGGTTTTTGCGGCAAGGCAATACCGCCCTGTGGATCGCCGTGCCGCCGCCACAGTTAGGGCAGGTTTTAGATGTTCTACGTGAGACCTGCCACCAACGGACAACTTTTATGCCGACCTACTATCTGGAAGCGCCGCCCAATCTCACCGCCTTTCCCATCGAGGTCGAAGTCGGCGGCGCAACTATTTTTATCTGTGATGTGGAACACTTTGAGGTATATTAGCCATGTTCAAACTCATTATTGCCATTATCCGCGACAGTGATGCTAATGCCGTCAGCAATGCCCTGGTGGCTCAGAATTTTCGGGCCACGCGCATTGCCAGCACCGGCGCATTTTTCCGGCAGGGCAATACCACCCTGATTATCGGCCTCGAAGCTGAGCAGGTAGATGCCGCTATTGCCATTATCAAATCTGCCTGCGGGCCCGCCCCCACCGACGGCAGCCACCGGGCCACCTTATTTGTGTTAAACACCACTCGCCACGAGCAGATTTGAGGACTTCACATGTGCCCCAAAATCAAATACCTCCTTGTGGTGAAGTTGTTTTTCAGTATAATAGTAGGGGTAAAATAAGAATCAGTTCCCACGTTGATGGTATCATAACAGTGGAATTGAGCCTTACCAACATCTATACAGCTTGTAACCGGCCTTACCGGCTTGGGTAGAGATAGTTGTCGTTGAGCCTCACAGGAGACGCGCCCATGACCAATCGTATTTTTGTAGTAGACGACGATGTAGTAAGCCTGAAGTTAAGTACCGCCGTTTTGAAACAGGCCGGTTATGACGTTTTGACGGCCCAAAGAGGTTCCGAAGCACTGCAACGGATAGATCAAATTCGGCCCGATTTGCTAATTCTTGACCTCAACATGCCTGATATGACCGGCTACGAGGTTTGTCAGAAGCTGCGCAGCAACCCCCGTTATGCCCACCTGCCCATCCTGATGCTTACCGGAGCCAACACCCTGGAAGAAAAAGTTAAAGGCTTTGAAGTCGGTGTGGACGATTATCTGGTTAAACCCTTCCAGCCGGTTGAATTTCAAGTCCGGGTTAAATCGCTGATCCGGCGTAGCGTTACCACACCTATCGCGGCGGCCGCTCCCAAACCGGTGAGCAAAGTGGTGGCGCTTTGCTCTCTGCGCGGCGGTGTAGGCGTTTCCACATTGGCCATTGACTTGGCGCTCAGTCTGGTTCAAATTTGGCAACTCCCCGCCGTCTTACTTGATCTGGCTCTCATAGGCGGCCAAGATGCCGTTATGCTCAACCTGCCTTTGCGTAACTCTTGGGGCGACCTGGGCAGGCTTGACCCCGCCGAAATTGAAATAGAACAGGTCCAGCGTGCTCTGCTGGCTCATCCGAGTGGTCTTTATGTTTTAGCAGCGCCCCATTTGCTGGAACAGGGTGAAAGGGTTACGGCTGAACATGTCTCGCGAGTCATCGCTTTGCTCAAAGAGCGGTATCATTATTTGGTGCTTGATTTGTCGCATAATATTCAAAAGACAACGCTAGTCGCTTTGGATGCCGCTGACCAAATTTTGATTGTGATGACCCCAGAATTAGCCTCAGTTTATGTCACGGCGCGTACTTTGGCTATGTTTGAAGGCTTGGGTTATTCCCGCGACAACATCTTCTTGATTCTTAATTCGACATTTCAACATCATGCGCTAGCTCGCTCTGATATTGAAGCTGCCCTTAAACATCCAATCAATCTGGTCGTCCCCTTTGCCTCGGATCTATTGATTAACGCCATCAATACGGGCGTTCCAGTGATGGCCAAATCGCCAGAACATCCTTTCGGCGTCTTGATTGAAGACTTTGCTTATTCTTTGAGTAAAGACGAACACAAACTGCTCCAGCCGCCAACCCCCAGTCCAGCCTGGAAGCGGGTTACTCAGCGTTATCAACAACAGCGCGCTAAAAAATAATTTTCATCCCCTCCAGTTTCAAAGGCGTAGGCCTCGGCCAGTTTGTGGATGGCCTCCTCGGCTGGGTCAATGGTCTCGGCGGCAATGCCAATATGCGCCCGGATGATGGGCCGGTCTTCCCGCTCGTGTACCTGCCGGATGCGCTTGACCAGGTAATCGGACTATTCTACCTGCCGGTTATGGGTGCAGTGCTAGGCAAAGTCTTCCAGTTCGATAAATTCGCCGATGAGCTTGTCCACCTGCAGGCCGCCCAGCCGCATGGAAATGCCGACCACCTCCGGGCGAGCCTCGCGGATTTTGTTGATCACTTCTGGGATAGGCCCTGCGGGATGACCACCTCACCTTAACGCTGGATGCCCACCGCCAGCACATCTCCCGGAAAGCGAGTGTTCCGTAAAAGTCTTGTCGATTCCTCTTTTCTTAAGAGTATGGTATAATGGAAACAAACCTGACATAATGTTACGGGGGAGGCACTTTCAATGACCGTCAGAAATTTCAGCTTTAATCTGGACGACGCCACCTACCAGGCTGTTTTGGGGCGTGCTCAACGGGAGGGCAAAACACTGGAACAGGTGCTGGCCGACCTGATTGCCGCCTATGCTCAAGGGGGATCAAGCGGCCAGCCGACCTCCTACACCGTGCAGCAGGGTGACACCCTGGGCAAAATTGCCCGCGCCATGTATGGCGACCCTTACAAATACCCGCTCATTCAACAGGCCAACAATCTGAGCGATCCAGGGCACATCTGGGTGGGGCAAGTTCTGATTATCCCCCCGCTGGCCGCACCCACCCCTGCGCCAACGCCTCCACCTGCCCTTGCTCCCACGCCCGCACCAACACCTTCGCCCGCTCCTGTTCCGCCCTCACCTCCGACTCCCGTAACTCCGCCGTCTGCTCCTGCGCCAACAGCGCCGCCCGCTCCCGCACCACCACCTACACCTATACCAACCGTAGACCCGTGCGCCCCGATTCCCAACGTCAGTTATGGCACACTGCCTATCGTCGGCCCACCCGCCGACCGTCCCGCCGACAAGCACGCCGACCTCAACCTGGCCCTGCGCGGTTATTCGCCTACGGCGGGCAAACTCAGTTTAATTGATATGGCCGGGGCCACCGATCATCGCGCCCCACAGTTGGCGGGCCTCTTTGCCGACAAGCGCACTGGCATATTGACCAGCGTTTACAGCGTCAATAAGTGGAATTGGGAGCCGCTGCCCAGCCCCGGCAAACGTGGCGAACCGATCACCGATTACGAGGTTACGCTGGCCGGTTTTGAAACCGAACCGGGCGAAATCATCCATGTGCCCAATGCCGGCTACGATATCGGCCAGGGGTATCAAGTGCTGGTGCTCTATGCCGACCCCAACCGGATTACTCTCAAGTACACCGGCGAAGACAGTGTGGTTAACGGCTACGCCATCCAAATCGAAGGGATTTGCGTTGAGCCAAAGCTGCAAGCTCTGTACAATCAAATGAACGCCGCAGGCCGGCGACAACTCCCGGCCCTGAAACCCTTCCAGCCGCTTGGCCGCGCTCGCGGCGTCGAAATTCAGGTAGCCATCCGCGACACCGGCAAGTTTATGGACCCCCGCGTGCGCAAGGATTGGTGGCGAGGCCGTTAACCAAAGCCCCGGCTTTACGAGGGAAAACAGCGTCCAAATGCCAGCAGCAACCGGGGTGATCCCTTAATTCGAATTTTTCGGCGCAGTAGCCCCCAGATGATATGCTGTTCCTTGGCCAGATATTTGAGCCAGGTTCGGCTGTCCGCGGTGAGGTGCAAGTTGGCAGTACCTACGTGTCCATCCTGCACCCTGATAGTTTTGTCTCTAATGACCACTGTGGCTTTGATGACCTCATCACCGGTAAAAGTAAAGTGATAGGTAGCGTCGAGACCGGCAGCCTGTCCACGTTGAAAGGCAATCGGCAGCCCTCGCAGAAATTGGGCGATAGAGCGGGGGCGCAGACCATTCCCCACCCGTTTGATCTGTTTGTGCGGAAAACGCTGGCTCACATACGCTTCGGCATCCGAGCCGGGAACTACAAAAACGGTCTCCTGCTTTTCTTGCAACGGCTTGACCACTTCCTGTAAATACCCTTTCCGATCGGTCAGAAAGGGGCTGATGACATCCTCGCCCGCCGGGCAGACCGCCATACAATAAGCCGCTTTATAGTTAGCCCCAAAAGAAAGACTCTGCCACATAGACTGCGACTCGGCATGGCTCACTTTGCGGTGGTAATCCTGTGCGTTTTTACTGTCGGCAATATTCTCCACCCAATTAATAAACCCACCCATAAATTCGCGGTAGTTGTGAGTGTAGCAGGCCGAGAAATTAAAATGACCATCCGCGCCAATTGCCCCAACCGGACAGGCAGCTACACACAGTTTGCACTCCAGGCAGGGGTTATAGTTGATCGGCTGGTTGGAAGCCGTTACCTCTGCTTCCAGCAAAATGGTGCCTAGCAGAATAAAATTACCAAACTTGGGGTGGATAACATTACGATGGATGCCCATCTGCCCCAGCCCGGCGGCCACAGCCACAGGTTTATGAGAAACAACCCAGGCTTTACCAAAGCGATCCATTTCCATCGGAAAGCCCGCCGCCGAATTTAAGGCCCGAATCCCCTGCTGCTCTAAAGCAGCCACAATTTTATGACCTACATCGGTAACATGATCGCCGGTATGATGAAATTCCAGATTGGCCAGAGATCGGGCCGGGTTACGGATCGGCTCGCGATTCATACGGCAGACAAAGCTGATCAGTGTTTTAGTTTGCGGAAAAACGCTCAGAATTTCATCGCGCTGACTGGCAATTTCTGGCCGGTCAATCTCCACAAAACCCACGTCATCCGCGCCGGCGTCAAGACAAAGTTGACGCAACCAGGCGGCTTCAAGAGGCGGGCGGACCAAAATGGCCTGCCCTTCCTGGATCTCCCAAAACTGTTTAACGGTAGGATGTTCATTTAAGGTTGTCATGAGGCTGACTCGACCAGGCTAAATTGTTCCATAACCTCACACTGACCTATTGAAGTCTCATTCGTCACATCAAGCTCGATCATTCCCAGGGGCAGCCCTTCTTTCTCGGCTAAGCTGATCAACTCAGTCCGCGTCCCGCCCTTACGCCCGGCAATATCCCGCATCAAAGCAAAAACCCTATGTCCTCTACGGACCGGCGTTTCCCTCGTTAAACGGCCAAAGCTGCTGCTGCCGGCGATTAAGATAACTTTTGGTGAGTCCAATGTTAGATTCCTTTCTTAAATAATTTTCTTAAAGTTGCCTGAGTTTCTGGTAGTCCCCAAAATTAAGTGTATATACACCTAATTGGTAAAAAATATATTTAACCGGCCAATTCTACCAGGGCAGACAAATCTCCCAGCAGAGAATTGAACCGATCTGTACCCAACATTTTGGTAACGCGAGTGTGAGCCTGCTGCCATAGAGGGAACGCCTGGGCCAGAGTTTCCTGGCCCAAATCGGTTAGGGCAACCAAACGGGTGCGCTGATCCTCACCCGGCATAATCTCAATCAACCCCTTTTTTTCGAGAGGTTTGAGGTTACGGGTCAGGGTGGTCCGGTCCATCACCTGGAGATCAGCGATCTGGTTGATGGGGGCCGGCCCGGCCACGGCAATGGTGACCAGCAGGCTATACTGGGTAGCTTGCAGACCACTGGGCCGTAAAATTTCATCGTATAGCCGGCTAATGGCCCGGGTAGCCCGACGGAGATTAAAACCAGCACATCGCTGGCATTGAGCTAAATCGAGGTTGTTCATAAATTACGCTTATTAGGTGTATATACACCTAAATACAGGATACTCTATTTTTCATGTTTTGTCAAGAGGCATTTTGATAAAAAAGTGGGGCTACTTTTTGGGTGCTTTGGAGGAGACGGGGTGCAGTACGCCCCCGCTGGTCTGGTGGCCGTGGCCGATGACTATAAAAGCGTGGGGGTCAACTTCGGTTACAATGGCCCGGAGTTCGTTCACTTCGGGCCGGTTGACACTGCAAAACAGCACGGTGTGCTCGGTGTGGGTAAATTTACCTTGCGCCGGCCAGGCCGTCACCCCAATTTGTAAGCGGGTTAGCAGCGCCTGGGCCACTTCTTCTGCCAGGTCGGTGACAATGAAGACGGTTCGAACCACGCTGGGGCCTTCCAGTACGTAATCGGCTACCACGCCCCACAAAAACAGAGCCAGCAGCGCATACAAAGCCTTTTCCCAGCCAAAAACCAACCCGGCCAGCAGAATAATCCCGCCGTCGGTCATGATGTAAAGCTGGCTGATGGGAATCCCCGTTTTTATCTGCAACACCCGCGAAATCACCCCCGACCCGGCGGTGGTGCCGCGTCCCCGGTAAATCAGGCCGGTGGCGATGCCGCCCAGCACGGCCCCGTACAAAGCGTTGAGCAGCACATCGTCGGTGATACCGCGTGGCAGCCAGCGGGCCATAAAGTCCACGCCCAGGTTAATCAGCAGCACCACGTACAGTGTATTGACCAGAAACCGAAACCCGCCCAGGTAACGATAGCCCAGGAACAACATGGGAATATTCAGGGCCATCATAACCATGCCAATCGGCCAGTCGGTGAAGTGATTGACGATGATGGCCAGGCCGGTTACACCGCCGGGGGAAAGCTGGGCCGGGGCCAGAAAAATGTCTACATTGAGAATTTGGAGAAACGCACCCAGGGTAAGAAAAAACCAGTTTTGCAAACTGCGACGCGGGCCAAGCCGGGCAGTGAGGAGGCCAAGTTTTTGCTGCATCACATTACTTGACTTAGTTTATGACTCAGTCTATTTTTCTTCTGAAAATGGAGTCCAAAAGCTATGCTTTTGGACTCCGGCAAAGCTATTTGGAGGGTTTTAGGATGCCTACTACGGTCAATATTGATCAGGCTAAAACGCATCTATCTAAGTTGCTGGAAAGGGTGATGCAGGGTGAACAGATTATTATCGCTAAAGCCGGACAGCCCATTGTCGAAGCGCCCCCTCGCCGCGTTCCCGGCAATGATGCCGGTCAGGTGACCATTGCGCCCGATTTTGACGCGCCGCTGCCGGAATTTGAGCTGTGAGAGTTATGCTTTTAGCTTTTCATTCTTCGGGTCGTACAGCGGCTCTCTGGTAACAGTAGCCGCGTAACGCTGACCGAAATACTCAATCTCAACCTTACTCCCCTCGGCAGCGTGGACCAGGGGCAGGTAGCCGTAGACAATAAACTTGCTGACCGAGTAGCCGTAATTGGCGCTGGTCACATAGCCCAACTTCTCGCCGTTGTGGTAGATGGGTTCTTTGCCCATCATCACGGCGGTGGGGTCATCGAGGGTCATGCAGCACAGCTTGCGGCTAATCCCGGCTTCCTTGATCCGTAGCAGCGCCTCGCGGCCCAGAAAATCACCCTTGTCCAGCTTGACCGTCCAGCCGAGGCCGGCCTCGTAGGGGTTGTAATCGGTGTGGATGTCGGCCCCCCAGGAGCGATAACCCTTTTCCAGCCGCAGTGAGTCAAACGCACCAAAACCGCCGGCAATAATCCCGAACTCCTGCCCGGCGGCCCACAGAGCATCCCACAATTTCAGGCCGTATTCGGTCAGGGCGTAGATTTCCCAGCCCAATTCGCCGACATAGGAGACGCGCAGGGCCAGCGCCGGCACATAGCCGATGGTCAGGTGCTTGGCCGTGAAATAGGGAAAGCCCTCGTTGGACACATCCTCGTGGCAGACTTTTTGCAGCACCGCCCGCGCCTTTGGTCCCCACAGCCCAATATTGCAATATTTGGAGGTCACATCCGCAATCTCCACCGCCCCATCGCTGGGGACGTGCTGGCGCAGCCAGGCCAAATCGAGCATACCCATGCCGCCGCCGGTCAGCACCCAGAAGCGGTCGGGGGCCAGGCGGGTGATGGTCAAATCACACTTGATGCCGCCGTTCTGGTTGAGCAGCGAGGTGTAGACCACTTTGCCGATAGGCATGTCCATCTGGTTGGCCGCCACATATTGCAAAAAGTCCAGCGCGCCGGAACCGGAGACCTCCAACTTGGTGAAGGCAGTCAAGTCGTACATAGCAACCCGCTCACGGGTAGCTCGATGCTCGCCGCCCTGGATGGGCGACCAGTAGCGGGCGGCCCAGCCGGAGCGCGACGGAATTTCGTACTCTTCGACCAGCCCGGCGTTGGCTTCGAGCCATTGCGGCCGCTCCCAACCAACGGCCTCAAAAAAGACGCCCTGCTGTTCCTGCAAGCGGGGATAAAAAGGGCTGAGGCGCAAGTTGCGCGGCTTTTCCATCTGCTGTAAGGGGTGAATGATGTCGTAAACTTCGTCGTACTGGCTGAAGCAGCGGTCCATAATATAGGCTTTGGTGGTGGCGTGGCTGTGGAAGCGGTTGATGTCGGCTTCGCGGGTGTCAATGGGGGGCGCGCCCTCGACCAGCCACTCGGCCATAGCCCGCCCGACGCCGCCGGAGTGCGTCACCCACACGCCGACCGCCGTCCAGAAGCCTTTGAGCTGAACCGCCTCGCCCATAATCGGCATGCCATCAATGGTAAAGGCAAACATGCCGTTGAATTGGGTGGTCAACTGAACATTTTTGAGCGGCGGCATAATTTCGCCGGTTGATTCGCGGGCCGGGCCGTAATGTTCGGGGGTGAAATCACGCATGGCCGTTTGGCCTACCTGATAGGGGTCAACCAGAAGCGGCGTGTGCTGGTAGGAGCCAATCCCATACTTGTCAAAATGCTGGCGGTAATACATGGCGTGGTCCTGTTCGCGCAAAATGGGATGGACCACTTCGCGGGTTTCACCGGCCAGTTCCGGCAAGGGGGTGGTGATGGTATACAGATGTTCGACCGCCATGAGCGGGATTTTGACCCCCACCTTATCGCCCAAAACCGGCCCCCAGATGTTGGTGCAGAGCAGCACCTGCTCGGTTTCAATCCGGCCCTGGGGTGTGACCACAGCGGTGATGTGCCCCTTGTGGGTTTGAAACTCGACGTCGGTCACAGGAACGTTGCCGTAGAAATTGACCGCGCCCTCGGCGGAGGCCAACCGGGCCAACTCGGTCACGGCATTGATGGCTTTGGCGTCGCCGTCGGTGGGGACATAATAGCCGCCGTGAATTTTGCGCGGGTCAATCAGCGGGACCATTGCGGCGACTTCTTCCGAGGTAATGACCCGCCCGGCCAGCCCATACGAGGCGGCCCAACCTTTACGTCGGTGCAAGTCGGTCAGCCGTTCCGGGGTATAGGCGATTTCGATGCTGCCGACCGAATACCAGGTCGGTTTGGCCTCGGTGTGGAGGCTGCCGAGAAGCTGCACCGTGTACTGGGCAAATTCACACATCATGCGCGAACTGTTGGTTTGAAAAATCAGCCCCGGCGCGTGCGAGGTCGAGCCGCCGGTTTCAAATAATGAGTTTTGGTCCAGCACCACAATGTCGCGCCAGCCCTTTTGGGCCAGGTGATAGGCCGTGCTACAGCCCACAATCCCTGCGCCAATGATGACGAGACGTGCTTTGGTTTGCATGGGTTTCTCTCCTTTTACTTGAGGCCAAATAGATTTTTGAGCCGGTCGGCAACTTGGACTTGCATATTTGGGGATAACTCGCCAAGTTCCCGCTGTAGGAATGAGGTTGTCGCTGTCATCAGGCGGTGTAGCTGTAAAGTTGATGAAACTCGTAAACCCGTAACAGCAAAGCCGGCATCATGGGTATCAATTACCAAATCCGTGTCCAAAAGATTTGCCGGGATCCGGCTGGTGATGAAGACAAGGACAACATGACGATAGGGTCCAATAGGATTGGTCGGACAAACTATCCACTTAAGTACCACTCCTTTTCTCCCGATAATTGGCAAACTTGAAACCCACCCTTTCATTTTACCACAAAACCGGGCGAGATGATGGACAGATTACCAAAACGGCCGGATAGCCCCCCTGCCCGTCTCCGCTAACGTGGAAACACGGCCATCCAAGTGACCGCCGGAAAGGGATCGGGCACCAGGGACCGGGGACCGGGGAGTTATAGAGTGCCGGTCTCCCGTCCCCGGCCCGCCCTGAGCTTGTCGAATGGGTCTTCGGTCTTGGCCGGTGAACCGGCCCAGCCGGAAAAACTCGATATTGTGCCGCGTCTCGCCGCGCTCGGCCAGATCGGCCAGGATTTCGCCGATGACGCTGGCGAATTTGAAGCCGTGGCCGGAACAGGCCGAGGCAAAACTGATCTGGGGGTAGGTGGGGTGCAGGTCAATGATAAAATGCTTATCGGGCGAGTTGGTGAACATGCAGCTTTTGAGCGACATGGTCGGGCCGCAGCCTTCGGGGAAGTAGCGGGCGGCAAATTCGCGCAGGGCGGCGTCATCGTCGGGGCGCGGCTCGCGTTCCATCTGTTCGGCAGGGGCGGTTTCCTGAAAATGGTGGTACATGCCAAACTTAAAACCGGGCACGGCGTGGACCGGAAAACCGTAGTAGCGGCCTTCGTCTACCAGCAGGTTGAACACCGGAAAACGGGCCGGGGTAAAATATTCCGGGCGGGTGGGTTGGAGCCAGGCCAAAACCTGCCGTTCCGGGATAGCCAGCCCGCGCAGAAAGGGCATCATCTGGTCGTTCCAGGCCCCGGCGGTAATCACCAGCCGGTCGGCGGTATAGACCTCGCGCTCGGTGACAACGCGGACGCCTTCGCCCAGCGGTTCCCACTCGATCACCCGCTCTCGTCCGTGAATCTCAGCCCCGGCTGCCATCGCGGCCATCACGTAGGTTACAATGCAGCGTTCCGGCTCCAAAAAACCGCCTTCGGGCTGGAGGACGGCCATGGTTTCAAAGGGCAGCCGGTAGCCGGGAAAGCGCTCGTTGATTTCTCGCCCGGTCAATACCTCGTGCGGCAGGTCGTGCTCCAGGCATGATTGCAGCGAACCTTTGAAAACCCAACTGTCCGAGGGGCCGGCGTCGAGCGAGCCGGTGATGTGGAGCAGCTTCTCACCGGTCTTGGCCTCAATGGCCCGCCACAGTTCGTAGGCCCGGCGAAGCAGCATAACATAGGAAGGATGCTCGTAATAAGCCAGGCGGATAATGCGGGTGTAACCGTGCGACGACCCCATATCGTGGGGAATGTCGAAACGTTCCAGCCCCAGCACCCGCTTGCCGCGTTTGGCTAACTCATAGCAGGTCACACTGCCCATGCCGCCAATACCGATGACGATGGTGTTGAAATGCTTGGTCAGAGGGTTAAAGGAAGGCTGAGGGCGGAAGGATGAAGGATGAAAATTGCCTTGCTTGGTTCGTGAATGATTCATAACGCAACTTTCCTTTGATTATGCCGATGGCCTTGAGCCACGCCGAGAACTTTTTTCTTCATCCTCGGTGGGAGATTCCGTTGAAGTCGGCGGCGTTTCCTCCGAGCGATCCGGCGGGGGGGCGTCTTCTTCGGGCGAGCGAGGTGGGGCGTCGGCGGGGGGTGGGGGTGGGGCGGTGACCGACTGAGGCGCGGCTTGAGTCGCATCATCCTGGGGTTTGGCTCGCATGCGCGCGCCCTGCGGGTCAAAGAAAGGAGTCGGTGTGACTTTGGCCAGGGTTAGCCGGCCGCCGATGTCTACCACCAGGTTGCAGCCAGGCCAGGTATATTCGGTGCGAACGTAGGCCATCGCCAACATTTTGCCGACCGAGTGGCCGCGGGCGCTGTAGGTGATGTAGCCGATTTCCGCGCCGGGGGTAACGGTTTGTTTGTAGCCCTGGGCCTCGCTGCCGCTGAACATCTTTTCGCGGAACGTGCCCACATCGCGCACGGCGTAGATTTTATCCCGGTAGGAGGCCGGCAGCGGGCTGTCGAGGGTCAAGCCGACCCAGCGTTCGGTCAAGCCTTGGTCCTGCACCCGCAGCAGGGCCTCGCGCCCCATAAAATCGCGCTTGTCGAAGCGAATCCAGCCATCCAGCCCAACGTGGAAGGGGGTGTAGTTTTCGTTGACGTCGTTGCCGTAAAGCACCAGCGCCTTTTCCAAACGCAGGCTTTGCATAGCCACTACCCCGTAAGGCAGCAGACCAAAGGCACGTCCCGTTTGCAGCAGATATTCCCACAGCGCGCCGGCCTCTTCGGCGGGGGTGTAGAGTTCAAAGCCCAATTCGCCGGTGTAGCCGGAGCGGGAGAGCAGCAGTTCGGTGCTGTTGATGGTCGCCGGGACAAAGCGGAAAAATTTGAGCGAGTCCAGGTCAACGTCTTTAGCGACGGTTTTGAGAAAGGCCCGCGAGCGCGGCCCCTGCACCACCGGCAAAGCCACCGAGGCGGTGATGTCGGTCACATACGTGCCCGTGCCGATGGCGTGGTCGGCAATCCAGCGGGCGGTTTTTTTGCGCGGGCCGGAACTGGTGACAATCATAAAATGCTCGTCGTGGAATTTGTAGACGGTAATATCGTCCACTACCCCGCCGAACTCGTTGCACATGGTCGAGTAACGTACCTGGCCGGGTTCCATATCGCGGATTTCGTTGACCAGCAGGTGGTTGATCAGCCGCTCCGCGCCCGGCCCTTTGATGTCCACCTCGCCCATCGTCGAGAGGTCTTGCATGCCCACATTGGTGCGGGTGTTCAGGTGTTCCTCCACCGGCGAGGTGTAGGAGAGGGGGAACATGAAATCCCCGCCGCCTTTGACCAGTTGGCCGGCGGCGCGGAGATGGTAATCATAGAAGGGGGTTCGACGTTCTGGCATTTTTGGATGCTCCCTTTTGTCTGAGAAAAAGTTTTGGGCCAGCTACTTTATTATGATATAATGGCAACTAAACTGCCATAATAAAAGAGCCAGAGACACTTATGGACGGTTCAAGAATTACACACCCTCATTAGCCGAAACTGTGCCTGGCACTTCAGTGGAAAAACCACCGATTCCGTTTGCCGTTTAACCCTTCCCCTCATTTCCCCATCTCAAAGGTGCGCCGCCAAATCTGGACATAACTCTGTACGCTCAAATCACGCGGATTGCCGATGGTCTGCGGGTCCTGGAAGGCGATTTCGGCCAGCATGGGGATTTCGTCCTCGTGGAAACCCAGTTCTTGCAGAGTGGGCAGTTCAACATCCTCTGTCAGCCGCATAACCGCTTCGACCGCTTTTTCCGCCGCCTGCCAGACGCTCAGACCGCGAATGTCCTCGCCGAGGGCCTGGGCAATCCGGGCAAATTTGTGCGGCTCGCCCAGGTAATTGTACTCCATCACCGGGCCGAGCAGCCGCCCGGTCAGCGCACCGTGCGGGACATTGTGGACGCCTCCGGCGGATTGGCTCATAGCATGGGCCGCGCCGGCGCTTTCGGTGCCGTAAGCCAGCGCGCCCAGCATGGCGGCCATGCTCATTTTGTAACGCGCGTCGGCGTTGCGGCCCTGGGCAAAGGCGACCCGCAAATACTGGCCGACGTACTCCATGGCCAGCAGCGCCACCGAATCGGGTAGGGGTTGGGCATAGGCGCAGGTGTAACATTCGATGGCGTGGGCCAGCGCATCCATGCCGGTGGCGGCGGTGACAGCCGGCGGCAGGTCAAAGGTCAGTTCCGGGTCAATTAGGGCCAGCCACGCCCCAATCAGGGCCGTCCCACCGACATTAAATTTGATTTTGCGCTGCGGGTCGGTGATGACCGCCCACAGGGTGACTTCGCTGCCGGTGCCGGCAGTGGTTGGGATGCAGATGGTCGGCGGGATACGTTTTTTGATCGGCTGCGGGTTGGCCCATTCGTAATCTAGAATAGAACCGCCGTTGGCCGCCACTACGCCAACGGATTTGGCTGTATCCATCGAACTGCCACCGCCCAGCCCAATCAGGCCGTCGCAATCCTCACGCCGGTAGATGTCGGCCGCCTCATCCACCAGGGCAATCGGCGGGTTGGGAACGACCTTGTCAAAAACGACGTAATCGAGATTGGCCGCTTGCAAAGGCTTGATTGTCCGGTCAAGCAAGCCCGCTTTGACCACGCCGGGGTCGGTGACAATCAGGGGACGTTTCATCCCCAGTGCTTTGGCTTCGTCGGCCAGGGCGTTGATGGCTCCCAGGCCATGTTTCATTACGGTTGGAATTTCAAAACTGCGGATGTTGGTCATGGATACTCCTTGAGAACTGGGTAAGCTGGATAACAATTGAACGCAGATGACGCGGATGCACGCTGATCTGCGCAGATTTTTTATTTTTGTTTATTGTGACGGGCTGTTTCGTAGATTTTACGAACTACCTGTGGCTTGGAACCGAAGTTGAGAATAAGGCCCACATCAATTTTAGTGGCTTTTAGGTAATTAAGGAGTTGCGCTTCATGTTGGTCGGTAATGTTTTCCACAGCTTTTAATTCCAGAATGACCACCTCATTAATTACCAGGTCTGCAAAATACTCACCCACCACAACATTATCGTAGTAAATCTTAATGGCTACATTTGACGACACAGTATAACCACGCTTGGTCAATTTGTGGGCCAAAGCATTTTGATAAACTTTTTCTAAAAAACCATAACCAAGTGTGTTATAAACTTGATAAAACGCATTAATGATTTCCCTGGTAAGCTCGCTGTGTTTATAACTCATGTCATTGACCCTCTTAACCCAAAAAATCAGCGAAAATCAGCGCGGATCTGCGTCATCTGCGTTCTAATCTTCTACCGTTCCACTCCGAGCGCGGTTTGCCGGCGCGAATCTCGGCGCGGCGATGTTCGGCGAAGGCGGTTAGTTCCTCGGCGATAGCCGGATCGAGGGTGGGGGCTTCGTACTCTTTGAGCATGCGCTTCCAGACGGCGTTGGCCCGTTTGTAGGTGTCCTGCTTGCCTTCTTCTTCCCACTTTTCGTAATTGTCCATATTAAAAACGGTGTGTTGGTAAAAAGCGGTTTCGTAGTGGCGCATGGTGTGCTGCGCCCCCAGAAAGTGCTGCCCCGGCCCAACTTCGGCGTAGGCGTCCCAGGCAAAATCATCGTCGGTCAGGCCAATGCCATTGACGTAACGGGCCATCATGCCGCACATTTCCAGATCGAGGATAAACTTTTCATAGCCGGCGATCAGCCCACCTTCCAGCCAGCCGGCGGCGTGCAATACAAAATTGACCCCCGCCTGGACGGTCGGCCAGAAGGTGCCGGCGGACTCATAGCCGGCCTGGGCATCGGGGATGCGCGAGGCGGTAAAGTTACCGCCGGAACGGTAGGGCAGGTTGTAATGGCGGGCCATCTGCGCCCCGGCGTAAAGGGCCAGGGCATTTTCAGGGGTGCCGAAGCAGGGCGCGCCGCTGCGCATGTCAATATTCGCCAGAAACGAGCCGTAAATGCAGGGTGTGCCGGGATTGAGCATCTGGGCGTAGCAGATGCCAAACAGGGCTTCGGCGTTTTGCTGGGCCAGCGTGGCCGCCATGGTGCTGGGCGACATCGCCCCGGCGATAAGGAAAGGCGTGACCAGCACCGCTTGTTTGGCCCTGGCATACACTTCCAGCGCCCCAAACATACGGTCGTCGAAGCGCAGCGGGCTGGAAGCATTGATGAGGGACAGGGTGGCCGGATTTTCGCGGATAGCCTCCGCGCCAAACAGGATTTCTGACATGATGACGGTGTCGCGGGCATTTTCGGCGTGGGTGACGCTGCCCATAAAACATTTATCGCTGAGGGTGATATGGGCCAGCAGCATATCAAGGTGGCGCTCTTTGACATCAATGTCGTTTGGCTCAACCAGGGTGCCGCCGTTGTGATGCAGGTGCGGGGCCATATAGGTCAGCCTGGCAAAGTTGCGAAAATCTTCGATAGTGGCTTCGCGGCGGCCCCGGTCGTAATCGCCGACAAAAGGCGGGCCGTACACCGGCGCAAAAATGGTGGTGCGCCCGCCAAAGTTCAAACTGTTGGCCGGGTTGCGGGCCAGTTGGGTAAAGGTGGCCGGGGCCTGGCGGACAAAGTGCAGCAGGGTGTCTTCGTCAATCCGCACCAACTCGCCTTCAACTTTAGCACCATTGGCCTTAAAGGTTTCGCGGGCGGGGGGATAATCAATCACCAGGATGCCGGGGTCTTGCAGCAGGCGCATCGAGGCGCGGTGAATGGCCTCGACCCCTTCGGGGGAGAGCACTTCGGTCAGGGGCAGCGTATTAACCAACGGTTTGACTGCGCTGACAGGCTGAGTTCCGGCCCGCGCCCGGCGTTCCTCGCGGCGGCTCGAACGACGTTCTCGATCAGTCATCGGATGCTCCTTCGTACATACGACCGCCGACGGCTGACCGCCGACCGCCGAAAATTACCTGCAAGGGGCCTGGCTCTGAGACCTTGCTACTTGTAACTTTTAACCTTCTATACTGTCCGCAGGCACAAACTGAGCTTTTTGCCAGTGTAGAAAAACGCAGTTTGTATCCGTGCAAAGTATAACCAACTATAACGCAGCAGTTAATTGGGTCTGGAAATCGGTGATGTGCGTCCGCATAATTTCGGCGGCGTGTTGACCGTCCCCCGCTTTGATGGCGGCAATAATATCCCGGTGTTCGGCAATGGCTTCTGACAGACGGCTAACTTTGTGGAGCGAAATGTACCACAAGCGCAGCCCGTGGGTGTACAGGCGCTCCAAAGTTTCGGCTAAAAATTCATTATGGGCCGCCTGGGCCAGCAATTGGTGAGCTTGGTGATCGAGGCGCATTAACTGGTGATAGTCGCCCTGCCGGATGATTTCGTCGGAATTGGCCAAGAGCGCTTCCATTTCGGCCACCTGGGCCGAGGTGGCCCGTTCGGCTGCCAGCCGGACGGTGTAGACTTCTAGTTCGAGGCGCATTTCGAAAATTTTCTGCAAGTCGCTCATGTTCAAATCGGCCACAATAGTGCCCCGGCGTGGCAGAATAATGACCAGGTTTTCCAGGGCCAGGCGTTGCAGGGCCTCACGGACGGGCGTGCGGCCCAGGCCCAATTCGGCCATCAGCTCAGCTTCATTGAGCAAGCTGGCCGGGGGTAGTGCCAGGGTGACTATTTTTTCTTTGATGGTCCGGTAGGCTGCTTCGCTGCGCGAGTCATGATTAACTCGCTGCTGGCGCGAAGCAGTCAGTAGCGTTGCAGGCAGCATCGTAAAAGCTTAACTATCTAAATTTGCGACTGGGCTGATATATTAGTAATATATGAAGTATTCAGAGTATAGTAAGATTCGGGTGAATGTCAAATTGTTTGACAGCCGTGGGGGTCGGTGTTATACTCGCCTAAGATAAGGGGCACATGGTTGAGCAGTTATAATCAATCCATTAAAATTTATCTAAGGAGGAGATGATGAACAAAAAGTATCTCAAGGGGCTGTTTTTGACCATACTGCTGGCGGTGATAGTGCTGGTAATGGTTGCCTGTGGGGGCGCTCAACCCGCAGCAGAACCGGCCAAAGAGGAAGCCGCGCCCGCTCAGGAAGAAGCTGCGCCTGCGGAAGCAGAAGCCGAGCAGGCCGCGCCCAGTGGCGAAAAAATCACCATCAAGTTGGCCGAAAATCCCTGGACCGGCTCATCGGTCAATGTGGCTGTCGCCAAAATTCTGCTGCAAGAACAACTCGGCTATACCGTCGAAAACGTAACTATTGATGAAAACGCCCAGTGGCCGGCGCTGGCCACCGGCGACCTGTCGGCCAGCCTGGAAGTGTGGCCTTCGGGACACGCCGAGAA
Organism: Anaerolineae bacterium; assembly: GCA_023151115.1. Next base: position 136,484 of record JAKLJP010000012.1, read on the forward strand.
TGTCAAACAGTACATTGACGATCAAAAGGTGGTCGAAAAGGCCGGGGAATTGGGGGTAGTCGGTAAGATTGGCTGGTATATTCCCACCTACATGTTAGAAGAACATCCTGAATTGGCCACCTGGGAAGGTTTCAAAGACCCGGAGAATGCGGCCTTGTTCAAAACGGCTGAAACCGGGGACAAGGGCCAATTTCTGGGCGGCGACCCAAGCTGGGTGCAATATGACGAGCAGATTATCAAAAACTTGGGCTTGAATTTTCAAGTGGTCTATGCCGGTTCCGAGCAGGCCATTCTGGCGGCGGTTGACAGTGTTTACAGCCGCAAAGAACCTATCTTGATTTACTTCTACAAACCCCACTCTGCTTTTGCCAAATACGATATGACCAACGTGACTCTCCCCGAACACACCGAGGAGTGTTACGCCAAAGCCGAGGCCGGCGGCGTAGATTGCGATTATCCCACCGACGTTTTGTTCAAAATCGTGTGGGCCGACCTGAAAAACAAAGCGCCTGATGCTTATCAATTACTTTCCAAAATGAACTACTCCACCGACGACCAGGTGACGATGATTGCCGATGTGGATACCAACGGTAAGACGGCTGAAGAGGCCGCCCGTGATTGGCTGGGCAAAAATGAAGATAAGTGGAAAGCCTGGTTGCCCTGAGATTGTCCGTATAGTTTCAGTAGATCCAATTTTCGAGGAGTGAGGCACGCCCACGGGCCGAACGGAGCCGCACGTGGGCATGCTGGCTCCTCAAATTTGGAGCTACTGAGTTTAGCCCATTAAAGTGAGTTTCTGAAAAAACCCTCAGTCCCGGCCCGGCCTGAGGGTTTTGTTTTGAACCAATGTCATTGCGAGTCTTCGTCGCGCCCTTTCCCTCCTTCGGGGACGCCCAAAGGGGTGTGATCTCAGCCGAACGGCCGAAGCAATCCCCCGCGCCGGAGTGGAGACTGCTTCGCCTACGGCTCGCAGTGACATGATAGCTATTTTCAAAGGAAGGATGTATGACCAAATTTATCGGGATTTTAACTGCCGGCGGCGACAGCCCCGGCTTGAACGCGGCCATTCGGGGTATTGGCAAAGCTGCCCAAAACTCGTTTGGTATGCAAGTGATCGGTTTCCGTGACGGCTTCCGCGGCTTGATGGAAAATCGAACGGTGCGGCTGGATGGCCCGGCTTTGTCCGGTATTTTGACCATCGGTGGAACCATTCTGGGTACCAGCCGCGACAAGCCTGAAAAAATGCCGATGGCCGGCCAGATGTTGGATATGACCGATTTGATGGTAGAAAATTATCGCAAACATCAATTAGATGCTCTGGTCTGTTTAGGCGGCGGGGGAACTCAAAAAAACGCGCTGACTCTGCTCAAAAAAGGGCTAAATATCGTTACCCTACCCAAAACCATTGACAACGACGTCGCCAAAACCGATATTACCTTTGGCTTTGATACCGCCCTGGGCATCGCCACCGAGGCCATTGACCGGCTGCACAGCACCGCTCACAGCCACCACCGCATTATTGTGGTCGAGTTGATGGGCCACAATGCCGGCTGGTTGGCCCTGGGGGCCGGTATTGCCGGCGGAGCAGACGTGATTTTGATCCCCGAAATTCCCTATGACATTCACAAAGTGGCCGAAGCCATTCGCCGTCGCAGCCACAGTGACAAAGGCTTTAGCATTATCGCCATTTCCGAGGGAGCTAAATCCAAAGAAGATGCGGCCTTGCTCCAGGCCGCCGAGGAAAAGAAAGCCAACGCCAAAAAGAAGGAAGAGAAGAAAAAAGCCTCCGCCGAACTGCTTGAACTTGTCAACCGGCAGGCCAATGGGACGATCCGCCTGTCACAGCGGCTGGAAGAACTGACCGGCCTGGAGTCGCGGGTAACGATTCTGGGCCACGTTCAGCGCGGTGGAACCCCTTCGGCGGGGGACCGGCTGCTGGCCAGCCGTCTGGGGACGGCCTGCGCTACTTTAATTAACGAGGGTGTTTCGGGGGTGATGGTCGCCGCCCGCGGCGAAGGTGCTGAGCCGGTGCCCCTGGAAGAGGTGGTCGGCAAGCGCAAAACCGTGCCGCTCGACCATCCCTGGCTCGACAGCGCCCGGCGGCTGGGGACGTGTATGGGGGACTGAGGTTCAACGTTCAACGTTCAACGTTTGAACGTTGAATGTCCTCCCTGCCCGCCGGCTTCCTGCTTTTTGCCCCAAGCCTGAGTAATCCGATCAATCACGATGGCTAAAATGACAATCGCCAGCCCGGCCTCGACGCCGCGCCCGGTTTGATTTTTGGCCAGGCCGATAACGGTTTCCAGGCCCAGCCCGCCGCCGCCAACCAGCCCGGCGATAATAACCATGGACAGCACCATCATAATCGTCTGGTTAACTCCGACCATGATCGAGGGCAGAGCCAGGGGGAGCTGCACTTTGAACAACATCTGGGCCGGGGTGGAGCCAAAAGCGCGGGCCGCTTCGATGGTCTGGCCCGGCACTTCGCGGATGCCCAGGTTGGTCAACCGGATGGCCGGGGGCAGCGCGTACAACACCGAAGCAATAATCCCCGGCACCCGCCCGACGTTGAACAGCATGATCACCGGAACCAGGTAAATAAAAGGTGGGATCGTTTGCAAAGTGTCCAGGATGGGGCGCAGGAAGGCGGCAAATGTATCGCTGCGCGAAGCCAGAATACCCACCGGAATGGCAATGATCAAGGCGACCACCACCGCGACGGCGGTTTGACTCAGGGTATCCATGGCGTGCTCCCACATGCCCAACAAGCCAATTACAAACATGCCGATGGCGGTAAACAAGGCCAGCCGCCAGCCGACCGTAGCCTGAGCCAGCAGGGCGACGGCCAGGATAACAATAGCCCAGGGCAGCGTTTGCTGGAGAAAGAGCCGCAGCGGATTGAGCAGGTAAAGGGTAATAAAATCGCTCAGGGGGCCGGTCCCAATGGGCAAATCGCCGATGCGATAGAGATTGTCACGCGACCAGGCTACGGCGGTATCCACCGGCCCGCGCAGCGAGACGTGCCACGATTCCGGAAATTGGCGCATGCCGGGAACAAAATTGCACACCAGCAGCAGGATCAACAAAAAAAGGATCGCTGTTAGCCCAAAAGCGTAGGTTCGCAGCAGGCCGGGGATGGTTTCGGCGGCATTTTTCTGGCCCAGGGTGCGCGCGAGTGGGCTAATCAGGGCGGCCAGGCCGGTAGCAACCGCTTTGGCCAGACTTGTGAAGGCGGCATAGAGTTTATCCAACCCCTTTTCCAAGGACCAGATCAGATCGAACCGGGCCAGTTTGGCCGGAAATAATTTAAAGTCGTGGCCCTGCTGCGGCCGGTTGACAAATTCGGTTTTGCTGGCCGCCTGGCTGAGCCGATCCAGGACGATAGCCATAAATACAATCGCCAGACCTGCTTCCAAACCCTGGCCCACCTGGAGGCGCTGCAAGGCCACCAACACCTCACGCCCCAAGCCGCCGGCCCCAATTAAAGCGGCGATTACCACAATGCCGAGCGCCATCATAATCGTCTGGTTGATCCCGACAATAATGGCCGGCATAGCCAACGGCAACTGCACTTTGAAGAGTATTTGCCGTTTGGTTGACCCAAAGGCCGTCGCCGCCTCGATGGTAGCCTTAGGCACCTGCTGAATGCCCAGGCAGGTCAGCCGAATAGCCGGCGGCAAAGCATAGATCACCGTTGCCACCACGCTGGGCACACGGGCCACCCCAAAGAGCAGCAGCACCGGGATCAGGTAGACAAAGGCCGGCATCGTTTGCATGGCGTCGAGAATGGGCCGCAGAAAAGCCTCAAAGCGGGGGAAACGCGCCGCCAAAATACCCAAGGGAATACCGATGAGCAGGGCAATCATCACCGAGACGCCCATCAGGGCCAGGGTTTGCATGCTTTCTTCCCACAACCCGACCAGCCCCATATACAAAAACCCCAGCAGCGAAAGCAGCGCCAGGCGCAGTCCACCCAATTTTTGCCCCAACAGAAAAATTCCGCCCAGCAAGACAGGCCAGGGCAGCCACAATAAAAAGCCTTCGATGGCCCGAATGCCGATGTCAATGGCATCGCTGAGGGGATCAAAAAAATAGACAAAGAGCGGGCTGGCGGCCCGATTGCCGATGATCCAGCTTTGCAGGGCGTCAATGGGCTGGCGCAACCCCAGGTTCCACTCGGCGGGAAAAGCGCCGATTTCAAAGGGCATGACATTGAGCAGCAGCACCAGCAGAATGAGGGCCACGGTTGCGCCCAAAATCCACCAATCCCGCTTGCGCAGTTCAAAATAGCTGTTCAGGCGTTGAAGATTGACCATTTCTACCCCTCCGAAAATAGACCGGGGACAAATACCCGGTTATCGGTCTTCCGTCCCCGGTCATCTTTAGCCATTGCTCTGTGCCTGCTCTTTCCCGCCGACAGCCATCATCACGACGGTGCGATTCACCGCACCCAGCAGTTTGTGGGCTTTGTCCACCACCGGAAAGGGTGCATCGGTGGTGACGGTCAGGGGAATCAGCTCTTCCAGCTTGGTATCGCTGTAAACTACCGGAAAGTTGTTAAGCATCGAACTGATATCGGCCTGGCCCGCTTTAGCCCCGGCCACATCCTCTAACGACAGCACCCCCAGGTAGCGGCCCTCCGCCCCCTTGACAAAGGCGGTGGTGCTGCCCTTGACCTGCATCACCGATAAGACCGTGGCCATATCGTCGGTGTCCAGGACCACCGGCTGGTCGTTATCCTGGGCGATGATCCCGGCGGTCAGCACTTTGGCCCGTGGCACATCTTTGGTAAACTCGCGGACGTAATTGTTAACCGGGTATAGCACCAGCTCTTCCGGCGTACCCTGCTGGACAATCTCGCCATCCTTCATAATGGCAATATGGTGGCCCAGTTTGATGGCCTCCAGAAAGTCGTGAGTGATAAAGATAATGGTTTTGCGCATCTCTTTTTCCAGCTTGATCAGCTCATCCTGCATTTCGCGGCGGATGAGCGGGTCAAGGGCGCTGAAAGGTTCGTCAAACAGCATAATCTCCGGGTCGGCGGCCAGGGCGCGGGCAATGCCCACCCGCTGCTGCATACCGCCGCTCAACTCGCCAGGGTAATGGCGCTCCCAGCCGGACAGCCCGACCAGGTCCAGGATTTGCCTGGCCCGCTCGCGCCGTTTGGCCAGCTCCACCCCCTGAATTTCCAGGCCGTAGCCGACATTATCCAGCACCCGCCGGTGTGGAAACAGCCCAAAATGTTGAAAGACCATGCTGATTTTGTGACGGCGCAGCTCGCGCAGTTGCTTTTCATCCATGGCCACCACATCCTGGCCGTTCATCAGGATTTTGCCCTTGGTTGGCTCGATCAGGCGTGAGATGCAGCGGACCAGGGTGGATTTGCCGCTGCCCGACAGCCCCATGACCACAAAGATTTCACCCTTGCGCACATCGAAGCTGACATCTTTGACGGCGACCACATGGCCGGTCTCGGCCAGGATTTCTTTTTTGGAGCGGTTGGATTCGAGCATCGGGGCAATACGTTCGGGGTGAGGGCCAAATACTTTCCAGACATGTTGGCAGGAGATTTCGTAGGCTGTTTCGACTGGCGGAGTCATCGGCGCACTTCCTCCATTTAAAGTTTGAATGTGACACGTTTCACGTTTATCTCGTTCCCAAACTCAGTTTGGGAACGAGATAGAAAAAACCGTTACGTTTTACGATCGTTACGCCCCGTCGCGCAGATTTGGTGAGAAACCATTTGAACTTTTTCGGAAATGAAAGGGTGTCTTAGCCTCGAAAAACCCGCAGCAGCGAGGCTAACATTGAAGATGAGGTCAATCAGCCGACGGGCCAATTTATCGAAAGTATAGGGCAGTTCTGGAAAATGTCAAGCGTATTGTGGAGTGGTTAGGGCAAACGTATACTCAACAAATTGAAGTAAAATTATCCTCCAAACCAAACCAGACCCTGGCGAGCGTAGGAGCATAGTCCGGCATTGTGACCGGGCTAAATCTTTTGTTTATAGTAACTACCCAGCCATGTCATTTCGACCGCAGGGAGAAATCCTCGATTCCTTACTTTTACGTGTTGTAGCCTGGGGATTTCTCGCTCCTTTGTCGCTCTCATGACATGAGCCTGAGTAGTAACTGTTTATACTTATCTCCTATCGCGCTCGTAACGTTGTCCGTAACGTTCCGGCGACGTTTTTGGGGGAAACTGAGGTATAATGTAACTGGAGGACGTGTTATCCGATGACTGCCGTTCAGGTTCAATTTACCGATCCAAAAAGAGAGCGTAGGCGGTTCTTTGGGCAGGCGACTCTGCTGGCAGTTTTGCTGCTGCTGGGCGTTGCTCTCTTGGCGCTGTACTGGCCCATCAACTACCAGCCAGTAGTTCAGCTCAACCCGGCCCACAGCTACGGTGAAGCCATCACCCGGCTGGAGGCGCTGCAAGCCAAAGATAAGGGTCTGGCCTTGTCTTCGGGCTGTGAGACGCAGGTGATGACCCACAGCCAGCGGGTCGAACGGGTGCTGGTGTTATTGCATGGCTACCGCAACTGCCCGGCCCAATTTGCGCGGGTGGGAACCATTTTTTACGAGCAGGGTTATAACGTTATCATCCCGCGTATGCCCCACCATGGCTTGGCTGATGTGCTGACCCCCGATCAAGCCAACCTCACCGCCGATGAACTGGTGATCCACGTTACCGAAGTTGTAGATATTGCCCAGGGCCTGGGTGAGCACGTCACCGTAGCCGGTATGTCAACCGGTGCTGTTCTGGCTGGCTGGGCGGCTCAACAGCGGACTGATATCGAACGGGCCGTATTGATTGCCCCCTTTTTTGGGCCGCAAGCAATCCCGGCTGTTTTGAACACCCCAGTGATCAAGCTGTTCAATATCTTACCCAACGTTTTTCTGTGGCAGGATGATCTGTTGCAGGCCAGGGTGCCCAATCCGCCCCAGGTTTACCCGCAAAATGCCACACGAGCGCTCAGCCAGATTCTCCAACTCAGTGCAGCCGTGCGGAACAACGCCGGCCAACCCCCTGCTGCTGGTGCAATGGTAGTGATTACTAATGCCAATGATGATGCTGTTGATAATCAGATGACCGCCGCATTGGTCGCTGCCTGGCAGCAGACCGGCTATAAGCCGCTGGAGACTTACGAATTTGCCGCCGAGTTGGGTCTGGATCACGATCTGGTTGATCCGGCTCACCCCAAACAAAAAATAGACCTGGCCTATCCCACCTTAATTGATCTGATGGCCCGATAACTTATCCTCCTCCTACGGTTGCCCTTTTCAGACACGCGGTTTCTGCATCTTAAAGAAAAATTCGTTTTCCAAGTAGAACTGGCTGAAAATCGATAGAAACCGGGTGTCTTGCCAAAACTGCAAAGGTGGTACTGCTCGATACCTCTTAAAAATGAGCAAAAAATGGACAGTTTTTGGACTGTTCTGACTTTTAGATTGGCATATACTATGATTACTTTGATGAAGCGTTATGTCATTATGAAATACTTTTCCCAACTGCTGATTGGCCTGTTTATCAGCCTGAGCCTGGGTTGCACAGCAGTGGCCAATGGGCAAAACTTAACGGCAACGGCCGAGGGCACGGCAGTTAGTTCCGAGCCGGCTTCGGCTACGCCGCCCCCTCTATTAACCTTTACCTATACGCCTTTGCCTGTGCCGACATCTACTGTTTCCCCTACAACCACTTCTACCTCTACCCGGGCTAACACCGCTACCGCAACTTCAACATCAACCCTTACGATGCAGTCGAGCGCCACACCTGTACCAACCCAGACCTCAACTCCAACCACCCCACCCCCTACTGCTACCAGCGCCGATACTTCGGCCCAGGTTGAGCACGGTTTGGAAGTGTATAAACAACAGTACTGCGGCCTGTGTCATCAGCTTGACGCCGCCGCTACTGCAGGTCAGTTTGGCCCTTCCCACAACGACCTTGGCCTTACGGCGGAACAACGTATCCATGACGCCCATTACACCGGCGCAGCCACAACCGCCGCGGAGTACATCCACGAGAGCATTATCACCCCCAAGGCTTACCTGGTGCCCGGCTATGAGCACACCGCCCACCATATGCCCGCTTACGGCCACCTGAGCGAAAACGATGTTGACGCCCTGGTGCAACTGCTGCTGCAACAAAGGTAAGTTCCAGTAAGTCACGAATTGCGGAGCCAGCACCCTCAGTGCGGCTCCGCTGGGCACGTAGGCGTGTCCGCTTCGTGTCCTCTAAAATTGTGATTTACTGAATTTGCTTTGTAGAAGTTAGGGTTTATGATTATTTGACAATAAATAGAGGGCCTGAGTTTTATACACTTTATCTATACTGAAATCAGAATGAAAGCAGAACTTTTTCATAATTAGAGTCAAAGCCAAATCTGGCGTGTTTTACCTGCCAGCCTTTTTTGAAAGTTACGTTCTCATTCTGTTTTTGGTATAATATCAAAAGGAGATATTGTATGAGAAAAGTAGTATTAGTAGTTAGCCTCGTTTTAATTTTAGGTCTGGCTGCCGGAATCAGCCATGCCCAGGAGGGTGGAACCCCCATAGCAACGGGTTTAAACGGCCCAATGGGTGTGCTGGTAGCCCCCGATGGAAGCGTCTGGGTGATTGATTCGGGCATGGGTGGTGAAACAGAACTGCCCGGTACCGACCCCATGACCGGTGAAGCCGTTACGGCTAAACTGGGCGACACCACTCAGGTAGTTCAAGTAACCCCCGATGGAACCCAGAGCGTGGTGGTTAATCTCCCCTCGATTTTACAAGGCATGGAAGCAACCGGCGGCGCCCGGCTGGCTTTACTCAACGACACCCTCTATGCCACCAGCGGCTTCTGGATTGAATCGGCTGGTGCTGACGCCGCGCCCAATATGGCTACAGTGGTTAAGATTGAGAAGGGCCAGGTGAGCGAAGTGTCCAATTTGTGGAAGCTAGAAACCAGCCAGAACCCCGGCGGCTTCATTAAGGAAGCGCACCCCTATGGCCTGGCCGCCGGCCCCGACGGCAACTTGTGGGTAACAGATGCCGGGGCCAACGATTTGTTGAAGGTAGACCCAGCCACCGGCGAAGTTGAGATTGTCGCGGTTTTTGACGGTGTGCCCAGTCCATTGCCTAATGATGCCCGCGGCGGCGCGATGGAATCGGACCCGGTTCCCACCGGCATTGCCTTTGGCCCCGACGGCAGTGCTTATGTCTCCTTTTTACCCGGTTTTCCATTCCTGCCCGGCTCGGCCAAAGTGGTTAAAGTAACTTCGGACGGGCAGGTGAGCGATTACGCTACCGGCCTGACGATGGTGACCGACCTCCGCGCCGGCCCTGACGGCAACCTGTACGCCGTGCAAATCGGCCAATTCACCGAACAAGGCCCGGTGCCGAACAGCGGTGCAGTTATTCGGGTCAAAGAAGGCGATGCCTCAGAAGTGGTCATGAGCGGCCTGTCCTTCCCTACCTCAATTGACTTCAACACGGCGGGCGATGCTTATGTTACCCTTAACGGCATCGGCGCACCCGGCTCCGGTCAGGTGGTCAAATATGACGGGCTGACCGGTATGGCCGGTACGCCCTTACCCGAACCGGCGGCCCCAGCCCCGGCTGCTTCTGCTCCGGCTGAGTCCGCCCCTGCCGCCGAACCCGCTCCGGCCACCCTGCCTACTTCCGGCGGCGATTTGTCCGCGAACAGCTGGATCGGTGGGTTGATAGCGGCGCTGGGCCTCAGCCTGGTTGCAGCGGGCTTGCTCTTAAATCGAAGCCGGTCTCTTTTTAGGATCTCTCGCTAACCCCTCAAGGTGACTGGCGTTCATCAGACGCCAGTCGCCTGGTAAGGTGGAGGATTGGAGGAATGGATGCTTCTTAATCTAGCCCTCCAGTCTTCCAACCTTCCAAGCTAATTACGATTGGCCGCCGCACTTGCTGCACCAGCGCTGTGTGTGCCATAATGTCTGCCCACAAGCCCCTTCGTTCCATTACTACCAAACTTTATTAAAATAACTTTACCTGCCTTTAATGGGTGGTTAACCGAGCTTTAAAGAGCTATTAAATAGCGGCTGCTATAGTGGGCCGAACTTTTATCTACATTTATTTATAGGAGGGAGAGATGAGGGTGAAATTTCTCTGGAAACGAGGCTTGCTGCTGGCAGTGCTGCTGTTCTTCTGCTCGGTGTTGGCGGCGCAGGCGCAAGAGAACGGTCCGGCAGCGGTCGAAATCCGGGTGATGACCTTTAATATTTGGGTTGGGGGTGAGTTGGTGGATTTTAACCAGGTGGTTGAGACGATTAAGGCAGCCAGGGCCGATATTGTCGGCTTGCAGGAAGCGGGCGGGAATACCCGTCGTGTGGCCGAGGCGCTGGGCTGGCCTCACGCCAACGAGCGGCTGCAAATTATCTCCCGTTTTCCTTTGATTGATCCCCCAGATGGGAACGGTATGTATATTTATGCCCAGATTAATCCCGGCGAGGTGGTCGCCTTGGCCAATGTGCATCTGCCCTCTGACCCCTATGGACCGTATGCCGTGCGGGATGGTTCTGCCCCCGAAGAAGTGCTGGAGCTGGAAAAAACAACTCGCCTGACGGTGATTGAACCACAGTTAGCCACCTTGTCGAAGTTGGTTGAAGCGGGAACGCCGGTTTTTCTGACCGGCGATTTTAACACGCCCTCGCATCGGGACTGGACCGAAGTAGTGGTCGAAGCACGGGAGGAGGTGAAATATCCGCTGGAATGGCCGGTTACAGCGGCGGTCGAAGCGGCGGGACTACAGGACACCTATCGGGTAGCGCATCCTGACCCAGTAGCTCAACCGGGCATCACCTGGACTTACGGTTATCCCTACCCCCGACTCAAGCCCGACGAGATGGTGGACCGAATAGATTTGGTTTTTGCCGGGGGGCCGGTGGAAGTGCTCAACAGCGAACTGGTTGGTCCTGCTGGTGTCCCCGATGTGGATATTGGGGTGCAGCCCTTTCCTTCGGATCACAGCGGGGTTGTCTCGACTGTAAGGGTCACGCCCGTGGTCCCGCCCCTGTTTGTCGCCACCGACCGGCGGCGGGTTGAGGTCGGCCAGCCGATTGTGATTCGCTATCATACCCCCACCGGCGAAGAGTCGGACCGGATTGTGCTTGTTCCGGCAGGTGGCAGCGCCGAAGAAGATGCTTTGATGTGGCTGCCCCCTTACGAAGCCAGTTTCTTTGGCAGCGTCACCTTTGGCTCGGCGCATTTAACGTCGGGGCTTTACGAGGCAGTGCTGGTCGGTGCTGAGGGCGAAGAAGTATCACGGAGCCAGTTCTGGCTGGTTGACCCCGCTACTATGCCAACGGTAAGCACAGGCAAGACCAGCTATAAAGTGGGCGAGCCTATTACCGTAACCTGGGAAAATGCTCCCGCCCATCGCTGGGATTGGATCGGTCTCTACTCGGCCGGCGAGCCGGATTTATACAACGGCTACTGGGGGTACCTTTACACCCAAGCCAGTGTCGCCGGGGAGGCCGCTTTTGATGCTGCCGGCCTGGGCGAAGCGATGCTTCCGCCCGGCGAATACGAACTCCGGCTGATGCTGGATGATGTATATGTGGTCCTAGCCACCTCTTCATTTACAGTGACTGAATAGACTTGCCACTGGTTATCTTTGACTCTGATGTGGCTGCGGGCTAAGATATTCTGGAACAGCGAGAATGAAAATCTGGAGTGCAAAAGCTATGCTTTTGTACTCCAAGCAACTTACTTTTAAGGAGGTCAAGATGAAAAACTTTAACAAACCGTCCGATGCCGAACTGCGCCAGCGCCTGTCGCCGGAACAGTACCAGGTGACGCAGCACGAGGGGACCGAACCGCCTTTTCGCAATGAATATTGGGATAACAAAAAACCGGGCATTTACGTAGATGTGGTCTCCGGTGAACCGCTGTTTAGCTCGTTGGACAAGTACGATTCCGGCACGGGTTGGCCCAGCTTTACCCAACCCCTCGAACCGGAGAATATTACCACTCGCGTTGACCGTCAGCTCTGGATGGCCCGCACCGAAGTGCGCTCCAAGCACGCCGATTCTCATCTGGGCCACGTTTTTGACGACGGCCCGGAGCCAACCGGCCTGCGCTTTTGCATGAACTCGGCCGCATTGCGTTTTATTCCCGTGGAAAAGCTGGAAGAAGAGGGGTATGGGGAGTATCTCTCGTTATTCCAGAAAGAGGAAAAGTAAAAGCCATAATTGAGCGACAGTAGCATCGCTAACTGGTTATCGCAGCCAAGCTTGAATCCCCAAGTTTTTGAAGAGTGAAGAGACCATCCGCTCGTCGGCTCCCGGCGATCCCTTGAGATTAACGCTGGCGCGCCAGTTGACCGGGCTGTTGGGGTCTTGCGTCACATCCACCCATACCAGGGAGTCACCTTGACCATCCGCGCTCACCGGCCAACCATTCTCATCATCATAATCCAGCCAGATCATATCCTGACCTTGAGCATCTTGCAGACGAAGGGTCTCACCTTTATTGGAGAGTTGGCCCTGGTAGACTCCAGCCACTCGTACACCGGGGTACCTTTGGGCGAATGCGGCCGGGTTGCGAACCAGTACCAGCAATTGCTGAGGCGCGAGAGCAGGGGAGTTGGGCGGGAAGGTGAACCGAATCCCTTCGACAAAGGAGAGACGAGAGAGCTCCAAATCGCTAGACCCAACGTTCTTCAGTTCGATAAACTCATAATCATCGCCGCCAACCGGATTGTACATAATTTCGGTAATCTGGAGACGGCTTTTGAACTCGGCTTCAAGGGTGAAGCTGGCTTCATTTAGGGCGCTCCAAACACCCCCCCGAAACACCCGCGCTTTGAGGTGGGTCGTGCTGGTCAGAATGAGAGGGGTGCGGTAGGTGTTGGCCGTAGACGCAATTGCGCCGGTTACAGGTTGGCGGGGGTCAGAGCCATCGGTGGTGTAAAGAATTGCCCCCTCTCCGGGGGAGACGCCGGTTATCGTCAAGATGAAGCCAGGCGCAATCTGGCCGCCTTGTTGACTGAAGGCCGGCGGGTCAAGTTTGGGGTAGTAACCCTCCTGGCGGGCCAGGGCCATCAGCCGGGCGGCGTTACCTTCCATCTGTCTGAGCACGTCGTCTCTGGCTTTGAACCAATCTGCCTGGGTCAGGGGCGTCTCGAAACGGGTATCGCCCCAGCGAGCGGACTCGCCAATGATGGCCTGTTCAATCTCTTGATTGAGACTCAGCCAGCGGGCCTGGGCGTTGGCATCGGCGAGAGGGCCATCATGAAACAAGTGCCGGTACATCCGGTCGGCCAGTTTCACTCTGAAATCGGGGTTCTCAAGCAGCGCATTAAAGAGAGGTTTGACCAGGTTGGGTTGCCCTTCGTAGTCATCATACTCTATATAAATTTCGGCGCCGTCAAACCAGGTTCGTTCTCCATCCCAGACAAAGTATCGCACCTGGCCGGCCGGGTTTTGCACCGCCGCAAACCAGTTATTAAAACCCCAATCGAGATTACCGCTGTACCAGTTTAAGATCAGATAATCCATAAAATGAGGAATATCGAGATAGGTCTGGATGGCCGCATATTTTTCCGGGTCTTGCAAATCACCTTCTTGAGCCAGTTGATGTAAAGCCTTAAACCGCTGGCTGGTATTGGCGACGGTTGTATCGTGGTCAACCACCTGCCAATCCTCCCCCCCCCCGCCAAAGTGGGCCGACATAAAAGCTTCGTCCGGCCTTTCAACAATGTTGTACAAACCCCAATACAGGCCATTCAGGTAAAGATGGACAAAGCGGCCCCGCGCGCCATAGCCGGATACGGCCAGTTGGGAAGCCCGCAGCCACTCGTCGCGGGTGTAGGTGGTCAACTTAAGAGCATCGAGCCATTTGGGAAAACCGGCATAACTGCGGTTGACCCCACTGCGCAGGATGAGGGTATCAAATTCGTCAACCGGGGAACCGGGAAAGAGAGGATAATGGAGCCTGGCTGCGCCGTACTCACTTCTGAAAAAAAGCCGCATAGGGTGTTTAGGGATATTCCCCGACCGACCCAACTCACCGTGCATCCGCAAACCGGCGTTGATTTGAAAGCCGGACCGGCTGTTTTGGGGGTCAAGCAGTTCCACCGAAACCGGACGCTCCCAGGCCCGGCCTCTGCGCCCCGGATTGGCGTAGAGATGGTAGAAGTTGGGCATATCCGTCACCAAGGACAGGGTGGGAATGGCCCGGAGCGCTTCCTTGATGACAGGCCGATAACGGGGATCATTGACCACCTCCGGGTCCATTTCATAGTCGGCCAGCACGGGGGCCCCCTTGTAACCGCCCCACGTCCCGGGAAAACCGGCTGGATTTTGAGGCTGGGTTAAAACATCATCGAGAAAAATGTAACTGTGGGTAACAGCGGGTGAGGTCCGAAAGTTGGGTTTGAAGGCCGCCGCACGAACCAGGCTGGTGCTGCTGATCGTCAAGGGGGCTGTGTAAACCACGCCGCCGGTCTCGGTTGGTTCGCTGCCATCGGTGGTATAGCGGATGATTGCGCCGGGGGTGGTAGTAGCTAACTCAAGGGTGAAAGGTATTTCGTAAAAACCCCGCTCGATGCTGAATGTAACCGGAGCGACCAGGCCGGCCCAGCCGGAGGTTTCGTCGTTGGGCTGGCCCGGGGTAGGGTTCTGGAAATAACCATAAGCCCGGTCATGGGCCTGGTGACGATAGCGGCCATAAGAGACATCGGCCAACTGCTCAGGAAATTTTTGATTAATTTCCCCGTCTGAGCGAACAGGGGCGGCAGGCGAGGTGACATCCACAAATTGAGCCTGGAAGATACTGTAAAGCCCTAAAAATTCTCCCTCTTGACTGAGCTTAAAATTCGTATGCAGTTCTACATTGGGTTGGGCCGCCTGGCGGTCTTTGCCGGAAGCAAAGACAAGTAAATACTCCTGGCTGCCCAGCGTCACCTCCGGGAAGGTCCATTTTTCCGGTTCAGCGGGATCGTCGGTTAAGGACCAACCGGCCAAATTGATGACCTGTTCGCCCCGGTTGTAAAGTTCAATCCAATCGGCATAGTCGCCATCCTCGTCGGTGAGGCCGGTTTGGTTGGCGGCCACGAACTCATTGATGACCAGGTCGCCGGGGCTTTGGCCGACCGTAGATGTGGCTAAGCCGATGGGCAAACTGAGCAGCAGGCTCACCAACAGGGCCGCCCAGAAAAATATTCGGGTTTGGACAGAATTTGACCTGACCATGCCTGTTTCACAACCTCGACATTATCAGCGCAGCACCCCGATCCGGCTAAACGACCAGTCAGGACCAACCGGGGCTTTGGCAATGATCTCGATTTGCTCTGAACCATCGCCTTTCATTTTCCAGATACTCCAACCGCCGCTGCGGCTGCTGCGGAAAACGAGGTCGCCGTTGGGCAGATAAGCGGGCAGGGTGTCGTGGCCGGGCGCATCGGTGAGACGCTGCAAATTGCTGCCATCTACATTAACCGTGTAAATATCGGTGCTGCCGCCCACATCGCGGCTGAAAGCAATGGTCTGCCCATCCGGCGACCAGGCCGGGAATGAGTCGCTGCCGTTGCTGGTGATGCGGGTGTGCCCGGAGTCGGTGCGGCTGGAAATCCAGATGCCGGTCTGGTTGTTGCGACCGGAACGGTAGACGATTTTCTGGCTGTCCGGCGACCAATCGGCCTGCTCGCCGATGATCTCGTAGCGGAACTGCTGATTGGCCGCGGTGCCCAGGAAGTAGATTCGGCGGCCGCCGCCCCGATCGCCATCATAAGCGATCATCGTTCCATCTGGGGCCACATTGGCCCAGCGAGCCGTGCCGTCGTTCCAGCCGTGTCCTTGATAGATCTGAATTTGATTGTTGCTGGCAGGCAGAGAGGTGGCCGTCAGACGCATAATGCCGTTGGTGACGCCCGACTGGGGGTAGAGCTGATCAATGCCTTCCTCGCCATAGACAAAAATATAACGGCTGTCCAGCGACCAGGACGGCCCGGCGGCTCGCCCCAAAATGAACTGCTCCCGGCTGCCGTTGGTGTCGTTCAAATACAGGTCGTGCTTTTCGCCGTTCCACTTTGGATAGACCAGCAGATACACTTGGGGTAAGTCGGCCAGGTCAGGGGCTTCGGCGGCGGCTGTGTCCTCGGCGCTTTCGATGGTAAAGCTGCCGGCCGTTAGCAGCTCGTCGTTGATGTAAAATTCCAACGCCCATTCCCCCGCCGACAGAGGTTCGCCGCCGGCTTCAATCACGTAGTCATACCTCCCACTGACCCCTTCGAGCCAGGGCTGGCTGATCCGGGAAATCTCAATCCCATTATGGTATGAGACTTGAGTCCAGATCATCTCTGGACTCAAGTTGGCATATTCAAAGACTGTGTGCACTTGAGTCGTGCCCTCGGCAAAGGAGAAGCTCGACTCAACCGGCTCGCCTGTTTCAGCGGATTCTAGAGCGAAGTTCAGCGGACTCATTTCAGGCGGACCGCCGGGAACTTCTGCTCTTTCTGCCTCTGGCTCATTATCACCCAGGGACCCACCTTGCTGATCTCCCTCGGTCTCCGATGCCGTCTCATTGTCACCGAATACGTCTGCCAGAAATCCACCCTGCTGAGATTCTTCGGCTTCCGGCGAAACTGCTGAGGTGTTATCCGCCGAGGCTGTCAAGCCACTACGAACAAAGAAGAGACCGCCGCCAATGGATAGACCCAGACAGAGTAACAAAGCACAGCCCACCCCGCCCACAGTCAGAAAGATATTCTTTTTAGAGTCCTGTTTCGAACGTGGCGTAGTTTCCTCAGGTGAAATGGCTGACATTTTCTCCTCCATTACTTACTCCCACCCTTACTGCCGCCGCTGCCGCCGCCTCGGCTGCCACCACCGTCATCATTGTCATGACCAGGTAAGGGAACGCCGCTGTTAAAATCGCCGGTGATGATGTTGATGTTGACGATGATGATGTTAATAGCGATAAAGGTACCATCCGGTTGCAGCCAGCCCACCACCTGAATTTTGGCCCCAGGCGGCCAGTTGGCCGGTAGGCCGGTGCAGCCATTGACGACGACGATCCGCCCGTTGACCAGCATCCGGTTTTCGCCAAAGTTGTGCGGAAAGCCAACCAGGCTGACCCATTGGGCATCCTGCCTGACGATGGTGATGATCTGACTGTATTGATTGTGGCCGGGATGCGGCTGAAGGTCAAATTTGTTTTTGATGGAGAGTTTGACCTTGATTTTTGTTTCGCCCTCGTGTTTCCACCAATCATCTTTGACTTTCACTTTGACATCCAGCTTGACCTTCTGTTCAACCGAAACAGGCTGAAAATCAACCGCGCCGATAAGAGGGTTACTGGTTACGGCAACGGCAGCGGGGTCTATCCCTGCATCATCATCATCATCATCGTCCACCCCTGAAACCAGATTGGCCGAACTGAACCCGACCGTATCCACCAGGTCCGCTCCTTCAATCACTTCCCAGGCCAGGGCGGCGTTATCAACCGGCCCGCTGCCGACATTGACCAGGGTGCTTTGAGTGGTGTAAACTCCGGCGCACACACGGGGAAGGTGGAAGTGGCCGATAAATACGAGCGGCGGCAGCCCGGCGACCGGCGGTAGAGCGGGTGTGCCCGTAACAGTAGCGGTGGGGATTCCCGAAGCAATGACTGTTGGTGTGCCTACCGCGGTAACGGTGGTAGAAGCAACCGGCGAAGCCGTGACCGTTAACGTTCCCTGAGCGGTGGGAGTCTTTGTCGGCACAGAGACGACCGGGCCACCTCTGAAGATAAAAATACCGGTGGTAATCACGGCAATGATACCGGCCCCGCCGACGACAGTGATGACAGCAACGACAATACTGATAAACCAAATTTTTGATAAACCTAAGATGGTCATGGGGGTTCCTCCGTTGGCAACTAATCCAAACCAGCCCGCCAGTTGGCTCTGAAAGGCCGCCTGAGCGGCAGGGCTGGCCTGAAAGTGGGTTTGAGTAGTTGATGACCCGATGATCTCTAACAGCTCCGGTAGATCGTCCGTTTCCGGGGGGAGCTGAGTTGGCTCACCCGCCAGCAGACGATCAAGCTGCTCCGAAAAGAGATCAGCCAGTTGTTGTTCGTTCATCAGGCGGCCTCCTTTTCCATTTCCTGGCGCAAACGCCGGACCGCTCTCAGCAGCACCACGCTGACCGTTTTTTCGGGCATCTCCATAATCTCGCTGATCTCATTGTTTCTGAGCCGGCCGGCAAACTTCAGGCTGATAATCTCCTGGTCTCGCTCGTTCAAGTGTTCCAGGCAGCGCAGCATCAAAACCAGCGCCTCCTGGTGGACAATTTGGGTTTCAGGCGAAGGGTCATGGGTCATCAAATCCGGGGGAATTTCAGCGCCGGTTTCCCAATTTAAGCGGCTTGTCCTTTTGCGATAGTAACTGACCAGCTCATTGTGGGCGATCCGAAACAGCCAGGTCGAAAAAGCGCCCCTGCCTGAGTCGAATTGCGCCCGGTGTGTATAAGCCTGCTCAAAGACGGTGCTAATGAGGTCTTCGGCATCCTCCACCGAGTTGACCCGATAGCGCAGGTAGTTGTAGATACGCGGATAGTACTGTTGGAAGAGAGCGGCTAAATCCAGTTTTGGCTCAGAAACCTCTTTACTTTTTATGCTAACATCTTCCGCTGCAACGGTTTGCAAAATCTTTACTCCTATCCGGGCCCAGATAAGATGTGGTGTTGTTTATTTATACGTCAAGGCCGCGTTTTTACTACATCTGTTTTTAGCCAATTTACTTTTGAACTGAAGTTCCTCTCTTTTATATACAATCAATATCAACAAGTACTACATCTTCTGCCAAACATTCCCAGCGTGTTAAGGAGAACAGCCTCCTAAACAATAATTAATCACTCTGGGTTTCAGATGACCTTAATATATCCGAAAAAACTTACCGTGTATACCGCCATTCGCTTACGTTTAGGTGAGTATTTAGGAAGGTTCAGAAAATCTCTGTCCCTTCTCCGGCCAAAGATGAAGAGGTGGATTACAAGAGCCTATCCGAAAACGGGTGGGTTTCAAATTTTTGACGAGTTTATTTACAGCCCACGTTCAGAGCAGGATTCGCAGAATTTAAGGATAATTTATCCTTAAATTCTATCAATCCTGCTCTAAACTGGGTCTCAACTGCAAGATTTTTTCAGTATTTTATGTCTACCAAGAAACTGGAACGCACCCTCGAAAACCTCTGTAGATCTATGCGTCATCGGCTGGCAGGGATGCCAACCTACGGGTTTTCGGATAGGTACTAAATAACCCGGATTATGACCTCTATGAAACGGGGGTTCCTGCTGCCCGGATCGCACGCCACCCTCGCCGGTCTGGTCTTCGAGACCTGGTTTGCTTCCATGTCTTGAGGTTAGATAATCCAGTTATACCAAAAACAGAATGAGAACGTAACTTTCAAAAAAGGCTGGCAGGTAAAACACGCCAGATTTGGCTTTGACTCTAATTATGAAAAAGTTCTGCTTTCATTCTGATTTCAGTATAGTTAAAAGTAGGTAATGATTTTGCCGGAGATTAAAGAAAAACACCTTCATCTTTTTAAGTAAGATGAAGGTGTTTTGCTGCTGAGTTATTCCCTTAGCTATAGAGATGTAAATTGGTGATTAAATCCTCTGCGGTGTTGCAATATCGCAAGGGCCACTAAAGAAAAGATAGTACACCTTGATTAACTTGTTTTTTGTTTGGCAAACACCTTGGCGATGCTGTTGATCAAGTCCTTGGGGCCAAAAGGCTTGGTGATATAATCGGCTACTTTGGCCACTTGCAAACCCAACACTTTATCAATACTTTGGGCCTTGGCGGTCACAATAACCACCGGGATGTCCATTAACTCTTTATCGGCGCGCATTTGCCGGTACACTTCCCAGCCGTCTATGCCGGGCATCATCAAATCAAGCAGAATCAAATCCGGCTTTGTTTGACGCATCGCCGTCAGGCCTTGCTCGCCACCTACTGCGCCGGTCACCTCAAAGCCTTCCCGTTCCAGGACCAAGCGCATCAATTCGATCATTTCAGGTTCATCCTCGATGCAGAGGATATGTTTTTTCTGGTTCATCGTGGTTTAATTAGTGGCCAGGCCCAAAATCCGGGACAGGCTGCTTCTCAGGTCGTTAGGTACGAAGGGTTTGGTTACGTAATCGTTGACGCCAGCCCGCTCGCGGGCAATTATCTCTTCAAACGAGCTGTTTCTGGCAGTTAAGATAATCACAGGAACATTTTTTAGAGACTCGTCGGCCCGCATCTGTTTATAAACTTCCCAGCCGTCCATTTCAGGCATCATGATATCAAGCAGCACCGCATCAGGCGGATTTTTGCGCATCGCTGCCAACCCCTCCGTGCCGCTCTCCGCGCCTTCCACCAGGATGTTCTGGGATTTTAGAATCAGGCTGACCAACTCCACCACCCCAGGCTCGTCGTCAATACATAAAACTCGTGCGCGATACTCCATCTTGCTTGTCCTCAGTTGTCTCCACTTGAGTCTGGCCCAGTCAGAACCTAATTCTTGGGTTTGACTCGTATGCATTGAGTTTATCATAAGGACAGCACTTTGTCCAGATTGAGTTATGGGAGATTAGGTTAGGGCCACCCGCTGGATAACCTGGCGTAAAATTTCATCGGCGGTGATGCCTTCGGCTTGGCCCTCGAAGTTGAGAATCAGCCGGTGGCGCAGGGCCGGCAGCATGGCCGCCTGCACATCGCGGTGGTCCACATTATGGCGGTTATCAATCAGAGCCAGTGTTTTGGCGGCCAGAATCATCGCCTGTAGGCCGCGCGGGCTGGCTCCATAGCGCACAAAGCGGCGCACGTAATCAGGCGCGCTGCTCTGCTGAGGATGGGTCGCCTCTAAAAGGCTGACGGCGTAGGCGGTCAAGTGGCTGGCAATCGGCACCTGCCGGACCAGCCGCTGCATGGCTACAATCGTGGCCCCGCTGGCGACTGTAGCCGGGCGCGACTCGTCCGCGCCGGTGGTGCGGTTGGCAATTTCAATCAACTCGTTGTGATTGGGGAAATCCACCTGAATCTGAAAGAAGAAGCGGTCAAGCTGCGCTTCGGGCAGGGGATAGGTGCCTTCCATTTCGATGGGATTTTGGGTGGCCAGCACAAAAAAGGGTTGTTCCAGGGGATAGGTGGTTTTGGCTACCGTCACCTTGCGCTCCTGCATTGCTTCCAGCAGGGCCGATTGGGTTTTGGGCGTGGCCCGGTTGATTTCGTCGGCCAGGACGATGTTGGCAAAAATCGGCCCCGGCTCAAAGCGGAAGAATCGCTGGTTGTTCTCATCCACCGCAATCATCGTCGTGCCAACAATATCCGCCGGCATCAAATCGGGGGTGAATTGGATGCGGCTGAAGCCACAGTGAATGACATCGGCCAGGGTTTGGACCAGCATCGTTTTGCCCAGGCCCGGCGCGCCTTCCAGCAGAGCGTTCCCGCCGCCCAGCAGGGTTAATAACAGTTGGCGGACCAGCGTTTGCTGGCCCACAATCACTTTAGCCACTTCTTGTTCGATGGCGGCCACCGTCTGGCGAAAGCCGTCTACGGTAATTTGGGGTTCAACCCCTTTGGTATTTGCTTGGTATTCTTGCTCAAGATAAGGTGAGGTCATAACTATTCCTTTATTAACGAATTATCATTAATGCGATTGTCAACAATTTTACGTCTTGCGTCTTGCGTGTTCTGTAAACGCAAGACGCAAGATGAATCGGTTTTTGCCATCTCATTCCCAAACTTAGTTTGGGAACGAGATGGCTCTTGGTCGGCATCATTGTATTCGCAATCGCCCCCAGCGCCGCCAGGCAATTTCAATCGGCCACAAAACAAGCGCGGCCAATAGCAGCCAGGGCCATAGTTCGATTTCAGATTTCAGATTTTGGATTTTCGATTGCAGATTTTCTATAAACGAAGCTGTTTCTGTATTTTGGGTTTGTTCTATTTCACAATCATCAACCTTCAACTTGCAACCCGTTCCGCGAACCTGCAACTGTTCCCCCAAGGCAAAGGTGCGACCACCGGTTGCCTCGGCGATGCGCTGGAGCAGCGGTGTGCCTGTGCCTTCAAAGGGTAAACTATATTCAGCAGGGTAGGGGACGATAAAGCCGGTGGTAGCCACTTCCTGCGGTTCGTTGCCGCGCTCTTGTGTCACTGTTACCTGGTACGCGCCGGGGTCGGGCAGGCGGAGGCGCTGCTGGTAGCGGCCCGGCGCAATTTGGCGGAGCATGACCGGAATTTCCCGGCCTGCCGGAGTGGTCAGAATGGCTTCAGTGCGGGCCAGTTCGACCGTCTGGCCGGTGGCGGTTAAACCCTCGGCGGTCAGAACCACCACACTGCCCGGCTCGACATCGGCTTGAAGCTGCAACAGCCCCAGGCCCGGCGCGGGCAGGGTATAACCCACTATTTGTCCCCAGAAGCGGCTGGCTTCCGGCCAGCGCTGCCAGGAGGTGGCCCACTCTTCGCCAATATCAGAGGTCCAGGCCGCCACCCGGCCCAGGCCATACCCCCAAACGCTCAACACCGGGTCGCCCGGCCCGGCTTGCAAGGCCACTTCGGCGCGCGGCTTGGGCGTTTGAGCCAGGTAGCCGCTCAAATCGGGCAGTTCCGCCGCATCTTCAGGATTGGGGCTAAACAGGCCGCGCAAAATGGGATGAGGCGCAAACACCGTTGGCCGAAATTCTCCTTCCTGAATGGCATTGCTGCGTAAAATATCGCTCTCGGCTACAGTCAACTCCGGCAATTCATCCGGCACGGCGGCATAGTGGTAGCGGCCCCGGCCTCGCTCGGCCAGATAGGTCAATAACTCCTGGTCAGAATCAGCGCCGATGGCAATGGTCGAGAGGGTAATGTCGGCTTCCAGCGCCGCGTCAACCACCATATCGTACGCTTCCAACCCCTCAATCCCATCGAAAGATTTGCCATCGGTCAGCAAAACCGCGTGGCGGGCCGCGCTGCCCACCTCTTGGGCGGCCAGTTCGGGCAGGCCCACGGTCAACGCCTGCAAAACACGTGTGCCGCCGCCGCCCTGAATGGTGGCGATGTTGCGCTGAATGGTCAGCAGTTCGGCTCCGTCGCTGACCCGCTGGAACGGTACCACCCACTCATAGGCGTTATCAAACATCAACACCCCAATCAAATCCTGCGGTCCCAAGATGTCGGTGGCCCGGATGGCGGCCTCTTTGGCCATGGCCAGCTTGGTGGCCGGTTCGCTCAATTCCAGCATACTGCCGGAATGGTCAATTATCAGCAGCAGCGCTACGGGCGGGCGTTCTTCGCGGGCCGGCGGCTCCAGCGTCACCGGCAGCAGGTCGGCCAGGGGGGTATCTTCGTAAGCGCCCAGGGCAAAGCTGTCGCGCCCGGCTGTTATCACCAGCCCCCGGCCCAGGCTGCGCACAAATTCCTGGAGAGCGATCATTTGCTCCAATTCCAGGGCGCGGGCCGACACGTTGGCCAGCACAATCCCATCGTAAGGGTCCAACGCCGAGAGGCGGGTGGGCAGGTCAGCCGGTTCTGCTCGTTCGACCACGAAGCCGGCCTGGCGCAGTTGTAGGGCTAATTGGCCGGCCGGGCCGGCCTCATTGCTGACCACCAAAATCTGGGGTGGCAGGTAAACCTGGGTAAAGGCGGCCAGCCGGTTGTTGGCGGCCTGGGCGTCAGCGCCCTCCGCCGGGGCGATGGCGGCCTCAAACGTTTGCGGGCCGGTCTCTTCCGCCGTTGCTTCAAAAGTAAACAGGTTCGGCCCCGGTTCCAGGCTGACCACATCCTCGGCCAGCGTCGTGTCGCCCTGGGCTACATTCAGGGTCACTTGTGCTGCCGCCAGGCTGTGCAGGGTGACTTCCAGATTAAAGGTTTCACCCTGGCGCAGGGCCGGCGGCACGGTCAATTTAACCAGGCTGACTTCGTTGGGGCTGCCGCGCCAGTTTTGCCGGGTGGACTCATCGGCCAGCAGCACGTCTACGGGGATGTTCTGCCGGACCAGCCGGGTAATGGCCGCGTTAGTATCACCCTGATTGGCCAACCCGTCGGACAGCAGCACCAGCCGCCCCGGCTGACCGTTGAGAAGCTGCTGCCCGGTGGTCAAGGCGGAGGCCAGGTTGGAAATGGTCGGGTCGAACGAGGCGCTGCTGCCTTCAAAGGGTGGGGCGGATTGGTCAAGGATAAAAGGCCGGTCGGCAAAATAAACGGTGACGGTGTGGGGGGATTCTTGAGCCAGACGAGCCGCTTCGGCCCGCAACGCCTGCTGCCCGGCCAGGCCCAAACTGGCCGACTGGTCTACCAACAATATCTGCCGTTCCGGTGTTTCTCTCTCGGAGGCCGCTGCCGGAGGCACAAAAACAGGCCGCGACAGGGCCACCACCAGCAGGATCAGGATAGCCAGGCGCAGCAAAAACGCCCCAAAGGGCTTAAAACGCCGCCGCCAGGCAAAGGCCAACAGCAGCAGCCACAGCGGCGGCAGGGCCAGTAGCGCCCAGGGGTTTTGCAGAGTTATTTCCGCCATGCCAACCATCCTTCCAGCATGACCACCGTCGCTACCAACCCGGCCAGCCAGGGCCAGAGTTCGTAATATTCGATTTCGGGGGGTAAAACGTTGAAGGTTGAAGGTTGAACGTTGAACGATTCAGGTTGGAGTTGGAGAGCGAGGTTTGACTCCAGGGCTGAGCCGGCGTGGACGGCAAAGCCGGCCACCAAAGCCTCCTGGTCATTGTAAATTTTGTACAGGCCCGGCAGTTTAGTTCGGGTAAAGATGCCGCTGCTTCCTTCAGCTTCTAGTGCTGACAGGCGGCGGCCGCCGGGCACTTCAATGCTGAAGTTGCCGTTGATAACCACCGGCTCGCCCAGCGGAACGACCGGCTGCGGGGCCGGGGAGAGCAGTGTTTGTAGGGTGTTGGCTGTGAGCAGCGGCAAAGCCAGCCGGGCCGGTAAATTACTGGCAGCCAAATCAAAGGCCCAGACGACTATCTGGCTGCGGCGGGTGGCGCCGTGGAAAATCAATGGCTGGCCACCGTTAGCAGCGCGCAAATCCACCTCTGCCCATTCCGGTAGCGTGACTTGGAGCACCCGGTTGAAGTAAACGCCAGACAGGTCAGCCCCGGCCAGCAAGGTCGAGCCGGTGGCCGGGTCGGGGCGAAGATTGCGGCTAAAGTTATCGGCGGGCAGGAGGGGATGGCCCAGAGGCGGGTTGACCACCAACAGGTTGCCGGCGGGCCAGGCGGTCAGGTCCAGGGGCAGGCCTGCTCCTTCAAATACGGTTAGGTCAAAGCCAGCCGGGTCGTAACGGCGGCCGGCAGGCGTGTCAACGGTCAGCTCGATGCCCGGTTGGGCGCTCAGGGCGCGGGAGAGGGTGTCGGGCGTATCAGACACCAGCAGCACCCGCTGGCGAGTCGTTTCCAACAGCAGCACTTCGGCTTCGTTATCGAGGGGCAAACTGTCCGGTTCAACCAGGCTGACTCTGGCCGTTTCGACCGGCGCGGGCAGGGTCCAGACACGGGCGCTTTCTGCCTGCGGCTGGAGCTGGACTACCGTCTCGTCAAACAGGCGCTCCCCGGCAAAAACCTGCACGGTTCGAGCGACGGAGGTGTCACTGTAATTGATGACTCTGGCGAAGAGACGGTGGCGGCCGTCGGGCAGGGTGCGGCTGGAGACGTTGAGCAGGGCTTGGTTGGAGGGTTGGAGGGTTGGAGGGTTGGAGGGTTGGATCTGCCAGTCAATCGGTGCGGAGATGGGGGGGAGCAAGTCGGAAGGAACGGTGTAAGCGCCGTCGGTGAGGACGATGATTTGCTGGAGCCGGCTGGGGTCGAGCAGGCCGTTGGCCAGAGTCAGGGCGGCCGGGAGGTCAGCGCCGGTTGCGCCGGGGACCAAGTTATCCAGGGCCAAAAGGGCCTGGGTTTTTTGCTCGGCTTCACCGCTCAGCAGCACTTCGGGCTGGGGGCTGAGGCCAACGATAACAAAGCTGTCGCGCTGGCCGAGGGCCTGGATTTCATTTCGGATAGTCTGCCGGGCGGCGTCAAAACGGCGAACCGCTTGCCCGGAGCCTGTATCTACCGCGGCCATGCTGGTCGTTGTATCTAAAATAAAAATTGTCTGGCGCGGCTGATCGAGTAGAATGGAAAAGACCGGCCGGGCCAGGGCCAGCGTCAGGGCCGTGGCAATGAGCAGTTGCAGCATAAGCAGCACCGAGAGGGGAATACTGCGCGGCAGCGATCCGTGTTTTTTCTGCTGCAAGCCTTGCCACAGGCGCAGGCTGGAAATGGGAAGCTGCTCTCGCCGGTTGCGCAGCAAGTGCAGAATGAGGATGATGGGTAGGGTCAGCAGCCCCCAGGCGGCCATCTGGAACAGAAAATTCATAACACGACCCCTCGCTGGCGCAGGTAAGGGACCACAGCCTGCTCCAGCGGCCACTCGGCTAAAATGCGGGCATAGGTGGCGCCGCGCCGGGCGCAGGCCGATTGCAGCTCGGCGCACCAGGTACGGACGCGCAGCCGGTATTGGGTGAGAACGGCATCACTCAAATGAAACGGCAGACTTTCTTCGGTTTCGGCATCGCGCAGGTCGTAGTCGCCGGTCAGGGTGGGCTGGACTTCTTCCTCGGTCAGCAGGTGGACAACCAGCACCTGCCAACGCGGCGGGATGAGATAACGCAGACTTTCGGCCAACTCACCCCCGCCTTTTATCTCCTCCTTTTCAAGGGAGGGTTGAGGGGAGACAGTATCTAACAAGTCTGAAATAAGAACCAGCAGCCCGCCGCCGGGATGGGTGCGGGCGTAGCTTTTGAGGCTGGCAACCAGGCTGCCCTCCCTCTCGCCTTTGGCGGGCGGCAGGGGGGTGGTTCTTGACAAAAATTTCAACACCGGAATGACCCGCCGTTTGCCTTCCGTCGGGCCAAAGCTTTCGGCCAGAGTGTGTCCAAACGGCGTAATTTCGACCCGCTCGCCGCCGGCCAGGCCCAGATAGCCCAACGCGCCGGCCAGCCGCCGGGCGGCGTCCCATTTGCTGTAACCAGCCGGTCGTTTGGCCGATTTGCTGGAAGGAGTCCAGCCCATCGAGCGGCTGCAATCGAGCAGAATGTGGATGCTGACGCTCTGAGTAGCTTCGCCCAGCTTGACAAACAACTCTTCGTGGCGGCCATAGGCGTTCCAATCCACGTGACGCAGGTCATCGCCGTGGGAATAGGGCCGGTGGTCGCTAAAGTCGAGGGCCGGGCGCAGGTTGCGGCTACGACGCTCGCCCAGGGGAGAGCCGCGCAGGGCCGGAGCGGTGCGAAAGCTAAGCCGCTCCAGCCGGCGCAAAAAAGCCTCGTCAAAAAGCGGCAGGCTGGATTCTTGGGAACGGTTAAAGATGTTTTTTAGGCGCATTGGCGTGAAACGTGAAGGTAAAACGTAAAACGTAGTGATTTAAAGTATTGCGTGTTGCGTGTTGCGTCTTAAAGAGAGTTATGATCTGCTGCAAACTTCCTACTCCTTACTCCCTACTCCCTACTTGAAAAACCGGCTTAGCAGCGACAGCACAATACTCAAGACAAGGCTGACGATAATCATCGTGGTGATAGGAAAGAAGCAGCTAAAGCCGGGCCGCTCGATGCGGATGTCGCCAGGGAGACGACCAAACCAGCTTAGCTTGTCACCCGCCAGCCAGACCACCAGGCCGACGATAATCAAAATTGCGCCGAGACCAATAATTGCTTTGCCAATAGGAGCCATAGGATTGCCTGCTAAAATAGTCCAAATTTGTCAGTTTTGAGGTTTCTGATTAATCTGAGTTCAATTCATAAAACGTAACTGCTCACCTCTCATGTCATTTCGAGGCTGAAAGCCGAGAAATCTCTGAGACTATTGTCTGCAAATCACGGATTAGGACGCTTTGCGTCTCGCTCCTAACGTCGCTCAAAATGACATGATTTTAGCCAATTGCGACTTATTCACATCAAAACCGAGGATTACTTGTGCATAGCGCCACTGAATCTATTGAAGTCAATGCCACGCCGGAACAAACCTGGCAAGTTCTGGCCGATTTAACACGCCTGCCGGAATGGTATACACCGGCGCAGCAGATCAAAATTGTCAGCGAGGGGCCGGTCTGCCAGGGCTGGCAGTTTATCCTGGCTGTCAGAACGTGGTCGGGGCTGGTTCTGGATGCCTTGGGCACGGTCAAGGAATTTGACCCCCATCGCAAAAGCATTACCTGGCGTGGTCAGGCGACGGGCATCGCCGGCGACAGCCGTTGGATGATTACGCCAACCGAGCAAGGTACGGCGCGCATTGATCACACCTTTCAAGGGCAGGGTTGGCTGATGTTTCTCTCCCAAAAATTGGGCCGCAACCGGATGACCGTCCAGAAGCGGTTGGCGAACTTGAAACGGCTGGTCGAAGCCGAAAACGTTAGGGCGTAAAATAGCGGCGAATTACATCCCGTTTTTGCCAGGGATAGGCCAGCGGGTCGGGGCCGAGGTCGCCGTTGGTATGGGTTGTTTGGCGGGCAAAAGGCGAATCCTCGGCGGTTTCGTCGCCGGCCTCGGCGTCGAGTTCGGCGGGTTGAAGGACGCGCTCTTCCGACGCCGGGTCGCTCTCTAATTCCAAAGGTTGGCCCTCGACCCCCAGCCGTTCTTCTTCACTGGTGGGCTGGTCGCCGCCCTCGCCTTCCTCACCGCTGCCCGCCCCGGAGCCTTGCCCTTCCTGGGGCTGGTCCGCTGGATTTTGGCCTTCCTGTGTCTCTTCCTGGCCCTCGCCCGGCTGCGGCTCGCCGCTGTTTTCCTGGGGCTGGCCGCTACCTTCGGGCTGGGCCTGGGCTGATTCCTGGGGCGCGTCCTGGGCCGACTCGATGGCTTCGGCCAAAGCTTCCAACGCCTGCTGGGCGGCGCGGACATCATTTTGCTCCAGGGCATTGCTGCCGGATTGCAGCGGGCCGGTCAAGCCCGGCGCGTTTTCGCCCATACTTTCCGCTGCTTCTTGCATAGCCTGCCCCAACTCGCCCCGAGCCTGTTCCGACAGCTCGCCCAACTGGTCGGCCAGGCGGCGCAAGCCTTCCGCCGCGCCGCTCAAATCGCCCCGATCCAGCGCTTCGGCAATGGAGCGAGTCACAGCCTGGTCGCGCAGTGCGTCGGCCAGGGCCTCCAATGCCTGCTGGGTCTGTTCCTGGCTCATAATTTGCTGAATTTGTGGTTCCTGGGCAAAGGGCGGGGGGAAGAGTTCGGCGTCGGGCGGCAGGACGGCTTCAGCTTTCGGCTCTTGCCAACTGGCGGGAAGCTCCACCACCGTTGCATTGGGAAGCTGCGGCGTCAGCGCGTCGAGCATCAGCAGGGCGGCCAGCAGGGCGGCGACGGCAATGAGAGCCTGCAATTCCAGCCAAAAGCCCCGGCCCAAAGTGCGGATGTGACGGCGCAAATCAATCAGAATATTGACGCTTTCCTGCAACAATCGCTGCGCCACCAGATTATCGGCCTGGTTGGTTCTTTGCGCGGCCTGGCCCACTTCAAAGGCGGTAATCAAACGGGCGCGCAGGCCCAGACGGCGGTCGAGCCGCCCGGCCATTTTTTTCAGCCAGATGGGGCGCAAGGCCCACAATAAGGCCAAAAAGCCGACCAGCAGCATGGGGCTGAGCCAGTAATACCACACCGGCTGCCAGCCGAGCCAGAGATAACCGGCCATAAACAGGGTGGGAACCAGCAGGGCCAGCCACACGGCCCGCACCAGCCACAGCGCGGCTCGTCGCCGCCAGAAGGCCCCGCGAAGCCGCTGCAGCGAGCGCAGTAGGGGAGGCGGAGAGGGTTGGCTCATGTAAACTCCACTTCCAGCGGGTTGGCGCTGACGCGCTGAATCAGGCGGCGCAGGGCGTTAAAAATGAGGAGGGTCGCCCCTACGGCCAGCAAAAGATAGGCCAATAAGCTTTGCTGCCAGGCCGATTTGACCAGCAGCGCTTGGCCGCGTTCAGCTTCGGCCTGATTGCCCAGGGATTGAAGCAAAATGGTTGCTTGTTGTAGTTCGTCTTCGGCTTCCATAAAGCGGAACGAGCCTAATAAGGTTTCGCCCCGGCCCAGTTGGTCGAGCGCATTTTGGCCTAATTCGGCCCGGTGGATGTAAAGCTGAATTTCGGGGATGCGCTCGCGGTAGCCCAGGGCCTCGTAAGCAGCGATGGCGGCGTTGCCCTTTTCAATCGCCAGGGGATAGTCGCCAGCCAGGAGCGCCTGGCGGGACTCGTCGGCCAGCGCCCCGGCGGCCTGGCCTTGATGGGCGCGGGCCAGCAGGGCTTCGGCTTCGGCCAGGGTGTCAACCTGATTGGTGGATTCCAGCAGGGCCACGATCTCGGCCAGCTCGGCGGCGGCATCGCTGTAGGCCGCTTTGTTGACCAGTTGCGTTACCCGGCTGAGGTCGTAGCTGTAAATGGCGTTGATTTGCCAGCGCCCGTCGAAATATTCGGGCAGGTAGGCCAGCCACTCGGCTTCAAGCTGGTCGGCAGATTTACCGTAGGCGGTTTGCAGGGCGCTGCGAAAGCCCGGCTCGGTGCCGCTGGCTTTGAGAAAGCCGATAAAGGTGGGCAGGCTGTAACGGTCAACCAGGAATGAGACAATGGACAGGCTTTGCGGGTAGGCCACCTGGGGGTCGCTGTAGACCGACTCGGCCTCGTCCAATTCGGACCAGGTTAAGAGGCGGCCCTCTTCAAAGGCCAGCTTCAAAACGGCCGGGTCGTAGTTGGCCCGCTCAGTGGGTTTTTCAAGATATTGGGCAATGCCCTCCTGAAAACCGGCTTTCAACTTGCCGTCGGACAGGTAGGAGGCGAAGAAGTGGGTCAACTCGTGGCGGATGTTGTTGACAATTTCTTCTTCGCTCAGGCGCTCGGTGCGAGGCAGGGCGATGGCGATTTCGTCGCGGCTGTTGAGAGCGTGAGCAATCACGCCGGTCAATTGGCGGGCCAGGGGGTTGACTTCGTAGTAGCTCTCTTCGGTGGGAAAGAGGCGCAGATTGATGGGTGTTTTGATTTCGAGGCCAAAGACGGCGACAAGGTCGGTGTAAATACCGTCAACAAAATCGGCGTAGCGCTGGGCCTCTTCGACGCCGCAGGAGCAGTCGAAGCGAGCCAGGCCGGAGACGCTGTCGGCATAGACGATAATGAATTTGTCGGTGCGTAACTCTTGCCAGTCAATCTCGGCTGCTTGATCAAACGGCCCCTGGGCCAACGCCGGGCCGGGCAGCCCCAGCAGGAAGAGCAGGAGCAGAAGCAAGGATAATAAAAATTTTTTGGGCAAGGATGTTTCTCCCGGCTAAGGGGAAGTTGGCGGAAGGGAAGAATGGAAGGCTGGAAGATTGGAGGATTGGAAAAGAAACGAGTGGCCTTCACTCATCTGTTTACCAACTTCCTTTTTTGCTACCAATACGAGAGACTATAAACAAGTCAGGGTGAGTTGTCAAACGGTGGTTGAGTGAGAACTTTTGCAGGATAGAGGAGAAAGGTTAAAAAAGGCTTAAATGTACCTGAGAAAAGGCTTAAAACGAGTATTAACTCACGGGACACAAAGTCTCACTGAGAAGACACAGAGAAACACTGAGTAGAATTTGAAAAATCTCTCGGTGATTCTCCGTGTTTTCTCTGTGTATCTCTGTGGCCTGAGCAGCTGCAGAGCAACTTATTTCTGGGCAGTCCCTTCTTCGCGGCGGGGTTCGTAGCCCGGGCAGCGCAGGACCGGCAGGACGGGATACTTGTTATAACGGGGGTCGGTTTTGGCCCGTTCGCACAGCAGAAAAATGCTGCCTTTGGCGCTTTGAATGACTTTGACGTGCCGGCAGGCGGCGCACAGCCCAACGCGAGGCGAGATTTGCATGGGCGGAGTTTAGCATGAAATTGGGAACAAGGTCAAAGATACATTGACGCCCTGTCTGTTTTTCAAGTATAATGAAAATGAGAATTGTAGAAACTCGGAGTAATCCTCACCACCGGCGCTCGTCCGGCGATGAAGTCGCCGGACTATAGAACAGCGCCCGATTAATCGGGCTAAAGCCGGGTTTACCCGGCACTGTTCTATAGCCCTGGCATTCATGCCGGGGCGGGCGAGACAGGCAAAACAGTTTTCCAAATGCTCTCGATAACAAGAGACAGAAGCAATGACCCCCTCTTACGATTTTGGAAAAATCCGGACTCTTCTAACTGAAGGTTTCAGCGCCGAGGAATTGCGGGCGCTGGTTTTTGATGCGCCGAGTTTCAAACCCGTTTACCATCTATTAGCAGACAATACCGGCAAAGTCGAGATTGTCAGCCGACTGCTGGAACACGCCGAGCGTACCCGCCAGCTTAACCGTTTACTGGAACTGGCAAAAGAAGCTAACCCGGTTCAGTATGCCCGGTACGAACCTTACGGTTACGATCACGCCGCTGCTTCCCCTTACCCCGGTATGCACTATTTCGACGTGGGCGACGCCGGGCGCTTTTTTGGCCGGGAGATGTTGACGGCTAAATTGATTGCCCGCTTGGGTGATGCCTCCGTTCGGCAGGGGGGCAGGGGTGCGGAGGAGCAAGGGAGAAATCTCACCCCTGCTCACTTTCTGGCGGTGGTAGGTGCTTCGGGCAGCGGTAAATCCTCAGTGGTGCGGGCCGGTTTAGCGCCGGCTTTGCAGAGTGGCCAGTCGCTGGCCGATGACAGCTTGCCCCCTGAAGGCAGCAGCCAGTGGCCCATCCATATCATTACCCCGACGGCTCACCCACTCGAATCGCTTGCCGCTAGCCTAACCCGCGAGGCTGAGTCCGTAACCGCCACTGCGACTCTGATGGATGATATGGGTAAAGACCCCCGCAGTTTGCATCTGTATGTGCGTAAACTCCTCAGCAGAGGAGCGGAGGGGCGGAGGAGCAGAGGTGAAATTTCTGCTGCTCCCCTGCATCTTCTTCTCGTCGTTGACCAATTTGAGGAACTTTTTACGCTGTGCCGGAATGAAGGGGAGCGGCGGGCTTTTGTGGATAATCTGCTGACTGCTGTAGCCCCGGAGACCGCCGGCCCGACGCTGGTGATTATCACCCTGCGGGCCGATTTTTACGCTCACTGTGCCCAATATGAGAATCTGCGGGAGGCGCTGGCCCGGCAGCAGGAATACGTTGGCCCGATGTCGCCGGAGGAGTTACGCCGGGCGATTGAACTCCCGGCGCAGCAGGCCGGCTGCGAGTTTGAGCCGGGGCTGGTTGAGCTTATCCTGCGTGACGTGGGCGACGAGCCGGGGGCGCTGCCCCTGCTCTCGCACGCCCTGCTGGAAACGTGGCGGCGGCGGCGGGGTTCTCTCCTGACTTTGGCCGGTTACGCCGAGACAGGTGGGGTGCGGGGAGCAATTGCCAAAACTGCTGCGTCGGTCTTCGAGCGGTTGACTCCCGAACAACAGGCCGTTGCCCGGCGCATCTTTCTGCGCCTGACCGAACTGGGTGAGGGAGCGCAGGATACGAGGCGGCGGATGTCGCGTGGCGAATTGGAGATGATGATGACCGGAGACCGAAGACCGGGGACCGGGGATAATAGCGGAGAACAAGCCCCGGTCTCCGGTCTCCCGCCTGCCTTGAGCAAAGCCGAAGAGTCCCCCGTCGCTGTGCTGCAAACGCTGGCTGATGCTCGGCTGATCACCACCGACCAAGAGACAATTGAGGTAGCTCACGAAGCCCTCATCCGCGAATGGCCCACCTTGCGAACCTGGCTGAATGACAACCGCGAGGGGCTGCGGCTGCATCGCCACCTGAGCGAAGCGGCCCAGGAATGGCAGCACATGCAGCGCGACCCCGGCGTGCTGTATCGAGGGACCAGGCTGGCCCAGGCCAGCGAATGGGCCGAACAGCAGCCGGGGGAGTTGAACAACTTAGAATGGGAATTTCTGACCGCCAGCAAGCAAGCTGAGGAAAACGAGCGGCTGCGCGAACTGGCGCAGGCGCTGGCGCTGGCCGAGGCGGAGCGGCGGCGGGCCGAGGTCGAACAGCAGCGGGCGGAGGAACAAAGACAGGCTGCGGCCAAGCTGCGGAAACGGGCGTTGATAGCTACCATTATTGGGATGATTGCACTTATTGCGGCGGCAGCCGCTGTTTTCTTTGGCTGGCAAGCTAATGCAAATGGTGGACGGGCAGCGATACGAGAAGCGGAGGCCAGGCAACAGGAAGCTATAGCCAAGGAACAAGCGAAGCGAGCGACCGCGCATCGTTTGGCGGCGGAGGGGCGGCTGCTGTTTGAAGAGAAACCCATGTTAGGGCTGCACCTGGCCCTGGAAGGCTGGGCGCTGTCGTCGGCTTATGATCAAATAGATCAGTTCATCCGTGAGATGACGCAGCAGGGCCGGCTTTTGACGTTGGGTGAGGGGGATGTTGAAGCTATTTATGCCCCTGGTAATGGCTCAATTTTTGTTACCGATTGGAGCAATAGCCCTGGAGATTTGAGTCGTACCGTTGATGCCCAAATTATTACCTCGCTACCCGACGAGATTGAAGTAGTTACAGATATCTATCTGTAACTTATAATCGGCGGACTTAAGTCCGCAACTACTCCGTTACGGATATGTATCCGTAACGATCTGGGAAAACTGACTTGAACAACTCTAAAAAGAGCAAGAGGATTAAACCTTCAATGACCTACGATTACGACGTAATTGTTATTGGCAGTGGGCCGGGCGGGGAAGGGGCGGCGATGCAGGCGGCCAAGGCGGGCAAGCGGGTGGCGGTGGTGGATGATTTTCCCCTGGTGGGTGGCAACTGCACCCACCGGGCCACAATCCCCAGCAAGGCGCTGCGCCAGGCCATCCAGCAGATGGAAGATACGCGGGATTTTCGGCGGGTGGATTACCCGGCGCTGCTGCAATCGGCGGCATCGGTGATCAGCCAGCAGGTGGAACTGCGCCGGAGCTTTTATGAGCGCAACGGAGTGCCGGTGCTGCATGGCTGGGCTTCTTTTACCGACCCGCATACTATTGCCATTAAAGCGCCCAGCGGGCTGATCCATACCAGCACAGCGGCAGGTTTTGTGATTGCCACGGGGGCCAGGCCGTACCACCCACCCGACGTGGATTTTAGTCACCCCCGCATTCTCGACAGCGATTCGGTGCTGCGCCTCAATGTGACGCCGCGCTCAATGACCATTTACGGGGCGGGGGTTGTTGGGTGCGAATACGCCTCGATCTTTCGCGGGCTGCGAATCAAAGTTAATCTGGTCAATACCCGCGATCGCCTGCTCTCCTTTCTGGACGATGAAATTGTGGACGCCCTGAGCTATCACCTGCGCGAAAACGGGGTGCTCATTCGCCACAACGAAGAGTACAAGCGGGTCGAAGCGAATGATGAGGGCGTGACCCTTTACCTCAAATCCAACAAACAAATCCACAGCGATTACCTGCTGTGGGCCAACGGACGCACCGGCAACTCCGATAACATGGGGCTGGAAACGATTGGCCTGGAACGGGACAGCCGGGGCAATATTATCGTCAACGAGGATTACCAATCGGCCCAGCCGCATATCTATGCCGTCGGCGATGTAGTTGGCTACCCCAGCCTGGCCAGCGCCGCCTATGACCAGGGCCGTTTTGCGGCGCAGCACCTGGTTTATGGCAAAAGTGACGATCTGCTGGTTAAATATATTCCCACCGGCATTTACACCATCCCCGAAATCAGTTCGGTGGGCCTGACCGAGCGGGAGCTAACCGAGGCCAAAGTGCCCTATGAGGTCGGCCATTCGTTGTTCCGCAGCCTGGCCCGCGCCCAAATCAGCGGGCGGACGGTGGGCATGCTCAAGCTGTTGTTTCACCGTGAAACCCTGGCAATCCTGGGAGTTCATTGCTTTGGCTCACAGGCGTCGGAGATTGTGCATATCGGCCAGGCTATTTTGGCCCAAAAGGGCGAAGCCAACACCTTAATGTATTTTATCAATACCACTTTTAATTACCCGACGATGGCTGAAGCGTACCGCGTAGCGGCGCTGAACGGCCTCAACCGGGTGCAAGGACGGTTTCAACACCATGAATAATTTTCTAAAAGACAAAAAAACCATCATCGGCATGATCCATGTCGAGCCGCTGCCGGGCACGCCGAAACATCACGGCCAAATGCTGGAAATCATCACCCGAGCCAAAGTGGAGGCGGTGATGTATAAAGAGGCCGGGGTGGATGCGATTGCCATTGAGAATATGCACGACATCCCCTACCTCAACAAACAAGTTGGGCCGGAGATTACGGCAGCCATGGCGGTGGTTGGCTATGAGGTCAAAAATGCCACCGGGCTGCCGTGCGGAGTGCAGGTGCTGGCCGGAGCCAACAAAGAAGCCCTGGCCGTGGCCCTGGCCGCCGGGCTGGACTTCATCCGGGCCGAGGGCTTTGTGTTCGGCCACGTGGCCGATGAGGGCTACATTGACGCCAATGCCGGGGAAACACTGCGCTACCGGCGACAAATTGGGGCGGAACACATCCTGGTGCTGACCGACATCAAGAAAAAACATTCAGCCCATGCCGTGACCGCCGATGTGGATATCATCGAAACGGCCCACGCCGCCGAATTTTTCCTGAGCGATGGGGTGATTGTGACCGGGGTGGCGACCGGGCAGGAGGCTAGCCTGGAAGAACTGCAAGCGGTCAAAGCCGCCGTTAAAATCCCGGTGTTGGTAGGTTCTGGGGTAACGACGGATAATGTGGATCGCTATTTGGCCGTGGCCGATGCATTAATTATCGGCTCGTACTTCAAGGTCAACGGCCACTGGACGCAGACGGTGGATTTTGAGCGGGTGAAGGGGTTTATGGAGAAAGTGAAGGCATGGAAGTAGGTAGTAAGGAGTAGGGGGTGAAGATGGAAGAATAGAAGATGACTATCCACCACGCTTCGCGTCTATCCTCCCTTACTCCCTTACTCCCTACTTCCTACTCCCGTATTTCAGCTTTCGGTAATGATAACCTCGTTCATGACATCCCCATTTTTGAGGGAATTGACCACATTCTGGCCAGAGGTGACTTTGCCAAAAACGGTGTGTTTGCCGTCGAGGTGGGGCTGCGGGCCGTGGCAGATGAAGAACTGCGAGCCGTTGGTGTTGGGGCCGGCGTTGGCCATGCTCAGGCTGCCGGTTTCGTGCTTTTGTTTAGAGTTACCTCGTGTTTCATCCTCAAAGCGGTAGCCGGGGCCGCCCCGCCCGTCGCCGTTGGGGTCGCCGCCCTGGGCCATAAAATTGTTGATGACCCGGTGAAAGGTTAGCCCGTTGTAAAAGCCATCGCGGGCCAAAAAGACAAAGTTGTTGACCGTTTTGGGCGTATCGGCGGCAAACAGGTCGAGCTGAATATCGCCTTTGTCTGTTTTGATGGTCGCCTGGTAACTCTTTTTGGGGTCAATGACCATATCCGGGTATTTGCTGTATTGTTTTTTTGTCACAAAAAATCTCCTTTATATAAATTTGGGAGTAGGGAGTAGGAAGTAAGAAGTAAGGGAAAAACCTCCCCTACTCCCTACTCCTTACTCCCTACTCCATTTTTAACGGTGCGCCGAGGCGGGCGATCTTGGCGCGGTTCTCGATGACGTGCCGGGTGGCGTTGACAGTATCTACGACCAGTTTCGACTCGTTGACGACCCATTTGTAATCAATGTCCCGATGCCCGGTGACAATAACCGTACAATCGGCCTGATTTAAACTGGCCGCAGTTAAGGGTACATTGGCCAGAGAAAGTTTATCCTTGAGTACAATATCGCCGCCAATTTTGAACTGCGGGACATAGGGATCGTGATAGGAGACGTTGGCGCCCTCGCGGATGAGCAGTTCGATGACGCGCTCGGCGGGGGAGTTGCGGGCGTCGTCAATGTTGGGTTTAAAGGCCACGCCGAGAATGAGCACGTTGGCGCCGCGCAAGCTTTTGCCGCCGCCATTCAAGACCCGCCCGACCAGTTCGACGGTGTGATAGGGCATATCGCCGTTGACTTCGGCAGCCAGCTCGATGAAGCGGGTGTAAAAATCGTACTCCCTGGCTTTCCAGGAAAGGTAGTAGGGGTCAACCGGGATACAGTGACCGCCGACGCCGGGGCTGGGGTAGAAAGGCATAAAGCCAAAGGGTTTGGTTTTGGCCGCCTCGATCACCTCCCAAAAGTCAATCCCCATTCTTTCAGATAAAACAGCCAACTCGTTGACCAAAGCAATGTTAACGCTGCGAAAGATGTTCTCCAGCAGTTTGGTCATCTCGGCGGCGCGGGGGGTGGAAACGTAATGGATTTGGGGGGTCAGGCGGGCCAGTAATTCGCCGGCCAGGCTGGCCGATTCCGGATTGATACCGCCGACGACTTTGGGCGTATTTTCGACGGTGTAATCGGCGCGGCCGGGGTCAATCCGCTCCGGTGAGAAGGCCAGAAAGAAATCCTGCCCGGCTATCAAGCCGCTTTCTTCGAGGATGGGCTGGACAACTTCTTCGGTGGTGCCGGGATAGGTAGTGCTTTGCAGCACGACCAGTTGACCGGCCCGCAAGCGGGGAGCGATGCCCGCCGCTGCCTGGCGCACAAAGGTCAGGTCGGGCGCTTTCATCGAGTCGAAGGGGGTGGGGACGCAGATAAAAATGATGTCACGCTCACGCAGCGTATCGTAGTCGGTGGTGGCGCTGAGGGCAGCCGTATTGACTAAATCGGCCACGTCGGCGGCAGGCACATCGGGGATGTAGCTGCCGCCAGCCTTAATGGAGTCAACTTTAGCTGTGCTGGCGTCGAGGCCGGTGACGCGATAGCCGCATTTAGCCAGCCCGGTGGCCAGGGGCAAGCCCACGTAGCCCAGGCCAATCACCGCCACCTGAGCGGATTTTTCTTTAATTTTGGTCAGGAGTTGGTTGTACATAGGGGAATTTCTCTCTAAAGTTTCGGGTGTGGTTTTAGTTGAAAGCGGGGCCAAAGCAAGCTTTGGACTCCACCTTTTTTATCCGGCGTTAGCCAGACGATTTTCGATGTCGCTGATAAACTGCTCCCAATTGGTCGCCTCGGACTCAGGGGCCACCGTTTGAGCCTGTTTAGCCGCGTTGAGCGCCTCTTGCCACTGTTCCTTTTGCTGGTACAGGATAGCCAGATTTTTCAAGCTGTCGTAATCATTGGGTTTTTGCTGTAAAACCAGTTGATTGGCCTGGATCGCTTCATCCAGGCGGCCCTGCTGGGCATAAATATAGGCCAGGGCGCTATTGGCTTCAACATCGCCGGGGTTGGTTTGTAAGATGCGTTGATAATACGGCAGTGCCACATCGAATTGCTTTAGGGCCAGATTAATATTAGCTAACTCGCGGAGCGTGCGATCAGACTCATCGCCCATGGCTACGGCTTGCTTAAGATAAGAGGCGGCTTGTTCGGGCTTGCCCTGTAGATTGTAAACGTGCCCAATCGCCCAGAGAAGGGTAGGGTCGGTAGGGCGCTCTTTGGCTGCCTGCTGGAGGGCGGCGATCAAGTTTTCGGTTTTGCCGGCTGAAATATAGAAACTAAAGCGTTGATCTGCAAATTGGTCAAACAGCTCGTTACCCAGTTTGGCGGCCTGGCTGTGGGCCTTGAAGGCTTCGTCAATATTTTGCATAGCGGCATAGGCGTCGCCCAGCAGAACCCAGGTGGGTGGATATTTGGGGTCAATCGAAACCGACTTTTGCAGGCGTTCCACCGCTTTAGGGTAATCGGCTAAAATATAGTAAGTTTGGGCCCACAGGTTGTGGTAAATCACGTTGGAGGGGGCCAGAATCGTCGCTTTTTCAAAGAAACTCAACGCATCCTGAAAGCGATTGCGGTCGAAAACCTGGCCCAGGGTGAAATAATAACGGCCCATATTGCCCGTATTGTCAGGGTTGTAGGGGTTGATACGGCGGGCTTCCAGGGCAATTCGCTCGCCTTCTTGCCAGGCGTTGGCCCGCTGCGCTTCGTCAATCCGGCTGTCCTGGGCCATCAACTGGTAATCCAGGGCTAACATGAGGTAGTAGAAATCTTCGTCGCTGTCAATGGAGCGGCCTTTTTCGTGCAGGGCAATGGCCTCGTTCCATTGGCCGCCGCCGCGGAAACGCTCGCCTTCTTTCAGATAAATATCGGCCTTAACCACATCCACATTTTTGAACCAAATAACGACGAAGGCAGCCACTACCAGGGGCGGATAGAGCCACCAATTTTCGGAGCGCCAAAAGGGCAGCCGTTTGGTTTGGCCCCAGGATAAAATAATGGTAAAAAGAATCATCAACAAGAACAGAAAAACATAAAACAAGACCAAACCGTTGGTGAGAACTTCCGCCGCCCTGAGCACGTCGGCTATACTGGCTACATTGATACGCTGCCCAAATTGAATTTGGTGGGCCAGGGTGTAGAAGAAAAAGTAACTCAAGGAAATAACCGCATACAGGGTCGCGGCTCTAAGCCAGCTCATGGGGTTTTCACTTTGAGCGCGCCGCACGGCCAAATCCGAGAGGGCAATGGCTAAACCGACCAGCCAGGTAATGACCAGCATCCACAGCAGGCTCAGACTATCTTGATCGCTGGTAAATTGAAATTGGGGGGTAAAAAAGTCGAAAGCCAGGATCATTAAAATAATGGCCATGACCAATCCCTGACCGCCCACCCAGGTATCCAGTGCTTCACCACGGCTCAGGGCTTCACGGCCCCGGCTTTGGTAGGTATTTCCAACGGTAGCCCTTTTGTTAAGCGCCGCTTTGCGCGCTCGGTTTTTACGCTGCCGCCGGGTTTCAAAGGCCGGTTCTACGGTAGTGGCTTCAACAGGAGTGGGTTCTGGCTCTTTCGCCTCCTCGCTGCTGCGCTGCGCCGCTTCAGCCGCGCTTATTTGGGCTAAAGCGGCCAGCAAGCCGGCATAGACCCAAAAGTAGGTGTAGGTGGCGGCAATAGAGAAAACAAAGTGGACTTCGATAAAGTGGCCGATTAACGCCCCCAAAAGGCCAATCAAAAGCAGGGAATAATCCGGGAGTTGAGACTGGTTCAGTGAAATCTCGGGCCGCGAAACGATCCCCTGCCACAGCAGATGAATGACCACTCCCGCGACCAGTCCAAACGGCAAGCCCAGAGGAACAAAGGTCAACCCTCCATCGGCCAGGTAAGCGATGGCGGCTCCCGCCAGGCCGCTGCCTGTGAGGAGAATGATTAAGCGGCGTTTGGCTGCCCGGTCAGGCGTCCAGCCCAGCCAGTTGAGAGCATAGTAAAACAGGCTGACCATAAGAAAGTAGAAAGCCAAAAACCCCAAGACGCCGGTGATCACCAGGCTGTCCATGGTTTCGTTGTGGGAGCGGTCGGCGGAACTGCCCCGATTTTCCACGTAGGCCAGTTCGGTGGGGTAAACATAGGCAAAAGCATTGAACATGGACTCCGGCCCATAGCCGACCAGGGGCCTGATGGCGTTAAATCTATCGGGCGGAGCGACATCGTCGCCGGGAATTCCCAGCGGGGGATGCGGCGCAACCAACTGCATGGCGGCATCCCAGATGAGCACACGGACCTTGCCGGTGCCTTCGGTTTCAATCACATTGCTCAGGCGGTCAATATAGGGCAGGCCGCGAATAGGCTCAAGATAGGGATCCAGGCCTGTCCCGCGAATATTCAAGGCGACGACAAAGGCGATAGCCAAGACCGCCAGGCCAAACCAACTGAGCCAGAGCCAGCGCCAGCCGGTATCGCTGGCCGCCATAAAAATATAAAACCCCAAAAAACCGAGCATGCCGCCAATAGCCGCGCCTAACAGAGGCACTATCTCTGCTTGATAATTAAGGCCGGTTAGCAGGTTTTGCAAAACCAAGCCAATCAAAAATCCCAAGCCACCTCCCGCTGCTGCTGCAAACCCTAAAGGGCCTAACATGCCCAGCCCCAGGCCAATTTCTTTCAAGGATAAACGGCTGTGTTGAGGATGGTGCTGGCGCAATAACAGGAGAAGCAGCAGACCCATGACAAAAGTAGCTCCCAGGATACCAAGCATCGGGCCACGGCTCTGGCTGAAAACAATGGTGATAATTTGAATCGCCAGGGCAAAAATATAAACTGCGGCCAGAACGGTGTGCCCCCAGGAAGCTTGTTCTTCTTTGATGATTGCCGTCATGGACTCGATGAGGCGAATCAAAGTGAGGGGAATGACCATAATCAGATAAGAAGCGACAAAGATGGCGTTGCCCATATTGGCGGCAACTCGTGAGGTTACATCACCGGCCCAGGGCAGGGGGTCCAGGCCATAGCGTTGAACAATTCCGTACAGGCTAACCGGGATACTGGCAATGATGATGGTGGTAACTAACCGATCGGCTTGCTGGCGAGTGCGAAGATTACCAGCTATTAAGGCAAATACAACAATGTAGGTTAAAGCCGAATAAGTTCCCTGCATTCGTTGGTAAGAACCCCATAAACTCACCACGGGTGAAATAGAAAAGATAGTGCTAATGATATAGGCCAGGACCAATAAAGAGGTTGGCAGGAAAAGTGGAATTTTAAGCCAGTGTCTAATGCGCTCCCATAAAGGTATAGCCGCGCCGTTGCCCTCACCCGCGCCCTGTTCAATCACCATTACAATCCAGGCTAACATCATAATCGCCACAATTGAACGTAGCAGAGTTATCTTATCGGGCTCAAATGTTCGGGCGGAATAGATATTAAAATAAAGGGGAACGGCAATGGCAGCAGCTAACCAGCCAGCTTCCATGATTTTAGCACAAAAAAAAGATAGTTTGGTTTGCATCTTTATTCCTCAATAGTCGCCGGTAAGGGGGTATTTTCCGGCCAGTCCACACAGCGCAAAATATCAGGGCCAATTTCTTCATAGCGCCAGCCGCTCTCCGGGCAAATCAGATAACCGGCCTGATTACGCTC
The DNA here is from genome assembly GCA_023151115.1 of Anaerolineae bacterium. Next base: position 179,234 of record JAKLJP010000012.1, read on the forward strand.
TTTGAGCCGATGGCCGTGCCGGCTCATCCAGCCTTTGTGGATGGCTGGCACACCTACCATAAGCGCATAATCTGGCACATCAGACCGAACAACCGCCCCGGCCCCAATAAAGGCATATTGCCCAATCTTTACCCCACAAACAATGGTGGCATTGGCGCCAATGGTAGCTCCACGCCGCACCAATGTTCTTTGATAGCGGCTATGACGGACAATTTGTGAGCGAGGATTAGTGACATTGGTAAAAACACACGAGGGACCACAGAAAACATCATCCTCCAATTCAACGCCGGTATAGAGAGAGACATTATTCTGAATTTTAACATTGTTACCAATGATGACATGATTTGCAACAAATACATTTTGCCCCAAATTGCACCGTTCACCAACAGTAGCATGGGCCATAATATGAGAGAAGTGCCAGATTTTGGTTCCACGGCCAATTTTGCAAGGTTCATCTATACAGGCACTGGGATGAGCATAGAAAGATCGGTCAGTCATATCCAGCTATCTTCATCTGGTATTTCCAGGGGTAAGGTGACTGGCTCACCATTCATTACCAAAGAACGTTGAGCGGCTTGTAATACTTTAAGTACCCGCTGGCCGCTGGCCCCATCGGTAATAGGAGGGCGGCGGGTAGTAATTGCTTCTAAAAATGCCTGGCACTCTAACCGTAATGGTTCATCTTGAGCAAAGGGCACATCTTCTCCCTGCCCCTTAATGGGGACGGGTTGACCTTCTTGAATCTCAACCCGTTGATCGTGTAAGGTTAACCGTTTGGCTACATCATCAAAAGTAGCCATTTTTTCAGAGCCGATAACGACCATGCGTTGTTCCTTAAATGGATGCAGCCAGGAAACGTGAATATGGGCACGGACGCCGTTATCAAAAAGTAAGTGGGTTACAGTTACATCGGCAATATTAGGTTGGATGTAGCTGCCCCCACAGGCAATAACTTGAAAAGGCAAGTTACCCATTAGCCGCAGAATCACGGCTACATCATGAGGGGCAAAACTCCACAAAATATTCTCTTCGCGCCGTATTTTTCCCAGGCTTAGGCGATTAGAATAAATATAGCGGACTTTGCCCAGTTGACCCTTTTGTACTAAAGTTAGTAATTTTACTATAGCCGGATGATATTCCAACACATGGCCTACCATTAAAATGCGGCCTCGCTCTTTAGCCAGGCGGAGTAAATGACTGCCCTCAGCATAGGTTAGCGCCAAAGGCTTTTCTACAAACACATCTCTCCCAGCCATTAAAGCCTGTCTGGCTAAATCATAATGGGTTTCTGCGGGGGTGGCTATCACTACCCCTGCTACCTCAGCGGCCAGGGTCCGTTGCACATCCGCCACAATAGCCGCCTGCGGTGATAGAGCGGCAGCCGTAGCGCGGCCAGCAGGGGTTAAGTCACAGACCAGCTTGAGGGCATTGAGTTGGTTAAAGTTACGTACCAGGTTTTTACCCCAATAGCCGCAGCCAATTACGGCCACACTTGCCACATCACTTGCTGCCATTAACTACCTCTTTAAGCAATTGTTCCAGCTCTTCCGCCAGTTGTTGGCGTGAATAGTGCAATTCTACAAAATTACGGCCATTTTGTCCATAAACAGCACATAAGTCAGGGTTGTTATAGAGGGTCAACACTGTTTCAGCAAGTTGTTGAGGATTTTCCGGCTCTACTACCAGGCCCGCCCCGGCTCTTTGTACTAAATCGGCCGGCTCACCTTCATCGGCCAAAATAACGGGCCGGGCGCAGGCCATATAGGAAAACATTTTAACCGGCAAAGCGCCCCGCGAAAGGGGATTTTTGCGGCCCAGGGATAAGCCTACATTGGCCATATTAATAAAGCCTGGTAGCTCTTTCTCTGGCTGCAAAGGCAAAAAGAGCATATTGGGTAGACCCAATTCACGGGTTCGGGCCTGCATGGCAGCTTTTCTAACCCCATCGCCCACAAAAAGAAAAAGAATATCTTCTTGCGTTCTCAATAAGTGGGCCGTTTCAACAGCTGTATCAACTCCGTGCATTAAACCGTGTAACCCGGTAAAGATGAGCACAAATTGGTCCGGGCTGATGCCCAGTGCTTTTCTCAACTCTTGATTAATGGGCGCTGGCGTATATAGCTCGGTATTAGCGCCATTGGGAATAAGATATATTTTATCTTCGGGGTAACCGCGTTCAAGCAGGCGCTTTTTAATAGAATTGACCACGGTGACAATATAGCGAGCACGCTGGTAGCACATTTTTTCGAGCAGCTCCGATAAGGCAATGGCTGGCTTGTTGGTCAACTCGCCCAATATAATAGCCGACTCCGGCCACAAGTCGCGCACTTCAAAAACCAGCGGGGTACGCCGTAAATAACTTAACACCCACGCTGCCCCGCCTACAAACAAAGGCGGCGAACTGGCATAAATAACGTCGTAGCGCCTCCTAGCCATTAACAAGCCGGCTAAAATTGCCGCAATCATAAATGATAAATATAAAGCCATGCGGGTATAAAAAGTTTTACGAGGTGATGTTTGAACCCACACCCGAATCACGTCAATGCCATCCAGGTTAACCCGCTCATAGAGTTTGCCGCGATACTCTGCGGGCACAACGCCGGTGGGGTGATTGGGAATCTCTGCAATCATAGTCACTTGATGGCCCCGGTTAACCAAATAGCGAGCCATTTCATAGGCTCTAGTTTGGGTTGCGCCTACTTCTGGCGGAAAATATTGGGATAGATATAGAATTCGCATAGGTTTATTTTTAGTTCAAGACAAATTGCTTGGCCCAGCGTTCCAAAATAAAGAAGCGAAAGAAGAATTCGCTGGATAGCAGCGGACGTTGACCTCTGGCGAAAGCTTCAAATTCACTTTGAAGGTCCGGTAGTTTGACAAATTGGGGCAAAAATTGGGCATGTTGATAGGTTTGATGTACCTCATTGCTAAGGGTATGACGAAACCAACCATCTTCTGGCGTGGCAAAACCCAATTTATCTTTCCGTTTTAGAATTGGCTCAGGTACTTTACCCTGTGCCCCCCGACGCAGGCAATATTTGGTCCAGCCATCCCGCAGTTTCAAGTTGAGGGGCAAGCCAGCCACAAATTCCACCAGACGGTGATCTAAAAAAGGCACTCGCGCTTCACGGGCAAATGCCATTGAATTTTTGTCCTCGTACCGAAGTAAAACGGGCAGACTAAAGTTGGTCATATCGGCTTTGATGCGGCCCCCCAAGGTGTTTGAGATACCCAAATTCAGGAGCGTCTGACCAAATTGAGCGCTAAATGAGGGCTGCAATACCTGACGGGCCGCAGCCACTGAACCCCATTGCCGTCCTTGAAAATACCGCAATCCGCGCCGTACCTGCAACGTTTTCAAGACATCCCAGGAGCCAAAATGTTTGATCAATTCAATCAATCCTAAAATGGGGTGGCCGTTGCGCAACAGGCTCAGCCCATAAAATGTGTAAAATTTGCGATACCCCAAAAGCTGCTCATCGGCCCCCTGGCCATCTAATAAAACGGTAACGCCCTGCTCGCGGGCCAAGCGCATCACTGTCCACTGGGCGTAAATGCTGGTACCGGCAAACGGCTCTTCCTGATGCCAGATAAGCCGGGGCAATTCGGCCTGAAAATTCTGGGGTTGTGGAAAAACCTTATGGGAGAGGGCCTGGCTCCACTGCGCTACCCGGTCAATATAAGGCTGTTCATCAAAGGCTTTATTGGCATAGCAAGCGGAAAAGGTTTGCTGGCGCGGCCCAACCGAGGCCGCCGCTTGCTCTTGGATAAGCCGGCTGATGACCGAGACCACCGCGGAGGAGTCCAGCCCCCCGCTCAGGCAGGAACCGACGGGCACATCGCTGATAAGGTGAGCGCGAACCGCCTCGGTAAACAGTTCGAAAAAAGCCTCTGACTGCTCGGCCACCTCTCGGTCTGAAAGCTGAGCCACCTCGTTGCTAACCTCAAAATCCCAATATTTGCGGAGTTGCTCCCGGCCGTTCGTGTCAACAACCAGCGAATGGGCAGGTGGCAACTTGTAAATGCCTTCAAAAAAAGTATCGTCAGTGTGGTCGAGCGCCCCGACGGTCAAAAAATCGTAGATCAAGCGCGGGTTCGGCTGGGGCGTCGAATCCAGGACGGCCAGGATAGCTTTTATTTCCGAAGCAAAAATGAGCCGTCGGTTATCGCGGTAGAAGTAAAGCGGTTTGATGCCAAAGCGGTCCCGCGCCAGAAAGATCTGTTGTTTCTGTTCATCCCACAGGGCAAAGGCAAACATACCGTTAAACCGGGCCAAACAGTCAGGGCCATCTTCCTGGTAGGCATGCAAAATTACCTCGGTGTCGCTGTGGGATTTGAAGTGGTGTCCCCGCGTTTCTAATTCGGCCCGAATGTCGCGATAGTTGTAAATTTCGCCGTTGTAGATCAGCCAGGTTGTCCCGTCCGGGCCAGGCATCGGCTGGTGGCCGCCGGGGGACAGGTCAATAATCGCCAGCCGGCGGTGGCCCAGGCCAATCGGGCCGGCGGCGTAGAGGCCATCATCGTCAGGCCCGCGATGTTGGAGGCAGCCGGTCATTTTTTGAATCAGTTCACAGGAGACCGCGACTCCTTGATCAAAGCTTAAAACTCCGGTAATTCCGCACATTTTCTTTTTCCAAATAAAGTCAAAATCGTTGTTGTAAAATAGCGATAATCCGTTCGGCGGCGTGTCCATCCCACAGCCGAGGTAAATGGCCTGCTTTATGCTGACCCGCTAAAATACGGCCAGCCGCGGTAACAATTCGTTGCGGGTCAACGCCGACCAACTCATTGGTGCCTTCGGTGATGGTAATCGGACGTTCCGTATTTTCGCGCAGGGTCAGGCAGGGAATACCCAAAATGGTGGTTTCTTCCTGGATGCCGCCGGAGTCGGTCAAAACCAGCCGGGCGTGCATCATCAAATTGAGAAACTCCAGATAACCTAACGGCTCAATCAGGCGCAGGTGGGGCGCAGCGTCGAGTTTGGCTTGTAACCCAAATTCCTCGATGCGGCGCAGGGTGCGAGGATGGGCCGGGAAGAGAATTGGTATTTCCTGTTGAATAGCACTCAGCGCTGCGAGCAGTCCCTTTAACACCCCCGGCTCGTCAACATTGGAAGGCCGGTGGAGGGTGAGCAAGGCATACTGACCCGATTTCAGGTTGAATTGGGCCGGCATATCCAAAGCCTCGGCGCGGGCGCGATGTTTGAAAAGCGTATCAATCATCACATTGCCCACCAAAAAGATTTTTTCAGGCGGGATGCCTTCTCGCTGCAAATTTTCGTCGGCGTCGGGAGAAGTAGTAAAAAGCAGATCGGACAGAACATCGGTCACAAGGCGGTTGATCTCTTCGGGCATGGTCCGGTCAAAGCTGCGCAGACCCGCTTCGACGTGGGCTACGGGCACTTGCAATTTGGCGGCGGTAATGGTGCAGGCTAACGTCGAGTTGACATCCCCAACCACGATAACCAGATCGGGTTGGTGTTCCAAAATCGCCTGTTCAAAGGCAAGCATGACCTGCGCCGTCTGTTCGGCGTGGGAACCGGAGCCAATGCCGAGGTAAATATCGGGTTGGGGCAGGCCGAGTTGGTCGAAAAAAATCTGCGACATTTTGGCGTCGTAGTGCTGGCCGGTGTGCAGCAGGGTTTGGTGGATGTTGGCATGGCGCTGCATTTCTTCCACCAGCGGGGCCATTTTCATAAGGTTAGGACGCGCGCCGACGACGTTGAGGATGTTCATAGATAATCAGCCATGCCCGGCTATCCTTTCATACAACTTTTCCATTTTCTGCATTTCGGCCTGAAAATCACCCACCGTTTTGACCAAATCCAGGTTATTGGCAATTATCTTTTGCCGTAGGGATTGGTCATTGAGTAAACGGATAATTGCCTCGGCCAGTTGTTGGGGTTCCTGGGCGGGCACGGTCAGCGCATTTTGCCCGTCAATAAATAACTTTTCCAGGTGAGGCAGCCGGCTTAAAACGACCGGCACGCCACAAGCCATGGCTTCCAGTACAGTGACCGGCAAGCCATCAGAAAGAGGTACGGAGACCACTACATCGGCCAGGCGGTAAAAAGCCGCCATCTCTTGATAGGGAACCTCACCGGCATAGCGGACGGATCCCTCAACCTTTAAGTCATTTACCAGGCGGCGGATCTGTTCACGATATGCCTCCCAGCCGGCCGATCTGTTCTCTTTAAAAACAAAAAGCGCCTCGGGTACTTGGGCCAGCACATCAGGGATGGCCGCGACAATGGTATGGATATTATAGAGGGGGGTAAAAGAGCGCGGGCTGAGAATAACCGGCTGAAGGCCCAGGCCAAGCTGTTCTCGCCAGAGTGTAGCATCCACGGCGGGGTTAAAGTTAGCCAGATCGGCCCCGATAGTCGTAACATAACCATCCGTAGCGGGATTCATATACTGCCTGGCCACGCTGAGCAGATGGGGCGAAACAGCCGTCACCAGATCAGCTTTTTTCAAGCTAAAAGGCGTTAACCATTTACCTGCTAATTGAAATGCGCCTTGATCGGCCAGGATGTCGCCGCCCCAAACCGTCAAAACCCAGGGGTGAAAGCCGGATAAAGCGGCCAGCCAACCGTAATATTTAGCAAAATGAGCGTGGAGCACATCGGGCTTGATGGCGCGGATAAAGCTGTTGATACGCCAGGATGAAAACAGCAGCGCCAGCCAGCCGTGACCTCGCTGCATGGTTTTTAGAAAAGGCGGCAGTGACAGAATCCGGTGCGCCTTCACCCCGGCTAAAGGGGAAAAGTGGGGGTGAACCGTTAGCAAATGAACCTCGTGTCCGCGGCGGACAAAGTAATCCAGCCAACGGCGGGTATGGGTGCTACGGGGGTCGGCTAAATAACAAAGGCGCATAAATTACTCATCCGGCAGAAACTCTGAGCGATGGATTTCAAACTTTTGGATAGCCTCCTGGTAGTCATCGGGCCGGCCTATATCTAACCAATATCCACTGTAACGGTAGCTGCTCACCTTTTGCCCCTGTTGCAGCAGACGCAGCACCAACTCCGGCAGGTCGAGGCGCTGGCCGGGTTGGATGTAATTGAGCACGGCGGGTTCAAAAATGTAGATGCCGGTGCTAACGGAATAATGAAACGTGGGTTTTTCGATGTAATTGGTGACCCAGTTATCGGCGTCAAACTCAAGCACGCCCAGATCAATTTTTACATCGCGTTGATAGGTGGCCAATGTCGCAATCGCTCCCCGCTCGCGGTGATAGCGCCACATCTCGCTGTAGTCGAGCGTGGTCAGCAAATCGCCGTTCATTACCAAAAAGGTTTCATTTAAATCTGGAACCATAGCGATGGGGCCGGCTGTGCCTAACGGTGTTTCTTCACGGGAATAGCTCAAATTGAGATGATATTTACGTCCATCGCCACAATAAGCCATCAACAACTCGGCCAGGTAGCCCACGGCCAAAGTGATGTCGTTGAACCGGTGATGGGCCAACTGGCGGATGACAATTTCCAGGATGGGCACATCGCTGATGGGCATCAGCGGCTTGGGTAGGATGGTGGTGTAGGGGGCCAGGCGGGCGCCTTTGCCGCCGGCCAGAATGATTGCTTTCATCGGCGTCCTCACACGGCATAGCGGTCTGGTTGATATAATTCAAGATGGCCGGCAATCCAGTCAATGGTTTGTTGCAGGCCTGCGGTCAGGGATACTTGCGGCTGCCAGCCAATCAAGGTTTGGGCTTTTTGGTTGGAGGCGTGCAGGCGCAGCACCTCGCTCTTCTCCGGTCTGAGGCGCTGGGTTTCGGTGACAATTTTTGGGGTTTTGCCCAATAAGGCAAATATTTTGTCGGCTAATTCCCCAATCGTAATGGTTGCCCCCACCCCCAAATTAATTTCCTGGCCGATGGCGGCGTCGGCGCTGGCGGCGTGTAAAAAACCGGCGGCGGTATCGGTGACAAAGGTAAAGTCTCGAGAAGGCGTTAAGCTGCCCAAATGAACCTCGTTTTTTGTCAGGGCCTGGGTAATAATCGTGGGGATAATGGCTCTGGCCGATTGGCGCGGGCCGTAAGTATTGAAGGGTCGCAGCGTCGTCACCGGCAGGTCGAAGGAGCGATAGAAACTTTCGGCAATTTTATCCGCGCCGATTTTGCTGGCTGAGTAGGGCGATTGGCCTTGCAGTGGATGGGCCTCGTCAATGGGCACGTACTGAGCCGTACCGTAGACTTCGCTGGTTGAGGTGTGAACCACTCGCCGGATGTTCTCCTCGCGGGCCGCCATCAACACATTGAGCGTGCCCAGCACATTGGTCTCAATCACCTCGCGGGGGTGAAGGTAGGAGTAGGGAATGGCAATAAGCGCCCCCAGGTGAAAAACGGTGTCTGTGCCCCGCACGGCCGCCCGCACGGCTTCGACATCGCGCAAGTCGCCGGCGATAATTTGCAGGTGGGCGTAAATATCAGAGGGGAGCAGGCGCAACAAGCCGGCCTCGCCCCGCGAATTGTAACGGACAAAAGCGCGCACATGCGCGCCTTCCTCAACCAACCGCTCGGTGAGATGGCTGGCGATAAAACCGCCTGCGCCGGTGACTAAAACTTCTTTCCCTTGCCAGTTCATGGATTTATCCTGAAATTGTAACTGCTCAGGCATGTCATTTCGACCGAAGGGAGAAATCTCCTAATCCGTGGTTTGCAGACAACGGTCTTAAAGATTTCTCGGCTTTCAGCCTCGAAATGACATGAGGGCTGAGTAATTACCTGAAATTTAAGATTTTACTTTTTGCCGCCAATCATCGAGCAGATCGGCCAGAGATTGTTGCAGCGTTATTTTAGCTCGCCAACCTGTCCGTTGAAAGAGTTTCTCGGCGCTGCCGATTTGCAGCGGGACATCATTGGCTTGTGCCTGCGTTGGGTCCTGCGTAACCTTCACCGGTGTGCAGGCCATTTGAATTAACATTTCCAGACAGACCTGGGTTGAAATGGCCTGTTGGGAACAGACGTTGTAAACATCGCCCGCTTTCCCTTGTTGCGTAATCAGTTCATAGGCTTGAACGGCATCCCGCACATCTGTAAAATCGCGCCGGGCGCTCAAATTGCCGGTGAGAATCTCTCCCCCTGCGCCCGATTGCTCGGCCAGGGCAATTTGGCGGGCAAAGGCCGAACAGGCCAGGGTTAAAGGTTGGCCTGGCCCCAGCAGATTAAAGGCGCGGCTCCTGACAATGGGGAGGCGGTGGGTTAGATAATAGCGCTGGACGACTGCCTCTTGAGCCACTTTGCTAACCCCATAATGGGTTATAGGCCGGAGTTGAAATTGTTCGGTGATGGGGCGTCCTCCCGCGCCTTTACCGTAAACGGCACTGGAACTGCTGACCAGCACTGTGGGTGTCTGCCCTACGGCGATAATGGCTTCAAACAGGGCGACCGTCCCCAGGACATTTATCTGATAAAAATCTTCAACTTTGGCCGCTTTCAGCAGCCCGGCCAGATGATAAATGATATCTGGTTGCGCTTCAACCAACACTTTTTCAAGCGTGGCCTGGTCACGAATGTCGCCGGAATAGAGGCCGATTTGTTTAGCCAGCGCCGGGGGTAATTCCGTAACTGTACGGCTAAAACCAAAAACTTGCGCCCCCTGAGTGAGAAGATGGCTAGCTAGATGAATGCCGGTAAAGCCGGTGATGCCGGTGATGAGTATCCGGGTCATAACAAGTTCATCGGCCCTGATTGCTGTTGAAGGATGCTTCTTTAGTTTTCAACAACGACCTTAGTTTAGGTAAATTGGATATGACCGAATAAGGTAAGGATAATTTTAGCGTTGCCCACCAACCTCTTTTGAGGCTGAATAATCCTTGGGGATACACTTGCCAGGCTCGTTGCCAATACTCAAAGGCTCTTTGTCTTTGGTTTAGTCTTAAGGAAGTTTCACAAAAATTAAGATAAAGGGATGTATAGACCATTTTTTTATTTTTAACAATATAGGATGGCAAAGTTGGGCCGGTAAAGACTTTTTGTAATACTGCTTCAGCACTTAAGCGCATTCTCTCCAGCGAAGTATTGCTCTCGTGCAGGCGATAAAGGGCTAGAGGGTGGTCTATCAAATGAATAGGGTAAAAGCGAGCAATTCTGAGCCACATATCCCAATCTTCACAGCCGAAGACGGGCAAAGTTTCATCAAAAAATCCGACCCGATCAAACACGCATTGGGGCATCACAACACTGGAATTGGTGATAAAGTTACCAAATAACAAACGTTCGAACTGGTCTGGACCAGGGATAAAATTGATGGTGGGCATCCCATGACAATTTGTTTGATTATCAATAAGCCAACAGCGAGTGAAACACAAGCCTATCTCAGGGTGAGCTTCCAGGTAAGCTACTTGTGTTTTGAGTTTGTCAGGCAGCCACAAATCATCGGCATCAAGAAAGGCGATGTACTTTCCCTGAGCAACTTTAAGACCATAATTGCGGGCGGCTGCCCGTTCCCGATTGGTCTGGTATAGGTACCTAATGCGTCTATCACCCAGATACGTCTCGATAACTTGTCGGGTATCATCAGTTGAGCCGTCGTCAACTATCAACATTTCCCAGTGTTGATAAGTTTGACTCTGGACCGATTGGATAGTTTCCCCAATAAAAGCTTGTCCGTTATAAACCGGTACAATTATGGATATCAACTCTTCCATCACCACCAAAACCTATTCTAGCACAAAATCTTTTCGCTCGAGGATGGCCTGGCAAATGTGATCCAGTATTTTATCCTGTCCTGGTTTTAGAGCATCAAAAGACTGAAAATTGAACCGGATGTCATATCCGTCGCCCTCTGTTACTAAACTCATAGGCAGCATACTCCGCAGGAAAAAGATATGCGCATATCTTTGGGCCAGTGTCACACTCTCTGACCAAGATAATTTACCGGCGTCCATATTTTGAATGAGCTGGCTATACTGCTCACGTGATTCTATGTCGTAAGTAAATCCCTTATTGCGATAATGAGTGTTTCCGGCTAACAAAACTGGAACCCCTCTTACAGCTCCCTCAAGACCAATGGTAGAGGTGTAAACACTAATGGCTTTACTAAGCGCAATTAAGACATAAGAACTGATATTACTCTCTGCGGTAACAAGGATAACGTTACTGGGCAGACTCGGAAACGTTTGAGCAAGACGGTCAATTACCCGTTCACGCGACTCTTGATGGGGGATCCGCACTTCGGCTGGGTGAACCCGGATAATAAGTTGGAGATTGGATAGCTGGCTGACCTCGTGAATTGTGTATTCCAGCCAGTCAAACATATTATCAAATGCTACATCACTCTGAAAAACAGCCGTATCCCACAAGATATTGGGAAAGAGGGTGAGAATTGGCTTATGAGGATCGAGTCTTAGTTGGTGTATAATAAAATCCTTACGTTCCTCCACAGAGGGCCAGTAATTGATAATCTCATCTCGACCGGTCTCACGTTGCCTTAAATAATTATCTATTTCAACCTCTTGAGTTGACTCAAGCGGAATGTCTTTAAGATTACGCCAGGCCTCATCTATTCGATACCAGGCTGCAGCCCGGTCGTGAGCTAGAACCAAGCGATCCACCATAAATGCGCGTTCGTGTGTTACCGTATGAATTTGCCGCTTTTTTGCCAGGGTTAAGCCGATATTTTCGGCAAAAAATAGACCGTTAATCATGATGAGTGTATCTGGCTCTATCATGTCTAACATTCGATTGAACATACGAGTTATTAAAAAGCCGGCTTCAAGATATTCTTTGTATATTTGTGTTGAACGGGCATCTTTCTCAATAGAACCTCTAAGTAGTGTGCGCATAAGTGAGGGAGCAGCCAGTTCGCCCAGGGGTAAATCCTCGGCTACGAAAGATTCATAATCATTCGTCCAACTGTTTATCGCTATTTTTGCTTCATTCCGATCCGCATCTTTGAGAAAATTTGAGAGTGTTTGTACCGGCAATCCAAAAAAATGAAAAAGCTGGCGGGTGTAATTTAGACAACTTTGACAAAGATCAGAAGAATAACCAGGTGTATCCATAGCATATAAATCACAGCGAGGCAAGCCATCACACACCACAACCGTTGGATTGGCGCCACGTTCAAGTAACCCCCGTCCAATCAGCCCTTCCCAGACATTATGAATCCGCCAGGCGCGCATACTAAAGATTAAGACTCGTTTTCCCGTTAAGTTGATTTCTGGCTTGGCCGAAGCCTTCATAATTTGATGCAGTTGTTGAATAGTTGGCTCGCCTAATTGGGGCCAATCTGGTTTTATCGTCCAAAGTAACTCATTTAAATCTGCCTTGCTTTGTCGTAACAAACGACGGAAAGATGAGTTAAGAGGGAGAGTATCCCGGAGAGATCCGGCAAGTGAGGTTAAAAGGTCTGCCATGAGCTATTTCCACCTTATACTTATACTCAGATTAACGAGCATACCTGATGAATGTTTTTGAGAGGTTGCCCAGAAGATGACGACTTAAAGCCACTTCACTTGATGTCCAAAAGCCTGCCAAAGCTAAGCAGACAGGATAGGTTAAGATTAGGCCGGTTTTGACCAACAATCCCATCCATGCGGAAAGCTCCGGCAGGGCGGCGCTTATTAGATATAAACCTATACTGACAACAACTATTTTGAATACACGTGTATATTCATAGGGTAACGGGAAAGCCCGTTGAGCCAGAAAATACATAGCTACAGTCTGAAAGGTGTAAGCAATAAAAGTATTTACTGCTGCTGCTATATACCCATATTTAGGTACAAAGAACAGATTTAAACCAATATTTAATAGACCGGCGATCATCGTTACAATTGGCAAGGTTTTTACTTGTTTCACCTGGTAAAGTGCGGAAACAAAAATAAAGTAAAAAGCGCGCATTACAAAGCCCACAACGATTACCGGCACAACTTGGTAGGCAATGTGATATTCGGGCCGAGAGGGTATAATCAACAAAATCTCTTTAGCCATCATAGCCAAAGCTGTTCCCGCGATAATAATCATTACCCAGTAGTAGGTACTCATCCGGCTCAACACGATAGAACCATCAGAATTAGTCGCTGTTTTGTAATAAAATGGCCCCCAAGCATTTGAAAGTGAAAATGCCAATACTTGAATAATAGAGCCAAGCTGATAGCCCAGATTATAAATTCCTACTTCGTTCAGTGAGACATATTTTTGGAGTATGAGCCGATCCGATAAGTTAAGCGCCCACAGGGATAGCAAATGAGGTATCAACGGTAAAGCGAAGATCAAAGATTCTTTGACTTGTTTCCAGGACCAGTGTAAATCAGCTTTTCTGAGATAAACAATTGTGGCCGGAACAGCGACAATAAGGCAGCCCAAGAGTCGGCCTAGTAGACTCCCTAAAACACCCTGTCCCAGACCAACAACAAAGTATATGATGAGAATCATGCTAACCAGAAAGGTCGAAAGGTTAAGAGTAACAAACGCTAGAGGTTTTTCTTGAACTCGCAGAACAGCCTGTAACAATAGTAAGGAACTGTTTGTAACGAATACAGTCCAAACCGTTAAACGAATATAGGGTGTATAAGGAACGTTCTCAAAAAGGACAGAACTAACCTGATGACCAACTCCCTCTATCAGTAGAGAAGCAATTAAAGTAGAACTGATCATCAATATCCAAATTGTGCCGTAATATCTTTTTCTACTTATAACGTCTGAATAGTCATAGTGAAATCGGGTGATGGCTCCTTCTAAGGATTGAAGATAAAGAACGCTTAATATAGAAGCAATAGTAGAGGTAATAGCAAGAATGCCATAATCAGCCGGGTTTAGATAAGTGGTGTATAGGGGAATAAGGACGAAAGCAAAACCCAGGTTAAGGACATCGCCAATGGTATAGATGAGTGAGTGATTGGCAAGGGTTCTAAATTTACTGGACATTAAATTAACTGATAAGCTTCCATGCTAAGGGAGTTCCCCATTCGATATCCGATGCCGCCCGCCGGCCCAGGATTTCCGGCAGGTAACGAGTATGCAGCCCATAACCAGGTCGAATAGAGCGCACGTTGGCCTCGGTAAAAAGTTCCCCAGCCTTAATATCTTGTACTACAAACAACGAGCGCCGGAAAGCTCGACTGGCGGCCTCGCGCGCGGTCACCTGATAAGAAACTTGTCCCAGGGCTTTCTCGGCCACCCGCACGGCCTCGACCATAGCTTTGAACTCGTGGGGTTCCAGCGAAAAGGCGCTGTCCGGTCCGGGCAGGCTGCGTGACAGGGTAAAATGTTTTTCGATGATACACGCCCCCACTGCTACGGCGGCAACCGGCACAGCGATCTCCAGCGTATGGTCCGACAGGCCAGCCGGCGTACCAAAGGCCTCAGTCAAATGAGGAATGGTGCGTAAATTCATCTCCTCCGCCGGAGCAGGGTAAGCGCTGTTGCACTTGAGCAGCGCAATCTGCTGCGCGCCAGCCTCACGAGCTGTTCTGACCGCCTCATCAATTTCGGCCAATGTTGCCATTCCTGTAGACATAATAATAGGTTTGCCTGTCTGCGCCACCCGGCGAATGAGCGCCAAATCAACCAATTCAAAAGAGGCGATTTTGTAAGCGGGCACAGCCATCTGCTCCAGAAAGTCAACGGCGGAGTCATCAAAGGGCGTTGAAAACAGGTCCAGGCCCAAATCATTAGCAATGGCTTTGAGTTTGGGTTGCCATTCCCACGGGGTGTAGGCTTCATTATAAAGGTCGTACAAGGTGCGGCCATCCCACAAGGTGCCGCCCCCCACCCGAAAGTAAGGTTGATCAGAACGAATTGTCAATGTAGCGGCAGTATAAGTTTGCAACTTAATCGCATTAGCTCCGGCTTCACTGGCTACCCTGATTAACTGCACAGCCTGATCGAAATCTTGATGATGATTCGCCGATAGTTCAGCGATTAGGTATACCGGCCAACCTGCCCCTATCTTTCGTCCGTTAATCTCAATAAAACTACTCATGGCTGTGTCTCTCTCCGCAATACCAGGGGGATCGCCTGGCTTCCCTGAATTTCAGTAACACCCTGGGCCACGAAACCAGCTTTGCTAAAAGCGCCCAGCGAGGCGGCATTATCCGGTTTGACATAGGCATGGATCAGCCGAGTGACCCCATTGGCCAGGAGTTGTTGTGAAACCAGCCGGATGATTTGGCTGCCGTAACCTCGTCCCCGTTGGTTTGGGGCCAACCCAACCGATACCACGGCTTCCTCACCCTCAAGTTGATACCTGATTTGGCCGGCGGGCTCCCCGGCAGCCAGGACCAGGTAAAACCGGCATTGTGGGTCGGCCAACTTAGCCTTAAACCAGGTCAGGTGAGCTTCCCAGGAAATTGGCTCGCTTGAGAAAGAGTTGGCCCGTGTGCTTGGATCATTGGCCCATTCCCAAATCAGGCGGCAGTCCTCTGCCTGCACGGGACGAAATGTCAGATCACAGGTTCGCATCTGTTGCGCCACTCGGGCCGCGCCGCAGCCATCAATCAACTCCTGACCACGCCGGGCGCTAACAGTTCGCTGCTCAGCTTGATGGGCTAATGCATGTAAGGCGTTGGCCAGGGCAGCGGGGGATAGATTGGTCGGATGGCCTAAATTGAAGGCAACTCCGGCAGCATCTAACCCTTCGGCCACGCGCCGCTGGTTGTCGGCCAAAATCAAAACCAAACTGGGTAATCCCATAAAGGCTAGTTCCCAACATGTACTGCCCCCCGCCGAAATGGCCAGGTCGGCCCAGGCCATCAATGCTGGCATATCAGTGACATCACGCTCCAGGCGAAATGATGGCGAAGAATGACCCACTGCGGCGCGTAATGTTTCCCAATGAGGGTTACTGCTGCCAACCACCACCACTGCTTGCAATCCTTCAAGTTTGGTTTGCCGCAAAGCCTGGATAACT
Source organism: Anaerolineae bacterium (assembly GCA_023151115.1). The sequence goes on from JAKLJP010000012.1 coordinate 195,090, forward strand.
TTTAGCGTCACGTTATCCGGGTCGGCCCCCCCCAGCGTAACAAGCACTTTTCTTGCCAGAGGGGCAATCTCTCGTCGCCAGCCGCGCCAGGACCAGAACTCGCGGCGTAGCAGTACATATTTTGACCCCAACAACAGCTGGGTAAACGGCTCCCGACTGGTATAAAGCGATTCATGAGCATACATATTCTGGTTCAATACGAGATCGGCGGAGTAGTGGCTGGCGTGCCCGTAATCATCCACTACCAGCAAACGTAAATCCGCCTGTTTCAGCGCTTGTTGGTAAGCGGCATCAAAGTGGTAGCCATCCACCACCACCCATTTTGCGTTTAACTTTTGGGCGAGGCTTATGGTTTGCATTGCATCTTGGGGGCTGCCGGGTAACTCGGTAAGCTGGTTTACCCCCATAGTCTCCTGGCAGAGTCTTTTTTCTAAGGCCGGAGGGGCCTTTGTAACGGCAAAATTTACCGTCCCGCCCGCTTCTTGCCAGGCCTGACCTAAAGCCAGGCAGCGCATCAGATGTCCGGCCCCTATCGTGCTGTTACCATCGGCGCGAATGAGCAAATGAGTCATCGGCCTGGTTCCCACGTCTCAACAGCTGCGTTCATCTGGCTCAGTCCTGGATGAGTTTGGACATAAGTTAATATTTCACGATAAGGCGCAACCCACTGGTCTAAATTCAGTGCCTCATACAAAAGGCGAATGAGGCCCAGGTCAATTTCGGTATCAACTGTCCAGCGCAGATGCGCATTGTTTTGACTATCCATCACCGATCGGCACAAAAAAAGTTCTGGCCGTTCAGATCGGGGAACGATGGTGACATGCTCGCGGGCAGCCTGAGATTGAGCCAGGCGGTTAATCCGTAAAAGTGTATCCCCATAAAACGCTTCGACATCAAGGCCACGAGGATAGGTGCGCTCGATTACGTTGCTGGCGTAGTCACATTCAGCCGCATAGGTTGTTAGTTCAGTGATAACCTTATCGGTAATCTGAGGATCAATGAGCGGGCAATCAGCCGTAATTCGCACCACTACTTCAGCCCCAAACTGTTGGGCTGCACCCACAAAGCGGGCCAATACATCATGTTCGCTGCCGCAGAACCAACCTACATTCTCCTGCCGGGCTAATTCAACGAGGGGCTGGTCGGCCAGATTTGTGGTGGTGGCAATCACAATTTCGTCAGCAGCCGTACACTGTTTGAGCCGCCGAAGCTGCTGGGCCAGCATCGGCTTGCCGGCTACCTCGGCCAGAACCTTGCCGGGCAGCCGGGTCGAGGTCATCCGCGCTTGCACAATAATGACTCGTTTCATAAGTTCCGTATTTCCTGGCCTACGGCTTCTCGAAGAGCCAGTAGGTGACATCATCCCAACCTTCCTCCCGGCTCAGAAATCCCTGCTTCCGTAGTTGTAGTTCTGGGAATAATTCCTGGTAAATACGGCCGTAACCCCGTTTGAACAAGGCCCCCGGTTGATTACGATAGGCTACTTCCGTAGTTTGTTCGGCGTAATATTCGCCACATAACACATAGCGCCGGGAGCAGCGTACAATTTCAGCCATAACGAGCGGCAGGGTACTTTCAGGTTGATGGATAAGCACGCCCATTGTAAAAACCAGGTCAAACCAGCCGTCACGGAAGGGTAACTCTCTGGCTGGACTCCAAAAAGCATTTACTCCGGTTAAGTTTTGATGCAGTTCATCTAACGCCTTGAGATTGATGTCAACCCCATACACCTGCTGTGGCGGTATAAGCGAAGCAATCCAGCGCAAATTTCCCCCTATGTTGCAGCCTACTTCCAGTACGCGCCGGGCTGGAAATTCGGTCAGGATAGTCTGCCAGAAAGGAGCACGAGCATCTCCGGCTGCACGATTGCGCTCTACATAGGCATTGCCAAACTCTTCCGCCCACAACTTTTCGAGTCGGGTAGCTTCTGAGTTAGTAGGATGCTGGTCTGACATGATCACTCCTATCCAAAAATGTGGTTACAAACGCACTCTAAAACCCTGCTCAGACAGGTAACGCTTGGCTTCTAAGGGCGTCTGCTGAGTAAAGTGAAAGATACTGGCCGCCGCTACCGCCGAAGCTTTGCCCTCTCTTAGAACTTGAGCCATATCTTCATAACTTCCAGCCCCGCCCGAAGCAATCACCGGAATAGAAACCGCCTCGCAGACGCGCCGCGTCAGTTCGATGTCGTAGCCGGTCATGGTCCCGTCCCGATCTATCGAGGTTAGCAGGATTTCACCTGCCCCCAAATCTTCCACGCTTTGCGCCAGGGTTACCGGGTCCTGGCCTGTTGCTTTTGTGCCGGCATGCGTATAAACTTCGTAAGCGCCGCCTGGGTGACGGCGAACATCAAGAGAGACGACCACGCATTGTGAGCCAAACTGCTCGGCGGCCTGCCGGATTAACGGTGGCGTTTCGACGGCGGCGGTATTGATAGCTACCTTATCTGCGCCCACCTGAAGCAGCCGGCGCACATGCTCCAAAGTTCTTACCCCTCCGCCCACTGTCATGGGCATAAAACACTCATCGGCCAGTTCGTCCACTGTTTCAAAATCAGGGGGGCGTTCATCACAGGTGGCGGTGATATCCAGGAAAACTAATTCATCCACTTCGCGCATATTATAGACTTTGATAGCCTGCATAGCGCTGCCTACTCGTCGCCAGGATTCAAAGCTGACCCCTTTGACCAATCCCACATCCTTAAATAACAAAGTCGGCATAACCCGAATTTTAAGCATAGTCGGTCGCTAAATGGACAAAAAATTCTTGAGTAATTGAAACCCGAGCCGCTGGCTTTTCTCCGGATGAAATTGAACGCCGAAGAGCCAGTCGCGCTCCACTGCCGAAACAAACGTACCACAGTAGGGCGTCCGGGCTAAAATATTGGCTTCGTTAACGCAGCAAAGATGGTAACTGTGGACAAAGTAGAAATCTTTGCCGGGTGGAATATTTCTGAACAGGAGTGAATCGTGGGTAAAATTAACTTCATTCCAGCCGATATGAGGAACGCGGGTTTCTTGATCGAGCGGCTGCAAACGTTGTACTTCTCCTTCAATCCAACCGAGACCGGCTGTTTCTCCGCCTTCCCGGCCTTTAGTGGCTAACAATTGCATCCCCAAACAGATGCCTAGAAAGGGAATTTGTTTGCTTATCACCTGTTCGGGCAGAATTTCATCAAGCTGCCGCTGCTTGATATTACGCATGGCATCAGGAAAAGCGCCCACACCGGGCAAAATAATTCGATTCGCCTGCTCTATATCTTTGGCCTGATCGGTCACTATGGGTTTGCCCCCACATTCTTCGACGGCGCGGGCAACCGAATCGAGGTTGCACATGCCATAATCAATAATAGCAACAATATTCATTGTTAATTATCTAATCCGGTTACATTATCATAATTGATTTTGGTTAGATTTCCTTCTTTATCTTTACACAGATTGCCCCGTGAGTCACACTCGAACAGTTTTTTGTTGGTGAAACGGTCGCATACCCGGATAAATTCGTCCAGCGACATATCAATTTCTTTGAGCACCTCCTCAATAGGGACGCCGAGATAATACCAGGGGAATTTGCCGTCGTGCATTTTCACCAGCTTAACGGCGTCTTGTCTGGAGAGGCGACCGCGCCGGACGTGCAGGCAAGCCAGGTCGGTGGCCCGGCCAAAAGCATACTTTAAAAACTTGAAGTAATCGTGTATACCTGTCTGGACGTTATCCAGATTTTCATAGTTGACCAGTGAACCTTCGACCGGTTTGTGATATGTTTCAAATCCGTGCGCTTGCGAGAAAAGGGCATTACCAAAACCGTCCCAGGGTAGGTAATAACCCAAGAAAATGCCGGTCACACCCACCCGCTGTAACTCCTCGTCAGAGGGATAGGTGTACTGAATGAGATGCCTGGCTTCAATATCCTCCTGTCCGATCAAATCCGAGACGCGCAGCCCCAACAGCCCGCCAAATTCTTCCAGCCAGCGCCGGGTCAAAACGTTGTTTTCGGCGGCGGCAGCGGGACCGCCATATTCATTTTGAGAATTTTCTCCCCAAACGATAAGCGGGACATTAAATTGAACGGCAACACGAACCGGAATGGTAAAAATGGTGACGTGTTCCGGCCAGGAAATGTCACCCACCTGGGTCAAAGCCAGGCGATTGATTTTGCGCCGGACAACCGGATTGGTCGTGACTTCTATATAATCCACGCCCAAATGTTTCAAGTTTTCGATGTTGCGCCGGCCAATCTCTGATAACATATCTGTAGTTGAGGTTACACAGAGCGGGTTCATGCCCATTTCCAACATCCGAATAGTTTGATAATGGCTATCCTTACCACCACTAACCGGGATGATACAGTCGTAATTATTGCCATTCTTCGAGCGATAGCGGTCGAGCACGGTTATTAATTCTTGCTTGCGTTTATCCCAATCTACCTCCCGCCGTTGCTCATAACTGCGACAGGCGCTACAAATACCCTCAGCGTCAATATAGAGATCAGGTTTGGTTTCAGGCATCACACATCGGCGGCAGTACCGAATATATCGTTGGTTCATGATTGGCTCCTTGGTCTGGCTCAGCGAAGATAAGCTGCGATGACTTTGTGACATGCAGCGATGACATCATCAACATCCTGGTTGGACATGGCGGGAAACAAAGGTAAGGTAATTACCTGTTCATAAGCTGCCTCGGCAATAGGACAGTTGCCAGGACCCGTACCAAATCGTTGGCGGTAAAAGGGATGGAGATGAACGGGAATATAATGAACATTGACGCCAATCCCTTCGGCCCGTAGGGCTTTGAAGACGACGGCCCGGTTAACTTTCAACTGCTCCAAATCTAACCGAATCACATATAAATGATAAGCATGCTCGACATTCTCCCGTTGTTTCAGCGGAGTTATAGCCGGCATATCGGCAAAGGCAGCATCATAACAACGGGCAATTTCCTGCCGTCGCGCCAGCCACTGCGGCAGTTTTTGTAATTGACTCAAGCCCAGAGCGCATTGGATATCGCTCAGACGATAGTTGTAACCCAACGCTACCATCTCGTAAAACCAGGAACCTTCAGCCTCGCGCTGGCGATGGTCGCTGCTGATGCCGTGATTGCGAAAGAGGCGCATCCGTCGAGCCAGTTCAGAATCAGCGGTGGTGATGACGCCTCCTTCCCCGGTCGTAATGGGCTTAACCGGGTGCAAGCTGAAGGTACTCAAATCGGCCAATGAACCAACAGGACGATTGTGGTAGCTACCACCTAAAGCGTGGCAGGCATCATCTACCAGGGCCAGGCCGTGTTGTTGGGCGATGCTCCGCAGGGAGTCATAGTCACACGGCTGCCCGGCATAATCAACCGCGATAATTGCTTTGGTGCGGGGAGTAATTTTGGCTTCGATCTGAGTTGGGTTGAGCAGAAGCGTTTCTACATCCACATCAGCAAAGATGGGTGTCCCTCCCTGAAAAACCACACAGTTGGCGCTGGCGGCAAAAGTCATGGTTGGTACAATAACTTCATCTCCTGGCCCAATATTCAGGGCGTACATCGCCGCATGCAAGGCGGCGGTACCGTTACTCACCGCCACTGCCTCGTTGACCCCAACAGCCTCAGCGAAGGCTTGTTCAAATTCAACCACAGTGGGGCCGGTGGTCAACCAGTCACCTTGTAGCACCTGAACTATGGCCTCAACATCAGCCTTATCCACTTGTTGACGACCATAAGGCAGCAGGGTAGAACGTATCGGCGTACCCCCATTAATAGCTAGTTGGTTCATTAAGCCTCATCTATCATTTGCTGAAGTTCCTCAGCGCCAAGCCACCAGTCATTCGTATCGCTAGAGAACGAAATATCTTCGGCCATAGGGCGAGCTTGATCATACATCGTCTGTTCCCACCAAGAATGGACAGGTTGAATTAAATACATATCATCAAATTCCAAAGTATGGCGCGACTCATCGAGCGAAATCAGAATTTCATGCAATTTTTCTCCCGGGCGAATACCAATGATTTTTCGTTCACAGTGGGGGGCTATCAGATCGGCCAGTTCGGTCATACGCATGCTGGGAATCTTGGGCACAAATACCTCGCCGCCACGCATAAATTCAATACATTTGATAACAAAGCGAACTCCTTGCTCAAGCGTGAGCCAGAAACGGGTCATGCGCTCGTCGGTCAGGGTAATCACACCTGTTTCACGTTGTTGTTTAAACAAAGGGATCACACTTCCCCGGCTGCCAACCACATTGCCATAGCGGACGCAACTAAAACGAGTGCCGTCATGACCGGAATAAGAATTAGCCTGGACAAAAAGCTTTTCGGCCACCAATTTGGTGGCTCCGTACAAATTGATCGGATTTACAGCCTTATCGGTGCTGAGCGCCAAAACTTTCTTGACGCCTGCGCTAAGGGCGGCATCAATAATATTGGTAGCGCCATTAATATTTGTCTTGACTGCTTCCAATGGATTGTACTCGCAGGCAGGCACTTGTTTGAGCGCGGCCGCATGCACCACGATATCCACCTTTTGCATCGCTCGCTCAAGCCGCTCCCGGTCACGCACATCACCAATAAAATAACGCATCGGCGATGTATCAGTATCGGGATAGATTTGGCGCATCTCGTGCTGCTTCAACTCATCACGGCTGTAAACAATAAGCTTTTTAGGCTGGTAATCTCGTAGCATAATTTCGGTAAATTTTTTACCGAAAGAGCCGGTACCACCCGTGACCAGTATCGTTAAATCCTGCCAGTTCATCATATTTCACCTTGAAATGAATTTAACCCGGCCGCGCCATTCTCCGGCCAATCCAAAACTGTCTTGAAGCCCTCTACTCGGAAAACCGGAAAAGCCGGGTCAATCTCTGATTTCACCTTGACCTGCGCTTCCAGGCAGGTCAGATAAATAATTTCCGCCAAATCCCCGTCTCCCTCGATACACACCGTATCATATCCAGCTTGCCGAACTTCATGCAACAGCCTTTTGGAACTCTCCCGTGTTTCCCGGTACCAATGCAGCGAGGCTTGCATAAAAGAGGTGGTTAAATGCGCCTTTTCGGCCAGGCCCTTGGGGGTGAGCAAGTAACGCAGCCGGCGGCGCTGCATTTGGGTTACTTTGATATAACCTTTGTTAATCAACCGTTTGAGATACCAATTGACGCTCCCCACGGCCACCCCTAGTTGGATAGCCAGATCAGCCTGGGTAGTATCGGGGTTTTCCTCAATGTGGTTCAGTATTTCTAGATCGTAATTTTTTGACGATTTCACCATTTTGCAGAATTATAATTCAAAAACTGAATTTCAATAATTGAATTATAAATGATAAAAACAAAAAAACAAATATGACCAAAGTGCTATTTAGGGGGAACGAGAGTGGGAAGATGAAGTGTAGCTATAGCATACAACAGCTACATCGCCAAAGGATAGGGGCAAAAGTCACTAATTGGGTGGGGCCTAAAGTCCTGTATTACTTTCCCTAAAGTCACATTTATAACTTTCGACAAGCTGCTTTAAGCCAGTTTCGAGCGTTACTTGAGCCTGCCAGCCCAGCAGCGTAACCGCCTGGCTTGGATCGGCATACGAATGTAAAACATCGCCGCTGCGGCCGGGGGCATAAAGAGGAGTGACCTCGCACTCAAAAATACCGCGCAGCGTTTCAAATAAATGCTGAACTGTAACCTGGCGGCCCGTGCCGATATTGAAAGTCCCCCCCGCGGCCTGGGGTGTATTCCCTGCCAGGATATTGGCCTGTACCACATCCTGTACAAACACAAAATCGCGGGTTTGCTGGCCATCGCCAAAGATAGTGGGAGCTATGCCTGCCGCCAGTTTATCCACAAAAATAGAAATGACCCCGGAATAGGCTGACGAAGGGTCTTGCCGTGGCCCAAACACATTAAAATAACGCAGAACGATTGTTTCCAGACCAAAGGATTCGTAATAAACCCGGCAGTAATGTTCGGCGGCCAGCTTGCTGATAGCATAAGGAGATTTGGGTTGGGGCAGCATCGTCTCAATCTTGGGCAGGGTTGGTTCGTCGCCATAAACAGCGCAGGTAGAACTCAACACGAGGCGGCGCGCATTTGCCGCTCGAACCGCTTGAAGCAAATTCATTGTCCCCACCGTATTGACCAACTCTGTCTGTACCGGCTCGGCCATAGACTGGGGCACCGAAGCAATAGCGGCCAGATGATACACTACCTCCACCCCCTCGGCAGCCTGCCGGACGGTGACCGCATCAACCACGCTGCCCTCGATAAACTCAATTTGGTCTATCACCCCGGCCAGATTTTTTAGCTTCCCGGTAGATAGGTCATCCAGCACCCGCACCCGCTCACCCTGCGCCAGCAGCGCCTCAACCAGATGCGAGCCGATAAACCCCGCCCCGCCCGTAACCAAAACAGTCGTCATAGAGTTGACTCCTTAAGCTCATTATTATCAGAGCTTTTCTTTTCCGGTCGCAGCATCAGCTCCAGGAAAGGGGGCAGCACTGCTTCCCGGCCAAACCGCTCGACCACACTGTAGAGCTGCCCGCCTCGCCCTTTAACCTCCGGGATGAACCACACCTGGACCGGCGGCAGCCAGAAGGTGAATATCGCCGCCACTCCCATTAATCCGCCGGCCAGGCCGTACAAAAGCAGAGCAGGATCGCGTAAGACAATAACCGTCACATTGGAATTGCGGGTCAGTTTCAGCGCCAACCCATTCACTTCAAAGGGTTGACCGGCCCGAGCTTCGACCTTCTCAGCGGGAGTGGCCTCTGAGCCGCGCCGGACCTGCACCTCAAAAAGCTGCGGGTCGGTGGCATGGGGCACAATTTGAAAGGCCAGCCCGGTGGCCGGTATCAGAAAATAGACCGGCGTATTGTCGGCGGCCAGCGACAGGTGCAGCCGCTCTGCCGGAAAAAGATTCTCCTGAGAAGGAATCAAGCGCAGCCGGGCCCCGCTCTCATCACGCGCTTCGACGGTGATAACAGGATCCATCGACCAAGGCCAGATCAGCGCGTTATCAAAAAATGTGGGTAGGTAAAGCTGCCAATCGAGCAGAAAGGCTTCGCCGTTTTCTCTGCTTGAATAGCTTACCTGGCTGACGTGCTGAGCGGGAAAAGTCTGTTTCAATTCAAATTCACCGGGAAACAAGCGGCTGGTTTGGGGTTCAAGAGGGCGCAGGGTCAAGCTATCAAGCTGCAAAAATTTGTAGCTGAGGCTCACGGCGGCGATGAGGATAAGCAGCGCCACATAAAAAACAAGCGGTCCTAGCCAGGCCCAACGCCGCAGCGCCGCTCCCAGGAGTTTGGTCTCGGTTTCCAGAGGGGGATAGAGATAAAACCCCTGAGCGGTCAAGGCCGCTCTTAATTGGTCCAAAAAAGTATCGGGCGCTTCGGGTAAACGGCTCGATTGCTCAGCTCGGCGGGCCAGGGGATGCTGCCAGCCCAGGCTAGGCATCACCGGCTGCAGCCGCCGCCACGAGCCGGGACCATAATCGGCCAGGGCGATCAGGCTGTTGAGCAGTAACAGGCCCAGCGGCAGCCAGAACCACAGCGAGTCGAACAGGTGGGCCAGGCCCAGCGCATAAAGCAGTTCTCCCCAAGGCTGAGCAGGCAGTCCCAGGCTGGCAATCCAGGCTTCGCGGGCGGTGTCAGAGGGAAGAAGGCCGGCCTGCTGCGGAATAATCAAGCCCAGGCCCAACACCCCTAGCCAAATTGCCAGCAGCCAGCCCGTAGTGTGGGGGCGGCGTAGGGTGTACCAGGCGGAGGTGAGAAATCGGGAGAGTTGAGTTTGTAACCTGAGCAAAGGTGTTTGGGAGGTGGGAATGAGCAATCTAAAGCCTCACTTGTTTAAGACAACATCCCTCGGTGTCTGGCGTTGTGGATATTTCGGTATTCTAGCATGCCGATAATTATCACCCAAATGAACAGGGCAATATCCTGCAAGACAACAGGAATGAAAGTATGGTACAATGGTTTTACTTGGTAAGCTGCTTTATTGGGAAAGAAAGGACTATGCCAATTAAAGAATGGACTAAAATCTGGCATAACCCCCAGCTTGAGGTAGGGCTTTTGCAGGCTTTTTACATTCAGCACGCCTATCCCCGGCACAGCCACGATTACTATGTTATCTGTCTCATTGAGCGAGGACGCCAATCTTTTACCCACCAGGGCGCTAAACATTTTACCCCACCCGGAGGCGTGATTTTGATCAATCCGGGCGCAGTTCACACCGGCGAGGCAGCCGATGCGCACGGGTTTGAGATGCGATCCCTGTACCCCACCGCGGCCCATATGCAGAGGGCAGCTTTTGAGTTGACCGGCCGTCATCAAGCCTTGCCGTTTTTCACCACCGTTCGGGTTGACCAACGCGAGACAATGGAGAGCATTTTAGCCCTGCATACTGCCCTCGCTCAAGGCGCGAGTCGGCTGGAATGTGAGTCTCGCTTTACCTGGACCCTGGCTCAACTGATTAAACAGTATGCCCACATCCGCTTTACCGAACAACGACTGGGCCAGGAGCAAAAGGCCATCCGGCGGGCGCGCGACTATATTGACCAATGTTTTGCTCAGGGTATCAGCCTGACCCAACTGGCTGAACACGTCTCGCTCAGCCCTTACTATCTGCTGCGGGCATTTCGGGCCGAAGTGGGCATGCCGCCTTACACCTATCTGGAAAGCGTGCGCATTCGCCATGCTCAGCGGCTTATTGAGGCCGGCCTGCCCCTAGCCCAGGTAGCGGCTGAGGTCGGGTTTAGCAGCCAAAGCCACCTGACCCACCGTTTCAAACAGATTATTGGGGTAACTCCCGGCCAATATGCTCAACAACTCAGAATTGTGGATTAAATAAATCCCCTAACGTAACGGTTGTGCAATCAGATGCGATTCGACGAAAAACGGTATAAAACTTCAAGATTTTAGATTACAGGGTGGCGA
>JAKLJP010000130.1 GCA_023151115.1 Anaerolineae bacterium
TTGCGCTCGCGCAGACCGGTCACTTCCATTTCTAGGTGGATTGTATCGCCGATGAAAACGGGCCGCAGAAAGCGCAGCTTATCCACACCGTAGAGGGCCTCGCACTTCTCCGGGTCGGCGGGAACCATGCCGGTGGCCATGGACATAACCAAAAAGCCCTGGGCAATCCGCTGCCCGAAACGGCTCTGAGCGGCGTATTGTTTGTCCACATGGATCGGGTGAAAATCGGAACTCAAGCCCGAAAAGTTGACAATATCGGCCTCAGTCAATGTGCGGCCTCGCGTCACCCAGCGTTGGCCGGGTTCAAACTCCTCAAAATAGCGGTCTGGCATCGAAATTCCTCGTTTGGTATTTAACTCAATTCATCTTACGTCTTACGTCTTGCGTGAATAAACGCAAGACGCAAGATAGTTACCACTTCGGCTTCCGTTTCTCCAAAAACGCCGTTGTGCCCTCGCGCAAATCTTCACTGAGCATGTAGTTGACCCGCAGACTCCGGCCATACGCGATTGCCTGAGCGTAGGTCATCCCCGCCGTATCCCAGAAGAGCCGCTTGCCCAGGTGCAGGGCTTCGCGGCTTTTCTCGGCCAGGTCGCGAGCCAGAGCCAGGGCCGACTCTTCCAACTGGGCGGCAGGCACTACCCGATTGACCAGACCAATGCGTAACGCCTCGTACGCGTCGAACATGGCCCCGGTCAGCGATAACTCCAGCGCTTTTTTGTCGCCCACGGCCCGGCGAATGGCCGGCAAGACCACCAATGGGAACAAGCCAATCCTGATCTCGGTCATG
>JAKLJP010000131.1 GCA_023151115.1 Anaerolineae bacterium
CCGCGCCAACTGTTTGGGGTCTTTGATACCGTCTACCAGCAGTTAGCTCAGGCGGGGGTGCTGGCTGATTTTCAGGTGTTAAATAAACAGTTGTTGGTGTCGCTGGACGGGACCAGTTACTTTAGCTCCAAGACGATCCATTGTCAGAACTGTCTCCATCGGACGGGAGCCAAGAATGAGACCATTTATTATCATACCGCCATCCTGCCCGTCATGGTGTGTCCGGGTCGGAGCCAAGTGGTGTGTTTAGCTCCCGAATTCATTATGCCCCAGGATGGTCATGACAAACAGGACTGTGAACGGGCCGCGGCCAAACGTTGGATTAAGTTTCAGGCTAGTCACTTTGAACCCAAGCGCGTGACGTTACTGGGCGATGATCTGTATAGCAATCAACCCCTGTGTGAGGTGGCTTTAGAAAAAAAGTTCAACTTTATCTTCGTTTGCCTGCCAGAGTCTCATCAAATTCTGTACCAATGGCTCGATTTCTTGGCCGCCAATCAGGATATTGATCAAATCCAGCTCCATCATTGGAACGGTCGCTTTACCGAGATTGCCACCTATCGGTTCATCAACGAGGTCCCCTTACGTGGGGGTGATAAGGCCATAAACGTCAATTGGTGCGAGGTTATCATCACCCATAGTCAAACCGGGGAGCAACTCTATCATAATGCCTTTGTCACCAATCATCCCCTCACCGACCAAACCGTGGTCGAGGTCGTCAAAGCTGGTCGAACCCGCTGGAAGAGTGAAAACGAAAACAACAATGTCCTCAAAACCAAG
>JAKLJP010000132.1 GCA_023151115.1 Anaerolineae bacterium
GCCAGCACGTCCTCAGCCTGGCGATCATCTGCCTCAGCGCGTTCTCGACGGGCCTGTTCATCCACTATCCCGGCATGACAACTCTCCAGTACGAGCGCCCTGATTTTTTGAGGAAATTTCAGGGCCGCATACAGCGCAATTCGTCCCCCCAGCGAATAGCCCACCAGGCTAACCCGGTTCAGGTTGAGTTGTTCAAGAAACAGGTTCAACCCATTGGCCACGCTCTCAAAATCAAGCGGCCGGGCAAGCGAGAGATGGATATTGCGACCGTGCCCCGGCAAGTCGGGCATGAGGCAAAAGAAGCGGTTGGCATAATTTTCGGCAAGGGGCAGCCAGTCTGCCCCCGCGCCCATAAATCCATGTAGGAAAACCACAGGGGGGCGAGATGGCTCTCCTCTGGCGTGGTAGGTCCAGATGGTTGTATGATTCATCGGTTGATACCGTCCTCGGGCTTCTTGTAAAGTCTTAATGCTCCTTCGAGCTTCCTGTCTATTCCAACTTCACCTAACCCCGGCGAGGGCGCTTACGTCGCCATCTTACAAAATCTTAATGCTCCTTCGAGCTTCCTGTCTATTCCAACATAAAGATGGCTAAACATCCAATAACAAGACGAATTAAAGTCTTAATGCTCCTTCGAGCTTCCTGTCTATTCCAACGCAAGGCTCGACACAAACCTTCCGCCATTTCAGTAGTTGGAGGTCTTAATGCTCCTTCGAGCTTCCTGTCTATTCCAACGAACCGGCAATCGCCACAAAGCCCTGGATGTCTTTGGGTC
>JAKLJP010000133.1:0-525 GCA_023151115.1 Anaerolineae bacterium
CGATTACAACCCGGAACGGGAGTGGTTTGACCAGGAGAATTTGGAACATTACCGCACCACCCGTTGGACCAAGTTGAGCGCAGCAATCTCCAAAGACCGCAAATATTTGTTTATCAGCGCCTCGTATGGGTTAACGTTGAAGGAACATGCCCAAAATATTATTGATCTGGGCCAAAAGTGGGGCATCCAGGTAGATCGAGCTATGCGTTTTGACGGCAGCGAGAGCGCCTACATCGCCATCCGCCTGGGGGATTATATGGTACCGGTGCTCAACCTGGAGGAACCGTTGATTGTCAACTGTTTTGCCGTGGAGCGGAGCCGGTAACGGTTCAGCACCGGCTTGATGGCGGCCTAAATGATTTTGCGGTGAATTTGCCCCATCTCGTTCCCAAACTCAGTTTGGGAACGAGATGGGGTAAGTTATTTGTCGCTACTCCTAAATGATTTTGCGGTGACTTTCAAACACCGGCTTGTTTTCCAGAATTCGTTGGGGTGAAAAAATAGATAGGTCGAGGGTGGGCGGCT
>JAKLJP010000133.1:535-773 GCA_023151115.1 Anaerolineae bacterium
ATTAATTCAGCCAGGTAACGCCCAACCGCGTGGCATTGTTGAAAGCCGTGTCCTGAGAAGCCGTTAGCCAGGAAAAAGCCGCTCAGTTCGGGCCATTCGCCGAGAATGGCGTTGCCGTCAAAGGTGTTCACCTCATACAGCCCGGTCCAGCCCCGCACCACCTTGAGCCGGTCAAAGGCCGGGATAAACTCGACCAGTTCCGGCCACAGCAGATCTTCAAAGCGGTGTCGCTCCCAGG
>JAKLJP010000134.1 GCA_023151115.1 Anaerolineae bacterium
GCTTTCGCCGATGGCCGGCCAACCTCGCAGCCGGTCCCAACCCGGATGGACACACTCACTGGCCGGGCTGTGATGCCATAACTCGGACATGGCCGCAAAATCGGCCTCGGCCAGGGCGGTGTAAAACTGGGTGTTGGCTGCCAGAATTTCTTTCCGCGTCGTCTCGTCGGTCATGGCTCCACGCTATCTTGATATCAGATTTGAGTCGTGGTATTATCTTAGCACGAACAGCGTGGCCTGGTCAAAAGGGACATGCGGGTGTGAAAGTATGTCAAAAGGTTATTGTCTGATAACTTTTTGACAACACCGGTAAGCCAGATTAAAATGGTCTTACCATTTGACCAACTTACTTTTCCTCATTATGGATAGAACCTTCGAGCCATTCGAAAAAGATATCCTTCTCCAAAAAATCGCAGTATTTCTTAAGGATCCGAGTTCGACATTTTCGTATCGAAGGGCACGATTTAGTAAGCTCAAATTGGGTTTATTTCGTATTTACCCGGTATTTAGTCTGTATACAACTAATATGTCAAAGTAATACATCCTGTTTTGACTTTTTCATGCTTCCATGTTACTATCCTCATCACTTCAATTTCCGTGCGGGTGCGGAATACCTTTCGAATACTCATGTCAATGCTGTCAGCTTTTTGAATATCTGAGGAACTTTGAAGGGGGGTGACGCTCTAAACCGGATGGTCTAAACTTTCCCACAAGCAAAACTCTTTTTTAGCCAATTTCTGTGACGAAATTAATTCAAGGAGGAAA
>JAKLJP010000135.1 GCA_023151115.1 Anaerolineae bacterium
GCACGCCCCTGGCCAGCATCAAGGGCTATATGGAAGGGTTGATGGATGGGATTTTGCCGCTGGAACCGAGCACCTTCCAGCAAATTTACCGCGAAGCCGACCGCCTGCAACGATTAGTGAATGACTTGCAAGAGTTAAGCCGAGTCGAGGCGGGCGCCTTTCACCTCAACCGCCAGCCCTTAGCAATGACTGACCTGATGGTGCGGATCACCGACCGGCTGCGTCCCCAATTTGAAGAAAAGCAAATCACGCTCCAACTAAACCTCCCAGTTGACCTGCCCCCGGTCATGGCCGATGAGGATCGCGTCAGCCAGGTCTTGCTCAACCTGATTGGCAATGCGCTGCAATACACGCCCGACGGTGGCACGGTCACGATCACCGCTAAAATCCAAAATCTAAAATCCAAAATCCAAAATCGAGAACTGCTGTTCACCATTCGCGACAGCGGGATTGGCATCCCTCCCGAACACCTGCCCCACCTGTTCAGCCGCTTTTACCGGGTGGACAAGTCCCGCAGCCGGGTTGGGGGTGGCAGCGGCATTGGCTTGACCATTGTCAAGCACCTGGTCGAAGCGCATGGTGGGCAGGTTTGGGCTGAAAGCCGAGGGACCGGTCGGGGCAGCACCTTTGGCTTTTCGCTGCCGGTGGCCTGACCGGCCATCAAGTGTGACCTCAGCACTTATTCTATTTGACATTTAACCCATCTTTTCGTACCATAGACAGGAATTTACGTAATAGAAGGAATATGCTCAAGATAT
>JAKLJP010000136.1 GCA_023151115.1 Anaerolineae bacterium
TTCTCGCTCAAATGCCCGGTGGTGCGGGTCTGCGGGCCGGACACCCCCTATCCGGTCCAGATGCTGGAAGAAGATTACCTGATTAATCGCAAGCGGGTGCTCAAAGCCATCCTGAAGAGTGTTGAGAGTTAACCGAAATGGCAAGATTTGAATTTAAAATGCCCGATGTCGGCGAGGGTCTGGCCGATGTGGAAGTGGTGACCTGGTTTGTCAAAATTGGCGACCGGGTTGAGGAAAACCAGCCCATTGCCGATGTCGAAACCGACAAAGCCATTGTGACCATGCCCGCCCCGGCCACCGGCCAGGTCATCGAACTGGCCGCCAAAGAAGGCGAGCGGGTCAAAGTTGGCGCGTTCCTGTTGGCGATTGAAACGGACGGCGGAGAGGCGAAGCCGCGAGAGGAAGCAGGGAAGCAGGGGAGCAGGGGAGCAGGGGAGCGGAATAGCGCAAACATTCCAACCCTCCAACCCTCCAACCCTCCAATCTTCCAACCCCCAACCCCCAACCCCCAACCCCCGACTATCCTCGCTTCGCCTGTGGCCCGCAAGCTGGCCCATGATTTGGGTCTTAAACTGGAAGAGGTTGTCGGAACCGGCCCGCGCGGGCGAATCAACATTGAGGATGTGCAACGGCACGCCGATAGTCTACAAGCGGCCAAAGTTGCGCCAGTCCAGCCAGACGTTTCAGCTCCACCGACAAGTGAGGACGAGCGCATCGCGGTGCGCGGGCTGCGCCGCCGCATCGCCGAAGCTTT
>JAKLJP010000137.1 GCA_023151115.1 Anaerolineae bacterium
GTTTGGGCAGGGGGCCGCTGTTTTCTAAAACAAAACGTTCTTCAAAAAATTTGCCGGCCTGAACCTGGCGGGACTGCGTTTGCCGGGTGACGCGCACCCAATGCACGTTGAGCCAGGCCCACAGATACGAGAGCAATAAAATAGCCCCAAACAAATAGAACAGATTGAAAAAAAGTGGATGCCCCACCGTTAATACCGCAAACAGCGAGGCCAGCCACATCAAAAAAAGAACCCAGCTTCGTTCCAGGCTGCTGCGCAAGAAAAACTCCTTGATGAAAAGTAGACGGTAAACAGTAGACGGCAGACGGGGAGAGTTATATCCCCTGTCTACTGTCTACTGTCTACCGTTTACTATCTACTCGCTACCCGTGCGCCGGGCACCGGCACAGAAGAAAGAATATCCTGAATAACCTCTTTTGGATCAATATTTTTGATCCGGGCCGCCGGGCTGATAATAAGGCGGTGGGCCAGGGTAGGTTCGGCCAGAAACTTGACGTCGTCAGGAATCACGTAATCGCGCTGGCGAATGGCCGCCAATGCCTGCGCCGTGCGATATAGAGCCAGGCTGCCGCGCGGGCTGACCCCCAGGTAAACGTCGGGATGATTGCGAGTGGCCGTAGAGATATTGATAATGTATTCTTTGATTAAATCGTCGGCGTAAACCTGTTTCACTGTTTCCTGGGCCGCCAGCAAATCGTCTTGTGTCACCACCTGTTCCAGGGTAGTAATCGGGTGAGTAAATTGTT
>JAKLJP010000138.1:0-376 GCA_023151115.1 Anaerolineae bacterium
TGCACGATGGGGCTTTTCAACAGCAGGTACAGGTCGCGGTTTTTAGTGGCGGCCTTCAGCATGTTGATGTCGGCAAACACCTCCTCCAGTTTGCCCTGCTCGATGGCCAGGTCAATCAGCGATTTGGCGTAACGCGTGGCAATTCTGATAACGGACATTCCCAAGATGATTTTGGGATTTACAATTTACGATTTGCGATTTACGATTACATATGATCGGAATTTGGGGACATCCGGTTCTGGGTAATCGTAAATCGCAAATCGCAAATCGTAAATCAATTCAGTTTGATATTATCCACCAATGACTTGGCGTAGGCTTCCTGTTCGGGTTTGTTGGCCAGCTCCTTGTGCAGCACTTTTTCGGCGATCTCGATGGC
>JAKLJP010000138.1:403-721 GCA_023151115.1 Anaerolineae bacterium
ACCAAAGCGGCCATTTTCTGGTTTTCGATGTCCTGAATAGCGCTTTCCACCTTGCGTTTGTACTCGGCGTTGGCGCGTTCTTTGGCCTCGCCGATGATTTCGTCTTTTGCCTCTTTTGCCTCCTTCAGGATCGCGGCGCGTTCTTCACGGGCCTGGGCTAGCAGTTTTTCGTTCTCTGCCTGCAGGTGCGACATTTCTTCGCGGGCTTTTTTAGCCTCGTCAAGCGCATCCTGGATGTCCTGCTCGCGTTTTTTGAGCGATTCGGCAATCGGTTTGAAAGCGAAACGGCTCATCAGAAACCAGAAGAGCAGGAAAATA
>JAKLJP010000139.1:0-446 GCA_023151115.1 Anaerolineae bacterium
CCTCTCGCTCGACCTGATGGAGGAGTTCCGTTCGCCGATCGTCGATTCGGTGGTGATCACGCTCATCAACAACCGCATCATCAAGGCGGACGATTTCATCGGCGAAATGGGGACGTTCCGCCTCAAGGACGGCGCGCGCCGCACGTTCCTCGAGAAATACGAGGAGCGCATGAACACGCAGATCGCGCATCCGGTCTTCAAATATCAGGCAACCTATCGCCGCGGTATCGAATTGCAGGCGCGCCTCATCGCCAAAACGCTGGGCGGCGAACTCGACGCGTACGTCCCATTCAAGGTGAGGTAATCGTCCAAGACCCTAAAGGTCTTGAAGACCTTTAGGGTCTTATAAGAGGTATAATGAGCGAAACCAAATTTTACATCGTCGCCTACGACATGTCGTCCGACAAGCGCCGCAACAAAGTCCACAAGATCCTGAGCGGTTTCGG
>JAKLJP010000139.1:456-704 GCA_023151115.1 Anaerolineae bacterium
CATCACCGACAAGGAACTCGTCCTCCTGCAAAACAAACTCGAAAGGTGCTGAACGCCGAAAAGGACAGTGTGCGTTTTTATCCGTTGTGCGCGGCGTGTCTCAAACAGGTCGAAACGGTCGGATCGGACCTGCCGAAGGAACCCAAAGCCTTTATTACGTGATTCGCTCCTTTGCGAGAGGGAGAGTGACGGTAAATTTAGCCTGACCCTCTCGCAAGGAAAACAATCGGAAATCGGATAAAATGCCC
>JAKLJP010000013.1 GCA_023151115.1 Anaerolineae bacterium
GTGGTTATATTGGTCCAACCCAATTGGTAACGTGATCCGTTTGTTTGGTTTTGCTACTTTGGTTCGAGTTTTGCTATACTTTCGTTGAGGCATAATTAACTGAGGGCTTGGCGGCTTTTTCAGTTAATTTTGCCTCATTTTCTGTTAACTACAGAATCTATTAGAGCTAGAAATATTTGTCTCTCGTTTTAAGTGTCATACTGGTTGGACGATAATTTAATCTGACTTTAAATCATAATTGGTTCTATTAGAAGTATCACTTTGTAGATGTTCTAATAAGTCCGTTTCTTTATTTTGATAAGTGAACTATAGAAAAATGTAAAAAGTCCAGAAATAACTTAGGGGTTGCCCCGGCTTTGTCCACTGAAATCCCCAAGTTATTTCTGGACAGTTACTTAGCCTTTACCATCGTCCCTTCTCGTGTTATAATCAAGGGCAGGCTTACTTGCCGCTTGCCGATGACGCCACGATCTTTGCTCAAAACAAACCAAACTTTCAATGTATCCCGCCATTCAGCCGCCGATCTGTTGACCTGGCCCTTGATTGGTCCCTTTTTGCGCTGGCGACACGCCCGGCGGACGCTGCAAACAGTCCTGCTGATTGCCAGCGGATTTATTGTTTTTGACGGCCTGTTTGGGCCGCAGCAAGCGCCCAAAAACTTGGCGACGGTTACGGCCTGGGTTCACTACCGGGGGCTGGTGGTGCTGGCGCTGTTGCTGGTAGGCAATCTGTTTTGTCTGGCCTGCCCTTTTATGCTGCCGCGCGAGGTTGGGCGCTGGCTGGGCCTGCGCTTGGGCTGGCAGCGGGTTGTGCCCAGAGGAATACGGAACAAATGGCTGGCTGTAAGCTTGCTGGTTCTTTTTTTTATAGCCTATGAGCTGTTTAGTTTATGGGCCAGTCCCTGGTGGACAGCCTGGGTCATTGCCGCTTACTTTGTAGGGGCGCTGGTGATAGATACCTTTTTTCAGGGAGCCGCTTTTTGTAAGTATGTCTGCCCGCTGGGCCAATTCAACTTTTTTGGCTCGCTCAACGCTCCGGCTGAGATCAAAATTCGCAGCGCGGCCACCTGCGCGGCCTGCCACACCAAAGATTGTATCGCCGGGAATACGTGCACCGGCCAGCGCGGCTGCGAGTTGTGGTTGTTCCAGGAGAAAAAGGTGGGCAATCTGGATTGTACGTTTTGCCTGGACTGTGTTCACGCCTGTCCGCACGATAATATTGGCCTGCTGGCCCGCATCCCTACCCAGGAACTGTGGGCCGATCCCCGCCGTTCCGGGATTGGCCGCTTTAGCCAGCGCTGGGACCTGGCCGCGCTGGTGATCGTGTTGACGTTTGGGGCTTACCTGAACGCCTTTGGCATGATTAGCCCGGTGTATGTGCTGCGGCAAAATTTGGCGAACTGGCTGGGCCTCACCTCCGAAATCCCCGGCCTGCTGTTGATTTTTATTTTGGGGTTTACCCTCATGCCGGCTATCCTTTTGACAGCCGCCAGTTTTCTAAGCCGCCGCCTGGCCGGCCAGAGCCACGAACCCTTAAGCCTGATTGCCCGCCGTTTTGTTTTTTGCCTGGCTCCGCTCGGCTTTGGGATGTGGCTGGCTCACTACGCCTTTCATTTTCTCACCGGCGCGCTAACCCTGATCCCGGTGCTGCAAGCTTATCTGAATGACAGCGGCTTTGCCGCCGGCCAACCGTATTGGCAGCTTGGCCCGCTGGTTCCCCTCGATTGGCTTTTTCCCATCCAGGCGGTCTTTCTTTACCTGGGTTTGTTTGGTTCGCTGGTAGTCGCTTTTCAGATTGCGCTGAGCCACTATCGAAATCGAAACCTCGCCCTGCGCGCTTTCCTGCCCTGGGGCGGCCTGGCCTTGCTGCTGCTGGTCGCCGCGCTGTGGATTATGTTCCAGCCGATGGAGATGCGGGGGACAATTTTTATGGGGTTGTGAGTGTGGGTGAAAACATAGTTGGGCGGCTGGATACCAAACCTGTATTATTCGAAGGTGTGAGATGTTAAATGGAGTAAGTGATTTTATATCAAGCTTACTGTCACTTCTCGGTTCTAATCGGGGTTGGAAGATAATATCTATTTTGTTCTTTCTGACTTTAGGGTGGTGGTTTGTAGAAAATCAGTTTGGTTTAGTTTTCTTCTGGAACTTAGAAAGAAAAGTGGCTTTGCTTAAGGAACTCAATTCTTTAGCGCAAGATGGTATTACTCAAAACAATGAGTTGAACCCTATTTATCAAAGCCTCGTGGGAGAGCTTGCCCGAAGTGAGACTCCGCCAATTTTAACCTTATCATTTGCAGTGGGGTTCTGGAAATTTTTTAGTGGTGCCTCTTTTTGGTTCGTACTTCTAGTACTTGCACTTTTTGTAGGTGCGAAGCCGGATGATGAGAATATAACAGTTGATGATAGTATGACTGGTTTGGTAATGTTAGGTCTAATTTTTGGAGTTGTTGGTGTGTTTCTTCCCTTTTACAGTCCTTTAATTAACTATTTAGGGTTTCCTCTTTCTCAAATGCTTTTATACGGTATCTTTTACTTGTGGTGGAGGAAACGAAAGCAACGTAGAGCAATCCAAGTCTGAAATGTATGGCGGGGTTTTGATGGTGGCGATGATGTCATCGCCACCCGTCCTCAACTGGCTTGAGCCGCCACAGCGCGGGCGGGGTGAATACCTGCTCTCCTTCGTAAATACGACCGAGGACCGGGGACGGAAGACCGGGAGATAGTCAAGATAAGCATCCTGAGTAGCGTGGAGGAGTCATGCTGTTTATCACTAATCGCGTCATTAACCAATCCATTAAACTCAAAGTGGGCCGAAAAATCACTTTTAACCTGAGCGACAATCAGGCTCAGCAGTCGGTCTACTTTTGCCGGCGGCATAAGATAGATGATTATGAAGAAATCGGCAGCCAGAATTTTCTCGATGAGTTAAAAAACTCGCCTTACAATCAGATTCTGGTCTATCTGCATGGTTATTCCAATTTGCCGGAGCCTTCCGTATTTCCCAGGGCCGAGCTGCTGCAATGGCTGTTTGACCAGCAGAAAAAGAATGAAGTGCTGGTGCTGCCGCTAATCTGGCCCTGTGATGCCGATATGGGCGCGGTGCAGGATTATTTTGATGACCAGATTGCCGCCGATGCCAGCGGCTATGCCTTTGCCCGGGTCTTTGAAAAATTTATCGGTTGGCGTGATGATAACAGCACATTAAGCGACCCCTGTTTGAAGCGCATCAACATTCTGGCCCACTCGATGGGTAATCGGGTGCTGCGGGCCACTTTTGATAATGTAGTTCATTACTACCGCCCCAGCGGTGTGCCGCTTATCTTTCGTAACATTTTCATGGTTGCCGCCGATGTAGTTAACGAATCGCTTGAGGAGGATCATGGGGGCAAATATATCTGTGATGCGGCTCGCAATGTAGTTGTTTATTACGCCTCAGACGATCTAGCTTTGCGGGCCAGCAAGGTGGCTAATTTGAAAAACGATGTGGCTTCGCGCCGGTTGGGCCATACCGGGCCAGAAAATATGGCCAAAGTGCCAAAAAACGTCTATGCTATTGATTGTGACGATTTTAATAGCAAATATGATACCTTTGGCCATACCTACTTTTCGACCGACTCGCTGGGAAATCCGGGCCTTTTGTTCCGGCATATGTGGGATGCCATTCGCACCGGTCGGGTACCCATGCCCCATCCCGATGACCGGACTTTGATTTTAACGTCATCGTTTTTCAAGTAAAATGTAACTGCTCAGGTGTCATTGCGAGCGAAGCGAAGCAATCCCCAAGTTGGGGGAGGAGATTGCTTCGGCTTACAGCCTCGCAATGACATAAGAGGAGCAGTTACGATAAGATGACATTTAAGTTATGAAGTTACCCTTGCTTTCATTGCAATTTTGTCGCCCTGGCCTCTCATTTGTTATTGCGCTGTTGCTGTTCATGACCCTGCTCATGCCGGTAGCAGTTCAAGCCATTGGCCCAGGCACGGGTGGCAGTAAAATCAGGGTCAGCGATGAACGGGTCGGGCCTTATATTCTGCTGGTGGCTACCTCGCCCTTGCCGGTGACGGTGGGCCAGATGAGCGTTTGGGTCCGGGTGACAGATATTCACACCAACCAGCTCAGGCGCGATGCAATAGTCACGATTCGGGCCACGCCCCGTGAAGGTGGGGAAACGCTGATGGCCGAAGCGAGCCACAAAAACGCCGGCAATGATTACGATTACGTGGCTCATTTTGAGGTCCAAAGTACAGGTCAGTGGGATGTTACCGTGTCTGTAACCGGCGAACCCGGTCAGGCCGAAGTCGCCTTTACCGAAACTGTCACCCAGGGGTTGAGCCTGGGCCTGCTGCTGAGCCTGGCTATTCCCTTTATTGTTTTGGCGATAGTTGTGGGGATTTATCTGTGGCGGCGATCAGCGGCCGGGGCGCAAGACTCTTGAAAAGGAGAGTATTCGGTAATTCATCGCCGCCCGCCGAGGGCTGAAAGCCCCCGGCTACCATAGGTAAAAACCGCTTCAAAGCGGTTCACCAGCCTGCTTCAGCGGGCTTCCATCTGGGGTAGCCGGGCGTTTCAACGCTCGGCGGACGGCGTGGTTGAGGTAATTTGGGAATTACCGAATGTTCTCAAAGAGTTTATGAGAGGATTATATAGCTTTTCAGAAAAAGATTTTGAGTTTGTAGTGACGACTTCAGTTGTCTAGACCAGTGAAACGACTAAAGTCGTTACTACGATTCAAAACCATTATCTGAACATCTATAGCTCTCCTGCCCCCGCCGAAGCCTGGCAGATATAAACGGTCGCCTCCAGGCCAGAAGCAGCCGGATATTTTTGGGCAATCGCCGCTTCTACAGCCGGCGCAAGCTCCTGCGGGGCCAGGGCGACCACGCAGCCGCCAAAGCCGCCGCCGGTCATGCGCACCCCTCCGGCCTCGCCAATCACTTCGCCGATAATCTGCACCAGGGCGTCAATCGGTGGGATGGTGATCTCAAAATCGTCGCGCATCGAGAGATGCGACTCGGCCATGAGCTGGCCCATCCGTTTCAAATCGCCCTGGGCTAAGGCTTGAGCCGCCGCTTCGGTGCGAGCATTCTCGGTGATAACGTGGCGGGCGCGTTTGGCCACCGTATCGTCCAATTCGTCGGCGTGCAGGGCAAAGACATCGGGCGAAACATCGCGCAGGGCCGGCACGCCAAAGTGAGCGGCTGCCGCCTCGCACTCTCGGCGGCGGGTGTTGTACTCGCTGTCCACCAACCCACGCTTGACATTGCTGTTGGTAATAATCACCGCGACCCCCGGCGGAATCGGCACCGCCCGCTCATCCAGACTGCGGCAGTCAATCAGCAAGGCATGGTCGGCCTGGCCCAATGCGGCAATAAATTGGTCCATAATGCCGCAGTGCATCCCCACAAAATCATTCTCGGCCTGCTGGCCAACCAGGGCGAGTGTTTTGAGGTCAACATCGAGGCCGCTCAGTCGGGTCAGCGCCAGGCCCACTGCCACCTCCAGCGAGGCCGACGAACTCAAGCCCGCCCCTTTGGGCACATTTCCGGCAATGACCAGATTGGCCCCGCCCAGCGTGTGTCCGCGCTGCTGCAAGGCCCAGGCGACGCCGCGCACATAGTTGCTCCAGAGCGCCGTCTGATCGTGGGCAATTTCAGCCGCCAGATCGAACTCGCTGAACTGCTCGCCAAAATCGGCAGCTACCACCCTGACCCGCCGGTCTGAACGTGGCGTGGCGGCGATAACGGTTTGGTAGTTGATGGCGCAGGGCAGCACAAAACCGTCGTTGTAATCGGTATGCTCGCCAATCAAATTCACCCGGCCCGGCGCGCGGAAGAAATGGGTGGGCGCAGTATCAAAGTGCTGCTTAAAAAGTTGGGAAGTTTTTTCTTTGAGGGTCATTCTGACTCCCTGGACCGAAGACCGGGGACCGGAGACCGGGCAAAAATGTTTCCCGGTCTCCGGTCTTCCGTTCCCGGTCGTCTTTACAGATTCAAATCGGTTACCGCGCCCAGGCTGCTGCTGGAAACCAACCGGGCGTACTTGGCCAGCACGCCGTAATTGTAGCGCGGCGCGGGTGGCTGCCACTTCTCGCGTCTCCGGGCCAAATCCTCGTCAGCGATGTTCAACTGAAGCAGGTGTTGTTCGGCGTCAATCGTAATCGAGTCGCCTTCTTGTACCAGGGCAATCGTTCCGCCGACATAGGCTTCGGGGGCTACGTGGCCGACCACCAGCCCGTATGAGCCGCCGGAGAAACGGCCATCCGTAATCAAGCCCACTTTGCCGCCCAGCCCAGCCCCAATGATGGCCGAGGTGGGGGAGAGCATTTCCCGCATGCCGGGGCCGCCTTTTGGCCCTTCGTAGCGAATAACCACCACATCCCCTTCTTTGATCTGGCCGGTCAGGATAGCGTCGAGGCAGGTCTCTTCTGACTCAAAAACGCGGGCCGGGCCGGTGATATGAGGGCTTTTGACGCCGGTCACTTTGGCTACGGCGCCTTCGGTAGCCAGATTACCCCGCAGCACCACCAGATGACCCTGGGCGTAGAGCGGTTTGTCGAAGGGATAAATCACCTGCTGGTCGGGGTTGGGCGTATCAGGGATACCGCGCAGGGTGTCCTCGACGGTTTGCCCGGTAATAGTCAAGGCATCACCGTGCAGGAGGCCATTGGCTAGCAAAATCTTCATCACCTGGGGCACGCCGCCGGCCTGGTGAAAATGAACGGTCAGATAGCGGCCCGATGGTTTCAAATCGCACAACACCGGCACACGCCGGCGGATGGTTTCAAAATCGTCAATGGTCAGCGGGACGTGGGCGGCGTGGGCAATAGCCAGCAGGTGCAACACGGCGTTGGTCGAGCCGCCCAAGGCATTGACGACGGCAATCGCATTTTCAAACGCTTTGCGGGTCAGAATCTGGCGCGGCAGGCGCTGCGTTTTAATGGCCTCGACCAAAACACGGGCCGATTCGGCGGTGCTGTCCTCTTTTTCGGTATCTTCGGCAGCCATGGTTGAGGAACGAAATAGGCTCATACCGATCGCTTCAAAGGCCGACGACATGGTGTTGGCGGTGTACATGCCGCCGCAGGAGCCGGCCCCCGGAATGGCGTGGCGCTCGATTTCCAACTGGGTTTCGGCGTCAATTTTGCCGGCGCTGTATTGGCCAACCGACTCAAAGACGCTGACAATATCCAAATCACGACCATCGTACTGGCCGGGCTTGATGGTGCCGCCGTAGACAAAAATCGAGGGGATGTTCATGCGGGCCATAGCGATCATGGCCCCCGGCATATTTTTGTCGCAGCCGCCGACGACCAGCACCCCGTCCATGGCCTGGGCTTGCACCGCCGTCTCAATCGAGTCGGCAATCACCTCCCGCGAAACCAGCGAATATTTCATGCCTTCGGTGCCCATCGAAATACCGTCGCTGACGGTGATGGTGCCAAACATTTGGGGCATGGCCCCAGCCTCACGCAGAGCAGCTTCGGCTCGCTTAGCCAAGATTCCCAGGCCCATGTTACAAGGGGTAATGGTGCTGTAGCCATTGGCCACGCCGACAATAGGTTTGTCAAAATCGTTGTCGCCAAACCCTACGGCGCGAAGCATCGAACGATTGGGGCTGCGCTGCACCCCCTCGGTAATGAGTTTGCTGCGAAGATTTTCCGGCATTGGAAGACTCCCTGATAATTTACGATTTTACGGTTTACGATTTACGATTTGGGATTGCCACCTTTAATCGTAAATCCAAAATCGTAAATCGTAAATCCCCTTGATTCTCTCTATTCTCTCAAATCGCGCAAATAGGAAGGGTGTGTATGCACTTGGCGAATTGGGCAAGTTGAGTTACTATTTTGGGACACTTTGATTCAGGATGGACAAGATGAACAAAACGGTCTCTTTCTTTCAACAATACGGCGCTTATTTGGCGCTGGCGCCGGCTTTGGCGGCGCTGCTGGGCAGCCTGTACTACAGCGAAGTGGCCGGTTTTATTCCCTGTACCTTGTGCTGGTACCAACGAATTTTGATGTATCCGCTGACGCTAATAATTCTAGTCGGCATTTTTAAGCACGACGAGTATCTGCCCAATTATGTGCTGCCCTTTTCAATTCTGGGGATGGGGGTTTCAACCTATCATTATTTGATTGAAAAAGGGGTGTTGGAGCAGTCTACGGCCTGTTCGGCGGGTGTGCCTTGCAATGTCGTGTGGGTTAATTACCTGGGTTTTATTACCATTGCTTTTATGGCCCTGACAGCTTTTATCATGATTACCGTTATCATGGCCTTCACCCGGTGGGCCTATCGTCAAAGTGATGGATTGGCCGAATGAATTCAAGATCGCGCAAAACCCCCTCCCGACGTTTCGGTCCCAAACAACTCAGCCTGCTTATCGGTGTTATTGTGCTGGCTTTGCTGGTTGTCACCGTTCTGGCGATGTTAGAACCGCCGGAAAAGCCGGCGGAAAAATTTGTGCCTACTTTGATTGGGCCGGGATTAGGAGATTAGGACCTTTATGAGTCAGATTCTTGTACAGTGAGCAAGAAGTTGTTACACAGAGAGACACGGAGAAGTCACAAAGTTTCACAGAGGAATTTTTATCGCTTCTCTGCGTGTCTCTGTAAAGTCTCTGCGTAACTCTGTGTTCCTTTTTGGCTCTGGCTCGTCCAGGTTAGGGATTGGCTGGGAACCAGCTCAAACCGTATTCCCGCCGGGAAGCCGCCAAAAACCGGAGCTAACTGCCCCAGCAGGGCCGCCGGCGCGGTTTCAGCCAGATAAGTGTCAATAACCTGGTTGCGCAGATTCACTTCCGGGCTGGTGTGGGTGACAACGCGGAGGTAGTTGCCGGTCAGGCCACTCCATTGGAGGCCAAAGCCGTACGGCTCGTGGCTTTCCCAGAGCACCGGCAGCATCCGCCCGACAAACTGCCGGCGGAACGAGTCTTCTAAACTGGCATTTAAGAGGTGCATGCGCTGGCTGCGCTCCTGAGCTACAGGAGCCGGGACCTGGCCGCGCATACTGGCCGCCGCCGTGCCTTCGCGCCGCGAGTAGCGAAAAATGTGCAGCTTGGCAAACTTCATTTGCTCGACAAAGGCCAGAGACTCGACAAATTCGGCCTCAGTTTCGCCGGGGAAGCCAACGATAATATCGGTTGTGATCGAGACATCGGGGATGGCGGCGCGGGCGGCCTCGACCAGGGCAGCAAATTGGGCCTGATTGGTGCGGCGGGCCATGCGCCGCAGAGTGGCATCACAGCCGCTTTGCAGGGGCAGGTGTAAGTGGGCTAATAACCGTTCATTTTGCCACAGCTCAAAAAAATCTGCGTCCAAATCCCACGGTTCCAACGAAGATAGACGCAGGCGGGGCAAGTCGGTTTCAGCCAGAATTGTCCGTACCAAATGCGGCAAACCGTACGAGGCGCCCCCATCATGACCGTAAGAACCAAGATGGACGCCGCTGAGAACGGCTTCCTGGTAGCCCAGGCCCACCAAACGGTTGATTTCGGCCACAATCTCCGCCACCGGGCGGCTGCGGCTGGCTCCCCGCGCTACGGTGACAATACAAAAGGTGCAGCGGTTGTCGCAGCCATCCTGAACCTTGACAAAGGCGCGGGTGTGGCTGCCTTCGATCTCGCCGGCCAGGGAGGAGAGGGGGATGAAGGAGGGCGCATCCACCGCCGGAATAGGGTCGGCGTCACGCAAGAGGCCAGCCTCGGCCAGAATTTGCGGCAACCGGTCCTTTTGTTCATTGGAGATCAACAGGTCAACCCCTAGGGCCTTAATTTCCTGGGGGGCCAGTTCGGCGTAGCAGCCGGTGACTACTATCGCCGCCTGGGGATTCGCCCGGCGCATTTGGCGGATGATCTGGCGCGATTTGCGCGAGGCCACGTGTGTTACCGCGCAGCTATTGAAAACATACAAATCGGCCAGTTCGCCCGGCCCCACCAGACGATGCCCCGCCCCGGCAAAAGCGCGCGCCATTTCTTCAACTTCACTAATATTCAGCCGGCAGCCAATAGAGTCAACTCGAATACGCATGTTAAACCGTAAATAGAGGATAGAAGATAGAGGATAGAAGATAGAGGATAGTTTTCTATCTACTATCTGCCATCTACTATCTACTATTTTCTATCTACCATCTACTATCCCCTACTCCCTACTTCCTACTCCTTACTCCCTACCTCACATCCATTTTGCTATAAGCCCAATCCGGCCCGACGCCGGCGTTGGGAATAATTTCTTTTTGGTTAGCCCCACTGCCGCTCATCTTCCAGATGCCCCAATTGCCGCTGCGGGCGCTGCGGAAGATGATGTCGCCGCTGGGGGTGTAGGTGGGCAGGCTGTCGGGGCCGGGCGCTTCGGTGATGCGGCGCAGGTTGCTGCCATCCACATTGACCAGGTAGATGTCTACATTGCCGCCCTCGTCGCGGCTAAAGGCAATCGTTTTGCCGTCGGGCGACCAGGCCGGGAAGGAGTCAGAGCCGCCATTGGTAATAAGGGTGTGTCCAGAGTCGTCCCGATTGGAAATCCAGATGCCGGTTTTGCCGTCGCGCCCGGAGCGATAAACGACTTTTTGACTGTCGGGCGACCAATCAGCCTGTTCGCCCAAAATCTCAAAGCGGAATTGTTGGTTATCCACCGTGCCCAAAAAGTAAATGCGATAATCGCTACCGCCCGGTTTGGCGTCAAAAGCCACCATTTGCCCATCAGGCGAAACACTGGCCCAACGGGCCGTGCCTTGCTTCCAATCAACCGGCTGTTGCAGCACCGCTAGATCAGCCGAGGGCAGGGCGGCGGCATTGAGCAGAGCCACAATGCCGTTGCTCACGCCGTCGAAGACAAAATCACGCCCATCGGCCAGATGCTGCCGGTCAACGCCGGCCTCGCCAAAAAAGAAGATTTGCTGGCCGTTGGGGGTCCAGGAAGGACCGGCGGCGCGGTTGAGCAGAAACTTTTCGCCCTGTCCGTTCGTGTCGGCCACGTACAGATTGTGCTGACCGCCATCCCACTTGGTGTAAGCCAATTTGTAGACGCCGCCGCCTGCACTGCCACTGCTGGCCGCTGGTTTGGTCGGGGCAGGTGTGGGCGTCGGGGTTTCGGCTTCAGCGGTGGGCGTGGTCAGATCGGCGGCATGTTCGGCTTCGTCGGTGCTTTGGGGCAGCTCCGTTTCTGCTTCGATGGTAAAGTTGCTGGTTTGCAGCAGTTCATCCTGCACATAAAGCTCCAGGGTCCATTCACCTGGAAAGAGAGGATTATTGCCGGCGTCAATAAAATAGTCAAATACGCCGGTTTCGTCGCCTGTCCACTTCTCGGTGTTGCTCAACACTTGGGTACCATCCAAATACCAAACCCGCTGCCAGGTGTACTCTTTAGACATGCCGCTGTACTCAAAAATGGCATGAACCTGGGTAATGCCTTCCTGGAAGGTCAAACCGGGATTAATCGGCTCGTAATCTTCGGTAGCGCCCAGGGCAAAGGTGATGGGGCCAAATTCCGGCTCGCCGGCAGGGGTGGGGGTCTCCGCTTCAACGGTGGTTTCGGCTTCGACGGTGGGTTCGGTGGTTTCAACAATAACCTCAACCGTAGCTTCTTCGGTGGCGGAGGCCGCCGGTAGGGAGGGGGTTGAGGTAGGGGTTTCCAGCGCTGGAGCAGGGGTGACGGTTGCGCCGCTCAGGCTGGCCAATGCATCGTCTAACTGGTCTCGGGCCAGATAAACGCCTACGCCGGCCAATAGGACGACACAGAGTAATAAGGCGCAGCCGACCCCGGCAGCAATCAGCCAGGGGTTACGTTTTTTGGCCGGGGGCGGGGTGGCCGGCTGTGGCGCACCGCTCACCTCGGAGGTACCTCTACCCGAATAAACCGTTTGATCAAAGTCGCTCATCTTAACTCCCACCAGAATTGATTAAGATAACAGGTTTGTCAGAAGCCATGCGCCGCTTGCCGGCGTGACCTAGAATAATTTTGTAGAATTATGGACAACGTGGCGTAAAAAAGGCCGAACTTTGAGGTTAATCTAGCCTTGACTCAGGGCAAATCTGTCCAGGCTACGAGCAAATTTCTTACCAAAAGCATATCATTGAGCGGGTTTAGTGTCAAGTTATATGCCCACCGGAGTCTCTAATCGCCCCTTTATCTTTTTTGAAAAAGGTGTTATAATTTAGTTATGTTTACAAGATGCGCCGTTACGCGAGGTGAACTATGTTCCTAAAAAATAGTAAAAAATCAGGCCAATGGAGTGTCCTCATCATCCTGGCCCTCCTTGTTGTGAGCGGCGCTTCCTGGTGGAGCAGTAATCTTCATTCTACCCCGGTCCAAGCGGCCGGCATTATTGATAAGGTGAAGGACCCGCAGCCGCCCGCTGCCCGCCCCCCACAGCAGGGTGAAGACGCCTGTTACTGTTCCAGCGACATCTACAATTGTAACAATTTTCAGTACCAACAGGAAGCCCAGGCTTGCTATGACGACTGCCAGGCCCAAGGCCGCGGCGACATTCACGAATTGGATAGTAACAGCAACGGGCTGGCCTGTGAAGAACTGCCACTCGAACCCACCCCCATCACCTCTCAAGCCACCCCTTATACCGATCCCGCTTTCAACGATCCTGTTTTTAGGAGTCTGGCTAACGCCGATAACCTTCTGACTAATGGTAACTTTGAAGCTGACTTTTACGGCGCACCCGAGTTAGGTTTTGAACCCCCTGAAACCGGCTGGATTCCCAATAGTTGGGGCTGGTTTAAAAGCCAGGCTTACGGTAAATACAATATTTATGGTAATGAAGGATTTGCCCTGGTCTGTCCTGATGATTTCAGGCTTTTCACCAACAGCGCCCTATCGTTGTCGTTCCACATTCAATCCTCGGACCAGCCGGATGCTCGTTTGGGGGTTTACCAAACTGTCTCGGTGACGCCGGGTCAGCAGTATCTTTTTGCCATCCAGGGCGCAATTCAGAGTCAACCGGGGGCCGGCTCGCCTGATATTAACAACCGGCTTGAGGTCTTTTTTGATCAGAGCGGTGGTACTGACTGGCAGGCGACGCCTCACGAGAAGTGGACCTCTTTACCCTGGCGCGAACAAGAGCTGGAGTTTGAAACCTCCGGTCCCAACGACCCTGACTTGGCCCGAATTCAGGAATATTACACCATTGTCAAGCCCAGTTCTAACCGGCTAACAGTATTTCTCAACGCCTGGCGACGTTGGCCCAACTGGCGCACCACCATTTTTACCGTTGATTGTGTCTCGCTGACGCCTTTGAACCAGGTGGATGTGGCGGCGCTGGCCCCTCGGCTCACCCAGCTTTCCACTACGGCGGTGGATGCGGCGCTTAAAGGTTCAGGCGGGGTGGCGGCCCCGGCCTCTGTCAGCGGCCAACCGGCGGCTGCGCCGGTTACGGGGGCGGTGATTGCGCCCGCTGCCGGCGGTATTGTTGATACCAAGAGCAACTGGCTGTTAATTACGGCTGTTTCACTGTTGGTTATCTTGGGGCTGGTGGGTGCCGGGGTGTGGAATGCCCGGCGGCAAAAGGAATAAACCTCGGCCAGACAACCGCCGGCTAAAGTTTGACCTCAAAAATCTGAACATCGCCCTGATGGTAAATCTCTTCCAGATAAGGCGCGCGGGCCGGGGCAAAATCACCGGCGGCTTTTTCAGCGGGACCGTAATAAACATAGCGTACATTGAACTCGGCCAGCAAGTCTCTGCGCCAAGCGTCGCTGGTAGCGGCAGCAAAAAATTGTTGAGCCTGGGCGCGCTTTTCATCCGAATGGATGGTTTCTGGTCCGTGCCCCACAAAGGTCCGCACGTTGGCGTAGGCTGGCAGCACATTACCCGTTTCATACACCGCCAGAACCAGCTCGCCGCTGGCGGCCCGATCCAGCCAGCGCATGGCCTCAAGCTGGCTGGCTGGGTGGAAAATGGGCGGTTGGCGCAGCGAAATCGAAACCAGCCCGCCCAGCAGCAGCGCCAGATTGGTCAGACTAAAAAGCGCCAGCAGGCCGGCTCGTAGCCATCGCTGCCGGTCAGGTCGCAGACGGTCGGTAAGGAAAAACACGCCAGCGGCAGCCAGAACGGCCAGGGGGAGTTGCACCCCAACCACCAGGCGGCGCTGCAAATTAAAGGGCAGGTAAACCAGCAGCGGAAAGACCAGGCACCACGTCATCAGCAAGGTCAGCGCTACTTTGCGCCCAAAGGAGACAGAAGCTCCGGTAGAATTAACCAGATGTAGAGCCCCATAAACCGCCAGGAGAATGAGCGGCCCATAGGCCAGCAAGTAGTGCCAGGGTTCGGGCGAAAGGATCAGGTTTTGTTGGCTCCAGACCGCTAAAACCGGGTTGGCGCTAAAAACATAGGCATCATACAATAAAACGGGCAGGCTCAACAGGGGGGCGCAGATCAGTTTAAGCCACAAGTTCATCGCGCCGCGCATGGTCTCGCCCCACAGGGTCAGCGCCAGGGCGGTCAGGCCTAGCACAATCACAAACACACCTACGTAAAAGGCGGCAATCAGGGCGACGCCCAGTAGGGCGCAGGCCGCCCCCAAGATGGGCAGCCAGTGGTTTGTCTGCCAGCTTTGCAGGGTCCACAACACCGCCCAGAACAGCAAAGTTTCGGCCAGGGCCAGGTGGGGCAGGTGAAACAGCACCAGAAAGATAAAGGCTTCGGGCACATAAAGGTCCAGCGGCAGCCCCAAGCGAGGCGTCAGTTGCAGGGCAATGACCAACCAGCCCAGGCCGCTGCCGCCAGCCGCCAGCAGAAAAGCAAAGCGACGCTGCGCCACCTGAGGCGTAAAATAGCTGATGAAGTAATAAAGAGTCAACAGCAGCCCCAGACCAAAGACCAGCCGGGCCAGGTGATACATCAACGGTAGGGGGATTGACCCTAGCCGGGCCAGCTTGCCCAGCAGCAGATGGAAGCTGAACAGATAAGCCCCTTGGTGCGGCTCCGGCGTATAAGGCAGATGGAACAGCCAGCCGCCTTCTGCGCCCTGGCGCATTTTAGCCAGGTAAGAGTTGGCGTCCTCCACCCCGATAAAGAAACCGCTAAACTGCATCTGCGGGGTTGACAGCCACAAGCCATACAGATAAGGCAGCGAGCTAATCAAGAGAATGGCAGCGGACCAGCTTAACAGCCAGCGCCATTCTTGTTTAGAAAGAGTGAGCATAGGTTTGTCTCGTAGAGATGTAAAAATGTAGGACAAGCTAATAGCTTGTCCTACACCTAATTTTTCTCCAGCCGGCCAACAGCACCCTGCTGCCGGCCGCCAGCAGGAAACCGGCGCTTATCACCGAAATCCAATTTCCCCAGGCGACGCTTGCCGGCTGGTAAGCCAGGGTAACGCGATACCGGCCTGGCCCGCTCAAATAAAGACCCCGCAGCAGGCCGTTGACTTTTTCCACCGGCTGAGGCGAGCCGTTGACCATCGCCTGCCAGCCCGGATACCAGATTTCGCTCACCACCAGCCAACCGGGCCGGGGTATCTCCGTTTCAAGCTCAATCTTGTCGGCAGAATAAGTAGTAATTTCAACGGGTGAACGTTGAAGGTTGAACGTTGAAGGTTGAACATTTTCAACGCTGTCTTCGACGACCGCCACATTCCCCCCCCCCGGCAGCGCCTCTAATTGGGCCAGCCAATCGGCTTCAGCCGGGACCGCTTGATGGGCCACCCAGGCGCGCGGCAGGGCCAGCTCGTTGCGATAGATAAAGGTTCCGTCAATTTCTGTTTCCAGGGTCAAGCCGGGCCAGGACATGGGGAAGGCCGAGGCCAGATAGGTTACGTTGAGCAGCCCCAGCAGCTTGAGATTGGGCTGGACGGCTTGCAGCGATGTTTCCAGGGGGCCGGGGCCAAATTTGGGGATGGTGACGCTGAACCCCGGATCGTTATAGCCCCCGGCGCGGGCCATGAACTCATCATAGGGGGCCAGGTGAACCGGCTCGACCCCATCGGTCAGGTGCAGTCCGGCTGCCGCCGCCGTTGCCATTGGCAAGCTGTAGCTGGGCGAATATACCCGAAAATAGCCCGGCTTTTGGGCTAGGTACGCTGCCGCTGCCTGCCCCGGAGAGAGGGCTTGCTCCAGCGGCGTAAAGCGCAGCAGTGAACTGTCGAACCAGGCCAGGTCAGCAAATAAAAGCAGGCCCAGCAGGGCTACGGTTATTTGGGCAGAGATAACGCGCTGCGCCCGCAGCAGAATCAGGCTTAACCCCAGCGGAATAAACACGGCCAGGGCTAACGCTGAGCGCCGGATGCCCTCGAACCCCTCGCCCTGTGCGGAAGGTGTGGCAAAGGCCAGGCCCAAGCCGACCAGCAGCGCCAGCGGGGCCAGGGCTACGGTCAGGCGGGTCAGCCATTTTTTAGCCAAGACTGACCACTGTTGCTGCGCCAGACGATCCACCCCAAAGCCGACCAACACAGCCAGGGCCAGCGCCCCCGCGAAAAAGATGCGGGCCGGGGTGCGGATATAACGGAAACCGGGTACGGCATAATAGAACAGAGTGTGCAGCGGGTTGTGCGGTCCCAGGGCAAACAGCACAGCAAACCCAAACACCAGCCCGTAGAACAGCGCCCAGCGATTTTGGCGGCTCAGACCAAAGGCAGCCAGCAGCAGCGGGATCAGCCCCACGTAAATCACGTACTCGTGCCCCGCCTGGGCCGTTGGCAGCAGCAGCCCCACCAACAACTGCGCCGGGGCCAGGGCAAACTCGCTGGCCTGCTCCAGGCTGAGCGAGCGGTTGCTGTAGCGGGCCAATTCCAGCAGCGGCAGCAGTTGGGCCGCGCCTAGCAGTGTCGCCAAAAACAGGCCGGGCAAGAGAAGTATGAGCGAGTGGGTGAAACGTGAGGCGTGAAACGTGAGGCGTGAAGCGTGAGGCGTGGTGCGTAGTGCGTGGTGCGTGATTACTTTCATAGCCCTCCTGCTCCCTTGCCCCTCTGCTCCCCTGCTCTCCTGCTCCTCGCCTCCTCGCCTCCTCGCCTCCTCGCGTCGCGGCCCCACCATCTGCCAGATGAGCATCGCCCCCATCAAATACACGCTGTAAATCACCGGCAGCGTATGCGTCACTATCTGCATCGCCAGCGAAACAGCCACCAGGATCATCCAGCCATAACTGGATCGTCGCCAGGCAAAGAAATACCCCAAACCTCGCCTCTGCGCCTCTGCGCCTCTTCTCCCCTGCTCC
This sequence comes from Anaerolineae bacterium, assembly GCA_023151115.1. The sequence goes on from JAKLJP010000013.1 coordinate 17,161, forward strand.
CCTGCTCCCCTGCTCCCCTGCTGTTCTTCCAGCAGCATCTGCACGCCCCACACCGTCCACGGTAGCCAGCCCAGCGCAGCGATCATGCTCACATGTCCTCCGGCTGCGTGAGCCAGCATCTTACCGTTCAAGACAAAGGTCAGGCCGCCCAGCAGCGCGGCCAGGGCAGACACCTTGAAACCTTTGCGTAATAAGAAGTATATCCCCAGGCCACCCCAAACCAGGTGAAAGATAAAAAGCCAATTGAACACCGGCTCGCTGGGGAAAAAGAGCAGTAGCCAGGCCAGGGGATAGGCCAGCATGGCCAGTTGGTTGGCGGCTAAGGGCATGCCGCTGAGGATGAGCGGCGTCCAGTAGGGCAGCCCTTCGCCCGCCTGCCAGCTATGGGCCATAAGCTGAGCCTTGGGCCAATGGATGACCATGACATCGGAAAAAGGGCTAAAGGTGGGGAATAAAACCAAAAAAGGATCGAGCAACGTGGGCCAAAACAGGCTGAGTACGGCAGGAACAAGGAAGAGCGCGGGCCAGTGGGGGTTGAGTTTAGCTTTGATCATTTAACGTTGGAGGTTGTTACTGATTGCCATATCCTATTATACCATGAATTGTTCTGGCGCAGGCAGAAAAACGGTTAATTCAGGGGATAAGGTTCATAGGTGGCCAGGGCCTGTTTCACTTCCTCTGCCAAAGCGGTTTGGCCCTGCTCCAGATAGAGCTGCATCAGCAAATAAAAAGGTTGGCCATCCAGGGGCGGGGCAGTGATGACCAACAGCGAATCATACAATGGAAAATCGGCCGGATAGCCGTAGATAAATTTGCTATCGGCGGTGCTTGGGCGAAGCAATGGGCGGGTGATAGGTTTGAGGTAAGCAATCGCTTCGTCACTTTTACCTTCAGCAATAGCCTGTTGGGCCAGTTGAAAGCGGGCGGCCGGATCACTGGAATTGAAGAAGAGGGCCTGCCTGAAGTATGTTTGCGCCAGAGTTGTATCCCCCTTAGCCAGGGCAATTTCGCCCAAAAGGTTATAATCCTCAAGCTGGTGAGCCAGGGCTAGACTTTCCGGGTAACGATTTTGTTTGAGTAGCTGCCGAACCCGCCAATGCCAGCCTGAGGGCGCATCGGGAAAGGTAGTTACTAATTCAGCCGTTAAATCTTCAACCACCTCCGTCTTACCCTGGGCCAGAGCCATTTCCAGGGCCAATAAAAGTTGATCTTCCCGCTGAGCCGGACGTTGTAGCGTTGTTGTTATAATCTGCGGTAGGTTTTCGGCGCGAAATTTGGAAGCTTGCCAAAAAGAAGAAGTGACCAGGTGCGGCTGGCGTTCCAATAATTGCGCATAAACCTGGATAGCGGCAGCAGTGTGGCCTTGTAATTCATAATAGCAGCCTGAATTGAGCAGATAGATTTCAATTTGTGGGTCCGTTGTGGTTGATAGAGTGATGGCCTGCTCCAGAGCTTTTTGGGCGGCGTTAGCTTGAGAATTGAGCCAGTAGAGAGAAGCCAGGTTGGCCCAGTAAACCGGATGGGCTTTAATGGGGTTCAAGCCCTGCTCATACCGGCGAATAGCCTCGGTTAGCATGGTCTGAGATGCAGCGGTGAGCGCGTTGGGGAGGGGCGCAAGGACTAAGCTGCAATAGTTCGGTCAGGCGCCGGCCCAGGTAATAAGCTTGCCCGACGGTGTACATCGGTAGCCCTGGGTCGAGTTGCTGCAATTGGCCTAATTCCGCGGCGACAGCCAGTTCCCGACCCGGGGGAACAACCTGAGTGAGATTCAAAAACCGTTGGGCGATGGCATTGGTATAAATAATAGTCACCCCAAAAAGAATGAGCAGGACCAGATAGAACCCCGGCAGCCAGCGGCGTAAGGATAACAGAGTACCGACCAAAATCGGCCGGGCGGACGGGCGATAGAACAGGTAAGCGGCCAGCAATCCAACCGGAATGATAAAAGCCAGCCACCACAGTTGCTCAATGGCTGCAGTCACAAAATAGCTCATCAAGGCCGTGGTGACGCCCAGGAGTCGCCACTGTTGAAGACCGGCTTTGGTTTCGAAGAGGCGTTGATAGGCGGCTTTGCCGGCGATAACGGCAATGATACAGGCTAAGCCAAAACCGGCCAATCCCTCTTCGGCCAGCATTTGAAAATAAAAGCTGTGCGTACTAAGATTCAGTAAGAAAAAGGTGTTGGGAGCGATGTAGTTGCGATAAAACAGGCCAAATAATCCTGGTCCCTGGCCCCACAACGGTGAGTCCTGCCACATCAAGATGGCGGCTTGTAGCAGCGCCAAACGAATTTGGTTGCTGCTGTGCCGATTTTCAATCAGCTCGCCGGTCAGATAGGCCCGGTTGAGAAATAGCAGCAAGGCAAACACCAGGATGGTCAGCATAATTATTAGCAAGAACCATCTTTTTTAAGCCTATTTGCCCACTTTACAACTTGATTAGGGCTAATTTGCTCCTGATTTGATCGGTCATAAAGCTGCTGCCGGGTCAGCCAGGCCAGCCCGGCGAAGATAGCCAGACTCACCGCCAGAGCCACCAAACCGGTTCGGGAAAAGGTGAATAACAGTACCCCCAGAGAAAGCAAGATATTCCCCCCCCAGGCTCAGACGGATGGATAAACGTTGACTGCTTAAAGCCAGCCCCAGCGCCACCGGAATGAATAGGGCGACGTAAGCTGAAAAAGGAGGAGCTACGGGCACTGTGGCCAACGCCAGGCCCAGCCGGCGCGGGTGGGGTGGCAGGGTCCAGCCGGCCACGGTAGGCCAGCTTACCTCAAACCCCAGGGCAGGCAGCAAGCCCAGGTACCAGATCAAAAATTCCAGCAAGGCCAATTCCAAAACCAATGTGACCACCAAAAATAGGGCTTGCCACAAAAATTTTTCTCGACCTGCCTGGAGTTGAGCGAGCATAAGATAAAAAACCAGGATAGCCAGCAGCACCAGCCATAAATTGTAAAAGGTGGGACGAAAGCTGGAGGATAAGGCAGCCGAAATTAAGTGAACAAGGATAACCAGCGGAAACAAATAGTCCAAAGGTGTAACCGGCAGAGTAGTGCGCTGCCATAAGCGAGTTATTAGCCAGGGCGCAAAAATGATCAGCGCCAAAGCAACGCTGAAGGTCTTGACGCTGGGTATAAAGCCGGGCTGGTCAAGGAGGGTAAAATATAGCAGCGGAAAAAAATAGATTAAGGTCCAGAGAGTGCCTCTGGCGCGAGCTAAAGGGAGGGCAAGTTGCAACTTTTACCTCGGCGTCCCACTCCGAATCAAAAAGAAAACCCCGCACAAAATCAACGCAACGCCGAGTGTCCGCTCCCAGCCTACTGCCTCGCCGAAAAAGAAGCGGCCAATGAGCAGGGTGAAAACGTAGGTTAAGCCGACCATCGGAAAGGCCAGGCTAAAATCCAGCTTGGATAACACATCAAGCCACAGAATCGAACTGACGCCGTAACAAATAAAGCCGACAATGACCCATGGGGTTTGAAACAGCTTGAGAAAGCCCAACGGCCCTGCGGCCAGGCTGACGCCGCCGATGGCGTTCAGACCTGCCTTCATCGAGGTTTGTCCAGCAGACAGCAGCATAATCGCTACCAAGCCCAGGATAAAAGTTCCAATCATGGCGCGAGATACCTCCAGTTTTGGCATGTTGTCTCTCATTTGAAAAGGAATTATTTTGGCAAAGTGTGAAACGTGATGCGTAAAGCGTAATGACTTTAAATGAGGCTCATTTGCAAGCCGTTACGTTTTACATTTTACGGCAAAATATTTATGATGCTATTCTTGCACTTTATAAATGACTAGATTATCCCCAGAAAAAACAACCGGCCACCCCGCTAAATTTTGGGGCTGGCCCAGTTTCCGTTCGTCAGGACCGTAAACGATAAAATCAACCGCTGGTGAGACAGTTGCAACGTCACCCCGGTAAAAGGCTTCCACCAGAGCTTTTTTTTGTTTGGCCGCGATGGTTTCAAAGGGGTGGCCGTAAAAGACCCGCGCCCCGGTTTGGCCGGGAATAAACATGCCCAGCCGGGGCGAGGCCAGCACCACGTCGCCGGGGGCGACGTTTTCGCGCAGCCAAGCGAAGGCGGCCTCCTCCTCCGGGCGAATAAACAGCAGGGCTGTCGTCTCGGAGGCGTCGGGGGACTGTTGGGCTGCCAGCAGGGGCAGGCTCCAGACAAAGAGCGTTCCTAACGCGCCCGCAGCGACAACGGTGGAGGTTATCAGGCGGCGCTGTTTCGGTTTGAGAGGACTCTGCCCCAGCCAGCGCTGTAACCCCAGGGCGGCCAGAATGCACAGCGGCAGGTGCAAGCCGGTTATCAGCCGGCGCTGCAAGTCAAAGGGCAGGTAGAGCAAAATCAGGCCGGTGACGGCCCACCACAACACCAGCCATTCGCCCGCTGCTGCGCGACGCCGGACGATCCACCAGCCGCCGCCCACGGCCAGCAGTCCCACCAGCCCATAGCCCAGCAGCAAATTAAGCAGCGATGGGGCGGCAGTAACATTCTGGGCCGACCAGCCGGCCAGAATCGGGTTGGTGGTGTAAACCCAATAATCGTACAGAATGACCGGGGCCGAGAACAGCCCGACGCTCAGAGTCAGCCAGATTTGTGGCCAGGGCAAACTGCGTCGGCTGAAATAAAGCCAGCTCAGAAAAACCAGCAGCACCGCCGCCGTCGTGAGCAAGGCAAAAGGCAAAACCAGGCTCAAGGCCAGGGCGGCCAGGGAAACAGCGATGAACTGGTCATTGTAAAGATTGAAAGGCTCCGGCTGAATGACCTGCTGCAAAATGATGAGCATAAGCATCATCGCCAGCGGAAAGTGCGGGTTAGCATAGAGACTATAAGGCACAAAGGCTTCGGGAACCCACAAATCAATGGGAAAGGCCCCAAAAGCCACGCCCAGCCAGCCCAACCCCGAAGCGCTGAGTATCAAGCCAAACGCCAGCCGCCGCTCCGGGAGGTGCGACGTAATCGAGGCGATAAACCGGTAAGCTGCCAGCAGCAGCCCCAAACCGGCCACCACTCGGGCCAGGTGAAACATCCCAATCGGCGACAGACCCAGCAGCGCCGCCAGATGGCCCAGCGCCAGGTAAAAGGTAAAGATAAAAGCGCCCTCGTGCGGCTCCGGCGTGTAGGTCAGATGGAACAGCCACTGGCCCTGTATACCCTGTTGAATTTTAGCCAGGTAAGAGTTGCCGTCATACGGATTCACCAGAATCCCCGCAAACTGCCAGCCTGCCGGCGTGGTCACAGCGGCGATGAGATAAGGCAAGCAGCTTAACAAAACCACTGCCAGCGACCAACCAGCGACCCAACGCCACTCCTGAGAAGTGATTTGTAAATCTCTCACGGCTCAATCTTATCGTTGGCTGGCAGAAATGTCAACTGCTTCTGCGTATATCCAGTTTTATGATTAACATGCTTAAATTTCCAGCCTGTGATATAATTAACCTGTGACATCACCCGCCAGTGAACCCAAAGCGAGCAATAAAACGTTTGACCGGGAAGGTTACCATAAAGCGGCAGCCCGGACCCTGGCCTCATTGCATCAAGTTATTCCTCTCGCCGAGTTAACCCGCTTTTCCAACCGGCCCACCGCGGAAGTGGAAGCATTGCAAGAGCAGGTAGCGCAGGTCATTCCGGCCGGTAACATCGTCGGCCTGGTTTTGGGCGGCCTGATTCGGGTGCGAGGCCGGACGCTTCCCGTAGATCAGGCCAAATCTGATGTAACGGCCCTGCTGCGCGGCATCGAAATGCTGCCGCGCCATATTTTGCCCAGCACGTTGTATGGGACTTTTTTTGTGGGGCCGGCGGCGGTACTGGCCGGCTACCAGAAAATTCTGGCCCTGGCTGGCAAAGACCCGGAGAGCGCTTTTCCCGAAGGCTTGTGGCAGTTTTATCTGGAATTTGCGCTGCGCGAGGACAGCGCCCGCCACACCAATGAAACAACTTATTTCCACAGCGCCAGCGCCGAGTATGACCTCAATCTGGCCCCGGTAGACCAACTGGCGGCCTGGGTTTGCGCGGTCAGCCAGGTTTATTTTCAATATGACGATTTGCTCTATAATGAGTGGCGGGAGCGGGTTTATCTGAATCTGTTGGAGCAAGCGGCGGAGGCGGCCCAGCAAAGCCGGGTGCTGGCTTTTCGCCAGTTGCCCCAGGCCTGGGCCACCCAGCGGCCCTATCGTCGTGGCCACGACGCCGCTCCCGACGAAAACTATGCGGCCTATCGGCGGCGGCGGTTTGATAAATTTTTACAGAATCGTTTGGATGCGCTGCCGGTGGCCCAGAAAAATTGGGTTCAGGAAACCTATGCCGCCCGGCTGGAGCAGGAGTTGGAAGCTTACCAGCGGCAAATGACCATTTTAGCCACCCTGGACCCCGATCGTTACCGCGAAAATCGGTTGCCCTTACCCCTGTGGCAAACCCGAATTGGCCTTATTTTTCAGGATTGTTATTATTTGCTGCCCGCCTGCCATACCGACGCTTTAGGCCAACCCCTCCTTTTCGAGACGCGGCTGGCCGACGCAAACGGGCAGGTGCTACAAACCTCGCTCAAGGGTGAGCTGTTGGACCAGGCCGGGCGGCCCCTGCAAACCGACCGCACCGGGCGGGTGTACGAAGCCGAAGGCGGCCGCACTCGCGGCTACCTGCACCCTATTCCGTTTCAGGCGGTGCGGCGACATGTGGCGGCTATTTTTCAGCATCACCGGGTCAATGGATCAAGCAGGCCGCCGGCAGCCCAGTTGGACCGCCAGCTTATCTGCATCCGGCGCAATGAGCAGGAACGCGCCCGTAAAGCCATCCAAAATCCGCTGGCGCGGCAAGAATTGGCGGCGCTCAAGTGCGCGCCGGTGTTGATTAATTGGACGGAGCAGGCCAGTAACCAACCTCTGGCCTACATCCGGCAAGGTAAAAGAGGAATTGGCGACCACGCTTTGACCATTTTTCGCACGGATACATCCTTTGTCTTTGACCAGTCGCACATCTTTTTCGATGGCACCTGGGGCATGGCCCTGGCCGAAGTTCTCACCAACGAGGCCGTCGCCTGGGCGGTTTACTTTAACGAACTACCTCCGTTGGAGCCGGCCCCGCACCTACCCTATTCGCTGCGTCTGGCCGCCGAACCGGCTCTGGCCAGGCTGCCCCAAAGCATCGTCGTCGAGGTCTCGGCTGAAAATACAGACATTGACCTGAAGGCTCTCTACGCTTTGCGTAAATTATTATCCAAACGCCACCCCGATTTGAAAACAGTCAACACGGTCAATGATTTGCTGCTGCTATTCCGTTGTTATTTTGGACAGCTTTATCGCCCTTCGACCGAGATCGAAGATGCGCTTTTTGAATTGCGGGCGCTCAATACCGCCGAAGCCACCGAAGTTTACGAGTTAATTAATGAGATGTTGGCCCGCTCTCAGGCCAGCAATCCCTCCATTATGATCCCCATGGATGCCTCAGCCATCAGCCCGCGCGAGCGTCTCTGCCCTACCACTTTTCGTAACCCTTTCAACCACCTCTGGACCAAATATGAAAGTGCTGAAACGGCTTTGGACCACTATAACCAGCAGCAAACGGCGGCCGCCTGGGCTATGTTCACCGAGGCCCGCTACTCCCTCCTGGTTCAGCTTGACCACTTTGGGCAACTGCTGCGGGCGCACAAACGGGTCGCCCTGGAAGGGGAAAGCACCAGCCTGGCGACGATGAAGCTCATGGCCCATTTGCCTGATTCCCTGCTAAGTTTGTTAGATCAAATTCCCCGGCGGATTGACGTGCTCAACGAAGTCATCAAAGGCGAGGAAGTCTTTTCCAATGTAGGCCGAGTCGCCCGGGGGTCATCGCTGGCGCGTTTTATCAGCGCCAAAGACGACAACGAAAATAAAACATTGGTCTGGGGCTTCCTGACCGATGATCGAGATGTCCTCCATCTCTCCTTGCGCGATTTTAGACCGCATGTTGCTGCCTTGCAGCAGTTAGGTAAAATTGATTTGGCGGAAATGATGCTCAAACATTATTTGGACAGCTTTGCCCAGGGCTTCAACCAATTTGTCGCTCACTTGCTTGATATTCTCGACGCTACCGCCACCCACACCTCTCACGGAGTCACCGCATGAGTCTTGGTACTGATCCCTTTATTGGAGCAAAACTAGGCTCCTACGAAATTCTGGAGGCCATTGGCGAAGGCGGCATGGCCCGCATTTACAAAGGCTTCCACCCCGAACTGAACCGCTATACCGCCATTAAGGTGGTCAATTGGGGGCTGCAAGAAGACCCCGAATTTACCGAACGGTTCCGGCGCGAAGCCCAGGCCATTGCCATTCTGCGCCATCCCAACATTGTCCAGATTTTTGATTTTGGTAAACACACCAGCGGCTATTTTATGGTCATGGAATTTATTGACGGCAGCGACCTGCAAGTACAGCTCCGCGAATACCGTGATAGACAGGAGTTGCTGCCAAAAGATCGAGTGATCCGGGTTATCCGCGATGTCGCTGCCGCCCTTGATTATGCTCACAGCCGGGGCGTTATCCACCGCGATGTGAAACCCTCGAATATCATGATTACCCGCGAAGGTCAGCCCATCTTGACCGATTTTGGCCTGGTGATGTTGCCAACCCACAAGAGCCAGGCCACCATTGGCAACACGTTTGGCACCCCCCATTACGTGGCCCCGGAGCAAGCTATTTCTTCTGCCGCCGCTGTTGCCGCCAGCGATATCTATTCGCTGGGGGTCATTTTGTATGAGATGATCACCGGCCAACTGCCGTTTGACGACGACTCGCCCTTGAGTGTGGCCCTGAAACATATCAGCGACCCGCCGCCCGCGCCCACCTCGGTTAATCCCAACCTGCCGGCCGACGTAGAAGATGTGGTTTTGCAGGCCCTTTCTAAAGACCCGGCCGATCGTTTTGCCACTGCCGGCGATATGGCCTCGGCTCTCGAAATGAGCTGGAGCAGTAAAGGTGCAGCGGGCCGGGACCGGAAAGCGCCGACCATGCTGCCCGCCGGCGTCCCACCGGCGGCGGTTGTGCCCAGCATTACCTTGCCCACCGCGGCTGCCGTAGCTCCGGTGGCCATCGCCGCCGAATCATCCGCCTCCGAACAGGCCCGTCCCCGCTCCCGTACTTCGCTGCTGCCGGGCTGGTGGCCGGTAGCGGTTGGAGGCGTGGCGGTGGTTTTGATGGGGAGTTGGGGCTTCTTTTCCTTTTTTAATGCTTCATCCGCCCAACCTGCGCCTACTCCGACGGAGGTGGCCGTAGTTTTTGCTACCGAGGAAACAGAGGCAGACTCATTTCCGGCGGTAGTTCCAACCGACACCCCCACCCCTGAACTACCCACCCTCACCCCAACGCCGCCACCGACAGCTACCCTCGCCCCCACCAACTCGCCCTTCCCAACCGACACTCCTCTGCCGACGGCCACCCCCACCCTCGAACCTACGGTCACCTCCACCCCATCGCCCACCGCTACCCCCACCCTGGAACCTACGGCCACCCTCACCCCAATCCCGACTAACACGCTTGCCCCCCTGCCAACAGCTACCACCATTGTGACCACGAATGGTCCTTTAACTCTTGAGCAGCTTAGAGGCAAAATCTTGTTCAAAACCGATCGGGCCGGCTTTGTCCAGATTTATCGAATGGATGCCGATGGCTCCAACCAATTACCCTTTGATAATGCCTCCTTATATGCCCAACTGGAAGCTGATCTACCCTTTTCGGCCAACAAACAAGAAAAAATGGTGGTACGGGGTGAAGGCCAGCTTGATTTATGGCGAGCTAATCTAACTACCAGCCAGGAACTGCGCGTGACCAGCACCGGCAAACCCGAATATGATGCAGCCTGGTCGCCGGTGGATAACCGGATTGCCTACGTTTCCGAAGAGACCGGCAACGGCGATATTTACCTGCTCAATCTCGACGGCAGCGCCGTCGAACGGCTGACGGTGAACACCGATAATTTTGACAAGCACCCCACCTGGTCGCCCGATGGCGCCAAAATTGCCTTTTGGTCCGATATGGGCTTCAACAAGACCCGCCAGATTTGGGTCATTGACCTGCCCACCCGAACCCTGCGCAGCCTCTCCGATAACCCCTATAATGATTGGGACCCCGTGTGGGTACGCTGAGTAATTGTGAAGGGTGAATAGCCAATTGTAAATTGTGAATGAATCATCACCGTTCACAATTAATAATTCACAATTCACAATTTTTGTGAGCTTGCCATGAACTTTCAAACCTACCCTTTCCCTTCCCAACGCATGCCCCTTTTTGCTGCCAACGGTGTGGTGGCGACCAGCCAACCCCTGGCAGCCCAGGCTGGATTGAGCATGCTCCAGCGGGGCGGCAATGCGGTGGATGCAGCGCTGGCTGCTGCCGTAGCTCTAACTGTCGTCGAGCCAACTTCCAACGGCATTGGCGGCGACGCCTTTGCCCTGGTCTGGGATGGAACGCGACTGCACGGCCTCAACGCCTCTGGTCGCGCCCCGGCGGCGCTGCGGGCTGAGGCGATTCGCGCCCAGGGTTATACCCAGATACCCGAAGACGGCTGGCTGCCGGTGACAGTTCCCGGTGCGCCGGCTGCTTGGGGCGATTTGCATGAGCGCTTTGGACGCTTGCCTCTCGAAGAAATCATGGCTCCGGCCATTACTTATGCGGGCGAGGGTTACGGAGTTACGCCCATTGTGGCCCACAATTGGCAGCTTGCCGCCGAATATTACCGGACTTTGCCCGACTCTATCTTCGCCTCGTGGCTCGAAACCTTTACCCGTGGAGGACGCGCGCCCCGCGCCGGCGAGCGTTGGTTGAGCCAGGCTCACGCTCAAACGCTGCGTGCCCTGGTTGAGCGCGGAGTGCGCGACTTTTATGAAGGCGAACTGGCGGCCAAGATTGTCCAATTTGCCCGCGCCACCGGCGGCTTGTTGACCGCCGACGACCTGGCCAGTCACCAGAGCCGTTGGGTTGAACCTATCAAAACCGGCTATCGCGGTTACGAGGTGTGGGAAATTCCGCCCAACGGGCAAGGTCTGGCGGCCTTGCTGGCCCTGGCTTTGCTGGAAGGTACCGATTTGCCCACTCACCCGCACGGCAGCACAGCCTCGCTGCATCTCCAAATTGAGGCCATGAAGCTGGCCTTTGCCGACGCCCAGCGTTACATCGCCGACCCGGAACAGGTGACTGTGCCGGTGGCGGGTCTGCTCGACCCGGCCTATCTGGCCGCCCGGCGGGCGTTGATTGGCCCGCGGGCGCGTCTGCCCGAACCGGGCGAGCCTTTCCGGGGCGGCACCGTCTACCTCTGCGCCGCCGACCGCGACGGCATGATGGTCAGCTACATTCAATCCAATTACGGCGGTTTTGGCAGCGGCCTGGTCGTACCCGGCACGGGAATCGCTTTGCACAACCGGGGCGCCTGTTTCACCCTGGAGCCGGGCCACCCCAACGAGGCGGCGGGGGGGCATCGTCCTTTCCACACCATTATTCCTGCCTTTTTGACCCGCGGTGGCCAGCCGGTTGGCCCGTTTGGGGTCATGGGCGGGCATATGCAGCCGCAGGGCCATACCCAGGTGGTGGTCGGCACGGTGGATTATGGCCTCAATCCCCAGGCGGCGCTCGACGCCCCTCGCTGGCGCTGGGCGAGCGGGCTGGAGGTCGGCTTTGAACTGGATACCCCGGAACACGTTTTACAAGCCTTAGCTGCGCGCGGCCATAGGGTTCAAATTGGTCTGGATCGGGCCGACTTTGGCCGGGGCCAGATTATCTGGCGGCTGGATGAGGGTGTGTATGTAGCCGGCAGCGATAAGCGCAGCGACGGCGCAGCAGTGGGGTGGTAAGTGGCCGGGTTTGTGGTACAATAACCGGCAGGAGGTAACGTATGGCTGCTCAAAATACGACCTTAACTCCAGAAGTAATGGCCGCAGAAGCAGAGGGTCCCCGCCCAGATGTCTCCAAGAAAAGTATGTCCTACGAGGAATTTCTGGCCTGGGCCGGCGAAGATACCCGCGCCGAATGGGTCAATGGAGAGGTAATTACTTTTATGCCACCCTTAAATCCTCATCAAACTGTCATAGAATTTTTATATCAACTCCTCAATTTGTTTAGCTCTGTTTTTGATTTGGGACGCTTGCGAGTAGCTCCCTTTGAGTTGAAAATCACCCCCGAAGGCAACTCGCGTGAGCCAGATTTGATGTTCATTGCTAAAGCGCACCTGGAGCGGCTGACCACGGCGCGAGTGGTTGGCCCCCCCGATTTAATCATCGAGGTAGTTTCTGACGACAGCACCCACCGCGACCGGGTGGATAAGTTTGATGAATACGAGGCCGGCGGTGTGCCGGAGTACTGGATTATTGACAATCGTCCGCAGCGCCGGCGAGCCTTGTTTTACCAGTTGGACGAACAGGGGCAGTACCAATCTGTGCCGGTTGAGGCTGATGGAATTTACCGCTCCGCCGTACTGCCGGGCTTCTGGCTGCGGGTCGAGTGGCTGTGGGCCGAGCAGCCGGATGTTTTGCGCGCCCTGGCCGAAGTCATCGGCCCGGACCGGATGGCCGAGGCGCTGCGGCAAGCCCTAACTGGGCCAGAGCACCATGAGAGTCAGCAGCCGCAATGAATTTAGCCTTGGCTCCAAAGAAAAGCCACTGGCTCTGAATTTCGGGCTAACCTGGCTCTTAGTTTTACTGGCAGTTGGCGTCTTTGGGTGTGGGCCGGCTACATCTACCGCCACCGCCACTCTCGCGCCGTCTCCGCCGGTTGATACACCTGTTGAGGAAGCAGCCACCGATGCCTACGCCGATGCCCGCCAGCGCATGGTGCAATACCAACTGCGGGGCCGCGACATCACCAACGAGGCAGTTCTGGCCGCGATGGCCCAAGTCCCCCGGCACGAATTTGTCCCCGCCGATTACCGGCCCGAAGCCTACGGCGATTACCCTTTGCCCATTGGATATGGGCAGACTATCTCCCAGCCTTATATTGTTGCCGTCATGACGGAACTCGTAGACATCCAGCCGGGTGAAAAAGTGCTGGAGATTGGCACCGGTTCGGGCTATCAAGCGGCGATTTTGGCGCAGTTGACCGATCAGGTTTACACCATCGAGATTATCCCCGAACTGGCTCAAACCGCCCAGGCTACGTTCAACCGGCTGGGGTATACCCAGATTGTGGCCAAACAAGCCGATGGCTACGGGGGCTGGGAGGACTATGCCCCCTTTGATGCCATCCTTGTCACTGCCGCCCCGGACCACGTGCCCCAACCTTTGGTCAATCAACTGGCCGATGGCGGCAAAATGGTTATTCCCATCGGTCCGCCCGGCGGCTATCAAAGCCTGTGGCTGCTGGAACGCCAAGGCGACGAGGTAACGCGGACCAATTGGGGTGGGGTCAGGTTTGTGCCGCTGACACGCAGCGAATAGGGAGTGGAGATTACTAATCCCTGACCCCTAGCCCCCAACGCCTGATCCCTGGTGTAATGACTATCGCGGCCAATCCGTAAGCCAGCGCTGCGCTCCACAGCACCACCGAAAAGCCCCAGGTCAGAGCCATCATGGTTGCCAGCACCGCGCTGATGACCGAGGCGCAGCCATTGACCGCCCAAACCCAGGGAATGAGCTGCCGCGACTCCTGGGCGACCCACCTTAAGCCGCGAGGGAAGGGAATCCCTAGCAGCGTTCCCAGGGGCAGTAAGGCCAGGACGGTGATCAGCATCCGCCCGATCCAGGGTAATCGCAGCGTTGCGTCGAACAGGGAGGGGAGCAGCGCCGGATAAAGCAGGGCCAGCAGCGCAATCAGCGGCAGCGCCAGCCGCAGCGACAGCCGGGGCGAAAGATAGCGGCTGCCTATCCCTGCCGCTATCAGCAAGGCTGAAGTCACTACGGCGAAGGCGTAGGCCGGCTGGCCCAGATAGAGAATAAAGTGTTGCAGCAGCGGGATTTCGACAAACAGGAAACCCAGGCCGAGGAGGGCGAAGTAGAAAAAGAAGGATGAAGGATGAAGGCGGAAGGATGAAGAAGGAAAAATTTCATCCTTCCGCCTTCCGCCTTCATCCTTCATCCATAGTACTGGTAGTAAGATCAACCCGGCTGACAAGAGAATAACTAGCGCCAGCAGCACCACCAGCACCAGGTAGCCGCTGCCGCCAAAAGGTTGCCAACTCCAGCCCAATGATTGTAAAATCTCTGGGATTTGCTGCCATTTGAAAAAGTGAAAAAAGAAGGGGTGGTCGTCGGTGGGGGGCGCGACGGCATAAGGATAAGCCGCAAAAAAGGCCGCCGGGTCGGGGGTGGTCAGAAGTTCGCTAAAGGTGCGGTAGTAGGGGTCTCCGGGCACAAGGCTGAAGCGGTTGGTTTCGTCGGGTTGTAAATCAGGCAGCCAGATCAGGTCAAATTGACGCTCATTGGCAAACTGACGTACCTTAACCATATCTTCCACTGCCAGCGGCGCGCGGGCGATTCCAATCAACGAAGTCTGCAAGCTGCGCAGGGCAAATAGCTGTTGTGCTTCTTGCCGGTCTCCGGTCTCCGGCCCGCCCTGAGCTTGTCGAACGGGTCGCCGGTCACCTTCAAGTTCCAGGGCCGCAATCGCGGTCCCCCACAGCCGCAAACTCTCGCTGGGTGGCAGTTGCAGCCAGCGTTCAACAATCAGCAATCCATCGGGCGACAGGTGGGCCAGAGCGTCAGCAAAAGCTTCGACAGTGTAACGATAATCCTCGTTTAAAGTATAGGCTCCGGCTGTGACCGGGCGGAAACTGTCGGTCAGCGGCAGGATAATCAGATCGAACAGTTGGTTGGTGCGGCGCAGAAAACTGCGCGGTTCGTCAATGATTACTGTGACGCGAGGGTCGCTGTACAGCTTGCCGTTGAAATCGGCAAAATCGTGGCGCATGGCTTCGACGACGGTGTGATTACTCTGTACCACCGTCACCGCGTCAGCGCCGCTCTGCAACGCGGTCAGTACCGCCAGCCCGCCGCCGGGTTCCAGGATAAGCGTATTGGCTGCGGGTCGCAGGGCAAAGGCCAGGGCCAGCGGCAGGTGTTGGGTAAATTCGGGCGAGCTGGGCCGGGTAATGGGCGACAAATTATCTCCGTCCACCAGCAGACCCAGTTGAGGCGGCAGTTCGCCGCTGTAGGCAAAGCTCAACCCCGGCGCAGAGCGAATGCCTTCGCTGCGAATGACATCCACGCGGGAAAAGGCATTCCAGCGGCGAAAGATGATCTCGCTGCCGGGATAGAGCAGCGCCTGGGTGAGTGATTTATAGGGTGTTAACTGAACTTCAAAGAGGGCCGGCGGACGGAGCGCCAGGTAGACCAATCCGAGAGCAACGGCAGAATAGAGCAGAAAACGTAGAGCGTAGAGCGTGGGGCGTGAAACGTTAAACGTGAAACGTGAAACGTGAAACGTGACACCTGACACTTGACACCCGACCACCGCCAGCCAGCCGAGCAGAGCGCAAAGAAACAGCGTCCCCGGCCCGCCCAACCAGGCCAGCGAAACCAGGGCCAAAGGCGGCCCCAGCCCGGAACCGAGCAAGTTGGCGGCGTAAAGCGCCCCCGCCTGACCCGGTTCGACGGCCAGGGTGGCTCCGATGACCAGTCCGCTAAAGAAAAAGGGAATAGTTAAGGCCAGGTAGTAGAGGGTCAACCAGAGCAGTTGACTGCGTTCCAAAGCCAGGCGGTAGGCGTCAAAAGGGAGATAATTGACCGCCAGATAAGCCGCCAGCAGGGAGAGGGTAAAGCAAGCTGCCCCGCGGGTGACAACACCGGGCAAATTGGCCGCTGTGGGGGGTCTAAGGGAAAGATAACTCCCACTCGCGCCCGCGCCTAGCAGCGCCAGGCTGACGGCCATAAATGCCAGATGATGTCCCTGGGCCAGGGCAAAAAAGCGGGTCAGGACCACCTGGAAGGCCAGGGTTGCGGCCGAGATTAGCATCAGCGCGATATGGATGGGTTTCATTTTGTTCAGGTTTTGCCCCTATTCTACCACAACAAAATCTAACGATGAAGATTAGGAGTACCAAATTATGCCAGCAAATTCCCCTCAACTTAATCCGATAGCCTCCCCCCTGATTCTCACGCTTGATATTGGCACTTCGTCCACACGGGCCATGCTCTTTGACAGCCAGGCTCAACCCGTGCCCGATCTCCAGGCCCAAATTTCCTATCAGGTCCAAACCACCGCCGATGGCGGGTCTGAATTTGACCCGGCGGAACTGCTGCGCGGGGTTGTCGCCGCTGTTGACCAGGTGTTACACCTGGCCGGTCCTTTGGCCCAACACATCCGTGGGGTGGCCCTCGATACGCTGGTGACGAATATACTGGGTCTTGACTCCGCCGGCCAGCCGCTGACTCCCGTCTATACCTACGCTGACACCCGCAACGCTGCCGACGCTGATGCCCTTTGCGCCGAGTTAGGAGGCATGGCCGCCGCGCATGATCGCACCGGCTGTCTGATCCACAGCGCCTATTGGCCGGCCCGTTTTCGCTGGTTGGCCCGGACCCAGCCTGACCTTTACCGGCAGGCGGCGTATTGGGTTTCGCTGGGTGATTACCTGTTTCAGGAATTTTTGGGCCAGCGTCAGGTCAGTTATTCGGTGGCCTCGTGGAGCGGACTGCTCAATCGGCGGGAGCTAACCTGGGACCGGGAGTGGCTGGCCTATTTGTCGCTTGACGAAGATCGGTTGTCCCCCTTGACCGATGTGGATCAGCCGGTGCGAGGGCTACGGTCGCCTTGGGCTGAACGCTGGCCGGCGTTGAAGGACGTGGCCTGGTTTCCCGCGATTGGCGATGGCGCGGCGGCCAATATCGGCAGTGGCTGCGCCGGGCCGCAACGGGTCGCCTTGACGATGGGCACCACCGGGGCCATGCGGGTGGCCCTGGAACAAAACCCGGCGGCAGCTCCAGAAGGCTTGTGGGTCTATCGGGTAGACCGGCGGCGCGCCCTGGTCGGCGGGGCCACCAGCGAGGGGGGGAATGTCTATGCCTGGCTCAAGCAAAGCCTGCAACTGCCCTCGGATGAGGCGGAACAGCTTGCCGCTCTCGCTCCGGCGGCGCACGGGCTGACGGTGCTGCCCTTTGTGGCGGGCGAGCGAGCGCCTGGCTGGCAGAGCCGGGCCAGGGCCAGCCTGGTCGGTTTTACCCTCAATACCCGGCCCATCGAGATTTTGCGGGCCGGATTGGAAGGGGTAGCCTACCGTTTTGCTTTAATTCAGCAGCGGTTGGCCCCGCACCTGCCGCCGGATTATCAAATTATTGCCAGCGGCAGCGGTCTGCTCAACTCGCCGGTGTGGTTGCAAATCATGGCCGACGTGTTGGGGCGGCCGCTCATCGCCTCCGCCGAGGCTGAAGCCACCAGCCGGGGAATCGCCGTGCTGGCCTTGGAGGCGCTGGAATTAGCCCAAGATTTACCGGCTGCGCTGGGTAAAACTTATCACCCCAACGAGGCCCATCACGCCCGGTATCAAGAAGCTCTGGCGACTCAGTTGGATTTGTACCGTAAGTTGGTGGCAGACGGGTAGAGAGCGGGGGAGCAGGGGAGAAAGATGTTACCCTAAAGACTCATTCACAATTCACAATTCACCATTAAT
Source organism: Anaerolineae bacterium (assembly GCA_023151115.1). Next base: position 34,727 of record JAKLJP010000013.1, read on the forward strand.
TACCCTACGCTTAGGCAACATTGCTTAGATAGGCTATTGACATACTAGGCCAAATGGCTTATACTTTGCTTATGTATAGAACCAGGAGGCCGGCAATGTTTAGAAAACAGATAGTTGTGATTGTGACTGCGCTTTTCTTGATTGGGGCAGCGAGCCTGGTTTTTGGCAGCCGCGCCCTGGCCGATTTGAGCGTTTTTGACCCGGCAGAACAGGTTTTTGAAACCAAACTCATCCTGGCTCCCGATACCGTCATTCCTGGCAATCAGGAAGTTGAACTGATTGCTGCTCGACCTGTTATTGCCAAACGTCTGGACAAATTGGTTTTGGCCGGACCGTATAATTTAGTCATTCACAACGGTCAATTGGAAGTTACCCTACCACAGGGGCGAAATGTGCCCTATATCGCCTCGGTGATTACCAGTAAGGGTGAAATTACCTTTATCAATGGCGGCCAGGATTCGCCGCCGGTGGGCGAGACAATTACTCCGGGCGCAACCTACTCCATTCTTTTCACCAGCCACGAAGTGCAAGAAATTACGCCGCCTGATTCCGCCAATGGACAGATTTTTTTCCAGCTTAAGTTAGAGCCTGCTACCGCGGCTCGCCTGGCCGATTTTATCGCCACCCATCCGGGCGCTTATATTTGCATGGTTTTGGATGAGCAAGTGGTCAATTGTTCGGCCATGTACCAGCAAACTCAGGCCAACCTCGAAATCCTGCCTGAATTGAGCAGCGACGGGCCAATCAATATGGACGATCTGGAAATCTTTTTGTACAGCGGCCCGCTTTCTACCCGGTTAAAAGTAATTGCTGATTAGCGTCCATTTCGTGTTGCGTGTTGCGTAACACGCTCTGTATGGAACACGCAAGACGCAACACGTTTTGATTGATTTAATCCCCCTTAGCTCTGTTACGATCCTTTAAATACTTGTCAAACCACCTCAAAATATGGTTCAACCGGACAATTCGCCGGTCGGTGCGGCCATCACGGGACATGCCGTGCGGCTCGCCGGGGAAGCGGACCATCTCGGTTTCGATGCCCAGCTTTTTCAAAGCTACAAAAATCTGCTCACCCTGTTCGATTTCACAGCGCAGGTCTTCCTCGTTGTGGATGACCAGGGTCGGCGTTTTGGCGTTGGCAATATATTTCAGCGGCGACTGCCGCCAGTAGTTGTCAAAATCCTCCCAGGCATGTTTCTCCGCCCCAAATAAGGCGTGGAAACGGTAGGCCAGGTCGCTGGAGCCGTCCATGCTCAGCATATTGCTGACGCTGCGTTGGGTTACAGCCGCCCGGAAACGGTCGGTGTGGCCGATGATCCAGGTGGTCATGAAGCCGCCGTAGCTGCCGCCGGTCACGCCCATACGGGCCGGATCAATGTAGGACTGCTGCTGCACCCAATCGGTCCAGGCCATTAAATCGGCATAGTCGGCTCCGCCCCAGTCGTTGTAAATGGCCCTGGCGTGGGACTCGCCGTAGCCCCAGCCGCCGCGTGGATTGCAAAAGTAAACCACGTAGCCCTGCGCCGCCAAAAAATAAAATTCGTGCATAAAGAAATTGCCGTATTGAACCAGCGGCCCGCCGTGAATCTGCAAGATTGAAGGATACTGCTGGGCCGGGTCGAAGCCGGGCGGCTTGAGAATCCAGCCCTGGAGATCGTTGCCGGCTGCGCCTTTGAACCAGACTTCCTCCACCTGGCCCAAATCTAGCGAGTCGAGCAGCGTTTGGTTGAAGTGGGTCAGCGGGCGGGCCTGGCGCGTTTTGAGATCGCGCAGCCAGATCTGGCCGGGGTCGGTCATGGTGCCGTACAAGTAGACCAGTCGGGTGTGGGCTGGGTCAATTTTGAACTCTTCGACCGCGCCGTAAGAGTCAATAATGTTCCACACCCTGGCCCCGTCCAGGGTAATAGATTTGAGCACGGTGTTGCCCCGTTCGCTGGCCTGGAAATAGATGGTCTGGCTGTCGGGCGACCAGGTGGGGGGCATGGTGGTCATGCGGCCCATATCGTTGATGGTGGCATGCGTTGCCAGCACTTCGTGCGGGCCGGCCAGGTTGCGGGCCTCGCCCTGACCGTCGGCGGGGACGACCCAGAGGTTGGTATGTCGCCAGCGGTCGGAACGCCCGCCCAGTTGGTAGTAGGCAATCCAGCGGCCATCAGGCGAGAAGACCGGCGTTTCTTTGGGGCCGGGCGGGGTGGGGATTAGCCGGCTGCCTGGGGGAAGACCGGGCAGGTCTGCCGGGGTGGTTGGGTCTGGGTTAGCGGGAATCACAAACAAATCGGTCACATCCCAATTCAGGTCAGGGTCGCCGGTACGGTTGGAGCGGCAGAGAATGTGCCGGCCGTCGGGCGACCAGCAGGGTTCGAGTTCGTCGTACAGGTCGCCTTTGGTCAGTTGGCGGGCCTCGCCGGTGGCGGCGTCAATTAGCCAGATGTGCCAGCGTTCCTGGGGCAGAAAGCCGTAGCCGTCCTGCTTAAAAACAATCCGGGTGATGTGCCGCGCCACCACGCCGAGTTGTTTCTTTTGCTCGTCCTCCTCCCGCTCGATGGCCTCCTGGTCTTTTTGGCGAAAGTTGCAAACCAACTGCCGGCCATCGGGCGACCAGGCAAACAGCCCGAACTCGCCGTTGAGCTGGGTCAGCGGGCGGGCCTCGCCGCCGTAGAAGGGGATGAGATAAAGCTGGGTTTGGCGGGCCGGGCCGCGATTGGACAGAAAGGCAATCTCGCGGCCATCGGGTGACCATTTGGGCCGGCGGTCAAGCTGGTCGCCGTAGGTAAACTGGCGGGCCGGCCCCCCCTCGGTGGGCACAACCCAGAGGTTGCTTGACTCTTTGTGGGTTTTGGGGTCTACCCGCTGCAAGGTAAAAACCACGTGCTGCCCGTCCGGCGAAATCTCGCAGCCGGAGATGAGTTGAAATTGGTAAAGGTCTTCGGCAGTAATGGTGCGTTTAGACATAGACTTCTATCGTCTCGTTACCAGAAACGTTGGTACGGTTGAGCCGCCGCCGGCGGTGACATTGAGCAGCGCAGCGGTCGAGAGGCGGGTCAGGCAGCCGTAGACACTGTCGCTGTGGAAAACAAAGGGGGCGGTGTCGAGCATGCGGTCGAAAATGTGGAGTTGGTCGTCAATCAGGCTGGGATAGGGTTCGCTGGGGATAGGCACGCGCTCCTGGACGATGTAGGGTGTGGTCTGGGCGATTTGGACAGCCTCGGCCCAGGCAGCATCGTCAACCGTCCAGCCGAGCACAATGCCACGCCCGCCGTAATCGTCGTTGGGCTTCAAGACCAGCCGCTCGCGCTGCTGGTGGATGAAAGGAATCAGGTCAATCGTTTGGCCGCCGTGCTCGGTGTGGCGCTCTTCCACCCGGCGTGTCCACGGGATGTGGTCGCTGATGGCCTGGCGTTCCTCTCGATTGAACAGGTGAGCATTACGCTCGTCGCTCAAAACGGCCAGGCTGGCTTTTTTGTAAAGCATTTTGCAGGCAAAGGGGTTGACCATGCAGACTGCTCCCTCGCGCACCGCCCGCACCACCGGGTGGTCCAGTCCGCCGTGCTCAATCAACTCGCTGATGAGCACCCGCTTGTAAATGAGGGTGATGTGGAAATCGCCGGCATAAAGACCGCCCTGGCGATATTCGACCTCGCGGGGGTCGGCGATAATACATTCCACCCCTTGAGATTTGAAGTAGTCCTCAAACAGGACAAACTCGCTGTAGGTGGGTACCTCGCCCCAATCCAAAATGGCGATGCGCGGCGCTTCGCTGGTGCCGCGCCACTGGCGAAAGGCGGCCAACAGGGCGTGCAGCACCCCGTGTCGAGCCGGCAGGGGAAAAACCTGGTAGCGACGCAAAAAGCGCTGCATCACCGGCAGGGCGTAGAAAACATCAGTCAGTACGTCATTGTAGGCCGAGGCCGCCGGGGTTTCGGCGTTGTACTCGGTAAAATACAGCGCTCCTTGTCCATTGGGAGTAAGGGACGAGGAGCGGCCCTCACCCTCGACCCCTCTCCCGGAGGGGGGTGAGGAGGGGCTAAAAAAGGCGTCCAGACGGGAGATGGGAATGGCCGGGCAAAAGCCGGGGTCGTGCTGCACCAGTTCTTCTTCCCAATCGGTCAAATCAAATTGGGCGCGGAAAGTTTTGTTAGCTATGCCGGCCTGGTGAATTTTGTCGAAGGCGCGTAATAAGGTTCGAGTGCGCCGTTGGATAAAGCGATACTGGCCGGGCGTCAAAAAGCGGGGCCGCAAAACGGTACACAGCGGCCGCTCGCCGAAGAACAGTCCCCGCCGCTGCTGTTGAGCCTCCAACTCGCCTTGCGACTCGGCAGCGACACTGGGGGTCAATAAATTATGGTAGGTTTGAATGGCGTGTTGCAGAGTCATGCGCTATCTCCTCGATGAGGGATGAGGCGAGGACGCGAAAAGTCCCGCCTTCTCACTTTAGGCAGTTCCAAGATTTAAATTAACCAAAACGTGTTACGTCTTGTGTGTTCCGTCTGCTTTACCTCACGCAAGACGCAACACGCAAGACGAGTATTGAGTATTTATTTTCTTGGAGTTGCCTTACGTTTCATCGCCTCCTCGCCTCACTTTTTTCGGCCGGCGGTAAACATTTTGGCCCAGTTTAACTCTTTGGCTAGTTTGCGCGGCTTTTTAGCCAGGCGAATGGCCATGTCGGCCATGTGCTGGACCACCCACTTGAAGTAAAACGGGGTCAGCGAGTTAATATCCATATCCGGGGCCGGGTTCATAAAGTCAATGGCATAGGGAATGTTATTGCGGATTGCCCACTCGACCGTGTTCATATCATAACCCAGCGCCCGCACTAGCTTGAGCGAGTCATCTATTATCCGCCGGCCCAATTCCTCGCTGAGATGGTTATGCTCGACGTAATATTTGCGTTCACCGGGGTGATATTTGATCGGCAGCACTTCTTCCTGACCCAGGCAAATGCAGCGCACGTAATGTTCCCACTGAATAAACTCTTGCAAAACCATCGTCAGCAGGCCAGAGCGATTGTAATGCTGAATTACTTCATCTAGGGTTTGGCAAACATAAACCTCTTTCCAACCGCCGCCGTGCGCGTCCTTAAGTACACACGGCAGGCCGACATAATCAATAATACTCTCCCATTCGAGCGGATACTTGAGATTGCGCAGGCTTTCCTGGTGGTTAATGCCGGGGACATACTCTTTGTTGGGCAGCACCACTGTTTTAGGACTGGCAACGCCGAGGCGGGTAGCCAGCGAAGCTTCAAAAAATTTGTCGTCAGCCGTCCACATGAAGGGATTATTGATGACGGTTGTCCCCTGTAGGACTGCGTTTTTGAGATAACTGCGGTAATAAGGCACTTCGTGCGAGATACGGTCAATGATGACCGCGTAAGGGCAGGGTTCATCCATCTGGGTGCCGCCCAGCATGACATACTCGGCCACCACGCCGGTTTCCCGCCGATTTACCTCTTCAATAAAGGCCGGCGGAAACGACCACTCTCGGCCCACCAGCAAGCCAACTTTTAAGGTCATAGATAATCTCCTTTGAGTATTTTAGTAGTCAGTAGCCAGTAGTCAGATATTTTCTGACTACTGGCTACTGGTACTCCCCTTGTAAAGTGTTGTTGGCTATTTTTTAGCCACAAATGGCACGAATTTTCACGAATATAAGGATAAAAATTTGTGTTAATTCGTGAAATTCGTGGCAGATTTTACCTCAGAGCACTTACCAACACTTAAGAGGTGGACTATCTGGCTACTGACCTAACAAAAACTCCAACGCCGCCGGTAAGCGCCTGGCCCAGGCGGCTTCGTTGTGCAGGCCGTTTTCTTCCTCAACGTAGAGCAAATCTTGACCGGGCCGGTAGCCTTTATGATAGAGCAAGTCGTACAGGCCGTGGACGGTGGAGTAATACGGACTCAGCTTGGTTCTGAGCTGCGCCCGTGGGGTATAAAAGGACGTTTGCTCGTGGGTACCGGTGTCCAGGTAAATTTTGCCGGGAACAAAAGGAGCATGTTCGACATAACTGAAGATGCGGCCCTGGGCAAACCACAGCGACGGACTCATGACCCCGGCCAGGCCAAAAGCTTGCGGCGGGCAAAAGAAGGCGTACAGGCTAATCAAACCGCCCATAGACGAGCCAAAAATGCCGGTGTGCACTCGCTCCGGCAGCGTCCGAAAGTCACGGTCAATCAGCGGCTTGACCGTTTGCAGAATAAACTCCACGTATTTGGCCCCCTGGCCGATACTGTAACGTGGCTGCGGAAACGGGCTGTACTCGTCAAGGCGATGTTCGCCCTGGTTGGGCAGGCCAACAATAATCGCTTCGTAGCCGCGCCGGCTGAGCGCCTCCATCGTTTCATCCACCTGCCACTCCCCGGCAAAGCTGGTGAATTGGTCAAACAAATTCTGGCCGTCGTGCATGTAGATGACCGGGTAGCGTTTGTTTGACCGGCTGTATGAAGGCGGTAGATAGACCAGCAGATCACGCCGGTTACGTAATTGGGGTGACCAGAACCCCGGCAGCACCTTCAGCGTTCCGACAACCGTGTGCGCGCCCTCCGCCTTATCTGCCAGGTAATCTTGCCACTGAGCCATAGGTATACAGGTAGACGGTAGAAATAGATGATAGTCGATGGAAGATAGAGGATAGAAGATAGCGCAAGGAGCTATCTTCCATCTACCATCCACCATCTTCTAGTCATGGCCGCCAATGTACAGCCGGATCATCTCGCGCCACCAGGGCCAATCGTGCGCCCAGCCGTCCCAGATGCGCAGAGCGTGCCAGATACTTTTGCCCCACAAGTGACCCGACAGATGTTCGTTGTTGAGCCGGAGCGAATCGTCTCGGCCTACCGCCAGAATAATATCAATCCGTCTGAGCGCCTCCAGGCGGCTGCCGTCGTGCTCATTAGGAATGTAGGCGCAGGGATTGTTGAAGTAGATGGTCTCGTTATGATGGCCGTCGGTCCAGTCGCTGATATCGTAAATACCGCTCATGCCAATGGTCCGGCCCACCAGAGATGGGTAGCGAAAGGCGAAGTTGACAGCATGATAAGCCCCAAAACTGGCCCCGGTGGTGATTAGAAACGGATTCGGGTTGCGATAGACGCTCAGCGGTAAAACTTCGTTGAGCAAATAGTTTTCGTACTGGGTGTGCCGCCTGGCCCGGCCGCTGGGATGCGCCCAACGGGCGTACCAGCTTTCGCTGTCAATGCTGTCTACACAGTAAAGCTGTAGCCAGCCGTTTTCCAGGTGCTCACCCAGGGCGGCGATCATCCCCCGATCTTCCCACTCATAAAAGCGGCCCATCGAGGTGGGAAAAACCAGCACCCGCGCCCCAGCGTGGCCGAAAATCAGCAGTTCCATCTCCCGCCCCAGGGAAGGGCTATACCAGTGCTGGTACTCTCGATGCATGGCGGACTCCTCTGAAAATACGACCGGGGACGAGAGACCGGGCTTATATTACAGCCGGTCCCCGGTCTTCGGTCTCCGGTCATCACCGGCAAAAATTTTTTATTGTTGGTATCGTGAGATGGGCATTGGTACAGTTTTGAGGCCTGAGGCATTACGCCTCACGTCTCACGCTTCATGCATCACGTTTTACAACTGGCCAGTAGCGCAGTAGTTTACCATTAAGTTAGGGGATAGAAAAATTAGGGGCGGTTAAGCCTGACCCTTGGGCAGCTCTCTGGTCGGCTCGACCATAACTCCATCGGTCATCCAGCAGTTCTGGTAGGGCGCTTCGGTTTGCTTGGAGAGCATAAAGATGTAGATGATAGACTGACCATCGGCCCCCACCAGCTTGACTCGCTGAATGGCGCTGTTGCCGGTGATTTTAACCGGGTCAAACTCGGCCGATTTGTAATTGAGCATGCTGTTGTAGGGCGGCGCTTTGAGCATTTTGACAAAGCGAGACAGCGGGCCAGTGTACTTTTTGTTGCCCGGCGAGGCAAAATTAAAGGCCGCTTCGATGCCTTTATTGCTGTCGTCGTTATCCCGCAGCGACTCCAACTGAATCCGCACCACTTCTTCCGGGGCCAGGTCAGGCGAGGGGGTGGGCAGAGTTTCGACCTCCTCGGCCTGTTCAAAGGCATTTAAGGTACAGCCACTGCTCAGCAGACTCAACAGCAAAACCAAAAGCAAAAGCCTAATCTGGCTGAAGCCGAACTTGCGCGCTTTCATCTGGCCTCCTGGCGTTAATTATCAACCGGGTTTTGATGGTGTATGTATGAGTATAGCATGGCCCGCTACCGGAATCAATACATTTCAACCATGTCATTTCGACCGCAGGGAGAAATCTCCGACACCTTACTTTTAGGTGTTGCGCCCTGGGGATTTCTCGACCTTCGGTCTCGAAATGACATGAGCCTGAGTCGTAACAAAGATTGTCATCTTTTTGATAAGAAAATGAAAAGATTTCGCTGGCGTTGTTTGTTACAATAAGCACAGCCCACACGAAAGGAGCCTGCTCATGAACGCTGAAGCATTGTTGGTTCTGGCCCTGATGATCTTCATCATCGGGGTTGTTTTGAAGCGAGGCAGTGACATAGACATCACTGTAAAACGCAGCAAAACCCTGGAAGCCCGGCTGAAAGATGAACTGGGCGCCAAAGGAGAAGGGTTAGGTCAATTGGCGAATAGCGTTAAAGGGAGAGTCCCACCCCAAATGTCCGCGGATTTGGACAGAATTGTTGGGATGAGAAATCCAGTGGTCCATCAGAAAGACCGGGATAACCTGTCGGATCGTCAGGAATATGAACAGTTATGTGACCGGGTGGAAGACCAGTTGAACCACCTGAAACCGGCCAATCAGGGTCTGTTTCAGCTTTTGGGCTGCCTGGTCTATTTGATAATGGCGGTCATAGTTTATGCCGGCCTGGCAAATATGTATTAACCTTAATTCGACGTTTTCTCAATCGCACCCTTCGATACGCCCTTCGCTTCGTTCAGGGCTACTCAGGATGCGATTACGGATGGAAAATCATCCTGAGTAGCTCCGACCGGAGGGAGTGGGCGTATCGAAGGGTGATTTTCGAGCTAATTCCGAACTGGGGCTATTAGCAAAGAAGCAGGAGGTTGTAACAATGCCAACCCAATTACATTGTCCGTGGTGCCAGGCGCCGGGGATAAGCCAACTAGGTTTATACAGCGCCCAGCCGCAGGTGGTCCTGACCTACTGCCGCGCCTGTTTGAGCATTCGCGGCGTTTTGCCCCAAACCGGCTCTCTGCGGACCGGGCAAGAAGAACTAAGTACAGGATTGCATAAATTCGTCACGATTTAATGTATCCGTTTCCTGAGATGTCATTTCGAGCGCCAGCGAGAAATCTTCTTGCTCGCTATAACATTTTCGGCGGTGATAACGAAGATTCCTTCCTCCGGTCGGAATGATATGACTTCTGTGGAGGTATCTACTCGCCTTGATTTCGTCACGAACTAAGGCAAAGCTGTACTAAGGCTGCGCTGTCCCTACTGCCAGGGGGTAGGAACCTCTGCTATCAAAGTTGCTGCTCTCAAAAAAGGTTGGGTGGTGGTCTACTGCCAGGGCTGCGGCACAGTTCACGGTTTGACCCCGCTACTTGAAGACCAGGCAGCGCAGAATTTGCCTCCCCCGGCCGCTCAATCGAGCGCTGAGCCACTGCCAATGGAGGACGCATCACTGTGGGCCGAAATAGGCCAGGCCGATTTAGCCGCCAAAAGAGCGCAGTACGAGGCCGAACTGACCCGGCGAGCGATGATGGTCCGCGGCGGCGCCACCCTCTACCGAACCATTGCCCACGATGACGGCCCACCCTCCTGCCTGACCTGCCGCCGCGATATGGAGGCCCGGTTTGTGCCGCCGGGCTACAAAAATTCAGGGCAGAAGATTTGGCTGTGTCCGGGTGGATGCGGGGCGTGGGAGGCGGGCTTGTAATAACTCCCGCTCGACGGCTTCGATTTCCGCCTCGGCGGCCTCGATCTCATTGCGTAGAGCGGCAGTTTCAGCGAACCATACCCGGCGGCTTGTTCTCTGAGATAATTTATTTAGATTGCTGTACAATTTCGCCAGTCGCCGCTGCTTACTGATGGTAGAAAGGCGTCAATCTCCCGCTCAATCTCTTCAAGACGATTTTCCACCTCTCCCCCCGGTGGACTTTGTGATCGCTGAGGGCGGAGACAAGTCCCCCTGCCCTTATGTCCATTTATTGTATAGCGCTCCAGAAAAGTTTTCGCCGCTAAAACAGGTAGCACGCTCTTCGGCGCACCCGAAGGGGTGAAGTAGCATGTAGCAGGTCATAAGTGTGCTACTTTGCTACTTGCTACCTTGATCGTGAGAAAGAATTTTTCTGGACACCTATAGCATGACTTGTCTCGAGGAACAATGCTCTTTTATCTCCAAAACACCAGGGACAGTCTTTTGTGAGAAAACCGGCTCTGTGCTACAATGTCAGTTCGATTAGAAACTATGTTCTATATGTCAAGTAAAATGTGAAACCTGATACGTGAGGATTATAAGCAAAAAATCCTCACGTATCACGCATCATGTTATTTAAGGAGCCTTTGACTGGACTGATGAGAAGTCGAACTAAAGAGTCAACGTTTGCTCAAGACAAAATCGTGATTCGCGGAGCGCGGGAGCACAATCTGCGCAGTATTGACGTGCAGATTCCGCGCAACAAGCTGGTGGTTTTTACCGGGGTCAGCGGCAGCGGCAAGTCATCATTAGCCTTCGATACGCTCTACGCCGAGGGCCAGCGCCGCTACGTCGAAAGCCTGTCCTCCTACGCCCGCCAATTTTTGGGGCAGATGGAAAAACCAAAGGTGGATTTTATCGGCGGCCTCAGCCCGGCCATTGCCATCGAGCAGAAAGCGGTCAGCAAAAACCCGCGCAGCACCGTCGGCACGGTGACGGAGGTGTACGATTACCTGCGGGTGCTGTTTGCCCGCGTTGGCACGCCGCACTGCTACAACTGTGGGCGCGAGGTCAAGCAACAGAGCGCCCAGCAGATCATCGAGCAGGTGGCTGCCCTGCCGGGTGGGACACGCTACCAACTGCTGGCCCCGGTGGCCAAGGGACGCAAGGGTACGTTTGAAGATGTGCTGGCCCAGGCCCGCGCCGATGGCTTCGCCCGCGCCCGCATTGACGGCGTCACCACCGAGCTGGAGCAGCGCTTCAAGCTGGAGAAAAACAAAAAGCACGATATTGAGCTGGTGATTGACCGGTTGGTTAGCCCGATGGAGCCGGACGACGATTTCCCGGCCCGCCTGGCCGATTCGGTCGAGACGGCGCTGCGCTGGGGCGAGGGCGTGGTCATAGTGGACGTAATTGACGGCGATGAACTGATGCTGTCGGAAAAGAACGCCTGCGCCTACTGCGGCCTCAGCTTCCCCGAATTGACCCCGCAGATGTTCAGCTTCAACTCACCGCTGGGAGCCTGCACCGATTGCAACGGGCTGGGCGTGCGGCTGGAGTTCGATCCGGAATTGTTTATTGACGCCAGCCGCTCGATCAATGGAGGGGCGGTGTTACCCTGGGGCGAAGTCGCCAAAAAGGGCAACAGTTGGGTGGTGCAGGTGGCCCGCCAGATTGCCCAGCGCTTCAATATTAGCCTCGACACGCCCTGGGCAGATCTGCCCCAGCACGTGCGCGATTTTATTTTGAACGGTGATCCGAATGTCAGGTTCCGCTACCACAGCCAGAATTTCTCCGGCAACTGGCCCTACGAGGGTGTGCTCAAATCTACCCAGCGCCGCTACGGCGAAACCCAGTCTTCCGACATGCAGGAATATTACAGCCGCTTTCTCAGCCAGCAGCCCTGTCCCACCTGTGAGGGCCGGCGGCTCCGCCCCGAAGCCGGCGCCGTGACCATCGCCGGCCTCAAAATCGCCGAAGTCACCTCGATGAGCGTGGCCGAGGCGTATGCTTGGATTTGCGGGTTGATGGGGGAAACGGTTGAAGGTTCAATGTTCAACGTTCAACGTTCAACCACCAACGGTAAACCTTCAACCCGCTCTGCGAACCTTCAACCTTTAACGTCTCAAGAGCTTGAAATCGGCTACGAACTGCTCAAAGAAATCCGCGACCGGCTCAAGTTTATGCTGGATGTGGGGCTGCATTACCTGACGTTGGACCGCTCTGCGCCGTCGCTGTCGGGCGGCGAGGGGCAGCGCATCCGGCTGGCCTCGCAGATTGGCTCCGGGCTGGTCGGGGTGATGTATATTTTGGATGAACCCTCGATTGGGCTGCACCAGCGCGATAACCGCCGTCTGCTCGACTCGTTGCTGCGGCTGCGCGACTTGGGCAACACCGTCCTGGTGGTCGAGCACGACGAAGAGACCATGAGCGACGCCGATTGGATTATTGATTTTGGCCCCGGTGCGGGCATTAAGGGCGGCCAGATAATTTTTGCTGGGACCCCCCAAGAAATTATCAAATCTCCTGCGTCGCTGACCGGGCAATATCTGTCGGGCCGCCTGGCGGTCACCTCTGGCAATGGCCGGCGCAACCCCAACGGGCGCTGGCTAAAACTGGCCGGGGTGACGCATCACAACCTCAAACAGGTGGATGCCTGTTTTCCGCTGGGCTGCTTTACCTGTGTGACCGGGGTCAGCGGCAGCGGCAAGAGCAGTTTGATTACCGAAACCCTGTATCCGGCCCTGGCCCGGACGCTGCACCGCGCCCAGGAGCGGCCCGGCCATTTTGAACGGCTGGACGGCCTGGAGGAAGTGGACAAGGTTATCCACATTACCCAGGACCCCATTGGCCGGACGCCGCGCAGCAACCCGGCCACTTATGTGAAAGTATGGGATGACATCCGCGTGTTGCTGGCGCAGACGCCGGAAGCCCAAGCGCGCGGCTACAAGCCAGGCCGCTTTAGCTTCAACGTTAAAGGAGGCCGTTGCGAGGCCTGCCAGGGTCACGGTCAGAAAGTGGTCGAGATGCACTTCTTGCCCGATGTCTGGATTACATGCGATGTTTGTCACGGGACGCGCTTTAACCGCGAAACCTTACAAGTGAAGTACAAGGGCAAGAATATTGCCGAAATTCTGGATATGGATGTAGCCGAGGCCCTGGAATTTTTTGCTAACGTGCCGCGCATCAAACGTTTTCTGACCACCCTGCACGATGTCGGCCTGGATTACATCAAGCTGGGCCAGAGCGCCACCACCCTCTCCGGCGGCGAAGCGCAGCGGGTCAAGCTGGCTAAAGAGCTGTCGCGGGTGGCGACCGGCGATACCATTTATATTCTGGATGAGCCGACCACCGGCCTGCACTTTGCCGACATCCAAAAGCTGCTCGATGTGCTGCATCGCCTGACCGACGCCGGCAACACGGTGATTGTGATTGAACATAATTTGGATGTAATTAAGAGTGCTGATTGGGTCATTGACTTGGGGCCGGAAGGCGGCGACGGTGGCGGCAGGATCATCGCCGCCGGTACGCCGGAGCAGCTTGCCCAGGTGGAAGAGAGTTTTACGGGTCAGTTTTTGCAGCGGGTGTTGTAAACATTACCCTTGCACTTTTTAAATATAACGCGGATAAACGCAGAGTTACGCAGAAAAATTTGTAAAAAATCAGCGAAAATCTGTCGTATCTGCGATATCTGCGTTCAAATCGCGGGTCTTTGTGAAGAAGGGTGGCTTTCTGCTTGCCGAGCCGCCAGAAGGCGTTCAAGCAGGGGTTCACCCCGCCCACCACCTCGTAGGTCCCGAATGGGATCACGCGATACCGGAATGACCCGAATCATCTCCCCATTTTTACAAGTCATTTTGATTTTGTAGGCTGTTATCGAGAAACGAGAGGGAAAGGTTTATGGAGTCTTCAGTTTTTACCCGGATTCGAGAAAATCTGCTGGCCACACGCCATAATTTGAGCGGCTGGCTGCGAACCGCGCCCGCCCGCAACCGGCAAACGCGGTTGGGGCCAGCTAGTGAACGGGCCATGCGGGCGCATCTGCACGTCCTTGATGCGGCCATTACCAAAACGGAGGATCAAACGTTGGGTTTGTGCCAGGTCTGCCATGGCTATGTGGACCCGGAGCACCTGGAGATGGATTACACCGCCTGTGTTTGCCTGGATCACTTTTCGGGCGAGGAGCGGCGGCAGTTGGAAGCGGACCTGGAACTGTCGCAGAAAGTACAGAAGGCGCTGTTACCGCAGCAACTGCCCCACATCCCCGGTTTGGAGCTGGCTGTATTCAGCCGGCCCGCCCAGATTGTCGGCGGCGATTATTTTGACTTTTTTCACTTTGCCGATGGCAGCCACGGCTTGGCGGTTGCCGATGTCGCCGGGCACGGCATGTCGGCCAGCTTGCTGATGGCTAGCGTTCAAACCGCCTTGCTAACCCTGGCCCCAACCAGCCATTCTCCAGCGGAGGTGTTGAACCATCTCAACCGCTTCTTCTTACACAATGTCCACCTGACCACCTTTGTCACCCTGTTTCTGGCCCGGTTTGATCCCGCTCGGCGCACCCTGACTTATAGCAATGCCGGGCACAACCCTCCACTGCTGTACCGCTCCCAGGTCAACGGCGGCGAATCGCTGGCCTCGCTAGCCCCCACCGGGGCGGCAATTGGGCTGATCGAGGAGTTTGAGCCGGGCGGTGAAACGGTGACTCTGGCTCAGGGGGATCTGTTGCTGTTGTATACGGATGGCGTAACCGAGGCTATCAATCCGGCTGAGGAGCAATTTGGCGTCGAACGGCTGGCAGCAGTGGTTCGTCAGGAAGCCGGTGCGCCGGCTAGAATGGTGGTGCAGGTGGTACGCCAGGCGCTGCAGGAGTTTATCGGCAGCCAACCCCTGGCCGATGATACGACGATTGTAGTGGTTAAGGTGAACGGTAAGGCGTGATGCTTTCTCGTTGCGAACCTCTGTTTCGCAACGCAATCTGGTGTCCAAACTCAGTTTGGACACCAGCCCAAAACTTTCAACTCGTAGCGGGTCTACGACCCGCGTTGTCGGGGGTCGCAGACCCCCTCCGAGCGATTCTACCCGTTCTTCTTTCGCAGCGCCTCTTGGGCCAGCCGCAGGTCGTGGATGTCGGTGGCGGTGCCGAACCACTTAATCGTGCCGGTGTTATTTCGAATAGGGACAGCACGGCTAAGATGCCAGCGATACGAACCATCGGC
The DNA here is from genome assembly GCA_023151115.1 of Anaerolineae bacterium. The sequence continues at coordinate 49,821 of JAKLJP010000013.1, forward strand.
CATGCACATACGGTGCTCAAAGGAATAGGCCTGTTCGCTGGCAGCGGCGGCCTGCCAGGCGGCCAGGGTTGGCTCCAGGTCGTCGGGGTGAAGCAGTGGCTCCCACCGCCAGCCGCCTTCGAGGGTGCGGGTGGCGCCGCTGTACTCGCTGACGCGTTGATTATAATAATCCAAAACCCCCTCAGAATTTGAAATCCAGACCAACTGCGGCAGCGAGTCGGCTAACTCGCGGAACCACTGCTCGCTGGCGCGGGCCTGCTCCAGCGCCAGCTTGGTCGCTGCGTTCAAGCGGGCATTCTCTACAGCCAGCCAGGCTCGTTCAGCCACAGTTTCCAGCAGGACGATTTCATCGGCCCGCCACTGGCGCGGCTGGTCGGTGCTGGCCCACAGGACCGAAACCCACTGTCCTTCACGCCGCAGCGGTACGGCAACATAGGCCCGCTCGCCATAGCGTTTATAGGTAGTTTCGTAATTGGCGGCGGTACGCGGGTCGGTCTGGGCGTCATAGTTAACTACCGTGCGCCCGGCCTCCATATCTATGTGGGTGATCTGGCTGTACTCCGAGATTTTATACTCGCCGGCGATGGAGGGCACACCCAGACAGTATTCGTGGCGGATCATGCCCCGGTCGTGGGCAGCGTCAATTTCTGTGAAGAGGCAGCGCTTAACTTGTAGATGCTCACCAACCGCCCGGACAACGGCCATAAGCAGTTCATCTGGTTCCGCGGTATAGCGCATGGTCTCGCCGAGTTCGGCCAGCAGACGCTGCTGCTCTTCGACTCGTTTGCGTTCGGTAATGTCTTCGGCCACATAACAAAAGCGGGTGCGGCCCGAAGGGCCAGGCCCGATGACCGAGACCGTGGCCGCCAGCCAGCGAGGGCCGTCAGGAGTTGGATGAATATAATCAAAGTGAACCGGCTGACCGCTGGCCTCGCACGCTCTGAAATGTTCCAATAACTCGCGGATGGCCGCCGCGGGCGTCCCTAACTGGCTGGTCCAGCGCCCGGTAGAACTCTCGCGGGTAAGCCCCAGGAAACGGTGGGCTGCCGGGTTGTCGTAAAGGTGCAGAATATCATCCTGGCTGGTTTCGACCAGGCCCATCAGCAGAGGGGCGTTGTCGTAAAAACTGCGCAGGGTGGCTTCGCTTTCACGCAGACCTTCTTCAATCCATTTGCGTTGGGTGATGTCGAGCGAGACGCCGACGATACGTTCTGGTTGGTTGGTGGGATCGTAGAAAATCTTTCCTTTCTCGATGATCCAGCGTACACCGCCGTTGGGGTGGAGCAGGCGGTACTCCAGACTGTACTCGTTTCGCTCTGCAATCGCTTGGTTGACTTGGCGGATTATTTTTTGCCGGTCGTCAGGATAGACCCGTTCAAGGAAAAGCTCGTAGGAGGGGCGTTTCCCTTTGGGTGACTGGCCCAACAAATCAAAGAAGCTGTCGGACCAGCGGGTTTCATTAGTTCGCAAATCGCGCTCCCACCAGCCCATGCGCCCGGCCCGCAGCACTACCTGCAATCGGTCCTGGCTTTGACGCAGAGCTGTTTCGGCTTGTTTGCGTTCGGAGATGTCACGAATAATGCTCAGGAGCAGGCGTTCTCCGCCCAGGTTGGCTCCGCTTGAGCTAACTTCCACCGGAAAGGTGGAGCCATCACTGCGGCAGTGGCGAGTCTCAAATAAGATGCTGTCATGGTTAGCCTGTTGCATCTGGCTGAGAATACCGTTATGGGTGGCCGGGTCGCGCAGATCATAAATAGTTTTGGACAGCAGGGTGGGACGGTCGTAGCCATAGGTGGCTTCGGCGGCCTGGTTCGCTTCGATAATCTGACCATCGCTGGCGCGGATAAACAGCACAATATCGCGAGTATGCTGCGAGAGAAGTTGGTAGCGGAGCATCGTCTCTTCGGCTGTTTTGCGTTCGGTAATATTGCGGACGACCCCGACCACGCGCGTCACCTGGCCAGCAGCATTGCGTAGGGGCCGACTTTTACAGGCCAGCCAATGGACCTCACCCTTGGGCCAAATTGTCCGAAACTCCATGCTCAGGTCAGTTTTCTCGACCAGGGACTGCTGGATCATTTGGTGGATGAGGTCACGCTCATCAGGGTGAATAAGCGCAAGGAAGGCTTCGTAAGTGCCGTCAAAACTGCCTGGGGCCAGGCCAAAGATCGGCTCAAAGTATTCGCCGCAAGCAATAATATTGGCGACAGGATCCCATTCCCAATAGCCCATTTGGGCGGTATCGAGGGTCAGGCGCAGCCGGGCTTCGTTCTGGGTGCGCTCGTTCGACAGGGCGGCCCGGGCGGCGGCTTTGCTCAGAGCTTGGTGGAGATGTTTCGGAGAGATTTCGCTCGGCAGCAGGTAATCCTGCGCTCCGTAGCGGAGGGCCTGTAAAGCGGCTGCTTTATCTTCAACTCCGGCCAGGATAATAACCGGCCAGGCCGGCGACTCGTTTTGCGCCTGTAAGGCGGCCAGAAATTCAAGAGCAGCCATATCGGGCAGGGGATCAGCCAGCAAAATACAATCGGGCCGAGCGGTCAGGCAAACTGCCAACCCTTGACCGCCCGACGCCGCTTCGATAAATTCAAGGGCCGGGTCGCCGTTCTGGCTCAAATTCTGGCGTAGGGCGGCGCGATCGGCGGGGCTGCCGCCCACAATCAAAGTCGTTTGTCTCCTTTCGGGCATAATAACTTCTCCGGGTGCTGCTTGGTTAGAAGATAACTTTGCAGCCCACCTGAGTAATATATTGGCATTTTTGATCTTGTCAACCGATTTGCCCGATTAATCCCGGTCGAGCGGTCTAAACAAGTCTCGCTTTTGGGCAATTTCAGACATGGCGTCGGCCCGGCTGGCTTGATCCCAGAGCAGTTTGGGGGAGAATACGGATAGGAGCGAGCGGAAAAAGTCAATGACTGTCTGGGTCAGCCGGCGAACTAATCCGTGAATTGCTTCCTGGCGGAAACCGACAACCCAGCCCAGAACCAGGTAAATGGTAATTACGGCGGGCGCATCAACGACCGGCGGAGCCTGGCTGACCAGGGCCTGGTAGCTAAAATAGCCGCTGGCGATGAATAGGTACATCGCGCCGCCCAGCACCAGGCCGGTTAAGGGCAAAACCAGATAAGCCAGGATATGCTGCCGGTCGAAATCACGGGCAAACGAAATACGGCGGTAAAGGTCGTACAACATGCCCATGACCCCGCCAATCGCCCCAGCCAGCAACGCCGGCCAGCCATCGGCCAGCAGTGTGACCAGCGGATGGCTATCGTTGGTGGGGAAAAAATGGGCGTTCCCAATCAGACCGGCTAATAAGGCCACCAGCCAGATAACGCCATAGACCAAAATAAAAACGCCCCAGGTCACAGACCAGCGGCTCATCCGCTGGCGCTGTTCGGCCCAGATTTGAAAAGCCAGGGGTGAGGCCGACTGGTCAGACGCGGCGGCTGTTTTTGCCGCCGGGGCAGGTTGCCTTTTGGCCCACCAATCATAAAGCTGATAACCGGCCAGCCACGCCAGCAGCAAAGATAGGGCAACAAAGGGGGAAGAAGCGGCCAGAGCGGCCAGGTCGAGCGTGCGAGTAGCGGCATAGTTGACCAGCAGCGCCCCCGGCAGAGAAACCAAAAACAAGCTCAGGAGTCCGGCGACCAGACCGGTGATGGGTTGGAGCAGGTACGAGAGGAAGGAGAGGGAAATTGATGTGTCAGACAGGTCGCGGCTCAAGCGTTGCAGCATGGCCGTTGCCCCGCCGATGCCGCCTGCCAGGGCAGCAGTCACAGCAGCCGCTACCAAAATGGCCGGGATTGACGTTCCGGAGGCAAAGTTATCTATCAGGCCAAAACCCAGAGCCAAGACTATTAAGCAGATGACCCCATAAGCAAAAGCAAGCCAACTCCACATTCTACCCATAGGAGAAGTATAACCGAGTTTTGCCATTTAGAAAAGTCCGGGTTATGTCAACAGGATGAGACCTTCCCAGCCTCCAACCCTCCAGCCTGACCATCTTCTTCTCAAAAAGCCCACTCGCCGGCTCGCATAATCGGCTCCAATTGGCCGTCACGGGTGATTCCGGCAACGTCCATCTCGTCGCTGCCGATCATAAAATCCACATGGGTCAGGCTGTCGTTGCCGCCGGCAGCGGAAAATTCCTCGTCCGACATGGCTGCGCCGCCGGTTATACAGAAGCGATAAGTCCGCCCCAGGGCAATATGGTTAGAGGCGTTTTCATCAAAGAGGGTGTTGTAAAAGAGCAGCCCCGATTGAGAAATCGGCGAGCTGTGGGGCACCAGGGCGACTTCGCCCAGGCGAGCCGAACCTTCGTCGGTGTCAACCAGCCTTCTGAGCACGGCTTCGCCCTTTTTGGCGGTCACGTTGACCACCCTTCCATTGGCAAAGGTGAGACTGAAATCTTCAATCAGCACCCCGCCGTAGCTCAGGGGTTTGGTGCTGCTGACCACGCCCTCGGCCCGGTCTTTGTGGGGCATGGTAAAAACTTCTTCGGTGGGGATATTGGCGATAAAGGTAATGCCGCTAGGGGTATGGCTGTGCGCGCCGTGCCAGATGTGGTTGTCGGGCAGACCCAGGGTGAAGTCGGTGCCGGGGGCGGTGTATTTGAGGGCGGTGTAGGCTTTGGCATTGAGATAATCTTTGCGGGTGGATAGCTCGGCGACGTGCCGCTGCCAGGCAGTGACTGGGTCGGGCTGGTCAATCCGGCAGACTTTAAAGATGGCTTCCCACAATTGGGCGATTTGCTCGTCCGGCTCGCTTTCGGGAAAGATTTTGGCGGCCCAACTGGCAATTGGCAAAGAGATGAGGGACCAATTGAGCGCGTCGGACATGACCTTGCGCCGGAAGGGAGCCAGGTGGGTTTGGGCAACCCGCTGGACCAGGGCCACCAAATCAGGATCCTGGTCTTTAAGCAGGTCCGGGTCGGTGGCGTAAATCGAGAGAACTGCATCACCATTCTCGGCAATTTGGATCAGGGCTTCGGCCTGCCAGGTTGGATATTCTTCAAAGGAGTCGCGGGGGGCGTGATTAAAGCGGGCCAGGGTCACGGCATCGTCGGTCCAGAGCACGTCCACCAGCCGCGCCCCGGCTTTGTAGGCGCTGGCGACAATCAAGCGGGTCAGCGGCGCGCTTTCGATGGGGGCGCGGACCATGAGCCGCTGTCCAGCCTGCAAACCGACGCCTATTTTGACCGCCAGTTCGGCGTAATTCTGTAATTTCTGTTCAAAAGAGAGGGGCATCCTTGAAATCTCCTTGTAGGTGGATGATAGAGAGTTTAGGCGGATTCAGGAAAAATTCAATATTCGTGTTGTGTATTACATAAGGTCAAGTGGATGAAGGCAAAAGGAACACAGAGTCACGCAGAGACTTCACAGAGATGCGCAGAGAATCTCTAAAAATCCTCGGCGAAACTCTGTGACATCTCTGTGCTCTCCGTGTAACCCTGACCCGTAAAGTATTACTTTAGCAGAACTGGTTGGCTTGGACAAGTCAGTGAATTATGCCGGCTCGATCAGCGCCGGCGTGTCGTTTTTGGGGCTGTTGACCATTTTGGAAACGGGGTAAGCGGTCATTAGCTCGGCGGGGTAGGGTTGGAGCAGGCCCTGGAGCTGGTCGGGGCTGCGCTCGGCCGGGTCGAGCCACTGCTCGTAGACATCAGGAGGCAGGATAACGGGCATGCGGTTGTGGATTTGGGCCATCAGGTCGTTGGGGTCGGTGGTGATGATGGTGCAAGATAAGATGGTGTCTTCAGCCGTCTGCCACATTTCCCATAGGCCAGCAAAGGCAAACGGGTCGCCGGAAGCCAGGCGGATATACATGGGTGTTTTAGCCCCATCGCCTTCTTTCTTCCATTCGTAAAAACCATCGGCCAGCACCAGACAGCGGCGGCGCTTGTAGGCGTTCCTAAAAGCCGGTTTTTCTCCTAATGTTTCGGCGCGGGCATTAATCATCTGATTGCCAATTTTGGGGTCTTTGGCCCAGGAGGGAATCAAGCCCCATTGGAAGAACTCAACTTTGTGTTGGCCATTATTGGCTACCACCGCAATGGGCTGGGTGGGAGCCACATTATAGCGGGGCGGCAGTTCCGCCGGAACCTCAAACCCGCTAAAGGACTCGGCCAATTTTTGGGTGTTTGTTGCCAGGGTGTATCGTCCACACATAAAATACCTGCCTTAATTCCAGGATTTTAACACTGTTGCGTCTTGCGTAAGTAAACGGAAGACGCAAGACGTTTCGACCTATAAAAAGTCGAACCATTCAAGAACTAACGTTCTATCAATAGTATAGCACAGCGTTTGTTAACTTACAACCAGGTGTGTCTTCCGTTCGGCGATGCGGATATGAGCAATGGCCCCGGAATTGAAGGCCAGATAATCGGCCTCGATGCCATCGCTGAAGATAACGCCTTGGTCGGGGATGTGGGACTCTAAAACCAGTTCCTCGCCCCCGGAAAGAACTCCCGCCACAATTCCCGCTTGACTCACCCGGCTGACAAACGGTTCGCGGACCACAAAAAGCAGTCGTGGCTCGTCCCAGGCAAAGCGAAACCGGGCCGGCTCGATACCTCCATCAGCGCCCGTCGCAAAGCGAGCCACCCCGGCCGCCATCTGAAACATCGAGCTGAGCCAGCCGGTTGACCCCGCGCCGGTGGAGACAATCAACCCACTGGAGGAGTGCCGCTCTGTCTGCTGGCCCCAGGTGATTTGGTAGCGGGCCGAGGTGTGGCTCCGCACTCCAATGAACAGGTCGTTGAAGGCCAGGATGGTCTGGCCGTCGTTGAGCGCCGCTTCGGCCATGGTAATGGTTCGTACCTCGCTGCGCCCGGCCAGCAAGCCAGTGATGGTCTGGCTTACCTGCGACACCTCAAAAGGGAGCAAAACGCCGTCGAATCGGGCCGGGTCGGGATTGACCGCCACCACTGGCTGCCCATTGAGATATTTGGCGGTATTGACCACCAGCCCGTCCTGGCCGACCGGTAGCACAATATCCTTGTCGCTGAACAGAAAGTTGGGCAGAAAGGCGCGCTCGATAAGTTGGATTTTTAATTCATCCAATCCGGCCAGTTGCCGCCGTAGCTCCGCCAACGACCGCTGATAGGCGTCGTGTTCCCGTTCATAATCGGCAAAGTTGGCCCCCATACGCTCAATGTAAAAACGGGCCTGTTCACGGGAATTGAACCGCTCGACCAGTTCTTCCAGCCGCGTTTTGCGGGTGACAACCACAATTTTTTCGTACATATTACTCTCCAGGTAGACGGTAAACGGTAGACGGTAGACAGGGTATAAATCCCCCGTCTACTGTCTGCTGTCTACTTCCATCAATGTCTGCAACAAATCCGGAGTGATATTGAGTTGACCAATTTTGCCGGCGTTATCGGCTACATCGCGGAAGGCTTTGGCGATGAGCAGGCGCGGGTCCATCGAGCCGGAAGCCAGGATTTCCAGCACCGCCGGGTCGAGGGCGGTCAGGGGGCGCAGGCTGGCTTCGACGGCATAAGCCTGGCTGTCGGCTTCCTGGCGGGCATTGGCAATTTGCAGCTCCACCAGGCTGCGTTTCTGCTCTTCGAGGGCAATTTCGCCTTCCATTTTGGCGGTTTGAAGTTGACGTTTCTTCTCTTCGACCGCCATTTCCGCCTCCATCTGGGTTTCGCGGATCTGCTGCTTTTTCTGCTCCACTGCGATTTCGGTGTTGAGTTCATTTTCTTTGATCTTGCGTTCCTGTTCGACGGCGGCGTTGCGGCGGGTGTAAATGGCTTCGTCGGCCTGGCGCAGCGTTTCCTCGCGGGCGGCGGCTTCCATCGCTTTGGCCATCTCCGGGGTGGGTTTCAGGCTGAGCACCACAAAATCCAGCAGTTCCACGCCCAGGGCCGACACTGCCGCCGAGCTTTTCAGCCCGGCCAAAACCTGGCCGGTGATGAGGTCTGCCGCCCCCAGCGCTGCCTTCAAATCGCGGCTTTTGAGTTCGGCGCGGGTAAGCACCTGGGCCACGTTGATAATGCGTTGGGGCAGCTTAGCCGGGTCATCGGAGCGATACTGGCGGGTGGCCGGGTCGAGGCTAAAATTGAGCAGGCCGGCCACTCGTTTGGGATCGGCAATGCGATAGGTCAACTGCCCCTGGACGGTGATGGCCTGAAAATCGGCTGTGACCTCGTTGAAAATAAAGGGCGCGTCCACACTGACAACCGGCACAGTCACCAGCGCGGTGATTGGCTCGTAGTAAAAAAACGACAGGCCAACACCCTCCCGGCGGAGCCTGCCATTGCTGTATTGCAGTACAAAGGTGGTCGGTTCAGTTTTGAGATAGCGAATGCCAAACATGGTCTTGTCCTTTCTGATTAGATAGTGTAAAAATAACACTAATAAGATTCGAAAAAAGAGCCGCGAACCAAGAGCGCGACTTCAAATGGATAGTGTATATATCACACTATATCAGGGAAATGATAATTTGTCAAGGGGGGAATCCTACGTGGTTCAAAACCCCACGAGTTAGATTAGTGTTCGTAAAACGTAAACGTAATGATTTGCCCGACAATCAGCCGTTACGCTTTACGTTTTACATTTTATGTGACAAAAGTGCTTCTTGTGATCGTCTCTTCACCTCCTCGCCTCATTTGTCTACCTTACCGGCTCGTGATACTATTTAAACGCAGGAGGACTGATGAAGCGAAAATTACGGGGTATGAAACGGCGCGACATCCAGCTTGATTTCAACCTCTACCGGGTGGATGTGCCGATACGCGGCCTGACCGGGGCCGAGTTGAGCGTGATTGACATCTGGCCCGAAGGGGTGCAGAAGACGATTATGTTTGTGCATGGTTACGCCGGCTGCGCCGAAACCTGGGAGTTTCAAATCAATCATTTTGCCCGCTCCTACCGGGTGGTTGCCCCCGACTTGCGCGGCCACGGCCAGAGCGACGCCCCGCTGACCCAATACACCATGCCCGAAATGGTAGACGATTTGCAGACCATTGCCGACACCCTCAAGCTGCCGGAGAAGTTCATCCTGGTCGGCCACTCCTTTGGCGGCTCGATTTGCGTGGAGTATGCCAACGCTCACCCGGAGCGGCTGGAAAAGCTGGTCCTCATTGCCACCGCCGGCGAATATCCGCTGCCCCGGCGCGTCACCTGGGCTTTTCGCCTGCCCAACGCCTTTTTCCGGCCCTGGTGGGAGTACCGGCCCCGCTGGAACGCCGAAATCCACGTACTGAAGCGGATGATGCTCAACAACATGCGCCGCTGGCAGGGCTGGTCGCTGCTGCGCAACATCACCACCCCCACCCTGATTATCACCGGCGAGCGAGACAGCTACTTTCCCCGCTATGTTTTTGACGAGTTGAGCCAGATGGTCCCCGGCGCTGAGGTGGTTGACGTCGGTTCGGCCAAACACAAGGTCCAGTTGGAGCGTCACCAGGCCGTCAACCGGGCCATTGAGCGCTTTATCGAAGGCGGGCGGCGCAGTTCCTGGCGCGACCCGCACAGCGCCGGTTCACTGTTTCAACAGCGGCCCTGGTTGTCCAGCTACAGCCCGGAAACTCCCTTGACCGTGCCCATCCCGCGCCGGCCGTTGCCCCAATTTTTAGAGGGCGCGGCCGATTGGGTCCCCAAGAGAACGGCCACCCTTTTCTACGGTGCACGGCTCACTTACCAGCAGCTCAACCGGCAGGTTAACGCCTTTGCCCACGCCCTGCTGGGTCTGGGGGTGGGGCCAGGGGAGCGGGTGCTGGTGGCCCTGCCCAACATGCCGCAGATGATTATTGCCTATTTTGGCGCGCTCAAAGCCGGTGGGGTGGTGGTGCTGTCTCACCCCGAAGCCGATGCGGCCCACATTGCCCAGCAAATCCGGCAGACCGGGGCCAGGGTGTTGGTAACGCTGCGTGAATTTTCGGGGCTGATCCAGGCGGTGCGGGCGCAGACCGACCTACAACAGATCATTCTGGTGGAGATGGCCAGCCTGGTTCCACCAGACGTTTTTCAAAAACTGATGGCCCGCTGGACTCCGACAAGCCTGATCGCCGCTTCGACAGAGCCTGATGAGGCCGGCAGTCTCTCGATGACCGAATTAATGGCGGATGCTATTACGGAGCCGCCGGCCATCCAGGTAGACAGCGAGGCCACCGCCGTGATTCTTTACACCAGCGGTACTACCGACGAGGCCAAAGCCGTCTGCCTGACCCACGCCAATCTGGTGGCCAACGCGCTGCAAACACGCCACTGGGTTCACGAACTGCGCTATGGCGAAGAGATTTGCCTGTCGGTAGTCCCCTTGTCTCACAGTTACGGTTTGACCAATGCCTTGAATATTCCCATTGCCCTGGCTGCCACCCTGGTGCTACTGCCAGGATTTGACCTGGAAGACACCTTGCAGCACATTAAACAGTACCATCCCACCCTGTTTCCGGCCGTCCCTTCGATGTATATGGCCATCAACCAGGCCGGCAATGTGCGGGGTTACGGCCTTGACTCGATCAAAGCCTGTATCAGCGGCGCGGCGCCGCTGCCGGTCGAGGTCCAGGAAGCCTTTGAAAAACTCACCCGCGGCCGGTTGGTCGAGGGTTACGGTTTGACTGAAGCCTCGCCGGTAACGCACGCCAACCCCTTGTATGGGCTGCGTAAGGTCGGCTCGATTGGCGTGCCCATTCCTAACACCGAGGCCAAGATTGTTGACCTGTCCAGCGGGGCCGACCTGCCGCCCGGCCAAATTGGGGAATTGGTGGTCAAAGGGCCGCAGGTCATGGCCGGCTATTGGGCCGATGAAGCAGCGACCCGCGCCGTGCTCAAGGAGGGCTGGCTCTACACCGGCGATGTGGCGGTGATGGAGAGTGACGGGTATTTTCATATCATTGGTCGCAAAAAAGATATCATTATGACGGTGGACGGCCACAGCGTCTATCCACGCGATGTGGAAGAGGTGCTGTACGAGCACAACCGGGTGTTGGAAGCGGCGGTGGTCGGTGTGCCGGGGGGAGAAAATGGGCAGCAGCGGATCAAAGCTTTTGTAGTGCCGCGCCCTGGAGTGCGTTTGTCTGATGAGGAACTGCTGGCCTTGTGTCGTCGCCGCTTGGACGATTACGCCGTTCCCTCAGAAATCGAATTTCGCAATACCCTGCCCAAATCTTTTGTGGGCAAGGTATCGCGCCGGGCGCTGGTGGAAGAGGCGAAGAGGCGGTGAGGCAAGGAGGCGAAGGGATGATGGGACGAAGCAACCTTCGAGACCTCGCCTCAAATTAGTAGCTTACGAGTCAGATTCTTGTACAGTGAGCAAGAAGTTGTTACACGGAGAGACGCGGAGGAGTCACAGAGTTTCATAGAGAAATTTTTAGAACATCTCTGCGTACCTCTGTGGGGTCTCTGTGTAGCTCTGTGTTCCTTTTTGGTTCCGGCTCGTCCGGGTTAGGTAAGGAGTATGAATTTGACGCGGCCCAAAATTGGGTTGGTTTTAGGTGGCGGTGGAAGTCGTGGTCTGGCCCACATTGGGGTGCTGGAAGTGCTAGTCCGCGAGGGCATCCCGATTGATTTGATTGTGGGGACGAGTATGGGCGGGATTGTGGGCGTCTTGTTTGGGCTGGGTCTCAGCCCGGCCCAGATTGCCCAGGAACTTAGCCCTTTGCAGGGCATTTCGTTTCTTGACCGGCTCAAACTGATCAGTTCACGGGGTCGCCAGCAGCGGGCGCGGGAGCATTTTGCCGACCTCCTGGAGGGCAAAACCTTTGCCGACTTGACCCTGCCGGTGACATTGATGGCGGTGGATATGGTTCATGGGCAGGAAGTAACTTTAGCCGAGGGGCCGCTGCTGCCGGCGGTACTGGCCAGCAGCGCCGTGCCGGGCGCATTCCCGCCGGTGAATCACAACGACATGCAACTGGCCGATGGCGGGGTAATTGACAGCCTGGCGACGCACGTGGCTTACGCTCAAGGCGCGGACCGCATCATCGCCGTGGATGTTTACCCGCCGCTAGAAAAAGACAAACCCTGGACCGACCCCATCAGCGCGATTATGGGTTTTCAACTGCCGCCCGGTTTGTTCAGTACCAGTGGCCTGGGGGCGGATAAAATTCCAACCGCCGCCGCCTCAATGTGGCGCTCGGTGCGAGTGATGACCTGGTATCTGCATCAGCAGCGCCTGGCAGCCCACCCGCCCCACGTTCTTCTGCGGCCTGAAGTGAGCAACTACGGCTCGCTAGATTTCAAGGATGTGGATAGTCCTCGCCAGGCCGGGGCGGTGGCAACAGAGCGTTGTTTACAGGAATTGCAAGCTCTAATCGAGTGGGGATAGTAACTATACTCAGTAGATCCAATTTTCCGAGGACGCGCAGCGGGCACGCCCACGTGCCGAACACCGCCGCACGTGGGCGTGCCGGCTCCTCAAATTTGGATCCACTGATACTAATGAGACACTGGGAAAGCAGTAGAACAGGATCAACCGGTGGAATACAAATTTGATGAAACAAATACAGGCGTCAGTAACCTGTCAGAACATGAATTGGCTCAATTACGCCAACGGGTGGCTGAATTGGAGACTCTGGAAGCCAAACACCGGGAAACGGAAGAATCGCTGGCCCATGAGCGGAATCTTTTGCGGACTTTGGTGGATCATCTGCTAGAGTTTGTTTATTTTAAAGATACCCAGAGCCGCTTTGTGGTTGCTAACTCCGCCGTGGCTCACCTGATGAAGGCGGCTACGCCGGAAGAATTGATCGGCAAAACCGATTTTGATTTTTACCCGGCAGATCTGGCCGCTCGCTATTTTGCCGCCGAGCAGCAGGTTATTACTTCCGGGCAGCCGTTGGTCAACCACGAAGAACCGGTGTTTCATCAGCAAACTGACCAGCCCCGCTGGATTTCAAGCAATAAAATTCCTCTACGTGATAGCCAGGGCCAGATTGTGGGGGTGGTGGGCCTGGGGCGCGACATCACCGAATGGAAAAGAGCAGAGGAAGCGCTCCAACAATCCAAGCAGCGCATTGAAAATATCCTGGAAAGTATTACCGACGCCTTTTTTGCGGTGGATAAACGGTGGCGCTTTACCTATGTTAATCAGCGGGCGGAACAGCTTTTGCATAAAACGCGGGCGGAACTCCTGCATAAAAGCTTGTGGGCTGAATTTCCCGGCGTGGTCCACTCAAAATTTAATGCTCAATTCCGGCGAGCAATGACCAAGCAAGTTACAGTTGAGTTTGAGGAATATTATGAGCCACTAGAAACCTGGTTCAAAGTTCACGCCTATCCCTATTCGGACGGGCTTTCGGTTTATTTTAGAGATGTAACCGAACGAAAACAGGCTGAGGCTATTTTGGCTCAACGCGCCGCTCAATTGGCTTTAATCAACGATATCGGTAGTAAAATTGCCGCTGTCCTGGATTTGGATACCCTCCTCAACCGGGCCGCCCGTCTGGTGCATGAAACTTTTAATTATCATCACGTAGCTCTGTTTCTGTTGGATCAGGATCGGGTTCGCTTAAAAGCCATTGCCGGCTCATACCAAACCTTTTTCCCCCCTAATCATACCCAATTGATCAGCCAGGGCATTATCGGCTGGGTGGTTTCTAACGGCCAAAAAATCGTAGCCAATGATGTAACCCAGGAGTCGCGCTACATCTCGTTAATTCCTGATCGGACGGAAACCCAGGCTGAGTTGTGTGTGCCTATTAAAGTAGCCGGTCAAACCGTCGGGGTGATTGACTTGCAAAGCCCTCGCCTCAACGCCTTTGGCGAGAATGACATCATTGCCATGGAAATTCTCACCGACCAGGTGGCGGTGGCCATTGAGAATGCCCGGCTGTACCAGGCTCTACAGCAGGAGCTGGCCGAGCGGAAGCAGGCCGAAAAAGACTTGCAGCAATCAAAAACACAGCTTCTCAATGTGCTGGAACACCTGGATGAGCTGGTCCACGAGCGGACAGCTGAATTGAGCACGGCTAACGTTCAACTCCAACAGGAAATCATTGAGCGCCGGCGGGTTGAACACGCGCTACGAGAGAGCGAAAGCAATTACCGGCTGTTGATGGAGCAGGCTTCCGATGGTATTTTTATTGCCGATTACCAGGGCAACCTGCTTGAGGTCAACTCAAAAGGCTGCGAAATGCTGGACTACACCCACACAGAACTACTCCGGCTCAATCTTTTAAGCGATTTAATCCCCGCCGAAGATCTCGCCGCCCGGCCTATCCGAATGAAAGAACTGTTGGCCGGCAAAACCATTCTGGCGGAACGCCGTTTTCGTTGCCGCAACGGGACTATTTTGCCGGTCGAAATCAGCGCCAAAATGCTGGACGATGGCCGGCTGCAAGCCATTGTCCGGGACATTACCGAGCGTAAACAGGCCCAGGAATCGCTCCAGCGTTATGCGGAACGGGTGAAAACATTGCAGGAACTTGACCGGGCGATTCTGGCGGCGCAGTCTCCAGAGGCCATTGCTCAGGTAGCTTTGCATCATATTCAGCAATTAATTCCGTTTCAACAGGCGGCTGTGGTTGGCTTTGATTTTGAGTCGTACGAGGCGGTGATGCTGGCGGCCTACGTCTCTGGCCAGGCCCGCGTGATGGTGGGAGTCCATCCTCCCCTGGACATGTTCGGTATTGCCGAGGAATTGCGCCAGGGCAGTTCCACAACCTCGGATAATATTCTCAGCTTTGTTCAGCCGCCCCTGGCCCTCCAGGCTTTGGGGGTCGAGGGTAATTGTTGTTACATTAATGTGCCGCTGGTAGCCAAAGGCAAACTTATTGGCGGTCTGAGTCTGGGAGCCGATACAGCCGACGCTTTTACCCCTGAGGGGGTGGATATTGCCCGTGAGGTGGCCGACCCGCTGGCTGTGGCGATTCAACAGGCGCGCCTGCACGAACAAATTCAGCGTTATGCCGCCGAACTGGAGCAACGGGTGGCGGAACGCACGGCTAAACTGGAAGAGATCAACGACGAACTGAACTCGTTTTCCTTCTCAGTTTCGCACGATTTGCGAGCGCCGCTGCGAGCCGTGCATGGTTTTGCCGACGCCTTGTTGGAGGATTATACGGCAGTGCTGGATGAGGAAGGCCAGAAATACGCCCAGCGCATTGTTGACGCCGCCCACCGCATGGATATTTTGATTCAGGATTTGCTGGTGTACAGCCGCCTCAGCCGCTCCGACCTGCGGCTCCAACCCGTTGATTTGGATGCGGTTGTTACCGATGTGTTAACCCAACTCGAAATAACTCTCCAGGAACAACGGGCCAGGCTTAAGGTAGAAAAGCCGCTGCCCCGGGTGATTGGCCACTATGCTACCGTCGTGCAAATTGTTTCTAATCTGGTTAGCAACGCCGTTAAATTTGTGCCGGCAGGCGTGCAGCCTTCTATCCGTATCTGGGCCGAGATTATTAAAACCTCGCCGGGCGAAACGAGGGAAGCGGCGGTGCGCCTGTGGGTGGAAGATAACGGCATCGGCATCGAGCCGGAGTACCAGGAACGGATTTTTCAAATCTTTGAACGGCTGCACGGCATCGAGGCTTATCCTGGGACCGGCGTGGGCCTGGCGATTGTGCGCAAAGGCGCGGCCCGGTTGGGCGGGCGAGCCGGGGTTGAATCGCACCCCGGTCACGGCAGCCGGTTTTGGATTGAGCTGCCACAGGCCGTAGGATAGCGAGGTATTGGAGGAATGGAAGGTTGGAAGGTTGGAAGATTGCCAATTTTCCAACCTTCCAACCTTCCCTATCATCGTAAATTCTAACTCTCCCTTAATATCGGGCGGGTGAGACAGGTCGCCCCACCCTCGGCCTTTAGCGATATTTCGTGGCCTTGATAGGTTAACACTTCGCAGCCGGCGGCAGCCAATCGTTGTTGGGTGATCGGGTTGCCGGCCAGCATGAGGCATTGGCCGGGGGCCAGGGCCAGGACATTGGTCGCCATGGTCTCGAACTCTTCGGAGGGCACTTCAATAAACCGGAAATTTTGCTCGGTGAGATACTGCCAGAACGGGACCGGCATCAAGGGCGGATAAACCACGGCCAGCCGTTCATCCACCAGGCTGATAAAACTCATCAGATGCAGGCACGCCTCCGGGCCGAGATAGTAGGGCAGCTGCACCGGAATACATTCGACCCCCAGTGGGGTCAACGCCTCTTGCAACTGCCGCAGCCCTTCGGCGTTGGTGCGGAAACCCAGCCCGACAGCCAGGGTCTGCTCGTTCAGCCACATCAGATCGCCGCCTTCGGCCCGCGCTGTGCTGTGCAAACGGTAAAGGATGGGAATATCCAGCGCCTCAAAGCTGCGCGTCAGCGCAGCCTCTTCGCCCCGGCGGAGCGCTTTGCCCATGCTCAGGATGATCGCGCCCTCGTTTGTCACCAGGGCCGGGTCGTGGACATAAATCGCATCGGCGTGATCGGGCAGCGCTTCGTCATGATAAATGATTTCGGTTCCCGCCTGGCGTAGGCTGGCCACAAAGGCATCGTGCTCCTGCCGGGCCAGGGCCAGGTTGGGCTGCTCTGTGTAATGCCAGCGCACCGGATCGGCCCGGCCAAAAGCCTCATTGGGCCGGCGGACCAGCACCCGCCGCAGTGGTTTAATCATACTTTGACTGCCGTAATTTTGCCCCATCGTTGCCTCCTTTGAAATATAGTAGTCAGTAATCAGTAGTCAGTAGTCAGAAAGACATTTCATCGTTAGTGTCGTCCCGATTGGGACCACCGCCAGTGTACCGCTATCTGAAGGATGTGTCAATCCAAAATTAGATCCCCGTTTCTACCTTCCGCTGAAAAAGGGTAAAATGGAGCGAATAAAAAGGTAGCAGGGTCGCAAGGTAGCAGGGATGTATTACCCCTGTCTACGCCCTTCGGCGCACCCGAAGGGGTGCCGTCTACTGTCTACCGTCTACTATTTTGGGAGGAGTTTTTACCGTATGTCTGATCAGCAACCGAGTTTGAGCACCCTTTCCGTCTGGGCCGGTGAGGAGCAAGCCTTGTGGCAGGGGGCCACCCAAGTGCCGGTGGTCCACAGCGTGGCCTTTGGCTATCAGGATGTGGACAATTGGCTGGACGTGGCCCTGGGCCGCGAGCCAGGCCACATTTACAGCCGCAATACCAACCCCACCGTGCAGGCGTTTGAGGAAAAAGTGCGACAGTTGGAAGGCGCGGAGGCTGCCACCAGCTTTGCCACCGGCATGGCCGCCATCAGCAACACTCTGTTTACCCTGCTCTCGCCCGGCGACCGGGTGGTTTCGGTTAAAGATACCTATGGCGGGACCAGCAAGATTTTTCTTGAGTTTTTGCCTCGCTTTCAGATTGAGGTTGAGCTGTGCGACACCACCGACCACGCCGCCATCGAAGCGGCCATTGCCCAGGGCTGCCGGCTGCTCTATCTGGAAAGTCCGACCAACCCGACCCTCAAAGTGATGGACATGGCCCGGCTGGCCCAGGCCGCGCATCGGGTGGGAGCGGTGGTCGTAGCTGATAACACCTTTGCCACGCCGATCAACCAGAACCCGCTGGCCCTGGGGGTAGATTTGGTGCTGCACAGCGCCACCAAATTCCTGGGCGGCCACGCCGACGCGCTGGGCGGGGTTGTGTGTGGGGCTAGGCCGTGGGTGGAGCAAATTTATCATTTCCGGGAAATCAACGGAGCGACGCTGGAGCCAATGGCGGCCTACTTGTTGCTGCGCGGCATGAAAACATTGCACCTGCGGATTCGCCAGCAGAACGAGAGCGCGCTGCAAATTGCTCGCTTCCTGGCCGAGCAGCCCCAGGTCAGCCAGGTTTTTTACCCCGGCCTGGAAACGCACACTCACCACGACGTGGCCCGGCGGCAGATGCGCGGCTTTGGTGGGGTGCTGAGTTTTATGCTCAAAGGCGGCTTCGACGTGGTGCGGGCCTTTCTGCCCCGGCTGCGCTACGCTCACCGCGCGGCCAACCTCGGCGCAGTGGAAACCATCGCCGGCCCGCCGGCCACCACCAGCCACGTCGAGTGTACCCCGGAGGAACGCGAAGCCATGGGTATCCCGGAAGGGCTGATTCGCTACTCGGTGGGGATTGAGGAGACGGCGGATTTGATGGCAGATTTGGAGCAGGCGTTGGCGAGCTTGAAGCCTTGAAGCCTTGAACTGACCCACAGGGTGCTTCGCTTAAGTTCAGGCTGATACTGAAAGTCCGTTTTTAACGGACTGGTTTGCCCAGATAAGGTTGCGGAATTGGCCGAGTCGGTTTCTAACCGACTTCCTGTACCAGCCCGGAATTTCAATTCGGGGCGGTCTCGCTGGGGATTGAGAAGACGATGGAGTCCAAAGCTTGCTTTGGCTTTTCCAAACCGAGGTTTGGACTCCAATTTCCTCTTTTGGAATTTGAGTGGGGTAGGAGCGAGGCAACTCGGAGAGCTTTTTGACTGCTTCGAGACAACCCATCGAGTTGCCTCGCCCTTACCAAACGATTCAGGAGCATGCCATTCGCTGGTTTCTGTGATAGAATAGGGGTGGGATAATAAATTGTTGGATGGCAGAAAAACCCCCAGAAAAGGTTCGTAACTTATGGATCAGGAAACTATAGATATTTATTGGACTGGACCCCATAGTTGGCCGAAGTTTGAGCCTGAAAACAATTTACCCTCTATACCAAAACATCCGGGTATCTACTTGCAGACGGTTGAATACCGAGATGGTTATCTGATTCATGCGGCGGGTCTGACGCGCCGACCAGTTCCAGTACGCTTTCGTGAGCACACTCGCAAGTATATGAGCGGAGACTACAATATTTTCGATATTGTTGCTATGCAACAGGGTATCCGAAAAGAAGTTTGGCATGGGTGGGGCTGGACGCCCGAAAAGCGAGCTGAATTTGAAAAGCAAAGGCCAATAATTCATGTTGCGATCCGCAAGCAACTTGCAGGATTTAGAATTTTCGTCGCAAATGTAGGAACTCAGCGACGTATCCTTGAACGCCTTGAAGCATCCATAATGTGGAATCTTTATAAACAGCCCGCACCTTTTTGCGACATCCCGGATAAGGGAATGATGCTTGCACCACGATGGGACTCAGAAGATCCAATTATCGTTAAGAATAGATATACAGTTAAGCTATATGGTCTTCCACCAAAGCTTGAAATATAGAAAAGCCCCAATTCAATACCATAGAAGTGGAACTTGGTTCATTTTGAAAGGAGCAAAGCAATGGGAACTAGCTGGTTTTTGGGAGCAATCCTGGTAATTGGCGTGATAGCTTTTTTCTTCTCGCGTTTAGCTGCGAATAGGGGCGGTTCTAAAAAGAATAGCTACCAAGACGCCGAAATGGGGAGTTCCGGTTTTATGTTTGTAGATAGCGGCAGTGGCTATAGCAGCGAAGAAGACAGCGATGACGACGAAGGCGATGACGGTGATGGAGATGATGGTTATGATTTTACAGACGATGGAGGATCATATGACGGCGGAGGTGACAGCTACGACAGTGGCGGCGATAGTAGTAGTTCTGAATAGAATTCTCATTTGTTAGAACAAGCAGCTTTACTCAGGGCAACATTGACAAGTCTTTTTTAAGAAGTAAGCGGGGGAAATAACTTATGGATAGGTCCAAAAAATTCATTGTTTCTGACCCTAACATTATGATGGGTAAACCGGTCATCGCCGGCACCCGCATTACGGTTGAGCTCATCCTTGAAAAACTTGCTACTGGCGAAACTATTGAGCAAATTCTGGAAGCCCATCCTCGTTTAACCCTCGAAGCCATTCAGGCAGCTTTAGCTTTCGCCGCCGAGGCATTACGAGCAGATGTGATCTATCCTTTGGCTGAGGCCGCATGATTCTGCTGGCTGATGAAAGTGTAGATCGCCCTATTGTCGAGCGATTGCGGCAAGAAGGTCATACGGTACATTACATTGCCGAAATGGAGCCGGGTATTTCGGACGATAAAGTGCTAGAAATCGCCAATAACGAAGACGCGCCTCTATTGACAGCCGATAAAGATTTTGGCGAACTGGTCTATCGTCAGCATCGGTTAATGACAGGCGTCATCCTTATTCGTTTGGCAGGAGTATCCCCGTTGCAGAAGGCAGAAATAGTTGCTCTGGCTATCAAGCAGCATCAACTTGAACTCCCACAAGTTTTTGCTGTAGTCACCCCCGGAGCAATTCGTATCCGCCGTAGCAAAAATTGAGTGGTTAAAACATCAAGAAAGGATTCTATTATGATTACCCAACAACCCTTTGGCCGAACCGGCCACATGAGCACGCGGATTATCTTTGGTGGAGCGGCCCTGTGGGTCGCTACCCAGGACGAGGCTGACCGGGTGCTGGATTTAATCCTGGAATATGGGATCAACCATATTGATACCGCCCCCAGCTACGGCGACTCGGAGCTGCGGATTGGGCCGTGGATGGACCAGCATCGAAAGCAGTTTTTCCTGGCCACCAAAACATTGGAGCGCGGCTATCAAGGCGCGCGCGATGAGATTCGGCGCTCGCTGGAGCGGCTGCACACCGACCAGATTGACCTGCTGCAACTGCATTACCTGGTCAAGCCGGAGGAGTGGGAGGTGGCTATGGGGCCGGGCGGCGCGCTCGAAGCGGCCATCGAGGCCCGCGAGCAGGGCTTGATCCGCTTTATCGGCGTCACCGGACACGATGTGCCAATAGCCCGCATGCACCTGCGCAGCCTGGAACGCTTCGACTTCGACTCGGTGCTGCTGCCCTACAGTTACACGCTGATGCAAAATCCTGAGTATGCCGCCGATTTTGAAGCCCTTATGTCCGTTTGCCAGCAGCGAAATGTAGCCGTTCAAACCATTAAAGGGGTTACTCGCCGGCCCTGGGGCGACCAGCCCAAAACCCATCAAACCTGGTATCAACCACTGACCGACCAAACCGCCATTGATCATGCTGTCCATTGGATTTTAAGCCGCCCCGGTATCTTTCTGAACACCGCCGGGGATATGACGGTTCTGCCCAAGGTTTTAGACGCCGCCAGCCGCTTCCAGGCCGCGCCTACGGAGGCAGTGATGCAGGCAGACCTGGCAAACCAGGAAATGGCCCCACTGTTTGTTTAAGCCAGCTTGGAAGGTTGGAAGATGGAAGAATGGCTTACTTTCCAGCCTTCCAACCCTCCAACACTTTCTTTCAAGACTGTAATTCTTGCGAGTTTTCAATGGTTGAACCAGCCCTGCCGCTGGAGTTAAGCTATCCCCCCCTCCTGGCGACCAAGCTGTACCCGCCCCGGCGGCGAGCCAATTGGGTTTCGCGGCCCCGACTGGTGGCCCGGCTCAATCAGGATTTTGCCCAGCGCAAACTGACCCTCATCACCGCCCCCACCGGCTTTGGCAAAACCACCCTGGTGAGCGAGTGGCTCACTGAAAAGGATGAAGGCGGAAGGCAGAAGGATGAAACAGGGGAAGTTACCACCTTTCATCCTTCATCCTTCTTCCCTCATCCTTTCAAAACTGCCTGGCTCTCGCTGGACAAAGAGGATAACGACCCGGCCCGTTTTTTGAGCTATTTGGCCGCTGCTTTGCAAACGGTCTATCCTGCCCTGGGCCAAGTCAATTTTGCCGCTCCGTCTCTTCCCCTGGAAACCGCGCTGACCACCCTGGTCAATGAAATTGCCGCCCTGCCGGAAACTGTCGCCCTGGTGCTGGACGATTATCACCTGATCGAGACAGAGATAATCCATCGAGGTCTTGCCTTTCTGCTTAATCACATGCCGGCCCAGCTTCACCTGGTTATCCTCAGCCGCACTACCCCCCCCTTGCCGCTGGGCCATCTGCGGGCCAGGGGACAACTGTTGGAACTTCAGGCGGCCGACCTGCGTTTTACCTCCGCCGAAGCCGCCGAATTTCTCAACCACGTCATGGGCTTAAGCCTGGCCGCCGCCGATATCGAAACCCTTGAAGCCCGCACCGAAGGCTGGATTGCCGGGCTGCAATTGGCCGCCCTCTCCCTACAGGGCATGGCCCCGCCAGATATTTCCGGTTTTCTGGCCAGCTTTAGCGGCAGCCATCGCTACATTGCCGACTATTTGGTAGAAGAAGTGTTGCAACGCCAACCCGAAGCTATTCAAGACTTTTTGCTGCAAACCTCTATCCTCGACCGCCTGTGCGGGCCGTTGTGTGACGCGGTGTTGGGAAAGGGTGAAGGCGGAAGGACTGCCGAGCGTAAGCCCGGCGAGGATGAAAATTTCCGCCTTCATCCTTCATCCTTCATCCTTGAGCAGTTAGAGCAAGCCAACCTCTTCATCACGCCCCTTGACGACGAGCGCCGCTGGTATCGCTACCACCACCTTTTTGGTGATTTGCTGCGGAATTTGCTGCAAAAGAAGGTCGGCCAGGCGGGGGTAGCGGCGCTGCATCGCCGGGCGGCGGAATGGTTTGAAGGACACGGCCTGCCCGCCGAGGCCGTCAGCCACGCCCTGGCTGCCGCCGATGCTCCACGCGCGGCTCGCCTGGTGGAGCAGCACGCCCGCAGCCTGTTGAGCCGGAGCGAGATGACCACCTTGCTCAGTTGGCTGCAGGCTCTGCCCGCCGAACTGATTCGCTCGCAGGCCCAACTATCCCTCTTTCAAGCCTGGGCTTCGGCGTTGACCGGCCAATTAGATGTGGTCGAGACGTACCTGCAAGGCGCCGAGGGTCATCCCGGCGAAACCGCCGCCATTCGGGGCAGCGTGGCCTATTTCCGGCGGGATATGCCCCAGGCCATTGGCCTGTATCGCCAGGCATTTGACCTGCTGCCCGCCGACAACTCCTTTTTGCGGGGAGCGGTCGCGCTTAGCCTGGGCGTGGCCTACAGTTGGACCGGCCAGGTAGCCCAGGCCGGCGAAGCACTGACCCAGGCCCGGACCATCAGCCAGGCCAGCGGCAATTGGCATGTGGCCCTGACGGCCACGTGGAATCTGGCTCAACTCGAAATAGAGCAGGGCCATCTGCGCCAGGCCGCCGACTTATGCCGGCAGGCGCTTGAATTACCGGCCTCGACCCTGCCCGCTGCCGGGGGAGCTTACGTTTGTTTGGGCAGCCTGCTGTATGAACAGAATGAACTTGAGTCGGCTGTGACTCAGGTCGAGAAGGGTATAGAGTTGGGCGAGCAAGGCGCTGACCTGGCGATTGTAGCCCTGGGTTACTTAACCCTGGCCCGGATCAGGCTGGCCCAGGCCGACCCTTCCGGCGCGCTTGAAGCGGCTCAACAGGCTGAACAGTTGGCCCGGCGCTACAACAGCCGCTATTGGACGGCTCAGGCGACCGCCTATCAAGCCAGAGTGTGGCTGGCCGAGGGTCAGCTAGAGGCAGCGTTGCGTTGGGCGCAGAGTTCCGCCCTGTCGCCCCAAAACCTGGTCAGTTATCTGGCCGAGATTGAGTATCTGACCCTGGCCCGGCTGCTGTTGGCGCAAAAAAAAGGGGCTGAAGCAGTAGAGCTGCTGGAACGTATCCGCCAGGCGGCTGAAGTCGGTGAACGGACCGGGCGGGTCATTGAAACTTTAATTTTGCTGTCGCTGGCTTATCGGGCTTCCGCTGACCCAGAGCAAGCGGTGACTTCCCTGGAACAAGCTATGGCTCTGGCCGAACCTGAAGGCTACACTCGCATCTTTCTGGATGAAGGACCATCCCTCCTGGAACTCCTCGAAAGGATGAAGGATGAAGGCGGAAGGCTGAAAGGCTATATTGAACAGTTGCTAAGGGCAGCCAAGAAGTATATAGAAAAAGCGATTCATCCTTCTTTGATTGAGCCTTTAAGCGAGCGCGAATTGGAACTG
Organism: Anaerolineae bacterium; assembly: GCA_023151115.1. The sequence continues at coordinate 73,506 of JAKLJP010000013.1, forward strand.
CTGCGCCTTATTGCCGGAGGAGCATCTAACCAGGACATCGCTAACGGCCTGGTAGTCACGGTGGGGACGGTCAAGTGGCATCTCAACAACATCTACGGCAAACTCGGCGTGCGCAGCCGGACCCAGGCCGTAGCCAGGGCCAGGGAGTTGGGGCTGCTATAGTCTCAAAAAATAAATTCCCGTAAAAAGCTGGAAGGCTGGAGGATTGGAAGGTTGCACATTACTTTAAGCAATCTTCCAACCTTCCAGACTTTACCGATCACAAGTATTTAACGTTCCACCGGCAGCCCCGCTGCGTCCCAGGCTTTGATGCCGCCCAGCAGATTGATCACTCGAGGCACACCCCCCGCCTGTAGGATACTGGCCGCAATGGCTGAACGCGCCCCGGAGCGGCACTGGACGACAACCGGCTGATCGGTGGGGATTTCGACCAGCCGTTCCGGCAGGTAGCCCAACATGATATGTTTTGCGCCGGGGATGTGGCCGGTCTGCCATTCATCGGTCTGACGCACGTCCACAACGGTGACTTGCCCGGCGGCTACCTGCCCGGCGATTTGGTCCGGGGTTGCCACTTCGTAATGCTGGAGCGGGTCGCCGGCCTTGCGCCAGGTATCCAATACCGACAGGTCAAAATAGCCGCCGCTGTTGTCCAGGCCAATGTAGCGCAGGTCGCGCACCATTTGAGGTATAGCTGATGGGGCGGCGATGAGGTAGAAAGGCTGGTCATAACTGAGCAGCCAGCCGGCCCAGTTGGTGAATGAATTATCGTAGGGAATGTTAAGGGTCCCAGGCAGGTGGCCGGTGGCAAAAGCGGCGACGGGGCGCGTGTCCACGACGAGCGCCGCCTCGGCCAGCAGGGCGTCCAGCCGGTTGAAGGGCAGATGCTCCGGCTGGGGCAGACCGGCCAGCACGGGCGGGCCGATTTTGTTGAGGCGTTTCATCTGGGCAAAGTATTTGGGCGGTTCCGGCTGGCCTTCGAGCAGTGCCCTGACAAACGTAGCCTCATCGGTATGGGATAGGGCCACGTTGAACATCTTTTCGTAACCAACGGTGCTGGATGGGACTGCGCCCAACGCCTTGCCGCAGGCGCTGCCGGCTCCATGCGCGGGCCAGAGCTGCAAATAATCGGGCAGAGTTTTGAAACGCTGTAGCGATCTGAACATCTGGCGCGCACCCACCTCGGCGGCGCCGGCTGCCCCCACTGCCTTTTCCAGCAAATCCGGGCGGCCCACATCGCCCACAAACACAAAATCGCCGCTGAAGATGCCCATAGGCTGGTTGGCCCCGGCGGTATCGGTGATGAGAAAAGAGAGATGCTCCGGGGTGTGGCCGGGGGTGTGGCATACCTCAAAGCGAATGTTGCCGACGTTGAAGGCGTCGCCGTCTTTGAGCAAGGTGTGGGGGTAGTTGTGAACATACTCATACTTCCAATTGGCGTCGCCTTCGTCCGACAGGTACAGCCGCACCTTCGCCCGTTCGGCCAGTTCCCGCGCCCCGGAGACAAAATCGGCGTGGATGTGGGTTTCGGTGGCGGCGGCCAGCCACAAGCCCTCGGCTTTGACCGCTGCCAGATAAGGTTCGATGTCGCGGCCAGGGTCAATCACAATCGCTTCGCCGGTGACCTGGCAGCCTACCAGGTATGAGGCGTGAGCCAGCTTTGAGTCATAGAAATAGTGCAGCAGCATAGTTTCCTCCTTGTCTTCAACCTACTCATCCGTTTCGGCGGCTTGGCGCAGCGCCAGGAAAAGCTCCTTCAAGGGCTGGCTGACCGCGCTTTCGGGTTCGGCCAGCAGTAATGCCTGATACACATCCAAAAAGTTAAGTCGAGAACGGTGGAAGAAGTGCAAAAAGTGTCGTAAAAAGCCCAAACAGTCCAGAATAGCAATCTCCGTTCCGGCTGTCTGTTCATAGACGCTCTGGGCATAGTTTTTTACGCTGTCCTCAATTATATCGGTTGTAATAAAGATATAATTGTGAATACGGTTATCAGCCAGGGCAATTTTCTGTAAGGCCCGGTCTATATCATCAATTGTTACCCGGCGGGTTTTCATTTCATAGGCAGTGACAATGCGCTCGTCATTTTCCAGGCAAATTTCAACATCACCCATTGCGCCGGTTTGCTCATCAGCGGCATTGTGGCTTTTGAGCGGCAAGGCTCGCTCTCCGATCTTATATCCCACCGACTGGTAAGCGGCAGCGACGACCAAAACCGGCAACCGGCTGGCGTTTTTGGATTTCAAATGCTGCTCAATCAGGGTGACGATATCCTCGGAGGACAGGGGCGTGACATCCTCGGTACGTTGGAGCGCCGCCAGGAGGGTAGACATCCTGGCTTCTCGCTCCTGGCGCATGACCAGCAGCACCCGTATAATTTCGGTCAGCAAATCCTCAGCCGATACCCGGCCTGAATGGACATCATCAAGCAACTGCAAGGTGTCTTTATAGAATTGGCGCGGACGGCCCACAATCTCCAGGTCTGGGGTGAGGGGGCGATCAATATTGCGAAAGGCCGGAGTCAAAAAGGCGGTGGTCGGGTTCAGCGGCAGACGATGGCTGTTGATGAATGGGGTGAGATAGCGTTCATCATAGGTGCGGCCGGAAAAGGCGTCCTCGCTGCCAATTTCGGTGTAGGGTTTACGCGGGTCAATATTCGGGCGGTCGAGTTTAGCCAGCATACAGGCCATGAGCAGGCGGACACAAGCCCGGTTTCTAAGCTGCCGGCAGACATAATCAATCCGCTCAAGGATGGCTTTTTCCTTGACCGCAGGATTGGATAAATCGGCGGAGGCGCGGCGGAACAGTTGAGCGAGTATTTCAGAGGGATTTTGCATAGTGTGAGACTCCGTAAGCCAAAAGCTGCGTAAGAGGCGGTTAGGGTTGTAATTAATCCACAAAACCTCAACCCGTTTATCTTTGGTGCTGTGGTTGGTGCGTTCTTCGCTGATGAATTTTGTCCAGCGAGGGGGTGGATAAAGTTCATGCATCAAATCGCAGTCGTAATTTGAAATCGCGGCCATTCCCTGCACAGAGTTCAATACTTCGGCTAACTCACGATGTTCGTCATCTGTCATTTCGTAGCTATAAGCCTTGTTATCGCCTCGTGTGGCATGAACATAAGGCGGATCACAGTAGAAGAGTGTGGCGGGCGAGTCGTAAAGCTGGATCACCTCAATAGCGGGCCTGTTCTCAATTTGCACCCGCAGCAGCCGCTCGGCAATCTCCGGCAAATCTCGAACAGCGCCCAGCCAGCGTGAGACAGCGCCACCCATGCCGGCCCGGCTGGTATTTTTACAGTTGGCCCAGCGTCCCAGGCTGGCAGTTTGAGCCAACCCTGTCCGTACCTGGCGGGCGCGCACATAAAAACGCCTGGCTCGTTCCAGCGGGGGCAGAGCGGGGTCAATTTCGCAGGCTTTAGCAAATTCCTCCCGTGAAAAGGGGGTCAAGCCAATCGTCCGGATCAGGCGGTCAGGGTCATTCCGCAAAACCCGGAAAAAGTTAGCTACTTCAGCATCGAGATCATTGTAGGTTTCAACAGGCGATGGTTCTCGATTGAGCAGCACCGCCGCAGAGCCACTGAACGGCTCACAATAATGGTGACAGGCGGGCAGCAGGGGTAACAACCATTCCAGGTGGGAATATTTGCCGCCGTACCAGCCAAAAGCGATCTTTCGTTTGGTGTTAAGTTTTACAATCGGTGATGGTGCAGCCCGCTTTTTGAGAGCAGGAAACATTTCGTTGTTTGGTTTCGACATTATTCTTCTTGAACGACTTGGCTAAAGTAATATACTTCTTTGGCTGGTTTCAAGGGCCGCTTAAACCACAAGGGCCGGCGCAGTCCTCCGGGGCCAGGGGCGGGATGGGTCAAAGCCAGCCACTCGCGGTAGACTTGTAAAGACTTGTTGGTATCCACATGGATGTCGCCGTGTTTATCGGTGAGCGCAGCCCGGCTAACCCTGACCTTTTGATGCCAGCAGTGCATGCCGCTGACCGGGTCGGGGTGAACGGCGTGGATAATATTCTGAGGCACACCGACATCTTCCCACCAGATACGCGAGGTATCTGGGTCGGAAGATTTGTAGGCTTTGGCTCCCTGCACCTGGCGCATGGAAAATTCGCCGCTGCCGGTTTCCTCCAGTTTGACCAGGGCCGACGCGCCGGGGTTGATGTTCCCGGTATCGGTCAGCCGCCAGCGTCCCAGGTGGTGGCTCATGGCTACAATGCCGGGCCGGAGACCTTCCGTCACCCAAACCTTGCTGACAAAAGAGCCAATCTCTGTTTCCACTTTGATGAGGTCATCCGTGTCTACCCCCAGCCGCCGGGCATCTTCTGGGTGCAGCCAGACCGGGTTTCTGTGGCTGATTTCGTATAACCATTTGCTATTAGCAGAACGGGTATGGATAAGGGTCGGCAGGCGGAAAGTGGGTAAAAGCAGCATTTCACCCTCGGCAAAGTTGATGTGATCGGGGTGGACATGGCTTTTGAGATAGTAGGGCAGGGTGTATTCCGGCCCTGACCAGCCCCACTCGGCCATGACCGGCTGGTAAAATTCTAGCTTGCGGCTGGGAGTATCGAAGCCGATTTTGGCCTGTCCGTCAATCAGGATGCCGATGGCCTGACCGTCCTTTAAAATACGGTTTTCGGAGTCAAGAGTGTAGTCTTCCGGCAAGGTAGACGGTAGACGGTAGACGGTAGACGGGGAAGAGGAGGTTCTCCCCTGCTCCCCTGCACCTCCGCTCCCCTGCTGAAATAGGGGTTGTTCGTAGGGTACATAATTCTCCCGTATCACCTCATAACAGCCGTACTTACGCATGTATTCCAGCGGGGTCATAAACTCTCTGGCGGCGGCGTCTACCAGGCCGGGGACGCTGTTTTCAAAAATCCAGCGATAATATTCCTCTACGGTGATACACTCACCGGGGGTATAAGGGCTTTCAAAGTGCTGGCGAATGCCCAGCGAGCCGTCGGGGTCAAGCCGCCAGGAGAGTTGCAGCCAAAATTCGTCCTCTTCCCAGACTTCGCCGGGGTTGGCTTCATAGGTAAATTTGACCCGCCGGCCCTGTTTTTCCATAGCGACCCGGCGCACCGGCTGGCGAAAAGCAAGCCACATGCCGGCGTAGGTTTCCTGGCTCATCAAATCGTGGCGCTCGCCGGCGTGGCCCATGGGCAGCACATAGTCGGCAAACCAAGCTGATTCGTTCCAGGTGGGGGTCAGGGCGATGTGGCAGCCGATGAGCGCCTCATCGCGCAAAGCTCTAAGCCAGGTGAAGCCGTCGGGGTTGGTCCACACCGGGTTGTAAACGCGGGTGAAGTAAACGTCGAGCTTGCCCCGGCCTTCGAGCAGGAAGTGGGGCAGTAAAAAGCTCATTTCATAGTGGCTCAGCGGCCACTCTTTGGGAAAGAGCAGTTCGCTCCACTTTTTCTGCGGCAGCGGCGTATCGAAGGGTTCGGCCACAAATTTGTTCCAGGCGTTGGCGCTGGTCCCGCCCCGTGTGCCCACCGAGCCGGTCAGCACGTTGAGGAAGAAGAGGGTGCGGGCCACCTGCCAGCCACCCAAGTTGCCGCTGGCCGCCGCTCGCCAGATGTGGGCCGCCAGCCGGCCCTGGCAGTCGGCCACAATTTTAGCCGCTTCGATGATTTGCTCCGCGGGCAGGCCGCTTTCCTGGGCAGCAAATTCGGGGGTGAAAGAGGCGTAAATCTCCTTGAGCGCCCGGTCGAAATTGTCAAACGTGACTTCCCAGGCGGGCCGCTCGGCTTTGAGATAGGTATCCCAATTGACCCAGCGGCGCACAAAATCTTTGTCGTATAGGTCGTTTTGGATCAAATAATTAGCGATGGCCAGCAGCACAGCGGCTTCGGAGCCGGGCCAGACCGGCAGCCAGTGGTCGGCCAGAGAGGCGGTGTTGCTCAGACGCGGGTCGAGCACAATCAGTTTAGCCCCATCCATTTTGCCTTCCATAATTCGCTGGGCGTGCGGATTAAAGTAGTGGCCGGTTTCGAGGTGGCTGCTGAGCAGCAGGATGACACGGGCATGGGCGTAATCGGGCGAGGGCCGGTCGAAGCCGGACCACAGAAAATAACCCAACCGGGCCGAGGAGGAGCAAACATTGGTGTGGCTGTTGTGGCCGTCTACGCCCCAACTTTGGATGACCCGCTCGACTGTACCATCGTAACCGGGCCGCCCGACGTGGTACATAATTTCGTTGTGCCGGTCTTCGATGATCGCCCGGCGCATGCGCCCCGCAATATCGTCGAGCGCTTCTTCCCAGGTAACACGAACCCATTTGCCTTCGCCGCGCCGGCCGGCCCGTTTGAGCGGGTAGAGGATGCGCTCCGGGTCAGTCATCTGGTTGAGGGTAGCCGAACCTTTGGCGCAGGTGCGGCCCCGGCTGCCCGGGTGGAGCGGGTTGCCCTCGAATTTCTGCACTTCCAACGTTTCTTTGTCCACATAGGCCAGCAGGCCGCAGGCGCTCTCGCAGTTGAAACAGACGGTGGGAATGAGCGTGTAATGGCGCAGCTTTTTCTCCGGCCAGACTTGGGGGTCATATTCGATCCAGTCGTCCCATTTGGGGGGCGGGGGGTAGTTGGTGAGGGGGGTGGAAGGGGTGGCAGTCGCCGGGGGCGATTGGGGCTGGCGGGTCAGGTTGGTCACCGCTTGCAGGAAGCGGGCAAGGCGGTTGGTCATACGTTTCCTCTAATCTTCTACCAAGCGACGCTGGAGCGAGATGGTTTTGGCTTGGCGTCCATAGATTTTTCTACCGATACACATCTCTCCGGTGTTTGCAGGGGAGTAACACAACCACGGACTCTTTTTCCCGAATCTCATACCGGATACGATAGTTTTACTCCTTGTTTGCTACCTGAACCGACTTACGAGTTTCCCATCATCCAACCCAAATACCGGCAATCCCTCAATCCAAAGGCTTTTGCCTCCGGCAATCCCCGCCGGATCTGTGGTTCGGTCAAGCGGGTTTTGGCCCCCAAATCTTCAGGCAATGATGCGCAGGCCGATAACGGTTCTACAATGCCTTCGGAAAGCATGCGTACCTGGGCTACAGAGACAAGGACGGTAGACAGGGAAATCATACGGCTCTGCTACCTTGCTACCTGCTACCTTTTCATTACGTGTGCCCGAAAGGGTATCGGTGGTGTGTGCGCTAGCTCGTGACGACTCCTTTGATTCAATTGGCTGCGCTTATTCTGATATGATTATATCACGAAATCAGAGAAGTGCTTGACTGTGAAGGGGTCGTCTCGGCCCAGCCTAACTTCACAAACAGCCACGGCGCGCCGAGCGCGCCCCACAAACCCATCAAGCCGTAACGAAAGAACCGAAAGAGGTTCTCCGGCTCCCAACCGGCAAAGGCCAGGCGCAGCCCCAGCCACAAGCCCAGCATGACCGCTGTACCGAGGGCGAACCGCAGCGCCCGTAAGCGCCAGGGGCCATCCACCTCAAAGCCGAGCCAGCGACGTTCCAGGGCAAAGCCAATCCCCAGGCCGAACATCACTGCGCTGACCGTGATACCCTCGCTGGTGGGAAAAAGGAATGCGAGCAGGGTGGGGAAGGCTAACGCCAAACCCAGTTGCCAGACCAGACCTTTCGCCTTTAGCCAGATTTCCAGGGTGGGTTCCAGCCACAGATACAATAACAACAGGCCGGCTCCAAGCAGATGGCCGCCTACCAGATCGGTGGGGAAGTGAACGCCCAGATAAAGCCGGGATAGGGAGATGAAAATAATCAACAGCCCGGCCAGCCACCAGGCCCAGGCCCGTCGAAATTGGCTGGCCAGGTAGCCCCAGACCACCACCGCGTTTTGAGCATGGCCGCTTGGCAGGCCGCCGCCGGGGGCCAGGGCGAGCTGGCGCACACGGGGGTCATATTCAAAGGGCCGAGGCTGGTTAACCACAAATTTTGCTGCGGCGTTGAGATAGGCCGACAGCAAAAACAACAGGGTTAAGCGCACCCCAAGGCGGCGGTTGACACACCAGTAGAGGCCGGGCAAGGCCAACAAATAAAAAAGTTCTTCACCCATCATCGTCAAGGTGATGAAGGGCAGATCAAGCCAGGGGCTAAAACGCTGCAACCATAAAACAACTTGCAGGCCCCAATCGAGGGTGCTATCCATCTTAAGCGGAGGGTTGATCTTCGATGGTAAAACCTATTTTGACCGTAACCTGCCAGTAGGCGATCTGGTTGTTTTCAATCTGGCCGCGCGTTTCGACCACCTCAAACCACCTCAAATTACGAATGGTTTCGGCGGCTTTAGCAATTGCGTTCTGAACCGCATCTTCCAGGCCAATTTTGGATGACCCGACCAGTTCTATTTTTTTATAAGTGTGCTCGCTCACAGTAAACTCCTTTCATTTGATAAATTGCTGCTCTTTTAGTTGCCGGCATCATCGGCCAAAATAGCCAAGATTTCGGCATGCAGGTGTCCTTTGGCCGCCACCACAAATTTAACTCATAAGCCGGCTAAAAATTCTCTTATGAATTAGGTATCTCCTGAGGAGCCATTACAAAGGCGTACTCAAAGAAATACAGGCCGGTCAGTGCAGCCGCTACGGCGACGAGGAGCGGTAGAAAGGCCAGCGACCCGATAAAGGCGCTCACCAATAAGATGATTAATGGCAGTAGATGGCCCAGCCCCATCGAACCCCACCAGAAAAAGCGGCGATATTTGCCGGCGTGAATGGCATGCGTGGCGCGGGCAGCTGTCTCGGAGGCGTGGGGCATACCAAATTCGCCCAAGAGGGCCACAAACAGATCAAGGCTCAGGGTGAGGCCAAAAATCCAGGCCAGGCCGACGACCATTGGCTGGGGCATGGGCACAAAAAAGCCCAATATTAGCAATACCCCTGAGCCGGCCAGCAGCGCCTGGAGCAGCAGATGAAAGGGCAAAAGTGTGCTCTGCCACAGATCGCGCCCTTCGGCCTGGCCAAACAGAAAGGCAGTGTAAACCGCCGAACCAACGGCCAAAATAAATCCCAGGCCCAGGAAGACTGGCCGCGCAATATTCGCTAGAGAAAAGGAGAGCAGCCCCAACCAGACCCCTCCTTCTACCAGCAGCCACAGCCCGGAAACCAGACTGAAACCGACAAGAATAAAAGCGCCGCGCGTGAGCCACGATTTCCACTGGGGGCGGGTCAGGATGGTAAAAAAGCGGGCCGGTTTATCCAGGTCAACCACCAGCAGCAGCGTGGTCAGGCCGATAAAAAGCAGGGCGATAAAGTTGCCCAGCAGCGCCAGAGGACGGCTAAAGCTGACCCAATCAAGCCCAAAAAAGACGGCCAGCAACGCGAATACGCCGCTGCCAATCGCTTTGGTCACCAAATAAGCCGGCACCGGCCAATGCCAGGGAACTTCGTGCTGGGCATTGTAGCCAGTCTGCACCATCTGCTCGGCCAGACGGCCCTCGCCCCAATAAATTGGCCCCCACTCGCTGTAACCCTGGGGAGATGGGCTGCGGATGGATGTACCGGAAAGCGATTTACGATTTACGATTTTCGATTTACGATTTACGATTTTCAATTTACGATTTTCGATGGGAGGCGTAGGGTGGGTAATAGGTCTATTCCCGGTCTCCGGTCTCCGGTCTCCGGTCGCACTCCGGCGAGCGGCTTGCAGCGGAATCACATCCGCCCACATAGACGAAGACCCCAAGTGCGCCGCTGTCGGGGTCAAGGTGACTTCGTCGCCGTCAATGTAGAAAAGCTTGGGGGCTGTGCCCTGTTCCGGCTTGCGCACGCTGACTTTTTCTCGCGCTACCAGATGGCTGATGTTGCTGTCAGGGTCGTCCAGGTCGCCGGCGATGATGGATTGGGTGGGACAAACAATCACGCAGGCCGGCTCCAGGCCCAATTCGGTGCGGTGGGAGCAGTAGTGACATTTGGCGGCGGTGTGGGTGTCGGGATCAATGTAAATGGCGTCGTACGGACAGGCCTGCATGCAGGCTTTGCAGCCAATACAAACTCGCGAGTCGAACTCGACGATGCCATCGCTGCGCTGGTACATAGCCGTCACCGGGCAAATGCGAACGCAGGGCGGGTTGGCGCAGTGGTTGCAGCGCGTTACCTGGAAATGGCGGCGGGTGTGGGGAAAAGCGCCCTTTTCAACATATTTGACCCAAGTGCGGTAGACTCCCAGAGGAACTTGGTTTTCAGATTTGCAGGCGGTGCTACAGGCGTGACAGCCAATACAGGTGCGGTTATCTATAACAAAGCCATAATTCACGCTGGCCTCCTTGCCAGGATGAAAATTTGTTGGCAGGTCAATTCCGCTTCCTCATAATCGGACAGTTCGACCCGCACGGCGGGAGTGAGATGAGTCAGCGCCTGGGGATTCTCTTCTGTTTGCCACTGTTCGATCCGAAGAAATTTCTCGAAGGCGAGACGATATTGGCGCTCGCGCCAGCGATTGAGGATGACCGAATTAGGTTGTGGCAAGTTAGCTTCATGACGCAGGTGTGACCAGGCCGACGTTCCATCCGCCGCAAACGCGCCGTTCAGGGTAGGAAAGGGGATGATATTGGCTACCAAAATCCCACCCGGCTGCAATACCCGCGTGGCTTCGGCCAACAGACCTTCGACATCGGGAGCATGATGCAAGTGATTGAGGCAGATAACTGCCTCAAAACTTCTGTCGGGAAAGGGTAGCCGGGTCAGGTCGGCCAGTTCGATTTTTATCCCGTTCCACTTTAGCTTCAAACCGGCGTGCTGCGCCAGGGCTTGATAGTACAGCGCGGTGGCTGTCTCCCAGGCTTTGACATACTTGCCACGTTGGAACAGGCGTTGGGCCAGGCTGGCCGTAGGTAAATAGGCCGGCGGAATATGGAGGTCGGCCCCAACCATTTTGTAGCCAGCGGAATTAAAGAGGAGCGTTTGCGCAGCCAACGGCCCGCAGGCCAAATCTAAAAGCCGGGCATTTTTGAGGGACACGCCGGCCTGTTCCAGCAGCTTGACCGCCCGCTGGAAGGTCTGCGCGTCAGTCTCAGCATGCCGCGCCGAGTCGATGAGATGCCGGTAATCAGGCGGCTGCTGAAAGATGGCGGCGGCGAAGGTGGGCAAATCGGGGTGGCCGAAATCCTGGAGCATCGTTTTGACCGCCGCCTCCGGGCATGCGGCCAACCATTGCATAACCGAGGTCATACAGTTGAGTTCCCCGGCCATATCGGTGAGTATTTTGTTGTCCACTGCCGCCAGCGTGGGGCTGCCGCCGCTCAACTCGCGCAAGTAGGCCAGCCCGGCCTGAGTGTCGAAGCAGGTAGCATACCAGGCTGCCGTCAGCAGCCGCCAGGGACGCCAATGGGGGTTGGTATTGCCGGCCATATCACGGCAATAGGCGGCCAGCCACACCCCGGTTTCGGGCGCAGTGGGGCGGTTGAGCAGGCGGCGGATCAGGGTGGGCATATTATAGCGCGCCGGTAGAGGGTGGAAGTCACTGAAGAAAGTCACCAGTCGTTCATCTTTGGTCTGAGCAATCCAGTTGACCAGCTCGACGTGGCAATCCAAGTCATTGGCGGCGTCGCTCAGGATTTCGGCCAGGTGTTCCGAGATGACCGGCTGGCCGGTATTGAGCCACATCAGATAGGGCCAGGCTTTATCCGTATCAAATTCCGCCGCCAGCCAGACCATTGTTACTACCCGCCAGCGCAGTGCGTCAGGGGTGCTCAGGTGGCCGCTGGATTTGATCAGTTCAAACAACCATTCCCCCAATCCCGGTTCGCGGGGCATTTGCATCAACTGGCGCAGTTGCTCTTCGATACTATCGGGAATGGTGGTGAAGGTGGGAAGCGTGAGCGTTTGGGTCATCGGCAATTCAATCCTTGTGTCCAGACCGAAGACCGGGGACCCCCTCCCCCTCCGAGGGGGAGGGTTAGGGTGGGGGTGCGGTCTTCGGTCGCCGGTCTTCGGCCATTTGACAGTATGATACGGAAAAATGGGGGTGAAATCAAATTTTTGGCTCCGGCGCAATCTCCAATCTGCAAATGCCGGGTAAATATGTTATACTCTATTCAATTCGTAACTGCTCAGACATGTCATTTCGACCGAAGGGAGAAATCTCTGATGGCTATGTAACACTGTAAGGATTTCTCGGCCTACGGCCTCGAAATGACATGAGGGCTGAGCAGTTACCTCAACTCAACGTAGAGGTGTTTCGATGGATTTACAACTGACCGAAGAACAGGTGATGATTCGCGATGCGGCCCGCGCCTTTGCCCAAAATGAAATCGCCAAAGTAGCGGCGCATTATGATGAAACGGGCGAATTTCCTTACGAAACCGTCAAAAAGATGGGCCAACTGGGGTTTATGGGCATTGAGGTGCCCGAAACTTACGGCGGGTCCGGATTAGACACCCTTGCCTACGTGCTGGCGATGGAAGAAATTGACAAGGTAGACGCCGCGCACGGCACGATCATGTCGGTCAACAATTCCCTCTTTTGCTATCCGATTCTCAAATACGGCACGGAGGCCCAAAAGCAAAAATATGTCACGGCAGTGGCAACCGGCGAGAAGATTGGGGCCTATTCGCTGACCGAGCCGATGTCCGGCTCCGATGCGGCGACCATGCGCAGCCGGGCCTACCGCCAGGGCGACCATTATGTGATTAACGGCGTCAAAAGCTGGGTCACGAATGGCCCGGCGGCCGATTTTATGATTCTCTTTACCATGACCGACCCGGAACGCGGGCATCGCGGCATCACCGCTTTTATTATCGAAACAGACCAGCCGGGCTTTCATCGAGGCCGCACCGAAGATAAGTTAGGCGTCCGCGCCAGCGCCACCTGCGAAATCCACTACGACAATTACCGCTGCCCGGTCGAAAACCGCCTGGGCGAAGAGGGCGAGGGTTTCAAAATCGCCATGACCGTGCTCGACTCCGGGCGGATTGGCATTGCGGCTCAGGCGTTGGGTATTGCCGGGGCGGCCTATGAGGCCAGTTTGAAATACGCCCGCGAGCGTGAAGCTTTCGGCCAGGCCATCGGCCAATTTCAGGGTATTCAGTGGAAGCTGGCCGATATGAAATGCCGTCTCGACGCCTCGCGGTTGCTCATTTATCAGGCGGCTCTGGCCAAAGAAGCGGCCAAAACCAGCGGCGCTCGCTTCACCACCGAAGCGGCGATGGCCAAACTGTTTGCCAGCGAAACGGCCATGTTCTGCGCTCACCAGGCGTTGCAAATCCACGCCGGGATGGGCTACAGCAAAGAACTGCCCATCGAGCGTTACTTCCGCGACGCCAAAATTACCGAAATCTACGAAGGCACCAGCGAAATTCAGCGTATGGTCATTGCTCGGAATGAGTTGGGGCTGCGCTAACCAGGAGACCCCTTAAAATGAACTCCTTTACCACTGACGACTTGCAAGTTCTGGCTAAATTTCCCTTTACCGACCCCCGTTGGAAAAATAAGTTTTTGATCGGCGGCCTGTTACACCTGGCCGGATATGTCATTCCTTTGATCCCGGTGATGTTTGTCTATGGCTACTGCGCTCAAATGATGCGCCAGATTATCGTTGAAAAGCGTGACCCTTTTATGCCGGAATGGGATAATTGGGAGAAGCTTTTGCAGGATGGCCTGAAAATAACTGGGGTTGGTCTTATTTACAGCTTGCCCGGCCTCATCCTTTTCTGCGGCGGTTATGGCCTCTTTTTTGTCACTGTGATTGGGGCAGGAGTCGCCTCGGAGAGCGTGCCGCGTGATAGTGCGCCCCTGACTGCGCTTGCGCCCTTGGTGGGGATGGTCAGTTGGTTGGGCGGTTTTGGGCTGGGTATGGTGTTGATGCTGGTTGGTTTGATGTTCCTGCCGGTCGCGGTGGGACATGTCGTCGCCACCGATCAATTCTCGGCAGCTTTTCGCGTGCGGGAATGGTGGCCCATTTTCCGGGCTAATTTGTCTGGCTATGTGATCACCTATGTGCTGATGTTTGGCTTTTGGATGGTCCTCAGCTTTGCCATCCAAATCCTTTACTTTACCGTCATTTTCTGCTGTTTGCTGCCTTTTGTTATGGCCTTTATCATGATGTACCTCATGATTATTGCCAGCATCTTATTTGCCCAGGCGTACCGGACAGGCGTACAGAAGTTGGCTTTACCGGCGACCACTGTTTGATTGACAGCTAAGCTTGATAAACTACCTGCCCCTCGAAAACCGTCATCTCCACTTTCGTCGCCGGGATTTCACCCGGCGAAACCTCAAACAAATCCTGCGACAGCATCACCAAATCCGCCCATTTGCCCGGCGTGATAGACCCCTGGACTGCCTGTTTGCCCGACAGGTGAGCCGGTCCCATTGTATAACCCTCAATCGCCTCGGCTACCGTCAAACGTTCTTCGGGATACCAGCCGCCGGTCGGCTCACCGCGCTCGTCCTGGCGGGCGACGGCGGCATAAATGCCCAGCATGGGATTCAGCGGCGCTACTGGCGCATCGGACCCCATTACCAGCCGGGTTCCGTGATTGAGCAGCGAGCGAAAGGCATAGGTATAACGCGCTCGCCGGCCCCAATTTTTGTTAGCCACAGACCAGTCCGTCAGCAGATGAACCGGCTGTACCGAGGCCACAATCCCGGCCTGGCTCAAGCGGGGCAAATCGTCGGGGTGGATGACCTGGACGTGCTCGATGCGATGGGGAAGAGCGGCAGGGGTGCGGGGGTGCAGGGGTGCGGAGGAGATTCTTTCTTCCCCCTGCTCCCCTGCTCCCCTGCTCCCCTGCTCAAAGGAAGGCAATTCACTCAACACATCCAACACCTCCCGCACCGCCCGGTCGCCAATGGCGTGGACGGACAGGGGAAAACCGGCTTTGCCGGCCTGGACGGCCAGTTCGTTCAGGGTTTCGGTCGGGGTCACAACCAGGCCATAATTGTCCGGTTCAGCCTCAAATGGCTCGAGCATCCAGGCGGTGCGCGATCCCAGCGTGCCGTCGGCAAAGGCTTTGAGATGGCCAATCCACAGCCGCTCGTCGCCAAAGCCGGGCTGGAGGCCCAGGGTGGCCGCTTCGGCCAGATGTTCGGCGGCAATGTTCATGTGGACGCGCAGGTTCAGTTCCCCCTGGTGGCGCAAAGCTTGAAACAAGCGGAAGGTCTGCCGACCCTCGCGCTGCACCCGCTGGTCGTGGATGCCGGTCAGGCCCAGGCGGTGGCACTCGGCGATGGCCTCTCTCAGCCAGTTTTGCAGCATGGCCGAACTGGGTTTGGGCAAATGCGGCTCGACCAGCCGGATAGCGTTCCACTCGCGCAGCAGGCCAATCGGCTGGCCAGATGGGGCACGCTCGATCCGGCTTTCAGGCAAATCGGGCGTTTCGCGGGTAATGCCGGCCAGCTTCAGCACCGCGCTGTTGACCCACCAGGTGTGCATATCCATGCGAGCCAGCAGCACCGGCGTGCGCGGGGCGATGTCGTCCAGCAGGGCCGCCGTCGGTTGGGTATCCCACAGATTTTCGTCCCAGCCCCAACCCTGCACCCACTGGCCCGGCTCCGCCTTTTCGACGGCCTGGCGCACTCGCCGCCGTACTTCCTCAAAATCGCGTACCCCAAACAGGCTGACCTCCTGCCGCCGGATGGCATATTGCAAAAAGTGAACGTGAGCATCGGTTAAGCCGGGTAAAACCAGCCGTCCGCCGGCATCTATCCGCCGGGTGGCGCGATCGGCCAGGTTCAAAATCTCTTCATTGCTACCTACGGCCACAATTCGTCCGTGCGCGCAAGCCACGGCTTCGGCCCAGGGTTGGGCCGGGTCAACCGTGTAGAGACGGGCATTATAAAGGATCAGGTCGGCTTTTTCGGTCATCTCATATCCTTATAAGGCTTGATAATCAATCCGGTCATTCTTATAACTCAGGAGGATTGGAAGGCTGGAAGGTGGGTTGGAATTTTCCAGTCTTCCAGCCTTCCAACCTTCCCGGCTTATCGAGGTATTTAGACCGTAGCCTTACCTTCGCTGAGCTCTTCAGCCATGTGCCGGATAATATCCGAGCGGCTGACAATCCCCACCAGCCGGCCCTGGGCCACCACCGGCACAGGGTTAATCCGGCGATTCACCATTAAATCGGCCAGGGCTTCGATGGTGGCCTCGGGCGTAATCGTCACCGGCGGTTCAGACATGATTTCGCGGGCGGTTGTGCCCATCGCTTTCTCCAGCCGTTCCTGGTAGTGGCCAGGCAGCTCCAGCGGAATCATATTGTCGAAGATAAACAGAAAGCTGGGCAGTTTGAAGTGGGCATTGCGAACAATCAAATCTAACTCGGTTACAACACCGATCACCCGGTTATCTGCGCCAACTACCGGCAGACCGCTCACATCATGCTGCGACATCAGCCGGGCAATCTCGCCAACCCGGGTTTCGGGGGCAACGGTAATCACCTCGGTCGTCATCAAATCGCTCACCCGCCGCTGTTGCAATGTTTCTTCCATGAGAGTTTGCTCCAATTTTAGTCAGAATCTAAAACGATTTACGATTTTGGATTTACGATTTACGATTTGATTGCTCTCAATCGTAAATGGGATCGAAAATTTTTTGTCGATGTGAAAACGTAAGCGCCTACCCCGATTATACACGTCTCGAAGTGGGGGGACAATAACGACAGGCTCATTATTCATTGACAGTAGCCTTACTCCGGCCTTATAATGCGCCTGAACCAATCAATTTTATAAAAAGGAAGCAATGATGCCCCTCCAAAATTATCAAACCCCTACTCATCGCCGCGAGCGCGTTCTTCAAGCGCTGCAGCATCAGGAAACCGACTTTGTGCCTTACAATTTCCACGCCATTCCCATGGTCTATGAAAAGCTGATCGAACATTATCAGCTCAAAGACAGCGTCGAATTGGCCGATTTTATCGGCAATCACGTGGTCAAAGTCGGCTCCGATTTTAACTACAATCCCTGGGCCAATGAAATCCAGGAAGTTCGGCTGACGCCCAGCGGCGGTCCCGTTTTTACCAATCTGGACAAAGAAGGCGCGCTGCATATGGATGAGTTCGGCTGCGTCTGGGACCGGACTTCGGGCATGCCGCACCCGGTGCAGTATCCACTGGAAGAGGATCACACCCTGCTGGATAAGTTCGTCTGGCCCGACCCGTACCGGGCCGGGCGGTTTGACGCCGCCAAAAAGTTGGCCGACCAGTGGCGCGATAAAGCCTTTATCTTTGGCAAAATCGGT
The DNA here is from genome assembly GCA_023151115.1 of Anaerolineae bacterium. The sequence goes on from JAKLJP010000013.1 coordinate 90,655, forward strand.
ATGATTCTGTTTGAACGGGCCTGGAGTTTGCGGGGGATGGTCAATTTGTTTACCGATATGCTCGACCGCCCGGAATTTGTGGACGACCTGCTGGACCGCATTATGTACGAGTGGAACCTGCCCATCATTGACCAACAGCTCGCCCTGGGCATTGACGGCTTTTATTTTGCCGACGATTGGGGTTCCAAAACCGGGTTGATGTTTAGTCCCAAGCTGTGGCGTCGTTTTATCAAGCCCCGCCTGGCCCTGATTTACCAGCACTGCCACGAGGCCGGGGTGTATGTCGGCCAGCATTCCGATGGCAACATTGTCGAGATTTTCCCCGATTTGATTGAGATTGGCCTGGATATTTTTAATCCGCTCGAACCGGCGACGATGGATATCTTGGAAATGAAGCGCCGCTTTGGCGACAAAGTCACCTTTTACGGCGGGGTGGATGTGGAAAAAACGCTGCCCTTTGGTACGCCGGAAGAGGTCCGGGCCGAGGTGCGCGAGCGGGCGGCTACGTTAGGCAAAGGCGGCGGCTACATTTTGCAAACCACCCACACCATCCTGTGGGACGTGCCCCTGGCAAACCTGGTGGCTTACATCGAGGAAGTCCGCGCCCTGGCCGGGCTGGAGACGCCCCGGCCCAACGGCAATAAAACCGGTGGAATTTACAACAAGGGAGCGGCAGATATACTATAATCTGAGTTCCGAATTATCGTCAAAAATCACCCTTCGATACGCCCACTCCCTCTGGTCGGGGCTACTCAGGATGATTTTTGACTTCTTATCGCATCCTGAGTAGCCTTGAACGCAGTGAAAGGCGTATCGAAGGGTGCGATTTGGGAAACTCCAAATTCAGGTTATTATCATCAACGTTTAGCTTCACAAGAGGATTGATGCGGCGGATGGTGTTACAGGAGGGCGGCCTTGATCTTCGCTAACCGTTATCAGGTGGAAGAAGTCCTGGGCCGAGGCGGGGCGGGGGTTGTTTATCGCGCGGTTGATTTGAAGTTGCAGCGCCAGGTAGCGTTGAAAACCCTGGAAACTTCGCCGGGTGGACCTGATCAGGGTATCGAGCGGCTGCGCCGTGAAGCGGCCCTGTTGAGCCGGCTGGCGCACCCCAATATTGTCGGCTTTTATGATGTGGGCGCAGAGGCCGACCCGCCTTACCTGGTTCTGGAATATGTAGCCGGCTGCACCCTGCGCACCCTGCTTGAGACTTACCCGTCGCCGCTCCCCCTTGAACTGGCCTACCACATTATCGGCGGGGTGCTGGCAGCCCTCATCGCCGCCCACCAGGCCGGCATTATCCACCGCGATTTAAAACCGGAGAATATTATGCTGGCCGGTCTGGACCCGGCTGCTGGGTTTGACCCTGACCTGGAGTTACCCAGTCCCCAGGTAAAGGTGATGGATTTTGGCCTGGCCTATCTCAGCGGCGACGTGCGTATCACCAGCGAGAACCTGGTGGCGGGCACGGCCCTCTATCTGGCCCCCGAAGCGGCTCTGGGCCAAACCGTTGATGGCCGCGCCGACCTCTATGCGCTGGGGCTGATCTGGTATGAACTGGTCGCCGGCCGCTTTCCCTTCCGCAGCGATGAGCCGTTGGTGGTCATTTCTCAGCATTTGCACGCCACACCTATCTCGCCGCGCTGGCATAACCCCGCTCTGCCGCCTGATCTGGCTTCCCTTATCCTCAAACTCCTGGCCAAAACTCCGGCTGAGCGCCACCAGACAGCCGAAGCAGTTTTGGCCGACCTCCAAAGTATTCAACACAGCCGGACCGAGGCTCGCCCTCTGACCAGGGCTTCCCTTCTCGAAGCGATGGCGCGCGGGCATCTGGTGGGCCGTGAGGCCGAAATAGCTCTGCTGCGCGACGCCGTCGAGACGGTGCGCCACGGCTCCGGCCAGGTCATCTTTATTGAAGGGGACTCAGGCATTGGTAAAACCCGCCTGGTTGAAGAGGCCAGTCTTTACGCTCGCTTAAAAAATATTCGGGTTTTCACCGGGCACTGCTTTGACGCCGATTTGACCCTGCCCTACCAGCCCTTTATCGAGCTGGTTAAAGCTTACGTGCAGACCCAACTCAAACCCGGTACAACCGGACACCTGCCGGCCGGACTGGCCGCCGAACTGGTCAAGCTGGCCCCAAGCCTCGAAGCTCACCTCGGCGTAGCCCCCGCCCCCACCCAGGTTTCGCCCGCCGAGGCCCGGCTGCGTTTGTTTGAGGCCGTAACGGCCCTGTTCACCACTGGGCCTGATCCGTTGGTGCTCATTCTGGAAAATCTACACTGGGCCAGCCCGGCCGATCTGGCCCTGCTGCATCACCTGGCCAGCACCGGCACACGCCAGCACCGGCTGCTGCTGCTTGTCACCTATCAGGCCAGCCGATCGCTATCAAACTCCGCCCAGGCCTTAGCCAGACTGCTCAGCCAACTGACTCAGTCCGGTCTGGCTAGCCTGCTAAAGTTACACCTTCTGCCGCCCGATGGCCTCAAGGCATTGTTGGAAACTCTGCTCGAAGGCGAGGTGACGCCTGCCTTTAGCCGGGCTGTTTTCGAGGTAACGGAAGGCAATCCCTTTTTTGTCGAGGAATTCCTGAAGAGCCTGATTGAAGCGGGCCGCATCTTCCGCGATTCAACCCGCGGCCGTTGGGCTGGCCTGAACCTGGAACGGCTGGAAATCCCGGCCAGTTTAAAGGAGGTCATGGGCCAGCGCTTCAAAAAATTGAGCCAATCGCAGCGCCGCCTGTTGAGCCTGGCCGCCTTGCTGGGCCGGCGCTTTAGCTTTGAAACCCTCCTCGCAGCCTCGAAGGCCGGCGAGGCTGAAATTAACAAAACCCTGGAAAAAGCGATCAAGATGCAGCTTATTCGCCGGGTACAGCTCGGTGAGGGCAACCCCGGCCCGGAGCTTTATGCCTTTGAACACGCCCTGATCCGGCAAACATTGATCGAGAGCCTGAACACCCGGCAGCGGGCGGATTTGCACCGGCAGATAGGGTTCGCTTTGGAGCGATTGAACGAGAGCCGCCGGCAGTTCCTTGCTTCGCCCGACGAACTGGCGTATCACTTTAGCCTGGCCGGGGGCGATAACCGGGAGAAAGCCATCAGCTATAGTTTAATTGCCGTTGATAATGCCCTGCGGGTTCATGCCAGCGAGGTTGCCGTTAAACATTATCACCTCATCTTGGAGCTGTTACTGACCGATCAGGAGGTCAACCGGCCGGCCTGGGTTTTGGAACAACTGGGCGATCTCTATTTTTATCATACCCGGCAAATTGTGGATGCCGTCGCCGCTTACGAATGGGCCATTCAATTATGGCAGGCCGCGCCCCAACCCGACCCGACCACACTGCTTCGTTTGTATCTACGCATGGGCGAGATCGCCCGCCATTGGCCGGGTTGGGCCGAAAAGCTGGATACCTATCTGGCCGAAGCCCTGCGACTGCTCGACCGGCACCCCAGCCAGACTGAAAACTCTAAACGCGCCCGTCTGCTGGCCGCGATGGCCTTTAGCCTGCATCAGCGCAATGACCCCGCCGACGAGACAGCCTTAAACCTGGCCCAGGCCGCCGTGTCCTTGGCCAGGCAAGCAGATGCGCCCGATGAGGAAAGTGCGGCCCTTGACGCGCTGCAACGCATCTACCGCAGCCGGGGTAATTTGACGGCTGCCCACGAGATAGACCGCCGCCGTTTGGAGTTGATCCCTCGGTTGCGGGACTCCACCGAGGCCGTTGAGGTTAACCTGGCCGCCAGCCAGATGGGCTGGGAAACGGGCGATTTGGCTGCGGCCACCAAGTTTTGCCAGGAAGCGTTAACCATAGCTACCCGCACCGGTAATATTGGCGGGCAGTGGGAGGCGCTGCGCCGCCTGGTGCTGCTCCACTTGCAAACAGGCAAACTCGCTGCGGCGGTCACCTATGCCAACCAGGGGGTTAGCCTGGGGCCGCGCGCTGGGCTGCTTGAGTTTGGCGAGCCGGTTGAAGCCCTTTTCCGCACCCATCTGGCCATTCTCTACACCTTGCAGGGCCAGGCCGAGGCGGCGGCGCGTGAGTTGGCTGAATTGAGCGCGTTATACCCCACCATCGAAGCCCCGCCCTATCGTTTCGCCCTGGGCTGGCTGCACTATGAAGTCGAAGCCTGGAACGAGGCCATCCTCAATCTGGAAAGTGGTCAGGCCTTCTCGACGCCCTTTTTGCCGGGCCGCTTCGACCAGGTTTTGCTGCTTGATATTTATGGGCATTTGGGAGATGAGATCGCCCTGACCGAACTGGGACCGGCCGCCGAGGCCGAAGCGCAGCGCTGGAATTTGCCCTACCTGTTGACCATTCTTTACCGGGGTTACGGCGCTTTTTACACCGAGCAGGGCAACTGGGCCGAGGCCGAGGCTGCTTTCAAGCGGGCACTGGCCGTCACTCGCGGCAAGGGCTTGTGGTATCAGGATGCGCGCACCTGGCTCGATTACGGTCGCCTGCTCACCCGGCGTAACTACCCCGGCGACGCGGGGTTAGCCCGCGATTTCTTGAACGAGGCCCAAAGTATGTTCATGACCTTTGGCGCGCACGCCCTGGCCGAAAAAGCCTGGATTGAAACCGCCCGGTTGGCGATGTAAATATAGCCGGAACTACCTGGACACACACGATTTCATGCCGGATACGTCTACACAAACTATATCATCACAGCTTTACCGTTGATGGGAGCATTTCAGTTTTGGGGCAGGTTATAAACAATAGGCCAAAGGGTATCAAATTGATGGCTCATAATAGCCGCTCGAATGGGAATGAGCCGTTCTGCTCCCTCCCGGCCCCAACGCATACCGGGACCACAGAACCGCGCCTTAAATTGCTTGGCCTCACTTTCGACCATGCCGGAGCCAATCGGATAGCCCTCTTCTCGAAATTCGAGATATTGCATGCGCCGCTTGTGTTTGCCGAAATAATCGGCTTCGGTGGGCAGGTCTTTATGCCGTTGGCTGTGACCAGAGGCGGCTTGAGCCAGATTTGCCGCAATTTGGTCAGCGTGTCCCTGGAACAAGCGAGTTTCATTCCGGTTGAGCCAGCGTTGCGCCGCTTCCGGGTCGGTTGGATAAAGCAGGGCGGCGGCTTGATGGAGATGTTCGCTGGCGTGATAGTAATCAATGGTTTGCAGGCTGTCATAAAAGTGAAAATTGACCAAGTTCCAAATCCAGGGAGCGCCATCACCGACGGCTTGAGTGTCGTAGTGCTGCTCCCAGCCTCGCTGTTGAGCTGCCGCCCACAGCAGTTCGCCAAACCGCTCCGGGCCGCCCAGATGAGCCACATAACTATTGTTGACTGCGGGCCCTTGTTCCAGGTGTTCCTTCGTCTCCGGGTCAAAAATGAGCCGAACCTCAATGTCAAAGACACAGCCGACTTTTAGTTCTTTCCAGCCTTCCTGGCGGATGTGAATTTTAGCCCCATCGATCCCCACCCCCATGCGCTCCGCCGTTTTTACCGGGGAGGGTTCCACCTCGCCCAATTGCGCCACCCGATTGGCCGCTGCTTGACCTTCTTGTTCGACCTGCCGAAATCCTTCCCCCCAACGCCTGGCTCGCCGCCAGATCGTACTATCTGACATCGACAGATGCCCAATCCGGGCGAAAGTCTCCTCGGCTTGCTCAAAACTCGGCAGGACCCCACTTAACCAACTCGCTTCTTTGGCCAGCCCTTCCGACCAATGGGCCTCCCATAACTCAAGCTGTTGATCCAGGGGGAAAAAGACCAGTCCGACACTGGTCACAATAGTAGTAGCCCCGTTCTAACTTCAACTCCCCCACCCAACTCAGCACCGTCTTATCCTTCATCCCCTTGTATCTCATCTCAACCCCACAGCCGGCACACCTTGGCCCGGGCACCGACCGCACCGCCGTCTGGTTCTTTATCACGGTCGCCGCCATCTCTTCGCTCAAGCGTTGCCTTAATTCCAACACTTTCCCTTCCACTTGCGTCAGGTTGGGTCGGTCTGTTTCTTCGTGCCAATCCAACAATTCATCGATCACCGCCTCGGCTTTTTTCATTAACTCTGCTTTTATCACCGCTTTGCTTTTCGCCATCCTTTGTCTCCTATCTCTTCTTTTTCTCTATTCTCTCACATCTCGCCCCAAAACTGAAATACTCCCAATAGGACAATGCCGCAGCCAAAATAATATTTGTTTGGTAATATAATGATTGAATGTTGGTGTTCATCTTTCCTCCACATTTACTCTCGCACAAGCAACGGTAGATAAATTGGCACAGTAGGTGGCGCAGGTGGAGCCTCATAAGTGACAAAAATTTCAACAAGGTCATCGGTTTCCTGGTCGGCGTAGTAAAATACCTGGCTGCTGTCGGGGCTGAAAGGAGAATAGCCAAACGCCTCACCGCCGCTGACCATGGGACCGTTGAGCTTAACCGGCGCAGCGCCTCCTGTTAGCGCGACACTATACAGTTCACGCACCGCGTCGGTGTCCTGGTCGCCGTAGTAGACCACCCGGCTGCTGTCGGGGCTGATTTGAAAAATGGAGATGTCCCCACTGCTGACTAGCGGCCCGTTGAGTTTGACCGGGCTGCTGCTGTCATCTATGGGCACGCTGTATAGCTCATAAACGCTATCGGTATCCTGGTCGGCTCGATAGACCACCCGGCTGCTATCCGGGCTAACCCGGAAGCCGCTTGTAACCTCATTACCATTCAAGGGATCATTGAGTTTGACCCGGCCTCCGCCGCCCAGTTGCGCACTGTACAGTTCATTGATGTCGTCGGTTTGCTGGTCGCCGTAATAGACCACCCGGCTACTGTCGGGGCTGATTTGAAAGAAAGACAAAATGGTTCCCCCGCTGGGCAATGGGCCGCTGAGTTTGACCCGATTGTTGCCGTCTAGCTGCACGCTGTAGAGTTCAAAGGTGTTGTCAACGGTCTGGTCGGCCCGATAAACCACCCGGCTGCTGTCGGGGCTGATTAGAAAGTCTGTCTGGACATCGCCGTTGGCAATAAGCGTCCCGTTGAGCTTAACCGGTGCGCTGCCCCCGGCCAGAGGTACGCTGTACAATTCATACACCTCATCCGTTTGCCGATCGGCCCAGTAGACGACCCGGCTGCTATCGGGGCTGATGGTGAGGTTAAAAATATCGCCCCCGCTTACCAGGGCATTGTTGAGTTTAATAGCCGGACTACTGCCATCCGATGGCCGGCTGTAAAGTTCAAAAATATCATTGGCGTCCTGGTCGGCTATGTAGACCACCCGACTGCCATCAGGACTGATGAGGACATCGTTAACGTTACCGTTGCTCACTAATGGGGCGTTCAGTTTAAAGGCTGGGCTGCTTCCGTCAACGGGAACGCTGTATAATTCAATCATATTGACAGTATCTTGGATGGCCCGATAGATAACGCGGCTGCCATCGGGGCTGAAGAAGAAAGTATAGACCTGGCCCCCGCTCACCAACAGCGGGTTGAGGATAATCGGCCCTGCGCTCCCATCCAGCGGAGCGCTGTAGAGTTCAAAATCAGAGCTGCTACTCTGGGCCAAATAAATCACCCGGCTGCTATCAGGCGTGATGGCAAAATAGTCAAAATAACTACCTGACGGTAACGGATCGTTTACCTGTACGGGCGGGTTGCTGCCATCGCTGGGGACGCGGAACATAGCCTCGGTCAGGTCAGAATCCTGGGGAGCTGTATACACCACCCACTGACCATCGGGGCTGACCAGAAAGTTATTCACCCCGCCAAAGGGGGGTAAGGCCCCGTTAATTTTCCGGTTCACCAGATCGGCGCTGGCGGTGACGGTCAGAAGCGTGGTGAGTAATAACGCGAACATACCGGTTAATTTAAGTCGCCTGGGGATGGGTTCAAGGTTATAAGATGCGGTTAGTGGTAACATTTTCTACTCCTCTGAAGATAGTAGATGATAGACGGTAAACCGGGACAATACATCTCTATCCTTTCATTCTGAAAATCTTGTTCTTGCCACCTGGCCGATTAATCAAAATCACGCTCTCTTTTAGGCTCAGGCCGGGGCCAGTGGGTATACAAAGCCAACCGAGAGCGCACCTGTTCATCAATCAGATTGGTCTCAGTTTGGGCCAGGGCCAACAACAGGCTCAGGCCCACATAGACCAGCAAACACTGAGGTATCAGGCCACCGTGCGTCAGGGGGTTAACCCCTAGCAAGGATAACACCAGGCTAATCCCTAAAAACAAGCCCAGATACACCATCACCGCCCGGCTCAGGATAGTGCGTAGCCGGTTGGATGGGGTAGGTAGATCGTCCCTGGTGTCTTCGGGTACATCCGGCCAGGAACCCTCAATAAATTCCGAATTTGGGATTGAAGCCATCTTAAACCTCCTTAAAAAATAGCTCAGCGATGGATGATTGGCAGGTAAATCGGATTTGATGTTGGCGCAGGGGCGCCGGACGAGTTGAACTCATACGCGCCCAAATCACACCGGCTGATAAAGTTACCGTCCCCATCCGCCGGGCGAAAAAATCCGCGTTGGTCGGTGGTTAAAGGCAGGCCGGCCGGGTTTAAACAGCCGGCCGGGTTGCCGGCGTCAATGGCCGGACTGCCCATCAGCAGGGCGTGGGTAAATGTGGGACCGTCGTTGTTTTGCAGTGGGCCGAGGGTGGGGCTGAGGCCGGCAATATTCCCGGTGAGGTCGCCGGCCAGGGTGCAGCCGGTAGTGTTCTCGATCAGGTTATAGCCTGCCACGGTCAAGGTACCGGAACAGTCGGGGTGCTGATTACCCGTGCTGCTGCTGTCAATATTCCCGCCGATGATGGTGTGAGCGGCAATGAGTGTACCGTCGGGGCTGAAGATGTAGGCCCCGCCGCCATCGCCGTCGTTGTCGCCATCCGAGTCGGCGGTGTTGTTGGCCAGGGTGACGTTGTGCAGTTTGGTTGTCCCGATCCGAATATCAAGGCCGCCGCCATTGTTTACGCTGCTGTTGCCGCTAATGGTGCTGTTAACCAGGGTCAACGCGCTGCCGCTGGAAATCCCTCCCCCGGCAAAGCCGCTGGTATTGGTGCTGACCAGAGTGTTGGTGATGGTCGCTGTACCGAGGCTAAGGTAGATACCGCCGCCGGTTCCGTCCACGGTGTTGCCATCCACCTGGCTATTGAGCAAGGTTAAATTGCCGGTTCCTGCATTGATCCCGCCGCCAGAATAACCGCCCTGGTTGCCGCTTATCCGGCTGTTGGTCAGAGTCAAAGTGCTGGCACTGTCATAAATCCCGCCGCCGCTGTAGCTGGCGCTATTGCTCACTATCTGGCTGTTGGTCAAAGTCAAAGTACCACTGCCGGTGTAGATACCACCGCCGCTGGTAGCTTTGTTGAGGTCCACCAGGCTGCCGGTAAGGATTACAGTGCTCACGTCAGCATAGATGCCCCCGCCATCACTGGTAGTGCTGTTGCTAGATACCCGGCTGTTGACCAGAGTCAAGGCGCTATCACTCACGTAGATACCACCACCCCCGCTGGCAGCGCTATTGCCAATCACCTGGCTGTCGGTGAGGGTCAAAGTGCTGCCATTGTTCACAAAGACGCCGCCGCCAAAATTGGCGGTAATCCGCCCCCCGGTGATAGTCACCCCGGAGATTTCGACGGTACTACTGACTCCAATGTGGAAGACTCGGTCCAGCGTACCGGCATCTATAATGGTCGTGGTCTGACCGGCCCCACTGATGGTCAAATCGGCGCTGAGGTCAAGGTCGCCGGTTTGGGCGGCGTTTTCATTGCGGCCGCTAATAGTCAGGAGGTAGTTGTCCGCCGGCAAGCTGATGGTATCGGCCCCGCTGCCGGCCAGGCATGCATCTACAGCGGTATCAGTATTGGCGGCGATAATCGCCTCCCGCAGCGAGCAGTCGCCATCGTTGTTGTTTTCGTCGGTGGTGGTGTTGACGGTGATAGTGGCGGCCTGGACAGGTGGAGCTATCAGGATTAGCCCAGCCAGCAGTACCACAATCGTCAGGCTGGCCCAGGACAATGGCCGGGGCCTAGCCGAAGGCCTGGCTTGAATTAAATTGAGCATCTTTACCTCCGTATATTCAAGATTATTAATTTTTTCTGGACGGTGAAGGAAGAAGGAGGGGTGAGCCTTTTACAAGGCTACTATAGTGGAAAAGAGAAGTTGAGTACAGGTAAATTTCCTCCCTATTTACTGACTCTTCAGAGAGGTGAACCGAATTTTCAAGATGCTTTTTTATGATACTTGCAAAACGCTCAGAAAACGCTTAGAATAAAGCTTATCCCCAGGCCAAAATAAGGGCATTGCAAACCCGTTTACCGGCAGCCGATGAATCAAAAACTCATCATTCGACTGTTAGGCCATGTGGCTATCGAGGTAGATGGCCGGCCGCTCAGCCGATTACCCTCACGGGCGGCGGAGGCGCTTTTGATATATCTGGTTTGCCACAACCAGCCCATCCCCCGTGAAACCCTGGCCGATCTGTTGTGGGGCGAACGAACCCAAAAACAAGGGCTGACCAATCTACGCACCATTCTAACTTCGTTACGCCGCGAACTGGATGAGTACCTGATCATCACCCGCGAGACATTGGCTTTTAATCACGCCGCCGATTACTGGCTGGATGTGGCTGAATTTGAAAACGAACAACGCCAGCTTCAACCGCAGCTTTCGGCCTCCATGCCGCTCTCCGTGGAAACGGCCCAACGATTACAGAGCAACCTTGATCTTTATCGGGGTGACTTTTTGGCCGGTTTTTCTTTGCGCGAAGGGCGTGAATTTGAAGCCTGGGCGCTTTTCCGGCGGGAACAACTCAAGGGCCAGGCCAATCTGGGGCTGCATTATCTGGTTGTGCACCATCGGGCTGCCGGCGACTATCAACAAGGCTTGCGTCAGGCTGAAAAGCTGCTGCATCTTGATCTCTATGATGAAGCAGCGCAGCGGCAGGTGATGGGGCTGTTGGTTCGCTGCGGCCAACCCAATGAAGCGTTGCGACGGTATCAAAAATTCCGCCGGTTGCTGGCTGAAGAATTGGGGTTGGATCCCACGCCCGAAACCAACCAACTATACCAGCGGATCAAAGCGGCCCGCGCCTTCAGCGGCAACAACCTGCCAGACCAGGTTACACCCTTTGTCGGTCGAAAAATCGAATTACAACAGCTCAATGCTTACCTGGCTAATCCCCACTGCCGGCTGGTTACGCTGGTAGGGCCGGGAGGGATTGGCAAAACCCGTCTGGCCCTCGAAGTAGCCCGCCAGCAGCAGCCGGTTCTGCTGCACGGGGTCTGTTTTGTACCTCTGACCGACCTGTCTTCGGCTGATTTTCTGGTTTGGGCCATCGCCGAGGCCCTTCATCTCTCGCTGCACGGCGTCAATGATCCCCAGGCGCAGTTGTTCAATGCCCTGCGCGAGCGAGAAATTTTGCTACTGCTTGACAATTTTGAGCATTTGCTCACCGCTCAACCCTCCTCCCCTGAATTGGGGACCCAAATGCTGCCCCGCAACACAAGCGAAAACCACCATGCCGCAACCGGCTTGGCTCTGCTCAGCCATATTTTAGAGACTGCCCCGGAGGTGAAGATTATGGTTACTTCGCGGGAGCGGCTCAATTTGGAAGAAGAGTGGCTTTTTCAGGTGAAGGGTTTGCCCGTACCCGAAGCAACCCAGACCAGCGAGGTTGTGGCCGGCAGTAGCGCGGTGCAGCTCTTTCGGCAAAATGCCAGCCGTGCGCAAAGCGGTTTTACCCCAACCGAGGCAGAATTGGCTGAAATTGGCCGGATTTGCCGCCTGGTTGAAGGGCTGCCGCTGGCTATTCAATTGGCCTCGGCCTGGATCAGGGTGATGTCTTGCCGGCAGATTGCGGCTGAAATCGAAGACAATCTGGCCTTTTTGCAAAGTTCGGCCCACAACGCACTGCCCCGGCAGCGCAGCATCGAAGCTGTTTTCGACCATTCCTGGCAGTTACTCACCCCGGAAGAACAACAGATTCTGGGCCAGTTATCGGTTTTTAAGAGTGGGTTCAAAGCTGCGGCGGCTGAGCATGTCGCCGGGGCAGTCTTATCCACCCTGGTGCGGTTGGTTGACAAATCATGGTTAAGCGGAAATGCTCAGGGCCGTTATGAGTGGCATGATCTGCTGCGGCGCTACACGGCTGAAAAATCAGGCCAGGACAGCGCCGGTCAAACGGCCGCAGCCAGACATGCCGAATTTTATGCCGCCTTTCTTAAAGACCAACAATCGCCATTGGAAGGTGAAAAACAGGTTGAGGCCCTGGCCGAAGTGACCGCCGAGCTTGAAAATGTGCGGGCGGCCTGGCATTGGGCTGTCGTTCAAAACAGGTTCGACCTCATCGGGCAGTCATTGGAAAGCGCCTGGATCTTTTACGAGATCAAAGGCTGGTTTTACGAAGGTGAGGAAATATTTCGGCAAGCTGTAGACGCCCTGGCTCACTGCCAGGCCGCCAGGCCCAGCCAGCACCCCGACGCGGGGCAGCGGCAGTTGTTGGCTCAACTTCTTATCCGGCAGGGCTGGTTTTGTATGCGTTTGGCCCGCCTGGACCAGGCGCAACAACACCTTGAGCAAGGCTTGAGCCTGGCTCGCCAGTTTCAGGATTACCTGGAAACCGGGCGCGGCCTCCATCATTTGGGTATTGTCCTGATGCTGTTGGGCCAATACGCTGCCGCCAGGCAACTGCTCGAAGAGAGCCTGGCCGTTTATCAGCAGAACGGGGGTAATCACTTTGAACTCGGCTCCGCCCTGGGTACCCTCGGTATTATCTTAACCAGAATGGGCCGGTTCGATGAGGCCAAGCCGGTGATTGACCGGGGCATATCTCACTACAGGCAAGCCGGCAACCCACGGGCCATCGCCTTGAATTACAGCTTTTTGGGCGGTTTTTCCATCCAGACCGGCAACTACAGCCAGGCTATTCCGCTGCTGCGAGAAGGGTTGACCTTCCAGAGAATGATAAATGACCGGGTGATGATCCGCATGTCGCTGGCCTGGTTGGGCGAAATCCACGAAATGTTGGGCGAATATGACGAAGCCAACCGGCAGTATGAGGAAAGCCTGCTGACTGCTCAGGGCAATGGTGACCTGGCCGGGACGGCCACCGCCTGGCTTAACTTGGGCCGGCTTAATGTGTCCCTGGGCAAAGTTTACCAGGCCAAAAGTTACCTTCGGGCCGGCTTAAAGCTGGCCCGGGAATTTCACTATCAGCCCCTCATTGTTGATGGTTTGATCAGTATGGCCCTGCTGCTGGTCCAGCAAGGCCATAAACAGCGCGCTTTAGAGGTTTTAATCCCGGCGTTAAACCATCCTGCCGGCGAGCCGCAAATGCGGGCCCGAGCCGAGCAAATTCTGGCCCGCTTGACCGATACTCCTCTTGCCGAGATTTTGAGCCAAATCGAGGCAACAACCCCTCTGGAAACTGTGGTAGCCGAGCTGCTAACTTTCAACCTTCCAGCCTCATGACCGATATAGAGGTTAAATTTTACCGGGTAAGACGGGGGTCGCTCACTTTTCTGATGGCCTCGACCAGCAGGTGATGCTCGGCGGTGTGAACCCGGCTTTCGAGGGTAGCCAGGCTGTCAGCGGAATAAATGGGCACTTCTGCTGTAGCAATAACCGGGCCGGCGTCAATCTCCGGTACCACCCAATGAACCATAATCCCGGTGTGGTCAATTTCGCCCCGTTGAAACGCGGCATAAGCGCGCTCGATGGCGTGAGTACCGGCAAAGCAGCCGGGCAAAGCCGGATGCAGGTTTAGCACCCGCTGCGGAAAACGCTCCAGAAAAGCCGCGCTGAGCACATGCATCCAGCCGGCCAAGACAATCAGATCGGGTTGGTAGGCGGCCACCCGCTCGGCCAGGGCGAGGTCATACTGCTCGCGGGATTGGCCGGACTCGAGATAGGGTTTCAGCGGAAAATAGAGGGTTGGAATATTGACTTCTTTGGCCCGTATCAGGCCATAAGCATCCCGGCGATTGGAAACCACCAGCTCGATCCGGGCGGCCAATTGACCGGCGTGAATGGCGTCAATGATGGCCTGCAAGTTGGAGCCGTTGCCGGAGATAAAAACTGCCAAGCGTTTCACCGAGTCCTTGTCACCCAATTTGGACCACCGCTCCGCCATTGGCTGAAATAATCTCCCCTACTCGCCAGACCCCGTTGCCTAATAAGCGCAGCGCCGAATCAACCTCCTCACCGGACACCATGACCAGCATCCCCAGGCCAAGATTAAACGTTCGGGCCATCTCTTCTTCCTCGATGTTACCCACCCGCTGGATCAGGCGAAAAATGGGCGGGATGGGCCAGCTTCCTCGCTGTAAGCGAACGGCGGCCCCCGCCGGCAAAATGCGCGGTGGGTTATCCATCAATCCCCCGCCGGTGATGTGGACCAGCCCCTTGATCTTGATCCCGGCTGCCTCAAGCTGCTGCACCTCGGCCAGGTAAGTCCGGTGCGGGGCCAGCAACGCCTCGCCCAACGGCTGCCCCAATTCAGGCACAGTGGCCTGCAAATCCCAGCCCTCGAAAACCCGCCGGGCCAAGGAGTAGCCGTTGGTGTGCAGCCCCGTCGAAGCCAGGCCGATAATGGCATCACCGGGGACAAGCGTCTGGCCGTCAATAATCTGCCGGCGCTCCACCACCCCCACAATTGTGCCGACCAGATCGAACTCGTCAGGTTCATAAACCCCCGGCATTTCGGCGGTTTCGCCGCCCAACAACGCACAGCCAACTGCCTGGCAGGCCGCCGCCAACCCGCCGACCACCTGCGCCACCATCTCCGGGTTGAGCCGGCTGGCGGCGATGTAGTCCAGAAAAAAGAGCGGCCGCGCCCCCTGCACCAAAATATCGTTGACGCAGTGGTTGACCAGATCAAAACCAATAGTCTCGAACCGGCCCAGTGCGGCGGCGATTTTGGTCTTGGTTCCCACCCCATCCGTCGAGGCGACCAGCACCGGCGCGTTCATCCCTTGCAAGGCCGATGCCTCAAACAAGCCGCCAAACGCGCCAATCCCGGCCAATACTTCGGGGCCATAGGTGGCCTGGACTGCCGCTTTCATAAGCTGAACCGCTCGCGCCCCGGCCTCAATATCTACCCCGGCCTCACGATAGCTGATGGGTTTCATCGTTCACCGCCTTAGCCCCAATATCCCGCCGGAAATGCATGCCTTCAAAATGAATCCGCTCCAGACCGGCGTAAGCTTGACTCAGCGCATCGCGCAGGGTATCGCCCCAGCCGGTTACAGCCAGCACCCGCCCGCCATCGGTGACCACTTGGCCGGCCTCGGTCTGGCGGGTGCCGGCGTGGAAGACCACCACCCGCTCCATCGCTTCGGCTTCGGCTAGACCGCTGATCTCGCGCCCGGTGGAATAACTGCCCGGATAGCCCTTCGACGAAGCCACTACCGTCGCCGCCGCCCCGGCCTGCCACACCACCTCGACCTGATCTAATGCGCCATCCAAACATGCCTGAAAAATAACGGCCAGGTCGCTTTGTAGCAGGGGCAAGATGGCCTCGGTTTCGGGGTCGCCCAGGCGGCAGTTGAACTCCAACACCTGCGGCCCGGTCTTGGTCAGCATCAACCCGGCATACAACACGCCGACGTAGGGCCGGCCTTCGCTCCGCAGGCCATCCACAGCCGGTTGCAAAATCGTCTGCGCCATCTCGTCCAGTAGCGTAGGCGTGACCAGGGGGGCGGGGGCATAAGCGCCCATCCCACCTGTATTCGGCCCGGCATCGCCATCAAAGATGCGTTTGTGGTCCTGGGCCGCCGGCATTGGGACAACGGTGCGGCCATCGCAAAAGGCCAAAATCGAAACCTCCGGCCCGGCCAAGCGTTCCTCGATTAGTACCTCATCGCCCGCTGCGCCAAAAACTCGCCTGGCGATAATCTGGCGTAGGGCTTCCTCAGCTTCCTCCGGCGAGTCCGGCACAATAACCCCTTTACCCGCCGCCAACCCCGACGCCTTGATGACCACCGGATAATCCACCGCCCGCAGGTGAGCCAGGGCCGGCGGCAGTTCGCTAAAAACGGCATAGCGCCCGGTCGGAAGGTGATGGCGGGCCATAAATGCCTTGGCGAAGGCTTTGGAAGCTTCGATTTGGGCCGCCGCCCGGCTGGGGCCAAAGCAGGGCAGTCCGGCGGCCTGGAAGGTATCTACCAGTCCAGCGGCCAGCGTCGCTTCCGGGCCGACCACCGCCAGCCCGATTTGCTCCCGCCGCGCAAAATCCACCAGCCCGGCTGCGTCGCTTTCGGACAAGGGGGCATTGGCGATGGGCGCGGCTCCGGTCCGGCTCTGGGCCGTGCCGCCGTTGCCCGGCGCCACCCAAACTTTAGCCACTCGCGGCGATTGAGCCAACTTCCAGGCCAGGGCGTGTTCCCGCCCCCCCCGGCCAATGACAAGGATGTTGATCGGTTGAGTCATCTGTACCTCACAACCACTGATCACAAAAGTAATGGAGTCCAAACCTTGGTTTGGAAAAGCCAAAGCAAGCTTTGGACTCCATCTTCCTCACTCGTCGGCGGTCATCTTATCCCCACATATCCTCAAAAATCAGCTTTTCGTGCTCTTTGTGCAGCCACCACTCGTCCAGATGAACGGGATATTGACCGGTGAAGCAGGCGCTGCAATGGCCGCAGGGTTGATCCATTTCCACCGAACCGGCTTCGGCCTGAGCCTGCCGGACTGCCCGCATCATGCCCTCGTGGGAGAGAAAAGCCAGACTGTCGGCCCCGATATGTTCCCGGATAGCCTCGACCGACTTGCGGTGGGCAATCAACTCCTCGTGGGTAGCCATATCCACCCCCATAAAGCAAGGGTGGCGTACCGGCGGCGACGAGACCCGCAGATGGACCTCCGTTGCGCCGCCTTCGCGTAACAGCCGGACCAGCGGCCCGGCGGTATTGCCGCGCACAATCGAATCGTCAATCAGCACCACCCGTTTCCCAGTCAGGTTGGCCGTGAGCGGGTTATACTTGAGGTGAATGCCCGACTTGCGGAGCTGGTCATCCGGCTGGATAAAAGTCCGGCCAATGTAGCGGTTCTTGGTCAGGCCCTCGCTGTAGGGGATGCCCGAGGCCTGGGCGTAGCCAATGGCCGCCGGAGTGGCCGAGTCGGGTACGCCGACCACCACATCGGCCTGGGCCGGAGCTTCGCGGGCCAGTTCCGCGCCCAACCGCTGGCGCACCCGATGGACAATCTGCTCTTCGAGCATGCTGTCAGGCCGGGCGAAATAGACATATTCAAACACGCACAAGGCCCCCGGCGTACCGGCCTGCCGGCCCTGGTGACTGCGCAGCCCTTTCCGATCCAGCCGGACAATCTCGCCGGGACGAACTTCCCGCACGTACTCCGCGCCAATCGTGCCCAGAGCGCACGACTCCGAGGCGACGACGTAGCCGCCGTGTCCCCCGAGTTGACCTATGCAAAGCGGGCGCAGGCCCAACGGGTCGCGCACGGCAAACACCGCGTCGCGGGTCAGGATAACCAGCGAGTAGGCCCCTTCGGCTTCAGCCATAAAAGCCATAATTCGCTCTTCCCAATCGGGCTTGTAATAGCCGGGCGTCGGCGGCGGCGCGGCCAGCATTTGGGTGATGACCTCACTGTCGCTGGAGGAGGTCAGCCCGACGCCTCGCTCCAACAGCCGCCGGCGCAGGGTCAGGGCGTTGGTCAGGTTGCCATTGTGTCCCACCCCCAAGGGACCATAAATGGTTTCGATTAAATAGGGTTGAGCGTTGCGGATGTGCGACGAGCCGGTAGTCGAGTAGCGATTTTGACCAATAGCCAGATGGCCCTTTAAGGGGGCCAGGTTTTCTTCATTAAACACCTGCGCCACCAGCCCCATGCCCTTGTGCAGATAGGCCATCCGGCCATCGCTGCTGGCGATACCGGCGCTTTCCTGGCCGCGATGCTGCAAGGCGTACAGGGCAAAAAAGGTCAGCCGGGCTACATCGCTGCCGGGGGCGTAAATGCCAAAAACGCCGCAGGCTTCGCGGGGCCGGTCTAATAGGTCATCGTCCGGGGGCCAGTTGTCTGTCATTTAAATCTCCTTCCAGGCAAATCCAGACTTTAAATACGTGGTGCGTGGTGCGTAAGGTAAATGTGCCACGCACTACGCACCACGTACCACGCGAACTGACGATTTATTGTCTTGGAAAAGCCTTATAGCCTTTGCCCCACACCCGCCGTATCCGCTCGTCGGCCGGCTGCGGGCCGGGAACAAAGGGTTGGCCGGTCAGCCGCTCGTAGGCGGCGATGTAGCGTTGGGCGACCTGGGCCACAAATTCGGGCGGCATGGGGGGCGGCTGGCCCTCGCCCCGGTAGCCCTGCTGCGCAAACCACAGACGCAGAAATTCTTTGTCGAAATTCTCCGGCTCTTCCCCCGCCGACCGCGCCGCCTCGTACCCTTCAACCTGCCAGTAGCGGCTGGAGTCGGGGGTGTGAACTTCGTCAATCAGGGCCGGCCGGCCGTCAATCAGGCCAAATTCGTACTTGGTATCTACCAGGATGAGGCCGGCCTGCCGGGCGATGGCCTGGCCCTGTTTGAAAATCGCCAGGGCAAGCCGCTGGATTTCGGTCCACAAGTCGGGCGTTACCAGTCCCCGCTCGACCACTTCGGCGCAGGTCAGGCGCTCGTCGTGCGCGCCGCCGCTGGCTTTGGTGGTCGGGGTGATGACCGGCTCGGGCAGCGGGTCGTTTTTAGCCAGGCCCGGCGGTAGCTCCAGGCCGTAGGGCCGTTCGACCCCTTGGTTATACAACGTCCAGAGCGAGGTCGAGGTAACGCCGGTGAGGTAGCCGCGCACAATCACCTCAACCGGCAGGGCCTCGGCTTCACGGGCGATGGTCACATTAGGGTCGGGCACGGCCACCACATGGTTGGCAACGATGGGCGCAAGCTGCTCAAACCACCAGGCGCTAAGCTGGTTGAGCACCTGGCCTTTGTAGGGAATCGCCCCCAGCACCCGGTCAAAGGCCGAAACCCGGTCGGTGGTGATCAAGACCCGCTGCCCCCCGGCCAGGTAAATATCGCGCACCTTGCCCTCCAGCCGAGGCCCCAACCCCGGCAAATCCACCCGCAGCAGGGTGTGGGGGATGGCGGCAATCAATTCTTCAATGGACAGCATCACTCACCTCTCTGGAAAGGATGAAGGATGAAGGCGGAAGGCGGAAAAAATTTCATCCTTCATCCTTCCGCCTTCATCCTTTTCAAAGCTCTCCGGCGTAACGAATCCCATTCTCAAACAGCGGCAGACCCGACAGGCCGCGCTGGCCGCGATGATATTGGGGGTGCTGCGGCGGGAAAAGATGGTTTTCCGGGTGGGGCATCAGCCCCAGGATGGTTCCCCCTGAATTACAGACCCCGGCAATCCCGGCCTGAGAGCCGTTGGGGTTCCAGGGATAACCCGACGGCTGGCCCTGGGCGTCCACATAACGCAGGGCAACGCCGCCCCTGGCTTCGATTTCGGAGAGGGCGGCGGCATCACGGGCCACAAAGCGGCCCTCGCCGTGGGCGACGGGGCAGTAAATCGGGTCGCTCAGGCCGCGGGTGAAGACGCACGGGCTGTTAGGCTGCGGCTGCAAATAGACCCAGCGGCACTCGAACTGGGCCGAGGCGTTGCGGGTGAGGGTGGCGCTAGTGGTCGAACCATTGGCCGGATCGCTGCCGCCCGGCAGCAGCCCGGCTTTGACCAAAGCCTGGAAGCCGTTGCAAATGCCCAACACCGGCCGCCCGGCGGCGATAAAGGCGGCCACTTCGCCGGCCAGCCGGTGGCGCAGGGCCACGGCCCACAATTTGCCCGCGCCCAGGTCGTCGCCGTAGGAAAAGCCGCCGGGCAGGACCAACATCTGGTAATCCAGTAGCCGCCGCTCGCCGGCCGCCAGGCTGTTGATGTGGACAATCTCCGGCAGTCCGCCGGCCAGCTCGCAGGCCCAGGCCACGTCGCGGTCGCGGTTAGAGCCGGTGGCGTGGAGGATGAGGATTTTGGGTTTCATCTATTCAGGTGGTTCCTATATTTAATGTATCAAGGCTCAATAGCACGCAGATAACGCATACTGCGCCGATTTTACCGGGACAAACCAGAGTCAAAAAGGAACGCAGAGTTACGCGGAGACTTCACAGAGACACGCGGAGAATCTGAAAATTCCTCTGTGAAGCTCTGTGACTTCTCTGTGTCCCTCTGCGTAACAACTCTTTGCTGACTGTACAAGAAGCCATCCCATCTACAAATGCCCTCGCCAGGCGTGCTCGATGGCTGGCAAGTTGGTCTCAATGACGGGCTGATAGTTCGAGCCATAAAATAGCAGCTTGGTGTCCGTCCGAACCGTCCCCACAAGGGCCAGTGGTAGCCCATCCAATTCGGTCTCAAAAGCAGGCGCATCCTCCGGCGCAACCTCAATCAAAAAACGGCCCAACGACTCGCTGAAAGCAATGGCATCGGCCCGCTCAAGGCCGGGAACGTGGGGCACGGCGGCCAAGTTCAATTCCAACCCCAGCCCACCGCCTAGCGCCATCTCCGCCGCAGCGACGGCCAGCCCGCCTTCGGAGCAGTCGTGGCAGGCGCGAACCAATCCCGCGCTGATGGTCCGGTGCAGCGCCCGGAAGGTTTCAAGCCCGGCCGCGGGTGGCTGCGGAACTTGCCCGCCGGCCAGCCCGTGCTGCTGGTAGTAGGCCGAGCCGCCCAGTTCGGCCCCGGTCAGGCCGAGCAGATACAGCCGGTTGCCGGGCTGTTTCAGATCCGACGTGACGGTGCGGGCCACATCCGGCACAATGCCCACCGCCGAAATGAGCAGGGTGCCGGGGATGGCGTGCTTCTGGCCGTCGGCCCCGGTGTACTCGTTGTTCAAGCTGTCTTTGCCGGAGATAAAAGGGGCGTTATAGGCCACCGCCGCGTCGTAGCAGCCCTGGGCGCAGCGGACCAGGCTGCCCAGCCGGTCGGGCAGCTTGGGGTTGCCCCAACAGAAATTGTCCAGCAGGGCCACCTGGTCGGGGTCGGCCCCTACGGCCACACAGTTGCGCATGGCCTCGTCTATGGCGGCCCAGGCCATCGCGTAAGGGTCCAGCCGGCCATAAGCCGGATTGATGCCGGCGGATAGGGCCACTCCGCGCACCGGCGCACCCGGCGGCAAGTCGCGCAGAGCGTCGAGCGGAGCCAGGACGGCGGCATCGCCGGGACCAAGACCCGCCGGGCCGACAAAAGGTTTGACCACGCTGCCGCCCTGCACCTCGTGATCGTACTGGCGGACAATAGCCTCTTTGCTGCGGGTGTCGGGCCGGGCCAGCAGGGCCAGCAGGTCGGCGGTTAAATCGAGGGGACAGGGAAGCTCTTCGGTGGTCAGAGCCGGGGCGGTCCAGACCGCTTGGAGGTGACGCCGGGGCAGGCCGTGGTGCAAAAATTCGACTGCCAGCCGGCCCACCTGCTGCTGATGATACCACAGTTCCAGGCAGCCGCTGCCGCTGAAAACGCCCAGATCGGTCGCTTCGATGTCCAAGCCCTGGCAGATGGCCTGCAAGCGCGGCCAGGCCGCCGGGGGCACGGCCAGAACCATACGCTCCTGGGCTTCGCTCAGCCAGATTTCCCAGGGTTTCAGGCCGGGGTATTTGAGCGGGACCCGCTCCAGGTGGATGACGGCCCCCAATTCCTGGGCCATCTCGCCAATGGCCGAGGACAGGCCGCCGGCTCCGCAGTCGGTAATGGCAGTGTACAAGCCTTCGGCGCGGGCCAGCAGCACCGCTTCGAGGGTCTGTTTTTCGTGGATGGGGTGGCCGATTTGGACCGCGCTGCCGGCGACTGCGCCCGTTTCGTGGGTCATTTCCATCGAGGAAAAGGTCGCGCCGCGCAGCCCATCCCGGCCGGTGCGCCCGCCAATGACCACCACCCGGTCGCCGGGGTTGGGTTGGGTGACGTGCGCTCCACGCGGGACCAGCCCCAGGCAGCCGCAAAAGACCAGCGGGTTGGCGGTGTAGCCGGGATCATACAACACCGCCCCGTTGACAGTCGGAATGCCCATCTTGTTGCCGTAATCTTCGATGCCGGCGGTAACTCCGGCGGCGATGCGGCGCGGGTGCAGCACCCCGGCAGGCAGGTCGGCCAGCGGCAAATCGGGCGGGCCGAAGCAGAGGACATCGGTGTTAGCGATGGGCCGGGCGCTGACGCCGATAATATCACGCACCACCCCGCCGACGCCGGTATTGGCCCCGCCAAACGGCTCCAGGGCCGAGGGGTGGTTGTGGGTTTCTACCTTGAAGGCCAGGTCAAAATTTTCGTCAAAAGCAATCACCCCGGCGTTGTCTACAAAAGCCGAGCGCACCCAGGGCTTGTTGACTCGCTCGGTGGCGGCGCGGATGTAGGTGTTGAGCAGGCCGTCAATTTGGGAAGGATGAAGGATGAAGGATGAAGGATGAAAGCTCTTCGCTTCATCCTTCATCCTTCCGCCTTCATCCTTTTCTTCATACGTGATGAAGGCTTTGAAGGTTTTGTGGACGCAGTGTTCGGACCAGGTTTGGGCCAGCATTTCCAGTTCGACATCGCTGGGTTCGCGCCCTTCCCGGCGGTAATAGTTCTGGATGGCCTGCATTTCGGCCAGATCGAGCGACAGCCGCCGGACGGCGCTGAGATGTTCCAGTTCGGTGTCGGTGGCCTCGGTCAGGGAGATGATCTCGACCTGGGCCGTGCCGTCTGGGTCGGGGAGGCTGGTGATAAAGGGTGGAGCGATGAACCCGTTGAGGGTGTAGGTCTGGATGACCTCGTTGACCAGTAAACGGTCGGCGATGCGCCGGGCGGTCGGTTCGTCGAGGGGACCGGTGAGGGTGTAGCGTTTGCCGGTGGCCGCCGCAGCCAGCCCGGTCAGCCCCAGCAGACGGCTGCCTTCGAGCAGGCTTTCGGCCACGCTGTCGGTGACGCCGGGCAGGAGGGTGACTTCGAGGGTGAAGGGGGGGTGGGGGTTGGAGATTGGAGATTGGAGATTGTTTTCGGCGAGGGGGGCGAGCGGCTGCCAGGTGGCTTGTTCGACGACAGGATCGTGGAGCAGGGCGTTGGTGAGACGCTGGACGGTTGGCTCATCCAGGTCGCCTTGCAAAAAGTAGAGATCGGTCACGGCGACGGTGCGCAGGTTTTCGACCCCCAGCGCCCCGGCCTGCTGCCGGATCGCTTCGCCGCGCGCGTCGGGGAACTCTGGTTTGGTGGAAACTTCGACCCGGTAGATCATGGGAAGTCCAGCTTTTCTCCTTCATAAATAGACCGCCGACGGCTGACCGCCGAAAGACATTTTCATTGTTGGTGGCGTGCCACAGGTTCGTGAACACGCCTCTGAAAATAGACTACTGGAGTGCAAAGCTTGCTTTGCCAAGTCGCAAGGCAAGCCTTGCACTCCATTTTCACGCTGCGCGTCGGTGGTGTGCCGTCTGGCTCGTGACGACTCCTTTGTAAATAAAGGACGCGATGAGACGTGAGGTGATGAGGCGAAAGGTTCTTCGCCTCATCGCACCCTCGCGTCTTCGCCTCATTTTACTCCCTACTCCTCACCTGGTAATTTGGCGCTTCTTTGGTGACAATGACGCTGTGGGGGTGGCTTTCAATCAGTCCGGCGTTGGTGATGCGCACAAATTTGGCCTGCTGGCGCAGCAGCGGCAGGCTGGCCGCGCCGACGTAGCCCATACCGGAACGCAGGCCGCCCATCAATTGGACCATGTAATCGGCCAGATGCCCTTTGTAGGGCATCTGGCCTTCAATACCTTCTGGCACTACTTTGCCCCCGCTTTCGGAGTTTTGCCCGGAGGCGTAGCGATCTCTGGCCCGGCCTTTCATGGCCCCCAAGGACCCCATACCGCGATATTCCTTAAAGCGCCGGCCTTCGTAGATGACCATCTCGCCGGGCGATTCTTCCAGCCCGGCCAGGAGCGACCCTAACATGACCGCGTTGGCCCCGGCAGCCAGGGCCTTAACGATGTCGCCCGAATATTTGATGCCGCCATCGGCGATAATGGGAACGCCTTTGGGTTGAGCGGCTTTTGCACAGGCGGCGATGGCCGTAATCTGGGGCACGCCGATGCCGGCCACAATACGGGTGGTGCAGATCGAGCCGGCCCCCACGCCAACCTTGATGACATCGGCCCCGGCTTCGATCAGGGCCGCCGTACCCTCGGCGGTGACAACATTGCCGGCCAGAACTGGCGTTTGCGAGGTTATCAGCTTGATTCGACGGACGGCTCGCAGCACGCTGGCCGAGTGGCCGTGGGCGGTATCTACGGCCAGGGCATCCACCCCGGCGTCGAGCAGCCGCTCCAGCCGTTCGTCCAGGTCCTCGCCCACGCCGACTGCCGCCGCGACCAGCAGGCGGCCCTGGCTGTCGGTGGCCTGGTGGGGGAAGTCGCGCTTTTTGAGGATGTCTTTGTAGGTAATCAGACCGCGCAGATGGAAGGTTTCGTCCACCAGGGGCAGCTTTTCGATGCGGTGGCGGTGCAGGATGGCTTTGGCCTCGTCGAGCGAGGTGCCGACGGGGGCGGTGATTAGCCCGGTCGAGGTCATATAGACGCGAATGGGGGCGGCGGGGTCGGTGGCAAAGCGAACATCACGGTTGGTCAGGATGCCGACCAGCCGGCCCTTGTCGGTGATGGGCACGCCGGAAATATGGTAGCGCGACATGATCGCTTCCGCTTCGGCCAGGGTGGCCTCGGGACCGAGGGTGATCGGGTCTACGATCATGCCGGCTTCGGAACGTTTGACCTTGTCCACCTCGACGGCCTGCTCGGCCGGGCTGAGGTTGCGGTGGATCACGCCCAGCCCTCCCTGACGGGCCAGAGCAATGGCCAGCCGGGCCTCGCTGACGGTGTCCATCGCCGCCGAGAGGACCGGGATGTTGAGGGCCAGTTTTTCGTGCAGGCGGGTGCTGAGGTCTACCTCAGACGGCAGCACCTCGGCAAAACCAGGGACCAGTAAGACATCGTCAAAGGTCAACGCTTCGGAACCCAAAAGGTCCGCAAATTGCATAGATTACCTCCGGTAAAACAAAAAACCCTACCCTTAGCGGTCTGTGCAGACAGCGGGTAGGATTTTGACTCGTCATTGAGCGCGCCCTTCAGCCCGCTACGTCGTTAGAGTTCAGTTAGATCAAACTTTCAAGGTCATTAAGTTAGCGCTTCAGGAACTGGACGAAACCGACGGGAACTTCTAAGTCCCGAGGCTCCGCCGAGTTCCGGTCGTTATAAGGAGGGTAGGAGAGTGGAGTCGCTAGACTTATGCTTGAGCCTATTGTAACACTTAACTGGACGATGGAGCAAAATTGGACAAGGATTTGGGTTCTTATTTTACAAGTACTCTACCTCTAGCTCCTGACCGGCAACGATCAGGAGTCTTTTTGCTTACCCTCGCCTGACTGATACTGTCAGTATCACAAGTTGACCCTAATAGTCCTTGTCAAGAGGGTGGGCTGTTCAAGTATAATATCCGCTGCGAAAGGAGGTGAATCGCGATTAGCGTATAGTCTGGAATTGGAGGAGTACGTCAAACGTTGAACCAAAAAAAGTAGGAGGAGTCAAAAGATGGCAGCAAAATTTAAGCCTCAATTCTTGAACTGTCTGGTTATTCTGGCCCTGGCCATGCTGGCAGGGGCATGTAGCCCAGCCGCCACCCCGGAAGTAGCCGCCCCAGCAGCGACCGAAGCACCAGAAGAAGCGTCCGCGCCAGCAGACACCGAAGCACCGGCGACCGAAGAAGCCGCGGCTGAACCGGTGGCGACGGAAGAACCGGCTGCTGAAGCCGCCCCGGCCGGCGATTTCAGTGGAACGGTCGTGGTTGGCGAGTGGCAGGAACCCAAAGGCTTGATTGGGCCGATTTTCTACCAGGCCCACACTTATGCGATTATTTACGCCATGTATTACGCGCCGCTGGCCCTGAACGATAAGGATGAGCTGGTACCCGAAATGCTGGCCGAAGTGCCAACCCTGGAAAACGGCGGCATCTCGGAAGATGGCAAAACCTACACCCTCAAATTCAAAGAGGGTTTCAAATGGCATGATGGCCAGCCGGTTACCTCGGCGGACTTTAAGTTTACCTGGGAGTTCATTATGAACCCCGATACCAAAGCCCAGACCACCGCGGGTTGGAATAAGATTGGCTCCATTGACACCCCTGATGAGCTAACTGCTATCATCAATATGAATGAGCCTTATGCCCCGTTTGCCCCAACCACCCTGGCCCTGCCCATTCTGCCCAAACACGCCCTGGAAGGTGTGCCCGACCCCGGCAACAGCGAATTTGCCCGCAAACCGATTGGCAATGGTCCGTTTATGTTCAAAGAGTGGATTCCCGGTGATCGCCTGGAGGTGGTAGCTAACCCCGACGCGCCCATTCCGGCCAAGCTGGAGAGCATTATCTTTAAGTTTGTGCCCGACATCAATACTCTGATTGCCCTGCTCCGCACCGGCGATGTAGACCTGGGCTACGAGCTGCCCGAAAACCAGATTCCCGAACTGGAACAGATCGAAAACCTGACCGTTTCGGCCATCCCCGGCGTGGCCATTGAGCGCTATTACTTCAACCTGCGCGATCCTAAAGACCTGACCAAGCCTCATCCCATCTTCTCCGACATTAACGTGCGCAAGGCGTTGAGCATGGGTATGGATCGCTTTACCGTCGTGGACAAGATTCTGCAAGGTTATGGTCAGGTAGCCGTAACGGAGCTGGACAACACCACTTGGTTTAATGAAGAACTCAAGCCCGTTCCTTACGACCCCGAAGGGGCCAAGAAACTGCTCGATGAGGCCGGCTGGACGGTCGGGGCCGACGGCATCCGCGAGAAGGATGGCGTCCGGCTCAGCTTCAAACATTCCATGACCACCGGCGACCCCATCCGCGAGAATATGCAGGTCTTTTTTCAGCAAAATCTGGCCGATATTGGGGCCGAGATGATCATTGACAACTATCCGGCGGCCACCCTCTACGGTAGCTGCGCCGACGACGGCATCTTTGGCAAAAGCGCCTTTGATATGATGGGTTTCACCAACTTTCCACCGGGCATTGACATTACCGCCGAGTGGTCGGATTTCTTTTTGACCAGCACCATCAAAGATTGTGAGAAGAACCCGGCCGGCACCAACTCCTGGGGCTTTTCCGACCCGGCGGTTGACGAAGCCCTTGAATGTTCTGTGACCGAACTTGACCCGGATAAGCGGGTGGCCTGCATCAAAGAAGCCCAAAAGTTGATCTATGACCAATACGTGACCCTCTACACCTATGACACCCTGAACATCATTGCCTACAATAATCGCGTCCAGGGGCTAAAGCCGACCGTTTTTGGCTGGCACCACTACAATTACCACGAGTGGTCGGTAGCGGAGTAAAGTTATCCTGGAGTCCAAAGCTTGCTTTGGTTATTCCAAACCAAGGTTTGGACTCCATTTCCCGGCTTAGTTTCTTCTCCTCTCCGAGGCGGCTATGGCCCGTTATATCATCCGTCGAATTTTGATTTCGATCCCGGTGCTGTTGGGGATTACCCTCATCACTTTTTTTCTGCTGCACGCTTCCGGCGACCCGATGGCAGTTTACGCCTCCAACCCCAGCATCACCGCCGAAGATCTGGCCCGTCTGGAGAAAACCTATGGCTTTGATAAGCCGGTTTACGTGCAATATCTGTACTGGCTGCGTAATATTGTGACCGGCAACTGGGGCCAATCTTTTCTAACCCACCAGGATGTGCTGGCCATGATCTTCCAACGCTTGCCCAATACCCTTATCCTGATGGTCACAGCGTTTGTTTTCACCGTCGTGGTCTCGGTGGCGCTGGGCATTTACGCCGCCACCCACAAATATTCCGTTGGCGATTATTTTGTCACTGGCATCTCCTTCTTTGGTTATTCCATGCCCGGCTTCTGGTTTGGCTTGATGCTCATCATCATCTTTGCAGTCAAATTCAAGGAATGGGGGCTGCCTTCACTGCCCGCCGCCGGCATGTATCCGATTCGCGGCGAGCCGTCGCTGGTGGAACTGCTGCGACATCTGGTTTTGCCCGTAGCGGTGCTGTCGCTCAACTCCATCGCCCGTTACAGCCGCTATTTGCGTTCCAGCATGCTGGAAGTGCTCAACCAGGATTACGTCCGTACCGCCCATGCCAAGGGATTGGCCGGTCGCGTGGTGGTGGGTCGGCACGCCCTCAAAAATGCGCTCATTCCCCTGCTGACCCTGGTTTTGTTGGATATTCCCTTTCTCTTCGGTGGGGCGTTGATTGTGGAGCAGGTTTTTGCCTGGCCAGGCATGGGCCGCATGTATTGGGAACACGCCGTGTGGGTGGATTACCCGGTGCTCATGGGCATCCTGGTGTTGATTTCCATTCTGGTGGTGCTGTGCAACCTCATCGCCGATATTTCATACGCTTTTATTGACCCACGCATCCGCCTCCAAGACGCATCGTGAAAGAAATCGGGCAAGTTCTGGCGCTGGATCGTCCCAGGCCGCCGCGCATCGAGAAAAACCCGCCCGGCTTGTGGCAGTTGGCCGGACGGCGCTTTTTGCGTCACCGGGCCGGGGTGATGGCCACGCTGGCCTTGCTGGTAGTTGTCGCTGCTGTAACGCTGGGGCCGCTGCTGTTTGTGCCGCGCGACGCCGCTTTTCGGCCCGACCCGCTGGTGATTAATCAGCCGCCCAGCGCCGAGCATTGGTTCGGCACCGACCAGGTGGGGCGTGACATTTTCGCCCGCATCATCTACGGCGGCCAGATTTCACTGGCCATCGGTTTGCTGGCGATGGTCGTCTCCATCGTGGTCGGCGTTCTATTGGGCGCGGTGGCCGGTTACTTTGGCGGCCTGGCCGATGGCGCGATCATGCGTTTCACCGATGCCATGTTGAGCATCCCCGGCATCTTCCTGATTATCGCCCTGACCGTCTTTCTCGGCTCTACCCTGCCGACCATTATTCTGTCCATCGGTTTTCTCAACTGGATGATCATTGCCCGGGTCATGCGCGCCCTTTTTCTGTCCTTGAAAGAACAGGATTTTGTGATGGCGGCCCGCTGTCTGGGCGTTAAAAATGTGCGGATTATGTGGGGCCATATCCTGCCCAACGCCATCGCTCCGGTCGTCGTTACCGCCACCCTGACCGTGGGCGAAGCTATTCTGACCGAAACGGCCATCAGCTACCTCGGCCTGGGGATTCAGCCGCCGCTGCCCAGTTGGGGCAACATGCTCAAAAACGCCCAGGATTTGATCTGGTCCGCACCCTGGCTGGCAATCTTTCCGGGGGTGATGATCTTTATCACCATCCTGTGTATCAATTTTATGGGCGACGCCCTGCGCGATGCCCTCGACCCGCACATGCGGCTTTGAGTAAGAGAGGCTAAGGCTGAGGCTAAGGCTAAGCTTATCCTTCTTAGCCTCAGCCTTAGCCTTTGAAACAAAAGGAGCAATATGGATGTCTATCAGGAAAAAATAAAGCAAGCCGGCCAGCTTTTGGCCGAGTTTAATCTTGATGCCTGGCTGGTGTTTGTGCGGGAAACGGCCGAGCACACCGACCCAGTGATCAAACTGCTTGGCCCTTTGAATGCAGTCTGGGAAGCTGCGTTTATATTTGGCCGGGGCGGACAGCGGATTGCTATCGCCGGCCAGGGCGACGACGAAGCTATTCGCCGGCTGCGCCTGTTCGACGAAGTGATTCCCTACACTCAATCCATCCGCGACGAGTTAGTTCGGGTGCTGACCCGGCTGAATCCCCGCACCATCGGCCTTAACTACAGCCGCAGCGATGTCAGCGCCGACGGGCTGACTTACGGTATGTTCCTCAATCTGCAAGAGTATTTGCGGGGAACGCCCTGGCTGGAGCGGCTGGTTTCAGCCGAAGCGTTTGTGGATGCCTGGCGTGGACGTAAAACGCCCCGGGAATTGAACCTGATGCGCGGGGCCAACGACATCGCTATGGAAATCTTTGAGGCAACCGGGGCCTGGCTCCGGCCCGGCCTGTCGGAGAAAGAGATTTACCAATTTGTGCATGAGCAGGTCCGGCAGCGTGGCGTCGAAACCTCCTGGGAGGCCGACTTTTGCCCTGGTTTGAACGCCGGCCCCAACTCACCCTGGGGACACGTCGGCGCATCGGATGAAAAGATTGCGCCGGGGTATACCCTCAACATGGATTTTGGGGTTAAGGTCAATGGTTACTGCTCGGACCACCAGCGGGTCTGGTATTTTTTGCGGGAGGGAGAAACCGAAGCGCCGCCGGAAGTGGTCAAAATATTCGAGGCGGTGGTCGGGGCCATTCAAGCGGCGGCGGATTTTGTGCGGCCTGGCGTGCAAGGCTGGGAGGTGGACGCGGTGGCCCGCGAATACCTGGTCAAGGCCGGCTATCCCGAATATCCTCATGCTTTGGGCCATTCTGTAGGCCGCTACGCCCACGACGGCGGGATGGGCTTTTACCCGCGCTGGGAACGGTATGGGAACAAGCCCTACAGCCAAATTGCCGAAAACGGCGTTTTTACTCTGGAACTGGGCGTCCGCTCCGAGTTTGGTTACATCAGCCTGGAAGAAGAAATCCTGGTCACCGCCACCGGCTGCGAGTGGTTCAGCCCGCCGCAACAGGCGTTGATGCTGGTTCCATTCCATTAAGCTGACCGGAGACCGAAGACCGGCTAGTTAAGGTAAACTGCCGTCTCCTGTCCCCGGTCTCCGGTCTAATTTTAAGGAGACCTTCAATGAAAATTTCCGAAAAAGCAGCTTTTAATTATGCCCTATTATCGTCGTCGGTGGCCCTGTACCCGCGCTCACTCTTTCAGCAGTATTTCCCGCTGACCGAGGCCGACTTCAGTGCTGACACGCTGGTTCGTCTCGCTGAGAAGTTGGAGCGCTACCGGGAGCAAGAGCGCCAGGCGCGCGGGCAGGATAAAGCGTTTCTGCAACTGCTGACCCAAGATGTCGAAAAGGCCCTTCAATTTCTGCAAACAACAGACCTGTCGGGTTTTGATGTGATGGGCACAATTGAAGCCTATTACGACGTGGTCAAAGAATATTATCCCGGCCGGCTGAAACTGTCGTGGCGGCAGCGCTCGCCTTATGTGGTGGATCAATACCCGGCGCCGGCTCAAGAGGCTAACTGGTTCGCCTCGTCCAATGTGCCGGGTGGGCCGCGCGAAGGCTACCCGGAAGGGGTCTACTATCTGCGCCGCCACATGATGCCGGGCGTGGTCGAGATGGCGACGCTGCATGAAAACGTCCACCACCTGGGCCTGGGCAGCGATGACCATCCCGGCGACTACTTTCGCTTCTTTGACGAGGGTTGCGCCAATTTTTTGGCCTATCTGGTCTACTATCACAAAAACCGCAATCTGGCCCCAATCCAGCTTTATCGGACCTTTTTACAGGAAATCAATACCGACCTCTATGAGACGCCCCCCTTCGACCGGATTATGGCCTCGTTGATTCATCAGGTCGGGATGACCGGCCTGTACCGGCTCATTCTGCGCCGTTTGAAGGATCACGGCACACAGGTCGAGTGGAAAGCACTGCTGCGCGCTATCGCTTCCGGCCAGTTAACCGTCGAGCCGCTGCCCGGCGAGCCATCCGACGCCGACCTGCCGCCCATTGTCCACGAGCTGCAAGAGGGGGCCGATAAAATGATTGCCCTGATTGCCTACCCGGAGCGGGTCTTGATGTCGCCGCTGGCTTACCAGGGTTATGATTGGATGTGCCGCGAAGGGGCGCTCAATGTGTCCGATTTGCGCGATACCTGGCAGTTATCGGCGGATGAACTCAAAACCGTCATTGATGAACTGGCCGGCGTCTACTTCTGGAGCGACACCGGCGGGCAGCTCAAACCCTTCCCGGCCCAGCACACTTCCGACATGTTTCATGAAACCGGCATGGTTCGGGCGACGCTGACCGGCGTTCCGTTAACAGTGGCAAGGGCGGCGTAATGAAATTCGGGCTTTGTTTGCCCAACTATGGCCTGGCAACTTCGCCCCAGGCGATTCTCCAGGTGGCCCAGGCCGCCGAAGCCGCCGGTTATGACTCGGTCTGGGCCACCGATCACCTTCTGGTCCCCCGGAAATACGGCCAGCCGTATGGCAATTTGATCGAAGCCCTGGTGACGTTGGGCTATCTGGCCAGTGTTACGCAACGGGTTGCCCTGGCGACATCGGTCATCGTCCTGCCGCAGCGCGACCCGATCCTGGTGGCCAAGCAGGTGGCGGCGATTGATCAACTCTCCGGCGGGCGGGCGCTGTTGGGGGTTGGCGTGGGCTGGATCGAGGAGGAGTACCGCTTCCTGCGAACCGATTTCAGGCAGCGCGGACGCATCGCCGATGAGTGGCTCCAGGTGATCCGCACCCTCTGGACCGAGGAACAGCCCGCCTTTGCCGGTCAATGGATCAACTTCAGCGAGACCATGTTCGAGCCGAAACCCATCCAGGCCGGAGGCGTTCCGATTTATATCGGCGGCAAATCCGAGGCGGCAATTCGCCGGGCGGTCCAATGGGGTGATGGCTGGCATCCGACCAATCTGGAACCAGAGACATTGGCCGAGGGCGTAGCAAAACTACGTCAATGGGCCGGCGAGCGTCACCTCACTGTCAGCATGCGCGGTCACATTGCCATGGCGGGTCACAGCCCGGCGGCCGAGGATAATAATGTCTGGCCCATCGTCGGCTCAACGGCGGCGATCATCGAGCGCATCGGAGCTTATGCCGGGGCCGGGCTGGAATATTTGATCTGCTATTTCAAACACCAAACCGCCGGGGATATCCTGGGGCAATTGGAGCAGTTTGCGACAGAAGTCATACCTGTTTTTCAGAAATAGGCCCTGGCCTCCGGGCGCGTTTTGATACGGGTTGATCTCCAAAGTGATACGCTTGGGTCTTGTTAAGTCCTATCCGGCGTTTTATTATTCAGGCAGTCAAGCGTCCCACAAAACCATCTCGGTTGAGGCAAAATAGAAAGGATTTGTTTATGGCCTAATCTTAGTCTGGCTCGCGGTTGCCAGTAAAAATTGAAAATGATGTCGTTGTAAATCATTTATAGTTTCAATGGAGGAGACTACTGATGAAAAAATTAATCAATATTGTCAGTCTGATGATTCTATTGTCGCTCATCCTGAGCCTGTCGCCCCTGCAAGCGCTGGCCCAGAGTGAGATTGCCTGCGAGAGTGATGTGGTGGTTCAGGCCGATGACTGGCTCTCGAAGATTGCCGAAAAGGTTTACGGCGATGTGACCGCCTACCAGGCCATTGCCGACGCCACCAATGCCAAAGCCGCTGCCGATAACAGTTATGCCACGATTGATAATGTCAACGTCATCGAACCCGGCTGGAAGCTGTGCATTCCGGCCACCGGCGAGGTCGAGGCCATGCTACAGCAATCCGCCGCTGCGCAGGCCGCCTCCAGCGACCAGGAATTGGTTGTAGCGATTGCTCAGGATATTGGCGCGCTCGACATCCGCAAGGAAGGTTCGGCGGCCAGTTTTAGCTTACTGCGCCACATTTACGAACCGCTGGTCTGGTTTGACGACGGCATGCAGCTCTATCCCCTCCTGGCCGAGTCCTGGGAACAGGTAGACGATACGACCATGCGTTTCAAACTGCGCCAGGGCGTCACCTTCCACAATGGCAACCCTTTCAACGCCGAGGCAGTCAAATACAGCCTGGACAAGGTGTTGGACCCCAACTTCCCGGCCTGGATGAACTTTGCCCTGGTAGACCTGGTCAAAGAGGCCAAAGTGATTGACGAGTACACTGTAGACATCGTTACCGTTGCTCCCACCCCCAGCCTGCTCTGGCGCTTGACTCTGCTGGACATGGTAGACCCCCAATACGCCGAAACCCCGGAAATGGACACCCGCCCCAATGGCACCGGCCCTTATAAATTTGTCGAATTTACCCCCAGCCAGCAGTTTGTGATGGAGCGCAACGACGACTACTGGGGCGACAAGAGCAACTTCAAACGTGTGACCGCCCGGATTATCCCCGAAGCCGGCACCCGTCTCGCTGCGCTGCTGGCTGGCGAAGTGCAGATGATCAACGCCGTTTCGCCGGAAATGCTGGCCCAGATTAATGACTCGGACACCGCGACGGTGACCACCGCGCCGACCGCCCGGCTGGTCTATGTGTCCATGCGCAACGACCGCCCCCCACTGGACAACCCCAAAGTGCGCCAGGCCCTCAACTACGCCATTGACAAACAAACTATCGTGGACACTATTCTCCAGGACATCGCTGTGGTCGCCAATAGTCCACTGCCGCCTTCTCTGCGCAGCGCCCGCAGCGACCTGGCTTACCCCTATGACCCCGAAAAGGCCAAGCAGCTTTTGACCGAAGCCGGTTACGCTGGCGAGGAGATTATCTTTGCCGTCGGCGCGGGCCGCTACCCCAACGACGACCAGGTGGGCCAGGCCATTGCCGCCTATATGCAGGATGTGGGTATCAATGTAAAGTTTGAACAGGGCGAATGGGCCACCTTCAACACCGAAAACCGCAAAGGCAAAGAGTCGCCCTTTGACGCCTTTTTCCAAGGCTGGTCCGCCGACGCGCTGGACCCGGTGCTGATGCTCACCTTCCTCTTCAAATCTGAAAACACTGAATCGCGTACCTCTTACGCCAATCCTGCCGTAGATGAGTTGATTTCCGAAGCCGCCCTGACCAACGATCCAGCTCAACTGGATAGCTTACTCAACGAAATTCAAGGTATTGTCTGGGATGACGCCCCCTTCATCTTCATGTATATTCCCAAAGAAGTCCTGGGCATCAGCAGCAACCTGAAAGGCTTTTCCGCCCGGCCCGACGAATTCTTCTTCTTCAACGATGCCTATTTTGCCCAGTAGTTCCATGCCGCTCGGCGAGGGTCACAGACTCTCGCCGAGCATGAGTATAGGTTATGAGCTTTAATTACCTCTTACGCCGGACCCTGCAAGCCTTGCCATTGTTGTTTCTGGCCTCGCTCGTGGTCTTCCTGCTCATCCACATCACCCCCGGCGACCCGGTGCGCCTGATGCTGGGTGAGCAGGCTTCGGATGAGCAGGTCGCGGCTGTGCGGGCGCGCATGGGGCTGGACCGCTCGCTGCCAGAGCAGTATCTTAGTTTTATCGGGCGGGCGCTCCAGGGCGATTTGGGTACATCCATTCGGGCCGTGCGCCCAACCGTCGAGTTGATTGGGCTGGCTCTGCCCGCCACCCTGCTGCTGACGGCGGTGGCGCTCTTTTTGGCTGTTGTCATCGGCCTGCCGGTCGGTATTCTGGCCGCGCTCAGGCCCGGCAGCCTGTTCGACAACCTGGCCCTTTTTTTAGCCTTACTGGGCCAATCTATCCCCAGCTTCTGGCTGGGCCTGACGCTCATCTCTTTTATAGCCCTGCGCTGGCGTTTGCTGCCCACCTCCGGTTACGGTGACTGGCAGCATCTGGTTTTGCCGGCCTGTTCGTTGGCCCCATTTCTGGCCGGTCTGATCATTCGCATCACCCGCACCAGTTTTATCGAGGTGCTGCGCCAGGATTATATTCGCACCGCTTACGCTAAAGGCTTTGCTCTCTCGCCGGTGGTTTTTCGACACGCCCTGCGCAACGCCCTGCTGCCCATTGTGACCATCCTGGGGCTGCAAACCGGGGCGCTGCTTGGCGGAGCGGTGGTAACTGAAACGGTTTTTGGCTGGCCGGGGGTGGGCCAACTGGCGGTCAATGCCTTGTCTGATCGGGATTACCCGGTGGTGCAGGCGGTGGTTTTGGTATCGGCGCTGATCTTTATCAGCATCAATTTACTGGTTGACCTGGCCTACTCTATCCTGGACCCGCGCATTCGTTATCAATGATGAAACCCATTCCCTGGAGCAGAAAGGATTTGCATGGCGGTTAACCCAAGCCGTGACCTGGCTGGTCCACTCAAGCCGGCCGATCAGGTTTCTCCCTGGCTACAAAGGCGACCGAACCCGACGGTCCGCTTTTTGCAGCGGGCGGCGCTGCCTCTGATCGGCGCAGCGATTTTGCTGTTGATCATCGCGGTGGCGCTGTTGGTCCCGCTCATCTCCCCGTTTGACCCTTACCGCCAGGATTTGCGCGGGCGGCTCCAGTCGCCGGGTTGGGTAGATAAAGAGGGCCGGTCACACCTGTTGGGCACAGACCAACTGGGGCGCGACATCCTGACCCGTGTCACCCTGGCTGCCCGGCTGTCGCTAGGTATTGGTTTGGTGGCGGTAGCTGGGGCTGGTCTGGCTGGGGTGGTACTGGGCCTGATCTCTGGTTTTTACGGCGGCTATTTTGACGACATTATTATGCGCCTGGCCGATTTGCAACTGGCTCTACCTTTGATTTTGCTGGCCCTGGCAATTGTGGCCCTGTTGGGGCCAAGTATCACCAACGTCATTATCGTCTTTATCGTCACCGGTTGGCCCGTTTTTGCCCGTACCGTGCGCGCTTCAACCCTGAGCCTGCGCCAGCGCGAGTTTATCGAAGCCGCCCGCTGCCTTGGTTGCCCCACCCTGCGGATTCTGGTCTATCACATTTTGCCCAATGTGGCCCGACCGCTCATTGTTATCGCCTCGTTTGAATTGGGCAAGGTGATTATCTACGAGTCATCACTGGGATTTTTGGGCATGGGGGCGCAGCCGCCCACACCCACCTGGGGCAACATGATGGCCGAGGGTCGGGCCTACCTTGACACGGCCTGGTGGCTGGTTTTCTTTCCCGGCATCGCCCTGGTTTTAACTGCCGCCGCCGCCAACTACATCGGCGATGGCATCAACGAGTTTTTCGACCCGCGCAACAAGCGGAGTTAAGACCATGTTGACCCAGAACTTTATCATTTCGGGGGCGCGGCTGCCCCAGCAGCACGCGGCGATCCAAACCGAACTGGACCAGGCCGTGGCCGGCGTCATCCGGCGGGCGGTATTTACTCCTGGCCAGGAAGTCAAAGCCTTTGAGGCAGAGTTTGCCGCGTACATGGGGGTGAAGTACGCTGTAGGCGTCAGTTCTGGCAGTGCGGCGGTGCTGCTGGCCTTAAAAGCTTTGAACCTTCAACCCGGCGATGAGGTGATTTCGACGCCTCAGGTGGACATCTCGGCCTCTGCGCCGGTGACGCAGGCCGGCGCGCGACTGGTTTGGGTGGACATTCACCCACGCACCTACAACCTCGATCCCGACCCGTTGGCCGCTGCGATCACGCCGCGAACACGGGCTGTAATTGCAGTTCACATGTACGGCAACCCGGCCGCGATGCAGCCGGTCCTGGAAATTGCCACCAGGCACAACCTCCCGGTGATCGAAGATGCAGCCCTGGCCGTGGGCGCCACCTACCGGAGGCGGCCGGTGGGCAGTTGGGGAACGCTGGGCTGTTTCAGTTTTAGCTCCGGCAAAATCGTGGGAGCCTTTGGCAAGGCCGGTATGGTCGTTACCAATGATGCCGCTTTGGCTCAGCAGGTGCGGATGTGGAGCAGCTACGGCTTTGATCTGACCAGCCTGAAAGCCATCGAGCGGGGAGAGATCGGCGCGCAGTTTGAATACGAGGCCGAAGGGTTTAATGCCCGCCTGGATGAGTTGCAAGCCGCCGTGCTGCGGGTCAAGCTGCGCTACCTGGACGAGTGGGTCCGGCGCCGGCGGGAGAATGCCGGCTTCTACCGCGAAATACTGGCCGATTTGGAACCTGAACACATGTTGTTACCCCAGGACACGCCGGAGACCGAGCCAGCATTTCGGGTCTTTGTGATCCGGTCGCCCCGGCGCGACGGCTTGATGCGTTACCTGGCCGAGGCCGGTATCTGGAGCGGCTTGAACTACGTGCCGCCGCTGCACCTCCAGCCGGTCTACGGGTATCTGGGCTGCCGTCCGGGTGACTTTCCCCAAACAGAACAGGTAGCCCGCGAACTGCTGTGCCTTCCCACCATTCCTGAGCTATCGCGGCAGGAAATCGAGCAAGTGGGAGAAACGATCCGTGAATATTTTCTCAGGAGTTAAATATGTCAAATAAAAAACCAACAGCCACTATTGCCTTTGCCATCTCGACCCGCCCGCAGCGCCCGGCGGAAGAAAACCCGATTTATCGGGGGGCGCAAATTGCCATAGACGAACTGAAACAGGATGCCAGTCTGCCGGTACACCTGGATTGGAAAGTCTTTGACGATTTTGGCGATACGGCGACAACCGAAAAATTTGCCCGAGATATTGTGGCCGATCCGAGCATCATCGGTGTGGTCGGGCCGATGGGCAGCAGCGAGGCGTTTGCCTGCGCCCCCATCTACCATGAAGCCGGCCTGGTTCAGGTCAGCCCCTGCGCCTCTCACCCTGATCTGTGCCAGCGCGGCCACCAGACTTTTTTCCGGCTGGTGGCCAATGAGAACGGCCAGGGCGGAGAGCTGGCCCGCATGGCTTACGGCTATCTCAAAGCCGGCCGCGCGGTGATTATCCATGCCGACGACGCCTGGGCCACAACCACCTCTGATATTTTTGAGCGTGAGTATAAAAAACTGGGCGGCCAGATTGCCGGGCGGCAAAAGTATCCCAACGGAGGCGACGATTTTAGCGACCTCATCCGGGCCACCATAGCCGCTCAACCGGAGCTGGTTTTCTGCGCCGTGCATCCCCGCGAAGGACTGCTCATTTCCGGCGGGCTACGCCAGACCGGGTTAAAAGTTCCGTTCTTAGGCACTGATGCCATGAAGACTGCTTTTCCGCTGGGCGGAGGCGAACCGGAAGCCGAAGCCTACCACACCTACTCCGGGGCCGATTTCCGGCGGCTGCCCAGCGCGGCAGCCTTTCGTCAGGCTTACATCGCTCGTTACCCCGAAGACAGCACCTACAGCCCCGAAGCCTATGATGCCATCATGATCGTGGCCGAAGCCCTGCGCCGGGCCGGTGGACCGGATCGCCGCCGCATCCTGGCCGAGGTACGCAGCTTGCGGGACTACCAGGGGGTCAGCGGCCTGGTCAATTTCAGTCCCACTGGCGAGCGGGTCGGCGCGCCGATCAGTTTTTATCACGTAGTCAAAACTGAGCAGGGACGGGTGATGGAGTACCTGGGCACAACTCTCGAATTGCTACCAGTGGCCGAAGCAGCCGCCTGAATTCTGTGCGCCTTCTGACTCAGACTCCCGGACGCAGGTCAGAGCCAAAGACCCCCTATGGGCAGACCAGCTTAGAGCGATTCTTGGGTCTCCAGAGCGCCACCAATGATGAAAATGGAGTCCAAAAGCTATGCTTTTGGGACTCCGGCAAAGCTATATTTTCGAGGAGAAAAACTATATGCCAAGCAAAACCTTTGTTAAATTCCCTGTAATAGATAAACACAACAACTTTGAAACCTTCATCCCGGTCGGGATTGTCGAGGGCCAGAACCCCGGCCCAACCCTGGCCGTGATTGGGGCGGTTCACGCCACCGAATATGCTGCCCACGACGGAGTGGTGCGTTTCTGGGAATCGCTGGATCCGACTGAGCTTTCGGGCAAGGTGTATGTGGTCCTGGCGGCGGACGTAATGGCCTTGTGCAGCCACACCCAATACACCAATCCCATTGATGGAAAGAACCTCAACCGGGTTTGGCCCGGCAAGGCCGACGGCACGCTGACCGAGGTCATTGCCTATACCATCACCCAGGAGGTCATCAGTAAAGCCGATTACGTGGTTGACAGCCACGGCGGCGAGTTTGATGAAGCGATTGACCTGTTTATCATCACCCACAAAGCCGGTCAGCCCGACCTGGACCAAAAAACGCTCGACTTCGCCCTGGCCCTCGGCTTCCCCTTTGTCGAAGTGACCGACGCCCACGGCACGGTTTTGGGCAGTGGTACGGGCGCGGCGGAGGCGGTCAAGAGCGGCCGGCCCGCCGTCACCCTCGAAGCGGGCGGACGTGGCCTGCGCGAGGAACGGCACATCTCGGCAGTCTACAATTCACTGCAAAATGCCTTGAAATTCCTGGGTATCAAGCCGGGCCAGCCGGTCCCCTGGGCCGGCCAATCCATTAAACTCGATCACGGGGTAATCCTCAAGACCACCCAGCTAGGACTTTATCAACCCGCCGTCACCGTCGGTGATTGGATTGAAAAAGATGCTGTTTTTGCCCGTGTTCTTGATTTCGATGGCCGCCTGCTGGAAGAGATTCGCGTGCCGGAGGCCGGGGTGGTGCTGGATGTTATCAGCGCCCGTGGAATCAAGGCCAATGCCTTTGCCGGGAAGATTGGGGTTATCTGATACGTGGTGCGTAGTGCGTAGTGCGTGGTACGTAAACTTTACGCACCACGCACCACGCACTACGGAAACCGCTATTTTGTGGAGGAAACAAAGCGTGACTGTCAAGAATAGAACTGCCATTGTCACCGGCGGCGGCAGCGGTATCGGCGAGGGGATTGCCAAAGCGCTGGCTCACGCTGGGGCGAAGGTTTGTGTTGCCGACATCAGCCCAACCGGGCTGGAGCGCGTAACCGGCGAGATTACAGCCAGCGGTGGTGTGGCGCTGGGAGTCAAAACCGATGTCAGTAGCGCCGAAAGTGTGGCCGCATTGTGTCAAAAGGTGGCCGACGCGTTTGGCCGAATTGATATTCTGGTCAATAACGCCGGGATCATTGCCCCGGAAGTGGAAATTGACGAAATGAGCGAGGCCACCTGGGACAAAATCCTGACCGTCAATCTGAAATCTCAATACCTCTGCTGCCAGAACGCCGTCCGGGTGATGAAAAAGCAGGGGTATGGCCGGATTGTCAACATTGCCTCACGCTCCTGGCTGGGTGGGCGCGGCCTGGCCAATTACGCTGCTTCCAAAGGCGGGGTGGTCAGCCTGACCCGCAGCCTGGCGATTGAATTGGGCAAGTACGGCATTACCGCCAACTGTGTTTCGCCCACCCTGGTGGTCACGCCGCTTTTTCTGGGGATGCCTAAAGAGGAGCAGGAGCAGGACTTGCAAAAAGCAGCCAAGAATCCCATTCCCCGCCTGGGCACACCCGCCGATGTGGCCTGCGTGGTGCTGTTCTTTGCCAGCGACGAAGCCGAATTCATTACCGGACAGCATCTCTATGTCGGCGGCGGGGCCGATTTGTGGACATCCGGGACGTTGTAACCTGAATTTGGAGTGGTAACGATAGAAGGAACCAAAAATGATTATTGATTTTCGCGTTCAGCCGCCCTATAAAAGCTTTTTGGGGATACATTTCTTCCGGCCTCGCCCGGCCGTGGAAGACCTGGTCACCGGCAACCCTTTCGCCGTCAGCCGGATTACCCCGCCTTCGTTTGAGCAGCAATCTATCGAACTGTTTGTGCAGGAGATGGATGAAGCCGGGATTGATCTGGCCGTTATCACCGGGCAGCATACCGGCCCAACTGGCCGCAGCGCCAGCAACGATGATATTGCTGAATTGGTGCAGCGCTATCCGGGCCGTTTTGCCGGCTTTGGCGGGATTGACCCGCGCGAACCGGACGCAGTGACTGAGGTCCGCCGCTGTATCGAGACGTTGGGCTGCCGCGGCATTGCCATGCTGCCCGGTTGGAGCACTCCACCCCTGCGCGACGACGATGAAGCAGTCTACCCCATTTACGAGACTTGCCGTGACCTGGGCGTGCCGGTAGTCATCACCAGCAGTCATTATATTGGCCCGGATATGACCTATTCCCTGCCCATTCACATCCAGAAAGTAGCCTTTGATTTCCCTGAATTGACCCTGATTGTCGGGCATGCCTCCTGGCCCTGGACACTCCAAATCTGCGCGGTCGCCATGCGCTGCACAAATGTCTATCTGATGCCGGAATTTTACATGTATATTCCCGATATGCCCGGCGCGGAGGATTACGTCAAAGCGGCCAACAGCTATCTGGCCTATCGGATGCTCTATTCCTCCTGTTATCCCAGCCGCTCGTTGGGCCAGGCCCTGGTCGAATTTAAGGCGCTGCCGCTCAAGCCAGAAGCGCAGAAAAACCTACTGAGTCGCAACGGGGCGCGGCTGCTGGGGCTGTCAGAGGGCTAAAGGCAGAAACCGATGCGGCTGAAAGACAAAGTTGCCTTAATCATTGGCGGGGGTAGCGGCATTGGCCGGGCTATCGCGGTGCGTTTTGCCGCCGAAGGAGC
The DNA here is from genome assembly GCA_023151115.1 of Anaerolineae bacterium. The sequence continues at coordinate 132,597 of JAKLJP010000013.1, forward strand.
GCAGATAGCCGTGGCCGACCTGGCGCCGGAAGCAGGGCAGGAAACCGCCGATCTGATTGGGGCTGACGGTGGAACCGCCTCCTTTTTTCAGGTGGATGTGAGGCAGCGGGACCAGATTCGAACAGTGCTGACGCAAGTCGAAAAACAATATGGCCGGCTGGATGTCCTGGTTAATTCGGCGGGTATTGCCGGGCGGGGCCGAATCGAAGAGGTTGACGAGGCGCTGTGGGACCGGGCGGTGGCGGTCAATCTATCGGGCGTATTCTGGGCCTGTAAATATGCGATTCCGCTTTTAAAACGGGCCGGCGGCGGCGTTATCCTGAATCTTGGCTCGATTGCCGGGCTGCGCGGCTGGCCGGGCAGCGCTATTTACAGCGCCACTAAAGGCGGGGTCGTCATGCTCAGCCGTACCCTGGCCGCCGATTACGCCCGCGAAAATATCCGGGTCTGGGCTATCTGCCCTACGGCGGTAGATACACCGATTCTGCACCGTTTGTTCGCCCAGGAAACTGATGCTCAAGCAGCCCGGCAGGCTTATGAGGCTAAAGAGCCAATGGGCCGGCTGGTTACGGTTGACGAAGTGGCCCATGCCGCGCTGTATCTGGCCTCTTCAGAGCAGCCCCCTTATTCACCCGACCCCTTTATTGTTTAGCCAGGTAACTCGTTGACCGCCGACGGCCGAAAGGCACTTCCGCCATTGGTGGTGTTCACTGGTTTGTGACGACTCCATAAAAAATCCTCTCGCAGGTATTTAAATCTACGAGAGGACAAATTTGTCCCGTCTTGCTCCCACACTCGGCGTGGCAACAAGAACGGGGGATTAATTCAAGAAAGGTTATCCATACACTTCGGGGTTGACACAGTTGGGCAGCCGCCGGCCGGTAATGAGCGGTAAGCGACTGCTTGGGTGAGTTTGTGCTAACCGATCCTCTGTCTATAATATTGAAAATTTCAAACAAGGCCAACTGCTTACTCCAACATTAGAAAACATTATAGGGCCGTCATCTAAAGGGGGGGATTGACTGCCCCTGCGTGATTTCTTCTTGACCCTGTTCTTTGTCTCGCTGGGGATGGAAATTATTGCGCCGGAAAGCACAGTGATCCTGGCCAGTTTGGGGTTGAGCGCGTTTATCATCTTCTCCCGTTTTGCCAGCATCCTTCCCCTGGCTTTGAAGACCGGAAGCAGCCTGCGAACTGCTTTTATCTCCTCATTAAATCTGGCCCAGTTGAGCGAATTTTCCCTGGTGGTGGCCTCCATTGGGCTGGGGCTGGGGCATATCCAGGAATTGACCTTTGCCATTTTGATTTATACGATGGCCTTTACCTCGATTATTTCATCCTATCTGATCAAGTACAATTACCAAATCTATCATCAGTTTGAGCATTTGTTGGAGCGTTTCCGTATACCTGTTGGGGGTGCAGTTCACTCAGAGATGGGCGAACACTCGACCTATCCTATTGTCATTCTGGGTTATCATCGCGGCGCGCAATCCCTGGTCGAAACGCTGTCGGAGCAGTACCCGCACCTGCTTGATAAGATTCTGGTGATGGATTTTAATATCGAGGCGCTGCGCGAACTGCAAAGCCGGCAAGTGGCCGGCATCTTTGGCGACATCAGCCACCTGGATACGCTGGAACACGCTCATCTGCGAGAGGCTGAGGTGATTATCTCGACCATTCCCGATGTGCTGTTGAAAGGAATTAATAACCTGGCCCTGGTCAAAACCTGCCGGGCGCTGGCTCCTAACGCGACCATTATTGCCACGGCCGATTTGCCGGAGCAGGTCCGCGAGTTGAAACATGCCGGGGCCAATGACGTAATTTTGCCTTACTCGATGGCCGGGGAGTACCTGGCCAATTACCTGGGTACGGTTATAACCGACCGGCTTGAACTGATTGAGGCTTGAAGTTCTGAACGATTGGATATTATAGACAAAGCAGATAAACATCGTACAATCTTTTAGCGGGCCGGGCTCCCACGCCCGGCCAAGCGACGGCGTGGGAGCCGTCGCTGCTACAATGATAGTATCAGTATATCCAATTTCCGAGGAGTGAGGCACGCCCACGTGCCGAACACCGCCGCACGTGGGCGTGCTGGCTCCTCAAATTTGGATCCACTGAGTATGACTTTTAAGTGATTTGTCTATTAGCTATCCAAACGTTCTTGTTGTAGCATGTTAACAGAGGAGGTAGGTAGTGTATCATGAACTCCCCTTGTTGATTAACATTGCCGCGGCTCTGGTGGCCGCCTTTCTTGGCGGCCTGCTGGCCCGGCGGATTGGGCTGCCGACCATTGTCGGCTATCTGGCGGCAGGGGTAGCGATTGGACCTTTCACGCCGGGCTTTGTCGGCGATATTGAAACCATCAGCCAGTTGGCCGAGTTGGGCGTGATTTTTTTGATGTTTGGGGTAGGGCTGCACTTCTCGTTTCGCGATTTGTGGACGGTTCGCGACACGGCTGTCCCCGGCGCAGTGGCCCAGATGCTCATCACTACCGGACTGGGCTTTGGTCTGGCCCAACTGTGGGGCTGGTCGGTTCCGGCCGGGCTGGTGCTGGGGCTGGCTATTTCCATTGCCAGTACCGTTGTGCTGCTGCGTGGGCTGATGGATCAAGGGCTGCTCAATACCCCGCACGGCCAGGTCGCCGTCGGCTGGCTGGTACTGGAAGACCTGGCGACGGTTATCATCCTGGTATTTATGCCGGCGCTATTTGCCAGGGATAACAGTAATGCCTGGTTGACCATCGGCAGCGCCCTGTTCAGCGCCGCCGTTTTTGTGGGGTTGATGCTGTTGGCCGGGTCACGTTTTGCCCCGTGGCTGCTCACCCGCATTGCCCGCACCCGCTCGCGGGAGTTGTTTATTTTGACGGTCGTAACCATTGCCCTGGGCACAGCGGTTGGCTCGGCCGAACTCTTTGGCGTCTCGCTGGCCCTGGGCGCATTTCTGGCCGGGGTCGTCCTGGGCGAGTCTTCGGTCAGCCACCAGGTGGGCGCGGAGATACTACCCTTCCGTGAGACGTTTGCGGTGCTCTTTTTTGTCTCGGTCGGCATGCTGGTCAATCTGAATTATTTGATGGCCAATGCCGGGCATGCCTTGGCCCTGACCGCGCTCATCGTCCTGGGCAAGTTTGTCTTTACCGTCCTGTTGAGCGCCTTTTTCCCTCGACCGGCCCATACAGCCCTGGTGGTGGCAGCAGGCCTCAGCCAGATCGGTGAATTCTCTTTTATTGTGGGACAGGCCGGCGTTTCCCTGGGTATTCTAAGCCAGGATCAGTATTCGCTGATTCTGGCCGGAGCGCTTTTGTCCATCATGGTCAACCCGTTGATGTTCCGCGCTATTCCTCCGGTCGAGGCGTTTCTGCAACGGCTGCCGGCTTTATGGCGATTACTCGACCGCCATGGCCCCACCCCTCAGCCGCCGGTGGAAAAGCTGATTGATCATGTGGTGGTGGTGGGTTATGGCCGGGTCGGCGAGCATATTATCACCGTCCTGGGCCACCTGGGGGTTCCCCGGCTGGTGGTCGAGATAGATGGCGGGCGGGCCGCCGAGTTCGAACAGCAGGGCATCCCCACCCTGTTTGGCGACGCGGCCAATTCCGAAGTGCTGACCCACACCGGCCTGGAGCGCGCCCGCGCCCTGGTGGTGACGGTGCCGGATGAGGCCGCCGCCGAAATCATCATCGCCTCGGCCAGAGATATTGCCCCTCAGTTGCCCATTATTGCCCGCGCTGCCACCCAGCCGGGTATGGCGCGGCTGATTAAGGCGGGGGCGCGCGATGTGATCCACCCGGAATTGGAGGGTGGGCTGGAGGTGCTGCGCCATACCCTGCTGGCCCTGGGCTATCCTCTGCTGGAAGTGCAGCAGTATGCTGACGCGGTGCGGCACGACCAATACGACCCGGCTATCTCAACCCACGAAGAACACCGCGTTCTTGACCAACTGCTACGCAGCGTGCGCGGGTTGGAAATTGCCTGGGTTTTAGTGGACAGCGCCAGCCCCCTGGCCGACCAGACCCTGGCCGAGGCCAATATCCGGGCCAAAACCGAAGCCTCGGTTATTGCCATTCTGCGCAACCAGCAGGTGATTGCCAACCCCAAGTCGGCCACGGCGCTCCAGGCGGGCGATGTGGTCGGATTAATCGGCGAAGCACCCCAGGTGGCCGAGGCGCGGCGGCTGTTGGCTCCCGAGATCACCCTTCCTTCCAAAAATTAGGGGTATTTTGGTTCTACGAAGAATTAGGGAGAGATTTGGAATTGACCATTGCCAAAGACCGTATGTTAGCATCTCACTCAGTCCTTATTTCCGGCTCCACAACCCTGTAATCCAAACTCACCTTGCCATAACCCCGGCTGCCCGACGCGCCCAGGTAATCCTGCTGCAACAAATCGAGGCCCGGGCGAAGCAAGCCCATAATCTCAGCCTCGTCGTCGTCAAAGAGGCGCACCGAGATTTCAAGCTTGAATTTTGTCCCGGCAGGGACGCGCTCCTGGGTGCGGGGGGGGCTCGGCCATGCCGACCGAGCGGTTGATCAGATTCTCGGTTTTGACCTCGGCACAGAAAATACCCTTGGCGGTCTGGGCGTTCATCAACTCTTTCCGCGACTCAGCGGTCAAGGCGGCGTCCCGAGCGTGCCTTGATTGCCTTTGAGGGCCAAGACATAATCAGCCTCGCCCTCAATAATCAACTTGGCAATCTCGGTCGGGCAGCCGATTAGCTGAAGCCCAAGCGTTGACCATATGGATGGCGGCTTTACCCAACTGGCTATCGTGAGAACGCCATACACCATTGAGGCAAATTTGGTTCAAGCCCGGACTATTCGTTTGTTAATTTTACATAATAGATGCAATTGCCCTAGGTGGGCCGGCGCAACGGGTTGCCCAATTTCCATTTGAACTCATACGCCCAGTTGGGCCTGAACGGCGGTTAAAAAATCGGCAGCCGATAAAATGCCCCGGCTGCCGATGAGACCGCTCAGTTGAACCCACAAAGAGACAAAGGCAGTGAAGTAAATCAGCCCCTATCTTCTATCTACCATCTTCTATCTGTCTTACGGCTCGGTTTCGGCGGCGGGAGCCGGTGTAGTATCAACTGTTGGAACGATGCCAGGGCCGGGGATGACCAGGTTGGGCACGGTGCCTTCGGGGGTGAAGATGATTTTGTCGGTGGACTGCAAGGCATTGGCATTGGCCTGAATTTTTTGCAGTTCCAGATAGCCGGGGTTATTGGCGTACAGTTCGGCCAGCACCAATTGGTTGGCCAAATCGGCTTTAGCTTTTTCGGCGGCGGCGGCGGCATTGGCCTGGTTGATTTCCAAATCCTTTTGGGCGGCGAGCAGCTCATTGGCTTTTTCGGCCTCGATGATGGCCTGCTGAGCCTCAACCTGGGCCAGTTCGTTGGCTTTTTGGGCTTCGATGACGGCCTTTTGGGCCAGAATCTTCTCCTGCTCCAGTTGGGCTAAAATGGTCTGCTGCTTGGTTTCCTCTTGAATCCGGCTCTGCTGCACCCGGATTTCACCTTCCTGGCGAGCCTGCTCCGCTTCGGCCTGGGCGTTGGCCCGCAGCTTGTCCTGGGCCGCCTTTTCGGTTTCCAGCCGGCTTTGCACAATCGCATCCAGCGCCGCCTGCACTTCGGGCGAGAGAATCACATTAGGCACAACCACGTTTTCAATTTGCAGGCCAAAATTGGCCGCCAGATCGCTCAATTCGGTGTCAATACAGTTCCGTAGCTCGTCGCGGGCCGTACCCACTACATTATCATCAAAGTTTCGGTCACCCACACAGACTTTCATCGCTTGTTGGGCCAGCGCTTGCACTCGGGCTTGGGCCAGCCCATCATCGAGGAAAATGTTACGGTACTCAGCCCATTTGTCCTGCAAAATATCTTTCTGGGCAATGTTGGGCCTGAAAATATCACCGCTGACCACCAGCCCGATGCGCTGTTTATCTTTGGTGATAATCTCCTGATCTTCAATGCTAAAGGGGATGGCCTGGCTGGAAATCTTGGTCAATTCGACATAGAAGCCAAAATCGCTGTAAACACCCGGCCCGACAATATCCACAATCCGCCCGCTTTCAAATTGAACGCCCACCTCCTGCTCTTCGACCCGCTCGAACAGATAATAGAACTGGCTGGAAAAGACCAGCACGATCACCGCGACAATGACCACCACAATCAGGGTAAAAAACAGGGGAATACCGCCGGCAAGTCTTGATTTCATTGTTAGACACTCCTTTTTGTTGTTGATTTAATTGGTAGATTAAAAAATGTTACGTTACAATGGGGGGCAAAGAATGGAACTTTCGCAGATATTGTACCATCATTTTTGCCTTTTACTAAGTTTAACCCAGAAAGGTTAACTCGACAATCCCCATGAAACTCATTGTGCTCGATATTGACGGTGTTCTTTCCACCGGCGAGGCCCACCCGTTTGATTTGGGCCTGTTCGCCCGGCTGGCCAACCTGAACCGCCGCGCCCGCCAGGGTGAAGCCGTACCCGCCGTGACTCTCAACACCGGCCGGCCCTCCCCCTATGTCGAGGCGGTGATGCAGGCCATCGAGGGCTGGCAGCCGGCCCTGTACGAAAGCGGGGCCGGGCTTTACTTTCCCCAAACCTATCAGTTTCAGCTTACGCCTGCCTTAACTGCGGCTCATCTGGCCCAATTGCGAACAGTGGTCAAGCGGCTCGATCAGGCGGTAGTGCAGCCGGGACGGGCCTACTGGCAGCCCGGTAAAAGCGTCTGCCATACTCTTTTTGCTCACCCACCCCTGACGGTCACTGATTTAATCCCCGAAGTCGAAGCGATTGTAGCAGACATCTCTGGCGAATTTGTAGTGACCCAGGCTTCTTTGGCGCTGAATGTGCATCCGGCAGGCATTGATAAGGGGATGGGGCTGCGCTGGCTGTCCGAAGTGACGGGCATCGCCCTGGCCGACATAGGCGGCGTGGGTGACTCGGCCGGGGACATTGACTTTTTGCGGCTGGTGGGTCGGCCCGCCGCGCCAAGTAATGCCGCGTCTGGCGTGAAAGACGTGGTAGAGTATATTGCAGCTCGACCAGAGGCCGCGGGGTTACAAGAGATTTTGGATTACTGGTTGCTGTAACGCATTTCCAAGAAAATAGTTACTCAATCAATATTCGTGTTGCGTCTTACGTCTTGCGTGAGATAAAGTAGACGGAACACGTAAGACGCAACACGTTTTGGTTAATTTAAATCTTGGAACTGCCCAACCGGATTATTGTTAACTATTTTTAACATCAATTTAACAACCCCTTAAAACTTCCTTAAAATGCGCTTAACATTGACAAATCTGAGAGAGCATGTTATCTTGTCGGTAGCGCCACATAGTTATGTCGTCATTCCAAAAACGTAACTGCTCAGCCCTCATGTCATCCTTCGACAGACTCACGCCCTTCGGCGCACCCGAAGGGGTGGGATAGGTTTCGAGGCTGTACGAGAAATCCGCGGGGCGATATATAGGCATTAGGGATTTCTCCCTTCGGTCGAAATGACATGCCTGGGCAGTTACAATGGATTAATAGGTGAGCAATGATGCTCGGTCAGCGATTGATTAAAAAGTCTCTCCCTTTTTCGTTAGCGCCTCTATTCGACCATTCAGGTGATTATAAACAGGCCACCCTGCCAACGATGTTTTGGTAGGGTGGCCTGTTTTGGTTTTGCCTGGGCGGTTTGATGGCCCGGCGCAGCCGAACTAAGCAGCAGCTCTAAAAATTTATAGTCTCAATTCCAAAGGAGGATCGTATGAAAAAGACGTTTGGTTTAACTTTATTGGTTGTATTATTATTCAGCGCCCTGGCCGGTATAGCCAGCGCCGCCGGACCACTGCCCCAGGGCGGCGGCCAGGAGTATACCGTGCAGGCCGACGACTGGTTAAGCAAACTGGCCGAGAAGAATTACGGCGACGTGCTGGCCTGGCCGGTCATCTGGAAAGCAACCAACGCCAAGGCCGCCGAAGATGACAGTTTTGCCGAGATTCCCAACCCCAATGTGATTGAGGTGGGCCAAAAGCTGTGGATCCCCGACGAAGCCGAAGCCGCCCAGTTCTTTGAGGAATTTGCCGCCGAGCGCGCTGCTGCTTCCACTGCCGGCTCCGCCGATATCACCGGCGAGTTAAACGTGCTGTGTGTGGTTCAGGTGGAATGGTGCGAGGGCCAGATTGCCGAGTTCAACAAAATCTATCCCGGCCTGGTGGTCAACTACGTGCGCCTCTCCAGCGGCGAATCGCTGACTCGCCTGCGCAATGAAGCCGCCAATCCTCAGTTTGATGTCTGGTGGGGCGGCCCCATTGACAGCTATATCGCCGCTGCCGCGGAAGGTTTGCTGGAAGCCTATGACTCGCCCAACGCCGTCAACTTGCGTGATCCGCAGGTGATGAAAGCGGCCGACAACACCTGGTTTGGCATTTATATTGGCACCCTGGGCTTTGGGACCAACCTCAACTATCTGGAAGCCAATCCCGGCATGGCTGCGCCCACTTCCTGGGATGATCTCATCAAACCGGAATGGAAAGGGCAGATTATGATCGCTCACCCTTCCAGTTCGGGCACGTCGTATACCGCCCTCTGCACCATTCTGCAATTGAAGGGGGAAGAGGCCGGCTGGGAATATATGCGCGCTTTTGCCGGTAACGTACTGCAATTTACCAAGAGCGGCGCGGCCCCGGCCAACTTTGTCGGCAACGGCGAAGCGGCAGTCAGTGTAGTTTTCTCGCACGACATCGTCAACCAGATTGAAAAGGGCCTGCCCTTGCAATTGACCTTCCCCGCCGAAGGCACCGGCTATGAAATCGGCGGGACGGCTATTGTCAAAGGAGCCAAACACCCCGATCTGGCCAAACTGTGGGTTGATTGGGCCTTGACCCCGGCCGCGCAGGAACTCGGCCCCAAATACAACGCCTTCCAGGCCCCCACCGTCATCGGCGCGGAAGCTTCGCGGCCGGAACTGCTGGAAGTCAACCTGATCAATTACGACTTTGATTACTGCGGCAGCAACAAAACCGCTTTTGTGGACCGTTTTACCAACGAAATCGCCAACGCCGACGCTTTGAAGGAATAGCCGAGGATAACAAATTGTCATGCCAGAATCAGCCCCCATAAACCGCCCCCAGGTTAGCCAGGGTGCGCTCCAGGCCAACCTGATCCGCCGCCTCAACGAATTTCGTCTGATTGCCCAGGACAATATCCTGATGGCCGGGTTGCTCATTACCACTATCTTTGTCTTTCTATTTGTTTTATTACCCCTGCTGGAAGTCATCTGGCAGGGGTTCTTTACGCCCGCCAGCGGCGGCGAGGCTGCCGCCGGAACCTTTAGCCTGCAATACTTTGCCCGTTACTTTGACCCGGTCTACCGCACCCACTCCTGGAATGTGCTGCGCGATACTATGATTATGGGCCTGGCCTCAGCCGGGCTGGGGACGCTGCTGGGTTTTGTCTTTGCCTACACCGTTGTCCGCTGCAATATTCCCTTTCCCCGTCTCTTTCACATCGTTACCCTGCTTCCAACCATTTCGCCGCCCTTTGCCATCGCTATTGCGGCCATCCTACTCTTTGGCCGCAACGGGCTGATTACCCGTCAAATCCTGGGGATTGACTTTGTCGTAGGGGTCAATGATATTTATGGGTTGGATGGGCTGGTCTTTGTGCAGGTGGTCACCTTTTTTTCGGTGGCCTACCTTATTATCCGGGCTATGCTGGAGCGGCTGAACCCGGCCCTGGAAGAGGCCGCGCTGAGTATGGGGGCCAGCAAGTTCCACATCTTCCGCACCGTCACCCTGCCGTTGCTCATCCCCGGTTTAGCCGGGTCGTTCCTGCTCTTGTTTGTCGAATCGCTGGCCGACCTGGGTAACCCGCTGCTCATCTCCGGTAACACCACCGTCCTGTCCGCCGAAATCTTCCTGGCCGTCAACGGCGAGTTCAACCAGCAAAAAGGGGCAGCCCTGTCGCTGGTCCTCTTAATCCCCACCCTGACCCTCTTTTTAGTGCAGAACTATTGGGTCAGCCGCCGCTCCTACATCTCCGTGACCGGCAAACCGGCGGGCGGGCAGTTGACAGTTAAAGAACCGCTCATCCGTTGGACCTTTATTACCATCAGCGTTTTGACCCTGCTGTTGGTGCTGGGCCTGTATGCTTCAATCCTGGTGGGTTCGGTCACGCGCCTGTGGGGTATTGATTACTCGTTAAACTGGCAGCACTTTGGCCTGGCCCTCAGCCGGGGACTGGAAGCCCTTATTGATACTACCTTTTTATCGGCCATTGCCACGCCGGTGGCCGGCCTGATTGGCATGCTGGTGGCCTTCCTGGTCATCCGCAAAACCTTCTCCGGCAAAGAAGCCCTGGACTTCTTCTCAAACCTGGGCGGCGCGGTCCCCGGCACGATTTTGGGCATTGGCTATATTATTGCTTTTATCCAGGCTCCCTGGTGGGCGCTGCTGCTGGTTTATACCGTGCTGGCCCTCTATTTCAGTTCGGTCAGCGCCAAAAGTTGGCCCGCTCGCCTGGGGGTCATCCTGGGGGGGACGCTGGCCGGTTATGGTTTGACCTTCCTTCCCGGTGAGGCCGGCTCGACGGCCTGGCTCAGCTTTGCTGAGTGGCACTATCTTCTGGCCGGCCTGTTGGCAGTAGCGGCGGCACTGGCGGCCTGGGGCACACCCGCCGGTAAACGCTGGCTGGTCGGCGGAACACTGCTGGTGATGGCCCTGTATCTGGCGCTGCACAATTGGGCCGGCTACTGGCTGCAAAGCCTGACGATTTGGGGCCGGGGCTTAGAGGGTGTTTACTGGCCCCGTATTATCAGCAGCCTGGCCGACCAGATTGGGGTGGTTTTGCAGCCGACCAACGCCCTCATGGGTTTGACCTTTGTTTTCGCCGGTCTTTTCATTGTGGGACAGGTAGGGGCGCGGGTCAGGCTCTACGTGGCCTTATTGCTGCTCGGCGTCAGCACGGCCCTGTCATTGGCGGGGGAACAGCCGCTGGCCCTGGTCGGCACCTCTTACATTATCATCTTTGCCTACGCTGTGCGCAGCTTGCCGGCCTCGGTGCGGGCGGGAGTGGCCGCCTTGCAACAGATTGACCCTTCCATCGAGGAAGCCTCGGCCAACCTGGGCGCAGATGCTCAATATACCTTCCGGCGCATCACCCTACCGCTCATTTTGCCCGCCTTTATCGCCGGCCTTATCTTTAGCTTTGCCCGCCACATGACCAGCCTCTCGGCCATTATCTTCCTCTCTACCCCTAAGTGGCGCATCCTCACCGTCGAGATACTCAGCGCGGTCGAGCAAGGCGGACTGAGTCTGGCCGCGGCCTACTCGGTCATCCTGGTGGCCATTGTCCTGGTCGCCATCGGCTTGACTTACCTGATCCTGGGCCGCACCCTGGGCAGCGCGGGCAAACGGGTGGATTTGAATATATAAAGCGGGGATGAGGCGGTGAGGCGAGGAGGCGAAGAGGCGAAAGCTGTCATCGCCTCCTCACCTCACCCGCCCTCGCCTACTTTTCAGGAGTGTTTTGTGAGCTTTCTCTTACTTGAAAATCTGGTCAAAGAATTTGTCGGGCGCGGCGGCGAGGGGATTGTCCGTGCGGTAGACAATGCCACTATCAGCATCGAAGAGGGCGAGTTTATCACCCTGCTGGGGCCGTCTGGCTGCGGCAAAACCACCACCTTGCGCCTGATTGCCGGCTTCGAGTTCCCCACCAGCGGCCGGATTGTGCTCGACGGCGAAACCATTAACCAGCAGCCGCCCAACCAGCGTGACATGGCCATGGTCTTTCAAAGCTACGCCATCTTCCCCCATTTGAACGTTTTTGAGAATATTGCCTACGGCCTCAAGATCCGCCGTCTCTCCGGCGAGAGCATCAAACAAAAAGTCCGCCGGGTGCTGGATCTGACCGAATTGACCGGCCTGGAGAACCGCGCCCCTAACGCGCTCTCCGGCGGACAGCAGCAGCGGGTCGCCCTGGCCCGTGCCTTAGTCATGGAACCCAAAGTGCTGTTGATGGATGAGCCGCTCTCTAACCTCGACGCCAAGCTAAGGGAGGTGATGCGCACCGAAATCCGGCGTATCCAGCAGACGCTAGGGATTACCAGTGTTTACGTAACCCACGATCAGGTGGAAGCGATGACGCTGTCGGACCGGATTGTGGTCATGAACCGGGGCCGGATTGAGCAAATCGGTCCGCCCACCGAGATTTATCGCCACCCTCGCACCACCTTTGTGGCCGATTTTATTGGCCGGGCTAATTTTGTCCCGGCTGTGGTAAAAAGCCTCAATGGTAACAGCCTCACAATCGAGGCATTGGGCCAGATATTGACCGTACCCAACCCGGACCGAACTTTGCAAGCCGGCCAGGCGGTTAATATGGTTATCCGCCCCGAAGCCGTTCAGGTAGTCGAGCAGGGCGGGCAGTACACAGGCGTGGTTCGCTGGGCCTCTTACCTGGGCAGCGTGGTCGAGTATGAGATCGAGGTGGCCGGCCACTCCCTCTCTATCACCGACGCCGACCCGCGCCACACCGTTATCTATCCCCCCGGCCACGAGGTCAGGCTGGGCCTGCTCGAAGACTGCGCCTACATCCTGCCGGATTGATATTTTTATGAAGGAGTGCGGTATCTGCCAATCATTTTGATGACCACCAGCGCCGTCAGTAGGAGGCCAGTCAGCAGCACCGCCTGGCCAGAGAGGGGAGTCAACAAGATGAGCAGGACTGACAGGGGGAACAGAAGCGGGTGGTGATAGCTGCGGAGGTGGGGCTGCTGGTGGGGCGCCCACAATCCGGTCAGGTAGATGACGACCGGCACAGCTACGGCAGCCCCGGCCCCCAGCGGGCCGATTTCGGCGTGCTGGAAGGTCTGGTCTACGGCCACAGCAAGCCCGGCCCCGACAGCGGCAGCGGCGGCAAAAATGAAGAGGTGGCTGTAACCCCAGATAAAGGCGCTGCGCAGCGAGGCCAGCATTGTATTCTCCGGCTGGTCAAAGTACAACCACCACATTGAAAAAACAATCAATAGCCCCCCAACGATAATCACCGCTAGGTTAAGGTTAACCTCGCCGGCCTGGGTGGCCGATTGAATGGCCAGTGAAGCGGCCAGGATGGTCTCACCCAGGACGATGATGGTGAACAGGCCGTAGCGCTCGCTGATATGGGCCGGGTGCCACTGCGTCGGCCCGACTCGTTCGGCCCAGATTGGGATGAGTATCTCGGCCAGGGCCATGAGTGGGAAACCGAACAAGCCGTAAGGCAAGAACAACAACGCTATCCAGCCTATCTGGCAAACGGTTACGCCGAGGGCATAGCGGTAAGTGCAGGCTCGCCGCGCCGGGTCAGACCGGGCCGCCCGCAGCCATTGGGCCACCAGCGGCAAGCGCATCACCACATAGCCGATGGTCGCTAGGGTAAAGTTGTGTTCGTCAAAAGCGGCCGGGATACCGGCCGCCAGAATGAGCGCGCCGGTAAGCTGGACAAAGACGGCCAGCCGGTAGGGCACGTCGTCGGTATCGTAAGCCGAGGCAAACCAGGTGAAGTTCATCCAGGCCCACCAGATGGCAAAGAAAACCATGGCATAGCTGGCGATGGCCTCGGCGATATGGGCCTCGGCCAGGCCGTGGTGCAGCCGGCTGCCCGCCTGAGCCACGGCCACCACAAAAACCAGGTCGAAAAACAGTTCCAGTGGCGTCGCGGCCCGGTGGACCTCATCCGGCGAGCGGGAGCGCATGGGCGTTATCCAACGGGGTTTTTGGGGTAGGGCGGCAGTGTGTTCAGTCATTTAGGTGTCCTTTTCCTGGATATTACAGCGGCTCAAGCAAGAACCGGACCAGTTCACTGACAAATAGATCAGGCGCGGTGTACATGGCGATATGTTGCTGCCCCGGCAGCACGGCGATGCGACTGTTGGGCAAGGCAGCAGCCACCGTCTCCGTGGCCGCTTTGAGGACGGGTGGACTGTCGCTGCCGAGCAAAAGCAGGGTGGGGGTCTGCAGCGTTTTGAACCGCTGCGCCTCAAATGTATATTGTTCTTCCGCCCGCGACTCCCGCGGTAGGGTATGGGCGGTTGCCAGCCGCGCCGGCCAAGCCCGTGACGATCTCAACTGTTCAATCTCGTCGGTCGGCATCCCTACAACCTCGTGGTAGAGCATTGTCAGGATTCCCTCTCGATCACCCACCGCCAGCAGCGATTCCAGCCGCTCGATGACCCCGGCGGGATAAAGCGATACGCCGGGGAGAGATATACCTGGTTCGTATAGGACCAGCTTACGCAGATTCCGCGTAAGCAGTGCCGCTTCAAGCGCACACAGCGCGCCAAAGGAGTGCCCCAGCAGATATGCCGGCTCCCCTAGTGAATCCACAACCGCTGCAATATCTTCAAATTCCCGCTCGATAGCATAGGTCGGACTGTCGCTGCTCTTCCCATGCCCCCGCCGATCTACTATAACCAGGCTAAAACGCGCTTCTAGCATCGCCAGAACGGCTAACCAGGCCAGCGCATTGGCCGCACCGCTGCCATGCACCAGCACCAGTGGCGTCCCCGTCCCCCGGCGATAGCAGGCAATCGTTGTTCCGTCGGGCGATGTGACTTTTTCCATTGTTTCCCCTCCTCTTTACTCGAGGACTGGCCGGTAAGCTGCCTGTTGGCTACCTCCCATTCTACCATATCTACCCTTCTCTGACCAACCCTAAAAAGTGTTAAACCCCACCGCCAGCGGCTTGCCTGAATTGAGGCAGTAAGCTAAAATCCAAAGATGTCTTGGGGCTGATGAGGCGCTAAGACAGTAATCAGCTTGAAATCAACTGGACTTTCAATCGGGCTGGTACGTGGTGCGTAGTGCGTAGGGAGCTTTGGCGCAGCAGCATTATCTCCACGCACCACGCACTACGCACCACAAATTTTATTTCTGCCCGACCAGGACAAAACCACCTTCGGTCTTAACCTGCCACATGCAACTTAATAAGCAAGGAGCTTCTCTTATGACCAATACTAACCTCGATGAACTTTGTGTCAATACTATCCGCACCCTCTCAATAGATGGGGTGCAAAAAGCCAATTCCGGGCATCCGGGTATGCCCATGGGCATGGCCGACGCCGCCTATGTGCTCTGGACGCAGTTTCTGCGCCACAACCCCGGCAACCCCGATTGGGCCGACCGGGACCGCTTTGTGCTGTCTGCCGGGCACGGCTCGATGCTGCTCTACAGCCTGCTCCACTTGACCGGCTACGACTTGCCGCTGGAGGAGCTAAAACAGTTTCGGCAGTGGGGCAGCCTGACCCCCGGCCACCCCGAATACGGCCTGACTCCCGGCGTCGAGACGACCACCGGGCCGTTGGGCCAGGGTTTTGCCAACGGCGTCGGCATGGCCATTGCTGAAGCCTTCCTGGCTGCCACCTTCAACCGACCCGGGCATGAGCTGATTAACCATTACACCTATGCTATATGCAGCGACGGCGACCTGATGGAAGGCATTTCGCACGAAGCCGCTTCGCTGGCCGGCCACATGAAGCTGGGCAAACTGATCTACCTGTACGACGACAACCACATCTCCATTGACGGCAGCACCGACCTGGCCTACACCGAAGACCGCATGAAACGCTTCGAGGCGTATGGCTGGCATACCCAGCAGATTGATGGCCACGACCGCGCCGCCGTCGCTGCGGCCATCAAAGCGGCCCAGGCTGTCACTGATAAACCTTCGATCATCGCCTGCCGCACCACCATTGGCTACGGCAGCCCTAACAAGGCCAATACGGCCAAGGTCCACGGCGAGGCCCTCGGCGTGGAGGAAGTCAAATTGACCAAGCAAGCCTTTGGTTGGGACCCGGAGCAGGATTTTTATATCCCTGAAGAAGCCCTAGCCCATTTCCGCCGGGCGGTAGACCAGGGCCGCCAGTGGGAAGCCGTGTGGCGCGACAAGCTGGAAGCCTATGCCAAAGCTTATCCCCAGGAGGCCGAACAGTTCCGCTTGGCCTTGTCGGGCCAGCTCCCTGCCGGCTGGGAAGAAGCCCTGCCGGTCTTTCCCGCCGACGCCAAAGGGATGGCGACGCGAGCGGCGTCGGGCCAGGTGCTCAATGCCATTGCCCCAATCATCCCGACGCTGATCGGCGGCTCGGCGGATTTGGCCCCCAGCAACAACACCTTTTTAAAAGGCTACCCGGTTTTTGCCAACGACAGTTTTGCCGGGCGTAACTTCCACTTTGGAGTGCGCGAGCACGGCATGGCTTCTGCCCTCAATGGCATGGCCGTTCACGGTGGGGTTATCCCCTACGGCGGTACCTTTCTTATCTTTTCCGATTACGCCCGCCCGGCCATCCGGCTGGCGGCGTTGTCTCACTTCCCCACCATCTTTGTCTTTACCCACGACAGCATTGGCCTGGGCGAAGACGGTCCGACCCATCAGCCGGTTGAACACCTGGCCGCCTTGCGAGCTATCCCCAACCTGATTGTCATCCGTCCCGCCGATGCTAACGAGACCGCCCAGGCCTGGAAAGTGGCCCTGGAAAAACGAGACGGCCCGGTGCTGCTGGCCCTGACCCGCCAAAACCTGCCGGTGTATGACCGCTCGAAGATGGGCGATGCGGCCGGGGTGGCGAAAGGGGCTTATGTACTGCTGGATGCGAATCGGGTTTACCCGGATGTTATCCTTATCGCCACTGGCTCGGAGGTGCAACTGGCCGTGGAAGCCCACGCCAAGCTGGCCGAACAGGGCATCGCCGCGCGGGTTGTCAGTATGCCCAGTTGGGAACTGTTTGCCCAGCAGCCGGAGGAGTACCGTGACTCGGTGCTGCCGCAGACGGTCAAAGCGCGGGTAGCCATCGAAGCCGCTGTACCGATGGGCTGGGAGCGCTGGGTTGGCCCGCACGGGGCCATCATAGGGTTGGACCATTTTGGCGCATCTGCTCCTTACAAGACCATCTTCCAGCACTTCGGCTTCACCACCGACAATGTCGTCTTGCGAGCATTGGAGACGATTGATAAATCTAAAAGGTAGCATGTAGCAGGGTAGCAAAGGTAACATTTTTTATGCGACTTTGCTACCCTGCTACTTTGGATAGTATGATGTCCATCGAAGACCTCAAAAAACAAGCCGCTGAAAAGGCAGTTGACCAGGTGCAGAGCGGGATGGTGCTGGGGTTGGGGACGGGCTCCAGCGCCAAATATGCCACCATGAAGATTGGCGAGTTGTGGCAGGCCGGCCAATTGACCGATATTGTCGGTATTCCCACTTCGGAAAGCACGGTGACGCTGGCGATAAAGTATGGTCTCCCTTTGGCTACCCTCGATGCGTATCCCGTCGTTGACCTAGCGATTGATGGGGCTGACGAGATTGACCCCAACCTGAACCTGATCAAGGGCCTGGGCGGAGCCTTGCTGCGTGAAAAGATGATCGAGTCGGTTACTCGGAAATTTATTGTGGTGGCCGATGGCAGCAAAGTGGTACAGAAACTGGGCACTCGCGCCCCGGTTCCGGTTGAAGTGGTCCAGTTCTGCTGGAAATCCACGGCCCGCTGGCTGGAAAGCTTGGGCTGTACCCCTGTGCTGCGCGATGGTGAAGTCCAACCTTACCTTACCGACAACGGTAATTATATCCTCGACTGCCATTTTCCTCACGGTATTGACCGCCCCGCCGAACTGGCCGCCACGCTCAAAAATCGCCCCGGCGTGGTGGAGCACGGCCTCTTTTTAGGTATGGCCGCCGAAGCTATTGTGGCGACGGCTGACGGTATCACAGTGATGAGCCGTAAAAACAAATCTGCGTAATCTGCGAAATCTGCGAATTATACCCTCTCCCCTCAACAATTGAGCAATCTTGAACTTTTCGCCCAATCTCGGTATACTAACCTCTAGTTAAACCCAAACTTAACTAGAGGTATTTTTTATGTCCGAATCCCCCTATCCTATGCTTCTGGTTGAAGAAGCCCTGGCCCTCATCGAGCGAGAAGTTCGACCGTTAGCCCCTGTGACCATCTCTTTTAGCGAAGCCCTGGGTTTGGTGCTGGCCGAAGCCGTGCTGGCTGCCGAACCGATGCCGCCCTTTGCCGCAGCCAGTGTGGATGGCTTTGCCGTTATTGCCGCCGATGGCCCCGGCCTGCGCCGGATTGTCGGCGATCAGATGGCCGGGTATGTGGCCGGCTTGCGCGTCGAGCCGGGGACTGCCGCCCGTGTGACCACCGGCGCGCCTATTCCGCCCGGTGCAGATACCATGGTCATGATCGAGCAGACCGAGGAGCAGAACGGGCAGGTCAATATTTTGACCGACGATCTCCAGCCCGGCGTTAATATCCGCCCCATTGGGCAGGATATCGAAATCGGGCAGGTGGTGCTGCCGCAGGGCACAGTGTTAGGTCCGGCGGAACTGGGGCTGCTGGGTACGGTCGGCAAGACCCAGGTGACGGTTTACCCGCGCCCCAAAGTGGCGGTCATGTCTACCGGCGATGAGATTGTCGAGCCGCAGCAGCAGCCTGAGCTGGGCCAAATTCGGGATGCCAACCGTTTCACGCTGATGAGCGCCGTGCGCCAGGCAGGAGCCGAACCGCTGGACCTGGGCATTGTGCGCGATAAAGCCAACAGCTTGCAGGATACTATCGAGCGCGGCCTGGCCGAGGCCAATGCTCTGCTGACTTCCGGCGGAGTTTCGATGGGCCAGCTTGACCTGGTTAAACCTTATCTGGCCTCGCGGGGGACCATCCATTTTGGGCGAGTCAATACCAAGCCTGGCAAGCCCGTTACCTTTGCCACCGTAGACGGCAAGCCTTGTTTTGCCATGCCCGGTTTTCCGGTCAGCGCTCTGGTCAGCTTTGAGGTGTTTGCCCGGCCTGCCTTGCTAAAAATGGCCGGTCACAGCCGCATCTATCGCCCGCGTGAGCAGGCTATTCTGGCCCATTCGTTCAGCCACACTGCTGCCCGCACCGAGTTTCAACGGGTGGTGCTGACTCGCCGGGCCGATGGTAAATTGGTGGCTTCTTCCACCGGCTTTCAAGGGTCGGGACGATTGTTATCTATGGTCGGGGCCAATGGGCTGGTGATTTTGCCGCATGGCCAAGGGGATTTTGAAGCCGGAACAGTGGTGGAGACGCTGGTTCTCGGCCCGGTTGAGGTAGTCTGATGATGACCGAAATTAGCCAGCTTGAACGTTATCGCGGGGCCTTATTGGGGTTGGCGGTGGGTGATGCGGTAGGCACCACCCTGGAATTTAGACCCCCCGGTTCATTCAGCCCCATTGACGATATGGTGGGCGGTGGGCCTTTTCATCTGGCCCCCGGCCAGTGGACTGACGATACCTCGATGGCGCTGTGTCTGGCCGAGAGTTTGATTGAAAAACAGACGTTCGACCCGGTTGACCAATTGCAGCGTTATGTCCGCTGGTATCACGAAGGGTACATGAGCAGCACCGGCCATTGTTTTGATATTGGCAACACCGTCCGGCGAGCGCTGCATCTGTTTGAGCAAACCGGCCAACCTTTCGGGGGTTCAACGGACCCTTCGGCGGCAGGCAACGGTTCGATTATGCGTTTAGCGCCGGTACCGCTCTTTTATGCCTCGCAGCCCCAAATAGCCATCGAAATGTCCGGGCAGAGTTCGCGGACCACGCATGGGGCGGTTGAAACGGTGGATGCCTGCCGCTATCTGGGGGCCTTGATTGTGGGGGCCGTGGCCGGGGTGAGCAAGGTTGAACTGCTCTCGGAACGCTTTTGCCCCATCCCGCATTATTGGCAGGGGCATCCCTTAACCCCGGCCATTGATGAAGTCGCAGCCGGTTCGTTTAAAGAGCGACATCCGCCCGAAATACGGGGGACGGGTTATGTGGTCAAATCATTGGAGGCGGCGCTGTGGGCTTTTTATCACAGCCGCTCCTACCGCGAGGGCTGCCTGCTGGCGGTCAACCTGGGCGACGACGCCGATACCACCGGGGCTATTTACGGGCAGTTGGCCGGCGCTTTTTATGGCGAGGCCGGTATTCCGGCGGCCTGGCGCGCTCGCCTGACCCAGGCTGATTTGATTGGCTGTTTGGCCGATCAGCTTTATGAATCGGCTAAAAATCAGCTTTAAAAATGACGAAAGTCATCTTTTTCTAAGACTTTTGTCGCTTACAAAAATAAACTAATACGTTTATAATACCGTTACCATTAGCCATGAAAATTTTA
Organism: Anaerolineae bacterium; assembly: GCA_023151115.1. The sequence goes on from JAKLJP010000013.1 coordinate 152,744, forward strand.
TTAATTGGTCTCAGTCACAAAACTGCGCCGGTAGAAGTACGTGAAAAGCTGGCATTCACTCACCCCATGCTGCGCTCGGCCCTGACCCACTTTGATCACACCCACCCTCAGGCTCACCTGGAGGATGTGCGTGAAGGGGTGATCCTTTCCACCTGCAACCGCCTGGAAGTGTACGCCCTGGTACGTGATGCTGAAGTGGCCGAGCAGGCTATTGTGGATTTTCTGGGCCACGCCTGTAGCGTTTCTCCTGCCCTCTTTCGCGAGCATCTCTACGTAAGGCACGATGAGGCGGCGGTGCGCCATCTCTTCCGGGTAGCGGCGGGATTAGACTCGATGGTGTTGGGTGAGCCGCAAATTTTGGGCCAGATTACCGAAGCCTACGAGGCGGCGCTGTCGCAAGGGGCAGCCGGAACGGTGCTGTCGGCCCTTTTCCGGGCGGCCATTCACACCGGCAAGCGCGTCCGCACCGAAACGGCGATTAGCGTGAATCCGGCTTCGATTAGTTCAGTCGCCGCAGCCCTGGCTAACCAACTGTTGGGCGACCTGTCGGAGCGGCAGGTGCTGCTAATTGGGGCCGGCGAGATGGGCGCAATTGCCGTTCGGGCGCTGCAGCGGCGTGGGGTGTCGAAAATTGTGGTGGCGAACCGCACCTACAAAAACGCCGAACAGTTGGCTAAAGCCTGGGATGGTCAGGCCATTACCTTTCAACAACTGCCCGAAGCGTTGGTCGCCGCCGATATTGTTATCAGTTCCACCGGCGCGCCGCACACCGTCCTTAACCGGGATTTGCTGGAACCGGCCATGGCGGTGCGGCCCAACCGCCCCTTGTTTATGATTGACATTGCTGTGCCGCGCGATATTGACCCCAATGTAACCGAAATCCGCCATGTGCATTTGTGCGATATTGACGATTTGCAGGGCCAGGCCGAAGATAATGTCCGGGAGCGCGCCCAGGAAATCCCCCACGTCGAAGCGATTGTGGCCAAAGAACTGGCCGGCTTTTTGGATTGGCTGGCCTCGCTGGATGTGGTTTCGACTATTACCGACCTGCGCCGGCAGATTGAAGCGGTGCGCCAACGCGAGTTAGAGCGGTTGTTCAACCGGCTCGATTTGAACGAACACGAGCGCGAGTTAATTGCTACCATGAGTCACCGGCTGGTCAACAAAATCTTGCACGAGCCAACCCTGCGTTTGAAACAGGAAGCCGCCAACGGCAACGGCGCGATTTATATTTCGACTATGCGGCAACTGTTTTTGCTGGATGAAACGCACAGCCAAATAACGACCGGAGACCGGAGACCGAGGACCGAGGCAAGCTAAGCCCCGGTCTCCGGTCTCCCGTCCTCGGTCTGCTTTTAAGGGAGAAAACCGATGCACTCACCCATTCGCCAACCTGCTTACGATGTGAACGCCCGACCGTTCATGATTATCTGGGAGACGACCCACGCCTGCGACCTGGCCTGCCGCCACTGCCGGGCCATGGCTATTGCCGAACACGACCCGCTCTCGTTGAATTTTGAGGAAGCCAAGCGGCTGCTGGAGCAGGTGGAAAGCTTTGGTAAACCCCGCCCTATTTTTATCTTCACCGGCGGCGACCCCTTCAAACGAACTGATTTGTTTGAACTGCTGGCCTATGGCAATCAATTAGGACTGGTTATGGCGGTGTCGCCCTCCGGCACGCCGCTGCTCAACGAGGCCAACCTGCGCCGGGTGAAGGAGCATGGGGCTAAAGCCATTTCGCTCAGCATTGACGGCTCTACCCCAGAGCGGCACGATGATTTTCGCCAGGTGCCCGGCTCGTTTGCCCTGACGACCCAGGGCTGGCAAATTGCCCGGAAAATTGGTCTCAAATTGCAGCTTAATACGACTGTCACCCGCTACAACTTGCACGATTTGCCCAATATTTTCCGGCTGGTATTAGAATATGGAGCCATGACCTGGAGCGCCTTTTTCCTGGTGCCGACCGGGCGAGGCAAAGCCGAAGATGAGATTTCTCCGGCCGAGTACGAAGGTGTGATGCACTTCCTGTATGACTGCTCCAAATATGTCAGCGCCAAAACTACCGAGGGCCATCACTATAAGCGGGTCGTCTTGCAACGGACTATTTTAGATGAAAAGGGATTGGCCGTTGAAGATTATTTTAACCTGCACCCCATCTATTTTGAACTGCGTGAAGCCCTGCAAAAAATTGTCGCCGAGTATAATGTTCAGCCAAAAGAAACCATTGTCCGCACGCCGATGCACATCAATGCCGGGAATGGTTTTGTTTTTGTCAGCCGGCGGGGCGACGTGTTTCCGAGCGGGTTTATGCCCGTCAGCGCCGGCAATATCCGGGATAAATCGCTGGTGGAGATTTACCGGGACGCGCCGCTCTTTCAAGAACTGCGTAACCCCGATCTGCTCGAAGGCCGGTGCGGGCTGTGTGAATTTGCCGGCGTGTGCGGCGGGTCGCGCTCACGGGCCTACGCCCTTACCGGCAATCCCCTGGCCGAAGAACCGTTTTGCACCTATGAACCCGGCTCTTTCCCCTTTGAAGCGGAACTCGCTGCGCTGCTCAATAGTCACGCCAGCGTAGTTGCCTAAATTTGCGCCTTCGGTTAAAATTGTGACTAGAAGTCTAAAAAATTTGCCAGACTTCTGGTCACAAAAATAATACCCTCCTCATCCTCTTTATAATCCTCCTCTCCCAATTGTGTTGATCTTATGGTAGTGTCTTGGGCCAAAGTAGATGTGACAGGAAATTTGTAGAACAAGGTAATTTATGCCCAATCTGCGCCTGCTAGAGGTTTCTGGTACCCCTTTTGAGATGGGTCGCCAACACGCTGCGGCCTACCCCAAAGAAATTCAAGAATTAACCGAAGATCGTCTGAATTTAAGCAGCAATAAAAACTGGACTGGCAAAGAGTTGTCGCGCCAGGAGGTTTTGGCTTTGGGCAATGCCTGCTTGCCTTACCACGAAGCCTATGCCCCTGAGTTGATGGCAGAATTACGCGGTATGAGCCATGTTACCGGCCTCGGCTTGACTGAATTGATGATTCTGAACGGCTTTACCGATTTTATTGACGCTATCTACAGCGCCGAAGAAAAGGAACTCAGAGGACTCGTGGGCACTAACGGGAACTTAAAAGCCCCTATTCCTTCCCCTGAGTTCATCCCCGCCCACCCCGCCGGAGATGATTGCACGGCCTTTATCGTTAGCCCGGATGCTGCCACCGAGGGCCAGAGTTTTTTGGGGCAAACCTGGGACATGCACGAAACGGCGACCCCCTACCTGGTCTTGCTGCGCGGCCAGCCGGAGGGCGGGCTGCGTTTCCTGGCCTTCACTATTATCGGCTGTATTGGGATGATTGGCATGAATGAAGCCGGCATTGCGATTGGCATCAACAATCTGGTGGCCGGCGATGGTCGCCCTGGGGTCACCTGGCCTTTTGTGGTGCGCAAGGTGCTGGCCCAGGATAACCTGGACGACGCCCTGGCCTGTATTACCACCGCCCAATTGGCCGGCGGCCACAATTACCTCCTGGCCGACTCCAGCGGGCGCGGCTACAACGTGGAAGCCATGGCCTCGCGTTATCACCTTCAAGAAGTGAAAACCGGTTCGCTGGTGCATACCAATCACTGCTTGATTGCTCAAAATGTGGATGTCGAGCGAGCCAGATTGCCTAAATCCAGGGCCAGTTCTGAGACTCGGCTCACTCGAGGTGAAGAAATGCTCAACCGGGGCCAGCTTACCCTGGCCGACTTGATGACTATGACCCGCGATCACAGCGCGGTTAATGGCATCTGTGTCCACCCGGAAGAGCCTTTCTATTTGGAAAGTTGCGGGGCGGCCATTATGCGCCCGGCAACAAGAGAATTTTGGGCCGTTTGGGGCCGCCCCTGCGAAAACGAATTTGAGCATTTTATCGTTTGAGCCAGGGGCATCGGAAAGAGGAGGGTTATCGAAGAATAGTTGCGCGTATAGAGGATAGCTGTAGGGAGGCTGTTCTCTTTTTTGATTCCTGGTAGTAGCGAGCGCCTTCAGCACTTGTCAGGCTTTGGTCGGCATTTCTGCGAGTCAAATTAACAAAAAGTGCTGCTATCTCCTGACCATTGGCGTTAAAGTCAAACGTTGTTTAAGTTACTCCCCCATCTCGTTCCCACGCAGAGGGTGAGCCGCAGATAGGGGAATTTGCAAAAAGGGTTTTTCCACAGGAGATTAAAATGAATATCTATGTAGGCAATCTGGCCTGGGCAGTTAGTGACGATGATTTAAGACAGGCATTTGCCAGTTACGGTGAGGTCACTTCAGCCACCGTTATTAAAGATAAATTTACCGGCCAATCTCGTGGATTTGGCTTTGTCGAGATGCCTAGCAGCTCTGAGGGCCAGGCCGCGATTACGGCTTTAGACGGCTTCGATTTAAAAGGACGCGCGCTCAAAGTGAATGAGGCCCGCCCGGCCGAGCGCCGTGAAGACCGAGGCGGCGGTGGCGGCGGTCGTGGCCCGCGCAACAGCAGCCGGGGCGGCGGCGGTGACCGGGGTGACCGAGGCGGCAGCCGCGGTGGTGGCGGCGGCGACCGAGGCTTTGGCGATCGGCGTCGTTAAGCTGCTTAACTGTAAAAAACTTACAAGACCCGACATGGCGTCGGGTCTTATTTTTTAGCTTGCCTGTGAGCGGTTGTCAGAAGTTCAAAGGTGGTGCTATAATCCGAACCACGCCTAAATTGTTAAATTAATCCAATGGAGTAATAATTTATGATGCCTCAGACCCAGAAATTTGCTTCAGCGGCGGATACCCTCGGTGTGATTGGTTTGCCGGCGCCGGTCAAAGAATTAGCTGCTCGTTCCTGGGATGCTATTGTAGTCGGAGCCGGGCATAACGGCCTGGCCTGCGCCGCTTATCTGGCTCGGGCCGGTCAGCAGGTATTGGTGCTGGAAGCGCGAGAACGTATCGGCGGGGCCTGCACCCTGGAAGAGCCTTTTCCGGGTTATATTGTCTCTCCCTGCGCCTACGTAGCCGGGATTATGCACCCGCTGGTGATTGATGAGTTAAAGATGCGGCAGCGCGGCTTTGAGTGGAGCGCCGCCAACGGCATGTTTGTGCCGTTTGACGACGGCAGCAGCATCCACTTGTGGGATGACGAGGAGCGGTGCGAGGCCGAAATCAACAAGCTGGCTCCGGGCGACCTGGCCGGCTGGCGGGCTATGCACGATGTGTTGACCCGCGCCAGCGATGCGCTCCGCCCGCTTGACGAGCGTGACATGTGGATTGGCCGCGCCCCTACCCGCGAGCAGGTGGAAGACCGGCTCAAAGGCGACCAGGAAGCAATCAACTTTATCTTTGAGTGGTCCATGATGGAATACCTGGAGCGCTATTTGCAGGATGAACGGCTGCAAATTGCCTATGCCGGGCAGGGCATCATCGGCGCGAACGCCAGCCCGTATGACCCCGGCACGGCCTCCATCTACTTCTATCATTTCTGTGGGCGCATGGGCCAGTATCTGGGCCAGTGGGGGTTTGTCAAAGGCGGCATGGGCATGGTTTCGTTCATTTTATGCGACGCGGCCCGCGAGCTGGGGGCAACCGTTGCCGCAGGTGTACCCGTCGCCCGGATTATTCCCGGTGAGGGGGTCGAGCTGGCCGGTGGGGAGCGCATTCACGCCCCGGTGGTGGTGTCCAACGCCGACCCGCGCGTGACCCTGCGACTGCTGGGCGAGGCGGCTGATCCCGGCTGGCAGGCTCAGGTGGAGGCCATGCCCATCACCGGCTGCACGGTCAAAGTGAATGTGGCCTTGAGCGAACTGCCCAACTTTACCGCCCGGCCTGGCACGCTGGAACCGCATCATTACGCGGTAGTAGACACCCCTCTCTCCAAAGCCGAGTGGCAAAACTGCTTCGACACGGCCCGCGCCGGTTATTTGCCGGAGCGAGTCTGGACCGAAATCTACTTCCAGACCGTCCACGATCAAAGCGTGGTGCCGTCGGGCAAGCATACCATGAGCGTTTTTGCCCAATACGTGCCGCACACCTTTGCCGAAGGGGATTGGGACAGCCAGCGCGAAAAGGCCGGTCAAATGGTGCTGAACTCGATTGGGCGATATTGCAGCAATATTCCCCAGGCCGTGATTGATTACGAGGTGCTGGGGCCGCCCGACATCGAGCGGAAGGTCGGCCTGACCGGCGGCCATATTTTCCAGGGGGAAATTACGCCGGATTTTATGTGGGACAAACGGCTGGCCCATCGCACCCCAATGCCGGGGGTGTTTCTGTGCGGCGCGTGTACCCATCCCGGCGGCGGGGTGGTCGGCTTGAATGGTCGCAACGCAGCGATGGAGATTCTACAAGGCTGAGGCTAAGGCTGAGGCTGAGGTGATTTTTTTGCTTAGCCTCAGCCTTAGCCTAAAAATATAATTTTGAAAGGGTATACAACAATGGCTAAAATTTATGAACATATCGAATTGGCCCCTGATGTTATGATTGGCCGAATTGACGAAGCAGGCCGGGTCTATTATGAAGAAGAGGGTGAGGGTGAGTACATCGGCCGGATTGATTACGAGCAAGGCGAGGTCTTTGACGAAGATGAGGGCTACATGGGCTGGATTGAAGAAAACGGCGACATCTACGGCAGCTACGAGGAGGGCGATGAGCGCCTGGGCCGTGTAGCCGATGACGGCAAACTATACCTGTATGATGAAGGCGACGCCGAGGTTTACGTCGGCCAAGTGACCGAGATGAAGCATAAAGCCGATGGCGCGGCGGCAGTTCTTTTCTTTTTTGATGAATGGGAAGAGATATTCGAGGATGAGGAAGATGAGGAGGAAGTATAGGTGAGGCGAGGGCACGTGAGGCGAAAAATCTTCTCGCCTCATCGCCTCACGTGTCATCGCACCTTTTTTAGGAGGACGGCGTGGAAGTCGCCATCATGATCACTACAGTTGGGATTTACTGGAATTGGGGCCGCGCTTTGCCCGCTTTGAGGAAGGTCTGAAAATCATCACCCATCTGTTGCAAAGTGATACCCCCCTGGATTTTAGCGGCGCATATTACCAGCTTCACGAAGCCGTTTTGCTGCCCCGCCCCCAGCGACCTGCCGATTCTCATCAGCGGCAGCGGCCCCAGGCGAACTCTACCGTTGGTGGCAAAATATGCCCAGGAGTGGAACGCGGTCTTTTTGGTTGGGATCAAGCCCTACTTTGCCACAAACCTGACGGGTGACTCGCCCTATCATTTGGATGGCAGAACGGTAAATTCTAGATCCATCCATTTGGATATAGGAGCAGCAATTACAAAGATTGTCCGGACTGTGATAGCAACATTGTAGAAATAAAGATCGTGCTCGCGTAGTGTCAGGAGGGTCAAACCGATCAGGGGTCCCCTCGGTTGGACGTCCCTGCGTGTGTTCAACTGGCTCGCGAGCCATCGCTGGCCCTATTGGAAAAATTATCTAAACCCATTAAGCCATACTGTGCGGCACATTGAGGTAAAAAGTTACAGGTTGATGCCGCGCTCCAGGAGTTGGCCCGTACCCCGTTAATGTTGAGCATTATGGTCCTCTCCTGGCGGGAGATGTTGTCAGAACATCTGTCACCTCTCGACAGCCTGGCGACTCGGCGGCGACTTTTATTTGAAACCTACATTGCGCAGATGTTCGAGGGTAAAGGTGAAGAAAACAAGCCGTGCCACGACGACCAGACCAAATATTGGCTTACCTGGCTGGCCAGGCAGATGTCCCATCATAACCAAACCATCTTCTTAATTGAGCAAATGCAGCCGAGTGGGCTCCCCTCCACTATCTGGCAATGGGCCTATATCTTTATTTCTCGTATGCTTACAGCCCTTTTGCTGGAAGTGGGGATATTGTCGGTTAGTTGCCGGATTGGCCTTTGGCCTACTCGGGGGACTCATCTACGGTTTTACCGTTGGCTCAAGCGATTTGCCAACGGATGGCCTCATCTTCGGTCTGATGGGTATTATCAACGGCTGCGCCTTTGGCGGGTTAAGTCAGGATATTATTGAAAAGAAAAGCTTCCCCAATCAAGGCATCTATTTATCCCTCAGAAATGCCTTATTTTCAGGGCTGATTTTTGGTCTTATGGGTGGCGTCGCTTTCTCCATAGTTCAAGGGTTGAGTCTGGCCCTATACAGCCGGGCCACTTTGAGTGTGGCGATTATGAGCAGAGGGGCCGGGCCGATTTTTGCTGGTCTCAGCGTTGCTACCCTGGTTATCAATCATCTGATACTGCGGGTTCTCCTCGCTATCAAAGGCTATGTTCCGGGTAATTACGCCCACTTTCTTGACTACGCCGCTAACCTCATCTTTTTGCGCAAAGTTGGCGGCGGTTATGTTTTTATCCACCGGCTCCTCCTGGAATATTTTGCCTCATTGAAGCCGGACAAATAAGCCCGGCAGCCGGCAATAAAAAAGCTCTGTATCCGGCTGAATCCAGAGCTTTAACCATTCAAGAACTTTCCTGTTCTACTTCTGGCACAACACCACATTCGTTCCCTGATCGGTGTGGTACTCGAAGGTTTGGCCTTGAGCCTCCAGCAGAATCAGGTAGCCGGGGGTGATGACCTGGGCATACATCATGCCCTCCTGGGGACAGCCCAGGCTGGCGTCGGGCCACTCCATCGGCTGGATGGATGTCACCGTAATTTGATCAGGGGGCAGACCGGTCTGTTGAATCAAGTGGGTGATGGCGGCGGCCAGAGCCGCTTCGCTGCCGGGAACGGGTTGGGCCATCCCTTGCGCTGGGGCCGCGCCAGGTTCAGCCACCGGCGAGGTAGGTAAAACAGGTGAATCCGGCTCGACAATTTCAACCGGCAAAGCGGTTGCGGAAGGCGCAGCCTCTATTTCCACCGGCAAATCAGTCGTGGGCGTTGCGGTAGGTTGAGTTGTTGGCGCAGATTGCGCTTCTTCAGGAGTCATGGGTGGAATATCCCCCGGCGTCGCTATATCGCCACAGGCAGCCATAATTGCGATCAAGCCTACGATAATCGCTGCCTGGCATATTTTGCGAACAGCATCAATCATATAATTACCTCCAACCAAAAATTTGGTCATCCAATCTACTCTTCAGACGATGGTTGGAGCGTTAAAGTTCCAAAGGCTAACTTAGTAAACGTCTAAAATTCATCTCGTTCCCAAACTCAGTTTGAGAACGAGATGAAGAAACTTGTTTTTGGACAATCACTCAGCCCAACAGCCGGTTTTCGACCTCGGTTGGGGTGAGGCCGACCACTATCACCATTTTTTCGGCCGAAGCCAGGCCGGCGGCGATTTCTATTTTCTCCCGCTCGATTTCAAGCTTTTGGGCCAAAAAGTTGATCAGGGTGTCGTTGGCAATCCCGCCGACGCCGGTGGTAATCAGCTTAATTTTGAGCGCATCGCCGTGTTTACCCACGACCTCATTTTTGACCGATTTGGGAACGATATGGACGGCAAATGCAGCACCCTCTTCGGCTTTGGTAATTTTGAATTCGCGCATAGCCTTGTCTCCTACAGTCTGCTAAATCAACATAGAAATGAGTATTTGTCTGAGAAAGTCCAAGAGCAGTAACGCTACCAATGGGCTGAGATCAATCATCCCGATTGTGGTGAAACGGCGCAGCGGCTCCAGAATGGGATCGGTCAGGGAGTACAGAAAGCGAATAGCCGGATTATAAGGGTCAATCCGGACATTCGCCATCGGTAGCCAGGAGAGCAGCACCCTGATCAAAATGGCCCACCACAAAACCTGAAAAACAATGTTAATTACCGAAGCCAGGATCTCACCCATTGTTGTTGAGGCCTCCCAGGAAACGCGACTTTTGATAAGCGGCCCAAATGGCTTTCGATAAAACGGTGCGGAAGCCGCCTTTTTCAAGCTGGTATAACGCCTCAGCCGTAGTGCCGCCCGGTGATGTGACCATGTTGCGCAGCTCAGCCGGGTGACGCTGGCTGTCGCGGGCAAAGGCCACTGACCCCTCAATCGTTTGCAGTACCAGTTGTTCGGAGACGCGGCGGGAGAAGCCCATATGCACCCCGGCGTCAATCATGGCCTCCATAAACATAAACACATAAGCCGGCCCGGTACCGGAGAGGGCCGTAGCCATATCCATGTAATCTTCATTATCTACATAAAGCTCTTCGCCCAGGGCAGCCAGAATGGTCTGGGCCTGTCGGCGCTGAGCCTCATTCACCTCATCGGTGGCTGTCCAGACCGACATCGCCTTGCCCACCAGCGCGGGGGTATTGGGCATGACCCGCACCACACTAAAATGGTGCAATTTTTGGCTGATTTTGCCAATGGTGGCCCCGGCCAGAATTGACAGCACCAGCGCGCCCGGCTGAATATGTCCCCGTAGTTCAGCGCCCACTTCTGCCAGGGTTTGCGGCTTGATGGAGAGGATAATAATATCTTTGCCTTGAACCGCTTCCAGATTACTGGCGGTGGTATGGACTCCGTAATGTGTCGCCAATTTTTCCAGTTGAGCTGGATAAGGATCGCTCACCGTAATACATTCCGGACTGATGAGTTCTTGCTTGGTTAAGCCGGCAATCATCGCGGTCCCCATCGTCCCGCCGCCGATAAAACACATTTGGGTATTCTGTAACATGGTAGTAGGTAATAGGGAGTAGGGAGTAGGGAGTAAGGAGTAAGGGAAAAAATCCCCTACTACCTACTATCTACCCCTTACTCCCTACTCTTTCAATTCCTTTCTCCAAATAAAATGCGTCCTACTCTGATGAGGGTCGCGCCTTCTTCGATGGCTATTTCAAAATCGTCGCTCATGCCCATGGATAGGTGAGTCCAATCCAGGTGAGGCAGTTCAGCCTGAAGCTTGGTTCGTAAAGCCGCCAGGCTTTGAAAGGTGGGACGTGCCTCGGCCGGGTTATCAAACCAGGGGGCCATGGTCATCAGCCCGCGAATAACCACTTTGTCGAGGCGGCTGATTTGAACCACCGTCTCCAGAAAAGTCTGCCACTGCCTTTTATCGCTGGACCACTGGGCCAACTCAAACCCCGATTTGCTGGCCTCGCCCGACACATTGCATTGCAATAAAACTTCAACCGGCGGATAGTTGTCACGGGCCGCCAGCCGGTCAAGACGTTGGGCCAGCTTGAGGCTGTCCAGCGAATGGATGAATGGGTATACGCCCAGAGCCTCGTCTACCTGCCGGCTTTGCAAATGGCCGATGAGATGCCAGACGGGTGGTTCTCCTCCTGTCTGCTGCAACCACTCGGCCAGTCCGGCGGCTTTGGCTTTACCTTCAGCCGCTCGATTTTCGCCAAAGTGACGCAGCCCGGCTTGATAGGCCTCGATCACAGTTTCCAGCGGGTGCGTTTTGGTCACTGCCACCAGCGTCACTTCCCTGGCCGAGCGTCCCGCCCGCTCCGCCGCAACGCTGATACGTCGGTTTACAGCCTCAAGATTGGCAGCAATGTTACTCAAACAGCGTTCCCTTGTAGTCCAATAATCACGCCAAAACGCCCCGTGCGGCCCTGTTCGGCCCGATGCGAAAAAAACTGATCGGTCCGGCAGGCAGTACACAACTCCGATTGAATAATTTGCTCCACCCCTGCCGCGGCTAATTGGCGGCGATTGGCCTCCCACATATTAAAATGGACGCGATCCGCCCGACCATTGCGTCGAACAAACAGGCTGCCCGAATCGGAAAGGACGGCGGCGGCGTCCACCACCTCCGACCCCACTTCGTAACAGCACGGCCCGATGGCCGGCCCAATCACCGCAATAATTTCCCTGGCCCGGCAGTCGAACTCTTGGATCATCGCCCTGACTGTGGCCCCGGCGGCGTTTTGCATCGTGCCGCGCCAGCCGGCGTGGGTTAAACCAACTGCGCCTCGCGCCGGGTCAAAAAAGATGAGCGGAGTACAATCGCCAAAACGCATGGACAGGTAAATACCCGGTGTGGCGGTAATCAGCCCGTCCGCCTGACCCATCACGCGCCGCCGGTTGGCGGGATGGACGGTTAAAACGTCGGCGCTGTGGATCAGATGGCAGGAAACGGTCTGGTCGGGCGAAATATCGAGCGCCCCGCACACCTGCTCATAATTTTTATTCACCGTCTCTGGGTCATCACCGACCGATAAACCCAAATTAAGAGAGGCAAAGGGACCTTGGCTGTACCCGCCCTGGCGCGTAAAAATGGCATGGCGTAAATAAGAGTAAGCCTCAAAGGCGGCGATCCGGTACACCAACAGGTTTTGAACCTTAACCGGATAAACGCCCTGGGTAGCTGCCGGCAGCCTCATAAAATGAGTGTATCACATTCACCGGGTAACGTCAATTGATTTCCAGTTTCATTATAGCAAACAACATGACATAAGACAACGTGAAACCTGAGACGTGAATTTGGCTTTTTTAAAGACTCGGTCTTAAATAAGACATTCATAAAACGTAAAGCGTAAGACGTAATGAATTTATGCCAAAGCTCCTTACGTTTTACATTTTACGCTTCACTCTCAATATAAATCCTTTTCGTTAATTAAAATCTTGGTTTTGCCAAAACCCTTTGAGCTGATGATGGAATACAAAGAATTTCACGGACACGTTTTTTACCGGCGCATGAACCATGCCCGGCCTATGCTATCGCATGGAGAGGGTATCTATCTGGTTGATACGGCGGGCAAGCGGTATATTGACGCCTCCGGCGGGCCGGTGCTGATTAACATTGGCTATGGCGTGGCTGAAGTAATCCAGGCCATGACCAATCAAGCGGCGACCGCGGCTTATCTGCACGCCACCATGTTTACCACCCAGGCGTTGGAAGAGTACAGCGCCGCCCTGGCCGAAGTGACGCCGTTGGAAAACCCGCGTTTTTTCTATCTTGGCAGTGGTTCCGAGGCGGTTGAAACGGCTATTAAGTTTGCCCGGCAGGTGCAGGTGGATCGCGGCGAAACGCAGCGTTACTTGGTCATCTCGCGCTGGCACAGCTATCACGGGACTACCCTGGGGGCGCTGGCGGTGAGCGGACGGCCCGGCTTGCGCCAACTTTACCAGCCGATGTTGGCCCAGACGCCCCACATCGAGCCGCCCTATTGTTATCGCTGCCCTTTCAACCTGAGCTATCCGGGCTGTGGGCTGCGCTGTGCCCACGCCTTAGAAGAAGCCATCAAACTCAACGGCCAGGAAACCATTTCGGCCTTCATTGCCGAGCCGATCAGCGGGGCCAGCCTGGCTGCTGCCGTACCCCCGCCGGACTATTGGCCGCTCATCCGCCAGATTTGCGATCATTACGGTTTACTGCTCATCGCCGACGAGGTCATGACCGGCTTCGGGCGAGCCGGCTATTGGTTTGCGGTGCAAGCCTGGGGTGTCGAGCCGGATATTATCACGATGGCCAAAGGGGCCGGCGGCGGCTATTTCCCGCTTTCAATTACGGCTGTCAAAACTGAAGATGTCAAAACTATCCGCACCGGGCATGGTGATTTTGTGCATGGCGGCACGTTTTCGCACCATCCGGTAGGGATGGCGGCGGGGCTGGCGGTGCTGCGCTATATTCAAGCCCACAACCTGGTTGAAGCTTCGCGTAAACAGGGCAAAAAATTGGGGCAAAAACTGCAAGCCGCCTTTAGCGACCATCCACACGTGGGCGATATTCGTGGGCAGGGCTTGATGTGGGGCCTGGAATTTGTGGCCGACCGGGCCAGCAAAACGCCTTTTCCGGCCAAGCAGGGCGTGTCCAAAAAAATCGGTGATGCCGCCTTCGAGCGCGGCCTCATTGTTTACCCCAGCAGCGGCAACGCCGATGGCCTCAACGGCGACCAGGTGATGATCGCGCCGCCCTTTATTGTCACCGATGAACAGCTAGATGAAATTGTGGGCTTATTGGGGGAAGCCATTAAAGCAGTTATCTAATTGATGAACCATTTAAAGGTTATCCAATTTGGAGTTTTGATTCTTCAAGTTGAATTGGATGGTAAACACAGTCCCCTGACCCACTTTGCTTTCCACGCCAATCGCCCCGCCATGCGCTTGCGCTACGCTCAAGGCAATGGCTAAGCCTAAGCCTGTGCCGGTGGTAGCGCGTGACGGGTCCACCCGGTAAAAACGCTCAAAGATATGAGGCAAATGTTCCGCGGCAATGCCGACGCCCGTATCGGCGATAATGACTTCCACCAGGCCGGAGGGCTGGGGCCTGGCAGTCACCGTAATTTTCCCCTGCTCGGTGTATTTAATCGCATTGTCCAACAGATTCACAAATAGACGAATCAAAGCGTCACTGTCGCCGGTTACGGTGAGGTTTTCGGGAAGATGAGCGGTCAATACCAGTCCCTTATCTTCCGCCAGGAGACGCAGCGAATCGGTGACATCGGCCAGTAACAGTGATAGGTTGACCTGATCTTTCATGATAGGCCGGGCGGCGTCGCTGTGGGTCAGGTGAAGCAGCCCTTCGACCAGGGTGCGCAGCCGTTCGGTTTCTTCGCCCAGATCGGCCAGTACCTGTTCGTACTCGGCGGGGGTGCGCCGGCGGGCCAGGGTGCTGCTGAGAATGGTTTGCATAGCCGCCAGAGGAGTGCGCAATTCGTGCGAGGCGTCGGCGGTAAAACGCCGTTCCCGCTGGAAGGCATCCTCCAATCGGGCCAGCATTAAATCAAAGGTGGCTGCCAGCCGGCCCGTTTCATCGGCGGTGTGGGGCAGGTTTAGCCGGGCCGATAAATCCTGGGCCGAGATTTGTTGGGCAGTCCGGGTAATTTTGTCAATCGGGGCCAGTGTCCGCGCCGCCAGAAAGTAGCCCCCGGCGCCGGCGATGATAACCAGCAAAGGGCCGCCAATCAACAGGGTCACCAGGAGTTGGTTGAGGGTCTGATTCATCCCGTTCAGATTTTGGGTTACTTGAATAACGCCCACTACCTGCTGATTATCTTGCACAATGGGCGCCGTATATATTCGCAGCGGGTGCCGGGTGGCTGCGTCGGTAAGGGTTGTAAAAATACCGGGCTGATTGGGCGTCGTAAACTGGGTTTGTGGTTGGGGCAGGGCTTGATAGGGACCATACTGTTGAAATATTTGCCCGGCCAAGTCCAACGCTCGAAAGGAAAACCCCTGTTCCAGCAGCGAAGGATTGGGCATATTTTTTAGAAAATCATCAAGGGGTACTATTTCGCCATCTGGAATATCCATTTCAGCGGTCACCTGCGAAGCGGCCAACTTTAACTCGCCATCCACCACATCGGTCAGGTTTTGAGCGGTGCGAATATAAATGAAAATGCTAAAAAGCAGTAACGCCGCCAG
This sequence comes from Anaerolineae bacterium, assembly GCA_023151115.1. Next base: position 167,966 of record JAKLJP010000013.1, read on the forward strand.
CAGCAGCGTGGCCGTCCAGAGGGCAAAGCGGGCGCGCAGGGTTTGCCAGGGTTTCATTCATCCCCGCTCTGCGCTGAGAGACGATAACCGGCCCCGCGAACGGTGTGGATCAATTTCAGGGCAAAAGGGTCGTCAATTTTGCGGCGCAAATTGCGAATGTAGACATCCACCACATTGGATTGGTTATAAACATCGTAGTTCCAGACCGCTTCGGCAATTTCGGTGCGGGTCAGGATGTGTTCGGGTTCACGCATTAAACATTCCAGCACAGCATATTCTTTCGCGGTCAGGTCAATCAGGGTTTCGGCGCGCATCACCCGGCGGGTGCGGGTGTCCATCACCAAGTCGGCTATTTGCAGCAGATTGCGCCGGGCCGGCTGGCCGATTTGCCGCCGGGCCAGGGCGCGCAGGCGGGCCAGGAGTTCTTTCAGCTCAAAGGGTTTAACCAGATAATCGTCGGCTCCGGCATCCAGGCCGGTTACGCGGTCGTCTATGGCATCGCGGGCGGTCAACATCAGAATGGCCGCTGGGTGGCCCCGGCTGCGCAGGGTATGACACACAGCAATCCCATCCATTTCAGGTAGCATCAGATCCAGCACAATCAGGTCAAACGGAACGACTTCGGCCCAGGCCAGGGCTTCGCGCCCGGTGAAGGCCAGGTCTACAGCGTAGCCTTGTTCTTCCAGACCGCGTTTGAGATAGGTTGAGATTTTGCGATCATCTTCGACAATTAACACCCGCACGGTTAGCTCCTTATGACCCCGCTGCCGATAAGTTTAAGTGACTTCTGCAGCGCGTCAAATTTATCGCAGCGAAGGGACTCCGAGATTGGATCGGAGTCCTTTTATCAAATAAAGAAAGGCTGCCAGCATCAATTCGTCGGGGTGAGGGCGGCCAGGGTGTCTCGAAGCTGCGCGGCAATGTCGGCGGCGGCTTCGAGGTCCTCGTCATCCGCGGCGGTTCGCAGGTTGCCAAGTTGAGCTTCGATATTGCTGGCCGCGGCGCTGTCAAGGGTGTGGGCAAAGCGGTCCCAGGTCCATTCGAGAACGGCGACATCACCCAGGACCGGGCCGGGTTCGGCGCCGGTGGCATCCACAAGAAGCTGTTGCGCCCACAGACCGAAACGGGCGCGGTCAATCTCGGCGACAGGCCGGTGGCGCAACTGGAGGTCGAGGCTGGCTTGGGCCACGTCAATGGCTGCTTTGCGGGTCCCGGCGACGTTGCGGTGGTTGATCGCCGGCACCAGGGCATCCCCGGCGAGGGTGGCGAGGGCGCGGCTCATCTGGGCGGCGAGCAGTTCGGGTACGTCGCCGCCGGCCTGGTAGTCCGCCCAGGCAGCGGTCATTGTTTTGAGGGTGGTGGCTGCCCCTTCCCAATCCTCAGCCTCGGCGGCGTCGAAGATATCGGTCGCACCGCTGAGCAGGGTTTCCAACTCAGCCGGTAGAGATCCGGAGAGCGCGTCGGTGGGCGCAGCGATAGCCAGCGCTTCAAGGTCGCCGCCGCTGCCGGTTGAGAACTCGCCATAGCCGGGGGCAAAGATCTTGTCCTCATAGCCTCCATCCATGTGAAGTTCCTCAGTCATAATCGCGCCCTCAACGGGTCCGGCTGGGCCGTCCACGGTCACGCCCACAGCTTTGACGGTGACTTCTTCAAAGACAATGCCGGGGCTGTTCTCAGGCCGGTACACCTCGCCCACTTGAGGGTCGGCGGGCATGATCATGGCGGCCGGGCCATCTTTGCCTGCCAGCCAGGTGCCCTCGGTATTGGCAATGACGCCGTCTTCATAGTTGAAAACATCCTCACCCAGATACCAGACGGAGCCATCGTCAGCTTGGGCATACCAATCGAGTGCGACTTCTTCGATGCGCCCATCCATGTAGGCGGTGTATTGGGAAATAAGCGCCTCGACCTGTTGGCCGTTCAAGTCAATGGTCTTGGTGTTGGGGAGTAAGGTGGTTTCAGCTCGAAACAGGTGGCCGTCAGCATTACCGAGCAGGACGGCGGAGTGAAGCTGGCTGATAGGAAAGAGCGGATTGGTGACAGCCGTTGGGTTTGAGAAGGTTGGCTCGGCCAGGTCTACCCGTGCGCTCTCCGGGGCGCAGCCTTCGCCACTCTCAGTGCCGCAAGTCGCTTCAAAAAGAGGCGCTGCAACTGGAGTAGAGGCAGCGGCTGGCGTGGCAGTTGCGGTTGGGGCAGCGCCTGGATGGAACTCAATCAGCGTAAATGTCTCTCCGCTTTCCAGGTCAACGGTTTTGATAAGGCCAATTCCGGCGGCATAATATTTTTCCTCCTTCGCCTCAGGCTCTAAGGCGGTAAATTCATAGGTTTTGACGACATTATTGTAACTACCGTAAGCGATGGCGACGCTTTCACTGGCGCTTAACAATGTCGCCTGATCTTCGGCCTCACCGGGGTAATATTCCTGGTAATAGGTTTCCCCAACGTGAGCGGCCGGGTCGGCAACCATGATGATGCCGGGCAGCGCCCCATTCACCCCTGCTTCCCACGAGCCGGCGTGATCCAGCAACTGGCCGTCCTCGTAGTTATCCACCGCTTCACCCAAATACCAGACATTGCCGGCCTTATCTTGGGCAAACCAGTCGAAGGTATTTTCGACCAGTTCACCATCGGAGTAGACCGTATCTTGCACGACGGTGGCCGTAATGCCCATGACCTGGCGTGTCTCTGACAGAACTTTAATTTCGTTATATTCCGGGCCGTCTTCGGTCATGCCTTCATAAATAAGGGTTGTGCCGGGGATGAGGGGGAAGTAGGGATTGTCTATCACCGTTACAAAATCGGCCGGGGGTGGCGGCGGCGCTGGATTCTGGGCGAAGGTCAGCCCACTCGATACGGTTACCATCAGCAGGAGTATCCCTCCGATTAATAGAAATTGGCGGATATGTTTCAGCCTGAGATTATTGTTGATTTTCATTTTTTCATCTCCTTATTTTACGTTTGAAAACCCAGTTTGTAGAGCGTGAACTGTATTCCTGCCCTACAATTCACACCCGTATCACTTTTAACAAGAGTCTATCAAAGCATCATGAAGTGGGCATGAAGCCAAGATGAAGCGTTTCTTCATCTTGGCCTGGTGGTTATTTTCGGAAATAAAAAACCAGATGGCCCGACGCAGATAGGGCGAGCCGCGTTTGCTGAGCGAGGTTTGGGTGGCCTGGAATTGTCCGCTTTGATAGACGGTGGGGTCGAAGCCGGCGAAGGCAATCAAGGGTTTGAGCGAGGTAAAGCGGCGAATGTCGCCGATTTCGCCCAGGATGGCTGCGGCCAAGGTCGTACTGAGGCCGGGGATGGTGGTCAAGTATTGGTCTTCAGCGGTCAGCAGTTCGGCCAAGAAGGGTTCCAGGGCTTCGATTTGCTGGTCAGCAAGTCCATCTGGTCCAGGAGAGCCGCCAGTTCCAGTTTGGCGACACGACTGAGTGAACGGATGCCCAGCGAGGTCTGGGCGGCGGTCTGAATGGCCTGGGCTTTCTCTTGGCCCAAGCGACCGCGACTGAGCCGCTGAATGGTAGCAGTCAACTCAGCCAGGGGCCAGGCGGCGAACTCTTCCGGCGTGACGGCCTGCCGCAACAACGCCCGTGAGGTGGTTTCAAAGGGCCGGGCAAAGAGGGCCGGATACTCTGGAAAGACCTGATCAAGCACCATATGAGCGGGGCGTCTGAGACTGGCACTCCGATCGGCCAAGGCAAAGCGGAAGCGGGCCAGATGGCGCAACTGGCGGCGGCTGACCGCCGGAACTATGACCGCCTCGGTGAGCCTGACCCGTAGAAAATCAGCGATGTAGTAACTGTCGGTCCGGTCCGTCTTAGCTTTACGGATGCCGACTTGCCGATAAGCCCGCACCTGCACCGGATTGAATACGGTCACGGCATAGCCCTGCTCAACCAGGCATTCGTACAGGGCCATCCAGTAATGACCCGTCGACTCCATCGCCAACCGAACCGGGCCATTCAAGGCTTTCAGCCGAGCCAGCAGTTCCATCACGCCAGCCCGCGTGTTGGCGAACCGAAAGGCGGGCAAAACCACCTGACCGGCATCATTCAGACCGAGGGCATCGTGATGAGCTTTGGCAACATCAATGCCAATGTGAAACATATTAACCTCCTGTTTGGTAAAGTACAAGATGGGAGAACCCCAGCCCTGGCCTCTGGCGAGCCCACAACCTTGTCCTTCAGGCGTAACCGCGTCACCACCTACTCATTCGTGGCCTCTCGCCAGAGAGGGGCGACAGTCTTTCTGACGGGACGGAACTCCCAAGGAGAAGGAACGTCGCTCCCCCGACCGGAGAGCCACCAAAAGAAAAGAGGCGTAGCCCTCTGGCCTACGCCCCCTACTTTTCATGATAGGACCCCTGGCTGGCAAGGTCAAATTTCACGCGGTGTAGGGCAATCGCATGTTAAGACTTTAAGACTTTGAGAAGATAGTCTTCATCCCAACCAGCGTTGAGACGTTTGGCTTGGATACCACACTTGGCCCTTTTCTCCTGATTGAGCAAATTCAGGGCAATATGTCTGACGACCGCAAAATTTTGAGCACCATTGCCTTTACGAACCCGGCTCTCATCCTCCCGAAAGGCCAGGGCCAGTTTCCAGTGTAAGCCATTTTCGATCCCCCAGTGTTCCCGGACGGCCTTGAGAATCTGTTTAGCTTGACCAGACAAACTGGAGATGAAATAGCGGATTTCAATGGTGTGTTCATGACCAATCCGGCGTTCTGATTTGACCATGGCGATGGTTTGTAAACCCGCCCAAGCTGAGCGATTACGTAGATAGGCGAAGTATTCTTCAGTCGAGAGGGTCCAGCACTCCCGAATTTCCAGGCGACCATGCCCTTTAGTGATGGTTTTAGCATAATCACAGTCGGCAAAAGCGATTTCTGCGGCATAAGCAAACAATTCCTGGATGTCCTGGTGCAAGTTCTCTTGATTGTCTTTGACGGCTAAGACATAATCAGCCTCTTTTTTTCACAATCTGGGCCGCGATAGCCGTCTGACAACCCATCGCATCAATGGTCACAATACAACCGGTCAATTCTAACAAAGTCAACAACTCAGGGATAGCCGTGATTTCATTGGATTTGTCATCCACTTTGACTTGGCCCAGAACCACCGGTTTTCCGCAGCCCAGGCACTCACCATGTGGATGGCCGCTTTCCCATTGGTTTTATCATGAGAACGTCGCAACTTTTTGCCATCAATCGGTACCACCTGGCCCTCGGTCAAGTCGTTAGCCGTTTGCACCCACTTCAAAAAGCA
>JAKLJP010000140.1 GCA_023151115.1 Anaerolineae bacterium
CGTCTACCCAATGCCAGTAGAGCGGCCAGCGATCCCAGGTGGCTCCGGCGGCCAGTGCGCCACTATAACGTGCTTCGTCGGCCAGGTGATCGGGCGCACTGATGAAAGCAAGACCAAAGCGGGGGTTGCCGGGAGCAGTTTCGATGACAGCCGGACCGGCAAAGCGCCAAAGTATGGCGATGGATACCATCAGATTCGCCAGTAGGAGCAGGACAACAACAATTAGCCAGTCGCGTTGATGTTCAGAGTGGCTCAAAAGATTCCTCCCTGCGGTCGGAATGACATGACATGGTGCGCTTGGAGATCAAGCTGGGATGGATTCCTCCCTGCGGCCGGAATGACATGGAATAGACTAGGGCAGGGGCAGGGCTTCTAAAGCAGGTTTGGGGGTCAAGTCCGTCCGCCACAGGCCGAAGAAGTGCTCTTCGTTGGGCGGCTGGCCAGGGGCGGGCACAAAATCAAAGGCGGTCCAGATGACCCAGCCGGATAGTCCGGCGGCCTCGACCGTTTTTATCGCCTCGGCCAGGCTGTCGGCCTGCTCTTTTTCGGTGCGCGGCTGCCCCGGCGAGTCGGCCCAACTGTGGTAGCCAAACTCTTGCAGCACCAACGGCTTGTCGCTTTGCTGCTGGTAAGTTTTGAGCCGGGGGGCCAGGTCTTTGGCGTCGGTCCAGTGGTGGAAGGAGAGAAAATCCACAT
>JAKLJP010000141.1 GCA_023151115.1 Anaerolineae bacterium
AGCTCTTAGCAATCTCTAAATCTTGTCGAAATATGACTTTTTCAACGACTCGCTGTCTGAGTGCGCAACCACTACGTATATTCTTGGCAGATCAGGAACTGTAGCGCCTAATGGCGCGTTTTGTCTAGGGCTGTTTGGCGGGTGGGAAAACAGGCCATTTGGCGCATGGGGATCAAAGAAGCACATCCGGCGGAGTTAATAAGGACGCTCATATTGGCGTAAGGTGGGCGCACGAAGCCGCAAGATCTAATTAATTGTGAATTGTCCCAAAGGGATACCCTTGCGGTATGAATTGTTAATCGTGAATTGTTAATGAGATATTTATATCAGACCGTTCAGAGCCGAAGGCCCCCTGTGGGCAATTCACAATTCATTACGCTTCGCGACAATTCACAATTATCGACAGTATTTTGTCGCTGTGAAGGCCACAATTACCTATTCGGCCAATTCACCAACTCCCCGGCCCCTTCGGGCGTAGCAGGTTTTGCTTCCACGAAGCCAGGCGTGGCAGCAAATAGGGCCACAGTCGCCGGCCGTAATAGGAGGAAAAAACAGGCACCCCCAGGTCATCATCGAGGATCAACACCATAAGCACTATCTCTAGTTCAGCCTGCTGTCGCCTGAGTTCCCGGCTCATACTGTAAACAGAGGAAGTGTGAGCTACCAAGCGCTAAAGCGACTTG
>JAKLJP010000142.1:0-249 GCA_023151115.1 Anaerolineae bacterium
ACCCGCTGCTCCACTGGCTGGGCGAGGGTATGGGCTACCTCAACAATCTGGTCAATTGGATGTTTAAACCGCTGCTGCTAGTCCTGAAATTGCTTTTTTACCCCGTCCGCCGCCTTTTCGCCACCGAGCCGAAGCCTCCTCACCTGCATAACCCCCTTGAGCCGGCCGACAGCGCCCACACCGAGTTGGTCGAAGGGTAAAATTTAATTCTTATAGTAACTGCTCAGCCATGTCATTTCGACCACAGGG
>JAKLJP010000142.1:259-681 GCA_023151115.1 Anaerolineae bacterium
GCGCCCTGAAGATTTCTCGACCTTCGGTCTCGAAATGACATGGGCCTGAGTAGTAACTCCTTAATAAAACAAAAACCTGTCAGGTCTGCCAGGCCTGACAGGTTTTTTAATTGGCTTTCTATTACTCCGAAGCAAACGCCGCGTCGAAGGCGACGAACGAAGGAGCAAAATCGGTGCGGCGGATCATAGCCAGGGCATCGGGCGCGCCCCACTCGCGGTCCATACCGCTGTCTTCCCACTCGACCGAGAGCGGCCCGTTGTAGCCAATGCGGTTGAGGGCGCGGAACAACTCCTCAAAATCCACATCGCCGTGGCCGGGCGAGACAAAATCCCCGCCCCGGCGCGGGTCGCCAAAGTTGAGGTGCGAGCCGAGGATACTGCGCCGGCCATCGCTCACCCGTTTCTTGGAGTCCTTGACGTGG
>JAKLJP010000143.1 GCA_023151115.1 Anaerolineae bacterium
GACTCAAATGCACTGACCATGGGGCCCAGGCCGATCCAGGAACGCTCGAAGGCCTCCCGGATCATCTGCAGTTCTTCCGCTCCGACGGAGGGTTTGAATAGACGTATGTTCATTTACGATTTACGATTTACGATTTACGATTACGACCGGGCAAATAACCGACAGGTTAAACGCCGATGCTTCTATATTGCTCCACAAACGCCCGCAGCGTCATGTTCCGGGCGTCTTTTTCCGACAGCAGCGGCGTTTCTACAGGCCAGTCGATCGCGAGACCGGGATCGGACCACAGCAGACCGCCTTCGTGCTCGCGGTTGTACACGTTGTCGACTTTATACAACACCTCGCTTTCGTCGGTGAGCGTGCAAAAACCGTGCGCGAAACCGCGCGGGATGAAAATTAATTTTTTGTTTTCCTCCGACAGTTCAATGCTGTCCCACTGGCCGAAGGTGGGCGAGCCGGCCCGCAAATCCACGAACACATCGAGCACGGCGCCGCGTACGCAGCGCACCAGTTTGGTTTCGGCGTAGGGTGGAAACTGGAAGTGCAGCCCCCGGATAATACCCCGCCGCTCGCTGCGGGAGTGGTTTTCCTGCATCCACTGCCGGTGCAAGCCTGCCTGCTCGAACAGGCCCACAT
>JAKLJP010000144.1 GCA_023151115.1 Anaerolineae bacterium
GTAGGGATCATCCACCACCGGGGTGATGTAATCCACCGACTGGACGATGGCCAGTTCATCGGTCAGGCGATAGACGGCAGCGTCTTCGCCGTGCGCGAAGCCGTTTAGTAAATTAGGATCAGTAGGGAGAGGAAGGTGGCGCAGGACCTGCGCCAGGTCGGCCGGGCCGATCTTGCAAGCTCAGCCCGCGCCGTGGGAAAAGGAAGTCAGTTTAAGCTCATCCTTACCCTTTGAGGTATTTTTTGGATAGGGTGTCAACAGGTGGGACACTTTGTCTCCTCGAAAATAGGTTGCAGGTTGAAGGTTAACAAACCTTCAACTTTCAACCCGCTTAGCTAACTATCAAGTCGCTTATTGACATCGTACTTGAAAATGGCTTATAATTCAATACTCATTTGGTGATAAGACTCATAACTATTTGGTTATCATCGCCAATTATTTGAAAGCAGTAACAAGGAGCAGGGTAGCAACCTGTTACCTCACCCCTTCGGGTGCGCCGAAGGGCGTGCTACTTTGCTCCCTTGCAACAATGAATTTTCACCGTCTCAAAGTGTTCTACCTCGTCGCCCGGTTGGAGAGCTTCTCCCGAGCGGCCGAGGAACTCTATACCAGCCAGCCAAATGTTTCAAAACA
>JAKLJP010000145.1:0-312 GCA_023151115.1 Anaerolineae bacterium
TAAAAACGGCGTCGAATGTCCCGACGAAGAACACCGCTTCAACCGGCGGACTGAGTTCAAGATCATCGCCGGGCCTACCAGCATTACTATTGAAGAAGAAGTAAAAGACTGACGATTTACGATTTACGATTTACGATTTACGATTTACGATTAAAGTGCCCTCTATAAAGCTGGGTACAACCATTTCTTCGGATACCCCAATCGTAAATCGTAAATCGTAAATCGTAAATCGTAAATCGTAAATCGTAAATCGTAAATCGTAAATCGTAAATCTTACAGGTATTCCGGTAACAACGCGGCTTTGGCGGCCAT
>JAKLJP010000145.1:322-611 GCA_023151115.1 Anaerolineae bacterium
CCGCTTGCAATCTCTTTCGTTCCATCCCACCATTCCAGTTCGGCCCAAAAGATATACACGCCGGGTGGCGCCATTTTTCCGTTGTACATGCCGTTCCAGCCGCTTTCCGGGTCGTTTAAAGGCATGTCATGGCGTTCCCACAAAATTTCTCCCCAGCGATCGGCGATTTGTATATACCGGACGAGGGATATGCCGGCGCTGGCGTTCAGGGAAAAATAATTGTTGGGCCATTGCGCATCGGGTTTAAAAACATTGGCCGCGTAATAATTAGGTTGTTTTCTGACCTTAA
>JAKLJP010000146.1 GCA_023151115.1 Anaerolineae bacterium
TGACCCACAGTATGACAACTACCCGATTGTGAATGTGAGCTGGACCCAATGTCAGGCCTTTGCTGATTGGGCGGGGCTCGCGTTGCCGACAGAGGCACAGTGGGAAAAGGCGGCGCGCGGTGCTGACCAAAGGACTTATCCATGGGGGAATGAGGATCCCTGGGCGGACAACCTTTACCGGGCCAATATCAGTGGTACACAAGATGGTTATCAGTACACCTCTCCCGTGGGGGCCTACGGTCTTGGGGCAAGTCCCTTTGGCGTTCTAGACATGGCCGGGAATGTCTGGGAGTGGTGCAGGGATTGGTATGACAGCAGTTATTACTCGCAGACTCCCACGGGGGGATGGAACAATCCGCTAGGTCCCACGTCAGGTAGCTATCGCGTGCTCCGGGGCGGTAGTTGGTACAACGATCCATTCTACGCTCGCTCGGCTCATCGGGCCAGCGCCAACCCGTCGGCCGGTTCCAACACCTACGGGTTTCGTGTGGTTCGCCCCCACTAGTCGTTATTTGACAAAACTGCGTTTTCCCTAAAGGAGTCAAGGCATGAAAATGAGGATGATTTTCCTCTTATTGGCCATCTGTCCTGCTGTTTCCTTCCTTCAG
>JAKLJP010000147.1 GCA_023151115.1 Anaerolineae bacterium
GGTCAGCCACCAGCGGTCCATGCCCTTCATCCCGTCCAGCAGGGCCCGGGACCAGCGGCGGTTCGCCAGCAGGTTGTCGTCCCAGAACCAGGCCACCTTGCGCTGCCACCAGGTCCAGCCGGGCTCCTCGTGGGCGACGTCGCGCAGGACCTGGTCCACGGGGCGCACCCGGAAGCCGGGCTGCAGGCCGGGCACGGTGCAGAAGGAGCAGGAGAAGGGGCAGCCGCGGGTGGCCTGGAGCACGCGGCGCACGAAGAAGGCGTCGGGCAGCAGGTCGTAGCGAGGGGTGGGCAGGCCCGACAGCGGCAGGGCCTCGCCTCTGTCGCGCAGCATGGTCAGCCAGGCGGACTCGGCCTCGCCCAGCACGACGGCGTCGCAGTGGCGCAGCGTCTCCTCGGGCCAGAAGGTGGCGTGGGGGCCGCCGGCGACGACCCGCTTGCCCCGCGCCCGGAAGGCGGCGGCCAGGCGCCAGGCCTCGTGGGCGAAGCCGGTGAAGAAGGACAGGCAGACCAGGTCTGCGTCGGTGTCCAGGGGCACCGGGCCGGCCTGCTGGTGGACGACGCGGACCTGCACGTCGGGCGGGCAGA
>JAKLJP010000148.1 GCA_023151115.1 Anaerolineae bacterium
TCTCTTTCGCCTATCGCCAGTATGACCTGCGGGTTGACCTCAGTCGCCCCTATCGCGTGGGTAAAATCGAGCGCGAGGTGCTGAGCACGCCGGGGATTGTCAAGGTTGAGAGTTTTAATGTCATCGCCCCGGTCAACCGTCTCCGCAGCGATGGCAGCACCAGCGAGGATCTGCTTTTGTTCGCCTGGCCCGATGGCACCGACATGTTTCAGCCTCCGCTGGTTCAAGGGCGCTCGTTACGACCCCAGGAGCGGCAGGCGGTGGTCGTCAACACGGCCTTGCTGCGCGATGAGCCAGACCTGAAGGTGGGCGACGAGATCGTGCTCAAATTTAAGCGGTGTGAGCGGTGCGATGGCGTGGAGAGCCTCGAAGAACAAGAGACAACCTGGCAGATTGTCGGCATCTTTGAAGAGACATTGGCCCCACCCACCGTGTATGTTAATAATTCTGCCTTCACTCGTGTTGCCGGCGGGGTGGGCCGGGCAACGACGGTCTGGGTGATGACCGCGCAGCATGACGTAGAGTTTGTGGCTAAAGTGGCGAAGACGCTGGAGCAACAATTTAAGCAGGCCGATTTACGGGTCC
>JAKLJP010000149.1 GCA_023151115.1 Anaerolineae bacterium
TTGCCCGGCAGCTCAACACTCCGGTCGAACCTACCGGCTGGAGTGGGAAGCAGAGTTACTGCAACTCCAGCGGGTCGAGACTTACCTGGCTCAAGGTCGTTGGTTTCGCCAGACCAGTGCCCAAGGCCAGTTCTCGCTGGGGGCTTATCGCTATAATGTCGGTCAAATTTTCGGCCATCAGTCCTTGGAGATCACCTTTGAGCCGCAGACCCGCCAACTCAACTGTCTCTCGCCCGATGACCACCAGGTCTGGCACTTTCCGATCCAGGGCCTGACCAAAGCTGACCTGATGGGTGAACTCAGCCCGTTGATGGCCCTGCCCGTCTACCAACTCGGCTTACCGTTCTCGCCCTCGGCTTGGCGGCAGATGATGCTCGCCAACGACCTGTCCGGTACGACTTTATGAGACTTTTTTAAGGTACAACCGGTATGACTTTACCGGACTCGACACCCCCTTACTTCCTACTCCTTACTCCTTACTCCCATCTTGGAGAGATTGATGAAAGAAAAACTGAGCCGTTTTCTCAAGGCAGTAGCCAATTTAACCTCAACCCAGGCGCAACAGCCGACCTCACCCCCCGCC
>JAKLJP010000014.1 GCA_023151115.1 Anaerolineae bacterium
GGGTCATTTTCGGTGATCCCCTCAAAACCCTTGAACTGTTGGGGCAGAGCACTGCTTATATTGAACGAACCCATCTGACGATGCGCCTGTTCAATGGTCGGTTAGTTCGCAAGACCCTGGCCTTTTCCAAAGAGGTCGGCATGTATCGGGCCTCGGCTGCCTGGGAAGATTTGGTTTACAACCTGGCTCGTTCCCTCAAACCCTTGCGTCTTCCAGTTTTTTGCGGATCCCAAACGTCGCCGGCGACAATGTTCCCCGGCTCTGGCCTCTGGACTGACGGATCATATTTGGACTGTTAAAGAACCACTGAAAATTGTTATTCCCCCATCACTCAACAACACTTAACAGGGGGACTATCTGAATTTGCGAGCCTTGACATCTTGTTCTAAAATTTTAAATCACTGTTAAAAAACAATTAAAAATAATTTAACAATCAACCCCTCGAGAAGCGTAGAAAAATTCGAGGGGCTTTAGTTTTGTTCAGAGGAGGGTAAACAAATGGGTGATAAGTTGTCCGATCAAGAAAAGTCACTTTTAGAAAAAATTGCCGATGGCTCGGAGGAATTGTTGGCCAAGCGAGCCGTGATCATTTTGATGACCGATGGTGGTAGCTCGGCGGACAATATTGCCAAAGAAGTGAATCTGACTCCTAAAACCGTCCAGCGTTGGCAAAAGGAGTTTACCCAAAAACGTTTGGAGATATTTCCCGAAGGGTTATTGGCTACTGACTCGGTGCTAACCCTGGTGACCGACGGAAAAGCCGAGGAAAAGGTCGAAACAACTTCCAGGCCAGTCAAAGCCAAGAAAGCAAAAAAAGAGAAGCAACGAGGCCGGGGCAAAGCCAAGCTCGAATATCCGGTCCGAGATACCATTGGCCTGGAACCCACCGACTCTCTGGCCGAAGCGGGTCGGAAGGTCTTGAGTTTCCACTTTGGCCGCATGTTGAGCCACGAGCCGGGCACTCGCCTGGGAAACGATATTGAGGCCCTGCACGATATGCGGGTAGCTACGCGGCGGATGCGAGCCGCTTTCCAGGTCTTCGGCAGCGGCTTTCGCCAAAAGACGGTCAAACCGCTGCTGATTGGACTACGGGCTACAGCTCGCGCTTTAGGTCAGGTGCGTGACCTGGATGTATTTATAGATAAATTACAGCAGTACCAGCAGTTTCTGCCCGAAAACGAGCAAGCAGGCTTGCAACTTTTGCTGGAGACCTGGTCGGCCAAACGAGACCAAGCTCGCCAGGAGATGCTGGCTTATCTGGACAGCAAGAAATACCGCCGCTTCAAAAAAGATTTTCTGAAATTTGTGACCACGCCGGGTTTAGGGGTTAAACCTATCTCCGACGATAAACCTTACCAACTGCGCTACCTGGTTCCCGGTTTAATCTATGATCGCTATGAGGCGGTGCATGCCTATGAAACGAAGCTGGAAAAAGCGACCCCGGACACGTTGCATCAACTTCGCATCACCTTTAAGCAACTGCGTTATGCGCTTGAGTTTTTTGGCGAAATTTTGGGTGAGGAAGGCGAGCGGGTGATTGAGGCGGTCAAAGCGTTACAAGACCACCTGGGCGAGTTGAACGATGCCGAGGTGGCCAGCCACTCGCTGCGCGACCTCCTGGCCGAGTGGGACCAAAACCAGGCTCATTTGCCCTTGACTGAGCGGCAAAGCCCCACCCAGTTGGCGGCCTATCTGGAAGCCAAGTTAGAGGAGCGCCAGCGGCTGCTAGAGACTTTCCCCCTGGCCTGGGCGCGTTTCAATCAGCCCGACTTGCGGCGTAATCTGGCTTTAGCAATTGCCGCTTTATGAAAAGGGCAGTTTCAAGATTTAAATATGCCGGAGCATCTTTCTTGTTAAAATTCCAGCCGGCAAGTTTGGGGCTTGTTCGGCAGGCGGCGCAAATTCCTGTTCCAGCTCGGCCACATCAGGATTAGCCGGGTCATAACGTACCTGTATCTCCCTCGGAGTCTTCGTCTATGGCCAGGCTAAATATGGTCCAAAACAGCCCAAAAAAGAGGAAACAGCCTCCGCTGCCCGCCGGCTCAATTCAGCTCAATTATCATCCCACCAGATAAAGCATCGTTGCCAGAACAAGGCTGCCCAATAAAGTTCCCGCTACCGTTTGAGGCAGGTCATGGCGCTGGAGCCGTAAGCGCGACCAGGCAATAAGCGGAATGAGGAAAATGAGGGGGGTTGCCATTACCCCAAACAAAAACCAGGCCCACACCACAAAGCTGGCCGCCGAAGCGCAGTGAGCGCTGATTTTCCAATGTAAGGTGATCGCCAGCAGTAACCCAATCTGAACCCACCCCACCCCGGTCAACAACACCAACTCAAAGGGCGCATGTCCTCCATACAACACCAGCCAGGCGATGAGGGCGCTGGCCAAAGTGACAAGGAAGGGGTAGCGGCGCTGCTCTCGAATTTTCAAATCAAAATCTGTGACTTTACCTTGCCGCACCAGCCAGAGCACATATGCAGCGGGCAAAGCGATAGCGGCTAAAATATAAAAGCCGGCCCAACCCCAGGCAGTGGTTGTCCGGGCAGCCTGGGCGCTTAAGCTAATGCTGGCGATGGCTAACAGCGGCGGACTGCCGAGCCGGGAGATCCAACGAGCCAAAGCTTCATCCCAGGCCGGCAAGAAAAGGGTCGGCGCAGAAGGGCTGCCGATAGCTTCACTATTTTGCTGAACCGTCATTATAACTCCTTCTTTCCTGGCAAACAATCGGTAAACCTCCGCCGCAGGCGGCGACAATGGTAAACCTGCACCTTTATTTTGAAGGATCAATGTTATGAGAGCTTAAAGATTTTGTTAAACCTTTATTAAATCGTACTACCCAGGCGTCATTGCGAGCGAAGCGAAGCAATCCCCAAATTGCAATAGGGAATTGCTTCGGCCTACGACCTCGTAATGACATGGGCTGAGTTCTATGTTGACACCTGTCTGTCCTCCGCTTATAATCGTTAGCCTTAGATCAACCATGGAACATCCCTATGACCAAAGAAACCAACCATAGCTCCAAACCAACCATCGAACTGCTCAAGCGCCTCTCCCTGGCCGTTGGTGTGTCCGGTTATGGCCGGGAAAACGGTGTACATGCCGCCGTCGCCGCCGAACTGACTCCTTATGCCGATAAGGTGGAACGCGACCGCATGGGCAGCGTCATCGGCATCAAATACGGCGAGCAGCACCAATCTTCTCCCCAAAGTGACGACCAAATCGAAAATCGTCAATCGGAAATCGTCAATCGCAAGGTGATGCTGGCTGCCCACCTGGATGAAATCGGCGCAATAGTAACCAAGATGGACCGGGGTTTTTTGCGCTTTACCGAAATCGGGGGGCTGGACAGCCGGATTCTGATGGGCCAGGAGGTAGTGGTGCATGGTCAGCGCGATTTGCCGGGCATTATCGGCTCAATCCCACCCCATCTTCTGCCGCCCAATCAGGCTAATGATAAGGTGAACATGGCCGAAATGCACATTGACGTCGGTCTGCCGCCGCGCCAGGTGGAGCGGTTAGTGCGAGTAGGTGATCTGGTCTCCTTTGCCCGCACCCCCACCGAACTGCTGGACGGCCTGCTCAGCGCCAAAGCCATGGATAATCGTTCGTCGGTGGCAGCGATGGTAATTTGTTTGCAAGCGCTTAAAAAACTGCGCCACCAGTGGGATGTTTACGCCGTGGCCACCGCCGATGAAGAGTGGGGCAGCTATGTCGGCGCGACCACCCAGGCTTATGCGATCCAGCCTGATGTGGCGATTGTGATTGACGTTACCTTTGCCGATGTGGACGAGATCGAGGTCAAGCTCAACGCCGGGCCGGTGATTGCCCTGGGGCCAAGCAACCATGCCGCGCTGCGGAAGCGGCTTATCAAAATCTGCCAGGAGTTGGAGCTAAAATATCAGAGTGAAATGATGCCCAGCGGGGCCGGCACCGACGCCTACGCCATCGAGATCAGCCGGGAGGGTGTGCCCACCATCCTGATCTCCATCCCCAGCCGCTACATGCATTCGCCGGTTGAAACCGTCCATCCCAAAGATGTCGAAAGAACAGGCCGGCTCATGGCTCATTTTATCGCCAGCCTGGATGAAAGTTTTGTGGCCGAGTTGACCCCGAAGACGTGAAAAAGTAACACGTAAAACGTAGGGTGTAACAAGGTGTTTATTACTAAATCATTACGTTTTACGCATTACGTTTTGATATGCCCAAAGTAACTGCTCAGCCTCCATGTCATTTCGAGGCCGTAGGCCGAGAAATCCCTGGCGTCCGCCCCGCGATAAATCGCAGGGCTATCAAACAGCGCCCGATAAATCGGGCTAAAAGCAAGTTTTTAAGCCGGATTCATCCGGCGCGGTTCACTAGCGCGGCGATTTATCGCCGTGCGGACGCCAATAACAGCAGGAACCACAGAAAACGTTAAAAGCAGGAATTTCTCCCTGCGGTTGAAATGACATGGCTGAGCAGTTACTGCCCAAAAATCTAAACTGGAGTAAAAGCATGAGCAACATTAAAATCGGCGTTATTGGCGGCAGCGGTCTGTATAAAATGGAGGGCCTGACCGATGTGGAAGAGGTGCCCCTGTCTACGCCTTTTGGCCCGCCTTCGGACAATTACATCATCGGCACGCTGGAGGGTCAGCGCATTGCCTTTTTACCCCGGCATGGGCGGCAGCACTCCATCAGCCCCACCGAGTTGAACAGCCGGGCCAATATCTGGGGCTTTAAAAGCCTGGGGGTCAAATACATCATTGCCGCTAACGCCTGCGGCAGCCTGCGCGAAGAGTATGCCCCCCGCCACATCGTCATCCCCGACCAGCTTTTTGACCGCACCCGCGCCCGCGAGTTGACCTTTTATGCCGGCGGGGTAGTGGTTCATATGAGCGTGGCCGAACCCTTTGCCCCGGAACTGGCGGCCCTGCTGTATGAAGGGGTGCAGGAAACCGGGGCGACCGTCCACAAAGGCGGCGTGTTTGTCATTATTGAAGGGCCGCGCTTTAGCACCAAAGGCGAAAGCCGCATCTTCCGGCAGTGGGGCTGCGACATCATCGGCATGACCACCATCCCTGAAGCTTTTCTGGCCGCTGAGGCCGAAATTGCTTATGCCACGATGGCCCACGTGACCGACTACGATGTCTGGCACGAGTCGGAAGAGCCGGTCACCGTCGAGGCGGTGATTGCCAACCTCAACGCCAATGTCGAGGTGGCCAAGCAGGCCATTCGCAACACCGTCCGCAAGCTCAGCGGTGAACCGGACTGGCCCTGCCACCACGCCCTGGCTACCGCCATCATCAGCCACCGCGAACGCGCCGCCGTACCGGCGGAAACGTGGGAGAAGCTGGAGTTGTTTATTGGCAAGTATTATCAATGACCGAGGACGGGAGACCGGGGACCGGGTTCAACCCGGTCTTCGGTCTTCGGTCTCCGGCCGTTCGCTCCTCTGGCTAGGCTGGCTGTTTACCGGCCTGGCCCTGATCCAACTGGCCCTGGTCAACAGCAACCTGAGCCTGACCACCTTTTTACCGCTGGCGGTCCTGGTTTTGTGCAGCGCCAGCGCGGTTTACCTGCTACAGCGCCGGGATAGATTGGGCGATCCGCTGCTGTTACCGCTGATTTTCTTTCTCAGCGGGCTGGGCCTGGTGCTCATTGCCCGCCTGGAGCCGGGCTTTGTCCGGCCTCAGCTTGCCTGGCTGGTCGCAGCCACCACGGCCCTGCTGGGGGTGGTGCTGCTGCCCCGTAATTTCAATTGGCTGCGCCGTTATAAATATGCCTGGCTCACTGGCGGCTTAATTTTGCTGGCAGCCACGCTTATCTTTGGGGTTAACCCCAGCGGCTTCGGGCCTCGATTGTGGCTGCAAGTAGGACCCGTTTATTTTCAACCCTCTGAACCACTCAAGCTGCTGCTGGTTATTTTTCTGGCGGCCTACCTGGCCGGCCGCCGCCGCCAACTGGTCGAGGTTAAGGCTTATATCGGCCCGGTGGGGATGCCTCACCCTTCCTACTGGGGGCCAATGCTGCTCATGTGGGGGCTGAGTATTGTGTTGCTGGTCTGGCAGCGCGATCTGGGGGCGGCCCTGCTCTTTTTCTGCACTTTTCTGGCCATGCTGTATGTCGCTATCGGCCAAAAACGGTATCTGTGGGCCGGGGTGCTGCTGTTAATGGGGGCCGGCAGTCTGGGCTATTATCTGTTTGATGTGGTCCGTTTGCGGATTGAAGCCTTCTGGAACCCCTGGCTCGACCCGGCGGGGCGGTCTTTTCAGATCGTCCAATCGCTGCTGGCCTTTGCCAGCGGCGGCATTTTTGGCCAGGGCTTGGGCCAGGGCTTACCGACGGCTATTCCGGTAGTTCATACCGATTTTGTTTTCGCCGCCATTGGCGAAGAGTACGGCCTGCTAGGCGCTTTAGCGGTGCTGGTCTGTTTTGTGCTGCTGGTCAGCCGGGCTTTTTTGATTGCCCTGGCTGCTCAGACCGGCTTTGAACAACTATTAGCCGCCGGAATTGGGATCATTTTGAGCCTGCAAACGCTTATCATCAGTGCCGGCACGCTCAAGTTGATGCCGCTGACCGGCGTCACCCTGCCTTTTGTGAGCTACGGCGGCAGCAGCCTGGTAACCAGTTTTGTGATGGTGGGAATGTTGCTGTTCATCGCCGGGCAACGAGGAGGCGAAGAGGCGAGGAGGCGAGGAGACGAGGACGCGAAACTGTTCCTCGCCTCCTCGCCTCACACCCTACGCCCCTTTCATCACTTGCCTTTAGCCTGGGGTCTCTTCACTGGCTTTATGATTGTGGCCGGAGGGTTGATTTTCTGGCAGGTGGCGCTGGCCCCTTTTTTGACCCGTCGTGACGACAACCCCCGCCCGGTAGTAGCCGAGCAGCAGATTCGGCGGGGACGTTTGCTGACTGCCGCCGGTGTGCCGGTGGCGGAAACCATCATCAACGAACAGGGCATCGCCGAGCGGCGCTATCCTTATGCCGGTCTGTCTTCAGTGACCGGCTACTATAACCTCCGTTACGGCGTGGGGGGAACGGAAGCAGCCTTTGACCCGATTTTGCGTGGAGCGGCCGGTAAAAGCGCCGAGGAACAATGGTTGGATGACTTGCTCCATCGTCCCCTGGTAGGCCGGGATGTCACCCTGACTATTGACCTGCCGGCCCAGGTAGCGGCCGATGTGGCCCTGGGAGACCAGGAAGGCGCGGTGGTGGTGATGGAAATCGAGAGCGGGGCGATCCTGGTCATGTCCAGCCATCCTACCTATGATCCCAACACTCTGGAAGATAATTGGGACACGCTGCGCCGTGACCAGCGCGCGCCCTTGCTCAACCGGGCCACCCAGGGCCTTTTTCCCGTCGGCGATCTGGCCCGGCTGGTGGGCTTGATTGGGCTGCGCGAGGCCGGGGCCACTCTCCCCGCCGATCCCCTGACTGCGCCGCTAACGGATATGCTGGCTCCGTTGAGCCAGCCCGGTTATCTGGCCACGGCCCGCCAACTGGGGTTGATGCGTCCCCTGCCCGGTTTGCCCTCGCAGGTGGGCCGCCTGCCCGATTTTGAAAACCGGGGCACGGCGAGAGATTTGGCCGTAACCCCCCTGCACCTGGCTCGTGTTATGGCTGCGCTGGAGTTAGAGGGCCGCCTGCCCACGCCGCTTTTGGCTAAAACTGAAGCGAGCGCGACACTTCCACAAACCCACTCTTTTCGCCCCGACACCGCCAGCTATGTACGGGCCTTACTGCCCCAAGTTGACCCGCAAATGGTGGGCTTCCAGGGCGTAGCAACCCCCCTGGAAACCGGCCAACGCTCGCTGAGTTGGCTGGTGGGCTTAGCTCCGGCGGAAGCTGTTCGGGCTGAGGCTAAGACCGAAACCGAACTAGTCCTTGATCCAACTCAAATAGTTTCGTCGCCCCCGTCTACCGGAGTAGAACGTCCTACAGCTCGCTATGTGGTAGTGGCAGTAATGGTGACGGCTGAACCGGACAGCGATGCGGCAATGCGGGTTGCCAGAGCGCCGTTAAAGGTTCTGCTGCGGCAGTAGGATGATTTTACGACGAGTTCCAACCGTTGCGCCGGAATCCAGAAATTTGGTTGTTAAAGAAGTGCTGCCCAAATGGTCGCCGTGGAGATAGTATAAAATAGAATATCCTTGAAGAGAAATGGACAACAAAATCCATCGCGCGTAAAATTGAACTTACATTAACAGATAATGCAATTGAAAAAACTGCGCCGTTATTTGGGGCTCAATTATCATTGCGTAGAGTTGATTCACCTGAGGAATTTGTAACGTTTGAACAATAGCCTGCTTTGCCATCTCCAGAAGCCATCAGCGAAGTATTAAAAGAGGATGAAACCAGAAAGTCAGAGATTGAATCAACAGAATTATCAAAGCTTAACCTCAAGACCCAAGTTGACCCACTGGATTATTTTGTAAAGAGTGAACAAGGGATTCTTATTTCACAGTCAATAGATTACAAAGGCAAATCGAGAAAGGAACAGCAAGAGCGGTTTGCTTTATTGTATGTTTGGGCTTACAACGAAATCCTGGTCAAAGCAATGTGTACAGTGGAGGTGAATCATGACGCTTTCCCTCGCAGAAGCCATCGCCCGCGTACCTGACTGGGCCGGTCTGAACGATTTGAAAATCACCCTGCTGACCGACGGCATCACTAACCAGAATTACCGCATTGACCTGGGCAGTGAGTCCTTTGTCCTGCGCATTGCCGGGGCCAACACCGAGCTGCTGGGTATTGACCGCCATAACGAACATGCGGCCCACCAGGCGGCGGCGGCGCTCGGTATCGCCCCGGAAATTCTCTACTTCATTGAGCCGGAGGGGTATATTGTATCGCGCTTTGTCAGCGGTAAGCCGATTCCGCCGGAGGAGATGGCCCAGCCGGAGCATATTCGACGGGTAGGGGCAGTGTTACGGCAGGTTCATGCCATGTCCGCTATCCCCGGCACCTTTTCGCCCTTCCGTGTGGTCGAGGATTACACCCAGACCGCTCGACGTTATGGAGTTACCTTCCCCGATAATTTCGACTGGCTGCTGGTTCGCATGCGCGACATCGAAGCTGCTTTTCTGCAAAACCCCTTTAGCCCCTGCCCTTGCCATAACGATTTGCTCAACGCTAACTTTCTGGACGACGGCCAGGTGCGCATCCTCGATTGGGAATATGCCGGCATGGGCGACTGCTTTTTTGACCTGGCCAACTTTTCGGTCAACCACAATTTTGGGGATGAGCCAGACCGCCTGCTACTGCAAGCCTACTTTGGCGAAGCTACCTCTGCCCGCCTGGCCCGGCTCAAACTGATGAAGATCATGTCCGATTTCCGCGAAGCCATGTGGGGTATGGTCCAAATCGGCATCTCCCAGCTCGATTTCGACTTCCGCGAGTACACCGACAAGCATTTCAAGCGGATGACGGCGAACTTTCAAGACCCGCGCTTTGGGCAGTGGTTGGAAGAAGTGACGGGTAAAACGTGAGGCGTGATACGAGGACGCGAGGACTCGAAGAATATTTCGCCTCATCGCCTCACACCTCATCGCGTCTTTATGTATGAAGGAGGGTTTCACATTGTCCAAATTCCCCTCACACGCACAAGTGGTTATCATCGGCGGGGGCGTGGGTGGATGCAGCATTGCCTACCACCTGACCTTAATGGGCTGGAAAGATGTGGTGGTGCTGGAACGGAACGAACTGACCAGCGGCTCGACCTTTCACTCCGCCGGGCTGATCGGCCAATTGCGCACCAGTTCCAACCTTACCAAAATGATTCGCTACAGCACCGACCTGTACCGCCGTCTCCATGCCGAAACCGGGCGCGACCCCGGCTGGCGTGAGGTGGGCAGTTTGCGTCTGGCCTCGTCGCCGGAGCGGCTGGAGGAGTTGAAGCGGCTGGTAGCGGTCTCCCGCTCCTTCGGCCTGCCGCTTGAATTAATTACGCCCCAGGAAGCGCAAAACCTCTTCCCCTTGATGACCCTCGACGATGTACGCGGCGCGGTTTATTTACCCACCGACGGTTTTATTGACCCGACCGGGCTGACGATGGCCCTAGCTGCTGGGGCGCGGGAACGGGGCGTGCAGTTCCTCACCCACACCCGCGTCCAGAGCATTTCTTTGAAAAAGGGCCGGGTGAGCGAAGTGATCACCGATAAAGGGGCTATCCAGACCGAAATTGTGGTCAACGCCGCCGGGCAGTGGGCCGGCGAGATTGGGCGCATGGCCGGCCTGAATTTGCCGGTCATCCCGATGGCCCACCTTTACCTCATCACCAAACCCATCGCGGGCGTGCGCCACGACTTCCCGACTATGCGCGACCCCGATTTGCTGGTTTACTTCCGCGAGGAAGTCGGCGGGCTGATTATGGGCGGCTACGAGCGCCAGCCGGCTCCTTGGGCTTTGGACGGTATCCCGGCCGATTTCAATAATAAGTTGCTGGAGCCCGATTGGGAGCGCTTTACCCCATTGATGGAAAACGCCATCCGCCGCGTTCCGGCCTTGGAAAACGCAGAAATTGTGACCCTGCTCAACGGGCCGGAGGGTTTTACCCCCGATGGTGAATATCTACTTGGTCCCACCGCGGTGAAAGGCTTCTGGGTGGCGGCTGCTTTCTGCGCGCACGGGTTGGCCGGGGCGGGTGGCATCGGCAAGGCCATGGCCGAGTGGATTGTTGACGGCCACCCGGAATGGGATTTGTGGCGGCTCGACGTGCGCCGTTTTGGGGCCAATTATGCCAGTCAGTCCTACACCCTGGCCCGCACCGTCGAAACCTACGCCAAATATTACGATATTCACTACCCCAACGAGGAGCGGCAGTCGGCCCGCCCGCTGCGCCTCTCGCCGGCCTATCACCGCCTCAAGGAGTTAGGCGCGGTTTTTGGCGAAAAGACCGGCTGGGAGCGGCCCAACTGGTTTGCGCCCTACGAGCAGCAGGCCACTCACGGCCACAAGCCGCGGGGCTGGGCGCGCCATCATTGGTCGCCCGCGATTGGAGTGGAACACCTGGGCACGCGGGAACGGGCCGGCCTCTTTGACGAGACATCCTTCAGCAAAATCGAGCTGCGCGGGCCGGGCGCGCTGACTTTGCTGCAACGGCTCTGCGCCAACGATATTGACCAGCCGGTGGGCCGGGTCATCTACACCCAGATGCTCAACCCGCGTGGCGGTATCGAGTGCGATTTTACCGTGACCCGCCTGGAAACAAACCGATTTATGATAGTCACCGGCACGGCTTTTGGCCAGCATGATTTATCGTGGATTCGGCTGAATATGCCGGAAGACGGTTCCGTCATAGTGGACGACGTGACCTCGACGCGGGCCTGCTTTGGCCTGTGGGGACCGCGCGCCCGTGCTATCCTGCAAAAAGTGACCAAAAGCAATGTGTCCAATGCCACTTTTCCCTATTTAACCGCTCAGGCTTTAACTATTGGCGATGTGCCGGCGCTGGCCCTGCGGGTTACTTATGTGGGCGAACTGGGCTGGGAAATTTACTGCGGCATGGAGTACGGCCAGCGGCTGTGGGATACTTTGTGGGCAGCCGGTCAGCCGGAAGGACTGATTGCCGGGGGCTATCGGGCCATTGATAGCCTGCGGTTGGAAAAGGGCTACCGCTACTGGAGCGCCGATATCGGCCCGGATTACACGCCCTATGAGGCCGGGCTGGGCTTTGCGGTCAAGCTGAACAAGGGCGATTTTATGGGCCGCGAGGCGCTGGTCAAACAAAAAGAGACGGGCCTGCGGCGCAAACTGTGCTGCCTGACCCTGGCCGATCCCACCGCTATCCCTATCGGTAACGAACCTATTCGTATAGGTAATCAAATTATTAGTTGGATTACATCAGGAGGATATGGCTATTCGGTAGGCAAAAGTATCGCCTACAGCTATTTGCCCATGGAGTACGCTGCTGTGGACACGGGACTGAATGTAGAAATTTTGGGTGAGCAAATTGAGGCCGTAGTTGCTAGTGAGCCGCTGTGGGATCCGAAAGGGGAGCGGGTCAGGGCATAATAGGGATAGCTTATTTGGGCGTGGTTCAGAAACCCAACACGTTAGATTGACCCTCGTAAAACGTAATGAATTTACGCAGCAGTTATTAGGCATGTCCAAGAAAATAATTATCCAATCTCGTGAAACGTGATGACTCTCAGAGGCTGTCTAAAAATTGGCAAAACCTGAGTTTGACCAGGGTAAAATCTACGAAGGACACGAAGAAACACAAAGTTTTTAGCCCTTTTCTTGGTGTTCTTAGTGTTCTTCGTGGATAATAAAGAATTTTTAGACACCCTCTCAGAAAAGAGTCATCACGTTTCACGAGAGTCAAATTTGTTGGATGATTTAAATCTTGGAACTGCTTTTGTGATAAAAAAGGTCAATCAATTCGAGGATGTTCAACAATGGAGAACAAAGCCATTTCTGAGAACCGGTCCAGATTTCCAGATACCTTCCGAGCCAAGCAAGTAATCCTCATTGCTCAATGGTTGGCTGGGGGAGAAAGCGGCATGATCGTTGGCAGCAGTGGTGCGGGTAAGTCGAACCTGGTGAGTTTTCTGATGAACCGACCCGACGCGCTGGCAAGATATATCGCTCGCCAGCCACAGCGCTACTGTTTCCTGCTGCTGGATGTGAACGCTCTGCCGGCCCTGACTGTACCGATTTTTTATCGCGGTTTATTTCAAAGTTTAAGCGATGCGGCAGAGCAGGTGGACGCCGAGCTATTTCACGCGGTGCAGGCTCTCAAGACTCAACCGGTCAATTGGGATGACTCCTTTGCCGTGCTGACGCTGCTGCAAAAGGCGCACCAGCTTTTTATAAGGCAGGCTGGAAAAAAGATCGTCTGGCTACTTGACCGCTTTGATGAGGCCTGTCGCTACCTGGATGCGCAAACCCTGAATAGTCTACGCGGCTTGCGCGACCAGTTTAAAGAAGATCTAACTTATCTGTTGTTCACCCGCCAACCTCTGACTCGCCTGCGCTCGCTAAGTGAAATTGACGAGTTCTACGAAATTGTTGCCGCCAACACTTGTTGGCTGGGACCAATGAGTGAAGCCGACTCGCGCTGGATGGCGCAGTATATGGCCGCCCGCCGTAACCTTACTTTCGCTGAGCCAATTGTAACCCAATTGATCACGCTTACCGGCGGTTTACCGGCTTTTTTGAGAGGCGCTTGTCTCGCGCTGGCTCAGGGAGAACTCAATCCGGGGCAATCAAACCAGGAGTGGGCGAGACAGTTGTTGACCCGCCCCGAGTTCCAGCGGAACTGTCAGGAGATTTGGCGCGATCTGACCCCGGAGGAGCAGCACGCGCTCTCGGCGCTACAAACCGGCGGCGCTATCAGCGCATTAGACAGGAATACAGTGGCCTATTTGGAAAATATGGGGCTGATTGACAAGAATAAAGGCCTTTTTTCGCCAATTTTTGCGGCGTATATTGCCCAGCAGCGCGGGGAAACAGCCGGATTGCTCGAACTGCATCCCAAAACGCGGGCGGTAGTGCGGGGGGGCATGGCCTTAAATATCGAATTGACCCCCTCCGAAGACCGCCTGCTTTCCTTCCTGCTGGAACATCCCGGTGAGATTTGCCAAAAAGACACCCTTATTTATGCCGTGTGGCCTAACGATTACCAGGCCGCAGGCATCAGCGATGAACGGCTGGCCCAATTGGTCAAGCGGCTGCGTGACAAAATTGAACCGAATCCCACCGACCCACTTTACATTCAGACGGTGCGGGGCCGCGGATATCGGCTGGTACAGCCGGGGGAGGCTTGACTTATTGAGATAAGGTTGAATATTATTTGGTTAAAGTCCAATTATCAAGAGTTAGGTGGCATAAGTTGGGATCAAAACCAGGCTAATCTTCTCCTCTTCCCGTCTTCCCGCTTGTGCATATTACACTCGTAGGGTAGAATCCCCGGTGGTCCGAAACATTGAATGAAGGGAAACCGCGATGGCCCGGCAGATCAAACGAGTCAACCTGATTATCCTGGATAGCGTCGGTGTGGGGGACGCGCCCGACGCAGCCGCTTATGGCGACGAGGGCAGCAATACGCTGGGCAATATTGCGCGCGCTGTTGGCGGGCTGCACCTGCCAAATATGGGCGAATTGGGCCTGGGTAATTTGGCCGACATCCAGGGCGTCCCGCCGGTGGCCCAGGCGCGGGGCGCATTTGGCCGCTTGACCGAAACCAGCGCCGGCAAAGATACCACCACCGGCCATTGGGAACTGGCCGGCGTGCCGCTGGAGAAGCCGTTCCCGCTCTATCCCAACGGCTTTCCCGCGGACCTTATGGCCGAATTTGAAACCCGGATTGGCCGGGGCTGGCTGGGCAACTACCCTGCCTCCGGCACCGAAATTATCAAAGCGTTAGGGGCGGAGCATATCGCCAGCGGCAAAGTGATTGTTTACACCTCCGGTGACAGCGTTTTTCAAGTGGCCGCCCACGAAGAAGTGGTCCCCCTGGACGAATTGTACCGCATCTGCCAGATTGCCCGCGACCTGCTGACCGGCGAGCATGCGGTTGGCCGGGTGATTGCCCGCCCTTTTGTCGGCCAGCCGGGCAGTTTCAAACGCACCGAGAATCGCAAAGATTTCAGCCTGGAGCCGCCCCGCGAGACGATTTTGGATGTGGTCAAGGCGGCTGGTAAAGAGGTCATGGGCGTCGGCAAGATTGAGGATATTTTTGCCCATCGCGGCTTGACCCAGAGCAACCACACCGGCAATAACATGGCCGGGGTGGAGGCGATTATGGAATTTTGCCAGTTGAGCAACGAGGGCTTGATTATAGCCAACCTGGTGGATTTTGATGCCCTCTACGGCCACCGCAATGATCCGCGCGGCTATGCCGATGCCCTGGAAGCCTTTGATAAGCGGCTGCCCTTTATTAAAATGGCGATGTGCGGCCACGATGTGACCTTCATCGCCGCCGACCACGGCAACGATCCGACCACTCCCAGCACCGACCACTCCCGCGAGCGCGTGCCGCTGCTGGCTTTTGGGGTAAATGTTAAGCTCAATGTGAATCTGGGGACGCGGGCCTCGTTTGCCGATGTTAGTGCGACCATTGCCGATTTGCTCGACCTGGCCTGGTCCGGTCCTGGAGAGAGCTTTGCGGCGGAGCTTGTCGGCGCATGAGTGGTTCGGAACTGTTCTCGCAAAGTTTTGTACTGTTCATCACCCTGTTTGTGATGCTGATTGGTCTGCTGATAAATTTCCTGCCCATTTTTATCCCCGGCACCCTGGTGATGTGGGGGGCGGCCCTGTTTTATGGATTGGTTTTGGGTTGGGAGAAGTTAGGTTGGTGGGCCTTTGGCCTGATAACCTTTTTCATGCTCCTCGGCCTCATCGCCGATGCGGTGGCCGGCCATTTTGGGGCGAAGATGGGCGGGGCTTCGTGGCTGGCGGTCTTTGTAGGCGCAGTGCTAGGTTTGATGTTGGGCCTGGTCGGCAGCTTGATTGGCACGCCGCTAGTGGGCTGTTTGGCCGGGCTGCTGGGGGCTGTGGGCGGCGTGTTGTGGATTGAGTACCGGCGCAATAAAGATTGGGAGGCCGCCCTCAGAGCCACCAAAGGCTACCTGGCCGGGTCGGCCGCCGGGTTGATGGCCCGCTTTACCTCCGGTATTTTTATGTTGGGCGTTTTTCTGGCACGGGTCTATGTGTGGCCGTGAAAGGATGAAGCGAGACAAAAGCTATTCCTGCGCCTTAATAATTCTCAGTGAATCCAATTTTTCACTGTAGCGGACGGCATACGGATGCCACCCTACGGGAAATTTGAATCCACTGATTCTGGCTGTTAATAGGCAAAAGTATCTACCAACGCTCCTGTCGTGTCTCTCAAATACGCCGCATCGCCGTTGTTGTTCCAGATGCTCTCGCCGGACAAGCCCCAGTATAAGGCATTGGCGCTGGTTTCACCCTGGCCTGAATAGAGGCGAAACGCCGCGCCGGGTGCAACGGTAAAATCCCCAAAGGTATAAATATGATTGGCCTCATCCTTGAGGGTAAAACCTTGCATTTGCACGGGCGTGTGGCCTTGGTTGGCTATTTCGACCCATTCGCCGTTGGGATTCTCGTTGTCGCTGCCGGGCGCGTCGGCCTGAATCTGGATAATTTTTAAGGCCACCTCTGAACCGGCCCACAACCCTCGGCCGGCTTCACGAGCCTCACGCTCCGCTTGTCGAAATTCCGCTTCATAGCGAATATTAGGCTGAACGGTAAAACTGTTGGCAAATCCCTGCTGTACAATTTCCAAATTTACCATCCTGCCATCGGCCCACACATAGGCCAGAGAGCGACCATACTGGTCAAACGTCTCCAGATCAAACTCCAATTGCACCTGTTTCCCTTCCACTAACTGGCGATTGAGCGCCGTAGCTTCATTGTAATAGGGCTGGTCTCGCTCTGGGGTGTTGATGCCAATGTAACGCACCCGGCGGCCATTGGTCAGTTCCACCGTATCGCCATCCACCACCTGAGCGACCGTGACAGTTTCCAGGCCCTCGGGTTGAGTGGGGCTGCTACTGCCCGGCGTCGCCGGAGGGGGATTCACTACAGTGACTGTAGGGGGCAAACTGATGGGGGGCGCGGTAGAGGACAGTGGGAGGGGGGTGGCCGTATCGGCCGGAGGGGAGGTTTCAACCCCGGAACAGGCCAGCGAAACCAGCCAAAAGCTAAGGGCGACGGCCATCAAGCGGCGTTTGAGCGTCATAGGGCTGCTCCGATAATAGAACAAAGGTTCTTGATGATAGGCTGAATTTTAACAGAAGAATGAGGGGATGTCAAAGGTAATAGCGGCTGCGGCCAGGACAAACGTCTACTTAACCAATGCTGCTGTGAGACGACCTTCGCCGCTCTGACCGGTCAATTCCTCCCACCAGCGTACACCGCTGGCCTGGCTTTCGGCGTCCGTCACGTTCACCACCCGATAGGGTGTTGCCAAAAACAACGCCTCATCCGCTGTGCAAATGCGGGCCAGCGTTTGGAGATGCCCGAGATGGTCCTTGTTGGTATGCACTGCGCCTTCGCTGGCTAACAAATGGAAGGGGCCAGCTTCAAATCGGCCAGAGACTGCACCGGCCAGCAGCAACGCCGGTAAGCCTCGACATAACTTTCGACTTGTCGCAGACGGCGGCGATACTGGTCCAGGAGAGGGCCAACCTCGGCGCCATTCGCTCCGGCCTGTTCTAACAGGGCCACAGTTTCCGCCAGCGCGGCCCGGCCGGCTGCTCCCACCGCGGCGTACTGCTCCTGTAAAAGCTGCGGGCAAAGGTAGACTTGCTTTTGCTCCCAGAATTTGAAGGTTTCTCTTTTTTCCTGGCTCTATCCGCGTGCTTCATCAGTTTGACGACAGTTTTCTGTTTAAGTTCGGAGAACTGAGTACCAATCTCTGCAAAGCTCATTTTCGTGTGAAACTTCAATATTGTAACAGCAGCTTCTTTTTTGTCTATACTAAGCGCACGTTAAAATTTCCGTAGGACAGCACCCCTATGCCGTCCGCTGACGCATGGGGATGCATCCGCTACGGAAATTTTGAAATGCGTTGGGTATAAATCTGTCCAGAAAATTCGGGAGGTAGACTTATACTCATCAATGATTCAGATACGGTAATCCCTGCTTATTCGATAATTTCAGAACTGCTGGTAATCCTCACTGTCGGTTTGAGCGTGTTGATGACCGAGCAGTATTTCTCCTCCGAGAGTTGAATCGCCCGGTTCAACTTGTTAGGATTGACCGCCCCTTTAACCTTGTAGTGGAGATGAATACAGGTGAAAGCATAAGGCGGCTCCGGCAGTTGCTCGCCGGTGCAGATAACTTCCAAATCGTCCAATGGCTCGCGTTGTTTGGTCAGAATATCAACCACATCATAGGTGGAACACGAAGCGGCAGCCAGCAGCAGCAAGTCAGAAGGCTTCACCCCGGTCCATTCCGGCTGGCGTTGGCGCGACCAGCCAATATTCAGCGGACGTCCATTGGAGTCAGTCCCGCTCATAAAAGTTGATTCAATCCATTTGATAGTAACAGTACCCATTGTTGAATTTCCTTTAATTGTGAAAATTGTAATTAGTTATATTATGGCGCTTCCAGGGAGGATTGATAGTGACAAGTGTCATCAAAATTTGAGAGGGTTGTAATTTATTCTGCATTATCCGCATTATCCGCATTTGATGCGGATAATGCGGATAATGACATCTATCACCGCAAACAATGACAGATGTCACTGTTTAGTTAATCTAATCTGAGTTATGCTGAAAATAAAGTTACTTTTTTCACAAGAGGGGGATAGGGTATGACTGAAATGTTGACGGCCAAAGAGATGCAAGGTTTGCTCCAGGTAGACCGCTCTACCATTTATCGTATGGCTGAGGCGGGGCGACTGCCGGCAATCAAAGTGGGTAAACAGTGGCGTTTTCCTCATGAACGAGTCGAAAAGTGGCTCAAAAACCGGGTTGACGCCCCGGCAGCGCCGGTGGAAACCAACAGGGCGAATGCTTCTTTAGCCGCTCTGCTGCCCCTTGACTGTGTTCAATTAATCCAGGATGCTTTTGCCGAAAACCTGGGAGTGATGCTGGTTATTACCGATTTGGCCGGTCAACCGATTACCCAGGTCAGCAATCCCAGCCCGATTTACGAACTGCTCACCGAAACAGCCAGCGGCCATACCTTGTGCCAGGAACAGTGGCAGCATTTGAGCCAGATGCCTTCTCTGGAACCCCGCTTTATGCCGGGTTGGGGCGGCCTGCTGTGCGCCCGCGCCCTGGTTCGCCTGGGCAGCGAATTAAAAGGCGCGGTGATTGCTTTTGGCGTTGCCCCCCAAAACTGGCCGCCCTCCCCCGCCAGCCTGGAAGAATTAGCCCGGTCACTTCAGCTTGCGCCGGAGAAATTGCAGCAGGCTTTTGACGGGGTGGTTAGCTTGACCGCCGCCCAACAAAAGCAGGTTTTGCTCACCACCCAACGTATCGCCGATATTCTGGCCCATATTGTCAGCGAGCGCTGTTCTTTTTTAGACCGGCTTGATACGATTGCTAAGCTCAGCACTTTTTAAACATTACGGCCACCACCCCACCCTGGCCCCCGCTGGCGCGCCGTAGCGGGGGAGGGGCTAGGGGAGGGGTATTTACCGCAGGAGGAAAACTTGATATGAAACACGCTGATCGGTGGTTTCTCTACGCAATGATAGGCGGCGTGATCCTGTTGCTGGGGGCGATGATGGTTGTGTCCGCCCAACCGGTTTCGGCCCAGTGCGGCACGTCGGCCTCATCCTGCAAAAACTGTCACGAAACGCAAGGCAAGTTGTCGGTAGCCAATAACGGCGACTGGCACAAAGCCCACGCGTTTGGCGACTTTTGCGAGTTTTGCCACGCCGGCAATGTCCAGGCCACGGCCCAGGACGAAGCCCACATCGGCATGGTCGCTCCTCTGGGTGATGTCAAAGCCAGTTGCCAGGGCTGTCATCCCGACGATTATGACCCCTTAGCCCAGACCTATGCCTCGGCCCTGGGTGTTGATTTGTTGGCGGGTGGCGGTGGCAGCGCCAATCCCCCAGCCGATAGCGCTGCAAGCGGCGATAGTAGCTGCGCAACCGGCACGACAGCCGTGAGTGCGCCCCTCGGCGGCGAGGAGATTGACTTCAACCTGCTCTACGCCGAAGCGACCACGCCCCCACCTTTGATCTCAAACTGGGGTAATGTCATCCTGGGGCTGATGATTCTTGGCATCGTAGGGGCCTTTTTTGTCACTGCCTGGAGCTGGGAAAATTGGGGACAGAAAGTGGCCGGCTGGATTAATAAAAACGTCAATCCTATTCCCCAAGCTATGGCCGCTGCTGCGGTTCGCAGCGAAGGCGGGCTGGCGGTGGCCGATCCGGCCCAGATGGAAGCGCTGCTGGCCCAAAAGCCGGAACTCCAAAAGCTATTACCCCGGCTGGTGAAGTTGCCCCCGGAAACGTTAACAGCTCTGGATAAGCTCCTGTCCAACCCGGAACGGGGCAGCGAAATCCTGACCGCCATCAGTCAAGTTGATACCGAAGTGATTGCCACCCTGCGCCAGCTTGGGGCAAAGGATTGGGGTTTGTTGAAAGCGTTATTTAAGGAGTAAGGAGTAGGGAGTAAGAAGTAAGAAGTAAGAAGTAAGAAGTAAGAAGTAGAAGACCCCCTTACTACCTACTACCTACTGCCTACTACCTAACCATCATCGAGGACACTATGAACACAAACAATTTTGTCGCCTGGTTTCGTCAAGTCGAATGGTCGCCCTACCTGACCGGGGCGATGTTGGGCATGTTAGCCATTTTTACTCTGCTCTTCACCGGCCTGCTCTTTGGGGCCTCGGGCGCGTTTGAAAACCTGGCCGGCTCGATTATGCAGGTGGTTGCGCCCGCTGTGGCCGAAAATACCTACTGGCGCTTTGTGATGACTCCCGGCATCACCTGGGGCGTGGTCATGGCGGTGGGAATCATCATCGGCGCGTTTATTGCCGCGGTTACCTCCGGCGATTTCAAACTGCGCTGGATTTCCGATGAGCAGTGGGTGCAGGTGTTTGGCTCGGCCCATTGGAAACGTTGGCTGGCTCTCTTCTTCGGAGCGATCTTGTTGGAATACGGGGCCGGTATCGCCGGGGGCTGCACCAGCGGCCTGGCTATCTCCGGCGGGGTGCAGTTGGCCCCGGCAGCTTTTATCTTTATGGCCGGGATGTTTATCTCCGGCATCATCGTCGCCAAAATTCTCTACGGAAAGAGGTATTAAGCTATGAGTTTCAGCGCCGCCTTGATTGTGGGTATCTTTTTTGGTTTTATTTTGCAAAAGGTTGGCTTCACCCGCTACAGCAAAATTGTCAACGTCTACCGCTTCACCGATTTGAGCGTGCTCAAGTTTATGCTCACGGCTATCGTAGTCGGCTCGGTCGGCATCTACCTGATGCGCGACTTGGGCCTGGTCAATTTGACCGGCAGCACCCCGACCTATCTGGTCGGCAATTTTGTTGGCGCGCTGTTGTTTGGAGCAGGTATGGCTCTGGCCGGCTTTTGTCCCGGCACCTGTTTCGCCGGAATTGGCCGGGGCAATCTGGATTATCTCATTCCCGGTGTACTCGGCTTCCTAACCGGGGCCATTCTTTTTGGTGTAACCTATGCCCAGGTTTTTCCGGTGATTTCCGCCATTGCCAACTACGGCGTCACCTATATGCCCGACATGTTCAAAGTTAACCACTGGCTGCTGATTGCTTTTCTGGCTCTGTTCTCAGGCTACCTGTTTTATATTTTAGCCAAAAAAGGCGAGCCGAGGCCGGATAATGTTAAAGCTTAGTGCAGCAGGAGATTAGCGAATACAGGAGATTAGAGATTGGAGATTAATAGTTGCCAATCTCCAATCTCTAATCTCCAATCTCTCCACCGGAGTCAACCTATGACGACCCAAAGAAAGCCTTTACAACAACTCTCTCGCCGCCAATTTCTGGGGTTGGGCGCGGGGGTGATGGCCGGAACGGCGGCCCTGAGCGGACTGGATGTGATCAACCTTTTGCCTGCCGGCAACGATGCGCCAGCCGTCCCTCGCACCGACTACTACCCGCCGACCCAGTTCGACCGCGAAGTTTTTACGCTGTGCGAGCAGTGTGTCTGGCGCTGCGGGGTGCGGGCCAAAGTGAAGGATGGCCGAGTGTACAAATTGGAAGGCAACAGCTTTCATCCCCACTCGCGGGGCATGCTCTGTCCGCGCGGCCAGGCCGGCGTCGCCACGTTGTACGATCCTGACCGGCTGCAATATCCGCTCATTCGCAAGGGCGGGCGTGGTGAAGGCAAATGGGCCAGGGCCAGTTGGGAAGAAGCCCTGGATTATGTGGCCGCCCGCATGCTCGAAATTAAAGAGCGCTACGGCCCGGAAGCGATGATTTTCAGCTCAACCCACAACCTGGTGCAGGTGCAGTTTGAAAACCTGCTCAAAGCCTATGGCTCGCCCAACTACGGCACGCAGCGCTCGCTCTGCTTCAATGCCATGATTACGGCCAATTTAATGACCTTTGGCCTGGAAGAGCCGGGCCGCGACTACAGCCAGACCCAATATATCATCTACACCGGCCGCAATGTCCTCGATGCCATCTCCAACTCCGAAGCTCAGGATTTGGTGGCCGCCATCCAGCGCGGGGCCAAAGTGGTCGTGCTCGACCCGCGCTTCACCAAAACGGCGGCCAAAGCCAGCGAGTGGCTGCCGGTCAAACCTGGCGCCGACCTGGCTTTTCATCTGGCTTTGATCCAGACCATCATTGCCGAGGGGCTGTACGATAAAGAATTTATAGACAAGTACACCGTTGGTTTTGAACAGGTCAAAGCGGCGACCCAGGGTTACACACCCGAATGGGCCGCCAGCAAATGCGAAATCCCCGCCGAAACCATCCGCCGTATTGCCCGCGAATTTGCCCTGGCCGCGCCGCAGGCGTTTGCCCATCCCAATTGGCGCACCAGCAACTTTCTTAACTCCTTCCAAACGGAACGAGCGATTGCGGTGCTGAACGGATTGGTCGGCAGTTGGGCCAGGCCGGGCAGTTTGCAGCCCGCCGCCGGCGAGGAAGGCGGAATCAAGCTTGGCGCGATTCCTCAGCCGGCCTATCCTCGCGTCAGCGCCCTGCGGCTCGACGGTGTGCCCTGGAAGTACCCGCTGGTGCCGCTCAAACTGGGCGTCTTTCAGGAAATCCGCGACAACATCCTGACCGGCCAGCCTTACCAAGCGCACGGCTGGTTTATTGCCCGCCAGAACCCGGTCAACTCCCTGCCGGAGCGCCGCAAAACCATCGAAGCCTTTAGCAAGTTGGATTTCATTGTCACTATTGATATTGGCATGAACGATACCGCCTGGTTCAGCGATGTGGTTCTGCCCGAAGCCAGCTACCTGGAACGGTACGACCCATTAGCTGTGGTGGATGGCGCGGTTTTCCTGCGCCAGCCGGTGGTCGAGCCGCTGGGTGAAAGCAAATCGGCCCTGTGGATCTACAAGGAACTGGGGACGCGCCTGGGCCTGGGCGATTACTTCCAGTACAAAGATGAAGAGGATTACCTGCGCCAGCAGCTTGCGCCGCTCGGCATCACCCTGGAAGAATTGAAAGAAAAGGGCTACTACCGCCCGCCGCTTGAAGAGGCTCAGGTGGAAAAAGAACCTACCTTCAACACGCCCAGCGGCAAAATGGAACTGGCTTCCGACACTCTGGCCAAAAGCGGCTTTTCGCCCGTGCCGGTCTGGGAAGAGCCGGTCACCAATGAGCCGGGCACGTTTTTCCTGCTGACCGGCAAAGTGGCGCAGCACACTCAGTTTGCCACCCACAACAACAAACTGCTACACGAGCGGGTCCCGACCAACCCGCTGTGGCTCAACCCCCAACCGGCGGCGCAACTGGGCATTGCCGATGGCGATGAAATCTGGGTGGAAAGCGCCGGCGGGCGGGTCAAAACGGTGGCCCACGTAACCGAAAAAATCCGGCCCGACTGCGTCTATATGACCCCCGGTTTCGGCCATGTCAGCAAGGGCCTGACCACCGCCTACGGCCAGGGGGCCAGCGACAGCGACTTGCACCTGACCTTCACCGACCCGGTTAGCGGCTCGCAGGCGTTGTCACAGACCACTGTGAAGGTAGAGAAAGCATAAGCGAATGGCGAATGGCGAATCTGTATTCGCCATTCGCCATTCGCTAACTCGATGGAGACGATTTATGAGCGATAACAACCCCACCTCCCGTCCACGCCGCTGGGTTTTTGTAATGGAGCCGGACCGCTGCATCAACTGCGAAGCCTGCATGATTTCCTGCTCGCTGGAAAACGAGGTTCCCCTGGGCATGCATCGCAACTGGATCAACAAAATTGAGCGGGGCGTTTTTCCTGATCTCAGCAGCACCTTCCTGCCGGAAAACTGCCAGCACTGCGCCAATCCCCCCTGCGAGCGGGTCTGTCCCACCGGGGCCACCTACCGCCGCGAAGATGGTTTGGTGCTGATTGATTACGATAAGTGCATTGGCTGTAAATATTGCATGATGGCCTGTCCGTATGACGCCCGCTACGTCAATGAGGAAAAAGCAGCGGTGGATAAATGCACCTTCTGTGTCCACCGGCTGGATCAGGGCTTGCCCCCGGCCTGTGTCGAAACCTGCGTCGGCAACGCCCGCCATTTTGGCGACCTGAACGATCCAAACAGCGAGGTCTCGAAACTGTTGGCCACCCACGAAACCTATCGGCTGTACGAAGAAGCCGGCACCGAACCGGCGATTTATTACATCCGCAGCTAAATCAAAGTAGCAAGGTAGCAAAGTAGCAGAGAATGCTACCCTGATACCTTGTTACCTTGCCCGGAGGATTGTCAAATTATGGAGCACAACGCTATCCACTTTCACTGGAATCTCCTGATTGCCTTTTACCTTTTCACCGCCGGAATCAGCGCCGGGGCCTTTTTTGTGTCGGGTCTGGCCACTTATCTGGGCGGAGAGCGATACAAACGCATCAGCCGGATTGGGGCTTTGTTGGCCCCCTGGCCGCTAAGCCTGGGGTTGGCGGCCCTCATCTTCGATTTGACCAAGCCGTTTCAATTCTGGTGGCTGTTCCTGACCGTCGAGTATACCTCGCCGATGTCTATTGGCAGTTGGCTGTTGACCGGATTTTCACTGCTCTCGTTTGTCTATTTTGTCCTGTGGCTTCCCCGGCCCTGGCGCGACCTGCTGCGCCTGCCCCACAGCCTGTCCGAACTGACTACCTGGAATACCTGGCGGCCGCTTGACCCATCAGAAGTTAATGTAGCCCGCCGCATCGTAGCCGCTGTTGGCGCGCCGCTGGCGATTGGCGTAGGAATGTATACCGGGGTGCTGTTGGGGGCTATTCCGGCCCGGCCGCTGTGGAACACGCCGATGGTGGCCCAACTATTTTTGATGTCGGCGATGAGCAGCGGGGTGGCCACCGTGCTGCTGGTTGCCTCGCTGATGCGCTCTCACCATTTGCACAGCGAGCGTCACTTTTTGGTCAGCTTCGACGCGATGCTGATTGTGTTGGAAATCTTTATGATTATTCCCTTTTTTCTGCACCAAACCCTCAGCACATGGAGCGCGTCCGGCAGTTTAAATCTGGTCATGGGCGGGCCGTATACCCTGGCTTTTTGGGGCGGCGTCATCCTGGTGGGGCTGCTTATCCCCCTGGCGATTGAAGGATTTGAGCTGTTCCCGGTCGTCTGGCAGGAGCACGCGGTCAAATACAGCCGATTGTGGGGCGGGTTGAGCGCGGGCATGGTCCTTATCGGCGGGTTTGCCTTGCGGTATGTCTTTGTCTATGCCGGGCAGGTGTCCCATTTTCTGCCGCTTTATGTCCGTTAGTTTATGTTTGGACTGGCAAGATTGTGGTTGGATTGATGTTTTTGGACCTTCAGGAGTTGTCTTATGAACAGACTAAAGCACCCGGTTATTATTTTGATCTTAAGCCTTGTCATTGCAGCCTGCACTGAAACACCTGCGCCCGCTCCTCCACCCCCAACCGACACTCCAACTCAGGCCGCCGGAGTCTATATCCCCAATCTGGAAAAAGGCCAGGCTGCCTGGAATGAGGCCCAATGCTCGGCTTGTCATGGGCCGTTAGCTCTGGGCGGCATTGGCCCGCAATTGGCCTCAACCCAACTGACTTATGACCAGTTTGTCCATGTGGTGCGCACAGCCATCCCACCCAAACCAGCCTACTCCGTTGAGCAGCTACCCGATCAAGCTGTTTTTGATATTTATGCCTGGGTGCGCACGCAAGTGCCGCCCCCACAGGTGGCTATGCCCAATGTGGGTCCTGCTCCGGCCGCCGAAGAAACCGTCTCCTTAGAGGATATGCGCAGTATGACCATCTGGACCTGTCGAAGCTGCGATAGCTGTCACGGTGTTTTTGCTCAAGGTGGCCCGGATGGGCCGATGCTGGCCGGGATCAACGATCCAGTAGACGAAGAACTGGCCCGCATGCGTCAAACGGCTGATAAAATCCCCGAACACAGCGCTACCCATATTTCCGATGAGATTTTTAAGAAGCTGTACGAATGGTTAAAAATGGGTTGTGTGAGAGACGAGTGTTATCAATGAAGCCGTCAATTATCAGTTTTATCGCTTTATTATTGCTCCTGTTTCTGGCCGGCTGCGCTGAGCAACTGGCCCCCGCTCCTGCATTGCCAACTGCCACAGCCCTGCCGGAATCTGCTGCCGGATTGACCGCGCCCGATTTGGCCCGAGGCCAGCAGGTTTTTCTGGACAAGCAGTGCGTGGCTTGCCACAGCACGCGAGGTGAGGGCGGCATCGGTCCTAAATTAGCCCAAACCAGCCTGCCGTTTGACCAATTTCTGCATAAGGTACGAACCGCCATTCCGCCCAAACCCGCCTTCAATGAGGCCGAATTGCCCACCCAAGATGCTTACAACATCTATGGCTGGTTAGCCAGCTTGGAGACAAAGGCTGCTTCTGCGGCATTGACTCCGGCTCTGCCGCCCGGCCAGGTGTTGGGCATGCAGGTCTGGACAGCAGGTCAATGCGACTCCTGCCACGGCGCTTTTGCCCAGGGCAGCCCCAACGGCCCCAGCCTGGCCGGTCTCAGTTTTCCTTTTGAAATGGAACGGGCTAAAATGCGCCAGACAAGCAACACCATTCCGGAACACGCCGCCGAACACATGGACGACACCCTCTTCCAACGTCTCTACAACTGGCTGCAAGCCGGGGCCAACCCAGAGGATGGCTGTTGAGTTCAGTAGACAGTAGATGGCAGACGGTAGACAGGGAAAAAATTCTTCCCCGTCTACTGTCTACCGTCTACTTACTGAGGGGGCCGACGACTATTCCAATCCTTCCACGCCACCTGCGCCTGTGGCGCAAAAACAAAAGTCTAATCTACAATTTGCTGCCCGCGCAGAATCCGGCTCACAGCGCCGGGTTGAGTTATACCCTGGGCATGGGTGGTATT
The DNA here is from genome assembly GCA_023151115.1 of Anaerolineae bacterium. The sequence continues at coordinate 26,918 of JAKLJP010000014.1, forward strand.
GCTGTGATAGCCGCTGTGATGACGACTGTGACCGGCGCGCTGCTGATGTTTTACTACGAACCTACCCTATCAGGCGCATATCCCTCGTTGGTGTTCATTGACAGCGTGGTGTCCTCTGGTCGCATCGTCCGGGCGCTGCACTATTGGGCGGCCCAGGTGATGGTGGTGGCGATGGTCATCCATACCGCCCGCATCGTCTTCACCGGCGGCTACCGCCCGCCGCGTGATGTCAACTGGTTTATCGGCCTGGGTCTGCTGCTGGTAACGCTGGTCTGGAATTTTAGCGGCTATGTGCTGCGCTTCGATGCCGGCAGCATTTGGGCGCTGCTGGTGGGAACCAACCTCCTCAAAGAACTGCCGGGCATTGGCTCTACGTTGTATCTTATTATTGTCGGCGATCAGGCGCTTGGTCCGGCCACCGTGCTGCGCTTTTATACCTGGCACGTTTTTGGGTTGACCCTGCTGGGCCTGGGGGGTATCGGCTATCACCTCTGGCGAGTCCGGGTGGATGGTGGTCTCTCCCGCCCCGACTGGACGGCCGGCCCGCCAGGTCGCTTTGTTTCCCGCGAGACAATCCTTTTTCGAGAATTGATCACGGCTTTATGTTTGACCGGCGGCCTGATTATCTTATCCATTCTGGCCCCGCCTCAGCTTGGCCCCTCGGCTGACCTGAACCGGGTAGGCAGCCAACCCGTGCAAGCTCCCTGGTTTTTCCTGGCGATTCAATGGTTATTACGCTACGTTCCCCCGCTGTGGGGCGGTTGGGTCATTCCCCTGGCCGGGTTGGTTTTGCTGGCGCTTTTACCCCTGCTCGACCGGCGCGGGCCCGGCCGCGGCCGCTGGTTTGCCCGTGAACGCTGGCAGCCCCAGGTAGCTTTTGCCGGTTTACTTTTATTAATTTTAGTTTTGAGTTTACTGGAACTATTTCAGGTAAAATAAGAAGTAGGGAATAAGGAGTAGGGATTAAGGCTTAATCGCTCCCTACTCCCTACTCCCTACTCCCTACTCCCATGATTACCACTCAACACGCCCTCATCTTTCTGCTGGCCAGCCTGCTGCTGGCGCTGGCGGTAGCGCTGCTGCCCTGGGGCCAGGTCGAGCGGGAGTGGCAGGCGTATCAACGAGCCTATTTTGCCGGTGAGAACACTGCGGGCGAGGCTGCCGTGCGGCAGATTATTCCCCGCCTGGGACTCGACGGCCAGCCCACAACCGGGACCAGGCCAGAACTCTGCCTGACCTGCCACCTCGGCCTGGAAGAAATCAGCCCATCCCACCCGGTCGAGACGTTTGGCTGCATCATCTGTCACGGCGGCCTGGGGTTGGCTTTAGACAAGGACCAGGCTCACACCGGCTTGCGGCCCAATCCGGCGGATCTGAGTATCGCGGAACAAAGCTGCGGCCAGACGGGCTGCCATGCCGGTCACACCGACCCCAGCCGCAACCACCTGGAGCAGGTGACGCGCAGCTTGCAGGCGACCTATGCCGGCAGCATCGCTCTGGTACGTTATACCTTTGGCGCGCAAAAGGATTTAACCCCCCATTTCGGCGTCATGGGGGCGGTTGACCCTCAGCCGCTGCCGCAGACCGTCCCGGCGTTGGCGGCCTTTGCCCTTACCCCGGACTCGCTCCCGGCGGAGACACAGTTTGCCCAAAACTGCCTGGAAGGGGGCTGTCACCTGACCGAACCTGCCCCCCTCCAGCCCTACCGCTACCGCGCTACCGGCTGCGCGGCCTGCCACGTGCTCTACAATGATGAAGGTTTGTACACCGGCAGCGACCCAACGCTGCCGCGTGACGAACCCGGCCATCCGGCCCGCCACCAACTGACAACGGCCATTCCGTTCAGCCAGTGTAACCACTGCCACAACCGGGGCAACTACTCGCTGCGGGGAATGACCTTTACCCCCCGGCCCGATCTGCCGCCGGTTGGGGCTCCCCTCCCGGCGACGATGCCGCCCGAAGGCCGCCGCCTGCGCGAATATTACCAGCCCATCGGCCAGTTTACCTTGTGCGAGTGGGAATTGGACTGCATTGACTGTCACACCCAGGCCGAGGCGATGGGTGATGGTCATCTCTGGCCCGACCAAAAAACCATGCAATACGTCCAGTGCCGCACCTGCCACGGTACGTTGAGCGAACCGCCGGCCACGGCCCGCATCACCGACCCCAACGACCCGGCCCTGCGCCTGGCCCGACTCAATGGTCATTATTCGTTAGAGGTGGGGGATGAAGTTATAGTTACTGAGCGCGGGGAAAAGATGGGCGGTGTCCAGCAGCGCGACGGGCAGTTGGTTCAATTTGGCAAGGTGGATGGCCGGGAGTACAACGTGCCCTTGGTGCAGGGCAGCCAGTGCCAGCAGCAGCCCGACCAGCAGGAGTCGCGCTACTGCCACCAATGCCATGCCTATGAAAGATGAAACGTGATACGTGATGCGTGAGATTTGATGGATCAATCTAAGGCGAATAACAATGAAAACAAGAACAGTACATTTCTCTCTCGCCGCGATGTACTCGTAGCTCTGGGCAGCCTGGGCCTGGTGACGGGGCTGACGGGCCTGCTGCGCGAGACGATGCGCTTTCTGATCCCCCCGATTAGCCAAATTCGCCCTTCGACTCTTATTGCCGGATTGCCAACCGAATTTCCCAGTGGAGAATTGACCCCGTTGGCCGAAGGGCCTGTTTTTATCGGCCGGGATGAGGCCGGACTGTTTGCCCTGAGCGCGGTCTGCACTCACTTGGGCTGCACGGTGGCCCGCAGCGGAGAGGGTTTAACCTGTCCCTGTCACGGCAGCCGTTTTGCGTTTGATGGCGCTAATCTGACCGGCCCGGCGGCTCGACCCTTGCCCTACCTGGCGCTGCAATTCAACGATGACGGGTTGGTAGAGGTGGATTTAAATCAGGTGGTTGAATCTGCTTTTCGCTTAAAACCAACCTCAGGGTAAATCAAGAGATTTTCGGGTGAGCGCATGTTGGACCAGCCCCCACAGCAGAGCGCCGCCCGGCAGGGCCGCCAAAAATTGGCCGAGTATGGTCAGCAAGGCGCTGATGACCAGCGAAACCAGCAGCAGAAAGGCCGTGACCAGCACCAGAGCATAAGAGAAAAAGGTCATCCGTAAAAATTCCATCGGCCCGCCTCGCCAGGGAGCTTCAACCCCCCAGATAATGTTGAAGGCGCTGACCAATTCGCCAAATACTCACGAAGCTCCCAGAAATCGGGCTATTTTTTAAAGACTCGTTAGATTTTCAACGTTATTGTTGTATATGGCGCTGCTACCTGCTACTTTGCTACCTGATGACAGGAAAAAATTTTATGGACATATATATGAACCAGGACCTTGTTATGGACATCCGCATGTTACACGAGCGACTGGGTAAAGTCTTCCATCAGCCCCTCGATGTATCCTCATTCACCAATAAACGGCTGACCATCAATTACCGCTCCCCCCTGGAACGCCTGCGGCAGCTCGTGCCCGCCCCACTACAGGTCGAAGAGATAGGCGCGACCGGCATGGGCATGATTAGCCAGTGCGTTTGTGATTTCCATGTGACCAAATTTGGCCGGCTGCCTATTCCCTGGACCCACACCAACGAAATGTTGTGCCGGATCAGCGTCAAAGTGCCCAAGCAGGGAGAGTGGTATCGAGCTTACTATACCCTACGCTCCGACTCGTCGTCGCGGTTGCTGGGCTTTCTGGGCGGTCATTTCTCTCATTTTAGAAAGGCGATTTCGCGTTTTACCTTGCGTGATGATGGCGAAGTTTACGAGCTGACCTGCCGGGCCAGGGATGCGCTCTGTAACGGCTTCTTTCGCGGCTATCTCAAATCGCTGAGTAAAACCAAACCCGTTAGCACCTGTTTTGCCGACATCGAGGAAGCAACCCAATTTGTCTTTCAATTGGACGGGAGTTGTGGCTATCACTTTGGCCAACACAAGCTGTCGTTCCAAAGAATTCAGTATCCGGCCTGGGATTTGCAGTTCTGTCACCAGGCTGATTATGACTTCTCACTGCTCAACTATCTGTTTGCAGCTTATGACCTGCAGCCGGAGTTTGACTGTGTTTTGTTTATGGAGCAGGTGCCCCAGGTGTGGGGTAGTTCCTGGCTCTATCGGGCTGATGAGGTAGGTTAACCCGGCCGGTAGAAGCAGCCTCATTCTGGTCTGGCAAAAAGCCGAGAAGGTGTGCCGGTTAGAGGTTGATCTAAACACTGGCCGGGCAGTAATCTTTTATACCGAAGATTTGGGCGAGACGATAGAATATAGAGTATGATCCCGTTTTTATTTTCCTCGGATACTCACTTTGATCAGCAACTTCCCCAGCTGTAATACATCCCCATTCCTGAGCGGCTCAGGCAAGTAGGGGTCTAACCTTTTGCCGTTGAGAAATGTGCCGTTAACACTGCCCAGGTCTTCGACCACCACTTCCAGGCCTTGTCTGAATATCTCGGCATGGCGGCGAGACACGCTCTGCGCCTGGACGCCATCAGGCGTTAGATCAACATCGGGAAAGATATTTGAAGCTGGATCCAGGCGTCCCAGATGGACAATTTTATTAAGGATCACCAGCACTTCTCGTTGCTGCACCCCGATTTGCAATTGCAGGGTCATTGGCCCTGTACCCGATTGAAGTGACTGAAACGGCTCCGCCTGGTTGAGATTGTTACCCTTGACGTTGATGGCCTCTATCTCGAATAGATCAGTGTTTCGTCTGTCACCTTCGAGCAGGTAATTCCCGCACTCATCACAAAAAATCGTATTCTCCACATGAGTGCTTTGACAAAACGGACATTTAATCATCGTCCATTTTCCTATGAAACAAATTTCCTTGTATTATACCTGAGCTTCGCTACCAATCTAAAAAAATACAATCCATTTTACGTTTTCTCTCCCTCAAGGTTATAATGCTTGCGTTTAACCTTTAAAATGGAGGCAGCTATGGCCCGTAAACAAAAAAAACTTACGCGCAAGCAGCGCTTGCAGCAGCAGGAGGCAGTGGCGCGGCAGCGCCAGGCCCGGGGCTGGGTTTCGCCCAATGAGAAGGCCAAGCAGCGCCAGGAGTTGGTCGAGGATATGGCCCCGCTGCTGGCCATCGTCGAAACGGGGGCCGGTTCGGAAGAGGAAAATCTATTTTTTCTCCTGGCCGACAGCGGCGACCTGATCGAGGAACCGGAGTTTGAGGCGATTTTTGCCGAGCCGCTGATCACGCTGCCCACCTATATCAGTGTGGCCGAGAAGCTTGGCTTTCCTTCGCCAGATGATCTGTTTAATTTGCCGGAGGAAGAGCAAGGGGAGAAGAAGGCCGAAATCATGGAGGAGACCACACGCCGGCTGCTGACCGACGAGCTGCGCCAGGAGATTCTAACGGCGCTCAACGGGTTGCGCCTGCGCTGGAAAAAGGAGGGCCAGCGGCCCGAAGCAGCCCGTGCGGCAGGTCTGCAATTAATTCTGAACGATCGGAAGAGCAAGGGCTTGTGGTTAACCATTGGGCTGGTCCAGGCGATTGTGCTGCGCAGCCTGGAAGCCGGCTTTGAACTGCTTGGGGCGACGATGGACGAGGAGGCTGGCGAAGCGGATGAGGACAGGCCGTTAAGCGATCTCTATAAAAGACTGAATGACCCGGCGATAACCGGCAAACTCGAACAGGCTATTAAAAAAGTACCCGGACTGGAAAATTACCTGGATAAACAGGTGGATAAATTATGGGATGAGGCCGAGGAAGCCCTCTTTAGGGGTGAGCTAAACCTGGGCTTGTTCACTACTGAAGAGCTTGAGGCCGGGGCCAAGATTTTTAACCGGGTGATGCGGGGGCAAACTGATGGTGAAGCGACGGCTGACTCGACTAAAGAGCAGACGCAGAATCTCTATGTCCAACTTAATGCTTACCTGGCCGGGCTTTTTACCCCGGAGCGGCTGGAGCAGCTTCGGGCGCGGCTGCAAACTATTTTAGAAGAGGGTGGGTATCCTGGCCGCTACACCTCCTATGTTAGGATGATGGCCGAGGCGATGACCTATGAAGACGCCGCCGAGAACGAAAGGCCCTTTCTGCTCAAAACCCTGCTGGGCGAACTGCAAACAACGCCCATTGACGAGGCCGATGATGAAGAAGGAGAGGAGGAGCAATGACAGACGACCGTTACGGATTAACTTGCAGAGGTTTCTGAACTGTGCCTCTCTCTGCGCGATTTAAATGATAACCAAACACGACATCGAAACGGCCCACAGCCTTATCCGTGAGCATGTAGTGCAAACGCCGCTGGTCTACTCGCACACGTTGAGTAAGCTGTGCGGCTGCCATACCCTGTTCAAACTGGAAAACTTACAGATGACCGGCGCGTTCAAAGAGCGCGGGGCCTTGAATCGGCTGCTGCACCTCTCGCCGGCCCAGTGGGAGGCTGGAGTAATTACGGCTTCGGCAGGCAATCATGCTCAAGGGGTAGCCTATCACGCCCAGCGTCTGGGGGTGCGGGCTAAGGTGGTCATGCCGGTCGGCACACCGCTGATCAAGGTGATTTCCACCCAGGATTATGGGGCCGAGGTGGTGTTGCACGGCGAAACCTTTGATGACGCTTACGAGTACGCCTGTCACCTGGAAGCCGAAGAAGGGCGAATATTTATCCACCCCTTTGCCGATCCCCTGGTCATTGCCGGGCAGGGCACGATTGCCCTGGAAATTCTGGCCCACGAATTGGGTCAAGCCCTCGACGCCGTACTTTGCCCCATTGGCGGCGGCGGCTTGATTGGCGGGATTGCCACCTATCTCAAAGAAACCAACCCGGCCATCCGCGTCATTGGGGTCGAGGCGGCTTCGTGCGCTTCGATGATGGCCGCTCTGCGTCAAGGCGGGCCGGTCAAACTATCGCGGGCCGCCTCCCTGGCCGATGGGATTGCCGTCAAGCAGGTTGGCGCGTTGAATTACGAGTTGGTCAAACAGTATGTAGACGATGTGGTGGCGGTGGAAGAGGATGAGATTGCCAACGCGGTGCTGCTGCTGCTGGAGATTGAAAAGATTGTGGTTGAAGGAGCCGGGGCGGTGCCGCTGGCGGCCATTTTGCAGAATCGAGCGCGTTTTGCCGGGCAGAGGGTGCTGTCCATTGTCTCTGGGGGCAATATTGACGTGAATATTTTGCAGCGTATCATCACCCGCGGACTGGCGGTAGCCGGCCGCACTGTCGAATTTAAAGTGCGGCTGCGCGATGTGCCCGGCGCCCTGACTGCCGTGCTCGACGTGCTCAAGCGGCTACAGACCAATATTATGGACATCACTCACCACCGCTTCGAGTCCCTGGCCCCGTTTGGTTATGTAGATGTCTCCATCACCCTGGAAACCAAAGGACACGCCCACATCCAGGAAATCGAGGCGGCGCTGCGGGCCGAAGGCTATCTGGTCTGAAAGTATTCTTTTCCATAGTTTCACTTTTCCCTCAAAGCGAATTATAATGGATGGAACAAGGCGTAAGTTACAAAGTGTGGGCCTGCTGGCAGTTTCTATTCTTAGTAACCGTCCAGAAATAACTTTGTGCTTGTCAGGAGATTAGAGATTGGTAATTAGAGATTCAATCAATCTCCAATCTCTGCTCTCCAAAGCTGAAAACTTATTTGTGGACAATCACTTAGAAAATAAGGAGAACCTTTAAATGGCAGATTTAAGAGATACCGTTTCTAGCCACATGAGTGGATTTGAGTCGCTGATGACCAAAATTCCTGGCTACAAGGGCTATAAAGAAAAAGAAATGCGCCGCGAGGCCGACACGCTGCTGCGCCAGCACCTCGCCGCCCAATATGAGGCCCAACTCCGCCGGGTTACGGATGTGGCTTCGCAGTTATTGACCGGCCCCGGCATTGCCCAACTGACCGAGCTGGATAAAGGTAACACCCGGCTGCAAACTTTTATTGACAAGATCAAGACAGCCGCCCAGGGCTATGCCGGCCTATTTGATGCCATTAAGGTCAAAGAAGAGGAACTGGATAAGCTGTACGATTTTGATAACCAGATGTTACTGCAAGTTGACACTGTGGCGGCGGCGATTGATGCCATTCAGTCTGCCCTGGATGGGGGAGATGCCAGCGCCCTGGCCCCGGCGGTACGCGGCTATGTCAAGGCTGTCACCGATGCCTCGGCCCAATTCGACCAGCGGCGGGATGTGTTGACGGGGATGGCGTGAAGTGTGATGCGTGATACGTGATGCGTAAGAGGTTATGAGTTAATTCATCACGCATCACGCATCACGTATCATGTTTTAGAAACTCATTTTCACACGCACAGTAAATCACTAAAGGAGAAAATCCAATGGCCTTATCTGAAATGATTCAATTAAACCGGGAACTGCGCGAGCGGATTGTCCAGCGCATTCCTGAATCGGGGGAAGCCAATATCAAATTTGGGGCGCAGTTGATTGTGGGCCAAGGCCAGGCGGCCGTCTTTTACCGTGACGGCAAATCGCTGGATGTGTTTGGGCCGGGCCGCCATACTTTGACGACGGCCAATGTGCCCCTGCTGACCAACTTTCTGGGCAACCTGGTTTTTGGCAAAGGCAGCTTTCCGGCAGTGGTCTATTACGTGGCCGTGCGCGAGTTTCCCCAGGAAGGCTGGGGTACTCGCCAGCCGATAGCCATGCAAACGCCGGGCCAGGGTCTCGGCTGGCTGCTCTTGGGGGCGCACGGCACCTTTGGCTTTGAGGTAAAAGACCCCAAGCGGGTGGTGGATACCCTGGTTGGCGGCGGTCAGGCTTACCTGGAACTGCGTGATTTGAAAACTCGGCTGACCAACGTGATTGTCCAGGGGGCCACCGATTGGTTTGCCGAAGTCAACCCCGGCAACTTGATGAAGGCCCAATCAATGATGGACGAAATGGCCATGGCCATCAAGGTCAAGGCCCAGGACTCCTTTGAGGCGCTGGGTTTGCTGCTCAAAAGCATCACCATTGGCGGCCTGAGTCCCCTGGAAACTTCCGCCGAGAAGCTACAGCAGATGGGCCTGCTCGACCCGCAGATGTACATGCAGTTACAGGCCATGAACACTATTAAAGAGGCATCGCAGGGCGGCGGCCAGGCCGGAACGGGCGTTGGCCTGGGGGCCGGCATGGGCGCGGGCATGGGCCTGGGCCAGATGATGGCCGGCATGTTCGGCGGAATGCAACAGCAGCAGCAAGCGGCTCAACCGGCGGCTCCGGCCGCTGCGCCCGCCGTCAGTGCCGCGCCTCCCGATATTATGGGCGTCACCGAAGCGGCGGCTTATTTGGGTGTCTCCATCGAGGATGTGGTGGAGTTGTGTAACGCCGGCCAGTTGAAGGCTAAAAAGATTGGCAGCCAGTATCGTATCAGCCGGGCGGCCATTGATGAGTTTATGAAGAGTTGACCGCCGACCGCCGACCGCCGTTAAGTTTCTGGCGGCGGTCGGCGGTCGGCCGTCGGTGGTCGTTTACAGGGTGGCTCTGGCGTCGGCCACACTGTCGCTAATCTGAAAAATCCGGTCGAACATCGTCAGCTCAAGTAAGAGTCTGGGCTGCGCTTGCGGCGCAGCCAGCCGCAGTTTTTTACCGTCATCAAAGATTTTTAGCCCAATCACCAGGGCCGCCAGGCCGTGGCTGTCAATCAAGGGCACGTCCTCCAGGTTCACAATCACCTTTTCCGCGCCTTGCCGGGAAATGTCTCGGAAAAGCTGCATCGTCTCCCTGGCCAGGGCTGCGTGCAGAGGCTGGTTCAGGTGGATCAGGTGAACGTCATTCTCCAATACAGTGTGTGAAATCATCGGTTTTCTCCCATTTTTATGATAAAGCTTATCAACCAACTCCGTCATGCTATACGTCCCAAAACCCCAGAAGTTGCAGAGTTATAGGAGCCTCTATGCCCCGCAAAGACAACCGCGCCAACAACCAACTCCGCCCAATTGAATTTATCCCCAATTTTACCACCTACGCCGAAGGCAGTGTGTTGGTAGCAACGGGCAACACCCGCGTGTTGTGCAATGTGACCATCGAAGACAAAGTGCCGGCCTGGCGTGAAGAGTCGGGGGGAGGTTGGCTGACCGCCGAATATGCCATGCTGCCCCGCAGTGTGCAGCGGCGCATCTCGCGGCGGGAGGGCAGCAATGACGCCCGCTCACATGAGATCCGCAGGCTAATTGGCCGCGCCCTGCGTATGGCGGTGGATGTGGATAAGCTCGGCTCGCGCACCCTGACCGTTGATTGCGATGTTATCCAGGCCGATGGCGGCACTCGCACGGCCAGCATTACTGGAGGTTACGTAGCAGTGGCCCTGGCCCTGCAAAAGCTGATCAACGCCTACCAGGTACCGGCGACGGTGCTGATCACGCCGGTGGCCGCGGTCAGCGTCGGTGTGGTGGGCGATGAACTGCTGCTGGATTTGTGCTACGAGGAAGATTCGGCGGCCCAGGTTGACTTCAATGTGGTTATGACCGGCGCGGGCAAATTTGTCGAAATCCAGGGCACGGCTGAAAAATCGCCCTTTGAACAGGAAACCCTGCTCGGCCTGCTGGCTCTCGCCCGCCAGGGGATCGAGCAGTTGCTGGCCCAGCAAGCCGAATTGCTGGGCCAGTAGTAAAGAATGGTATCTACTCACCCACCAAACCGATGCTTCCTGGCGAGGCTAAGACTACACTTGTTTTGTTCTTCTTAGCCTTACTCAGCCTTAAGATGGCCGCTACCAATGAATGTGAGCTAATGTGTCCCACCTAAAATCTATCCGCTTCTCTCCCTTTCAGGTATCGGTTCTCACCCTGCTGACCTTTGTTTTATGCAGCATTTGTGGCGGTATTGGTTTTGTTGCCATTCGTCTCAATGTTGCTGCCTCCCCGCCCATGGTGGCGGCGCTGACCCCGCTGCCACTGACCGAAGCCCAGCCACCCTCGACACCCATCCCTACCTCTCTTCCACCAACCTGGACGCCCAGCCCTATCCCGTCCGCTACCGCCGTGGCTGTCCCCTCGGCTACAGCCACTTATGTGGTCGCCCCGGCATTAATTAACAAAAAGAAAATTGGCCAGATTGTCGAATTTGTGGAGCTGTATCGGGGGCTGACTCTGCCAACCGCCGTGCCGATCAAATTCTTGACCCGCCGCCAGTTGCAAGAGCAGTGGCGTGAAACCTCGTTTGATGTGGCGGCGTTGGAAGCGGTTCAGACCCAGCAGGAATTTTACCGGGCGCTCAACTTGATCGAGCCGGAGGTAGATTTGGTCCAGGCCGCCTTCGACTCGCAAACCGACATCCTGCTGGGCTACTACACCCCCGAAGAGAAAGCGATGGTCATCATCGCCGAGTCGGTCAACATGTTTGCCGAGGAGGAGATGACCTTTGCCCACGAATATGTCCATGCTTTGCAGGATCATCATTTTGATTTGCAGCAAGTTTTCAACAACAACCTGTCAGGTGATGCTCTGCTGGCGGCCCGTTCGCTGCCGGAAGGGGATGCCCGGCTGGTAGAGGATCTGTTTACCCGGCAAAATATCCGCCAAGACCAGATTGACTATAATATTTACCGTTATCTATTCCGCGAGCATCCCAAGCTGGAAGGGGTTTCGCCGGCGCTCGGTATCTTCACCTACTTTCCCTACACCGCCGGGGAATATTTTGTGCTCTATCTTTTTTTCCAGGGCGGCTTTTCCTGGGAGCTGGTCAACCAGGCTTACCGGCAGTTGCCCACCTCTTCCGAGCAGATTATGCACCCGGAGAAATATCTGGCCGGCGAAGCGCCTATCCCGGTGAGTGTGCCCGACCTGGCCCCCGCGTTGGGCGGCACGTGGCGCGAAATTGATCGAGATGTGCTGGGCGAAGCCGGTTTTCTGGTCTGGCTTTATGACCAGACCGACGAACAAACTGCTATCACTGCCGCTGCCGGTTGGGATGGCGACGCCTACACGCTCTGGGTAGATGGCAACGACCACCGGGTGCTGGTCGTGTCTTCACTCTGGGCCAGCGAGGCCGATGCCCTGGAATTGAGGCATGCCTTTATCACGGCGCTGAAACGGCGCGGTTTATCGGGCCAGCCTTACCCTGGCCAGAACGCCCTCCTGTGGGAAGATGCAACGGGTGTTACCCTGCTCAGTCGGGTAGGGCTTCGCGTTGGGTTGATCATTGCCCCCGATCGGGCCAGCCTGGACCGGGTGCGGCTACAATTTGCCGGCTTTTGAGCCGTGGGGATTAGACAGTTATCTTTGCAGGGGGCGTTACGAACCGGCAGCACACCACCGATAATGAAAAGGTAGCAGATAGCACGCCCTTCGGCGCACCCGAAGGGGCGAGGTAGCAGAAGTGTATAATTCCGCTGTCTACTATTTTCAGAGAGGAGTAAGTAACTTATGTCTCAAGCAGTTATAATTGATGCCGTACGCACGCCTGTCGGTGCTTTTGCGGGGGCGTTGAGCCAGGTGCGGCCCGATGATTTGGCCGCCTTGCTTTTGAAGGCGTTAGTTGAAAGAGTGGCGTTGGACCCGGCTCTGGTGGAAGAAGTTATCTTGGGCTGCACCAACCAGGCCGGCGAGGATAATCGCAACGTAGCTCGCATGGCGCTGCTGCTGGCCGGTTTTCCCCACCATGTCGGCGGGGTGACAGTCAACCGGCTGTGCGCGTCGGGGTTGGATGCAATTGTGGCGGGCTATCGAGCCATTGCCAGCGGTGAGGGTGATATTTATATTGCCGGGGGCGTTGAGAGTATGACCCGCGCGCCCTACGTATTGAGCAAAAGCGAAAGCGCCTTTGATCGCAGTGCAAAAATTTTTGATACCTCGATTGGCTGGCGTTTCCCCAACCCCAAAATGGAGGTTCTATTCCCGCTGGAAGCGATGGGTGAGACCGCCGAAAACATCTACGAACAGCGGCCCGACTTCAGCCGGGAGCGGCAGGATGCCTTTGCCCTGGAAAGCCAGCGGCGGGCGGTAGACGCGACTAATGCCGGCCGCTTTATGGATGAAATCATCCCTGTGCCCGTCCCACAACGCAAAGGGGACCCTGTGCTGGTGAGTGTGGACGAATATCCGCGCATGAAATGGGTAAGTGAGCAAGGGAGATATGAGTTGGCGACGAGTATGGAGGTGCTGGCCAAGTTGAAGCCGGCTTTTCGGGCGGGGGGGACGGTGACGGCAGGAAACTCGTCGGGGATTAATGATGGCGCGGCAGCGGTGCTGTTGATGTCGGCGGAGCGAGCCGAGGTGTTGGGGCTGAAACCGCTGGTACGGATTGTGGCGGCGGCTTCGGCGGGGGTGGACCCCCGGCTGATGGGCCTGGGACCGATCCCGGCTACCCGCAAAGCCTTAGAGCGAGCTGGTTTGACCGTAGCCGATTTGGATTTGATCGAACTCAACGAGGCGTTTGCGGTGCAGGCGCTGGCAGTGATGGACGAGTTGGGTCTCCCCCCTGAGCGAACCAACGTCAACGGCGGCGCGATTGCGCTGGGCCATCCGCTGGGTTGCAGCGGGGCGCGAATTATGACCACCCTGGTTCACGAAATGAAGCGCCGCCAGCGGGAAGGCCGGGCTACTTCGCCCTACGGTCTGGCAACGATGTGCGTCGGCGTGGGCCAGGGGGTGTCGGTGATTGTGGAGTGGGTGGGAGAATGACCGCCGACCGCTGACTGCCGCACATTCCGGCGGTCGGCGGTCAGGTCTATAAGACTATTTGTGAGGGAGGTTTCGATGAAAATTAGAATTCTATCCGCTGCTGATGTCCGCCGGGCGCTACCGATGGGCGAGGCGATTGAGGCTATGCGCCGCGCCTTCGGCCAGCTTTCGGCCAACCAGGCCGATGTACCGCTGCGGATACGCTTGCAAACCGATCAAGGCTTATTATTGTTTATGCCGGCCTTTCTGCGGCAGAGCCGGGAGATTGGCTTCAAGGTGGTTTCGCTGTGGGGCGACAACCCGGCCAAGGGTCTGCCGGCAGTTATCGCCCTGGCCACGGTGATTGACCCGGATACCGGCGAGCCAAAGGCGCTGCTCAACGGCGAAACGCTGACGGCCATCCGCACCGGGGCTGGCGGCGGCCTGGCCGCCGATTTGCTGGCCCGGCCCGACGCTAAAGTGGTAGCGGTGTTTGGGGCTGGGGTGCAGGCGCGGGCGCAGCTTGAAGCTGCCTGCGCCGTTCGCCCGATCAATGAGGTCCGCATCTTTAGCCGCACCCCGGCCAGGGTTGAAGCCTTTGCCGCCGAGGTGTCGGCCTGGCCCGATGCGCCGCAAGTGGTTGTTGCCGGGTCGCGCCGGGAAGCTGTGACCGGGGCGGATATTATCATTACCGCGACAACCTCGGAGAAGCCGGTCTTTGACGGGCGGGATTTATCGCCGGGAACGCATGTGACCGGCGTCGGCTCGTATACCCCGCACATGCAGGAGGTGGATGAGGAAACGGTACGGCGTTCCAAAATAGTGGTAGATTCGCTGCAAGCCTGCCTGGCCGAAGCCGGTGATTTGATTGTGGCCCTGGAAAAGAATGTTATCAGCAAGCTGGATATTCACGCCGAACTGGGCCAGATTGTCAACGGCGAGCGGCCGGGGCGCGAGTCGCACGACGAAATTACCTTTTTTAAGTCGGTGGGGGTGGCCGTACAGGATGCGGCGGCGGCCAATGCCGTTTTGCGGGCGGCCGAGTCACAGGGGCTAGGGACAGTGGTGGAGTTGTGAGACTCTTGCTGAAATTGGAGTATAAAGGCAGTCCCGTTCCCATCAGAATACAAAGACCAGGAGAAACACTAACAGCAGCGATAAGTTCGCTGTATAAGGCCGCGCGAACCAAGAACGCCGCAGCGATGATTGTCATTTCGACCCATGAGGAATTAAATACGGATTCAGCGAGCCAAGGTGACTACCTTGGCCTGTATAGTTCTCTAGAAAAGTTTTTTCGGTGATTCCTTATCGTAGGAGCTATAATGTGGGGGATGATGAGTAATTCTATGCCCATAAGGAGCCTCCTGTGAAAAAGACTAAAACTGAAACTCAACTCAAGCTTGACCGACTCAGAAACTAGTACCGGCAACTCAAAAAGAAAGGCGATATTCGCGGGGTGCTGCGGGTCAAGGCCCTGATCGCTTATTACAAAGGGATGCCGGCCGAAACGGTCGCGGCCTGTTACGACGTCAGCCTCAAGACCCTGAAAGAATGGATCAAGAAATTTGAGGCCCAGAACCAGTTGAGCGATCAACTGCGCTCAGGACGCCCGGCCAAATTATCAATCAGCCAAGCGGAAGAACTGAAACAGATGATCAGCCACCAAAACCAGCGGGTCTGGACAGCCCGCCACGTCTAAAGGCCACAAGACTGAGATTAAGAACTATGGTCGGCACGGTCGGGTGAATCTGATCGGCTTCTGGACACTGGGCAGTGGCCTTTTCTGTGGCCTCTTGACCTCCTTTAAAGTCAATGCTTGTCGCTTTCGCCGGTTCTTATAGTTCTCTAGAAAAGTTTTCGCCACTGAAACAGATAGCAGGGTAGCAAGTAACAAATTGCTACTTTGCTACCTTGATTGTTGGAAAAGAATTTTTCTGGACATCTATAATATACAAGGTTAGCGTTATGATAAATATTTATGTGAGTTCTGTTTGCCCCCATTTGTTGAAATGACACGTATATCCTTTCTCTAAGCGGCAGCCTATACCAAATCAGGTAAATTTTTGGTGCTGGGTTGGTGATTTTTGGGTCTCTTCCCGTCTCACCCAATTGGGTTAGATGAGCAAAATTTCAAGTTACCCGACCAGTTCAACCCAGTCTCGCGGGCCGAGAACAGGAAAATAATCCCTCCTGAATTAAAAAATCACCCGTTTTGGTAGGGTTACTTTTAACCGAAGGTGGTATGCTGATAAGCAGGCTTGGGCTTTGGACGACAATAAGAGGCGGGGTTATGCCTTTGTTCGGTCTTGTATCAATAGGAGAGGCTTATGAGAACGTATGACGTGAGAGTTGAAAAAGGAACCCATGGTAATTTTTTCAATCTGCGCGAGCTTGAGGGAGTCAAAGCGATTGATTTTGTAGGTTACGATCACGCCGGCAATGAGCTGTATCAACTCAAAACCAACCTTAACCTAGACCGCGAACTTGAGCTGATCGAAGGGGTGCTGGAGTATCGGGTGGGTGAAGTTGAACCGGCCATGCTGGTTTCCGTCAACCCGGCAACGGGCGAACCGATCAGGGAGTACCCGGAGATCAGCCCCCAGAAAACCAGCCGGATTATCGAACAGGTCCATACAGCTTTTCTTTCTTGGCGCAAAAATGACTTTGCGACTCGGGCTGATTTAATGCGCCGGGCGGCCCAAACCCTGCGCGACCACGCCGCCACCTATGCCCGGCTGATGGCTGAAGAAATGGGCAAGCCGGTCAAAGAGGGTCGGGTCGAGGTGGAAAAGTGCGCCTGGGTGTGTGATTATTACGCCGACCATGCCGAAACTTTTCTGCAAGATGAGCTGGTTGAAACCGATGCCAGCAAGAGTTTTGTCGCCTTCCAGCCGTTGGGGGTGGTGCTGGCGGTTATGCCCTGGAACTTTCCGTTCTGGCAGGTTTTCCGCTTTGCTGCGCCGGCTTTGATGGCCGGCAATACTGCCGTTTTGAAGCATGCTTCAAATGTTACGGGCTGTTCTCTGGCCATTGAAGCCCTGTTTCGCCAGGCCGGCTTTCCTGAGCACGTGTTCAGGAGTCTGCCGGTTAGCAGTAGCCAAGTTGATGCGATGATAGAACACCCGCTGGTCAAGGCTGTAACGCTGACCGGCAGCACCCCAGCCGGCCAGGCCGTCGCCCAGAAAGCCGGTTCGGTGATTAAAAAGACAGTGCTGGAATTGGGCGGCAGCGATGCTTATCTGATTCTGGAAGACGCCGACCTGGAAGCAGCAGCGGCGACCTGCGCCGCCAGTCGCCTGCTGAACGCCGGCCAGAGCTGCATCTGCGCCAAGCGCTTTATCGTGGTCGAAGCGGTCAGAGCACGCTTTGAGCAGCTTTTTGTGGAGCGTATGCAGGCCCTTACCTTTGGCGACCCGCTGCAAGAGGCCACCGAAATGGGACCTCAGGCCCGGCACGACCTGCGCGACGATTTGCACCGGCAGGTGCAGCACAGCATCGAGCAGGGCGCGGTCTGCCTATTGGGGGGGCAGCTTCCGGCAGGTCCAGGAGCCTTTTATCCGTCTACGGTCTTAACCGGGGTGCGAAAAGGGATGCCTGCTTTTGATGAGGAAATGTTTGGCCCGGTTGCGGCCATCATCCCGGTTAAGGATGAAGCCGAGGCGATCAAGGCAGCCAACGATTCTGTGTTTGGGTTGGGGGCTGCTGTTTTTACCCGCGATCTTGCTCGGGGTGAACGGCTGGCTGCCGAGGCGTTGGAAGCGGGCTGCTGTTTTGTCAATGCGATGGTCAAATCAGACCCCCGCCTGCCCTTTGGCGGGGTCAAAGAAAGCGGCTACGGCCGGGAGTTGTCACATTACGGCATCAAGGAATTTGTTAATATTAAGACAGTGTATGTGAAGTGAATCAAGGCCGCCCCTAAACAGTCCTGTGTAGCAGAATCTCAATGGGAAATATACTCCTAATCGTCTTGGAAAAATCACTCTAAATGGTGTAGGCAAAGGAGCATAAAGGTAATATAATGGTCAGACTTATGCTTAATGTTACGGATGAGGAGCTTAAATAATGAAATCTGCTCAGTTGCTGCCTGGCAAAGCCGCTGCCGTTACCAGCAATACTTTAAAAAACGGCGCAATGGAAACGTTGGTCTGGCGTGAGGTTGAAGCAGGTCAGGGTGAGATCGAGAATATACTGGGGCCGGTGGATCGGCCGGAGAAGATTAATTTTAAACGCAGCAGGCACAGTTATACATATTACCGGTCGGATTTTTGATAAATACCCTGAGTCTTAAAAACACCTCACCCATGGGAACAGGAGGAACTTTATCTTTAAGATAAAGTTCCTCCTGTTTATCCCAAAGCTGAGTCTAAAAAGGGTGTAAAATATTTTCATTTCACACCCTTTTTGTTTAATTTGAGAGGTCGTTACAATAAACAGCTTTAACGGCCCATACCCATTCTACTTGTGGTACTAATTCTTTCAGCATAGGCTTTGAACCGCTGCAAATCTTCCTCAAGTTTTCTTTCCGGGTTATCAAACAGATGAGCCACCGCTTCGCCCAGTTTTCCGGCCGGCGGCTGGTATTGCAGGGTGATCGTAACTTCCACCTGATTGCTCGGCAGTGGGTTAAAGGTAACCTGGCCGCTGGTGGTAAGATCGCTGTTATCCTTGCTGTTCCAGCCGATGCGTTTATTCTCCTCCATGCGGGTTGTCTCCGCGTCCCACTCGATCTTCTGGCCTAGCGGTCCTTTCATCACCCAATGGCTCAGCCCAGAGCCGGTTTTAGTAACCGACTCAATGTTCTCCATAAAGTGAGGGAAGTTCTCAAAATTTGCCCACAGTTGGTAAATATCGCTGACATCACCTTGCACAATAATGCTCTTGGTTATTCGATCCGTCATAATTTTTTCCTCCGTTATGCCAAAAATGATCAATGTTACCGGATCATTGTAACCCTTTACCCGGTTCCTGCCCATACCTATCTGGATAATCCTGCTCATTCCAGCGGGTGATGTTTTAACGCCTTTCGGGGGAGTGCTAGCGGTTCGAGGGGATAAGAAATGAGAATCAAATCACCTGACTATTGGGGAGATTGGGGGGTAGCGATTGGAAATTATAATCCGAATCTCTAATCTCCAATCGCTGGTCTCCTTACAATAAAGCCAAAAATAGCCCCTCTAGTGACCCAAGATAACCCATTTTGATGTGGGCATAATCCACTTAAGATGATAGAGTCTAATGAGTAAACTTAGGCAGTTCCAAGATTTAAATTAACCAAAACGTGTTCCGTCTTGCGTGTTCTATCTGTTTTATCTCACGCAAGACGTAAGACCCAACAGGAATATCAAGTAATTATTTTCTTTGAAATGCCTTATACGGCAAGAGGATGAATATGGCTGAAAAATATTCTGCGGATTACCGGCAAGGGTATCTCAACGGCTATCAGCGGGCCTTTGAAAATTTGGTGGCGCTGTTGAAGCTGGATAAGTATGATTTGGATCAAGCCGAGGAGATTTGCCGGGCTTTCTGGATTAACGAGTTATCAGATTGGCTGGCCAATGATGGCGACTTGCCCGCTTTGGTCATCCCCACGGAGGCAAATCAAGAGGTTTCGAGCACGGTTGAACCCTTCAGTGGCTCACGTGACCCTTATCAAGGCAAAACCTCTCTCTAAATGTGGACGAGGAATGAGCAAGCTCCCCACAGAATTGCAGGTATCAGCCGGCGGGGTCGTCTATCGGCAGTGTGACCAGGCTATCGAGGTGGCGCTCATCTCGGTTGGCCGCGAAGCGCGCTGGCAGTTGCCCAAAGGTCAGGTTGACTCGGATGAGTCAAACGAAAGTGCAGCTATGCGTGAAGTGCGCGAAGAGACCGGCCTTGAAACTGAACTAGTTGCTTTTATAGACAAGATTGAATATTGGTACATTTCCAAAAAGCAGGGCCGACAAGTTCGCTTTCACAAATTTGTCTATTTCTATTTGCTCCATTACAAAGCCGGCAGTGTTGATAACCACGATCACGAAGTTAACGAAGCCCGCTGGGTAGAAATTGACCAGGCTTATGATCTGCTTGCCTTTGTTAGCGAGAAAAAGATTATGCGGCAGGTCAAGGAAATGGTAAGTTCCCCTAAAGATTTCTCAATCCACCCATAGCCTAGCTGGTTATCAAACCACCCGCTTAAAAATAGCCCCTCTTTTAGCCCTCATTCACCCATACGAGTATCCCGAAGCGAGCCGTAAACGGGTAGAATCGAGGAGAAGTGACGTCGTGAGGGCCAAGTTTTGTTTGAGACCGGCGGGGTCAGCCAGGAATGCTGGTTGAAGCAACCACCCAGCATGCACGGGCGATCCCTTCGCTCTAAGCAAACCTAAGTACAAACAAAAAAGTTTTGAAGGTTTGTAGTGGCGACTTCAGTCGCTAAACGGAGCTAAAAAACGACTAAAGTCGTCACTAGGAATCGCCCGTAATTTAGTTGCTTGCAGTTAGTGTTTTGTCAATGTTAAAATGATATGTAGAGGCACGGTCTTGCGCCTGCCCCAGACTGCGCGAAAAGCAAAAAGTTAAACGTAAACCAGAACCGAGTTAGCCCATCGCTATGAAATCGCCATAATCGAATGGAGGTAACGAAATGACTTTACCAGCGCTGATGAATGGCGCTTTGGCCGGCTTTGTTGCCACTGCGCCTATGTCGGCCTTTATGTGGACCGCCCGCGAACTGCTACCCCCGGCGGAGCAATATCCTTTGCCGCCCAACCAAATTGTGGCCGATGTCGCCGCTAAAGCCGGGGTGGAAGAGGCCGCAGCCGGGCCTGACCATGCCTTGGCTACGGCGGCGGCTCATTTTGGCTATGGAGCGGCGGCAGGAGCGCTGTATGCCGTGCTGCCACATCAAATTTCACCGTCGCCGGCTTTGAATGGGATTCTGTTTGGGCTGCTGGTTTGGAGCGGCAGCTATTTGGGCTTGCTGCCGGCATTGGGTATTCTACGTCCAGCCACCGAGCACCCGGCCCCACGTAATGCCCTCATGATTGCTGCTCACGTAGTCTGGGGGGCAACGCTGGGCGTGGCGGTAGATTACCTGACAACAAGAGGTTAACCGAGATTTTGAGGAGGTTGAACAATGGCGCGGATAGATGCAGCAAGACTCTCAGGCCAAAGAACCAGGGCCAACACCCGCCTATTCCGCAACCAGGCCGACCTGGCCGGGATTCTAATTGGCAGGCTTTGGCCAGATAACTAACTGCTGGGTCGTTCCGGTGGCCGGCCGATAGCCCCATTCGACCGTAGGTCGGACTGCGGATAGACAGATGTCCTTCAGATACTCGAACCCACCCAGGATGGTGACCAGAAATTCTAAGAGGCTGTCTAAAAATTGGCAAAACCTGAGTTTGATCAGGGTAAAATCCACGAAGGACACGAAGAAACACAAAGTTTTTAGCCTTTTTCTTGGTGTTCTTGGTGTTCTTCGTGGATAATAAAGAATTTTTAGACACTCTCTAACACTTTGCCTTGCGGACTATGATCTACCGTTTTCTGGTCCAGGGAGATAGCTTCGATGGCTTTTATCAACCCTAACCCGTGGGCGTACTGCCCCCAGGCGACTAACATATACTTTGCACGGATACAAACTGCATTTTTCTACACTGGCAAAAAGCTCAGTTTGTGCCTGCAGACAGTATAGCATGATCGGTCAGGCTGCTGTCTCGGCTTTGGTTCATGGCAGCTTCCGTTATTCAAAAGATTGCCTGAGCATAACCGAGATGTATCAAGTTGTAAAAATTCTATTTTTTGGCCGATTCTTCCATCTCGGCCCCTATTTGCACAAAACTTACGCCAGGTGGGTTGGTTCGCGTCTAAAAAGTATCTTCGTAGCTGTGCCAGGTGCGGACCATCATATAAGTATTGCCTTCAAAGTAGCCGTACTCATAGACTACAAAGATGCGGTCAAGCGTTTCGACCCAGAGCATGCGGCCGTTGCTAAAGTTCTGAAACGCCCCGTCGCTGTCTTTGGTCGGCCCGATGGCGTAGCCCAACCGCTCTTTCACCTGCGCCCCTGTACCCTCCCAGTAAACTTTGCTAAACTTATCACCCACCGTGAAAAAGCCTTCCGGCACGGGTTCCACTTTGAGCGGATCAGCCGGTCCCAGATCGCCAAAACGCTGGTACGAGCCATCGGCAAAGAACACGTAGATCGGATCACTGCTGTAGTAGCCGTCGGCTTGGAGCCAGACCATCAAGCCGTTCTCAAAAAGCTGTACCGCCGCCTGGGTGGCCTGCTCTCCGCCCTGCCACGAGTCGGCGCAGCCCAGCGTAGCTTTGACCTCTTTATGCTCGCTCCAAACCTTGCCAAAACCCCGGATCGGGACATCGGTGCAGAAAAGCGGCTGCGGTTGAGGGGTGCTGGTCGGCTCGACCACCACCGCCGCCGGTTCGGCCTCCGGCAAATCGGTTGCCACTGCTACGGGCTGGCTGACCACCGGCAGCAGGCTCAGGGCGACCGAAGGGGCGGCTAAATCGGCGGCCAGCCAGCCCGGCTGGCCGCGGTAGATAATTTGCAGCCAGCTTCCATCGGCGGTGCGGCCCAGAGCCACCAGGTGCGCCGAATTTTGCACGGTCCCCAGCACCTCAGCCTGCAAATCGGGAGCCTGGCGCACATTGGCCGCAGCCGTGTCGGCCGCGAGCCTGACCTGGGCCTGCTCTAGTTCGCTGCGCTGAGGATAGACCACTACCACTTCGGCAGGAATATCCAGCACCGCTGTTTCGCCACTCAACCCGCCCGTCACCCGAACCAGGGCATTTTGACTATAGAAATAGAGCTCTCCACCGGCCCGCAGCAGCGTGCCCTCGCTAAAGCCGGTCCGCAGCGGCAGGCTGGCAACCAGCGACTTGTCCAGGGGCGAGGGCAATATGCCGGCGTAATCGGCCCGCTCGACTACTTTTTTCCAGTCGTTGACCTGCCAGCGCTGGCCCCCGGCAATCCAATACAGGTTGTCCTCGGCATCGTAACTCAGTCGGGTCAGCGGGTCGGCCTGCGGCAGCGCGGCCAGGGCTGCATCCGTCACTTGGAACACGGTTTGTTTGTCCAGCCCAAAGGCGGGCAGAGTTTCAGGATCAGCCAGGGGGCGGCGGGTTCCCTCACTGGTGACATAAAAGATCGTTTCGCCGCTACCCCGTAACAGTGTCCCCGCCTCGTAAGTTTCGGATATTGGGGGTGTGGGCGGCTGCAGCGCTAGCTCAATCACGGCTGTCGGCGCGGGAGTGGCTGTGATTACTAGCGGCGTTGCTGCCGGGGTGGCTGTGACCACAATCACCTGGGGGGCCGCCCCACACCCGGCGATCAGTGCAGCGGCGGCGCCGGCCAGAACCAGCTTGAACGTTGTTTGGAAATTGATCGGTTTCATCGTGACCTCCTGTTAGGTGGTGTTTAATAATTTAGGGATATTTACTCTCACTGTACCTCACTCCGCGCCGCCATGTTGGACCTAAATCTGACCAAATTCTGACCGAGAGAGTTTCTCTTGACAAAGCTATACTTTCTCCGTACCATAAACTTTAAGAGTCTTGATGTGTTTCAAGGGTTGGTAAAAATTTACTCACGGACTACGAAGCGCACAGATGACACGGATAAGAATAAAAATTAAGAAAAAAAACTGTGTTTATCTGCGTTTATCTGTGAGCCAATTTTAATATCTGTAACCGCCTGGATTGTTTACCCCAAGGAGAATCAAGCATGGAGGAGGCAAGCCTGACCGAGATTGTCCCGACCCGGACAGCGGACATTCACGATAACATTCTGACCACCATTGGCTGGACGCCGCTGGTACGGCTGAACCGGGTCACACGCGGAGTGCAGCCGGCGGTACTGGCTAAGGTGGAGTTTTTTAATCCGGGGGGGTCGGTCAAAGACCGGATTGGCCCGGCCATCATTGCCGAGGCCGAGCAGTCGGGCCGGCTCAAACCGGGCGGGGTCATCGTCGAGGCGACCAGCGGCAATACCGGCGTCGGGCTGGCCATTGCCGCCGCCATCAAGGGCTACAAGTGCATCTTTGTCATGCCCGACAAAATGAGCGACGAGAAGATTCGCTTGCTGCGGGCTTTTGGGGCGCGGGTGGTCATTACCCCCACTGCCGTCGAGCCGGAAGAGCCGCGCAGCTACTACTCGGTGGCTAACCGGCTGGTGGCCGAAACGCCCAACGCCATCCTGGCCAACCAGTATCACAACCCGGTCAACCCGCAGAGCCACTACCAGTTGACCGGGCCGGAGTTATGGCAGCAGACCGGCGGGCGAATTGATGTCTTTGTGGCGGGGATGGGCACAGGCGGGACCATCAGCGGGGTGGGCCGCTACCTCAAAGAGCAGAACCCGGCGGTTAAAATTGTGGGGGTAGACCCGATTGGCTCGATTCTGCATGACTTGTTTCAAACCGGCCAAACTGTCCCGGCCCAGGGGTACAAAGTGGAGGGCATCGGCGAGGATTTTCTACCCTCAACGCTCGATTTGTCGGTGATAGACGAAACGGTGCAGGTCAACGATAAGGAGTCATTTCTAATGACCCGGCGGCTGGTACGGGAGGAGGGGATTTTCTGCGGGGGGTCGTCGGGGACGGCGGTGGCCGGGGCGTTGCGTTATATTGAGGAGCACGACCTCGGCCCCAAGACGACGGTGGTGGTCGTCTTGCCCGATTCCGGCTCGCGTTACCTGAGCAAGGTTTTCAACGACGACTGGATGCGCGAAAACCGCTTCCTGGAATCTACCTGGGCAGAAGTCCGCGCCGCCGACGTGCTGGCGGCCAAACCCAGCCCGGTTCTCTACACCGCTCAGCCCACCGACCGCCAGCTCGACGTGATTGCCATGATGAAGGAGCATAACATCTCGCAAGTGCCGGTGGTGGCCGAAGGCCGGCTGGTCGGCATTGTGACCGAGGTGGAACTGCTCAACCACATGCTCAGCGCCGGCCACACCCACGAAGCCGGCGAAACCATCGAATCCATCATGCGGCCTCAAGTGACCACCATTCCGCCCGACATCTCGCTGGAGGCGCTGCTTAGCGTCTTTTCCACCCACCAGGTCGCCATTGTCGTCGAAGCGGAGCAGCCAGTGGGGATTATTACCAAGATTGATTTGTTGGATTTCTTGACGGGAAGAGTGAGGTAAAAACAGAAGAAGAAGATGGTAGATAGTAGACATTATCGGGAATAACTTTTTTCACGCCAAGACGCAAAGTCGCAAAGGTGTTTTCTCTTAAAAACTTGGCGTTCTTTGCGCCTTGGCGAGAGGTATTTTTATTTCCGATAAACTCTCCATGTGCCTAGTAGATAGTAAAGCACTATCCTCTATCTGCTGTCCAACGCCTGTTCCAAATCCGCCAACAAATCCTCCACGTGCTCCACCCCCACCGAAAGGCGCACCAGGCCGGGATCTACGGCCAGGGGGGAGTCGGTGACGGAGGCATGGGTCATGGCGGCGGGATGCTCAATGAGCGACTCGACCCCACCGAGCGACTCGGCCAGGGTAAAAATCCGGGTGGCAGCGACCATCTTCCGCGCGGCAGGTTCGCCGCCTTTTAAGATAAAAGAAATCATCCCGCCGAAATCGTGCATCTGGCGGGCAGCCAGGGTGTGGCCGGGGTCGCCCGGCAGGCCGGGGTAGTGGACGCGAGCCACCGCCGGATGTTCGACCAGGAAAGCGGCAATTTGTTTGGCGTTGGCGCAGTGACGCTCCATGCGCAGGGCCAGAGTCTTGATGCCGCGCAGCACCAGCCAGCAGTCCATGGGGCCGGGCACCGCGCCAACAGCATTTTGCAAAAACTTCAAACGCTGGTAAGCCTCGGCGTCGCTGGTCAAAATCGCCCCACCAACCACATCGGAATGGCCGCCCAGGTACTTGGTGGTGCTGTGGACCACAAAATCCGCACCCAGGGCCAGCGGCTGCTGCAAAAAGGGTGTGGCAAAGGTGTTGTCCACAGCCACTTTGGCCCCGGCCTGGTGAGCCAAGCGGCTGATGGCGGCAATATCGGCCAGGCGGAGCATGGGGTTGGTCGGCGTCTCCAGCCAGACCAGCCGGGTTTGCGGACGCAGCGCCGCTGCTACGGCGTCTAAATCGGCCATATTCACCGGGTCAAACAACACCCCGTAGCCGCGCAGGATCTTATCCAGCAGGCGATAGGTCCCGCCGTACACGTCGTCGCCCAGCAGCACATGCTCGCCAGGGGCGACCAGCCGGAACAGGGTATCGGTTGCCGCCAGGCCCGAAGCAAAGGCCAGGCCAAAATCGGCCCCTTCCAGGGCGGCCAGGCAGCTTTGCAAAGCAGTGCGGGTGGGGTTATCGGTGCGCGAATACTCGTAGCCCTTAAAGACGCCCACCTCGCTCTGCGCATAAGTCGAGGTTTGATAAATCGGGGTCATCACCGCTCCCGTAGCAGGGTCGGGCGGCTGGCCAGCGTGGATGGCTAACGTTTCAAAGTGGTGGTTGTTTTTCATTGGGTTCTCCTGTTAAACGAGTAGTAGAGAGTAGGAAGTAGGCCAAAATCCCTTACTCCCTACTCCCTAGCCGATAGCCAAAGCCCCAGACCGTCTCGATCCATTCTTTACCGATACGCTCGCGGACCCGGCTGACCATTTTATCAATCTGGTAATCATACACGGCCTCGCTCTGATCCTCCGGCCAGACGGCAGCGGCCAGTTCATCTTTGCTGACCGCCTCGCCGGTTCGCAGGTAGAGATAGAGTAGCAAATCAAACTGCTTGGTGGTTAACGGCGGCGATAAAAGTTGGCCGTGCAGCCAGACTTGGCGGGCGCTGGCATCCACCCGCAGCCGGGCCAGCGAGGCCGCCAGATCGGGCTGGGTGCGGGTGGCCGCCGGGTCAACAAAACGCAGGACCACCGAACCGATGCGGATTTCTGCGCCATCGGCCAGGGGCGTTTCCGCCGTTACCCGCTCGTTGTCCAACAGGGTTCCATTTTTGCTGTCCAAATCGCGCAGCCAGTAGACATCCTCTCGCCGGACAATCTGAGCGTGGCGGCGGCTGGCAAAATCGTTGTCAATCACCACCTGGCAGCTTGCCGCTCGGCCCAGAGTCGTCACGTCATCCGCCAGCAAAATTTCCTGGCCCACCCGCCCCAACCCTTCGCGCACCATCAGCCTAGCAACGTTATGACTCATGCTCAAAATCCTGATTCTGTGTTATTATAAGGGAGAGTAATCAGTAACCAGTAGTCAGATGTCGTACTGTTGCAACCCTGCTGCCTTGCGACTTTCCCCCTACTTCCTACTACATACTGCCTACTCCCTACTACCATGATACACAACATACCTTCATAGACAAGCCGTGATTGCAGAAGATTTGCTGGGCCAGAGGATTGGCCCTTACACCATTGAAGCGATTTTGGGTAGCGGCGGGATGGCCGTGGTTTACCGCGCCCGCCACAGCCGGGGTGACGCGGTGGCGCTGAAGGTGCTTTTTCCGCCGCCGGGTGCGGGCAAGGAAATGCGGACTCGCTTTGAGCGCGAAGCCCGCACGGCCATGCGGCTGCGCCATCCAGCCATTGTCCACGTGTTGGAGGCCGGGCAGACCGGGGGCCGGGCCTTTATGGCTATGGCCCTGGTCGAGGGCGAGTCGCTGGCCGACCGGCTGGCTCGCGCCGGCTCGCTGGACGAACCAACCGCCACCGACATCGCCTGGCAAATCGCCGATGCTTTGGATTATGCCCACCGCCAGGGTGTGGTCCACCGCGACATCAAGCCGTCCAACATTTTGCTGGCCGCGGATGGCCGGGCGCTGCTGACCGATTTCGGGGTGGCCCTGGCTCTCGACGACCTGGCCCTGACCCGCACCGGCCACACCGTCGGCACCCCGGCCTATATGGCCCCGGAGCAGGCCAACGGCCAGGTTGTAGATGGCCGGGCCGACCTCTACAGCCTGGGGGTGGTGCTGTACCAAATGATCACCGGCCGCACCCCTTTCCGCGGCAACACGCCCCAGGTGCTCCACGCCCATGTGTACGACCTGCCGCCGTCGCCCTCCACGCTGGCCAGGGTTTCGCCGGGGCTGGAGGCGATTATTTTGCGGGCGCTGGCCAAAGACCCGGCCCAACGCTTTCTGAGTGGTGCAGCGATGGCCCAAGCCCTGACCCGCTTGAGCGACCAAACGACGCCTCTGCCGGTCTCCGGCCAAACAAAACGGTCCCACCCCTGGTGGCTCTGGCCTGCCATAATTATTCCGGTTTTGGCATTGCTTGGCGTATTTATCTCACTCAGCTTCACCTCAGTCACCCTGACCAGCACCAGCACGCCGCGGGCTACGCCCACCGCCTGGGCCACACCTCTGCCGACCTTCACGGCGACGGTTCCACCGACCGCCTCGTCCACCCCTACCCTTTTGCCCACAGCGCCTCCTACGGCGACCGCAACCCCGACTCTGTCGCCCTCGCCCACGCCCATTCTGGCCACTGATACGCCAGCTGCCGTGCCTATCGTCGCCAATACGCCCACCGCGACCTCGCCTCCTCCCACCGCCACCCCCTGCCCTGTGCCCATCACCACCACGCTAACCATCGCCCTGGATAATTCAGGCAGCGCAGCGTTGGGATGTCCACGCACGGAGGCAATCATTGTCAATGCGGCGCAGCAGCCGTTTGAAAATGGGCTGATGTTGTGGCGGGAGGATGTCAACGTGATTTATGGATTGCGACCCGATCAAACCTGGTTCCTTACCGGCGATACCTGGCGCGAAGATGTGGACCCTTCGGAAGACCCAACCTTAACGCCACCCAACGGCTTGTACCAGCCGGTACGCGGCTTTGGCAAAGTCTGGCGCGAGCAGCCCGGTCTGCGCGAGGCCCTCGGCTGGGCTACAGCGGAGGAGAAGGGCTTCACGGTGGTGATTCAGGAATTTGCCGGCGGTACGGTGTGGCAGGAGGCGGAAGGCCAGGGCGGGGTGATTTTGTTAAACAGTGGCTATTATCAAGCCAGCGGCTTTTGAGGGAATAAAAAGTCCACTTTAGGCCAGAAAAGTTATGTTTTTATTCCATTTGTAGTACAGCCATCGAAAACATCAAGGCCGGGGTTCCATCCAGGATCATCTCTTTTTCCAGGGTCATGCCGATCTTCTGAGCCACATGGCGCGAGGCCTCGTTCTCCGGGTCAACCAGGCAGATCAGGCGTGATATAGGCAGATGGGCAAAAGCGTAATCACGGATTGCCTGTGCCGCCTCGGTGGCCAAACCCTGGCCCCAATACCGTTTGTCCAACAAATAGGCTACCTCGACTTCCTGGCGCTCCTCGATGGTCCACGGCAGCAGCCCGCAGCGGCCGATAAACTCGCCCGTTTCTTTGTAAATCGTGGCCCACAACCCGTAGCCATACCGGCCATAGTAAACCTCGATGATCCACTCCAACTCTTCTTTGGTTTCCTCGTAGGTCCGGGTTCCTTCAGGGAAATAACGCCGTATCTCCGGGTCGCGGTAAAGAGCAAAGAGCGCATCCAGGTCAGCCAGGGTCAGCCGCCTGAGGCTGAGCCGCTCTGTCTCAAGAATATTGGTCTGAAGGTCAGTCATGGTACCCCCTTATCAGTCATTATTTCTGCCTCTCCTAAAATTATATCCTCTTCGGCTTTGTTAGCCACTTGAAGGGAGGGCAATGCCAGGGTTCAAAGAAGAAAAGTTAAAGAAAGCCTACAAGATAATTTGCGTAATAGAGTAGATGACGATAGGATTCGGGAAAGTGGATATTATCAGGCCAGACAGAGCCAAGCAGCCGCCTGCTTTATCTAAATTAACCCTGGTTAGGATAACCTTATGAGCCATTCTGAACGTTATAACGCCACCGATTTAATCAACTGGTCTAGTGAGCTATTACAAAGAGCCGGGCTGGCTCCAGAGCGGGCGCACACCGTCGCTGAAATTTTGGTGGAAGCCGATTTGCTGGGACATTCTACGCACGGCTTGCAACTCCTCGCCACCTATCTGCGAGAACTGGAAGCAGGCTCGATGACTACCACCGGCGAACCTGAAATTGTGGCCGACCACGGAGCAGCCATAACCTGGAACGGTCGCTACCTGCCCGGCCCCTGGCTGATGGTCAAAGCCATAGACTTGGCTTGTGAGCGAATTAAGCTGCATCCGGTGGTTACGCTGACCATCCAGCGCAGCCATCATATTGCCTGTTTGGCCGCCTATCTCAAAAGGGTCGCTGATCAAGGCTTACTCATCCTCCTGCTTTCCTCCGATCCTTCAGGGAAAGCGGTTGCTCCTTATGGCGGCCTCCAGCCGCTGTATACACCTAATCCTGTGGCCGCCGGCATCCCAACCCAGGGTGAACCAATTATGCTCGATATCAGCATGTCCACAACTAGCATGAGTTTGATCGGGCGATTACAGCAGTCCGGGCAGCGTCTCCCCCACCCCTGGCTTTTGGATAACCAGGGCCAGGTGAGCGATAATCCGGCCGATCTGTTGACTGACCCACCCGGTTCCATTTTGCCGTTGGGCGGCATAGATTTAGGTTACAAAGGTTTTGCATTGGGTCTATTGGTCGAAGCACTGACTTCGGCGCTGGCAGGTCATGGTCGCTCGGAGCAGCCACAGCGGTGGGGCGCTTCGGTATTTCTGCAAATAATTGATCCCGCTGCATTTGGGGGGCGGGAAAACTTTCTCAGGGAAACGGAGTGGCTGGCCGAGGCTTGTCGGACCACCCCGACCAAAGCGGGTAGCCCGCCGGTTCGTCTGCCGGGCAGCCGGGCGCTCCGGTTGCGGGCGGAGCAGCTTGCGCAAGGCGTCGCCTTGTACCCCACCATTCTGCCGAGTCTCCAACCCTGGTCAGAAAAGTTAGGAATTCCTCTGCCTCCCCATCTCGCTGATAAAAGTGGAGACTAAAGTCCTCTGGTTTGGGTTTTGTTTGATTTAATCCTCATTACACCGGGTAAGGACCCTCGGCAAACTCGGTTGGATGGTATCCCTTTGATCCAATCAGGCGAGATAAGGGACTCTATGGGTCCTCATTCGCTTTCAAACACTCAAAGAGCTTGCTAAAGGTATAGCGGGGATTCCACCCCGGTTCATTCCTGGGGTGCTCATTGATATAGATCCTATCAATGGTAGGAAACATCTTCCATCCGAGCCGGGTGTAGAGTTCCTTGTAGCCTTGTCAAAGGTTGCCTGGGTGTTTACCATCTGGTAAAGTATAAGCCGGTCAATGACATATTAAGACTCAAAAAATCCGGGATTGGCTGTAAGGAGATGGTGATGATAAGTTGGAATAGATAGGAAGCTCGAAGGAGCATTAAGGCGAGGATGACAATCTCACCGGCCTAAGCCGGTGATTAGGGTTGGACCGGGAAAAGCCGGTTACGGGAGAGTTCATTTATACACTCTTTTCTGGTTGACCAAAAACAAAGAAGCCCGAACATAGTCGGGCTTCTCATCGAGCATCACCGGCCTCCTGGCCTCTGTTCGATTCTTCAATTCACGCCTCAACACTCACTATACCCACACTCGTAGCACTTCTTGCAGCCCTCCACGTGCAGTAGGGTGGCCGAGCCGCAGCCGGGGCAGTAATCGCCCTTGAGGGGCAAATTAAGCTGGGTCACTTCATCTTCCGGCAGGCCGGGCAGTTCGCCGGCGGCGTTGATGCCGGTGTGTTCGGCCAGGGCCTGGGCGATGGCATCGGGCATGCTCATGACCCGGTTTTTGCCAAAGCCCTGCTGCCGCCCGGAGCCGATGCCGCGCAGTTGAGCCACAATATCCTGCACCCGCTCCTGGGGGGTTAAGGGGCTGGGCATGCGTAAAATCAAGCTGACCAGCCGGCCCAGGCCCTCGGCGTCGGCGGCCACATCGCTGCCGGCCTTACCGACGTTGATGAAGACCTCGAACGGCTCCTCATCGCCGCCACCATTGGCATTGACCGTAATGTAGGCCGTGCCAATCGGCGTGTTTTTGCGATAGGTGTTGCCGTGCAGGGTGGCCGGCCGCGCCCGCCACTTGACCTCCGGCGCTTTGGGCTTCGGCGCTTCCTGCGGCTTGTCTTCTTCCTTTAAATTAAGCACCTGCGCATCGCGGGAGCCGTCGCGGTAAATGGTGCCGCCCTTGCAGCCCAACTCGTACATCAATTCATACAGCTCACGGGTCTGCTCGACAGTGTAGCTGTTGGGGGTGTTGCAGGTCTTGCTGATCGAAGAGTCCACCCAGCGCTGGATGGCCGCCTGCACCCGCACGTGATCTTCGGGCTGCAAATCCATGGCCGTGACAAAATAAGGCGGCAGCGGTTCGCCGGGATGGGCGGTCAGCCACTCCTCATACACGCCGACCCGTTCCTCATGGATGCCCATGCGTCCCTTGCGGTTAAAGCTCCAGAAGTAAAACGGCTCGATACCGGTCGAAGTATTGACCATCGTCCCGGTGGTGCCGGTCGGGGCCTGGGTTAAAAGGGTCACATTGCGGATGCCCTTCTCACGGATGGCCTGGCGCACCGGCTCCGGCATGCCCTGCATAAAGCCGCTTTGCAAAAACTTGTCGGCCTCAAACATGGGAAAGACGCCTTTTTCGGCGGCGTTGTCGGCCGAGGCCAGGTAGGCTTCGCTGGCAATAAACCGGTACAGCTTGTCCAAAAATTTGACGCTTTCCGGGCTGCCGTAGCGAATTTTAAGGCGGATCATCATCTCGGCCAGGCCCATTGTGCCCAGGCCGACCCGCCGCTCGCCGAGCTGCTGCTGTTTGTTTTCCTCAAAAAAGTAGGGAGTTGAGTCAATCACGTTATCCAAAAAGCGCACGGCGTAACGCACCGCCCGGCCCAGTTTGTCCCACTCCACCTCGCCATTGCTCACAAAGCGGGCCAAATTAAGCGCACCTAGGTTGCACACGCCCCAGCCGGGCAGCCCCTGCTCGCCGCATGGGTTGGTGCAGAGGATAGGGGCGTAATACCAGGAGTTGCTCATCTTATTATAACGCTCGACAAAAAAGATGCCCGGTTCGGCGCTGGCCCAGGCGCTCTCGATGATGGCGTTCCAAATCTCGCGGGCCTTGACCGTTTTGTGGACAATGACCGGCTTGCCGGCGGCCTGCCAGGCGGCCAGGTTGCCGTCCCAGCTTTCGTCATAATCGGCGTGGCCGGTATCGGGGAAAACAAGCTGCCAGTCATTATCGGCTTTGACCGCCGCCATAAAATCGTCGCTGATACCGACGCTGATATTGGCGTTGGTGATGCGACCCATCTTGCGCTTGCTGTTGATAAATTCCAGCACATCGGGATGCCAGATGTTCATAATCAGCATCAAGGCCCCGCGCCGGCTGCCGCCCTGCTCGATCAGGCCGGTCACAAAGCTGTATAACTCGCCCCACGAGACCGCGCCGCTGGAACGGCCGTTGACCCCTTTGACGTAGGCGTGATGGGGCCGCAGACTGGAAATATTAATCCCCACCCCGCCGCCGCGCGACATGATTTCGGTCATCTGGGTCAGCGTGTCCATAATCCCGCCCCGGCTGTCTTTGGGGCTGGGGATGACGTAACAGTTGTAAAAGGTCAGGTTTTGTTCAGTACCCGCCGCCGTCAGAATCCGCCCGCCGGGCACAAAGCGCCAGTCGTCCAGCAGCCAGCGGAATTTTTCCTCCCACTCGGCCTGCTTCTCCGCTTTTTCCACCTCGGCCAGCCCACGCGCCACCCGGTCGAGCATGTGGGCGGGGTGGGTTTCCAGCGGCTTGTCAATCTGCTCCAGCGCCCGCTCCACCGTTTCGCCGTCGCGCAGTTGGATGATGACCTGCTTGCCTTGCAAGGCTGTAATCTGGCCGATTTCGCGCTGGCCGGTTTCCAAATTAACCGCCACAATCACGGTATCGCCTACCTGCACCGTCTCCTTTTTGCCGTCCTTGAGGGCGTAACGGTCGAGGAAGATTTTCTCGCCCAGGGGATGGAGGGCGCTGGAAGCCAGCGTCGGTGTCTCGTGGACAAAATGGCCGTTGGTTTTGTAGCCGTTGGCGACCGTTTGTTGTGTTTTTTCGGTATGTTTGAGGGTCATGCGTGACTCCTTAATTTAAGTTTGTATTTTACGAGTGTCTCACGCCCTTCGATACGAGCTCGCTGCGCTCGGTCTACTCAGGACGCTGTACTTGTTTCAATCCTACTTATTTGAATCACATCCTGAGTAGCCTTGAGCGGAGCAAAAGGCGCATCGAAGGGTGCAATTTTCAGGGTATCTCTAGCTAACTCACGCCCTTCGATACGAGCTCACTACGCTCGGTCTACTCAGGACGCTTTGTTACCTCTCGCCTCGAAACTTCGGCTTCTTGGCTAACCACTTCACCAAATCCCAATTCCCGGCAATCAAACCTTCTTTCTTGGCTTGTGACCAGCCTTTGAGTTGTCGTTCAGCTTGAAAGGCAGCATCCTTATCCGGCATTTCCTGAGAAAAGACTAATTCAACCGGCAAACGGCGTTGGGTCCGCCCTTCACTACGTTCAGGGCTACTCAGGATGCTCACGGCGTAAGTTCTGTAGCTGATACTCTCGCACCCTTCGATACGGTTTTGCTTCGCTCAACCTACTCAGGACGCGGTTTTCCCTATTTCCCCTCACTCCCCTCCAATCGGCAGTGGAATTTGATTCTTCAGCTCCACCTCGCGCCGGCGGCGGGCCTGGAGGTGCTGGATTTCTTCGGTGATGCTGTCAATATCCTGGAAGCGGCGGTAGACCGAGGCAAAGCGGACGTAGGCCACGTCGTCAATATCTTGCAGTTGGTCCATCACCATCTCGCCGATGCGCAGGCTGTCAATCTCGCTTTTGCCCAGGGCATATAGTTGGGCTTCAATTTCCTGGGCAGCTTTGTCAATAGCATAGCTGGATACAGGCCGCTTGGAGCAGGCGACGTGCATGCTCTTGACCAGCTTTTCCTTGTCAAACTCTTCTCGCCGGCCATCACGTTTGATGACCAGCATGTTCATGGTGGCGATGCGCTCATAGGTGGTAAAGCGCTGGCCGCATTGTTCACACTTACGCCGGCGGCGAATCCCGTCAGTCACCTCGCGGGTGTCAATTACCAAAATATGTTGGCTGGTGGCATTGCAAAAGGGACATTTCATTGAAAAACCTCTCGGTTTGCTAGTTTATTTTACATAAGAAAAGGTGACTCCGCAGTTAAGTGCCTGGGTCACCTCGGCTGGACCGGTGGGCAGTGAAGCCCACTTACTTTAATTTTTGGAGCAGAAAGTGGTGCGAATGAAGAAAATAACCAGCCGACGAATTTGGCGTTGGCAGGCTCAAGAGGGTGGATGGATATGAAATTAGGTGTAACGGCAAGTAAATCATTTTAACTCTCAGCTTTACATAAAGCTGAAAAACCCACAATATATAGTGGTACTACATTCTTATATACCAGATGTTGTAGGTAAAAGCAAGTTCAGTATACACCTATTTTGTTATCTTGACAAGGGGATTTCTAAAACTTAACCTTAAAAAATAGTGCGAACTTCGGCCAGAAGGCGGCCTTGAAAGAAAAAAATCCATAGATTTTGTTGGCTGTTGTGATGGTTTGCAAATTGTGCTAGAATTACAAGGATTAATCGGGATAGGGAGTCTAAGCTTAATAATGATTTCACACGCCGTCTCTACGGAGTTGATGCACACAATTTCTCGCCAATTTAACACCTCGTTGGATTTAGATGAAGTGATGGGGCGGGTTTTACGGCTGACGGTTGAAGCGACAGAAGCTACGCACGGCAGTTTGTTCTTACTGGATGAGCAGGGCCAGGTAAGCCGCTATATTTTGGCCCGACCCGAGCAATCGCCCGAAATATCGCCGCATAATCTTGAAAAAGTAATGGCCGAAGGCTTGACCGGCTGGGTTTACCAGCAGCAGCAAGGTATACTGCTGGATAACATTGCCACTCATCACCGCTGGGTAAAATTACCGGATGACGCTGAGACTCGCTCGGCCCTGGCGGTCCCTTTGTTACACCAGAACCGAGTTAACGGGGTGCTGGTTTTGCACCATGAAGAACCCCATTATTTTGATGAGTCCCATCTGTCGCTGGTTACCGGGATTGCCGGACAGGCGGCCATTGCGGTGGAAAATGCCCGGCTGTTTAGCCAGATCAGGCGCGAGCGCGAAACTTTAGACGCGCTGATCACCGGGATGCCCAACCCTGTTTTGGTGATTGACGCCGAGGAAAAAATTATCTTCACCAACGCGGCGGGCCGGCAGTTGCTGGCCTTAACCCAGGTGGACCACCTGGCGTTGGCTAGTGTGGAGGGCGGGCTTATCCTTAAAGCAGCCCTCAAAGAATTGAATCAAAACTCGCCCTCCTCAACCCGCGAGATCCACTGGCCTGATGGACGCATTTTTAGCCTTTCGCTTAACCATGTTGCCTGGCTGGGCACGGTGCTGACTTTAAATGACATTACCGAATTGAAAAGATTGGATGAACTAAAATCCGCCTTTGTCGAGACGGTTTCTCATGATTTACGCAACCCCCTGGCCACAATCCAGGGCTTTGCCATGCTGTTGGAAATGGAAAACCTGTCGGAACGAGGTCGCTCTAATTTGAGTGGCCTGCTGCAAGGTGTGGCTCAAATTCAGAATTTGATCCAGAATTTGCTCGACCTGGCCCGGATCGAAGCCAAGATGGATGAACAGATCGAAGCCTGCGACCTGACGGAAATTACCGAAGATGTGTTAAGCGGGTTTGAACTGCAACTAGCGGAAAAGGAAATGACTCTGGTGGCCGACCTGCCGGCTGATCTACCCTGGGTCTTGGGTAATGCCCTGCGCCTCTCCCAAGTGGTAGCCAATCTGGTCAGCAATGCGGTCAAATATACGCCTAAGGGCGGGCGTATTACCGTCGGGTTGAGCCACGAAGGCAAAGAAATCCGGCTGGCGGTATCCGACACCGGGCCAGGCATTCCCTCCGAAGAACAGGACCAGATTTTTGAAAGATTCTACCGGGTGCCCATGATGGAAAATTCGGAATGGATCGAAGGCGCCGGGTTGGGCCTGTCCATTGTTAAAGCCATTATTGAGGGGTACGGGGGCAGGGTGTGGGTGGAAAGCGAAATCGGCCTGGGCAGCACCTTTATCTGCACCTTGCCCACCATGCCTGACATACCAGAGGAGTAGGCCGGTGATCCGGACCTCCCAGGCGCAAACGGCTGCCTTTATCCTGACCAAAAACTACCTGGCCGACCCCAAAGCGCCTCACCTGCTCGGCCTGGTCAATGACTTGGTCGCCCTGCCGGGCGAGCCAGCCTTGACTCCTTTCATCGCAGCTTCCGCCCGGCTGACCGCCTTTAGCCCCTCCCACCTTCTCGATGCTCTCTACCGGCAGCGAACCCTTATCAAAAGTGTGCTCATGCGCAGCGCCAGCGCTATTGTGCCCGTCGAGTGTTACCCGCTCTTGCATGCTGCGACCACCCGCCAGCGCAATCAGGATTTTAATAGTGAATTTCGGCTGTGGGGTCTCGATAACAGTGAGGTTGAAGCCGTAGAAAAAGAGATTTTGGCCGGGGATGATTGGCCGGCCACGGCCGAGGCTATCGCTTCCCGCTTCCCGCCGTCGCTGGTGCGCCCCTTAAGCCAGACCAGCCGGGGCGGGCGGGTGAGCACGACCAGCACGGTGGCCCTGGTTTTGCGTTGGCTGGTAGCCAGGGGGGTGCTGGCGATGAGCCAGGAAAACCCCGCTGAACCGGTTTACGCCCCGTTACACTATTGGTATCCCAACCTCGATCTTGCCGCTACGCCGGGTGAGGCCGAAGCCCAGGCCGCCCTGGTTCAGGCTTACCTGGCCGCCTTTGGCCCGGCTACCGAAGCCGATATCAGCTTCTGGACCGGTTTTGGCAAAAGTGAAACTGCCCGCGCCGTCGGCGCTTTGGCTGCCAAAACCACCCTGACGATGGTTGAAGGCATCCCCGGCATGCTGCTGTTGTTGAAGGAGCAGACTGAAATTTTGACGTCAACTCAGCCGCTTTCGCTGCCGGTGATCAATTTTTTGCCGGCCGACGACCCTTTTACTACGGCATATCGGGCCAGCCGCAGCCGCTATCTGGCCGATCCCAAACAGCAGCGCCAAGTTTTTAGCAGCACCGGCGCGGCCGAACCGGCTGTAGTAATCAACGGCCAGATTAGTGGCACTTGGCAGTGGATCAACAACCAACTCACCTGGGAGTTATTCGCCGGGGTTGATCCAGCTCTTCAGCCGCTCTTTCAGGTTGAGGCCGAGCGCCTGGCCGCTTTTTTAGGCTCAACGTAACTGCTCTGCCCTGTCATTTCGACCGAAGGTAGAAATCCCCGATACCATCCTTTTATACGTCGCGCCCTGGAGATTTCTCGACCCTTGGTCTCGAAACTTGTCCTACCCCTTCGGGTGCGCCGAAGGGCGTGAGCTTGTCGAAGGATGACATGAACCTGAGTAGTAACGGCTCAACGATAAACACCTTTCCCCCTTCATAAGGAGGATTGGAGATTACTAACCTGAATCTCCAACCTCTAATCTCCCAGACTGGCGCAAATCTTCCGGGCGATCAAAATCTCGTAGCACCTCTTTATCTGTCACCAATACCCGTTCAGCCTGGTCCTGATATTTCAACAGCACCGGCCTGCCGCCGGTATCACCGCGAACCTGCTGTAACTCAGCAAACAGCGCCCGGTCGAACAGCACCGGGTTGCCCCGTTGATCCTCGAACTCCGGCCAGACCAGGGGCGCTAACGTTTCTCGGTGGCGCTGAATGAGTTGGTTGAGCAAATCAGGCGTAACGCCGGGCAAATCTACCAGCATAAACAGTGCGCCGCCGGTATTGGCCGGCAGCGCCGCCAATCCGGCCTGTAGCGAGGTACTCTGGCCTTGCGCCCAGGCGGGATTGATCACAATTTCTACCGGACGCTGGCCCAACACGGCCCGGCACTGCTCTACCTCCGCGCCCAGAACAACCACCACCCGGCTGACCTCAGCCGCCAGGGCGGTGTCTACCACCTGCTCAATAAAGGTTTTGTCTCCCCAGCGGGCCAACTGTTTGGGCGCACCAAAGCGAGTCGAGCCGCCCGCCGCCAGGATCACCGCTGCTATCCGGCTGCGCACCTCTACCACCGGCGACTCCTCTTGCCAGACCGCCCCCAACACCACCGACTCGATTCGCTCCTGGGCCAGCAACTTCCCCGCAATCTCCCGTGCCGCCTCCAATCTTCCAACCTCCAACCCTCTACCCTTCCCCCCTTCCACCTTATTCAGTAGTGGCACAACACGCGCCTCGGCCGGTATATTCTTGAGTCCGCCTTGCGGATGAGATAAGACAGCAGCGATGGTGGCGGCTGTTATCGGCTGGCTCAGGGGAATCTGGCTTAATTGACCGACCAGGCTGGCCCGGTGAACGGTCTCGTCATTCAGCGGTTGGCCCACTACATCTAATCCCGCCACCGGAACTACCAGGGTGGTGCAGGCGGGAATGGCCGGTTCGTGGGCGGCGGGGGCTTTGAGCGGGCGCATGCGCGAACCGTCGGCCTCGTTGAGGATAACATCGAAATGGCCGCCGGCAGCGAGGGCGTCAATCAAGCCGGGGGGCAGGCCAAACGCTTTGCCGCTGGCGGCGTCGGCCTGGCCGATGAGCAAAACCTGGCCGTAGCGGGCGATGGCAGCCTGGAGCTGGGGCAGAAGGTCGGCCAGGGTTTGCCGCTCTGGATCAAAAGTGACATGGGCGGGGGAGCGGTTGATCTGGGCGGCGAAGATACGAGTGGTCGTGGTGGTCAACACCCGCAGGTGGGAGGCCAGTTCATTAGCCAGTTGGAACATGGCGGTTGTTTTGCCGCCCCCGCCCACAAAGGCAACAACATCCCCGGATGAGATTCGCAAAGCTTGAGAAAGTTTCATTGAATTGTGAATAGTAAATTGTGAATTTTTAAGGGTTTACAAGTTGAAGTAGTTGATGGTCTAATTCTAGCAGGTAATTGTAGCCATAGGAGCCGCGTTCCAGGTTATCGAAAAGGTGAGGAGGTAAATCCTGCGCCACTTCTTGACAGCACGAAGCTGCGCCCAGAGCAATGGCCGCGACGGTATCAACATCGCCGGTGAAGGCGACAGCCGCTTTGAGGATGTGGCTGAGATAATCGTAGCGCATGACGGTGCTGACTGCTGCCCGGACGCTCATCCAGCCCTGGTTGCCTACCGGCCCCTCCCACGGCTCAGACCAGGGGTGGTCTGGCACATGCCTTTCCAAAAAGTGACCGAGTTGGGCTTTTGGTCCCTGCTGATACAGAAAGTAATGGGTCATCAGCGCGGCAGCGTTAGCCGCAGCAATACCGTCTGAGGTGTCATGGGTTATTTTTGCTTGCAGGGTACACTTCTCGATAACTTCATCTACAGTTGGAAAGACCCCGATGGGACAGGCGCGCATCGCCGCGCCGCTCTTGTCGCTGGTGGGTTTAATTTCGGATAAAAACTGCGTTCCATCCTGAGTTCGGTTGAGAAAGGTATAAAATTTACTGGCATATCCCTCACGAGGGTCACGTTTAAAGGCTTTGACAAAGCTTTCGGCAAGAAGTTGAGATGTCCACGGTTCGCCGGAAACAATCGCCTCAGCGATAGCTATGCTCATTTGGGTATCGTCGGTGTAATGACCGGGCTGAATATTATGATGCGGATGTCTGACATAGGCGGACAGGGTGTTGTGTGCTTGGACAAATTCGACCGGAGCGTATTCAAACCCCATGCCGTAAGCATCACCTATAGCTAATTCAAGCAGCATTATGTTTTCTCACAATCTTGTACGACATCACTCGCCAGTATCGCCTCAAGCACCCCCCCGCCAATAGCTAATGACTTGTCGCTGATGGTAAAGCAGTGGCTCACCTCGCCGCGTGGGTCAAGGTCACCGATTTTGAAGCCGGGTGTGACTGAGACGTTAGAATGAACCAGTCCGCGCAGCACTCCGGCAAAAGGGGCGATAATTTCATAGCCGGCCACACTGGCAATAAGCTGGCCGGCCTCAATCCGGTCGCCAATTTGAGCGTGGGGGGTGACGTGTCCGGCGGCGGGAGCACGTAGGACGCGGTCGGCGGTATGACCCTTGACCTGTCCAGGGGTGTTAGTGTTGGCTTCGGCGCGGCCATCGCCGGCGGGGCCGCCGCCGGGATAAATCACCCGGCCCAGCCAGTGGCCGCGATTGGTTTCGATGACGGCGTGGCAATCTTGCCCCGCAGTAAAACCCGGACCCAGCGCAATCACTAGCGGTGCGTCTGTGAGACTTGTGCCGGTATTGACTTTGGCGATGATGGCGTCAACCACCACTGTTGACTTCAGCCGGGCGGGCAGGGCCGGGTCAGGGTTAACCAAAACCGGGATATGCTGGCTGTAGGCCATCTGTATGGCGGCGGCCAGGGTATCTACCCGGTAGGCCGCCAGCCCCTCGACCCGCGTTTCACCACTATATACGGCCTCGCCAAAGCTGACGGTGCGGCGGACCAGGGTGGGGGCGGGCAACTCGGTCATAATCAAGGGGAAGCCGCTCCGCTTGAGGCGATAGGCCACCCCGCTGGCCAAGTCGCCCGCTCCTTTGATAAGAATGAGAATATTACTGAAAGGTGATTGAAGGGTCATAGCTTTAAATTCTACTGCATGGCCCTGGTTTAGACAAGCGGCGGATCATGGGGAAGACCCTAAAGGTTTTTAAAACCTTTAGGGTCTTATGTTCCTACCAGGGCAATTGCATTTATTATGTAAAATTAACAAACGAATAGTCCGGGCTTGAACCAAATTTGCCTCAATGGGGGTAAGTATGTCATCATCAAGGGAAAAACGGAGCGAAATGATGACGCAACCCACAAAGCTACGTATCACTGCACATCTTGGGAAGGCTCAAAGACCCGCGCACCAGCCGCCGAATAGATCATTTTCTCCTTGAAATCATGATGATTGCGATTTGTGCCGTCATTTGTGGCGGGATAGTTGGGTTGAGATCGAAGAATTGGGGCAAGCGAAAGAGAAGTGGTTTCGCCAATTTCTGATCTTGCCCAATGGCATCCCCTCAAGGCTGGTTGGGATGAGGACTATTTGCTCAAAGTCCTTTCTTCTTTGACATGATAGTTGCGTTTGCCCTGCCGGTCTGGATGTCCAAACTAGTCAAGGTAGACGAGCTGTGGTACACTAAAAAAAGTTTACTTGGCAATGGTAAACATTACTCTTAATGAGTAATAGTGATATTTTTCACATTTGATAATGACATATATCACTGTTGCTTTTGGAGTAAATCTGTTAATTTAATTCTAAATAGATACAGTTGTTTCGCAACAGTCAGGCCGCTGTTGCCCATCATGATGATGGGGAGGCTATAATGCCTTAAGGTCGCATCAGTGTAGATGCGAGATTGATGATAAACAGTGTCTAGACGCAGTGGTTTCAAGAAAGAGAACCATCGCGTTTCTATCAGCCCGAGTGTTTCCGTCAAGCGGATAGCCCGGGCTATTTTATTAAAAATACCGCTGGGGAATTTTTTATGAAGACAACCAAAGAAAAAATTGAACAGTTGCGGC
Organism: Anaerolineae bacterium; assembly: GCA_023151115.1. The sequence continues at coordinate 68,957 of JAKLJP010000014.1, forward strand.
AAATCAGAGCACGCCTGGCCGCAGGCGGCGGCGAGAAACGAATTGCCAAACAACACGACAGCGGCAAACTTACCGCCCGTGAACGGTTGGCCCTCCTTTTCGATCCTGATACCTTCCAGGAGATGTATTTATTTGCTCAACATCGCGCTACCAGGTTTGGATTGGCCAGCCAGGAGTTACCCGCCGATGGGGTCGTTACCGGAGTCGGGGCTGTAGATGGCCGCCAAGTGTTCGTCGCCTCACAAGATTTTACGGTTTCCGGCGGTTCGGTGGGGGAAACCCATGCCAATAAGATTTGCCAGATTCAAGAGATGGCCTTGAAGAGCGGCAGTCCCCTGGTGATTTTCAATGATAGTGGCGGGGCGCGCATCCAGGAGGGTATTGACTCTCTGAGTGGTTATGGGCGCATCTTTTATCGGAATGTGCTGGTCTCAGGGGTGGTGCCGCAGATAGCCATTATTGCCGGTCCGTGCGCCGGCGGCGCCGCCTATTCGCCGGCCTTAATGGATTTTATCATTATGGTTAAAGGCACCGGCAAACTCTTTATCACCGGACCCCAGGTGATTAAGGAAGTGACCGGCGAAATGGTCACTCCCGAAGAATTGGGCGGCGCTTACGCCCAGGAAGCTCACAGCGGCAATGTCCATTTGGTGGCTGAAAATGACCAGCACGCTATTCAACTCTGCCAAAAATTGCTGAGTTTTCTGCCCAGCAATAACCTGGAAGACCCGCCGGAATATGGCAATGGCGAGGTCGTTTTTGGCGAAGATCCGTTCCTGGATACCGTCATCCCTGATGATCCCCGCGATGGTTACGATATGAAAGAAGTCATTGGCCGCCTGGTGGACGACGGCGATTTTATGGAAATCCAGGAACAGTTTGCCCCTAATGCGGTTATCGGTTTTGGGCGGATTAATGGCCAATCGGTGGGCATTGTGGCCAATCAACCTGCGGTATTGGCCGGGGCATTGGATATTAATGCCTCGGATAAAATCGCCCGTTTTGTCCGTTTTTGCAATGCCTTTAATATTCCGCTGATTACCTTTGTGGATGTGCCGGGCTTTTTGCCGGGGGTGGAGCAGGAGTATGGCGGCATCATCCGGCACGGGGCCAAAATGCTCTTTGCTTACTCGGCGGCGACGGTGCCCAAGATTACGCTCATTCTGCGCAAGGCTTATGGCGGCGGCTATCTGGCGATGTGCGCCAAAGATTTAGGCGCAGACCGTGTGGCCGCCTGGCCGACCGGCGAAGTAGCGGTAATGGGCGCAGCGGGAGCCGTCAATATCATCTATGGCAACGAAATCAAAAATGCCGCTGACCCCGAAGCAGCCCGGGCCAAGTTTATTCAGGAGTACGAAGCCGAATTTGCCAACCCTTACGTGGGGGCAGCTCGTAACCTGATTGACGACATCATCGAACCCAAAGATACACGGCGCTACCTGAGCCTGGCCCTGGAGTCGCTCCGCGCCAAACGTGATGTCCGCCCGCAAAAGAAACACGGGCTGATTCCCCTATAAAATACAACCAGGAGGGAAGGTAAGTTATGAAAGAAAATCTAACTGTTTCCCAGCCGGGTGGGTCTGCCGTGACACCGGCTGCACCCTCGCCGGAAGTGATGGCGGTTATTTCGGCGGCGGTAGCGGTAACCCTGGGCCAAAAAGCCCGCATTCGTCGTGTTCGTTACTGGCGCGCCCGGCCTACCAGCGCATGGGCGGTTCAGGGCCGTATTTCGATTATGAATTCTCACGGAACAAGACGTTAAGCCGTTACCAAAAACAGCTGCTACTCAGGTTCATGTCATTTCGAGCGACGAAGGAGCGAGAAATCCCCAGGGTGCAACAGGTAAAAGTAAGGTGTTGGGGATTTCTCCGTGCGGTCGAAATGACATGCCTGGCAGTTATTTTAATTTAACAAAAGGATTCTTGAGATGAAAAAGTTACGTGTCACCGTGAATGGTGTTAGTTATGAAGTTGAAGTTGAAATCTTGGAAGATAGTGACGGGAGCGGGCCGGCTGCCTATAGTCTGCCTGCGGCCAGCGTGCCCCAGGTGGCTCCACCGGCAGCTAAACCGGCGTCTGCGCCGGCTGCCCCCCCCGCCGCTCCGGCCACGCCGGCTGCTGCCTCGGCTAATGAAGTCGTCTCACCCATTGCAGGCGTGGCTCGTAAGATCAATGTCACCGTAGGCGATATCGTTAAACAAAATCAGCCGGTGGTGGTGGTTGAGGCGATGAAAATGAATACCAACATCAACGCGCGGGTGGCCGGCAAGGTTAAAGAAATTAAGATCAAAGTGGGCGAGCCTATCCAAAAAGGCCAAGTTTTACTTATTTTGGAGTAGAAATAACTATGACTACCAATTCTCAGTTTGTAGATGTTACGTTGCGCGACGGCCATCAAAGCCTGGCCGCCACCCGTATGACCACCGCCCAGGCCATGCGGGTTCTGCCGATGATTAACGATGCCGGGTTTGCTGCCCTGGAATTATGGGGTGGGGCTACCCTGGATAGCTGTATCCGATTTTTGGACGAAGACCCGTGGGAGCGGCTGGTCACATTTAAGGAGACTTTGGGCGGCAGTGAAAAAATCCGCTGCCTGCTGCGGGGACAAAATCTTTTTGGCTACCAGCCCGCCGCCGATGATCTGGTGATTTCCTTTGTCAAGGAGGCTGTCGTCAACGGGGTGGGGCTAATGCGAATTTTTGACGCCCTGAATGACTTTCGTAATCTGCAAATCCCCATTCTGGCTACTAAAGCAGCCGGGGGTAGGGTTGAAGGAACTCTGTCTTACACCACCAGCCCCGTTCACACCACTGACTATTTTATAGATTTTGCCAAAAAATTGGAAGCCGAAGGCTCGGACCAGATTGCCATCAAAGATATGGCCGGTTTGCTCTATCCTACCGACGCGCTCGACCTGTTTAAGGGGCTAAAACAAAATATCTCGGCGCCGATCACCTTCCACAGCCACAGCACCACCGGGGTGGCGACGCTGTCTGCTGTGATGGCCATGCACCATAAGCTTGACTATATTGATACGGCCATCACGCCTTTTTCCGAAGGAACCTCGCACCCGGCGATTGAAGTGTTGATTGTCTTTGCCGAGGAGATGGGCATTGATCACGGCCTGGATAAGGCGCTGATTCTGAAAATTCAGGCCGAGTTGTTTAATATCTTTGCAGAGCTAAAAAAGTTTATTCCGGCCTATGGCAAATTTTACCGGCCGGTTCGGTATGAAGATATTGACCGGAAACAGGTCAATCAGATCATCGAACTGGTTGTTAAAGACGATAAAGCGGCCATTGAACAGGCCATCCCTTTGATGCGCCGCTTGCTGGCAGATTTGAATTATCCCGACTATGACGACAAGATTTTTGAAGCCCAGGTGCCGGGCGGAATGTTGAGCAACCTGTACAATCAGATGAAGGAGATGGGCCAACTGGAACTCATGGACCAGGTTCTGGCCGAAATTCCCCAGGTGCGGGCCGACGCCGGTTATGTCCCCCTGGTGACGCCTACCAGCCAGATTGTCGGCTCTCAAGCCGCCTTTAACGTGATGAACGGCCGCTATACCTTGGTTTCTGAGCCGTTTAAGATGATTTTCCGAGGCGAGTTTGGCCGCACCCCCGCGCCGGTCAATCCCGACGTAGCCGCCCTGGTGCTGGACCCGGATGATGAGATCAAACGCTACCGCCCCGCTTCGTATCTTTTGCCGGTTTTGGAAGATCAATATGATCTGCCTTTTGTCAAAACTCACAAAGATTTACTGCTCTATCTGCTGTTCGGCCAGGCGGCAGAAACCTTTCTTCAAAAGAAGTATGGTTTGAGTTAACCCTTTAGCTATTTTGAAGTTAGACAGTTTAAATTATTTTTTAACCACAGATGGCACAGATTTCACAAAATTCTTGTCATTTTTCTGTGAAATTTGTGAAATCTGTGGTTAGTTTTTAGATACAATGCTTCGGCGGAAGGGTTAGCCGAAACAGGCTGAAATGCTCGTCAAAGCCTTTGATTGAGGTGGCAAAGGGGGCGACGTTGACGCCGAGGGTGTCGAGCAGGTGAGCTACGGCGGGGTCATGTCGCAGTTTTTCGGAAACAATCACATCGCCGCCCTTGCTCTGGTCCTGTAAACGGGCGGCAAGGTTAACGGTCGTGCCAAAGTAATCCAGCCGGTCGTTGAGGTTGACGGCCAGGCACGGCCCCTGGTGCAGCCCCAGTTTGATAATCAGCGGCTCGTTGAGGTGGCTGGCGTTGAAGTCGTTGATCTGCTGTTGAATCGCCAGGGCTGCGCCAACCCCTTTGGCCGGGTCGGCAAAGACGGCCATAATCGCATCGCCAATCGTTTTAACAATCGCCCCCTCATAATCCCGGATAATCCGCTGCAAAAAAGCAAACTGCTCGCGGACCAGGGCATAAGAAGCCGCATCCCCCCACCGATTATACATCGCCGTTGAACCAACCAAATCAGAAAAGAGAATAGTGACGCTCTGCACCCCAATCTCTTCGCCGGGCCGGAGCACCTCATCGCTAAACAAGTCGCGGAAATGCTGGAGGGCTGTCACCTGGGCGGCGGTGGCGGCGTCGGCGTACCAGGCGGCCTGTTCAAGATAGATGCGCTGCGGGTAGCCGGCGTTGTTGGTGAGGGTCAGGGTGATTTCTGGGCACGAGTTTTTGGCTTGAGGGGGGGCCGGCTGCGCGACGGCCTCAATCATCTCCCCATTGGTTTTGGCGGACAGCGAAATAAGCGGGGTTTGCCACTCGACCGGGGCTTCGACGCCGGGGCGCTGGGTGCGGAAGCGGTAGCGGCCCGGTTCCAGGTTGACCTGCAAGCGGCGCGTTTCGCCCGGCTGGATAATCTGGTGGACTAAAATGTGGGGGGTCACCATAGGGCCGCCGACACAGTAGGACCCATCGTGAACTGCCCGTATTTGGGGATGGGGGGTAAAGGTAAGCTCGACATTCTGGGAAAAGTCGACCTCAAAATTTATGTTACAGGTGGCGCAGTGAACTCCTTTGCTCACTTCATCAAGCGAAGCGGCCTTGCTTTTAACGCCGCGACATAAGGGACAGAGCAGGTCCCAGCGTAGGTTCAGCAACCCCAACTTGGCCGCAGAAAGGCACATTTCTAAAATGGCCCGGCGGGGCGCCTGCCAGGCGTCGGCCAACACATAGGGCCGGATACGGGCCAGATTGACATCGGCTTCGGTAACAATCAAATCGGCCAGATGCTGTACCCACCGCAGGTCATGGCCCTGACTGGCGAGCTGTTGAGTTAATTCCTGCAGCCGGGCCTGGCCGGCTTCAGTCAAGGGAATTATTTTAAGAGGAAAAGGCTGGTGGGTTTGCTGTTGGAGAAAAGCATCAATAGTGCGGAAAACGTGCCCAAAATTGCGCTGCATCTCCCAGCCAAATTGGTAAGGGATGCCCAGCAGCCCAATCAGGTTAGCAGGGGTTACATCCACCTCATATTTGAGGATGGCGCCATTTTCATGGGGCTGCAACTGCAAGTGGGCGCGAGTTTCGGCCAGGGGACCGTGACTGAAGGTGCGGACGTTTCTAAATTCCTGTTCTCGCACCCATTCAAAGGGATGATCTTCAAACTCAACGGTCAGGCCGAAGCGGCCGGTGCGGGCAGTCAAGCGGCTGCCGCCCGTATCCAGTGGTGTTTCAAGGTAAGCGATGATAGGCAGGTGGGCCGCCTGATTAAAGCGTTGGGTATCGGCCACATAAGGCCACAGCGCTTCCGGCGAGCTTTTGAGCTGCCACTGCCAGCGGTAGGTAAATGTTTTCCAGGCCATCAAAGATTTAGGGACAATTTGTTTGAACTGTGAGTTAAAGTGTAACACAAAGTTTTGGACGCTGCTATAGGATAACATGGGGAGAGGCTCCGCTCTTGGCCGAAATCAATTGGTAAAGTTCAGTAGCCTCAGTTTAGGCTAACTCAGGCCGATTTTCCAGACCAAAAAGTATTCATTTTTTGCTCACTTTGACGGGGGAAGTTTGGAGGGTTGGAAGGATGGAAGGTTGGTAAGGGGAGATTGCCCTATCTTCCAACCTTCCATTTTTCCCTCTATCGCCATTCGACGGTGCGGGGTTCGGCGGGATTGGTGAGATTGATGCCGGTGGGGGAACCATCGGGGTTGCTGCCGGTTTGGCGCTTAACGACCACCGTCCAGGTGATGAAGCCATTGGCCGGGCGCTCCTCTACAGTGATGCGCCAACTGCTGTTCTTGAGCCAGGTTTCGGTCTGGGCGCCGTTGGCCCAGGTGAGCTGCAAAACGTAAAATTCATCGGGGGCCAGCAGGCTGGTGGCGGTCCAATTAAACAGAAGGGTTGGCGCATCCACCACTTCGTTGGCGGTGGGGCTGAGGAGGTTGGGGCTGGTATAGGCTGAGGTCGCTGTGGCGGTGGGCGTCGGTGGCAGGGTAGGGGTAGCGGTGGGCGTCGGCGGAGCCAGCGGAACAATAATTTCCTGGCCCGGATAGATTAAATCGAGAATGGTATCGGGATTGGCGGCATAAATGCCCTCGATTGTAGTTTCGTGGTCTATGGCAATACCCAGCAAGGTATCGCCCGGCTGGACAACGTAAACGACGGTTTGAATCGACTCGGTGGCTTCCGCGCCGGGAGTCGCGCTGACGCCTGAAGGGATGAGCAGTTTCTGCCCCACCTGAAGATTATTCACATCGTCAATGTTGTTGAGCCGCATAATTTCTTCTACCGTCACGCCGTACTCGAAGGCAATGGAAGAGGGATTATCCCCTGATTCTACTGTGTGAATGCGAGGGGTTGGTGTTGCCGTAGCTGTTGGCGTGGCGGTGGGTAGGGGCGTATTTGTGGGCAGGGGGGGTAAGGTGGCGGTGGCGGTGCGAGTGGGGGTGGGGATGGGGCTGGTCGGTTGGATCGCTACCTCTTCGGCGCTGGCATAAAAATTGCCCTGATAGCGAGCAACCCCGACTACAATCCCGCCGATAATCAACAGGCCCAGGCCAATCCCTATCCAGGAGCCGCTAAAAATGGAGGTTTTGAGGGGTAGCGTGTCCACCGGCTTGCCGCACATCATACAGGTGACGGCTTTTTCAGCGGCGGGAGCGCCACAATTCAAACAGCGGCGCTGGCGATGATAATAGGCGGTTGGTTTGCCACAGATGGGGCAGCGGGTAGCATGAGCCGCTAACTCGGCCCCGCAAGCTGAACATTCGGTCATAACGGAGACCTATTATTATTGATCGGGCCGGAATTGTCAATTATCAGGGGTCGGGGGTTAGGGAACGGTGTAAGAGGCGCGACCAGAAGGAAAGACCCATGAGGCTCAGTAGGGCCAGACCGCTGATAATTGTGCCGATGGTGCGGGGAGGCGTGCTGCCCATCCGCAACTGCACCATGTGTTCGCCCGCGGGCAGGTCTACCGTTATCAGGCCAAAGGGCGGTTCGGGCCGGTGGAGGAGAGGCTGACCGGCGAGCGTGACCTGCCAGCCGGGGTAATCGTAGGTGTAAAATTGCAGTGTGACCGGCTCGGCGGCCACAACTTTGACCCGGCTTGATGCGCCGCCCCGGTGCAGCGTCTCCACTGTGCCTGGCCCGGCGATAATGGCGGCGGCAGTTAGCGGCTCGCCGTTTAGGTATTTCTGTTCTAAAGGACTGGTTTGAGGCTGCTCCTGCGTGACCGCTACCATCCCGACCCGGTCCACAATCGAGGCTCGATCCCAGTTGACCACCGCTAGGGGGGTTTCGGCCCAGGCCGGAATTTCGGTGTATTGGGGTTGGGTATAGGGCAAGGAGGCCAGGATAACGACGAGGCAGAGAAGATAGACGTGGAGCGTAGAAGATGGTAGATGGAAGATAGTAGATAGAGGATTGGAGGGTGAATTTTTAGGATCGGTTAACCATTGACCGTTGACTGTTGCTTGTTGACGATTTCCCTCGGCCAGGAGAGAGCCGGCGACGACGGCGATGGTGAAGGCGGTCATGCCCAGCAGCCGCCAGGGGAACTGGACCAGGGTGGCGATAGGCATAACTTGCCAGGTGGGTTCGGCTAGGGGGGACATCAAAAAAATTACCGCCAGGGTGGCGATAAAGAAAAAGAGAGCGATACCTCGGTGGGGAAAGGACCGGGTCAGCATATTAATCAGAGCAAAAGCGACCAGCGCCATCCCGGCAATGCCTAATTGAAAAGAAAAATCATCGGCCAGACCTACCCCGGCATAGCCGTAACCCCATTCGGGCGAAAACAACTGGGCAAAATAAACAAAGTGCTGCAAATAGTTATAGCTGCCGCTGGTCCACTGTTCGATTTTGATGTAGTGGGTTTCGGCGATAACTGGAATAAGGTAGATGGCAGCCAGGGCCAAGCCCAGCGCTCCGGCAGCAAACGCGGTTGCGCTGGTCGAAATGAGCGGTCGGAATCTGAGTTTAGTTTTGGACAAAATCAGCACCAGTAGGTAGACGACTAAAAAAGGGCTAAAGGTGAAAAAAGTGGTGTGGTGAGTCAACGCTAACAGGCCGTAGGTTAAGCCGGCCAGAGCTACCCGGCGTGGGGAAGGAGCAGCGCAAAGTTCGGTGAAGGCCCAGAAAATAAACGGAATCAGGGCCAGGGCCACAAATTCGGCATAGGCGCTGCGCACAAAAATTTCGACCAGGCGAAAAGGGGCATACATATATACGACTGCCGCCAACAGCCCGGCGCGGGGGCCAAACAATCGTTGGGTAAAGCTATACATACCCAGCCCGGAGGCGATAATGGCCAGAACATACATTGTTTTGATGGCGCTGGTAAAGCTTAGTCCCAGCAGATGGAGGATTTCTGCTGCGTAAAAGGCCAGCGGCGCGTACATGTTGAACAGGGGATACCCGTAACCAAAAGCAAAATCGGGCGACCAGCGCGGCCACCAAAAGCCGTCGCGAAAGGTTTGGTCAAATTCAACCAGGAAAAAAACGCTGTGCTTGGCATCGTGGGCGTTAAAAAAGTAGGCCGGGGTGAGCAATGGTCCCCAGGCGAAGATAGACAGCGCCAGGATTAGCCAAAGTGGGAGGAGGTGAGGCGAGGAGGCGAGGATACGGATAATTTTTAACTTTACAGAGAGTGTCATTAGTGTTTTCGTGTAATCACTAATCTATCAAAAACAAACAAACCCACCACCCCCAAAACAGAAACAAACGAAATCCAACGCCCGATAACCCGAATAGGCGTATCCTCAAAGCGAATTTCTAAAAAGTGAGAGCCTTTGGGAATGGGGACCACCATCCAACCTTCGATGGGGGTAGTGCGGATCGAAGGGCGGTCTACCAGCGGCCCGACGCGCGTTACCGGGCCAACCTCCTCATCCAGGTTGCCATCATGTGGCCCTAAATCTTCATAGATATAAGCCTGCCAGCCGGGATAGTAGGGGATGAGAAAAGTAACCGTTTGCTTCTCTTTTTGGGTTCCCACCCACAGCAGTTCATGCACGCTGTCCATCGTCATCGAATAGACGCCCACGCTGTCGTCGGCGGGCAGGGCGGTGTAATTGACTTTGCTGGTAATCTCGCCGCCGCGTTCCACCTGTTCGGCCAGGGCTGACCAGGCAGGGATGCGCTGAACCCAGGCTGTCTGGCCAGTCATCTCGTCGGAGGATTGTTGAAAGCGAAAGAGCGCCGCTTGGCTGACGGGACCCTCGGTTGGAGCAGGGTCGCGGACTTCGGCCTGAAGGTAGGGGTAGCTGGAAAGGAGGATGAGGGCGCAGAGGAGGGGAGTAGGAAGTAGGGAGTAGGAAGTAGGGAGTAGGAGGCAAGAGTCAGAAGTTGATAATTGGTTATTGACTGTTGACCATTGACCATTATTTTTCGCCACGATTGCTCCGGCTGCGACAGAGATGAAGGGCGCAACGACGACGAGCAGTCGCCAAGGAAACTGGGCGAAGGTGGATAGGGGCAAGAATTTCCAAACCGGATAAGAAACGGGAATGGTCAAAAAGAGAACAAGCAGGGTCATGAATTGAAAAAAATACAAAGAGCGCCGAACCTGGAGCGCAGTCAATTTAGGTACAATCAGAAAAGAGAGGATAAAAAGAACTGTCGCTGCCAGGCCAATTTGAAACCCAGCTTCGTCATCGGGGCCGGGGATGCTGGCCCCAAAGCCCCAACGCGGCGAGAACAGTTGAAAAAAGTCAACAAAATCATCGCCAAAGGCAAAGCGCCCCCCCACCCACTGATCAACCCGGACATAGCGATATTCTAAAAAGGCAGGCAGCCAAAAGACGGCGCTCAGGCCGAGGCCGAGGAGAAGGACAAAGGCCGGGGGAAGCGAGGCGGCGAGGAGGCGTAAGGCGTGAAGATTCGCCATTCGCCATTCGCTGATTCGCTGATTCCCCAGGAGTATGAAGGCAACGTACAGGCCGAGAATAGGAGTGAAAAGCAGGGCTAATAAATTACTGGTAAACATTAGACCGGCGTAGGCCATAGCCGCCCAGAGTACAGCAGTCAGGCGAGGGCGAGTCACCGCCTCATAAAAACCCCACAAGACGAGCGGCACAAATACAAAGCCGACCGACTCGGCCAGGGCAGCCCGGATATACAAATCAAACAGGTGATAAGGGATATAAACGTAGGTCAGGGCGGCAATCAAGCCGGGGGCAGAGCCAAGCAAACGCCTGACAAACAGAAACATGGTCAGCCCGGAAAGCAAGGCCGATAGTCCAAAAACCACTTTGACGCTATTGACAATATCCAATCCCGCCAAGTGAAAGATTTCGCCCAAGTAGGAAGAGAGCGGGCCGTAGATGTTAAAAAACGGATAGCCATGCCCAAAGGCAAAATCGGGCGCCCAGCGCGGATACCAGACGCCATCTTGAATAGCTTTGTCAAATTGATACAAAAAGTAAACCGAATGGCGGGCATCGTGGGCGCCCCAAAAGTAACCGGGTTGGAGCAGTGGGCCAATGACAGGCAAAGATAATAGCAGGGTGAGCCAGAGGTAGGAATCGGAAGATAGTGGATAGAAAGTAGAAGCAGGACGGGGCGATAGTTGTTCGGCGGTCGGCGGTCGGCAGCTTGCCCTGAGCCTGTCGAATGGGTCGGCGGTCGCTTTATTCGACATTCAGCACCACCCTCCCTTCAGAGTCATCGGGGACAGGCAGGCGGAGGCCGGTCGCTTCATTGTACAGCCCGGCGAAAACGCGGTAAGGGCCGGGTGGGGCATCCGGCGGGATAATGAGCGGGTAGGAATCCTCAATGAGTTCGCCGGGAATCCAGTGGGAAGTGGGGTATGTCCCTTCGAGCGGCTGCCCGTCGAACTGGGCTAAAACTCGATTGTCAGCGTCAACCAGGTGGACAAATACTTTCCAATCTTCATTAAAGGGCTGGAGCGGCAGCCAGGTAACATTAAGCTGCAAAACATCAGCCGCCTGTAAAGGCCCATGAATTGCCAGGGGAATCGAAGTCCTTCCCTGCTCCAGGCCGGCGGTATTGCCACTGACGGAAGTTGAAAAATAATGATTTAAGAGGGCCAACTGCTTTTGGCCTAATAACGCCTGGGGACCGGCCATAATTTTCGGCTCGATTTGAACAAATTGAGGTGATAAATAAGGATAACTGCTCAGAACGACTAAGGTCACAATCCCACCAAAAAGCGGCAGACGAGCCAATTGGTCATCCAGCCACACACCGGCCCCGGCCAAAACGGCCAGACACAGTCCGGCCAATCCCAGCAATTGCCAGGGATAAGCCAGTGTTTGGATCAAGAACAACCCATTCCACAGCGGCGCGGTAAAGCCAAATTGGAGCAAAACAAAAAGAAGTGCACCGCCGCCCAGAAAAGTCAAACGGCGGCTGGCTGAAGGCGTGGCTGATTTATTTGACCTGCGCCACCCCAAGAAGGTCAACAGCGACAGCCCAACCGCTGCCAGTCCGAGCTGAAAGGACATACCGTCGTTCCAACCGGGCCGGCTGGGGCCAAAACCCCAAAAAGCGGAGAAAAGCTGGAAAGGATAGAGAAAATGGTCGGTGAGAGGAGACGAGAAGGCGGGAGGCGAAGAAGCGATGAAAATCATAGTTGCAACCAGAATAAGGCCAAAAAGGGTGGTCAAAATAGACCACAAAGCCTGACGATGATAGCTAAGCCACAGCCACAAACCCACAAAAACAGAGGCCCACAGCATTAAGCCCAGGTGACTCAAGCCGAGTATCAGCCACACAAAAACGGCCAAAACAAATTCAACCACGCCTGCCACTCGATTTGACTCGCCTATTCGCCTACGCTTCGCGGCCCATTCGCTCATTCCTACCACCCAGGGCAACAGGCCAAAATATAGGGCTTCACCTATTGCGCCGCGTACATAAACGGTCGCAATCTGGTGGGGAAGATAGGTGTAAACCAGGGCTGCCACCAACGCGCCAGCAGGTCCGAGCCAGCGCCGGAGCCAGAGAAACATCCCGGCGTTGCCCAGAAGCCAACTCAGTCCCAAAACAACTTTGATCGCGGTGGCGGGTTGAAACGGCAGAAGCGCTGACAGATAGTAGGGCAGCAGCCCGTCGCTGCGAATGGGGTCGAAATCAACGGCAATGTGGGGAGTCCAACCCCAATTACCCAGATTGGCCCGCAAATCGGCCACATTCCACAGAGTGATAAAGCTGTAGTGGGTTTGAAGATAACCGGGATAAAACAGCGGGGCGATGGCAAAAATGGCGAGGACCAGGGACAGGACCAGGGAGGAGGGAGTTGAAAGCAGAATCGGGTGAACGGAGAGCGCAGTTCTATCCTCCTGCGGCATAGACGAGAGGCTCACCGGCTAAAACGCCCCCTTTTTATTTTAGCATTCCAGCTTATTCTCATGGGGTAGCGAGGAACCAATTATGCTTCCTCTTCTTCCTCCAGAGTTTCGGCCAGCCGCTTGAGGTTGGCGGCCACCTGTTTGGTCATTTCAACAATGCGCTTCAGGTCATGCTGGATTTCAGGGGAAACCTCTTTGCTAATCAAGCAGAGTTGAGCGATGCTGATAACAGAAGAAATTTGATTCAAGGTATCGTGCAGGATCTCACCGGGCAACAAAATATCTTCGGTTTCTGAGGTCATAAGCAAATTATTCTCCAATCTCCTCCGAAAGAAAATAGTAGAGGGTAGACAGTAGACTGGGAAATCATGCGACCCTGCGACCTTTTCATTATCGGTTACCACTCAGGCTGCCAGGTGAGACGCACGTTAACGCAAGCAGAATTAGCAATTTTAGTCGAAAATAAGTGCGTCGCACCTGAGCAGTTACCATTATTGGTAGTATATAGTTCATTAACACTCCTCTGTTTTTATGACTCGGCTGTGGTCGTTGCGCCAGCCAGACCCAGTTCAGCCGCCGCTGCTTGCATCGCGGTTAAAACAAGGCCGATATGTTCCTCAAGGTCAATCTGTAGCGCCGCTGCGCCGGCTTCAATATCCTCCCGGTTGACGCCTGGCGCAAACCCTTTGATCTTCCATTTCTTCTGTACCGCTTTAACGTCCACATCCCGCACATCTTTAGAAGGCCGCACCAGAGCGACGGCGGCAATCAAGCCGGTTAACTCATCCACCGCATACAAGGCGTGCTCCATTTTGGAGTGACGTTCCACCCCGGTCACTTCGGTGGCGTGGGACAAAATAGCCCGGATAATCTCTTCATCCACGCCGCACTCGCGCAGAATGGGCGCGCCCGTATTGGGATGGCCGTTCACCGCCACATCGGGGTAACGCTCATAATCAAAATCGTGCAGCAGCCCCACCAATCCCCATTTTTCCTCATCTTCACCATAATGACGGGCATAGGCCCGCATGGCCACCTCAACCGACTGCATGTGGCGGCGCAGTTGAGGACTTTGGGTATACTCGCAGACTAAGGCCCAGGCTTCTGTTCGATTCATAGGCCCATTTCGCTCCATAACTCGTCGAGAAGATCTTGCAACTCTTTTTGGGTTACATCTTCTTGATCCGATTTGAAATATAACAACAGCAAGTATAACATTGGCTCCGGTTGATCTTCGGTATAGTACAACAAGCGATACCCACCACTTTTGCCCCGTGCCAGATCAGAATTTTGTACACGTAACTTACGGACTCCACTCCCGCCAAGAATAGCAACCCCCAATTTTGGGTTTTCTATAAGCACTTTAATGGCATTACTCACATCGTTTTTAACATTTCGAAATCGCTTTTCCAACCGCTTTATACTTCGCTTAAAAGAGGTGGCAAGAACAGGTTTATAGTTCATTAAGTTCTTTTTCCCAGTCTACGGCGGGCGATTCCTTCTGAGCATGGGTAATTAATTGTTCCAGAATAGTTGAAGCAGCCAAAACTGCATCTTCTACTTCTACTTCGCGATTAAAGAGGTTATCTAAGATCAGTTCAATTTGAGTGAAGGATTCAACATCTACCAGTACTGCTTTTGCTTCATTACCCTCGTAGACAATGGGAAACCTGTTCCGGTTCCATAGATTAGAGCTAACCTGGTCTTCTCCAAAGTTGGTTTTTTGAAGGGTAGAAGTAGCCTCACCCCCCGAGTCCCCTATCCGTTCGTAAACAATGTGTAGTTTACTTCTTTTCCAAAAATTAACCCAACTCATAGTCACCTCGCTCTATCTACATCTTTTCGTAAAAATTCTCCAACTTGTTTTGCATTATATCATAAACGCGGTGAGAGGCTAAAGTGAAACAAAATTCTTTTGTGACGCCTATCGCAAACCTTTTGACAGCAACCCTCTTTTGCATTAGAATTATCTGACGTGCCGAGTGATACAGGCACGGCATCAATGTACGTAGCGGTACAACTAACATCTCGCGCATAGACGCGTTTTAAGGAGATTTTGATGGCTGGCAGTTACTCAACAGACAAAATACGCAACGTGGTTCTCCTGGGGCACAGTGGATGTGGTAAAACTTCATTAGCCGAGGCTATGCTGTTTAATTGTGGCGCAATCAACCGCCTGGGCAAGGTCGAGGATGGCAACACCGTGTCCGACTACGACGAGGAAGAAATCCACCGCACTATGTCGCTGAATTTGTCTGTCATTCCCTGCGAATGGGAAGGGTATAAAATCAACGTTTTGGACGCCCCCGGTTATGCCGACTTTCAGGGCGAAATGCTCAGCGGCGTTCACGTGGCCGATGTGGTGGTGCTGGTCATGGATGCCTCCGCCGGGGTTGAGGTCGGCACTCAACTGGCCTGGCAGATGGCCGTAGATAACCAAAAACCCATCGCCATTTTCCTCAACAAAATGGACCGGCCCAACGCCAGTTACCGCCGGGTGATTGACCAACTCCGCCACACCTTTGAAGCCACCTTTGTGCCGATGGAACTACCCATCCGCAAAGGCGACCATTTTGAAGGCGTGGTGGATATGATTACTCAAACCGCCCGCACCGGCAGCGGCAAAACCAGCGCCCCGCCCGAGGACATGGCCGCCGACATCGAAGAGTTTCGCACCCAGGTAGTCGAATATGCGGCTGAGGGCGACGATGAGTTGATGATGAAATATTTTGACGGTGAAGCCTTGACCGAAGCCGAAATTGATCACGGCTTGCAAGCGGGATTAGCCGCCCGGAAAATCGTGCCTGTCTTCTGCGGCTCGGCCACGGCCAACGTTGCGGTGCGCGGCTTTATGCACACCATTGTCGAAACGTTCCCCACCCCTGCCGTCGAGATAACGGTTAAAAATGGCAAAACCAACGCCGATGAAAGCTTAAAGTGCGCCTCTAATGGTCCGTTGGTGGCCCAGGTCTTCAAAACGATTAATGACCAGTATGGCCGGCTGAGCTATCTGCGGGTCTGGTCGGGCACGCTCAAAGGCGACTCGCGGGCTTTCAATCCGCGCACGAATGAGGAAGAACGTATTGCCGGTCTTTTCTCGCCGCGAGGGAAGGAGCAGTTGGGCATGAGCGAAGCCGCCGCCGGCGATATTGTCGGGGTGGTTAAGTTGGCCCACACTCAGACCGGCGACACCTTGGGCGATAAGGCCCGCCCATTCATCGTGCCGATGGTCAAGTACCCGGAACCGGTCTATGCCGTTGCCTTGACGCCCAAAACCCAGGGCGATGCGGCCAAACTCGGCCCCAGCCTGGCCCGCATTGCCGAAGAGGATTTGACCCTGCGCCATCGTTACGAGTCGGCCACCCGGCAAACCCTGCTGGAAGGCATGGGCGATACCCATGTGGATATTGCTGTGAAACGCAT
This sequence comes from Anaerolineae bacterium, assembly GCA_023151115.1. The sequence continues at coordinate 85,122 of JAKLJP010000014.1, forward strand.
GGCCACCCGTTTTGGGCTGGGGGTTGAAACGGCAGTCCCGCGTGTGCCCATGCTCGAAACGATCTCGCGGACGGCCTCAGCCCAATACCGTCACAAAAAACAAACCGGCGGCGCAGGTCAATTTGGCGAGGTTCACCTGCGGGTTGAGCCGCAAGAGCGGGGAGCCGGCTTTGAGTTTAAAAGTGAAATCTTTGGCGGCTCCATCTCGCAGCCTTTCCTGCCCTCGATTGAAAAGGGCATCAAGCAGGTTTTGGAGCAGGGCGTCATTGCCGGTTATCCGGTGGTAGATGTTAAAGCCATTGTTTACGATGGCAAAGAACACCCGGTTGACTCCAAAGACATCGCCTTCCAGATTGCCGGGCGCGAAGCTTTTAAATTGGCCGTAAAAGAGGCCGGCCCTATTTTGCTGGAACCGATTATGAACATGACCATCACCGTGCCCGAAGAGTACACCGGCGATGTGACCAGCAATCTCAGCACCCGCCGCGGCCGTATGTCGGGCATGGAACAGGTGCGCGGCAATACCATCATCACCGCCCAGGCCCCGCTGGCCGAAGTGCAGCGGTATGCCACCGACCTGCGCTCGATTACCCAAGGCCGGGGAGTCTATACCATGACCCTCTCTCACTACGAACCGGTGCCCAGCCATATCGCCAATGATATTATTGCCCAGGCTCAGAAAGAAAAGCAGGAAGAAAAAGATTAACGGAAGAATGGAGGAATGGAAGGCTGGAAGGTTGGTAAAATTCCAGCCTTCCATTCTTCCAACCTTCCACCATTAAAGCCAAAAACATTCAGGAAGAACACAATGCCCTCAATCTTTCCCTTTACCGCCATTGTCGGTCAAGACCGCATGAAAATGGCCCTGATCTTAAATGCAATTAGCCCGCAAATCGGCGGGGTGCTGATCCGCGGCGAGCGCGGTACGGCCAAATCTACGGCGGCGCGGGCTATGGCGGCCCTCTTGCCGGAAATCGAGGTGTTTGCCGACTCGCCCTTTAACGACGACCCCAACGCCCCCGATACCTGGTCGGATTGGGCCAAAGAACGCCAGGCGCAAGGGCAAGAGCTAAAAGTAGTCAAGCACCGCATCCGTTTTGTGGATTTGCCGGTCAGCGCCACCGAAGATCGAGTGGTCGGCACACTCGACATCGAAAAGGCGATTAAAAAGGGCGAGCGCCATTTTGAACCGGGTGTGCTGGCGGCGGCCAATCGCGGCCTGCTTTATGTTGACGAGGTTAACCTGCTGGATGACCATGTGGTTGACCTGCTGCTCGACTCGGCGGCGATGGGGGTCAACGTGGTCGAGCGCGAAGGTATCAGCTTTGCTCACCCGGCCCGCTTTATCTTTGTCGGCACCATGAACCCGGAAGAAGGCGATCTGCGCCCGCAGCTCCTTGACCGCTTTGCCCTGTGCGTGGACATCCAGAGCATCTCCAATGCCGCCTCGCGCATGGAAATTTTGGAACGCACCCTTAAATTTGATCGCAACCCGGAGCAGTTTTACCAGGAGTGGCAGCCCAAAGAAGCCGAACTGGCCGAGAAAATCACCCAGGCCCGCCAAACCCTGCCTAAAGTGGTGTACAACCGGCGTGACCTGTATACCATCGCCGAATTGATGGCCGAAATGAAAGTGGACGGTCACCGGGGCGATATCGTCATTTTGCGCACGGCCCTGGCCCACGCCGCCTTCAACGGTCGGGAGAAGATTAATTTGCCCGACATTCTGATGGCCGCTGAACTGGCCCTGCCGCACCGGCTCAAACGCCAGCCATTCCAGGATACCACCGCCCAATTCCAGGCGCTCGAAGAACGCCTGAAGCAAGTGCGCGAGGAAGCGGCTGAAAAGGTGGAGCAGCAGGCTACCTCCAGCGAAGCCCAGAATATGATGACCGAGGAAAAAAAAACGATAACGAAGCGGTAGACCCCGACTCCAACCAGCAGGTTCCCCCTTCCCAGGGGTTGCCGCCGCAGCCCGATAAATCCAACCAAGCTTCTGGCGACAAAAGCCAGGCCAACACGCCCATTACCATCGGCCAGGATTTTGCCACTCGCCGGCTGCAAACCCCCCTCGATAAAATGACCCGCCAGACGGCGGGCAAACGCAGTTACACCCGCACAGACCGCAAGCGGGGCCGCTATATCCAGGCGCGCCCCGCGCAAGGCAAACCCAAAGACGTAGCCTTCGACGCCACCTTCCGCGCCGCTGCGCCCTTCCAACTGGGCCGCGACCGCTCCGAGCGTGCCCTGGCCGTCGAGCGGCAGGATATTCAAGACAAAGTCCGGGTGCGCCGCGCCGCCAATCTGATCCTCTTTGTGGTAGACGCCAGTTGGAGTATGGCCGCTGCCGAGCGCATGGAAGCCACCAAAGGCGCGATCATGAGCCTGCTGCTCGATGCCTACCAGCGCCGCGACCAGGTGGGTCTGGTGGTCTTTCAGAAAGAGGAAGCGCGGCTGGTCCTGCCCCCCACCTCCAGCGTTGAGTTAGCTAAACACGCCCTGGCCGATGTGCCGGTCGGTGGCAAAACGCCGCTGTCAGCCGGGCTGTTATTAGCCCATCGGGTGTTGACTCAGCAAAAACGGCTCCACCCCGAAATTATGGCCATGATGATTCTGCTGACCGACGGCGCGGGCAACGTCTCCGTGACCGATTTGCCGGCCCAGGAAGAGGCTCATCGCGTGGCCAAGATGATCGAGGAAGAGGGCATCCGCTCGGTGGTGATCAACATGGAGCACGCCAGCTTTGATCGCGGCCTGGCCCAGGCCCTGGCCGACGAACTGCAAGGCCCCTGTTATACCCTGGGTGAACTCAAAGCGGATACGCTCTATCGCACGGTGAAGGATGAGTTGAGGTTAGGGTAAAAGCAATTAGTTGACAATTGAGAACTCTGGATTGCTAATTTTTAGCAGGACCGATAAAGTAGGAGAAAAACCCATGTATTCTATTTATCGCTTAAATGCTAATGAGCTTGATGCTGAATTTGTTGAGGGCTTAAAAACACTCTTTAAAGATAAAGAGATTGAAATTGCTGTCTATGAAGTTGATGAAACCGATTATTTGACTCGATCAGAAGCTAATAAAAAAAGATTATTGGCCGCTATGAAGAATGTTGAGCAAAAACGTGATCTCGTTGAAGTCAACCTCGCTGATCTACAATGAGAAAAGTTGTCTTTGAATTTAGCGCCTTTGAAGATTTTAACGACTGGGCCAAACAAGAAAAGAAGCTTCACAAGAAGATTATTGAACTGATTCACGATATCAACCGCAGCCCATTCACTGGCCTTGGCAAACCAGAACCGTTGAAGTACGAACTGAGTGGCTACTTACTGGTCAAGGCGTATCAACGATGAACATAGATTGGTCTATAAAGTGATCGAGACAGAGATCATCATTATTTCCTGTAGATATCACTATGAATAGGAAAAAGTGAAGATTAAGGAGTAAAACCGATGACTACACCTATGACCAAACGCCAACGCCTTGAGGCAACCTTTGCCGGCGCCCCGGTGGACCGGCCGGCCGTAGCCCTGTGGCGGCACTGGCCGGTGGACGACCGCTACGCCGCCGAACTGGCCCGCGCCCACCTGGAGTTTCAACGGACCTATGATTTTGATTTTATCAAAGTGACGCCCAGCAGCGATTTTATGGTGGCCGGCTACGGCGCGGAAAGCCGCTGGGTGGGCAACGAGGAAGGCACCCGCGAATGGGGTTCGCGGATTATTCAATCGGCGGAAGATTGGCTCAAGCTCAAGCCGCTGGACCCGCGCCAGGGTTTGTTTGGCGAGGTGATTGAGGCCAATAAGCTGTTGGGCCAGGCTTTGGGCGAGGAAGCGCCTTTTATCCAGACCATTTTTAATCCGCTGTCGCAGGCCAAAAACCTGGCCGGGCCGCGCTTGCTGGCCGATTTGCGCCAGCACCCCGACGCGGTGAAAGCCGGGCTGGCCGTGCTGACCGAGTCCACCCTCCGCTTTATCGAGGCGCTGCGCCGGTCAACCGGGGCCGCCGGTATCTTTGTGGCTGTGCAGCACGCCACCTACGACCTGCTGACCGAAGCCGAATACCGCGACTTCTGCCAGCCGCTCGATTTGCAAATTCTGGCCGCAACCGAGGGCATGTGGTTTAACTTGCTGCACCTGCACGGAGTCAATGTGATGTTTGATCTGGTAGCCAACTACCCGGTCCAGGCCATCAACTGGCACGATGTGGAAACGCCCCCGTCGCTGGGTGAGGCCATGCGCCGCACTGACAAAGCTTTGTGCGGCGGGCTGCGCCAGTGGGAAACTATGCTGCGCGGCACCCCGGAGACCGTTCAGGCCGAAGCCAAAGCCGCGCTTGAGGCCACCGGCGGCTGGCGCTTTATCCTCGGCGCCGGCTGCGTCACCCCAATTACTGCGCCGACCTGCAACATTTGGGCCGCGCGGAAAGCGGTAGATAGAGGATAGAGAATAGAAGATAGAGGATAGAAGATAGTTTCTAACTGCTGGTTACTATCTTCTATCTTCAATCTTCATTATCACAATGGCTGATACCCCCGATGAAATCACCCTCACTGCCGAAGAAGCCGCCTCGCTGCGGCAGGGTTTTCGCTACTGCCCGCGCTGTGGCCGAGAAATGACCGATCGGCTGGCCTATGGCCGCCTGCGCCGGGTCTGTGCCGACCCGAACTGTCGCTTTGTGCAGTTCATTGATCCCAAGGTCGGCGCGGCGGTGCTGGCCCTGAGCGACGACAACCGGGTGCTGCTGGTCAGGCGCAGCGCCGACCCCGCCCGCGGCACGTGGTGTCTGCCCGGCGGCTTTATGGAAATCGGCGAGACGCCCCAAGACACGGCCATACGTGAATGTCAGGAGGAAAGCGGCTTCACGGTGGAGATTGCCGGGCTGATTGATGTTTATTATTACGAGAATTATCGCGGCAGCGGGGTGTTGATTGTCTATCACGGGCGCATTACCGGCGGTGCAGCCCAACCCAACGACGACGCCGACGCCGTAGCCCTCTTTAGTCCCGACGATCTGCCGCCCGACATCGGCTTTGCCTCCAACCTCGACGCCCTGGCTCGCTGGCGCGAGGGACGACTCTAATGAAATTTGACTGCAAGCAAAATTCGGTAAGGTGCTTGAATAAGACTTCTGCTCGACATTAAAAACGCCGCCTTAATCTACTCGATCAAGGCGGTGTTTGTCATCACAAATTCAACTCTTGTACCTGGGCAAAGGCGTGATCCAGAATGTTCAGCGCCTCTTCCACGTGTTCCTGGCTGGCAATCAACGGTGGAGCGATGCGCAGGACGTTGCCATACATCCCCCCTTTGCCGATGAGCAGACCGCGGGCGCGGGTCTGCTCAAACACGGCCACCACGGCTTCTGGGGCCGGTTCTTTGGTCTGGCGGTCTTTGACCAGCTCCACCCCCTGCATCAGCCCCATACCGCGCACATCGCCAATGAGCGGATACTTCTCTTGCAGTTTCTCCAGCCCGGCCCGCAGTAGCCCGCCGGCTTCACCAATGTGCTGCGGGGTGGCCTCGGTCTCCATCACCTCGATGGTGGCCAGCGAGGCCGCCGTCGAAAGCGGGTTGCCGCCAAAGGTGCTGATGGTCAAACCCTGGCCGACCATGCCCTGGGCAATCGCTTCAGTGGTGATGGTATTGCCCATCGGCAGGCCGTTGGCAATGCCCTTGGCCATGGTCATAATATCCGGCTCCACCTCCCAATGCTCGATGCCAAACCACTTGTCGCCGGTACGGCCAAAACCGGTCTGAACTTCGTCGCAGATAAAGAGGCCGCCGTAGTTGTGGACAATCTCGACCACGATTTTGAAATACTCTTTGGGTGGGGTCACAAAGCCGCCGACTCCCTGGATCGGCTCGGCCAGGAAGGCGGCAATCCGGCCGGAGGTCGAGGTTTTGATGACCTCTTCGACATCTTCGGCGCAGGCCGCGCCGCAGGTTTCGGGGTTCATTTTAAGCGGGCAGCGGTAGCAGTAGGGATTCATGGCGTGCTTGATGCCCAAAATATGCGTCCCGCCGATGCGCCAACTGGCCTGGCCAGTCAGACTCATACCCATCGGCGAACGCCCGCTGTAACCATGCCGTAGAGCAATGATCTCCTGGTAGCCGGTGTAGCATTTGGCCAGCATCACCGCCGTCTCGTCGGCCTCGGTGCCGGAGTTGGTAAAGTACGAGGTTTGCAGCTTGCCGGGCGTAATCTGGGCCATCTTTTCGGCCAGCTTGACGTGGTTCTCATTCGGGTAGAGGGTGGAAGAGTGGAGCAGCTTGCCGGCTTGCTCTTGCACCGCCCGGGTCACTTTGGGGTGATTGTGGCCGACACTGGTGGTCAAAATTCCGGCAAAAAAGTCCAGGTATTTGTGGCCTTCCACATCCCACACATACATGCCGTCGCCGTGGTCCAACGGCAGCGGTTCGGTATAGTAAAGCAGGTGGTTGGGCCATAAATACTTCTTCTGTTTATCTAGAATTTCTTGCTTATTCATGCCTGTGTCTCCGTATTGAGGATTTTTGATAGACCGGCATTGTAATCCAGCTTGCCAGCAGGGACAAACCCCCTGAACAAAAATTGCCTATCTGCGCCAAATGTTTACAATTGAACGACCGTCCGGCGACGGCCAAAACTTTTAAGGATAAAATAGATTTTGCGACAAGTGATAGTGATTTACCTCTTGATACTCCCTGCCCTTCTGCTTCCAGCATGTGGTGGGACCGACGATACCGCTGCTTCAGTCAATCCGGCCGCTACACCGGCGACGGCGGCAGTTGCTCCTACGGCGGTCTACAGCCCTACCGTTGACCCGGCTAAAGTGATGTCCTCGCCCGATTACGGCATGCAAGTGTTTCTCTACTGGCAACCGGAGGTGGCCGACCGCGACCTGCAACTGGTTCAGGATGCCGGCTTTCGCTGGATCAAACAGGAAATCCCCTGGCGTGAGGTCGAGGGGCACGCCAAAGGGGCCTGGCATTGGGCCATCGCCGACCGGATGATGGAGCAGATTGATGCCCACGGCCTAAAGGTGATTGTTCGCCTGGGGGCGCAGCCGGCCTGGGCTTCCCAAACGCCGCTGCCGGAGGTTAGCCCACCGGACAAGCTGCAAGACTTTTACGATTACGTTTTTGCCGTGGCCGAGCGTTACCAGGGGCGGGTCGAAGCCTACCAGATTTGGAATGAGCCGAACCTGGCCCGCGAGTGGGGGAATAAGCCGCCCAATCCGGCGGGGTATGTGGCATTGCTGAAAACCGGCTATCAGGCGGTCAAAGCCGCCGACCCCCAGGCCATTGTCATCAGCGCCGGGCTGGCCCCGACCACCCGCCACGACGCCGAAGCCATGCCCGATATTTACTTTGTGCAGGGGATGTATGACGCCGGGGGGGGCGCCTATTTCGACGCCTTGGGCGTCCATGCCGCCGGCTATAAAAGCCCGCCGGAAACCGACCCGGCGGAGGTAGCCGCCAACCCCAAGCTAAATAACGGCGACAGCGCCCCCGAAGAATTACGCCGGGTTTACAGCTTCCGCCATGTCGAAGATATTCGCGCTATTATGGAGCGCAACGGCGATGGGGCCAAAAAAGTGGTAGTGCTAGAATTCGGCTGGACGGTTGATCCGCGTCCTAAATCAGCCTATCACTGGCACGCTGTGACCCCTGAACAGCAGGACAAATATTTGCAGCGTGCCTATGCTTACGCCGAAACCCACTGGCAGCCCTGGATTGGGGTGATGAGCCTGATCTACATTGCTAACCCCCAATGGGATTGGCACGACGAGCAAACCTTCTGGAGTATTGTTTACCCCGGCTACCCCGAATTGCAAACCGCCCCGGCTTACTACGGGGTATTGTCTATGCCTAAAGTTCCCCCGGTTGAAGCAGTGGAGTAATCATAGCAAGTCATTGCGAGGCCGGAGGCCGAAGCAATCCCCAAATCAGGTTGCCTAGAGCAATTACCAGCGTCGTCCCACTCAAAGCATCGCCTAGCCATTCCGGCCAGCCCGGTTCATAGCGAAGCTGAACAGTGTAACTTCCCGGCGGCAAAAACAAATGCATCAGTCCATAGGCATCGGTTTGGATCGGTAGCGTCTGGTCGTTGATTTCTGCCTGCCACAACTCATAATTAGCCACTTTAATAGACAGCGTTGCTTCCGGCCTGGCCTCGAGGATATCGATATCAATAGCTGTGCGCTCATATCGGCGCACAGTGGCGGTTGCCTGGCTGGCTTCAGCCCAGGTGGGGTGATAGCCAACAGGTTGGTAGAAAGTAAAAAGGCGATTAGACCAAACCTTGCTAAAGCGGGATGAGCTATCCAAAAAGGCGTGGGCGTGGGCGTCGGTGGCGGTGGTAACAATGAGGGTGGCGTTAAAACGACGCACCAGGTCAAAGAAAAAGTCATCCTGCATATTCTCCCAGGCTACTCCGGCCAGAGTTTTGTCGTCCTGCCGCTCTACTTTGCCGCGTAATACAGGGGGCCTGGCCTGGCCCAGCCATAAGTAGCTGCCTACGGGGGTGCGATGGGTAAAGGTGCCGCCCAAAATCTCCCGTTGAATGAAATAGGGGGTGAGCCCTTTAAGGCTGGTGGGAACATCAAACAACAAACTGTAATGAGAAGTAAAGAGAATTCGGCCCGGTGTAGCCGCCATCATCTTTAAAGCGGTTGGAAAATCGTACCGGGCAGCAGCTTCGCGCCAAAAAATCGGTGTTTGTTGAGACGCCGGCTGCCATTTACTTATCCACTTTGCAAAGTCGTAATCAGCCGTAATGTCGGCATAAATCAGTCCCGGAATAAACAAGACAAGAGGCAGTCCCGCAATTCCCCAGTTTGCCTGTTGTAGCAGCCGTGTTCCCATCCATGCCAAATTTGAGAGGCCGACCGCCAGAGCAATAAAAAGGGTAAAAGTGACGCCGGCAATCAATCGTACCGGATCGAGGGCATAAAAATTGAGCTGTTCAACCAGGACATGATAATCAAAAAAGATAAAACCCAGCAGGCTCAGGCCCCCCAAAAAGATAGCCGCAGTTAGCCAGCGGTACACTGCGGGCCGTAAAAATAGACCCACAACAGCCATAAGCAGCAGCCAGCCCATCCCCTCAAACCAAAGCAGGGCTTCCAGATTGGTCTGAATTTCCTGAAGAGGAGCCTCGATCAGGGGGATAAAAAATCGTCGCCGCCAGCCCAGGGGAAACCACCAAAAGACAGTCAACCCAAAGCCTAACAAAACCGTCACCGCAAGCCACTGTAAGCGTCTGAACCGGCCTGCTCCCAGAAAAAGGGTATACAAGCCGAGGATGCCCACCGGCAAAATAGCCTGGTAAGGATGCAAAAGGAGGATGGCCGCCAGGATCAGGCCGGTAAGGAGAACGGGCCAGAGTTTACGTTCCGTACGTATCAACCACAAGCCCGTCAAAACCAACAACGGCATGAAGCCAAAAGCCAGCCGTTCCCCCACCATACCGATCATTGTCCCCTGGACGCCGCCCAACGGCAGCGGAGCGGTTAGGGCCAACCAGGCTGCGGCTAATCCGGCCAAACGATCGCCCAACCCCCAGGCCAGCAGCAAATAAAACCCAATGGCCGGCAGCACAAAACTGGCAAAAACTAAAATTTGATAGACAACAAAGAGGGGGAGTTGTTGAAAGCTGGCCATCCAAATAAGCCAACCAGCCAAGGCAAAACCAGGCGGATAAAATTGTAGCTCAGGATAACCGGCATACCAATAGGGACTCCAGCCGATGAGGCGGCCTTCTTCCGGCCAAATAACCCCCAGCAACTGCCACAACCGATAGAACTGGCCCGGATGATCGCCATAGAGAAACAGATCATTGCGCAATAAAAAGCCGGCATAGCTTAGGGCAAACCCGGCGATGCCCATGAGCGCCACTGTATCCCAGCTCAGCCGCAGCCACAGTGGCACAGACTCAGGCTCGGTGAAACGGCCTAAATTTTGTAGACGCACGAACCATGGGTTTTTCGCCGGAGGTGTAGTTGGGCTATAAGTTGGGCTTGCTGAAAATAACCGGTTTTTCATGGGTTAGCCAACTCAAAAGTCTTCTACAGGTTTGACAGCCGCCTTGACTGTATTATCAGCTAGGCTCAGTATTCTCTTTACAAAGGAAATAATTCAGTTTAATGGAAGATGGGGGATTTGTCTATAAAGAAACCTTGACAATTAAAATCGAGATTCCTTGACGGGAGAGAAATTTACTATTTGAGGGCAGATTGGAGATTAAAGATTGGAGATTGTTTAATCTCCAATCTTTAATCTTCTTTAGGTCCAGACCTTACATGTTTTCGGGGAACGTACCTGTGAGATCTTCATACTTCAAGAAGAGGGATTCACACGATGTTTAAAACATCTGTGATTTTTTCTATGGCCCAATCAATTTCTTCACGTTTGATGACCAGGGGAGGGGCAAAACGGATCACATGTTGGTGTGTTTCTTTGCACAGGATGCCCCGCTCTTGCAGCGCCTCGCAGAAGCGCCGCGCCCCGCCGGCCTCCGGTTTTAGCTCCATCCCAATCAGTAACCCTTTGCCGCGAACCTCTTTCACGTGGGGGCTGGGGATTTCGGTCAGGCGTTCCTGGAAATATTCGCCCAGCTCGTGCGCATTCTCAATCAGCTTCTCCTCGGTCAGCACTGCCAGCGCCTCGATGGCCACGGCGGCCCCCAAGGGATTGCCGCCAAAGGTGCTGCCGTGATCGCCCGGTCGAAACAGGCCCAGTACCGCCTGAGAAGCCAGCACGGCTGAAACCGGGTAAAAACCGCCGGCCAACGCCTTGCCGATAATCATCACGTCGGGCCGGACTCCCTCGTGGTCACAGGCAAAAAGCTGGCCGGTTCGGCCCAGGCCAGTCTGGATTTCGTCGGCCATGAACAGGATATTGTGCCGGTCACAAATCTGCCTGACCTCCCGTAGATAGCCCGGCGGGGGCATAACTACCCCAGCTTCACCCTGGATCGGTTCAACCAGAAAGGCAACGGTGTTGGGGCTGATGGCTGCTTCCAGTGCTCTGGCATTGCCATAGGGGATGAGCTTGAAGCCGGGCGCGAAAGGTCCAAAATCCTCTTTGTACTGCGCCTCGGATGAAAAACCAACAATGGCAATAGTCCGTCCGTGAAAGTTACCCTCACAGACGATAATCTCCGCCTGATCCGGCGCGACTTTTTTAACCTGATAACCCCACTTGCGAGCAGCTTTCAGGGCCGTTTCGACCGCCTCAGCGCCGCTGTTCATGGGCAGGGTCAGGTCATAACCTGTCAGGTCGTGCAAACTTTTATAAAGCTGGCCTAACTTATTGTTACGGAAAGCACGTGAGGTCAGCGTGAGGCGTTGGGCTTGTTCAATCATCGTTTGAACCAGGCGGGGGTGACAGTGACCCTGGTTCACCGCCGAGTAGGCGCTAAGGCAGTCCATATATTGCTTACCGGTCACATCGTATAGCCATACCCCCTGACCTCGTTCCAAAACCACATCAAGGGGATGATAGTTGTGCGCGCCGTATTGTTCTTCCAGAGTAATGTAATTGGATGGTGGCATTATTTTAATGTGCTCCTCTTGGAGATAAGCTAAACGTCTTTGTTTGCCGGGGTATTGTACCATGCTGCCAGCCGTCGGTCTATTCAATTGCCGCCGGTTTCATTGCAAAAACTCCAGGTTGATGGTACAGTTATAAATTGGTTTTTTGATGACCGCCGACGACCCTGATGTGGTCAGCGGTCAGGAGTGAGAGATGACTCAAAAGAAACTTGTCATTCGCGGCGCGCGCGAGCACAACTTAAAAAATGTCAACCTGGAACTGCCCCGCGACCAGTTGATTGTGATTACCGGCCTGTCGGGCAGCGGCAAAAGCAGTCTGGCCTTTGATACCATCTACGCCGAGGGCCAGCGCCGCTACGTCGAGAGCCTTTCGGCTTACGCTCGCCAATTCCTGGGGCAGATGAACAAGCCCGACGTGGATCAGATCGAGGGTCTCAGCCCGGCCATCTCGATTGACCAGAAAGGGGCCAGCCACAACCCGCGCTCTACCGTCGGCACTGTGACCGAAATCCACGATTACCTGCGCCTGCTGTATGCCCGCATTGGCACGCCGCACTGCCCTACTTGTGGGCGCGAGGTCAACATCCAAACCACCCAACAGATCGTGGATGCTATTCTGGATAAACCCGACGGCAGCCGGGTGATGATCCTGGCTCCGCTGGTTCGCGAGCGCAAAGGGGAACACAAGGCGGTATTCGAGGATATTCGCAAAGCCGGCTTTGTGCGGGCGCGGGTAGATGGCCTGGTTCGTGACCTGGACGAAGATTTTGAGCTGGAGCCGCACAAGCTCCACACCATCGAAGCGGTGGTGGACCGGTTGGTTATCCGGCGCAACTCGCCTGACGACGATGCCACCCGCCTGGCCGACTCGGTTGAGACGGCCCTGAAATTGGGCGATGGGGCGTTAATTGTCCAGGATGTGACTAACCCGGACAAGCCCTGGGATCGGCTGTTCAGTGAACATTTTGCCTGCGTTTACTGCGGCGTCAGCCTGCCAGAAATCGAGCCGCGCCTGTTTAGTTTTAACAGCCCACACGGAGCCTGCCCGGTCTGTGGCGGTCTGGGAGTCAAGCTGGAAGTTGACCCCGAACTGGTCCTGAACCCCGACAAAACTCTGGCCGGGGGTGCCATTCGGCCCTGGACCAAACTCAGCCAAGGGAACAAAGAGGGCTATTACGCCCAGCTTATTGCTGCCGTTGCCAACCACTACAACCTGCCCCTCCAGACCCCCATCTCCGAATTTGGGCCGAAGCAGCGTGATATTATTCTCTACGGCGGCAAGGCCGGCGACCAGATGACCCTGCGCTACCACAATGCCGAAGGCGAACTACGCAGTTACACCACCGCCTTTGAAGGGGTGGTGCCGCATTTGCAGCGTCGTTATAAAGAGGCAGCCAACGCCAACAACACCTATGCTGTTAGCGAAATCGAGCAGTATATGTCCACCCGCACCTGCCCGGCCTGCGGCGGCCACCGGTTGCGTCCGGAGGCCCTGGCTGTAACCATTGCCAACCTGGGGATTCATCAGGTGAGCGACTTGGCCGTAACCGAGGCTCTGAACTGGTTCAGAATGCTGCGGGGAGATGAGCAGAGGGGCAGGGGAGCAGGGGAGCAAGGGGGAACGAGGGGCGGTAACGGGACGGCGGTCGGCGGTCAGCCGGCGGCGGTCGTTTTGACCGAGCGCCAACTGCTCATTGCCGGCCAGATTTTTAAAGAAATCATCGCCCGATTGCAATTTATGCGCGATGTCGGCCTGGATTATCTCACCCTCAGCCGGGCCGCGGCTACCCTGTCCGGGGGTGAGTCGCAGCGCATCCGCCTGGCCACTCAGATTGGGTCGCAGTTGATGGGCTGTCTTTACATTTTGGACGAACCGAGCATCGGGCTGCACCAGCGGGACAACGAGCGTTTGATTGAAACCTTAAAGGGGATGCGCGACCTGGGCAACACCGTCCTAGTGGTCGAACACGACGAGGATACCATCCGCAGCGCCGACTGGATTGTGGACATGGGGCCGGGTGCGGGCAAATACGGCGGCGAGGTCGTCTGGTCGGCTGACCGCGACTCGTTTCTGGCCGAAAGTACTTCGCTGACGGCGCAGTATTTGCGTGGGGACAGGGGTATCCCCATTCCGGCGGTGCGCCGGCCCGGCAATGGCAAAGAGATTGTGGTGCGGGGGGCCAAAGAGAACAATCTCAAAAACATTGATGTCAAATTCCCGTTGGGTAAATTTGTCTGCGTCACCGGTGTCAGCGGCAGCGGCAAGAGCAGCTTGGTGGTAGACATCCTCTACAACAAACTGGCCCAGGTGATGTATCGGGCCATCACCAAGCCGGGCCGTCACGATAGTATCAGCGGCATCGAGCATATTGACAAAGTGATTGATATTGACCAAAGCCCCATCGGACGGACGCCGCGTAGTAATCCCGCGACCTACACAGGCCTGTTTGGGCCGCTGCGCGACCTGTACGCCAGCCTCCCGGAGAGCAAACTGCGCGGTTACAAAGCGGGGCGGTTCAGCTTCAATGTCAAAGGGGGGCGCTGCGAAGCTTGCGAGGGCGACGGGATTATCAAAATCGAAATGCAGTTTCTACCTGATATTTATGTGCCTTGTGAGGTTTGCCAGGGCCAGCGTTACAACCGCGAGACGCTACAAATCAAGTACAAAGGCAAAAATATTACCGAAGCCCTCAATATGACCGTAGCCGAAGGCTTGGAATTTTTCTCCAACATCCCGGCTATTCGCAACAAGCTGGAAACGCTACAAGCGGTCGGGTTGAGCTACGTCACTCTGGGCCAGCCGGCCACCACCTTATCCGGCGGCGAGGCCCAGCGGGTCAAACTGTCTAAAGAGCTGAGCCGTCGTTCTACGGGCAAAACACTGTATATTTTGGACGAACCAACTACCGGCCTTCACTTTGCCGACATCGAGCGGTTATTAGCCGTGCTGGGTCGGCTGGTGGATGCGGGCAACACCGTAATTGTTATTGAACACAACCTGGACGTGATCAAGTCTGCCGATTGGATTATTGATATTGGCCCCGAAGGCGGGCAGGGCGGGGGGCGGGTTGTATCTGCCGGTACCCCGGAACTGGTCGCCGCCGCTCCAGCCAGCTATACAGGTCAGTGGCTCAAACGGGTGCTGGCAGCGCCCGCCAATGCTGACTCCTAATCCCCTCGCTCCTGTTTCTCCTGTTTACCCAGGTTCCGCACTCCGTCTATAATTTGCTCTACTTTGACCCGAGTATAACCGCGGGTTGTTTTGGGGTCCTGGTGGCCCAACGCTTCCTGCACCAGAGCGATATTGCCGGTCAATTCTAACAAACCGTTGGCAAAGTAGTGGCGCAGGGAATGGGGGGACAGGTTGAACCGGCTGGACAGGTTAGCCCGCTCGGATAACTGCTCCATCAGCCGTTGGATCGCTCGAACCGACAAAGGAAGCCGCGTCTCGGCTTTGGCTTTGCGGTCGTGCCGGCAGAAGAGGGGATAACGTTCCACCTGCGTTGGTAAAGCTTCGTCGTTTCTTTCCTTTAAGTAGGTCTGGATTGCTTCCCAGGCTTCGTCGTCAAAGGCCACAAAGCGCGTTTTGCGGCCCTTGCCTTCCACCCAGGCCCCCTGGCGGCTATAGTCCAGATTGGCTCGCTTTAAACCGGTCAACTCACTGACCCGCATCCCTGATGATTTCAGGCTCAGAAGAATGGCCAAATCTCGCCGCCAGGCGAGATGCTGGCGCTGCCGGTCGGCTGGAGTGAGGTTATCTTTTAATTGGGGAGGCTGTTTGGCGGCATCAATGAGCGCAGCCACAACCTCAATAGGGGGGATTTTTTGATCCACTGGTTTAGACTTGACATTGGTGGCCCGGTGCAGTTCTTCTTTGATCCGGGTATATTCGATAAAGTCAAAAGCGGGCAGACTCTTACGCAGGACCAGGAAGTGCAGGAAGCGGATGGTGGCGGTCAGATACAACGCCCGCGTACTTTCGGCCAGAGGAATAGGAGCGGTGTAGCTGTTGGGTTGGTAATACTGCCGAAGCAGCCAGGTGGGAAATTCTTGCAGCATCTTAGGCTCAAGATTGGCAATCGGGGTAGTCCCAGTCCACTGATAGGACTCTTCGAGATAACGGCGTAGATAAGCGAGGGCTTGGCCATAAGTCTGGGCAGTGTGGTTTGATTGTCCACCGGCGACAGTTTTCAAAAAAACGGCCTGTTCATTGTTGAAGCTCAGATTTTGTTCTTCCATTTTTTCTCCGGTCTCTGCAAAAATAAACCAGGGGGATGTGGAGCAATCTCGCTCTGCATCAATTATGTCGCATAACTTTTCTTATACGACGTATAATAACAGAAGAAGAAGGGGGTGTCAAGCAGCGCTTCAGAGCGGCCATTGAGGTTTGGCCTTGCCCCAACTCTTTTGACCTGCGACAACTTTCCCCACGCAGCCGGTCCCCTCTTGCCTGAGGAAAGAGGCGGCTTTCTCCTGCTTGACAGGAAAGCTGCTCTAAAAAAAGCCCTTTGTTTCTTCACCTCCCCCTTTTTTTATCTATATAATACTATACGAAAAATATACTATACAAAAAAAGCAGGGGGAGGACACCTTCTACTAATCTGCGTACTCTAACAAGAAGGACTGAACCTGTTGCCGGATGAAAGCCAATTGGTCAGCGAGTTGGTGATCGCCACCCACCTCAACCAAGTGAACCTGATCCGGGAAATGCGCCGTATATTCGCTGTGTCTCCCATGACTTCACAAAGATAGCTCATCACCTTCATCACCGGCCCGGCGACCGAACCTCCGCATCCGGCTCCTGCCAGGCGACCACGACCAGCCAGATCATCCAGGCCAGGTTCTGCATAAATAGGCCAGATAGGCCGGTGGCCTGCCTGTAACCGGCTGCGGATTTCAGCGAGCGACAAACCGTTTAAGTGGGCCAGAGTTGGCTCGTCAGAAGTGGGGCCGGCGGAAAAACTGGCCAGGGATGAAAGTGAGGGCAGCGGATCCCTGCCCCACCAGGCGGCTAAAGCCATAATAACGTCCTCCTTTTTTGATCTCGTCAATCAAAAAGTATACCTCAAGAAGCCACCTCATCATCTTATTTGAAAAGTATTGGTGCTAGCTTGGGTTTTGGCCCATTTTCGTAAAATCGGGAATTGATCCATCACCTTTTCCATCCGCCGGCGTGTTTCCTTCGGATCTCGCAAACGATAGTCAGGTTCAGTGTAACATCCGCAAGTTTGGCCGGACCAAGCAGGGACGGCAGCGGTTCCAGTGCAAGAGGTGTGGTCGGACCTTTACCGAAACGAAAGGTACGATTTTCTATCGCAAGCGTACGCTCGAACACGAACTGCTGGAAACCCTGGCCTTGCTGGCAGAAGGCAAGAAGTAGGGCAGGCATTTGTGACAGATGCCGTACCGGAATTAGCTATCCTGGCCACACTTCAAGAATTGTCTCACTGATTTGCAGCGTTATTCCCTAGCCGGGGACTACCCCTTCACTCCTTTCGTAAATCAGCCCCTTGAAACCCGACTTGAGCCTTCAAAAAAATCAGCGTAAATCGGTCGAATCTACATCATCTGCGTTCTATTGTGGGGTGGCTATAAAAAGGGCAAACATGGTGATTGAAAACTCTAAAGCTCACCCCCCTCAAAAATCAGGCGGGTACGGTCTACCTCCGCCCAGTTATCAGCCAAACCCAACGCCTTGAGCACCTCCTCCGGGCGCAGGTTGCCAAATTGGCCGGCTGACAGGCGCAGGCGCAAATAGACCTCCCCTGGCCCCACCGACTCTACGGCCAGTTCGTGCAGCCAGGGGCGCAGGTCAATTTCCTCAAGCTGTTTTTTGCGCTCACGGTTTTGTATAACCTTCTCCGCAGCCATAAGCGCCTTGATACGGTGAGTCAGTTCCTCAAGCGGCAAGCCGGTTTCGATCATCACCCGGTAGTCGGCCTGACGCAGCAGATGCTGGAGGGTTGGCGCTTTGAGGGGGATAGCTTCAACCGAATGCAACTCGATGCCCATCGGCAGAGCCAGCCGGATGCGGGCCAGCGCCTCAGCCGGGTCCACCCATTGCGTGGTTATGATATCCATAATCTCGGCAGAGCCGGTCGTGCCCACCGGCAGACTGGAGGCTACCTGGATTTTGGGCCGGGGATTGAAGCCTTTGGAGTAGGCTAAAGGAATCTGCGCCCGGCGCAGGGCGCGCTCCCAAGCCAGCACCAAATCCAGATGACCGATATATTTGATTTGTTTTTTTTTGGCAAAAACCAAGCGCAGGCGATGGTTAGGCGGCGACTGGTTCGGATCGATCATGAGCCGTTCAACAATTGGCGCAATAAGGCGCGAGTGGTATCAGAAATAACCAGGTCGGGTCGGTCGAGATCGGCCAGGGAAAACCAACCCGCATCATAAACATCATCCCCCGGCTGTAACGGCTGAGCAGGCTCGAGGGCTTCGGCTTTCAAATCCAAAATCACATAATGAAATTGAACCCGGCCCGCCTCGTCGCGCAGAATCGCATCAAAGGTATAAATAACCTCTCCGGCTTTAATTCTCAGGCCGGTTTCTTCCAGCACCTCCCGCTCAGCGGCAGCTTGCAGGGTTTCCCCCAAATCAACGCTGCCGCCGGGAATGGCCCACATATCTTTGGCCGGGGGTTGGCCACGTAAAACCAGCAGAACCTTGTTTTGATGAGTGACAACCGCCCCGACGGCAACCCGCGGGGCATCTGGATAGATTTTGCTGACCATAGATCACTTCATCAGGGCTGAGCCGGCCTGCTGAACGGCTCGCAGGAAGGTCAGCAGTTTTCTCTCCGGCTCTTCGACCTCCACCAACGACTCATACATCAACAGCCCTCCCTTCCAGCTTTGGGTGTGCCAGGTTGCCCCGGCAGGCAAAGCCGCAGCGATAATATCGGCCGGCCAGGGATAAGCGGTGGCATAAAAGTAGGGGTTGGGCATGCCTTCGTCGCCGGTGGAGAAGCCAAAATTCATTTGCTCGTCGGCCCACTCTTCGTCCGCCGGGTCTACCCCAGGTACTTTGCGCC
Organism: Anaerolineae bacterium; assembly: GCA_023151115.1. The sequence continues at coordinate 103,698 of JAKLJP010000014.1, forward strand.
CGGAAAGCCAGACCACGGCCAGGTCAAAGTGATGCGGCCACAACTGTACCGGGCTGGTTTCGCCGGGCAATTCGGCCTTGAACTGTTTAAGTACCCGGTCAACAGCAACCAATGCCTGGCAGTAATTTTTGGCGGCGGCTGGGTCGAGGCTGAGAGGAGTTTCGTCGGCAAACAGGCTGCGGTCAATCTCGACGGCAATCCCCAGTTTGGCTAACGCAGCCAAAATGGTGTCACAAAATTCCTGGGCCGATTGGCCGTTCAGAGCAGTCTGCCAGCTTTCGCCTCGACTGGTGGTAATGAGCGCCTGCGCCTGTTGTAGGTCCAAAACCATCTCAAAGGTAGCGTCATCGTCAGCATCAGAGATGGGAATAGCGGTGGTAGTCAGGCCGGCCGATAGCACTCGCAAACTGATATGCCACCAATGTTTTTGCGGCGGAGTCAAGGCCCGCCGAATTTTGCCTAAGACCTTGCTGTAAGTTTGCAGGGTATCGCGGGTAGGCTGCCAATCTGCCAGAGTTAATGCCGGAAAGTTTGACTGTGCCATAATTTCCTCCTCTGGTTAATATTACCAATATTTTGGCAATGAAGCAAGACCTTTTGAGATGAAAACTAGCTTGTAGCAAAAGTTTATACCTTGTTACTACTCAGGCGTTATCGGAGATTTCTCCCTACGGTCGAAATAACGTGGCTGAGCAGTAACAACACCTTTATCTTTAAGCTCACTCGTGGTATAATCGTTATGACAAGGTGTTTTGAGCCTATTGTACGAGGAGTCATCACGAGTTTGACCGCATCCCACCAATAATGAAAATGGAGTGCAAGGCTTGCCTTGCTAACAGCAAACCCTGGTTTGCACTCCTATTTACGAAGGAGATGTTATGGCCGCCTTGACCATTTCCAGACAGATGGGGAGTCAAGGGGATGAGTTAGCCAGGCAGGTCGTTCAACAACTGGGCTGGCAGCTTATCCAGCGCGATTTGATTAATCAGGCGGCGCGGGCGGCCGGTATTCCCCACGTGGCCCTGGCCGATATTGATGAACTGGGCCTGTTGAAGCTGCGTCCCTCGGCCAAGGAGTGGCAGGCTTACCAAACCCACGTCGAAGGGATAATCCAGGCCTGGGCTTACAGAGGAGAAGCGGTGATTGTCGGGCGAGGGGGGCAGATGGCGCTGCGCGGTTGGCCCGATGTGTTTCATATTCGGGTGGTTGCACCGTTGGAGCTGCGGGTGGCCTACTTACAACAGCAGCAAAATATCTCGGCTGAGTCGGCCCGCGCCCGGCTGGAAGCCAGCGCCAAAGCCCGCGCCCGCTACTTGCGCCGCAGCTATGGCGTAGCGATAGATGACCCGGCCCTCTACCATCTCACCCTCAATACCGGCCTGCTGGACTTATCGCTGGCGGTCAATCTGGTCATTCAAGCAGTTCGAACCTGGCTTGAGGTTAAAATACGGGATGGCTGAAACAAGCTTATGATCGAAAATGGTCAATCAAAAGCCAGCAGCACTTTTTCGCACCCCAGCGAGGCCGAATTTGCCCGAATTCTCGACTTTTACCAGATTGCCTGGGAATATGAACCCCGCACCTTTATCCTGCGCCAGGATGAGCAGGGGCATGTCATCGAAGCGTTTAGTCCTGATTTTTATTTGCCAGAGCAAGACCTCTATATCGAGCTAACCACCATGGAGCAGCGGCTCATCACCAAGAAGCATCGCAAGCTGCGCCGCTTGCGTGAACTTTATCCTGAGATTAATATTAAATTATTGAATCGAGCCGATTTTAAACAGATGATGGTGAAATATGAGCTGGACAATAACGACGAGCTAATTGGGCCAAAAAATTAGCTGTGTCATCCCTCTCACAGATGTCAGTGATCGATGAACCCTTATTCGTAAACTGATAATTATTCACTGATTACTGTTCACTGATTACATTTACTACGGGGGGAGCATTTGTGAACAATACTTCTTTTTCAACATGGCTGGAGGAAATAGGGCCAATCTATCTCACCGAGGCGCAAATTCAAGAGCGGGTCGGCCAATTAGCCGCCCAAATCAGCCAGGACTATGCCGGCAAAGACCTGGTGATTATTGGTGTGCTCAGAGGAGTCCTTTTTTTTATGGCCGACTTGTTACGGGCTATGACCATCCCGGCCGCTTTTGATTTTCTGGCTATCTCTCGTTACGGCCCGACAGAGCAAACGCAGGGCGTGGTTCGCCTGACGAAAGACCTCAATGAGCCGCTGCGAGGCAGGCATGCCCTCTTGGTTGAAGATATTGTTGACACCGGCCTGACGACTCATTTTATCCTGCGTACACTGCGTCTGCATGAACCTGAAAGCCTCAAAGCTTGCACTTTACTCAATCGCACCCGTCGCCGCATTATTGATGTTAACCTGGCCTACGTTGGTTTTGAAATCCCCGATTATTACCTGGTGGGTTACGGTCTCGATTTTAGGGAACGGTATCGCACCCTGCCCTATCTAGCCAAATTTGAACCGGATGAGAGCCAATAAAAAACCCCCGGCAGACGCCGGGGGTTGCTTTAAAAATGAAAAGAGCCCCTAGTAACCTTCTGATTTCTCAAGTATCTAAACAACTTACTTATTTTTGAGTTACCCCAAAAAAACTCCGGGTTCACTTTCGATGAGCTTATACTCATACGATTGCTGGTTTCCCAACTTCTTTTTCCACCAGCTTACGGTTTGAGCTTGTTACCAAACCATCCCGTTTGTTAATGCAGAGATATTTTCAGTTGCTTTCTTCTTGAGTCCTCTGCCAATTCCTTGGGACCCTTTTCAAGTACTATAGTACCATAATCAAGGCAAGTTTGTCAAGAGAGAAGCGGCCATAGAACCTTAAAATTTAACGATTTCTTAACAATTTGCCTCCAACGTTATCATTTGCCCTTGAAATATTTCTGCCCAACCGCTCAGCCGATGCAAGGCCAAAGGTTTAATATCGCCGGCTCGCTGGCCGTGAGACTGGCAGAATGACAGATAGGCAGCCGGTCCACCGCCTTGAATACGAAAGACTTGCAATGGGCCAAGCTGGCCCAACTGGCGGCAGTAACGGTAATGATAATTTTCTTGCAGGGCCAACTCTAACCCCTGCCCCATCTGCTTTAGGATCTCGTCAGCACTTGTTGGGGCTTCGATAAAGAGGGTGTAAGCGCCGGCAAGGGACTCGTAGGCCACTATGGCAAAGACGGGCCGGACAGCGTAACGGCGGCACACCGCATCAAGCGCCGCCCTCACGTGGCGCTCGTTGAGTTTCTCGCCAAACCAGTCGGAGATGTAGTTTTCTTTGCCCACAAAGCGCAGCAGGGGACATGTTCCCCGGTAGCCGGTAATTTCTACTAAATCGTGGAGTTGGTAGCGATACAAGCCGCCGCTGGTGGTGATAATAACAGCGTATTGGCAGCCGAGTTGTAATTCGTGGGCCAGGAGCGGGGAGGGTAATGATGAATGGTGAATGGTGAATGGTGAATGGTGAACGGGAAGGAATTCAAAGAAGTGGGAACGGATGGCTAGGGCTGCGCCGGGCTGATTGAGTAGAGGCAGGGAAACAAAGCCTTCGGTGGCGATGAGGCCCTTGCCTTGTATTTGGGCTTGGGGTAAGAGACGGGCCAATTCGGGGACATAGAGGGCTGCCTGGGCGTCGGTCCAGCAACTTATCAATCGAAGGCGCGGCCACAGGCGGGTATGGATTACAGCCGGGTCGTTTTCCTCTTGAAAAATCGTCCGAATTTCCCCAGCCCGGCGGGGGTTGGGCCGGTTGAGGTTCATAAGCTGCTGCTTTAAGTCGGACGCCAACAGGCCGGGCGGGGTCAACGTTCCGGCGGCGATGTCTGTGACTAAGTGCGGCCACCAATCGAGCAGCCGGTTCAGGAGCAGGGTTAAAAAAGTGGGGTTCCAGACAGAAATTAGTGCCAACGAGCGGCTGCGTAACAGAAACAATAAGGTGATGTAGCGAAATGTTTCCATATCGTCAATCAGCCGGACGGGGGGAGGAACTGCCAGCACCGCCTGGAGCAGATGGCGCTGCCAGCCGCCCAGATATTCGCTGTCCTCTTCGAAGCCAATGGGAATGCCCCCAGGAGTGCGCTTGTTTCGCTGGGCAACCGGCGTGACCGACCAATACGCCTGGCCCAGAAACAGCCCTGGCAAATGGCTAAAGAGGTCAACCAGCCAAGGGGCAAGGGCGTGCTGAAACTCAGTTTTAAGGGCGGCAGTATAAGGGATGAATTTGGTCGCGGCTGTCGAGCCGCTGGTTGGCTCCAGCAGCAGCACCGCTTCCTGGCTCAACACCTGAGCCTGGCCCTCACTAATGGCCTGAATTGCCGGGAGATAGTCCTCATAAGTGGAGAGGGAGACGCGCTGCTGGTACTCGGCGGCAGAACGAATGGAGGCAAAATTGTAGCGACGGCCAACATCGGTAGCGGCATTGCGGCGGAGCAGGCGCAGCAGTAGCTTTTCCTGGACATTACTCACGTTGCGCCGGGCCAGATGAAACGCTATGCTTTCGGGCAGGTTGGAGAGGTACCAAAGAAGATTAGCCAGAGAGCAGAGCATATTTTCATGAAAGGCTGGAAGATTGGAGGGTTGGTAACGATTCAACTTCCACCCTTCCAGCCTCTCCCAGCATCCTTCTTCCGGCCACAGTGAGGTTTGTCCGCGTCAATTCCACCAGGCAAGGGAGTTGATCGCCTTCAGCGTGGCCGGGGTTGGCGACGACAAAAAAGGCAACATGAGGGTCTTTGAGGCGGCGTTCGGTAATCTCGGCAACGCCGGAGCGGAGCGGAGCGGCTTTGGCAAAACGGATGATGCCTCGCTCCGAGTCATACTCCGAGGGAAATTTGGCGAGAGCCAGGGCATCCATAATTCGTTTAATGTTTGGCGGGGTTGGGCGTAGATAGGTAGGATAGAACTCGCGGAAAAAGACAGGCAGGAAGCGGTAGGTTTTGTAACCGGAACTAATCAGAAACCAGTAGACCCGCGCCTTATTCCCGATCGTTTCGGCCAGATTAAAAACATGCCGTCCCCATAGGCGAGGCAGTTCCACTTCACCCCAATAATCACGGTGGATGATGGTATCGCCGGAGAAGAAGGCGACAACAGCTTGGTTGTCCACCGTCACCTGCAAGCGCATCAGGGTGGAGAAGCCCTGAATCTGGCCCGTTGCGGTATCGGCCAACAAAATAACCCACTCTTTTTCGACCAAATCCGTTTCAAAGTGAGGCCGGGTGACGTTGACAAAGTAATTGGCCAGGAGGCCATACATCTCATTACGTTCAGCCAGGGTCAATTCCTGCGGCCGCTGCACCCGTCCGATTAAGCGACCAGAACTAGTGGCGTGTGCTGCTATCTCAGGATTTGTCATCAAATTTACTCAACCCGTCGCGAGCGCCAAAGCTACTGTTGGGATTAAGTTTAGAGGGTCGCAATTTCGACATAAGGAATACGCTGGTCGAGCTTTTTATGAAAACGCTGGTCATCCGGCCAACAGACCGTGTACAAGCGGCTGTAATAAGGGATATGCGCATAGCTTCGAGCGACATCCAAGAGCGGGTCACGAGTAGACAGGCCGACCATCAAATAGGCGTAACCTCGCCCTACCGCTAAATTATACACATCTCGCAGCAAGATGCCGAAGGCGTCGGGGTTGTTTTGAGCCATACAGATAAAACTGGCATAAGCAAAATGGATCGGCTGGCCGGGCGGCGGCAGCGGCTTTGCCCCGCTGAGGCGCAGCCAGCCATTATAAAAAGGGCGGAGCCAACGCAGCGAGCCATGATAAGCACGAACTATCGTCTGTTTGTAGCGCAACTGGTCCCACAGCCCCATCACGCCAACAATCTGCCCGTTTTGACGGGCGACCATAAAATCTTCCACTCGAAAATCAAGCGTGGTTGCGCCGGCAAAATCGGCCTCGCCGAAAACGGGAAAAAACTGTTTGGTTGCACCATACTGGTGGAGGAAGCCGATAATGGCGGGAAGGTCGGCGGGGGAGGCAGGGGTGATATTTGCTCCCTCTTTCAGGGGGAGGGGAATTTTTTGCTTTCTCAAAATAATCGCCAGGGTACACAACCGGTCAACCTCCCGATAAACGGGAAAGTGGCGGCGGGCGTGTTCGACCAGGATGCCTTGCGCCTCGGTATTGCCCTCGATGATGGTGGTGATGTAACCGGCCACGCGGCCATCGGCGTGGAGTTGATAAAAATAGCGAAAACCACCGGAAACCAGCCAACGCGCCCGAAACCGCTCGTCCACGCGGAGTTGGCCGATATAGCCAACCTCCTCGATTGCGCCATTGACGAACAAGGGACGGGTGGTACGGGTGGCAACGGCGGCTACCTGGCCACTGGGCCGATGCCGGGCGACAAGCACCTGGCAAAAATGGCCCATTGTGGCGCAGCCCAAAAAATAGTTCGGCTCACGTTCGTAAGTAACCGTCACCCGGCCCGGCACGGGGTTATTTGCCAGCAGCCGCCGGATGGCAGAGTCGTCGGCGGGGGTGGCGAGGTCGAAGGTAAATTCGCTCACAATATCTTGGTTAGTATTGACTATTGAACGTTGATTATTGACTATTATCAACAGTCAACGGTTAACATTCAATAAGTTATTAGTCAATTCGCTTTCAACAGCTCTCCCTGCCACCCGGCATCACCCAACGGAAAATGGTCCCGCTGGCTGACCTCAGCCCGGATCATGGCGTTGATCAGGAAAAAGTGACGCAGCATAAAAAAATCGGGGCGATTGAGCGGGTCGAGGCCGCGCCGGAGGATGTTGGGAACGGAGTAAAAAGCTTTGCGGGCAGCCAGACAACCGGCCTGGAGTTCTGCTGGGGTCATTTGGGCCGGCTGAAAGGGGATTTTGTTGTAGCTGTAGTCATCGTCGAGCCACCAGGCTTGATACAACAGCCGTTTTTCGGCTTCGAGGCGGTGGTACAGCGGTGTGCCAGGGAAGGGGGTCAAATGATTGAACGCGCCGATAAAGAAACGATGAGCTTTAGCAAATTCAACCGTTTCGGCAAAAGAGGCCGGGGTGTCCAGATCATAGCCAAAGATGAAAGTGGCGTAGAGCTTGAGGCCAAAACGGCGCAGATTGGCTAAAGCCTGCTCATAACCCCCTTTCATGGTGTTGAAACCTTTGTCCATGGCCCGCAGATTTTCGGGGTTGAGGCTTTCAAAGCCGATGAGTAAGCCTTCGCAGCCGCTCTGCACCAGCAACTCCAGAAATTCCTCGTCGTGGGCGGCATTGATGCTGGCCTGGCTGACCCAACGCAGTTTGAGCGGGATGAGGGCGCGAAAAAATTCTTTGGCCTGGCGCATATTCGAGGTGATGTTATCGTCCACAAAGAAAAAGAATTTCTTCTTTTCCCGGCGCATGGACTCCAACTCGGCGATGATGTCGTCAACCGGGCGGCGGTTTTGGGTTTTGTTGAAGACGGTCTGCACGGCGCAAAAATCACATTTAAAGTGGCAGCCGCGCCCGGCCTCGACCAGGCCGATGGACAGGTAACGCTTACCGCGAAAGATGGTTCGGTCCGGCTTTAAGCCGCTGAGCGAGGGCCGCTCCGGCTGGCGGTAAATTTTAGCCAATTTACCGTGCCGAAAATCGTCAATCACTTCCGGCCACAAGCCTTCGGCCTCGCCAATGACCACTGCTTCGGCGTAATCGGCCACTTCCTCCGGGCAAAGGGTGGCGTGAAAACCGCCCATAATGACCGGCACACCTCGCTGGCGATATTCGCTGGCTATTTGGTAAGCGCGTTTGGCGGTGTAGGTTTCGACGCTGAGGGCGACCAGATCGGTTGGCTCATTAAAGGGGATAGTCTCCATGCGGTCGTCATAAAATCTAACTTCAACATCTTTGGGGGTTAACCCAGCAATCACCGCCGCCGGCAGCGGCTCCATCTGCCATGTGCCGATGTAGGGCTGGCCGGGTCTCCGGCCGATGCAGGGGTGGATGATGGTGAGTCTCACAGGCGAGTCTCCAAAAGAGGGCTGAGGCTAAGGCTGAGGCTGAGATAACTTAGCCTCAGCCTCAATATTACAATATCGTTCCACCTGAAATCGCTCTCGCATCCACTCCGGCATTTTGAGGTGGCCCAGGGTGATGGTTCCCAGGAAATCCTGATCGTAGCCCAGGCCGAGGACGTGGCCTTGATTTTCGGCCAGGGTGGGGTCGAGGTAGGTGCCGAAGACGCGATCCCACAGAACTGTGAAATTACCGTAATTGCCGTTAAGGTCAACGGTATGGTGGAGCAGATGTTCCTGTGGGGTGGTCAGGGCCAGCCATTTCATGGCGTGGTGAAGCCACCAGAAACGGCGCAAGAAAGAAGAATGGCTGGTGACCAGTAGAAAGGTATGGGCTAATAACAAGATTTTGAGCGGGGTTAAGTCCCACAGGGGCAGGCCGAAGAGCAGCAGCAGTCCGTAAGCCGAGACGACGGTGGCAAAGGTGGCCGGAAAAGAAGTCACGACGACAAAGGGTCGCACAGCCAGGCCGGGCATGGCCACAAAAATCTGGTTGGGCAGATGGTGGTATTCGTGAGACCACCAGAAGGGGCGGCTGTGGCTGAACCAGCGATGAATGGCGTAATCCCACAAACCAGACAGATAAAAGGTGAGCACACTGACGATAATTAACCAGTCACCGCTAATGGGTTGTGAATTGATCGGCCAGCCCAGCCAGCGGCTAAATTGCTCTCGCAAAACGATCAGCAGCGTTTCGGCGGAGGGAACGAGGGCCAGGCCGCCAAATTGCAGCCCGGCATACACCACCAGCACTGCCAGCAGAAAAAGCAGGGTTTCGGTCTTAGGCGACTCGCCGTCGTAGCGGTCGTAACGAGTCAGATGGCGGTCCAGCAGATCAAGCGCCACAAAAACAACAGGGATACCCAATAAAAGAGTCAAAAAAAGCTGGTTGCTCATGCAACGGTTCTCGTCTGAGGTTGGCGGGGCCGGTCGGCAAAATAAAGCAGTACTACCAACAGCACCCCTGATAAAAAGACAAAAATCAGGCCTGTCATCATTGAACTGGCCGGAATGGCAAAGGCGTTTTGAATTTCCTGCCAGAAGATGAGCCGCTGCGAACTACGGATGAGCCACAACAGGGCAAATCCATAAACCAGCAGCTTGTTGCGCAACGGGTCGCGGGCGGCAATGGCGGCCATGACCCCCAATACAAACATAAAGGCCCCCAACGGTTTCAAAATGTAGACAAATTGGGGCTGGCTCCAATCTACCTGGGCGTTGTATAACCCGGCCCCCACCCACTCTTTCAACCCCAGCTCCAGATTGAGGCTGAGGCCCACCAGAATGTGGAAAGCACAGGTGATCCAGAGTGCTGCTTTGAGGAGCGTTAAAGCGGTGTTACTTTTCATGGGTCCCTCCTTTTCATAAAACGTAAAGCATAAAACGTAAGGACTTTAAATTGATCTGGCTTTTGTTCATTGCAGGTTACGGCATATGATTTCAAACCCGGCTCGCCATTTTTCAGGTAAGAATACCCGACAAATATTAAAATAGGCATCACTAATCCTACTAAATTAGTTGTGACCAACAGCCAGGCATAGTAGTCCCAATAGCCTAACTCCAGCAAGAAATACTGGCTGAGACGAAGCAGAACGCCATAACAAAAACCAAAGCTGCCAAACAGCACCGGCGCGTAATCGGCGGCGATGGCTTCCGGCCCCCGATTTTCGGCATAGGGCCGATTGTAAACTATGATAAAGCCGGCTTTGATGGCTGCCAAATCGTACAACCAATTCCAAAACGCCAGCACCGACCCCAAGACAAAACCGGCTCGAATAAATTCCAGCAGAGTGAAGCTGGCGGGCAGCGCTCCCAGGCATAATAAAGCTATCAGGCTGGTAGCTGAGCCAAACACAAAGCCGTGGTGCGGGCGAAACTTGCCCAGCCGCAGCCGGGTGTTGAACTCCCACAACCTCAGCCAGTTTGTGCCCAGCGCGGGAATGACATAGGCAAAGGCGATGGGGCTTGAGAGCATCAACCAGACCAGGGCGTGCTGCCCGTCGAGCTGACGCAGCCAGAGGAAGTAACTGAGGGGAAGCAGGAGGAGCGGGGCCAGGTATTGGTAAAGATTAAAGAAGCGCATCAATGGCCTCACTGGCATTGTTCAAGTGCAGTATCTTGTCACACCTCGGCGTATCCTGCCGGGCGCGGGTGGGGTCGACACTATACTCTTTCATAACCTTTTTACCCTGTAACAATTTGGCTTACTATAATTTGCTCCGTGTTGAGTAGTTCGTAAAATGTCATTATCGGAGCAAAACTAGTACGTATTATCGCTGTAAAGACTTTAAGAGAATATATGGACGCCAAACCCTACCGACGTATGAGGACGGCGCGTCCAAATGATGACCATAGCTGAACAATTAGGCCAACGCACCGAAGTTCGCCAAGTGCTCAACAGTGAGCATTTTGTAGATCAAGCCCCGCGTCAAGTTTATGCGACGTTGTTAGACGAGCAGCAGTATCTGTCTTGATACATTCCGATAGCAAAGCCAACAAACCAGATAATGAGCGTTGCAATGAACAAATCTGATATTTTAACCCTGTTTGATTACAACTATTGGGCCAATGCTCGCGTGCTTAATGCAGCGGCTCAGCTTGGTCAGGACCAGCTTATCGCCCCGGCCCGGCTCAGCCACGGCAGTATTCGCGGGGCGCTGGTGCATATTCTGGCGGCAGAAGTTATCTGGCGGCGGCGCTGTCAGGAAGGAATCTCGCCCACGGCCCTGCTGGACGAAAACGAATTCCCAACGCTGGAATCGCTGCGACAGCACTGGGCCGCAGAAGAAAAGGCTATGCGCCGGTATCTCGACCGGCTGGCGGATACGACGCTTCATCAGCCGATTGGTTACGCTACCACCAAGGGCACGCCCCAGGAAACGATTTTGTGGTACATTCTGGCCCACGTGGTCAATCATGGCACGCAATTCCGGGGGGAGGCTGCCGTCGCTTTGAGCGAGGCGGGCCATTCGCCGGGAGATCTCGATTTTATCGCCTTCATTCGGGGCAGGTAGTTGTGAGTTGAAAATCAGCCTGAACAACTTTTCCGCCCAAACCCCGCTGTCAACTCCCTGGTACACCTTCATCAAAGGCAGCGGCTCGCTCCAATTTACCGGCGACACCCTCCGCCTGGTCACCACCGATACCTTTGCCACCCAATACACCGACGCCCAGATTGATGATTATCAAACTCTGGCTCGGCGCAACTTCTTGTGGCGGCCGCCCGTGCAGATGACGGTGCGAGCGCGGTTTTCGCATCCGACAGGAGCGTTAAAAGGCACGGCCGGCTTTGGCTTTTGGAATGACCCCTTTATGATGACCGGCTGGCGCTGGCCGGCTTTGCCTCGCGTCATCTGGTTTTTTTACAGCTCCCCGCCTTCTAATATGAAGCTCGATCTGCATACACCGGGCCACGGTTGGAAAGCCGCCACCCTCGACGCCGGCCGCTGGCCCTTTTTCGCCCTCCTGCCAAGCGCACCCCTGGCTGTGCCGCTGATGAATATCGGCCCGTTGTATCGCACCTTCTGGCCCATCGGTCAAAAAGCTATCCGCGTTAGCGAAGCAGTTGTACCAGTGGAGATGACCGAATGGCACACTTATCACCTCGACTGGCAGAAAAAAAGCGCCCTTTTTGAGGTGGATGGCCAAACCGTGCTGGTCTGCGTCACCCCGCCGCGGGGACCGCTGGGTTTTGTGCTGTGGCTGGATAATCAGTTTATGGTAGCGACGCCGTGGGGGCGTTTTAACTACGGGCTGCTGGATGGGCCGGGGGAACAGTGGTTGGAGATTAGCCAATTGGAGATTGGGGATTAGAGATTGGAGATTAGAGATTGGAGATTAAGCCGTTCCAGGATTTAAATTACGTCTTGCGTGTTATGTGTTCCGTTGCGGCTACGCAAGACGCAACACGTGTGTTATTTCACCTTCATTGTTACCAGGGTAACATCATCCTGGAGCGGGTAGCCGGCGGCCCAGTCATCACCGACTGCCATCACTTGCTCCAAAATCTGTTCGGCGCTTAAGCGGGTCACATCAAACTGGTGGAGGGCGCTCTTGAGCTGTTTAAAGCCGAGCAATTCACGCTTGCTATTAAAAGTCTCCGGCAAACCGTCGGACATCAAAAGCATAGTATCAGGGGGATTTAAGGTAAACTCGGTCAGGGTGTAACTGGCCTCTTCCATCACGCCGAGAGGCAGGCCGGAAATCAGCACTTCTTCGGCAATGCCGCCGGGGCGCAGTACATAAATAGGCGGAATGCCGCCGCCGCTGGCTCGCACAGTGAGGTTGCCATTGGACGAGGGCACAAGCTCCAAAACCATAAGCGACATGTTAAGTTGCCGGCCCAGGTCAATCCGAGTGAGCACCCGGTTGATTTTTTTGATCAGATCGGTCAGTTCGGCTTCTTCCGTAGCCATAAGAGAGGCTTTGGTCATGGCAACCATCAAGCCGGAGCCGACGCCATGACCGGTGGCATCGCCGATAGCGACAAAAAGTTTGCCATTGGGCTGGGGAAAAAAATCGTAGTAATCACCGCCCACCTCAGAGGCGGTTTTTTGCTGGGCGGCAATATCCAGGTAAGGAATGGCGGGCGGCGCTGCCGGCAGCATCGAAAGCTGAATCTGGCGGGCTTGTTCCAGCTCATCCGATTTACGCCTATTCTCCAGGTCGAGCTGGTGGGTGTAGGCCACCTGCTGATCGCGCAGCCGCTTTTTTTCTAATGAAGCATTGATCCGGGCTTTTAACAAAATCGGGTTAAACGGTTTAGGCAGGTAATCGTCGGCCCCTAATTCAATACAACGGACGACACTCTCGATTTCGTCCACGGCGGTAATCATAATCACCGGGATATGCCGCAGCGAAGGGTCGGTTTTGATATACTCCAGCACTTCATAGCCGTTCATCTCCGGCATCATAATGTCAAGCAGCACCAGATCAAACTTATGAGCTTCGATCATATCCAGCGCTTCGCGGCCATTGGTAGCCATTTCAACCTGATGACCCTGCCGTAATAAACGGCGCGACAGCATATCACGGTTCATTTCGTTGTCGTCAACCACCAGCAGCAAACCGCCCGGTGACGTTTCTGTAGTTGCTGATGAGTCAGGAGCTACCTGTTCGATCACGGCTGAAAACTTTCTTTGTAACTGCCGGGGTTTCCATTCAAAAACGCTTCGATTTTGCTCAGGAGGCGTTGAAACTCGACCGGTTTTGTCTCATATTCATCACAGCCGGCCTCGATTGCTTTTTCCCGATCGCCGGCCATAGCGTGGGCGGTAAGAGCAATAATGGGGATATGCTGGGTAGCGACCTCATCTTTGAGCTGACGAGTCGCTTCCCAACCATCCAACACCGGCAAACTCATATCCATCAGGATCAAATCAGGGGCTTGCTGCCGGGCAGCGTTGACTCCTTCGGCGCCGTCAACGGCAATAATCACCTCGTAACCTTTGCGGGCCAGGCGCCGGGATAACATATCCCGATTTGTTTCATTATCTTCGACAAGCAATATTTTTACCATTGTTTAACGCCCATTGGCCGGTCTCTGGTTCACACCGGGCCCGGCACAGCTACGACCGGAACATGAACGGTAAAGGTTGAACCCCGCCCTGGCTCGCTCTGCACCGTAATTTTGCCGCCCATCATCTGGCAAAGCCGCTGGCTGATCACCAAGCCCAGCCCAACGCCGCCATATTTGCGCGTGGTCGAAATATCAGCCTGGGTAAAAGCCTGAAAAATGTGGTCTACCTGGTTGGGCGTTATCCCGATGCCTGTGTCGGACACTTTGAAAAGGATGAAGTCAGAAGGATGAAGGATGAAATTTTCACCCTCTTTTTTCATCTTTCCGCCTCGCTCTGCGACCTTCATCCTTTCAACGGTCAGCGTAATTACCCCATTCTCGGTAAACTTGGCCGCATTGCTGAGCAGATAGAGCAGTACCTGGCGCAGCCTGACCTGATCGGCGTATAGTATGCCCAGGTGGTCGGGGCAGCGTACCTCCAGAGTGTTTCCTTTTTGCTCAACCAGCGGTTTAACGGTTGTCACTATGTTGTTAACCAACATGCCTAAATCGAAACTTTCTTGATGAAGTTCCAACTGACCGGCTTCGAGTTTAGATAGGTCAAGCACATCATTAATAATTTGCAGCAGATGGGTGGCGGCTGTATGGATTTTTTTGAGATCAGGGATAAATTCAGCCGGGCCTACCTCCTCGACCTCTTCATACAGCAGGCTACTATAGCCGATAATCGCATTGAGCGGCGTCCGCAGTTCATGGCTCATATTGGCCAGAAATTGGCTTTTGGCTCGATTGGCCGCCTCTGCCGCCTCTTTAGCCCTTTGCAACTCTGTTTCAGTCTGTTTGCGCTGGGTAACGTCTCTGACCACCGTCTGCACCGCCGGTTTGCCGGCGTAGGTTATCGGTGTAGCTGTAACTTCAACATCTATGATCTGCCCATCGAGCCGGAGGTACTTTTCTTCAAGCAGATTGACCTGCGCCCCTTCTTCCTGCATTTTTCGCACCCGCAGCGAAACCAATTCACGGTAATCCGGGTGGACAATATCCAAAATGGGCCGGTCTACCAGTTCTTCTAGCGATTTAGCCCCCAGCAGCTTCAGACCGGCTGGATTTATGTAAACAAAACGCCCTTCGCTGTGAACGGCAATCATCTCCGGTGAAAGTTCAATCAAGCGGCGATAACGCAGTTCGCTTTCCTGGAGGGCCTCAACCGCCTGCTGGCGTTGGCTTAATTCGCGCTGCATTGCAGTATACAACCGAGCGTTGTCGAGCGCAATTGAGGCCAATTGGGCAAACCGATCCAACAACTCCAGTTCATCCTGGCTAAACTGCTGTGGCGAGTCAGGCGTGTAAGCGACGCCCAGCACCCCCACCACTTCCTCCGCCGATTTGAGCGGCAGGCCCACTACCGCTCCAACCACATTGTAATCGAAATGGGGGGAGCGTTCAGCCCAGTGATCATAATTATCCACCACCACCAATTGTCCGGTTTGCCATACTTTTCCGGTTAACCCTTCGCCCGGCATAGAAGTATAGCCCAGATAGTGACGGAACAAACCAATCCCAACCTTGATTTCAACACCGCCCCGCTCCGGCTCGACCAGGCTCACGTAACCGTGCTCTGTCCCCAGCAGTGGGGCCGCCCTGGTAACAAGGGTTTGCAGGAAATCGGCCAAATCCAGCCGCTTCATCAAAGCCAGGGTGGTTTCATGCAAGGCTTCAAGATATTCATTTTGCTGACGCAAGGCCAGGTCTTTGGGTTGGCGCTTGGTCACCGCTACCGCCTCAACTCAGTTGACCGTGTTTAGAGCCTATCCGAAAACCGTAGTATAGCCCCTGGTGAGCGTCTCGGTCGGGCACATAACCCTAAACTACGAGGGTTTTCGGACAGGTTGTTAATCTCAGTTGAAAATGTAGGACAAGCTGTTACGCTTCGCGTGTCCGGTTTGGGACAAGCTAACAGTTTGTCCTACAACTCATAGACAAATCACTTAAAAGTCATACTATCATTGTAGCAGCGACGGCTCCCACGCCGTCGCTTGGCCGGGCGTGGGAGCCCGGCCCGCTAAAAGATTGTACGATGTTAATCTGCTTTGTCTATCAGTTAGTCACTTGCACCGTAGCCGGCTGGACAGAGGACGCTACCAAATCACGCACCTGTTGCAACAGCTCTTCGCGGCTGTAAGCCCCTTTTTGCAGAATCTGCGTCACCGAGCCGTTGAGCTGCTGGCGCTCCAGCTCCGACAAGTTCATGGCTGTTACCACCACCACCGGAATATTTAGCCCTTGAAACTCCTGGCGAAGTTGGGCCAGAAATTGAAACCCATCCATCTCCGGCATCATTAAATCAAGCAAAATAACCTCGGGGCGACACTCAGCCATTTTCTCCAAAGCAACCCGTCCATTGCCGGCCTCGACCACCTGCCAGCCTTCTTTCTCCAAAATCCGGCGCATCATCTCGCGGGTTAAGGGGTCGTCTTCGACCAACAGCACGGGACATTCCGGTTCGCGGCAGCGATATTTATTGAGAACGGTAAGCAAGCGGTTGCGCTCGATGGGTTTGGTCAGGTAGTCCGACGCGCCCAGGGCATAGCCCAGGTTTTTCTCATCGACCATGGTCAGCATCACCACTGGAATATCGGCCAGGTCGGGGTCAGCTTTAAGGGCAGTCAGCACGGCCCATCCATCCATGCCCGGCATCATCACATCCAGGGTAATGGCGGCGGGGCGCAATTCTTTTGCCAATTGCAGCCCAACCTCCCCACTGGCCGCCAATTGAACCTGGAAGCCTTCTTTAACCAAAAAACGTTGCATCAGGTCGCGCACCACCGGGTCGTCGTCAATCACCAGCACCAGGTCTGAGCCGTCCACCGGCCCGGCCCCACCAATATATTCAATCTCAAGCTTTGGTTCATCAACTTTGGGTTCAAGCACCTGAGCCGGCAGCCAAACAGTAAACGTCGAACCGCGCCCCGGCTCACTTTCCACCTCGATCTCGCCGCCCATCATGTGGCAAAAACGGCGGCTGATAGTCAGCCCCAAGCCTGTACCGCCATATTTGCGGGTGGTCGAGGCGTCGGCCTGGGTAAATTCCTGAAACAGGTTCTCCATTTGTTCAGAAGTCATGCCGATGCCAGTATCGCTGACCCCAAAAATCAGCCACTCTTGGGAAGGATGAGGGCTGAAGGCGGAAGGATGAAGTTCATTTTCCACTTTTATCGCTCCGCTTTGCGCCTTTCGTCTTTCGACCATGAGGGTGATGGTCCCCCGCTCGGTAAACTTGCTGGCATTGCTTAGCAGGTTAAAGATAATTTGGCGCACTTTGGTCAGGTCGGCGTGCATCAGGCCGACATCTTCGGCGCAGTACACTTCGAGGGTGTTGCTATTTTTCTGGATCAGCGGTTGAATGGTGGTCACTACATCTCTGATGACCGGAGCCACCTCAAAGCTCTCCAGAAAGAGGTCCATCCGGCCGGCCTCGATTTTGGAAAGGTCCAAAATATCGCTGATAAGGGCTAATAAATGTTTACCGGCCGAGTTGATTTTCTGCAAATCGGGCACAAACTCATCCTGGCCCAAATCCTCCAACTCTTCCTGTAACATCTCGCTGTACCCGATAATAGCGTTGAGCGGTGTACGCAGTTCGTGGCTCATATTGGCCAAAAAGACCGACTTGGCCCGGTTGGCTTCCAATGCCTGGTCGCGGGCCAGGGCGAGTTCCTCGGCGGCTCGTTTGCGCTCGGTGATGTCGCGCAAAACACCAATAAAATGTTGCTGCTCACCCAGCCGCATCTGGCTCAGCGATAACTCCAGGGGGAAATATTTGCTGTTCTTATGCCGTCCCACCGCTTCGATTTCCTGGGCTATCCCGGCGTCCTTTTGCTCAGGCCAGCGATTTTTATCAAACAGTTGGTCCCCCTGCCTCGATTGAGGCGTTTCAGGGATGAGCATTGTAATCGGTTGGCCGATGACCTCAGCCGCTTGATACCCAAAGATTCGTTCAGCCGCCGGATTTAAAGACTCGATGATAAACTGTTCGTCGGTAGTAATGATACCATCGGCAGCATTATCCAAAACTGCCTGGCGTTGGGTGCTGGCCAAAACCAGGGCGCTGGCAATTTGATTGAAAGAGATGGCTACTTGGCCCAACTCGTCCCGGTTTTCCAGAGTAACCATGCTGGTCACTCCGCCGTTGACCATGCGCTTTGATACTTCGTCGAGGTTGGAGACGGTACGCATGACCGCCAGATAAAACCCAACCCACAAGTAAGCCACCAAAACCAAACCCATGATCGTGACCCCGCTAACCAAATACTTACTGCGGGCAAAGCCGTCAATGCGGGCCTGTAGCAGACCATCCAACGCTACCACAGTTTGATCCCACAGCTTAAAGCTGGCTTCCAGGGCCGTATTATTCAGGGTGGTGTAAGCCTCAGGAGTAATCTCTAACTGCGCTGAGTTGATGATATCTCGATTAAGCGTTTCTAAAAACACTTCATTAATGCTCACAAATTGCTGGAGGGGGGCAATTAAGGCTGGCTCCAGGTTCTGAGCCGGATTATTCTGGAAAGCTACTCCTAAGCCATTGCGGGTGGTATTTACATTAGACTGAACCAGGCCCCCCAAAACAATCAATTGGGCTTTTTCATCGGGGGTGAGATTTTGTTGTTGGACAACTTGTTGGCCTAACAAGCCCGTCTCAGCCAGCAAATCCTGATTTTCGGGGAGTTTGAGGAGAATGGTGTCCATCAAATAGTAGCTGTCAAGGTCAGGGTCGAGGATTAGATTGGAGGTATCGCCCACCAGGGAAATCAGGGCCCGAATATCGGCAATGAATTTTGCATACAGGTCGTCGCTGACCTGCCTATCCTGGCCCAGCTCGTTACTGCGCAAATTCTGCCAACTGGCCTGAAGCACCCGAAATTTGGTTGTTGTTTGTAAGGTTTGGCCAAACTGCCGGTTGACTGCTTCCAGGGCCTCAAAATCCGCGTCAATTTTAGTTTGACTCTTTTGGAGATCAGCCTCAAGGGCGGTATGGCCACTCAAATATTCGTGGATCAGTAAGCGGCGCTGCAAGGTGTGTTCGAGCAATTGGCGCATCGCACGCAGATAAGCGTTGCCGTATATTTCTTTTTGAGCAAAATCAATCCGAGAATTAATTTGGAGAATAAACTGGAACATCACCAGGGCCAGAGGCAGAATGAAAAGCAGGCTGATGAGCAGAAACTTCTGAGGATATTTGAGCCGGTTCATCAATGCAACAGCGGGGTTAAAAACTCGTTTCATATTTTTAATTTGCCCTGGCCTAAACTATTTTGACCCAAACAAAATAACATAAGAAAATATAAATTAAACGTGGAAATGGTGAGAAAATCGTTAGAAAAAGCAAAAAGCCTTCACCTGGCCCTGCCGACTGCGGCTTCATGACAGCGGGCCGGTCAACTCTGGCTGTAAACAACTCAGCACCAACTGCCTTACTTCCTCCAACAATTCATCGCGGCTGTACGCCCCTTTTTGTAAAATCTGGGTCACAGAACCGTTTAGGCGCTGCCGATCCTCCGGGGTCAGGTCCATCGCCGTGACGACCACCACCGGGATCGTTCGCCAGGCTGTGTTTTGCCGGAGTTCGGTCAAAAATTCAAAGCCATCCATCTCCGGCATCATCAAATCCAGTAAAATTAATTCCGGCCGGCTTTCGGCCATTCGAGCCAGGCCCTCACGCCCGTTTTCGGCTTCGGCTACGGTCCAGCCCTCTTTTTCCAGCATGCGGCGCATCATTTCCCGCGTGGTGACATCATCCTCAACCAGCAGCACCGAGCAGCGCGGCGCTTCGCAGCGATATTTGCTCAACAGGGCCGACAGCCGCCCCCGGTCAATGGGTTTGGTCAAATACTCCGCCGCCCCCAGGGCATAGCCAAAATTTTTGTCGTCCACCATGGTCAGCATAATCACCGGAATATGGGCCAACTCCGGGTCGGCTTTGAGTGTGGTCAGCACGGCCCAGCCGTCCATGCCCGGCATCATCACATCCAGGGTAATTGCCGCCGGCTTGAGGCGGCGGGCCAGGGCCAGGCCGACTTCACCGCTGCTGGCCGTCTCGACCCAAAACCCTTCTTTGCTCAAAAAACGACGCATGAGGTCATGCACAGCGGGGTCATCGTCAACAACCAAAATTGTGGTAGCTTCAACCGGCTTTGACCGGCTCAAACCGCGGTTGAATTCGTCTGTAGGAAACAACGGGCCTGTCACCTCCGGTTTCGATTCAGCTACTTCAGCCGGCAGCCAGATGGTAAAGGTTGACCCCTGGCCGGCCACACTTTGCACGGCAATATCGCCGCCCATCATCTGGCAAAACCGCCGGGTAATCGCCAGCCCCAGGCCGGTGCCGCCATACTTGCGGGTGGTCGAAGCATCCGCCTGGACAAATGCCTCAAACAGCTTATCTACCTGATCTGGACTCATGCCAATACCGGTATCACTGATGGTGAATACCAACCAGTCTTGAGCAGAGGAGCGGGGGAGCAGGGGGGCAGGGGGGAGATAATCTCCTCCGCTCCTCCGCTCCTCTGCCCCCCTGCTCGCTATTTCACGACTAACCTCAAGCCTGATCACTCCTTGCTGGGTAAATTTGCTGGCGTTGCTCAACAGGTTAAAGAGGGATTGCCTTACTTTGGTCAGGTCGGCGCGCATGGAGCCAAGATCGGCGGGGCTATCAACCTCCAAAACATTATTGTTTTTCTCAACCAGCGGTTTGACCGTCAGCGCCACTTCTTGAATGACCTTAGCCACTTCAAACGTTTCAAGATGAAGCTCCATCCGGCCTGCTTCAATTTTAGAAAGGTCGAGGATATCGTTAATCAGGGCTAATAAATGTTTGCCGGCGGCGTGAATTTTTTCCAGGTCAGCGGTGAAATGGTTCTGGCCCAGTTCATCGGCTTCCTCCTGCAGCATTTCGCTGTAGCCGATGATGGCATTGAGCGGCGTCCGTAGTTCATGGCTCATATTGGCCAGAAATTGACTTTTGGCCCGGTTGGCGGTTTCCGCCGCCTCTTTGGCTTTTTGCAAATCGGTTTCGGCTTGTTTGCGTTGGGTAATATCCAGGCTGATACCTAAAATACCCACCACATTGCCCTCGGCATCGTGCAGGGGTGTTTTGCGCGAGAGCACGGTGCGCCGGCCCTGGGGGGTTTCCATCTCTTCTTCCAGGGTCAGTTCCTCATTCGCTTCCATCACCTGCACGTCGGCCAGACGCAATCCGGCGGCAATATCGGGCGGCAGCAAATCGGCATCTCGATACCCCACCGGGTTCTGCGACCAATATTGCAGCAGGTCATCATTGGCGCTGGTGTAATAACCGGCCCGGTCTTTGGTAAAAATCCCCACCGGCGCGGCATCGAACAGAATTTTATAGCGAGCTTCCGAGGCCCGCAGCGCTTCTTCCGCCCGCTTGCGCTCAATCGCCGCTGCCACCTGGGTCGAGGCCAGCATGAGTATATTTAACTCTTCTTCTCCCAGGCGCACATTTTCATTGTAGGATTGAACGACAATCACCCCAATGGTCTTATCGTTGGCCCTCAAGGGAACGCCCAGCCAGTCAACGGGTAAAGCCCCTACCGGCTCTACCTCACCCCGACTAATTAACTCTTGCAGCACCTCGGGCGAGGCCAAAAGCGGTTGTTCGGTGCGCAGTACATAAGCGGTCAACCCCTTGCCCAGAGGTTCTGGACCGGCCGGAGGTTCGTCGTACTCATCCAAAAAATAGGGATAAGACAATGTTTCTGTAGCGGGGTCGTACAAAGCAATGTAAAAATTGCGGGCGGGGATCATGCCGCCGACAACACTGTGAATGACCAGAAAAAGTTCTTCCAGTTTTTGGGCCGAGTTAGCCGCTTCGGAAACTCGGTACATGGCCGCCCGCACTTTTTCAGACCATTTGCGCTCGGTAATATCAATTAAGATAGCCGCAATGCCGCCATCGTGCGTTTTGTATTCACTAATTTGCAGCCAGACGCCATTATTCAGCAGCCGTTCTATGGGACCTTGCGGGTTGCGGTGCTGCTCAACCCGCTGGCGGACCCACTCGTCAATCCAGCCGGAAGCTTCAGGATAATGTCCTCGCTCAGCCGCCGTGCGCACCAGGTCTTCAAAATAAACACCGGGCACAATCAGATCGGCATTCTCGGCCCACATATCACGATATTTGTTGTTACAGAGAACCAGGCGGTCGTTGCCATCATACAGGGAAAAACCGGCGGGCATACTCTCGATAGCCTCAAACAGGCGCGTCTGGGCCACTGCGGCCTGGGTTTCCAAACTCTCCACCAATTCGTTAATTCGTCCAGCCATGGTATTAAAGGTCTCAGCCAACTGGCCTAACTCATCCCCGCGCTGCATATCCACCCGCGCCTCCAGGTGGCCTTGCTGTAGTTCCAGGGCCGTATTTTTTAACTTGAGTACATTACGGGTGATACTGTGGTTAAGGAGCAAACCAATAAGGGCAGCCAAGACCACCGCCGACAGGACAGCTCCGGTTAAAAATGCTGTGGCCGCACGGCTGGTCAAGGTAATTTGCTGGCGAGCCTGTTCCACTTCGGTCTCAACCAGGGCAATTAGCTGGTTAAAAATGGGTTCCAACGCTGTTGCTTGCAAATCAAAGCCACTGCGCAGGTTCCGAATCTGGTTATCCTGGGTCAGCAACTCCTGGGCAACTGACTCATAGGTAGCTAAATACTCCAGGGCCAGTTTCTTTTGGGCGGCGGCCAATTGGGGCGACAGTTCAATTGCCTCACGCAGCGGGGCCATCAGTTGGCGGGCGGCGGCCAGCCGGGAAATCTGGCGAGTCAGCAGATATTCCTTTTCAGAAGTCCGAATTTGCCAATAGAGGCTGGCTAAAACCGGATCGTCAACTTCCTCAACCGCGTTCCGTAATAAAGTCGCCTGCTGCTCCAGACGAGCCAGGACGCCGGTATTTCGAGCCTCTAACTCGGCCACCAGACTCACGGCTTCCTCAAAATTGGCTGCATACAGCTTAACCAGGGGGATATAATCGGCCAGGCTGGCGCTGTTTTGCTGCAAGGCGGCGCTAACATTGGCGCTGACCGTTAGCTCTTCTAATTTGGCGCTGTCGGCAACCACCTTTTGAATCTGGCGCCGATGCGCCTGGATGGTATTTTGGGCGGAATTAGTTAGGTTCGCCTCCGGCTGCCGTTGAAAAAACTCTTTTTCAATACGGCGGGCCGCTTGCAAAGCGCCCGCCATTTCCAAAACTAACTGTTGAGTCTGCATACTGGTGACCAACGTCGTTTCAGTCTGCTGGCGGACAGTTCGTAAAGCCCAGAAGCTGGTCAATGCGACCAGCATAATCAGGATCAAAAACAGGCTAAAGGCCAGGGCAAATTTATAGGTGATACTTAACTTCCGCCAGTAGGTCAGGACAGATTGAAGGAGCGGCATGCGATTCTCCACAAATACCTTCTACGGTTTAAAAAGCTCAAGTCGGCTGTTTTCGGTTTTCCGCAAGATGTTCATATAGTTTTCCGGGCGAGCCATAAATTCTGAGAAGGCATTCAGACCGGCTTCGGCCATCGGTGGCGGGGTAGCTAAATCATAATTAAAAGCAAACGTATCGGCCTGGGCCACATCTTTTAAAACGCGCTGGATCAAGGGGTCATAACTGGTCGGGTCTACTTTGCTGCTGGGCGGCAAGGCTCCCTGCCCCTGGGTCCAGATAAGTTGAGGTTCCGTTGAAGCCAAAAAGGTTAAAAATTGGCGGGCGGCGGTGGGGTGAAGCGCCCCTTTGGCCATGACAAACCCATCAATCGGCCCCAACGCGGCCATTGGTACGCCTGAGTCTACCGTAGGAAAGGCAAAATAATCGTAATCCTTTTCCGGCTCAAAGGCAGCATTATCTTTGTAATAGCCGGTAATCCACGTACCCATCAAGGTCATGGCCGCTTGACCCCGCGCCACTGCATCAGCCGCCTCAGCCCAATCGTAGGCGTTGGCATCGGGATAAAAATAGTCGGCCTCAACCAGTTCTTTCCAAAGTTCCAGCACCCGCACCACTTCGGGATCGGTATAGGATTTTTTACCGGCCATCAGGTCCGCCCGATAGGCCGGACCCGCTGTGCGCAGAATCAAATAATCAAACCAAAATTGGGCCGGCCAGCGCTCGCGCGAGCCTAAAGCGAAGGCCGGGATGCCGGCCTGCTTGAATTTGGCCGCCACACTTTTTAACTCATCCCAGGTGGTTGGCGGCGCCGCGCCGACCGTATCAAAAAGCTGTTTATTATAGAAGAAAGCAACGTAATGATAGCCAATCGGTATAAAATATTTCTGGCCGTTATAAGTGGCTCCGGCGGCAATACTGGACGGGAAGACTTCATCCAGCTTATTTTCAACCCACAAATCATCAATCGGCTGCAAATAGTTCGCATCCACCACAAACTGCACTCGCGCCCCGGCCCAGTAAGAGAATACATCCGGCTGGTTCTCGCCGGCTAACAAGGCCGGAATAGTGACCTTGTAGGCTTCGTGATCCATCGGATTGCGCAGCGGTTCGATATTAGGGTGCTCCTTTTGAAATTGAGCAATCACCTTGTCCATCGAGTTCCGCCCCAGGGTATCATTGAAGTAATGAAAAATGCTGAGCTGGGAATCGGTTGGTTGGCTGGCTGTTTCGGCTGAACCGCTCTCTTTACCCGGTGACGGCTCAACTTGCGGCAGGCAGCCCGGCAGCGCCAGGCTGAAAACCATCAGCAAAATCAAGAATTTTAGCGGTGTGTTCGGGGAAGTTGAGCCTAACATAGTTACCTCTTCATTGCGGATGGTTAGATTTTGACGGCGCTGACCTCATTTTTGGCTTCGGAAATAATGGCGGGCAAGCGGATGGTAAACGTTGAACCCTGCCCCAAGGTACTTTCGACGCTAATATCCCCGCCCAACAATTGGCAAAAGCGGCGGCTGATGACCAGGCCCAAGCCGGTACCGCCATATCTACGGGTGGTTGAAGCATCAGCCTGGGTAAAAGCCTGGAACAATGATTGCATCTGTTCCGAAGTCATGCCAATGCCGGTATCGCTCACCCGAAAGATGATTTGGGGCGGGGGAGCAAAAGGGAGAAGGTAAAAATTTAACCGCTCGTCGTCTTGGTCCCCAGTTACCTTGTCACCTTGTCTTTCTACGGTCAGGGTGATGACGCCCTTTTCGGTAAATTTGGCCGCATTACTCAGCAGATTCATCAACATCTGGCGCACTTTAGTCAAGTCCGAACGCATGACCCCCAGATTGTTGCTACAGTTGACCCTTAAGTGGTTGCCGTTTTGGTCAATCAGTGGTTGGATGGTGGTGACCACATCCTCAATCAAACTGGACACATCAAACGTTTCCAGATAGAGGCTCATCTTGCCCGCTTCAATCTTTGACAGGTCCAGAATCTCGCGGATGAGAGCCAGTAAATGTTTGCCCGCTGTGCTGATTTTCTGCAAATCAGGGGTAAACTCCTGGTAGCCCCGTTCTTCGGCTTCTTCACGCAGCATCTCGCTGTAACCGATGATGGCGTTCAGGGGTGTGCGCAGCTCATGGCTCATATTGGCTAAAAATTGGCTCTTGGCTCGATTGGCCGCTTCGGCGGCTTCTTTGGCTTCTTGCAGTTCTGCCTCCACCTTTTTACGCTCGGTAACATCGGTGGCGACGCCAATGACGCCCTTAATGTCGTCATGTTGGTCATACAACGGCGCATACCAACTTTCAAAAACCAGCTCTCGTACTTCGACGGTGCTGTAAAAGGACGCGCCCGCCAAGGCCCGTTCTACATTTTCTAAAATTTGGGGGACCTCCCGGTAAACATCATATACCGATAAGCCCACCACCTGATCACTTTGAACCCCAAGCGCTTCCAGGCCCTTTCCCTCGGAAAGGGTGAAACGCCCTTCTTTATCTAAAGCAAACAAAACAATGGGGGCATTGGAAACCACTGTACGCAGCCGTTCTTCCAGGCTTTCGTACAAAGCACGCAACTGCTCAGTCATCTGGTTAAAGGAGTGACCCAATACGCCCAATTCATCTTCGGTCATCACCGGCGTGGTTAAGGTGAGGTTACCAGCCGCTACCTGGCTGGCCGTTTGGGCCATGGCTAAAATAGGCCGGGTAATCTGGCGGGCCAACAGATAAACACCGGCAGCCAGGATGGCCGCCGAGGCCAATCCAACCAACAGAATGATTTGCGCCAGTTCTTGGGCCGGGGCAAAGGCTTCATCCTGGCGCATTTCGGCCAGCAAGGCCATCTCCCGATCATCCAACCAGCGATAAACGCCAATAACCGGAACCCCTTCGTAATTTTCATACAACCCGGCGCCGTCCTCACCGGCTACGGCAGCATCAATCCCCACCGTATGAATCCCCTGCGGAAATTCTATTTGCTGGCTTCTAAAGCGGGCTTCTGAGACAAAGGTATAGGTTTTATCTACCAGATAAGTTTCGCCGCTTTCACCCAGGCCGGTGCGATTGAGGATAATCCGGTTCATCCGTTCCAGGTACAGGTGAGCTGCCAATATCCCCAGCCGCTGCCCCGACGCCCCAAAAAAGGGGACCACAATGGTCATCGCTGGCTTATTTGTTACCGGCGAGATGTAGACATTCTGCACAAAGGTGCTGGCTGGAAAGATTAACTCTTGACCCCGTAGAAAATAATGTTCGCCCGACCGATTTTCACCCACATGGCTTCTATGGGTAGAGATAACCACCCGGCCCGACAGATCGAGCAAAAATATCTCTTGCAAGCCGGGTTTATTGGCAATAACTGAAACTAAATACTGAGCCAGGTTATCGTAGGTGGTTTGATAGCCAGGGTCAGTCTCATGCAGCGCAAAAAGCGATTCTCCCTGTTCCTTGAGCAATGGAATCTGGGCAATAAAAACCACATCGCGCAGTTGATCGGTCACCCAGCGATTCAGTTCGTCTTCTTTTAACGTCGCTACAGCCTTCAGCCGGTTGAAGATAGACTCCTTTAGGGCCTCACGGGCTTGTCTGAAAGCAATAAAGCCGACCAGACCCACGATAGCCAGTGATAACAATAAAAAATATATCACCAACCGAGCCATCAGGCTCTTTTTCCAGAAATTCATCGCCTGTCTCTATCCCTAACCATTTGGGGTAGACATATCGGACGCCACAGCATCAAACAGCGACCAGATGATCCAAATTTAGGTATCAATCTTGATGACGTACCCATTATAACAAGACTTTGGCGGAATTACAACGAGTCAAAGAGGGCCAAATGGACAATCTCTAAAAATGAGGTAACCAGCTTCCCTAGCATACCCTACAACCCTGGCCCCCCATAGAGCCAAAAGTCATCACTCGTGCTGCCCAGAAGTCACTTGTTACCTACCGGCAAAAAACAAGACCCCAGCCCGAGCTGGGGTCTTGACAGAGGTAAATTCTCAAAAAACAGGTCTTAGCCAATAATCGTCCGGCTTTGCTCGTGCATATAAAGGGCCAGGGTGTACAACCCACCGATACCCTTGCCACTGGAGCCGCTGCCCTTCCAGCCGCCAAACACCTGGATACCTGGCCAGGCCCCAGTTGTGGCTCCGGCGGCCCGGTTGGAATAGGTAGTACCCGCTTGAATATTATCGAAGAACCACTCCACCTCTTTTTCATCCTCGCCGAAGAAACCGGCGGTCAGGCCGTAATCTGTATCATTGGCCTTCTGCATAGCCTCATCCAGCGTTTTAACTTTAGCCAGGTGCAAAATGGGCAAAAACAGCTCGTTTTTGACCAGTTCGTGATCCTCCGGCAGCCCTTCGACAATGGCCGGCTCGACAAAGTAACCTTTGGCAAAATTGCCCTCGGTCAGCACCTTCCCCCCGACGATGACCTGGCCATCGGCCCGTGCTTTTTCGATAAACCGTTGATAATCCTCGTAAGCGCTCTTGTTGATAACGGTCCCCATATAGGTATCACGCTCGGTTGGATCACCAATTTTGATCTTTTGGGTTAGTTCGACCAGTTTGGCCTTGAACGGCTCGTAAACCTCTTCCTGCACATACACCCGCGAGCAGGCCGAGCATTTCTGCCCATCCAGCCCAAACGCCGAGCGCATCACCCCCATCGCTGCTTTATTGATATCTGCCGTTTTAGAGACAATAGTCGGGTTTTTGCCCCCCATCTCGATGATTGCCGGGCGGGGGTAACGACCTTCGGTCCCTTTCTTGAATACATTCATCCCAACGTCATACGAGCCGGTAAAGGTCCAGCCGTCTACCTCCAGGTTGTCCTGTAGCTCCTGGCCTACCGTCCGGCCCGGCCCGCTGACGTAGTTGAACACGCCCGGCGGCAAACCGGCTTCGGCAAACAGTTCGGCGGTTTTCCAGCCGGTGTAAGCCGTATCCGACGCACCTTTAAAAACTACCGTATTGCCCGTTACCAGCGCCGCGGCAATGGGGGCCGCCGAGAGCGCCATCGGGAAGTTAAAGGGCGAAATGACCACCCACACCCCGTAAGGGCGCAGGACGCTGATATTTTTCTCCTTGGGGTCATCCGGGTTCAGCTTGCCCAACTCATTGATAAAGCCCCGATTTTTCTCCATCGAGTCGGCGTAATAGCGCAGCAAATCGGCAGTCTCTTCGACCTCGCCCAGCGCCTCCAGCCGGTTCTTGCCCACCTCCAGGATCATCAACGCGCTCAATTCCAGGCTGTTGTCGCTGATGCGCTCGGCAATTTCGCGCAGTTTGGCGACCCGTTCCTGCCAGGGCGTTTTGCGCCAGCCCTCAAAAGCGGCCTTGGCGGCAGCAATGGCCGCTTTGGCATGCTCCCGTGTGCCCTGCTGCGCCCGGCACAGCAGCAGACTGGTGTCAATTGGGCTGTAATCTTCAAACTTCTCATCCGCATACGCTTTTTCCCCATCAATAAACATGGGGACTTCCAGGCCCAGCCATTTTGCCTTCACATTGGCAATCGCCTCATCAAAAGCTGATTGCAGTTCCTCATTATCAGCCGATAAGGTTGCGTAAGTCACTTTCTGCATTTGTGCATCCTCCATATAGACATAAGTTTAGAAAAAGCACAGTAATATATCTTTAATCTAGCACCGACCGGCGATTTTGCCAAGATGGGAGTAAAAATAAGGGTGAGAAGCATACGGCCCCTTCTCGACATCTTGTGCATGCTCTCCGGTTATCGGGCCAAGGGGATCAAGAGAGAGTTAATCTGATGAGTCTTCAATCGAATGGAGAAACTCCGTTACCGCCTCAGGCAGTTCTATTTTCTCTAGGTTGTGCTGCTCCCGCAAAGCGTTCTGATGCCGGATGAGCCACATATACAAATCACTTTCGGAGCGGCCGGGGAATAGTTTGATAACGCCCATCTGTCTAACGGTTTCAATCATGGGCAAATAAACATGGTCGTACCAATCTGCGGCAGCCAGTTGAAAAGCCAGGTTCGGATCATCGGCCAGCGCCTGGCCGCGTTCTTTCTCCAACAGGTAGCGATGTAGTTCGATATGCCGCAGCAGGCGATCATAGCCCGATGGCTCGGAAAAATCAATGTGCTGCTTGGCCTCCGGGCGAGTTTTGTCAAGCTGCGTTTTTTCTAAAAAATAAGCGCACTCTTCCTTAAGCAGCAGTTCATCCGGCTCAACATCCGGGCTGAGGGAAATAGAGGTGGGCAGCTCGGTCACGTGGGCCTGGATACTCTCCCAGCCCAACGCCCGCGCCACCGAAACGCGGTGGTTGCCGTCTTTGACAAAATAAACCTGGTCAATTTTGTAGACATCAATCGGCGGAAAGCCCTTGCCGGTTTCAGCCAGGGTATAGATATTGCGCCAGCGTTCTTTTTCGCGCTCATTGCTGCTGCGGGGCAAAAAATGGCGAGTGAAATCTTCGTAGCGACCGGTGCTGCCCACAATATTTTTAACCGGAATCTCCTGTACCCCCCGGTAAATTGACTGTTTCAAATTGAGCTTTTTGATAACATCGTCAAAGGAGAGGAGATGCATATTGTGGCCGGTAATCAGGCCCAGCATCATTTCCAGAAATCCTTTAACCTTGGCCCGGTTAAATTCGGATTCGCTGCGGATGTAGGTTATCTTTTCGACATTCAGATGGGAGGGGTCCACGATTCACACCTTTGTGAGCTTGCTAATTGTGAATTGTGAATGATGAATTGTGAATTGTGAACGGATGATAGATATAACTATTTCATTAACAATTCACTATTGACAATTCACAATTTCTTAAATTCCAGCTTTTTGCCTTTGACCTGGAGTTTAACGGTCGTGCCGGCGGGCGGGTCTTCTTTGAGCAGAAAATCGGCCATGGGTTCGCGGATATGTTTTTGGATCAGCCGGCGCAGGGGGCGCCCCCCCCATTCGGGGTGGTCATTTTGGTTGAGCAGCCAGTTTTTGGCCCCCTCAGTCATTTCCAGGTGCAACTGGCGGCCGGCCATGAGCTTTTCTTCTTTGCGGAGCAGCAAATCCAGAATTTGGCGCAGGTCATCCTGGCTGAGGGGGTGAAAATAGATAATTTCATCCAGCCGGTTGAGGAACTCCGGCCTGAAATGTTCCTTGACGGCGGCCTCGGCCATTTCTCGCGCCGCCTCCGGGCTGAGTTGAGGATCGGCCAGATAGCGCCCGCCCATGTTGCTGGTCATAATGATTACACACTCGCTGAAAGTGACCGTTTCGCCCTGGCCGCTGGTCAGCCGGCCTTCGTCCATCACCTGCAGAAACACATCAAAAACTTTGAGGCTGGCCTTTTCCACTTCATCAAAGAGAATAACGCTGTAAGGCCGCTTTTTGACCGCCTCGGTCAGTTGGCCGCCGGCCTGGCTGTCCACATACCCCGGCGGCGAACCAATCAGCCGGTTGACCGACGACTCATCCATAAATTCGCTCATATCAAAGGTAAGCAGCGCCTCCTCGGTCCCAAACATAAACTCGGCCAGGGCTTTGGCCAGTTCGGTTTTGCCCACGCCAGTTGGCCCCAAAAACAGGAAGGTGCCGATGGGCCGCTTGGGGTCTTTAAGGCCGACCCGCGCCATTTTAACCGCTCGACTGAGGGCCAGGATGGCTTCGCTCTGGCCGATGATGCGCTGGCGCAGATGATCAAACATATTTACGTAGCGGTCGCGTTCATCTGCGCCCAGGTTGGTGACAGGAACGCCGGTGAGCAGACTGGTGGCAATCATCACATCGTCCGGATCAAGCTGGTTATCATTTTTTAGCGGGGCGTCAGGGTTCATCTTTGGGTTCATGCGCATCATGGCGCAGGCTTGATGCAGCAGATGGACCGCGCCGCTGGGCAGAGGCCGCACGGTGTAATAGCGCCCGGCCAGCCGAGCCGCTTCGGTCAGGGTGGCCTCGGTAATGCTTACCTGGTAGTCTGCTTCCAGGGCGGGTCGTTGGACCTTGAGAATTTCGATGGTTTCTTCCAGGGTGGCGGGCGGCACATGCAAAACTTGGCTGTGTTCCAGCACTAGCGTGGCTTTGTTCAGCCGCTCGTTGAACCGTTCGGGGGTGGCAGTGCCGATGACGGTGACAGTATCGCTAAAGAAAGCCTTGTAGAGTTCATTGCAAGCCTCTTCGCGAAAATCGGCCCGCAGCCCGCCAAAAAAGCGGGCGATATCGGGCACAAACAAAATGCCACCCTGCGCCTGGCGGGCTGCGCCCTGCACTGCTTCGACCGGATTGGCCAATAACGCCGGCTCGCTGATTTGAACCACACTTTTCAGCCCAGCCGGTCCTTTACCTTCGGCGATCAACTGCCGCAAGGCCAACACCAGAGAACGCTTACCCACCCCGGTCGGCCCGACCAGAATGACGTGGCGCTTGCCGGCCATAGTCAGCCGGCTGACCAGCTTCAAGAGTAAATCCTGGCGGGGATGAATCGCCATTGAGGTCGGCCGGTTTTTGGACGGAACGGCCAGTTCGACCGGCATGGCTACAGGATTCAACGCTTCTTGAATAGCCTGAGCGGTGAGGCCGCGTTTGCGGAGGGCCAGGTCACTCCGCGTCCCCAGACCGGCCATAATTGTCAACGCCTGGATGGTACCACACTGAGTCTGGCCCTGCTGGTTGGCCAGGCTCAGGCCCTCGTCCAGCACCACCAGCATTTTTTCGCTCAGGGGGACACGTTCGCCCACACTGGTTACAAAGTCAAAGCTAGCATCTTTAAGATCGGCATTGGCCCCGCGCAGCCAGCGCTGGTCGCTCACCGCCCGCTCCACATCGCGCTCAAAATCGCTCCAGTTAAACCCCCGCTCCTGGCTGAACTGTTGTAACAACTGCCTGGCCTCAGCTTCCGGCGTTTTGATCATCGCCAGAAGTAAAAGCTCGGGGGTAATTACGGGAATATTATTGCCCTTAGCTAACGCCGCCGCCTGATTTAAGGTTTGGGCCAATTCTTGAGAGGGTATCCTGGTTGAGAGTGTGCCGCGCTTTGGTGTCAATGGTTGCTCCTCGTAAATAGGAACTAGGGGAACTCGTAGGAACTGCTTGAGTTCCCTTGAGTTCCTACGAGTTCCCACGAATTTCATTGCCGGGTATTATATCATACGGAACAATTTGAGGGCAACCGTTTAAGGTGTTGCGCCACCATTATCTGTTTGTAGTAGCGACTTCAGTCGCTTAACCCGCCTAAAAACGACTAAAGTCGTTGCTACGAGCCCCGCATAATTTGTTTGCGTTTAAAACATGGAGAATAACGACTCTTTGGCCTGGAGCGTGTGGGCCACAGCCGCAGCTTCCGCTGCCTCGGGATTACGGCTCTCAATGGCGTTCAAAATCGGTTCGTGGGAGTAGAGACGATTAACCTGGATACCTTGCAGGTGAAAAAAAGAGAACCACAAGCGGGTATTTAAGGTCAAGACGTGGTCAAGAGTGCGGGCTAAAAAGGGATTACCCGACAGCCGGGCCACTTCCAGATGCAAGCGATAATCAAGCAGTAAAAAATTCTTGAAATCCTGTTGTTCAGCGTGTTGTAGTTGCTCAGCAAGTATCTGCCGTAACATCTGTAAATCAGGTTCAGAGGCGCGCTGGGCGGCCAATCGAGCGGCCCGCCCTTCAAAAATATCGCGCACCTCAAAAACGTAGCGGGCTTGAATAAAACTGGGTAAGGTCAAACTCCTATTCTCTCACTTGAAGTTGACCCACCGGCCATTTGCTATTATAATCGAACTAGGTTTGTTTGCCCCCTACCACAACTTGTTACGTCCTCTTTTCGACCTGGTTTATCCAAAACGTAATTCCACCATGCCGTGGGTTTAATCTGGTCATCAGACTGGTTATTTGGTTCAAGTTTTTCACTCCCTTTAAGGCTAAAATTTGAGACTCCTCAAGGATGAGGCATAGCTACCAATTATTAAGTTGCTTTATGTTATAGCTACCCAGAAAAGTTTCTACAGCTATTTTGGGCCGGAATTTGGGGACAAGTTAGTAGTTCTCTGGATTAGAAGATTTTTTCCTGATTTTTTATCCTCCGCTTTGCGTCCCCTATCCTGGCAAAAACTTTTTGGAGGTCTATAAATTCTATTCCACCGGAAAGGGGGGAGCGTTACCAAACTGTCAGTTGGGCAACCTTAAAACACTCTGGTAGATTTTGGCGCGTCCGACGCCAAACCGTTTAGAGACCCATTCATTACTAAATCTAATAGCTTTGAGAGGAGAAGCGACAATAATGATCCGAAAATTTATCGCCCTGAGCATGATTGTGCTGTTTACTTTTGCCTTGATTACGGCCCTCAAAATTACCAGTGAGGTAGAGCCGGCTCAAGCCGCACCGCAGGCCCCTGCAGTGATCGCGCCCCAGCCCGCTACCCAGGCCACTACCGCCACCGTCGGCGCAACCCTGGCGGCAGTGCAAGAGCGTGGGGTGCTGAGATGTGTTGGCAATGCTAATTTGGTCGGGTTTGGCTATCTTGACCCGGACACCAACGAATTTAGCGGCTTTGACGTAGATTTTTGCAAGGCTATCGCCGCCGCCGTTTTGGGCGACGCCGAGGCGATTGAAATTCTACCCTCCGACGCCACTCAGCGCTTCCCGCTGCTGCAAAGTGGTGAGGGCGATGTTTTGGTCCGCAATACCACCTGGACGATCAGCCGCGACACCTCGCTGGGCTTTAACTTTGCCCCGACCACCTTTTATGATGGGCAGGGCATGATGGTCCGGGTTGATAGCGGCA
The DNA here is from genome assembly GCA_023151115.1 of Anaerolineae bacterium. The sequence continues at coordinate 137,428 of JAKLJP010000014.1, forward strand.
TCGAATCGTTGGAAGACCTGGAGGGTGGTACCGTTTGTGTCCAGCAGGGCACCACCACTGAGAAAAACCTGGCCGACGTGATGCGCGCCCTGGGTGTGGATTATGAACCGGTTGTTTTCCAGGACGCCAACGACACTCGTATCGCTTATGATGAAGGCCGCTGCGATGGCTTCACCACCGACAAATCCGGCCTGATCGCCGAGCAGACCCAATTGGAAAATCCCGATGACCACATCATTCTGGAAGAAACCATGTCCAAAGAGCCGTTAGGCCCGGCGGTTCGCCACGGCGATGATCAGTGGTTTGATATTGTCAAGTGGGTCACTTATGGCGTCTTTGCCGCCGAAGAGTACGGTATTACCTCTGAAAATGTTGAGGAAATGGCCGAAACTTCCGAAGACCCAGTGATCCGCAACCTGTTGGGCGCCGAAGGCGACTTGGGAGTGGGTCTGGGTCTGGAGAATGACTTTATGGTTCAGGTCATTAAGCAAGTGGGCAACTATGGCGAAATTTATGATCGCCATCTGGGGCCTGACGCCCTGAATGTGCCCCGCGCGCTCAACGCTCAGTACACTGATGGCGGCCTCATCTACGCTCCCCCGTTCCGTTAATAATTTATAGTTTGAAAATACAGCCCGGCCTTACGCCGGGCTGTATCATAATTAAATCTGGTATGTCATTTTTCACCGGCAACATGTTGAGTAAAAGTAAGTGAGGGTTTCTCCCTCCGGTCGAAATGACATGATTTGAATGAGGTGAGCCAATGGCTACAACTTCACCCAATATCAAAGAAACAGCGATTCCCTTCTGGCGCGATGTTAGAGTTCTGGGGGTTATCGGCCAGGTTATTTTTATGGCCTCGGTTTTGATAGGCCTGGGTTGGCTGATTGGCAATTTTATTCAAAATTCCGAGATTCAAGGATTAAAGCTTGGCTTTGAATTTTTGAATACCACCGCCGCTTTTGACATCGCTGAAGGGATCGAATACGAGTCCACCGACACCTTTGGCCGGGCATTGTGGGTGGCTATGGTCAACACTATTCGGGTGTCGTTTATCGGCATTATCCTCACCACCATTCTGGCGCTAATTACCGGTATTGCCCGCCTCTCTGATAATTGGCTTATCAGCAAAATTGCCGCCATATATGTTGAAACAGTGCGCAATATTCCCTTATTGGTTCAGCTCTTTTTCATTTACTTTGGGGTCATCCTCAAACTGCCGCCGCTTCGTGAGAGTATTCAACCCTTTGGCTGGCCGGTTTATCTCAACCAGCGCGGCGTAACTTTACCTGGCCTGACGGCTACCGCTAGTTTTCCCATCTGGCTGGCTTTTGTGGTGTTGGGGGTGATTCTCATGCTGGTTTTATGGACCATCCAGAGCCGGCTGGAGGAAAAAACAGGCCAACCGATTAACAAAGTCGGCAGTGCTGCGGCTGCTTTTTTTATTGTAGTTGCAGTGGGTTGGCTTGTTACCACCAACTTCAGCAGCAATCAGGGGATTATGACGGCCAGTTCTAGAAAGATCGAAGATTTAGCCGATTTTGAAAAAATCCTGGTTGCCAAGCTTGATGAAGATGCCTTAAGAGAAGCGGGAGTTAACCGAGCCACCCTCGATGCGCTCACTTCTGCGGAGGCGATTGCCGCCCTCAAGGCTGATTTAACTGCTCAACTTCAGGCTCTGGCTCCGGCTGAGGTTGAGGAAGAGACTGTTGGTGAAGCTCAAGCAGCCGAGGTTGAAGGAGACGCCGAAACAACCACAGAAGAGACTGCCGCAACAGAAGCCGAACCTGTTGACGAGGCCGTAGCCGACGAGGTGGATGCCCTGGAAACACAGTTGGATATTTTAGATGAGGCGGTAATTACCGTTTGCGCTGTCGCCGACAGCCCGGCGATGGTTAATGCCGCCAGCCAACTCCGCCAGCAAAACATTCCTGTTGAAATAGAGGCCGAAGATCGGATGGTGGAAGTGGGTGAAATTTACGCCGAGGGCGATTGTGATTTGCTGGTCGGCGATGAGGCTGAGTTAGCTGCCGAGCGGGCAATTTTGGAAGACCCGGACCAGCATGAGGTTATCCCGATTGACGTCGCTCCTTTGGTGGTAAACACCCCGGCCCCGGCCGGTCTCAATATCCAGGGCGGGTTTAAACTCACCCCGGAGTTTGCGGCGGTGCTGTTTGGACTGGTTATTTATACCGGCGCTTTCGCCTCGGAAATTGTGCGGGCCGGGATTTTATCGGTTTCCAAAGGCCAGTCCGAAGCTGCTCGCGCCCTGGGTCTGAGCGAAGGGCAACGCCTGCGGCTCATCGTCATTCCCCAGGCTTTGCGGGTGATCATCCCCCCGATGACCAGCCAATATCTCAACCTGACCAAAAACTCCAGCCTGGCCGTGGCTATTGGCTACCCCGATTTGGTTGCCGTAGGCTATACGGTGCTCAATCAATCCGGCTATGCCGTGCAAGTTATTATTATCTTTATGGTTTCCTATCTCACCCTGAGCCTGACCATTTCGGCCTTTTTGAACTGGTATAATAAAAAGATAGCCCTGGTGGAGCGATAAATTATGGCAACGATTACCCAAGAAGCAAAAAAAACCACTGCCGCCCTGGAAGGTCCCAAATTTGAGCTGGATGTGGCCGGCTGGCTCAGAAATACGGTTTTTAACAGCATTTGGAAAATTATTTTTGCGATTATTCTTGTCATTGCCAACGTGCTGATTATCCAGGGGGTTTACAATGCCGAACCTGTGGCCTTATCGCCTCACCTGGCTCCCGACGGGCAACCGACCGGCTTGGGCAACTTTATTCTGGCGATAACCAATGCCCAGTTTTTAACCTGGCTTATCGCCGGGTTGTGGTTAGCCGGGGCAGCCGCTGTTATCTATGGGGCGGGCCGGCATCATTGGCCGGGGCCAACCCAGTGGCTAAAGGATAAACTTTTCACCGGCTTCTTCGGCTCCCTGGTGACACTGGCTTTGGTTATTCTCATTGTCTTTGCCATCCGTGGCATTCTGGCCTGGACGGTCTTTGGGGCGCTGTTTGTAAACGACCCGGCGGTTAAGGCCAGCCTTGAAGACGCCACGCCGGGGGCAATTTGGGGTATTGTCGGGGCTAATCTTAAACTATTTGCCGTCGGCCAGTACCCGACGGCAGTGATCTGGCGGGTTTGGGCTTCGCTGGGGCTGGTCCTCATCCTTTCGGCCTTGAGCGCCCTGGCCTGGGGCTTTGGCTCCCCCCTAAAGAATCTACGCCGAGTTTTGTTCTGGCTGTGGATAGTTTCGGTGCCGGTGATTTATATTTTTTTAAGCGGTATCCCCAATACAACAACCGGCCCCTGGCAGGAAGCCCCGACAAGTCGCTGGGGAGGTTTTTTGCTAACAGTAATTATTGCCGTTATCGGCATTGTAGCTTCTTTCCCCATCGGGCTGCTGCTGGCTTTGGGCCGGCGCAGCCAGGTACGCGGCGTGCCCTGGTTGTGGGCCTGGGGCGCACTTGGCTTGCTCGGCTATTGGGCTTTGGGTAATTTTCCGGATCAGACTGTCACCTGGAATATTCCTATCATTTTCCGTGACCCGCCCATCTGGACGGTAGAGCTATCCCCCGCCGTTAACGCGGCAGTGCAGGCGATAATTATTGTGGGCCTGTGCTTGCTTGTGAGCCGCTATTTGCAAGGCAATCTCATCAAAACTTTTTGTATTGCCTACATTGAAATCATTCGCGGTGTGCCCTTAATCACCGTGCTGTTTATGGCCCAGGTGATGCTGCCCATTTTCTTGCCCAAAGGTGTGGAAATTGATAACCTACTGCGGGTAATTGTGGGCGTCATTCTTTTTAGTGCGGCCTATCTGGCCGAGAATGTGCGCGGCGGCTTGCAGGCCATCCCGCGCGGGCAATACGAAGCGGCGGCCGCTATTGGCCTAAGCACAGCCCAATCTATGCGCCTGATTATTCTGCCGCAGGCCCTGCGGGCGGTCATCCCGGCGATTGTGGGCCAGTTTATCAGCCTCTTCAAAGATACCTCCCTGATCGCTATTGTGGGCCTGTTTGAACTGCTGGGGATTGCCCAGATTGTGGTGGCTCAGCCGGAGTGGTTTGGCCTACAGCGGGAAACCTTTGTTTTTGTGGCTCTGGTTTATTGGGTCTGCGCTTTTTCCATGTCGTCGGCCAGCCGCAACCTGGAGCGCAAACTAGGAGTGGGAAAATACTAAATTTACGATTTTGGATTTACGATTTACGATTTATGATCTCAATCGTAAACCTGAAATCGTAAATCGTAAATGAGTTTCAGGAGAAGAATCAATGGCTCTATCAGACAAAGATGTGATTATTTGCAATGATGTGCATAAGTGGTACGGTGAGTATCACGCCCTGCGGGGAGTGACGACCACTGTGAAAGAGGGGGAAGTGGTGGTCATCATTGGCCCGTCGGGGTCCGGCAAATCCACCTGGATTCGCACCATCAACCGGCTGGAGGAGCATCAAAAGGGCCAGATTATCGTGGATGGCACGGAATTAAACAACGACATCCGTAATATCCAGGAAATCCGTCGCGAGGTGGGTATGGTCTTTCAGCAGTTCAATCTTTTCCCCCATTTGACTGTGCTGCAAAACATTACCCTGGCTCCGATTAATGTGCGGAAGTGGTCGCGAGAAAAAGCCGAAGAAATTGCCATGCAGCAGTTGGTGCGGGTAAAAATCCCGGAGCAGGCTAATAAATATCCCGGCCAACTTTCCGGCGGGCAGCAGCAGCGGGTGGCCATTGCCCGCGCCCTGGCGATGCAGCCCAAGATTATGCTCTTCGACGAGCCGACATCGGCCCTGGACCCAGAGATGATTAAAGAAGTGCTGGACGTGATGCAAGAGCTGGCCGAATCGGGCATGACCATTATGGCCGTGACTCATGAAATGGGGTTTGCCCGCAATGTAGCTAACCGGATTATCTTTTTTGACCAGGGTAACATTGTCGAGGAAAAAGCCCCGACCGACTTTTTTGCCAACCCCGAACACGAGCGGACTAAGCTTTTCTTGAGCCAGATTTTGCACCATTAATGCCTTTTTTGCACTACCTGTAGCCCTCCCGCCGGCTCAGGTAGCGCCCCTAGGTATATAAACGGGCTGGCAAATATGGGCAATCCAGCGCTCCTTCCCATCCCGCCTGATAATGTGCCAGTCAGCAAAGATGACTTGCAGACTGGTCAATTCTTCCTGAAAATGGCGGGCGGCAAAAGCACAGTCGTCGGGATGAACAATGGCTTGCATCAGGCCGGCATCCTTTTGAAACTCGCTTGGTCCGTAACCGCTCCGAAAACATAACCCACAGGCCGCCGACCAGCAGATAAATAACCACAATTTTAAAGGCCATCTGTTGGCCTGCGGCAGGTTTTTTGCCCCACAACCAGAGCTTCATGGCTCGATCCTCCTTGATAACACCTTCCATTATAACACATCAGCCCACTATTTCCAGCGGTTACTAACCTGTTTTATGAAATTGGCTCTCAACGTCCTATCCTGATTGGCGGTTGACACACCACCCTATTTGGCTTACTGTAGTTCACAAGTCTGGGATACACCACCAATAATGAAGTTTGTTCGTGGTGACGACTTCAGTCGTCCCAGCCTTTAGAGCGACTGAAGTCGCTACTACAAACAAGTTGTTTTCAGGAGAGACAATAATGAAGGAATTGCTGCAAGGGGCCGCCCGGCGGGCAGACGCTTATCTGGCGGGGTTAGACAAACGGGCGGTGACGCCCACAGCCGAAGCGATGGAGCGCCTGGCCCGTTTGGATGAACCTCTGCCGGCTGAACCCAGTGACCCGGCAGAGGTTCTGGCCCTGCTAGACAGCCTCGGCTCCCCGGCGACAGTGGCTTCGGCGGGCGGGCGCTATTTTGGCTTTGTCACCGGCGGCTCGCTGCCGGCGGCGCTGGCTGCCAACTGGCTGGCCGGAGCATGGGATCAAAACGGCGCTTTAACCGTGATGTCGCCCATCGCCGCCAAAGTGGAAGAGGTGGCTCTGCGCTGGCTGCTGGAGGTGTTAGCCCTGCCGCCCGATGCCGGGGCCGGCTTTACCACCGGGGCAACCATGGCCAACTTTACCGCTCTGGCGGCAGCGCGGCATGCCCTGCTCCAGCGGCAGGGTTGGGATGTGGAAGCCCAGGGCTTGTTTGGCGCACCGCCGCTCACGGTCGTGGTGGGCGATGAGGTGCATGTCAGTTTGCTCAAGGCCCTCAGTTTGCTGGGGCTGGGGCGCGAGCGGGTAGTCCGCGTGCCGGTAGACGGGCAGGGCCGCATGCGGGCTGAGGCCCTGCCGCCGCTCTCGCCCGCCACCATTGTTTGCATCCAGGCCGGCAATGTCAACACCGGCGCATTTGACCCGGCAGCAGCTATCTGCGCCGCTGCCCATGAGTCTGAAGCCTGGGTCCACGTAGATGGCGCGTTTGGCCTGTGGGCGGCGGCAGCGCCGGCGCGGGCGCATCTGACCGCCGGTTTTGCCGAGGCCGACTCCTGGGCCACCGACGGCCACAAATGGCTGAATGTGCCCTACGACAGCGGCATCGCCTTCTGCCGCCGGCCCGAACACCTGCGGGGAGCGATGGCAGCTACGGCGGCTTACCTGGCCCAAAGCGACCAGCGCGAGCCGATGCACTACACCCCTGAAATGTCGCGCCGGGCGCGCGGCATCGAAATCTGGGCGGCCCTGCGCTCGCTGGGCCGGGCCGGGTTGGCCGAGATGATCGAGCGCAACTGTCGCGCCGCTGCCCGTTTTGCCGCCGGGCTGAGCAAGGCCGGCTATCAAGTGCTTAACCAGGTTGAATTGAACCAGGTGTTGGTTTCATTCGGCCCGGCGGAGACCACCCGCCAGGTGATTGCCGGGGTGCAAGCCGACGGTACATGTTGGTGCGGCGGCACCATCTGGCAGGGCCAGACCGCCATGCGCATCAGCGTCTCTTCCTGGGCCACTACCGAAGCCGATGTCGAGCGCAGCCTGGCCGCCATTCTGCGGGTGGCGCAGGCGGTTTAGCTCATCTTACTACCCTACCCTCTTTGATTAGAACGCTGATTTGCGCAGAGAGATTTAGAAAAAATCCGCGAAAATCTATCAAATCCGCGTCATCTGCGTCCTATTTTTGGGTTACAAATTTCAAATCAGCTTGTGACTTTGCCCAAACGCCCTTCCCGATGTACAATTTATAAGCAGTGAAGCCCCGCCAGCATCATCGGCGGGCGCTTTTTTTGTGGGAAGAAGGCTGAGGCTAAACTTCTTTCTTAGCCTTAGCCTCAGCCTTAGCCTTGTAGTTTATAGAATGGATTAACTGAACATGTCCCAACCTCGAACCGACATTCGAAATATTGCCATTATTGCCCACGTGGACCACGGCAAAACCACCCTGGTGGATGGCATGCTGCGCCAGACCAACGTTTTTCGGGCCAATCAACAGGTGACCGAGCGGGTGCTCGACTCTAATGATTTGGAGCGGGAACGCGGCATCACCATTTTGGCTAAAAATACCGGCATCGTTTACAACGGTATTACCATCAACATTGTGGACACACCCGGCCACGCCGATTTTGGCGGCGAAGTGGAACGGGTGATGAACATGGTAGATGGGGTGCTGCTGCTGGTGGATGCCGTCGAGGGGCCAATGCCCCAGACTCGTTTTGTGCTGCGCCAGGCCCTGGAAAAAGGCCACAAGGCCATTGTGGTGGTCAACAAAATTGACCGCCCGGCCGCCCGGCCCGATTACGTAGTCAACGCCACCTTTGACCTGTTTATTGATCTGGGCGCTACCGACGAGCAGGCCGATTTTCCGGTTATCTACACCATCGCCCTGGAAGGCCGGGCCGGCTACCAGCCCGAGACGCTTGGCCCTGATTTGCGGCCTCTGTTTGATACCATTTTAGACCGCCTGCCGCCGCCCCAGGTTGAACTGGAACAGCCGCCCCGGCTGCTGGTCACGTCGCTGGCTTACGATAACTATATTGGCCGGATTGCCATTGGCCGCCTCTGGAGCGGCACGCTGCGCGGCGGCCAGTCAGTAGTCGCCATCACTCCGGCAGGAGAGCAAAGCGCGGGCCGGGTCAACCAGGTCTTTACCTTTCGAGATTTGCAGCGAGTGCCCCAGGAGGCCGTCTCTGCCGGCGACATCGTGGCGGTGGCCGGTCTGCCCAATATTGGTATTGGCGATACCATTGCCGATGTGAACGACCCGCGCCCACTGCCGCCCATCACCGTCGAAGAACCGACGGTGCGCATGACCTTTGCCGTCAACGACAGCCCCTTTGCCGGCCGTGAGGGCGACTATGTGACCAGCCGCCAAATCCGCGACCGGCTGCGGCGTGAACTGGAAAGTAATGTGGCTCTGCGGGTGCAGGATACCGACAGCGCCGACCGTTTCATTGTCTCCGGGCGGGGCGAGCTGCATTTGGCGATTCTCATCGAAACGATGCGCCGCGAAGGTTACGAATTTTCGGTCAGCAAGCCGGAAGTGATTTTTAAAGACGGGCCGGACGGGCTGCGCGAGCCGCTGGAGCATGTTTACCTGGAGGTCAGCGGCGATTACCTGGGTGCGGTCAGCGAGATGGTGGGCCGGCGCAAAGGCAGCCTGCTCAATATGCGCTACGGTGAGGACGGCACAGTTTACGCCGAGTATCTGGTGCCCACGCGAGGGCTGCTCGGCTTCCGCCAGCCGTTTTTGATTGCTACACGAGGGACGGGTATTTTCCATACCCTGTTCCATGGCTACGAGCCGTACCTGGGCGACATCAACACCCGCGACCGGGGATCGCTGGTGGCGCTGGAAACCGGGCAGGTCACTTCCTATGCCTTGATGAATTTGCAGGAACGGGGTATCTTGTTTGTCACCCCCGAGGATCAGGTCTACGCCGGGCAGGTGGTCGGCCAGTACAGCCGCGAGGATGATCTGGTGGTCAATGTGTGCAAAACCAAACACTTGACCAACCACCGCAAATCCTTTGCCGAAATCAACGTCGGCCTGACCCCGCCGCGAATTTTATCGCTGGACGAAGCAATTGATTATTTGGATGTGGATGAACTGCTGGAAGTAACGCCGAAATCGCTGCGGGTGCGTAAAAAGCAACTTGACCACAACGTGCGTCAAAGAGCGGCCAAACAGGCCAAGCAAGAGGCATAAGAATTGTCTCAGGGCTGGAGTTTGGCCGTTCATAAAAGGCTGCTTGCATAAATCCTCCTTCGTTTGACGCCCAATGCTCTGTTTATCAACTGCGGGTCAGGCGAGCAGATAGAATCAACGGAGAACGTTACTCGCTTAATTCTATTACAGGGGACATTTACCAGTTTGGTCAAAAATACCCCGGTCAGACCAGCGGGCAAAGCGTTTGTAGACGCTATTCCATTTTCCATAACTCTCAGGCAGCAGTTCCCATGGCGCTCCGCTGCGGACGGTCCAGACGAGAGCGGCGATGAAACGCAGGGTTTTGGCTTCATTACCGCCATAAATCTCGCTACAGGTGCGCAAAAAACTCATAATTTTGCTCTTTTGGGTGTCACTTAACGTAATGGCTAACATATCCTTATCCTCTCTTTCTGGAATAAGGATAGCTTGCTTGTCAAATGTCAAAAGAACCTAATCATCTCCTCACCGACCAAACCGTGCTCGAGGTGGTCAAAGCCGGTCGAACCCGCTGGAAGGGTGAAAACGAAAATTGGCTTTTCTCTTCCACACCGTCCTGGAGTTGGCCGACGACCGCTATCGTCTCTTACGCCAAGCGTTGGGCGCACGTCGAACCTTTCGATATTCGGCCTTTAACCCTTTATCTTTGTTTCGACAGTTGGTCCCCTCTCCTGGCTTTTATGATCCAACAACTTGAACTCCAACCTGATACCGATACCCGTTAAGCTTTAAAATGAGAATTGCTGTTGGCTGATACTTGCTTTCAAGGAGAGTTGCTTTACAATATCGGCCAGAAACAAACTATTGTCTTGTCAATGTTAAAATGATATGTAGAGGCACGGCCTTGCGTCTGCCCCACACGGGGCGACTGCAAGGGTGCGCCCTATTTATTTTGACGGCAAAAATTTTTCTAGAGCACCGTATTCAATAGGTCAGATATGGAAATAAAAGTTTATGCCACCCTGCGCGAGGTAGTTGGCGGCCCTAGCGTTCGGCTCAATGACACAACAAAGCTGACGGTCGGCCAACTGCTTAAAACTTTATGTGAGAAATACCCGGCCTTATCGTCCAAGCTGCTGCTCAACGGCGACGATTTGCACCCGGCCATCCACATTCTAATCAATGGCCGGGATATGCGCTACTTGAACGGCCTGGATACCCTTTTGACCAGTCAGGATACTATTCGTATCTTTCCCCCGGTTGGCGGGGGCAGCGGGTGAAGCTGACCTACGGGGTGCCGTTGGGGACGATGAAATGGTATCTTGTCGACCTGGGGGCCACTGAAATAGCAGAAAATACACTGGCCGGTAAAGGCTGGCAGGCTGTCATCAGCCGGAGCGAGCCGGCCAGAATCGGTTCACTGGTGGTGGGCCGGATTGAAGTGGAATTTTCCGGCGATGAAGCCGCCATTGCCGCTTTACTGGAAAAACTACACTGGAAAACGCTTCGCGGCGGTGGGTGAGGGGAAATAAAAAATTAGAAATAAGAAATTTAGAAAAAAACAGTAGCGAAGAAAAATTTTCGCTACTGTTTTTATTTTTGGCGACCTTTACCGGCAACCTAACAGTGAACCCTTACTCCCCGCTTTGCGTCCTTACTTCCTACTCCCCTTATACAATTTCCAGTTCTTTCAATTTAACCTCCGGCACGACCCCGTTTTCCCAGCCGCGCTCGGCGTAATACTCGGCTAGCATCTTGTCCAGTTCGCACACGTGGCCTTCGGAGCCGGGCATGGTGCTGGGTTCTTCGACAAAGCGTTTGGGCAGATAGTCGGAGCCTTCGCGGAAGCCGGCCAAATTGTTGTAGTAACGTTCCAGGTTATAGACGCGTTCACCGCACTTGAGCATCTCTTCGACGCTGTAATTCTGGCCGGTCATGGCGTTATACAGGGCAGTGTACTCATCCATACCCATGGCAAAGGCCGAGAATTTGCACAAGTCCAACGAGTCAGACACGGCATGGACATCCTGGAAGATCTTAACCAGCTTGCCTTTGCCTTCCCAGGCCAGCGGGTCAACCTTAAGCGAGCCAAAGGGCATCACCCCCAGTTCGGCGGCGGGGGTATAGGCCCGCAGGTGGCAGGCGCCCCGGTTGCTGGTGGCATAGGCAATGCCCATACCCTTCAAACCGCGCGGGTCGTAGGCGGGAATAGCCTGCCCCTTGACGGTCATAGCAATCTCGGGGTGGCCCCAGGCTTTGGCCGCAGCCATCACCCCATTGGCTAATTTGTCGCCCACGCCCTCACGGAAGGCAATCTTGCGGGCTACTTCAACCATGCCCTGGGTGTCGCCCCAATTCAATTTGCCGTCGCCATTAGTATAACCGCGCTGGCTGGCTTCCATATAGACCGACAAAGCCTGGCCGATTTCAATCGCATCAAAGCCATAGTCGTTGGCCAGATTGATAATATAAGCCACTGCGGTGATGTCGTCGTTGCCGCAGTTGGCCCCTACCGACCAGGCCGGCTCGTACTCGACGCTCTCCATGTGGACTTTGAAGGGGCCTTCGGTTACTTCCACTTCCTTTTTGCAAGCCACCGGGCAAGCATGGCAGGTGGGGTCGTTGACCAGAATGTTTTCTTTGACGTATTCACCCGAAATCTTTTCAGCCTTTTCGCCAAAAGAGGTGAATTGGGAGTTGTTGGCCGGCAACGCGCCGATACTGCTGGTAATGTTCATCAGCACGTTGGTGCCATAAACGCTCAACCCACCCTTGCGCGGCGAGGTGATATTGGCCTCGTCCATAATATTCGCCAGGGCCTTTTTACGGGCTTCTTTGTCGGCTTCTTTGTTGACCGGTTTGGGGCGATTCTTCTTGTCGCTCTTGATGATAATCGCCTTCAGGTTTTTGCTGCCGGCCACGCAGCCGGTGCCGCCTCGACCCGAAGCCCGATCGTGGATGTTGACCCAGCAGGCAAATTTCACCAGATTTTCGCCGGCCGGGCCAATAGCCATGCCGTCACAATCTTCGCCGTGGCGCTGGCGCAGAACTTTGAGCGTTTCGTGGATACCCTTGCCCCACAAATCGCCGGCATCGAGCAGGCTCACCTGGCCGTTTTCTACATAGGCATAGACAGGTTTGTCGGCTTTGCCTTTGAAAATAAGGCCGTCAAAGCCGGCCCATTTTAGTTTGGCCGCCGTCCAGCCACCCATATGGCTGTCGGTCACCGTGCCGGTCAGGGGTGATTTGGTGACTACACACAATCGGCCGCTCATATTGACATCGGTGCCGGTCAGCGGGCCGTTCATCACACACAGAATGTTATCCGGAGAGAGGGGATCAACCTGAGGGCCATTATCAAACACAAGTTTTACCCCCAAACCTCGTCCGCCAAGATATTTTTTGGCGTCTGCCTCATTGACGCCTTCGTAAGAGACCGTCCGGTCAGTCAGATTAATTCGAGCAAATTTATTGGCAAATCCACCAAGAGTCATGAGAACCTCCTCGTTCTTTAAAAATTTATTTTTATCAATTTTGCAGGTGTATCATAGGTCAAACTAGCTTTAGTTTGCTACAATCTATCAGTGTTCATATCACCAGCGTTCAAACAATTGGTTAATCCTCACCTCCTACTGCTCAAAATCAAACGGCGCTATGTTTGTTTATCATAGCGCCGTTTGATTTACTATTTTGGCCGTTATTGCCGGCGTAAAATAGTGTAATTTTTTGAACCGATTAAATTTTTGCCCCAAGGTCCCACCACAATTATGCGCTACTTCTCAAATAGCGCCATTGTAGCCAGTATAGGCCCTAAGGGAGGACAATTCCAGTGACAAATGTCATTAGAAACTTGGATACATGACACATAAGTGCCTACGTTACCGGTGTCTCGGCTGCAAAAATTTCAGCGGAGGTTTGGCGGGGCAAATCGCGCCGGGGATGACGTGGTAAAAGTCCGGCCCGTTTAATAATCTCGGCCACCATTTCCTCCTGGCGATAGGCCATTAGATGGACTCCGTGGACGCCCTCAATTTGGCGGATTTGCTGAATGATTTCGATGCAAAGCTGTATACCTTCTTCAACTTTTCGCTCTTTGGGCGTTTTGACCAGACGATCCACCACTGCATCTGGAATCCAAACGCCGGGCACTTTGGTGCGCATAAACTCGGCTACTTTTTCATTGCGGATGGGGCCAACCCCAATCAGCAGGTAAACCCGCTCGTGCAAACCCAGATCACGCACACGCTGCATAAATTGTTGCAGGCGAGGCACATCGAAACAATACTGGGTTTGGATAAAATCAGCCCCGGCTTCCACTTTTTTGCCCAAACGCAGCGGCCGCCAGTCGAGAGGCGGGACAAAAGGGTTTTCTGCCGCGCCCAAAAAGAGCTTGGGGGGAGTAGTCAATTTGCGCCCACTCAGAAAAACGCCCTGATCCCGCATCAATTTGGCCACGCGCAAGAGTTGGATCGAATCGAAATCAAAGACCCGCTTGGCCTGGGGTTGGTCACCGTTAGATACGTCGTCGCCGGTGAGGCAAAGGATATTCTTAACCCCCATAGCCGCTGCCCCCAAAATATCACCCTGGATGGCAATACGATTGCGGTCACGGCAGCTTATCTGCAATACGGCCTCATACCCGGCGCGGGTGAGCAAGGCGCAGCAGCCCATACTGCTCATATGGCAGTTGGCCCCGGAGCCATCGGTGGCGTTGATGGCGTCACAAACTTCAGCCAGAACCAGGGCATTTTTGTAAACGTCGTTGGGGTCGGCGCTGTCGGGGGCGTTCAACTCAGCGGTGACGGCAAAGCGGCCAGAGCGCAGCACCCGCTCCAGGCGACTGCCGGCGCGCATGGGCTGTTCGGATGAGGGGGGAGGTGTATTCACGTTGAACTCCTATAGAAGAAGGAACTGATAAATTGTGAATTGTGAATTGTGAACGAGGAAGAACACTTCATTAACAATTCACCGTTGGCTATTCATACCGCAAGGGTATCCCTTTGGGACTATTCACAATTAATTCCGCCAATTTCCAGCCGGGTGGGGTGTCGGCGTCTATCTTTTCGACCAAGTTGATCCAGGCCGAAGTGCCCTGGAGGGCGCGATTGACCGGCGGTTGAATCCACTGCATTTCGTGGGCATAATGCTGCATCTGCTGGCTGCGTTCCCAGGCCTGCACCCAGATACAGGGCAATTCGGGGATGACCTCACAGTGGCCGTTGGCGCGGACGCCGCCGCAGGGGCCATTGCGCAGATTTTTGGGGCAGGTCATAGGGCAGGTCATACCGGTGCTGTGCAGAATACATTGGCCGCACATCTGGCAGTTGAACATCCAGCCCTTGCTAATCTCTTCGCCCCGGATCATCAACTTTTCGGCAAATTTCGGATTGATCCGCTTCAAGAAGGGGTAAGTTTTAACAATGATCTGTTTGGAAACATCGTAAAACCACTCCAAAAAGCGGGGATGATTTTTGAGCCATTCACTGCCGGGGGCGCGCCGGCCTTCTTTGAGGTAAGTCGCCATACAGTGGTATCTCCCTTGATGAATTGCTGCGGATTAGAAGTCGGGCTAGGGTAACTGGGGTTATTAGTGGAAGAAATTATACCGTACCCTTCTGAGGCGAGTCAAGAATTGGAGCATGCCCTGACTCAACTAGGGCATGATAAAGCTGACGACTTTGACACAAAGGGCAAATACAACCCTGAGTTGAACGCCGCTGCCCCCGGAATGACCACCAGGGTGATGGAGTTGGCCGGAAAAGAGGCGCTGAAGCCACCAGCGTTCACCGGCTGGTTGGCCTGTTGGACAATGGCATTAAGGTTGGCGGCACTATAACGAAAAACCTGAGCCGCACCCGCCGGAGTAAATCCGGCTAATGAAACATCTCCGGTCAAGGCGCCACCAGTTTTGTTGATAATAACCAGGGTCAGGGCGCTGTCGCTGCTGCGCTGAGCAGCATAAATAGCCAATTGGCTCTGATCGGCGCTGGCGGCGCTGACGCTGACATCGCCAAACTTGCTGCCGCTGCCATCGTAGTTGCGATAGAGACGAAAGGCATACGCGCCCGGCAGCATTTCAAAGTTATCATACCCCAAAGTCGCATCAGGATAGTTCCACAGGGTCGCCAGGTCTAACCCTTCCCGGCCAAAAATGCCGAGAATGTCAGCCTGGGCTAACGCCCCATTGATATGTTCCAACCCGCCCCAGTTGTACTCGGTTAGAGCCAGTTTGACGCCCGGATAGTTGGCGTTGACCCACTGGCGCATACGCGGAATGAGGCGAACAATGCCGCCATCCGGCCCGGCGTCAGCAATCCAGCTTTCATCCACATAGGTGGGGTCCCACAGGGCGCGGGTCGAGCGCAGGCGCAGCGCCTGGGTAGCGACATCGCCGGCTAGGCTCAGGTCAACGCCATTTTGAGGGTAAAAATGTAGGTCAAGATAATCCAGTAGCCGCACCCCGTTGGTCTGCTCATACCGGCACATTTGCCGCAGATACCAGGCGGCCTGATATTGGTTGCCATGGGTGGCGTAATCGGGGAAGTAAGTGTAACCGTTTTGTTCAGCCTGTTCTACATCGTATTTGGAATACCAGTAGCCTGACCAGCCAAACGAGGCATAGCCAAAAATCCGGGCGGCGGGGTCGGCGGTTTTGATGGCGGCGGCATAATTGCGAGAGCGACTCCATAATTCGTCGTAGCGCAAAGGGTTGGGGTGAATGTCGCGGTGGGTTTCGCTCCACAATTCCGGCTCGTTATCCAGGGCGTAGAATTTGACTCCCCCGGCGTTGGCCGCCCCATGCGTCGCTTTCAGGTGATTGACCCAGCCCGTTACAAACGACGGGTTGACAACCGTACTGGTATCGAGCGGGTCGTTACCGGTGATGGGCGCCCCCCCACGCAAGCCATTGCCACAGTTAGGGTAGCCGCTCTCATTATCTACGTCATCCTGGGTACCATATTTAGATACCCTAAATCCACACGTATTTGGATCACCATTTTTAGCCATGTAGCCGGTCATCGGCACAGTGATCAGCGAGTCGGCGCCGGTTTGCTCATTCTGGTCAATCCATTGGTCGGCAGTTTGAGTCGCGCCGGTGTAGGGGTCATAATGGGTATTGTTGTGGAAAAACCAGTCAGAGCCGTGATTCATAAAGTTGCCCTGCCAGTTGTAGCGGGTGGTGTGGTTGCCGCCCCACCGCCGCACCGGCAGGTCAATTTCATTGGCAAACGAGGCTTTGGCAAAGTTAAGACCATAAATATAGGGGCTAATCGGCTTGCGGTTAGCAGCGACATTCACCGTCAGCCCAACATTAGTGACGGTAATAGGATCTTGCGCAATACTGTGGGAGCCGGCTGTCAGCAATACAACCGTTATTATCATCAGGCTTATGGCCTTATTGAGCATATCCCCCCGCTTTACTTTGGGTAACTCTAAATACGTGGTGCGTAGTGCGTGGTAAATTAACTACGCACCACGTACTACGCACTACGTGAAGGATTTAAACTTGGAATTGCCTAAGGGTTGCCCACCCCCGTATCCAGCCGAAAGCCATATCCGCGCACCGTGACAATAAACTCGTGATCGGGGTCAATCTCGGCCAGGCGCTGGCGCAGACGGCGGACCAGGGCGTCAATGGCGTCATCGCTCACCCCTTCGGCGGACTCGCCGGGCCAGGCGGCTTCGATGACCTCCATACGGCTGTAAACTTTGCCGGGGCGCTCGGCCAGCATGGCCAATAATTGATACTGCTGGTTGCTCAAAGGGGGGGTCAGCAGTTGGCCGTGGACGTAAATCTGGCGCTCGGCGTGGTCAATGTGCAGGCCCAGACCCTTTTGGCCGGGCAGAGGCGCGGTCGCTTCGCTGTCCACGTAAATCAATTCCAGGCTGGGGGCCAGTTGAATCACATCGCCGTCATTGAGCGGGCGCGGCTTGAGCACCCGCTGCCCGTTGACAAAAACGCCATTTTTGCTGCCGCTGTCTTCCAGCACAAATTGGCCGCCCTGGCGGCGCAGCACCGCATGCAGCCGCGAAATCCAGCGCACCGGGATGCTGATGACGCAATCGGTGGAGCGGCCAATGGTAATTTCCGGCTCGGAGTCATGCAAAATCCATTGGTCTTTAATCAGGTCGCCCTCTTTCCAGATTAAGAGCGCCTGTTCTGTTTGCAAATTTCTCATCAGTCTCTCCTGTTTGACAGTAATTTGAGATTGGGATACTCTAAAAGAAAGTGTCAAGTGCCACGTGTCAGGTGTCATGTACTCACGTGCCACGTGTCAAGTGTCAGATATGGTGTTAACTTGACACTTGACACGTGATCCTTGACACTTGATACTCTCCCCGGAGGAATTTCTTGCCTGCCAACCTTCAACCCGGCGAAATCCTGCGCGACCGCTATCACATCGTGGGCCTGATTGGCGCAGGCGGTATGGGCGCGGTTTACCTGGCCGACGATAACCGGCTGGAAGGCCGTCAATGCGCCATCAAGGAGACCTTTCCCCTGCCAACTCAGAACCCGGCGATGACCCAGGCCGCCCGCAAACAATTTTATCAAGAAGCCTCAACCCTGGCCCGGCTGGACCATCCCGGCCTGCCCAAAGTGAGCGATTTTTTCTCGGAGGGTGAGCGGGACTACCTGGTGATGGATTTTGTGCCCGGCCAGAACCTGCTCGAAATTGTCACCGAAACCCGCCGCGACGCTCGCTTTCTCGACGAGGAAACGGTTCTCGGCTGGATGGACCAATTATGCGATACTTTGTCGTATTTGCATAGCCGCCAGCCGGTGGTGCTGCATCGAGACATCAAGCCGGCCAATATCAAACTGACGCCCGAAGGCCGGCTAAAACTGGTAGATTTTGGCCTGGTCAAGCCGCTCGATCCCGACGACCCCAGCACCCTGACCGGCCTGCAAGGGGCGGGCAGCCTGCCCTACGCCCCACTGGAGCAGTACGTGGATCATCTCGGCCACACCGATGCCCGCTCCGATCTGTACGCCCTGGGCGCGACCCTGTATCACCTGCTCACCGGCAACACTCCGGCCAGCGCCCAGGAGCGTTTTTTGGTCCCAGAGTCGCTGCCGCCGGTATCACACATCAACCCGGCGGTGTCGCCTGGCGTGAGTGAGGCCATCGCGCTGGCCATGGCCCCGCACCCCAAAGACCGCCCGGCCTCGGTGGCCCAGTGGCGGCAAATTTTGCACAGTTCTGATTTTACCCTGCCAATGGGCGCTGGCAAACTTTCCGGCAACGATTGGCGTTCCAGCCTGGCCGAGAATTGGTGGCTGGTCGCCCTAGCCCTGGCGCTGCTGGCCGCTTCGTGGTGGATAACGTTTAGGTGACAGGGGCGCAGGGTAGCAAGGTAGCAGGTAGCATAGTTCTGAGGGGGTCTGCGACCCCCGAATTAAGAAAATAGTTCGATAAAAAATTACACAGAGAACCACAGAGGAGACGCAGAGATGCGCTGAGATTTCTCTGTGGTTCTCTGTGATGTCTCTGCGAGACTCTGTGTTCCTGTTTACCGATTTTAGGCGATGGTGTCAGTTTTGAAACCGACACCCCTATTTATCCGGGGTACCCCGGTTTATACCCAACGCATTTCAAAATTTCCGTAGCTGACGCATCCCCTTTCTCAAAATGAAAACTAAATTTACCGTCATCTTCAATTCTTCCCAAGAGGTCAGCATATGTAGCGGAATAAAGTTCCCCTATGACCACATCCCAAAGGTTTTCCACCACCTGTTTTTTAGAGACATCACCAAATGTTGGATAACGACCTGGCTTATCCGGTACATTGACACCTTTATTCTTCAACCATTCAGTAAACTCAGATATGGTTGGGTCAAATGGTAGAACACCCAGATTACTGACATAGTAGCCTCCCAGTTTTATGAGAGAGAAAAATAGCTGCCCAACAACCTTGTATCCCATTATCCACCTTTTCGGCGGTCGGCGGTCAGCCGTCAGCGGTCGCTTCTCCCGGCTCGGTTTTCCACAGCACGACGCCCTGCCAGATACTCACCACCAGACCCAGGGTGATGGCGAGCTCCTCGATGTGAGGCAGCACATACACGAACAGGGATACGGCCCCTACCGCCAAATACAGCATGGTCAAGAGGCGGGGCAGACGACCAGATGTCCACCCGGCCCATCCGACCAGCGCCCACGCCCACCCCAGAAAGTGCCATCCTGCCCCAGTCGCACCCGCCACGAGGGTGGTCCACACGATGAGAACGGTTGTGGACTCCTCCAGATGCAGTTCAGGATGAGCCAGATGGTATTGGCGGTTGGCCGAGCGGATACAGGCGACGGCGACCATTGCCGCTGCCGCCAGCAAAGCGGCCCACAGCGCCAGTGACATCCGGCGCGGCGCGTGTTCGCCGAGGCGTTCCCGGAGGGCCAAAATCGTCGTGATAAAGCTGGCGGCCCAGACCGGCCCGTACAGAAAATCGGCCAGGGCATAGGCCAATGGGCCATTAGCCTCGCGCAAGTTCCCCGTCAGGTAGATAAACGCCGGAACGATAAAAGCCACCGCCAGCAGGAAAGAGGCCAGCCCGCCCCATTTTTGTATCGTCGCGGCTGAAGTCCTTGCGTCTGCATCGGTGCGATCTTTGAAAATTGTATTGTTCAGCATAATACCCCCTCAAGAACGTCACCTTCTTAACCACAGATTGCACAGATTTCACAAAATTCTTCTGGAGTACACGGTTTAGTATGAGTGAGGAGTGAATGCCTGTCACTATCAAAAAACCTAACTCATCCACCCCGACATAACTATAATTGTGATCATCCTCTCGGAATACGCTTGTTGTGAGACAGTCTCTTTGTCTTTTTAATCTCCCCACCGAAATTCTTTTACAACTTCCAAAACCATACTCAAATCCCAGGCATCGCTGCCATCTGTTAGACCAAGTAAGATAACGTGTCGATTGTCGCTGGGGGCATCATATATAAACATACTTTCATCGGGCGATAAATTGAGACTGTCGTAGTAGCCATAATTGTCGTTTTGATTATGAGTATTTAGCAGTAGCTTTAATTGGCCGTCAGGAAAGAGCCGGTAAACCCCAGGTGGAGGATATAGATCAGCTTGTTCAATCCCTTGAATCGTAAAAAGAATGCTCCCGTCCTTTAGAATAAAGGGCTTACCTGCTCCAAACCCCTCGTGCCAGTTCTTTAAGTTATCGCTACTCAAAGATACCAGGGTTTTAACGTGTCCAGAGGGTAGGTCTATTTGATAAAGCCCCCCATTTTTAGTTCTGGCGTGAATAATAAACTGTGATAATGGATCCCAGGTGAAAATGGAGTAGCCTCCGGTATAGACAAAACTATTCGGGATTTCCACCGTTGTTCCATCTGCCGGGTTTAAAATGCGTGACTGGTAGCCTTCGTCATAAGGGTAATAATTGACCAGGGCAAACCGGCAATCCGGCGACCATGAGACGACTTCATGCTTAACTTGAGGCGGTTTACACTTTTTAAGGGAGGGTGGTAGTTGAGGCCACAAATTTACCTGCTGAAAAAGCTGATTTCCAATGATGATGGAGGAATCATCACCGGATTGCTTTTCTGGCCACCGATCTACCGGCTGCGATGGTCCCCCTTCGCGGGGCCATCGCCATACAACACCGCCTATCGAATAATATAGATCGCTTGGTATTGACGGGAGCATCTGTAAATCGGGGATTTGTGGCTCAATGCCTGTTGGACGCGCCAGATTACCATTCCACTCAAAATGATCACCATTCCACTGGTATATAGCCCATTGTTCCGGCTGGTCGGGTTGCCATCGCAAAAACTCACCCACATTGTCATGGTCAATATCAATCCGTTGCCAACCAGGCAGAACTTCGCCAATAAAGCGGTACTCTTGCCCTTTAGTTTGCAGTAGTTGAATCTTTGTTATTGCTGTAGCCCAGTTATCATTCTCAACTTCTTGCCACCAACGTAAAAGTCGTTCTGGATCCCCATCTCCGGTGAGGTCAAGGTCAACCGGCACAAAGCCTTTGCCCGGAAACTCATCCTGAACTGACCATTGTTTAACCATGCGCCCATTGATCTGGTGATAAAGAAATATTTTTCCCTGATCCACAACCCAATACTCAAACAACGTTTTGCCTTCAATATAAGGCGCACCAATGATATAGAAAATATTTTTCGGCCCGGAAACCGGAATAAAACCGGATAACGCTGGTTTTTCGCAATAACCATCAAAATAGCCAATCCACCATTGGTTCGCCTTGTCTAATCCCATAAAAGAAATATTCCTCAAATTTTCAGGAATATAGTTACCACTCCAGGCTAAAATTTCTTGCCACTGTATTGGTGGAATGTCGGCCTGTTGTAAATCCCAAACAAATTTATAGATTCCTTCTTTTTCTTCAATAACTGCCAGACTTTGATAACCATCTGAAAGTTGGTAAGGAATCATATGAAGGATTTGCCCGCAACCAGCCTGAAAAGACCACGAAGTAGATTTTTTGGGCGTAACCCCTTTTGGTAATACGGCTATTAATTTAGCCGGAAAGGGAGGAGGAATTGGAGTATTTGTAGCTGTGGGGGACGAAAAAGGAGTAGAGGTCCAAGGCGATGGTTGGATAACTATTGTTGGCGTGGGAGTACGCCATGATATTATCTTAGGGGTTTTTGTATCAATAACATCTAGCGATTGAGTTGTGGATATATATCTGGCCAACAAGCCTATAAAAGAAATGAGAGTTAATAAAACAAAAAATATGATACTTTTATTAAAAGGAGACGATTTCACACTTAATCGACCTTATTGGTAACAAATGGTGATATCTTAAGCCAGCCCAACAACTTCTTACCCCACTATCCACCCTTACGCCGGTCAACCGCCAGCGGCCGGCGGTCGCTTCGCCCGCTCAAGGCCAGGGCAGCCAGGCCAAACACAAAGGCCAGGCCGGCGACGGCCAGATGCCCGGCCAGCACGTCCGGCTGATCCAACAACCACTGCTCCGGGCGCAGCCAGCCCGCGCCGTAGAGCAGGTAGGCCAGCAGGCCGCCGATGAGCGTCCACAGGGCCAGGCGGACCCGGCGGGAGAGGGGTTTGTGGGTTTGCTGGCCCAGCCAGAAACCGAGCAGTCCGGCCAGCAGCGTTGCGCCCAAAGCTGAAAACAAGTCAACGCTGTTCAGGGCGCGGGGGCTGGCCGGCAGCGAGGCCAGCGGGGCCGGGGGTTGGCTAACAGGCGCGACCGACGTGGGCGAGGGGGTCGCCGTTGGGTCGGGCGGCGGCGGGGCGGTTGGGGTCAAGGTGGGCGTGGGCGTGGGGACCGGAGTCTCTGGGGTGAAGGTGGGGGTCGGCGGAGCCAGCACCGTGACCCTGATTTTTTGGGAGTTGACGCTCTGCCCGGCCACGGCCCAAATCTCGACCTCGCCCGGCTCGGTCAGGGTCAGGGTAGCTTCGGCCAGGCCGGCTTGGGCATGCGCGGTTTCCGAGGTCAGTTGACGCTGGTCGAGGGCGGCCCGGATTTCTACCGGCGTTTCATCCGGCACCAAATGGCCGTTGTAATCCACAATCGGCCCAACCCGCACTTTGACCGTGACCGGGGCGATATTGCTCTCCGGGGCCAACTCCACCGTTTCAATGACCAGCTCTTGCTCGGGATTGGGGGCCAGCACGTCCACCAAGCGGTAGCCGATGCCTTCCAGCGAGACCGGGGACGCGCCGGGAAATTCGGCTTCGCCAAAAAGGGCGCGCACCGCCGCTTCGAGGTGGGGCGCGGTTTTGCTGTATACGCCGAAATAAGCGGTCAGCTTGGTGATTTCGGTGGTGTCGAGATAGTAGGGCGCATTGAGGGCCAGCACAATCGAGGTTTTGTCGCGCAAAATGCCGCTCTCTTGGGCCAGGAAAAGTTTCAGCGCGTCGGAGTCGCTGAAGCGGCTGGTGTTCAAATCGAGCGCAGCAAAAATCAGCCAGTTCGCCTCCTGAATCCGCGCCCGCACCTCGTCGGGCGAAAGCTGCAAGACCGGGTTGGGCTGGTCGGGCGCGGCCGGCGGCTCCGGCGGCGGGGTCAAAACGCCGCCTAAAGCTGATTTCAACTCAGAAAAGGTGATATTACTGACCTGCTCCGGCTGAATCTGGCCGCTGGCTCCCGGTCCGTACAGGCGCAAAATGGTGTCCTGCAAGGCGACGCGGGGCAGCACCTCGACCGGCTGGCAGTCGTCGGTGAAACATTCCCGCACCAGGCGGGTGTCGGAGATAATCAAAATTTTCTCGTCGGGGCGAGGCGGCTGGGGGAGGCGCTGGCGCAGTTCGGCCAGTGAGGGGTAGAGCAGGGTCAGGCTTTGTTGGGCAATCTCATTGATCACCGGGCGGGGCTGGCCGGCAACTTCCAGGGCGCGGCCCGGCTCAACATTGAGCGTGGCGGAACTCGGTTGGGGATAAAGCTTCAATTTGAGCCTTAAAATTCGCTCCACCGAGGCGTCCACCTGCTTGGCGAAGGTGGGGTTGTTGATGTACTCGGTGCGGAAGAAGAAAATGGTATCTTTGATGTTGGGAAACTGGTCTTGCCAGAGTGAGCGGAGGGCAAATTGGACCAGGCTCAAGACGTCGTTGCCGGCCAGAAAGGCTTCTTTGGCAATCCGCCGGTGGGGAAACTGCTCCAGCGAGGGGTCGTAATGTTTGCGCACCGCCGGCACTCCCAGGGCGTCGCTGATAATCAGGCCGCCCCGCTGCCGCCAGGGGCCAATCTCCGGCAGCGACATCAGGGTGCGCATGCCCTCGGCGTCGAAGCTGATGGGCACGGTGAATTGGCGGATGTCGCCCTGAAAGCCGCGATAGCGAATATGGCTGGACATGAGCGCGTCGGTGACGCCCAGCGCGTCATCCGAGGCATAGACCGGGTGCTCTGACAGGTCGGCGGTGACGTGAAAAAAGGGCGGCAGTTCGATACGCTGTAACTCCTGCAGCGATTTATCCACCGTCGCCACTTCCAAATCGGGCAGGCGGTCGCTGCCGCCGTGGCCGGGGAAGTGCTTGGCCACCGTCGCCACCTGGCCGTTGCTGCCCAGGTGGACGCCGCGAATATAAGCCCGGCCCATCTGGCTGACCCAAAAGGGGTCGCCGCCAAAAACCCGGATGCCGATGTCGCCCGCGCCGGTGGGCCGGGGGTCGTTCAGCACATCCAGGCCGGGGCCGAGCAATAAATTGATACCCATCGCCGCCAGCTCTTCGCCGACAATCTGGCCCACAGCTTCGGCCTTGCCGGTATCCCAGGTAGCGCCCAAGGCCATTTGACTGGGGATCGGCGCGACGCCGCCAGTAATGCGGGTGTAGGGGTAGGCGTCGCCTTCCTGGTCAATGGCGACAAACAGGGGGATGCCGTTGGTATTAAAAGCGGTGGTTTTGAGGCTGTTGGTTAATTCGGCAATCTGGCGGGGGGCGGAAGCATCGTTATTAAAGTTGCTGTTAGAGGCCAGCAGGATAACGCCGCCGACTTTGTACTCGGTCAGAAGTTGGTAAACATCGGAGTCGGGGTTGGCGTTTGAGCCGGAAAAAGGAACCAGAAAAAGCTGGCCCACCTTGTCTTCCACCGACATACGGCTCATAAGGTCGGCGACGGGGTCGGGCGATTGGGCCTGAGCCGGGGGGGGCGAAGCTGGAAATAGGGTTTGTAAGGCGCAAAGGGTGAGAACTATAAAAAAAAAGCGTCGCATAAGCTCTATCTTCTATCCACTATCCTCCATCTTCTATCCTCCATCCTCTAGCTTCTATTTTTCCACATCAATTTGCCAGTGCCCCTGTTTGGCTTCCTGATTCAGCGCGGGCAGCGTGCGCGTCTGGGTGCGGTTAGTCACACTGCGAAATAAAGATAGCCCAGGGCCGGCCAGGGCCAGTAACAGTAACAGGGTTAACAGCAAGCGCCACAGGAGCGCCTGCCAGGATAACTCAAAAGCTGTATGGTTATTAAGCATAAAGCAACCTCAGTGAAGTTTGACCGGGCACATTTTACATCACTATCTTATCACCGCGCAAAAGATAATTCCGGCCTGCCATCCCATACCCGGCTGACGATCCCAGGAACGGGAAAGCGTAGGGAAAGCGTAGAGTTTAGAACATGGCTCGCTTATTTGTAAATTATTTAAAAAAAGTTAGAATGTTAAAGTCTCCCAGCAGGTACAATTAAAAGTAACTGCTCAGCCGTAGCAATGTCAAAGGCTAAGGCTGAGGCTAAGCTTGATCTTACACCCTTAGCCTTGAGTGGTGAGTAGTTACTATTCTTTGTGCTAATTCGTGAAATTCGTGGCTGATTTTCAGTTGTAATCCATCAACTGCGTAGGTCTTTAAAAAATTTCAGATTATACAGGGGGGTACTACTATGGCCGGCCAATTAAAGGAGTATTTGCAAGACCCATTTCTGAACCAGATGTACAGCCAGATCAGGCAGGCGGGACCGCTTAAGTCTATTCTGGTGGATATTACCCATGTCTGCAATATTCGCTGCCAGGGCTGTTACTTTTTTGCCGAGGAGATGGACAAAAACAAAGCGCCCAGGGATGAAGCTGAATTTGACGCCTTTATCGAGCGGGAGAAAGCGCGCGGCACCAATTTTGTTTCGGTCGCGGGCGGCGAACCGAGCCTGATGCTGAACCGGGTCAAAAAGATTTACGACAACTTCTGGATCATGGTTGTCACCAATGGGCTGCGCCGCATCCCCTATGAGGGCTTCGAGAATATGCCGATTGCCGTTTCGGTTTGGGGCGACCACGAAACCGATAAGGTCCTGCGCGGCAGCGGCAAACGCGACATTTTTGCCAGGGGGCTGCAGAATTATAAAGACGACCCACGGGTGTTATGGTATTACACCACCACCACCGGCAACGCCCACCAGATCGAGGCTGTGGTCGAGGAGTGTGTGGCCAATGGTAACTATGTTCTGTTTAATTTTTACGGCGACCTCTCGCATCAGGGCGGCAACATTGACCACCAGCGTGGCTTTGAGGAGGTGCGCCGCCAAATCAACCGCATGATCGAGCGCTACCCGGACCGGATTTTGCTCTCCTCTTACATTAGCCAGGTGGTCTCCAGCGGCCGGCTGTACAATGAAAACTGGGGCTATGAGGTTTGTTGCAGCCTCAGCGCCGATAATGAAATCAATCGGGAGCGCCTCCAGAACGGCAAGCCTTACAATCTCCATTTTCGAGCCTACAACCCCAACCTCACCTCCACCCGGCGCTGCTGTATCGGCGAGGCGCGGGATTGTTCGACATGTTACGATGTGTGGGCCCATTTTTCCTGGATCATGCTCAATATGAAAGCGCATGTTAATTCCAAACAGGAGTTTACCAATTGGCTGACGACCATGTACCTCTTTTACCTGATCAACCGGATTATTGATTTTGAGGCCGGGGTCAAACTGCTACCCCAAATCCACCAGCGGGTAAGCGGTGACTCTATTGCGCTTGAGAAATTTAAAATGAGACTGCCTCTACCCCAGGAGCAGCCGGCGCTGAACTGGTAATAGGTAAGCATCCAAAATTGACTTCCCGTTTTGAGTTCCTATCAGTTCCTTTAGTTCCCTGGGAACTTATAGGAACTTGGGGGAACTTATTTTTAGACGATCACTAAGTTGAGGCCAGTTTCCCAACCCGCAGCTTAACCAGCATTAATAGCCTATTGACCTTACGTGTATTCCTGAGTAAACTATAACCTGTAAAGCTTCCCCACCCGTCGAACATCTTTCAGTGGCACAGGAGGTTTTTGTGCATAGTCAAGCTGCCCATAACCCTGACCTGGGTGTTTCTGTCACCATTCCTAATTACCAATTGGTGCAGATTTTGGGTGAAGGTCGTAACGCCGTAGTTTACCAGGCGTATCGGCAGCACGACCCTGACCGGCAGCCGCTCACCCTAAAAGTTTTCAAGGATATTTATCCTTCCCCCAGCCAGCAAGCCCGCTTTCAACACGAACTGCGGGTCATGCAGCGGCTCGACTCGCCCTACCTGGTCAAAGTTATCAACCTCGAAGAGCAGGCCGGCGTCTTTATCCTGGTCAGCCATTACGACGGCCTGCGCTCGCTCCGGGAGTGGTTGGCCCAAACCCCGTTCTCGGTTGAACTTTTTCTCAAGGCCGCCATACATTTGACCCGCGCCCTGGAAGACATTCATCGCCAGGGGGTCATGCACGGCGATCTGAAACCCAGCAATATTTTGATTGACCCCGCCGCCGATACGGTCAAATTGACCGACTTTGGCATGTCCCGTATCCTGGAACGGCAGTTGGCCTATTATCCCGACAGCCTGGCCGGCACCCTGCCTTACATCTCTCCCGAACAGACCGGGCGCACCCAAAAGCCGGTGGATTACCGCAGCGATTTTTACTCTTTAGGGGTGACGCTGTTCCAGTTGGCGACCGGACGTTTACCGTTTGAAGTCAAGGATCACCTGGCTCTGATTCACGCTCATCTAGCCGTCGAAGCGCCCCAGGCGGCGGCCCTTAACCCCGCTTTGCCCCAGCCGCTCAGCGATCTGATTGCCCAGCTTATGGCCAAAAACCCCGAAGACCGCTACCAGGAAGCCGCCGCCATTCGGGCCGACCTGGAACATTGCCTGGCTGAATGGCAGGCCAGCGGGGCCATTGCCCCCTTTACCCTCCGTACCGCCGACCGCCACCGCCGTTTCGAGGTTTCCCGCAAACTGTATGGCCGCGAGGCCGAGCTGCAACGCCTGACCGAACTGCTCCACAGCCTGGGGCAAGGCCCGCCCAGCCTGACCCTGGTGGCCGGTTCCGCCGGCGTTGGCAAATCCTCGCTAATCCAGGCGCTCCAGCCGGCCATTGTGGCCATTCGAGGGATGTTTGTGGCCGACAAATACGACCACCTGCGGCAGCGCAACATTCCCTACAGCGCCCTGGTGCGAGCCTTGCAAATATTACTCCGGCGGCGGCTGCGCGAGCCGGCTGAAACCCTGAACCTCTGGCGAGAGGCGCTGCAAACCGCCGTCGGCGTTAACGGCGCGGTTATCAGTGAGGTCATCCCGGAGCTGGAACTGCTGCTTGGGCCTCAGCCGCCTGTCCCCACCCTACCGCCCGACCAGGCCCAGGGCCGTTTTACCACCACCTTTATGGAGTTTGTCCGCGCCTGCGGCAGCCCCCGGCAACCGCTCATCCTCTTTCTGGATGATTTGCAGTGGGCCGATGAGAGCAGCCTGGACTTTCTGCAAGCCCTTCTGGCCGACCCTCAACCGGCCCATCTCCTGATTATTGGCGCATATCGAGATGCGGAAGTGGGGCCGGATCACCGCCTCAAACGGTTGATCGCAACTCTAACCAGTCTGGGCCGCCCGCCCGATCAGATTGATTTAGCGGCGCTCGATGTGGCCTCGGTCAGGCAACTGCTGGCCGATACCTTATTATTCCAACGCCGCAACGGCCAGTCGCTTGAACCGCTGACCGATTTGCTGTATCAAAAAAGCAGCGGCAACCCCTTCTTTATTACCACCTTACTGCATACTCTCCATGAGAACGGCCTGCTGACTCTGGCCGACTCAAACCAGGGCTGGCATTGGGACATGGCTGCCCTTCAACAGGTCCGCCTGAGCGATAACGTGATTGATCTGCTGCTCCAAAAGTTGGACCGGCTGCCGCCGGCTACCCTGGATTTGCTTAAGCAAGGCGCTTGCCTGGGCAATACCTTTACCCTGACTACCCTCCACCTGGTCAGCCAGCTTGATTTTGAGACGCTGTATACCCGGCTAGAGCCAGCCATCCAGGCCGACCTGATTCGTCAGCAAGGGGATACCCTCAGTTTTGAGCACGACCGGGTGCAGGAAGCGGTTTACCTTTTACTCCCCGAGCACGAACGGCAGCAGCACCACTGGCAGATTGGGCAATTGCTGCTCGATCATTACGATGAACAAACCCTCGAAGAGGAGCTTTTCACGGTAGCCAACCAGTTAAACCAGGGCCGCAGCCTGGCCTATGATCCGGCCATGCGCGCCCGGCTGGTCGAGTTGAATTATCAAGCCGGCCTTAAGGCCCGGAATAGCATTGCTTTTGACGCTTCGCTGGCCTATTTTGAAATCAGCCGGGAGTTACTCTCCGCCGAGAGCTGGCAGCGTGATTACCCTCAAACATACCGGGTCTGGTCTGAGTTGTTGATGGCCCAGACGCTCCTCCTACAGCATGAGGCCGTCTTTGCTACCGCCGACGTGATTCTGGCGCACGCCCAATCCGATTTGGACCGCGCCCGCTGCTACCGCCGGCTGGTTTCGCTGCACGCCTGGCAAAGCAATTTTGCCCAGGCTCTGGCCGTCGGCAATCAAGCTTTGGCCCTGTTTGACCAGCCGCTCCCCGAAGACAAACAGGTTGCCCGCCAAGCTATTGGCGAAGTGATGAAACATGTGCTGACCCAGTTGACCGGCCCGGAAGCGATTCTCAATTTGCCGGAAATGACCGATCCTGCGGCGCTGGTCCAGTTAGAAATTCGCCACGAATTGACCCCGGCCCTGTATCGCACCTCGGCGGAACTGCTGGTGCTTAATAATCTGCAAATGATCCGGCTGGCCCTGACCTACGGCAGCCATCCGGCCCTGAGCATTGCCTTTGTGGGCAGCGCCGTCGCTATGATCGTGCAGGGCCAGTTCAAGCAAGCGGTCTTCTTCAATCAATTGGCCGCCGGGTTGTGGCAGCGCTACCCCACCGCTTTTGAAACGGCTCAAAATATTGTGGCGGCCAGTTGGAGTTCGCCGGTGGTGCTACCCAATCTGGCCGCCATCCGCCGTCAGAACGAGTGGGGCCAGCAGCTTTGCCAAAATGTCAGCAACATTTTTTACTGGGGCACCTCCTACTGCCTGCAAGCTTTGACCGACTTGATTGACGGCCAAAATTTCAGCCAAACTTTGACCGCAGCCC
This sequence comes from Anaerolineae bacterium, assembly GCA_023151115.1. Next base: position 167,382 of record JAKLJP010000014.1, read on the forward strand.
AGGAGGTTCACGATCATTTCTTTCAACGTCATAAAGTTGAACGATACCGCCAGTTTATCGTTACCGTCATCGAAACTTATCTTAAACCCTTGCTTGGGCTTGAAGCGGTCAATTTAGAGGGGTTAGAACAAGAATTGGTTAAGGCCCAGTTCTTTCACTGCGTTTTTCACCTGCATATTTTCACCGGCATGCTGCGCTATACCTTTGGCGATTACGCCGCTGCTTTAGACCACCTGACGAAAGCCAAAGAAACAGCCGCCAGCCAGCCCGCGGGATTGTTCAACCCCATCTGGCAAATTTACCAGGTATTGGCGATGCTGGCGCTGGCCCAGGAAGAAGATGCAGGGGAGCAGGGGAGCGGGGGAGCAGAGGAGTTGTTGTTGAAAGTTGAGGCGTTGAATGAATACAGCGCCACCTTCAAACCCTACACCGCCTTTGCTCGCGCTGAACTGGCCTATACCCGCCGTGACCCGCACTGGCACTCGGCTTACTTTGCTGCCATCGACCAGGCCACCGCGGCCGAGTACACCCTGCTGTTGGCGCTAATCCACGAACGGCTGGCCCGGCACATGCTAATCGCCGGCTATCGCGCCGGGCGGGGCCATTTGGAGGAGGCCCTTTTCTTGTTTGAACAGGTGGGCGCAGCGGCCAAAACTCAGCAGCTTCGCCAGATGTATGCCTTTTATTTGCGGCCCACTTCCAGCCGCGAACCGGCTGGAACTCTGTCTTCCACCAGCAGCACTGTCAGTACAGAGAGCAGTCAAGACAGCAGCCAAACCCTCCCGGCGCTGCACCGCGACCTGGATACCTATGCCATTGTCAAGGCCAGCCAGGCGATTTCCAGTGAGATTGACCTGGAACGGGTTTTGAATATCGTCATGCGCACCCTGGGTGAAGTTTCGGGAGCGGAGTCGGCTTTGCTGATTTTAGAGCAGGATGACCAGCGGTTGATTCGGGCGCGTTACCAGGCCCGCCATAATCAGGTTGTTGCTGGCCTGGACGATGCTTTGCCCATCCGTAACAGCGGCCTGCTCAGCGAGGAAGTGGTCCGCTACGTTCACCGTACCCGCCAAACCCTGCTCCTGGACGATGCCCACCTCTCTGGCGAGTTTACCAACGACCCCTACATCCAGGCTAAACGGGTGCGCTCGGTGCTGTGCGAGCCGATTCAGGAGCGGAACCGGCTGATTGGCAGCATCTACCTGGAAAACAATCTGAACTCGCACGCCTTCACCCCGGAACGGGTCGAAGTGGTCCGGCTGCTGGCCACTCAGGCGGCTATTTCCATCAGCAATGCCCAGGCTATTGTCGCTCTGGCCGAACAGGAACGGGTGCAGCACGAGCTGCGTATTGCCCGTGAGGTGCAGCTTAGTTTACTGCCACAGCAAGCGCCGCGCTACCCTCACTTCGAAGTTACCCAAAATTCCTATCCGGCCCGCCAGGTGAGCGGCGATTTATACGGCTATTACCAGCGGCCCAATGGCGGCTTGGCCATCGCAGTGGGTGATGTGACCGGCAAAGGGATGCCCGCCGCTCTGCTGATGGGCGCGGCCGTAGTCGCCCTGGCCGGCGCCATCGAGGCTGATCTTTCCCCTGCCGAAACATTGACCCGCACCGACCGGGTTTTGCAGCCCTTTCTGGATACCCGCCAAAATGTGGGCCTCTGCCTGGCTTATTTCGAGCCAGGCCAGATGCACGTAGCCAATGCCGGGGCGATTGCGCCCATTGTGCGGAACAAAAAGGGGACGCGCATGCTGCTGGAAGTGGGTGGTCTGCCCTTGGGGACACATCTTTCCGGCCAGTTTCCCTATGAAAACTCGGTCATCCCCCTGGCGGCCAATGATATTATTATCCTGACCACCGACGGCCTGGTGGAAGCCACCAATGCGGCCGGCGAGATGTACAATTTTGACCGCTTTGAGGCGGCCATAACTGCCGGACCCACCCACGATGCCCAGGCCATGCTCGATCATCTGTTGGCCCATTGGCGCAGCTTTGTCGGCCAGACCGAACAGCAGGATGATTTAACAATAGTGGTGGTTAGAGTTTCAGAATAACCTTATTAATCTGAGTTCGGAGTTTCGGTAAATCGCACCCCTTTCGACAAGCCCTTCGACAAGCTCAGGAAGTTCTCAGGACACGCTTCGATACGTGCTACTCGGGATGCGATAGAGAGCCGAAAATCATCCTTCAATACACCCTTTCGGGCTACCTCGGCTCAGCCCAAATGCGCTCCACCGGCCCGGAAGACAGTCGAAAATCACCCTTCGATACGCCCTTTCGGGCTACTCAGGATGATTTTCGAGCTAATTTCAAAATGTTATCAGCTAACGCTACCTGACCCTTCAAATACCCCATGGATTTGAAGGGTTTTTGATTCCAGGCAATCCAGAAAAGTCTTGACAACCCCCAGGAAAAGATTTATAATCTGGACAGAGAATTTAGTTGTGGCTAAAAATTTATTTAGTCATTTATAAAAAGCGTTTCATCAGAAATGGGGGGTAAGTTTATGAATAAAGATGTCTCCCGGCGCGATTTTTTGCGTGCCGGAGCGCTCACTGTATTAGGCACGGCTGGGGCCGTTGCATTAGCCCAAAGGGGGAAACAGGCCGAGGCCGCCCCACCGGCTCAAGAGGGGCATCATGGTGAAGAACCTTATGCGTCACATGGTATGCCCGATACCGTAGGTGAGGTAGACCATGAGCGCAACGGTTTTCATCCCACCGATATTTTGACCGACTTTGACTACGGTAAAGTTTCAGAAGAAAATGGGCAGACCGTACGAGTGTATGATTTTGTGGCCGTGGACAAAATGATTGAGGTCGTGCCCGGCATTGAGTTCCCGGCCTGGACTTACAATGGCCGCATTCCCGGCCCGACTATTCGCTGCACCGAAGGAGACCGTATCCGCATCAACTTTACCAACGGCAGCACCCATCCCCACACCATCCATTTTCACGGCATCCACACCGCCCAAATGGACGGTGTGCCAGGCACAGGGCCGGGCTTGATCCAGCCAGGTCAGAGCTTTATTTACGAATTCGACGCCGAACCGTTTGGCCTGCATTTGTATCACTGCCATGCTTTTCCGCTGGCGCGACACATTGCCAAAGGGCTGTACGGGGCGTTCATCATTGACCCCAAAGAAGGCCGGCCCCCGGTTGACCATGAGTACGTGATGGTCATGAACGGCATTGATATAGACTTTGATGACGCCAACGACTTTTACGCGGTCAATGCCATCCCTTTCCATTTCCAAAAGCATCCGATCCGTTTCAAGGCTGGCGAGAAGGTCCGCATTTATTTGGTCAACATCCTGGAATTTGACCTGATTAACTCTTTCCACCTGCATGCCAACTTTTTCCATTACTATCCCACCGGCACCAGCCTGACCCCCAGCGAGTACACCGACACTATTATCCAGGGCCAGGCCCAGCGCGGTATCCTGGAATTTTCCTACAGGTTTCCCGGCTTGTACATGTTTCACCCTCACGTAACCGAATTTACCGAACTGGGTTGGTCGGGCCATTTTGAAGTCACCGAGCGAGAGGTGTAATCCTATGGCTAATCAAACTGCGCCTCTGGAAAAACAAAGCTCGTTTGGCTTGGTCACAGCGTTTTTGCTCATCCTGCCCCTGATTCTCTTGGGTGGCGTCATCGCTCTTTTTTTGAGGACAGGGGGTGGATTGGACCTGGCTGCGCCAGCGCCCGTCGAAGCACTGACCGTCGAGCGGACCATCCTTAAGCCGGGCAGTATTGAGCTGGTGGTGCGGAACAGCGGGCCCGAAGCATTGACCATTGCCCAGGTTAACATCAATGAAGGTATCTGGCCGTTCACCGTTTCACCCAGCCCGACCATTCCCCGTCTGGGAGAGGCCACCGTCCAAATCCCCTATCTGTGGGTCGAGGGTGAAGCCTATGCCATCACTCTTTTCAGCAGCAACGCCATTGCCTTCGCTGCCGAAATTCCGGTTGCCTTTACCACCCCCGAGCCAACCGGCAGTACGTTTTGGAGTTTTGCCCTGATTGGTCTTTACGTGGGCGTCATTCCAGTGTACCTGGGTATTTTCTGGTTTCCGGCGCTGCGACAGTTGGGCCGGCGCTGGCTGGTCTTTCTCCTGGCCATTACTGCCGGACTGCTCATTTTCCTGGGGTTAGACACTTTGGCCGAAGCGTTGGAGCAAGTGGAAGCCGTGCCTGGTCCTTTCCAGGGGATTGGCCTGATTGGAATTGGGGCGGTGGCGACTTTTATGCTGCTGGAGGTCATCTCCCAGCGCCAGGTGGCCGTAGGCCGGAGTGAGGCCGAGCAGCGGCTAAATTTGGCCTTCCTGATCGCCACCGGCATTGGCCTGCACAACCTGGGCGAAGGGCTGGCGATTGGCGCGGCCTACAATGTGGGCGAAATCGCGCTCGGCGCGTTTCTGGTCGTTGGTTTTATCATCCAGAATATTACCGAGGGCCTGGGCATCATCGCCCCGGTTTTGCGCGACCGGCCCAGCCTCGTCAATTTGGCGCTCCTGGGACTGCTCGGCGGCGGCCCGGCCATTGTAGGGGCCTGGATTGGCGGTTTTGCCCCCTCACCCACGCTGGCTGTGTTCTTTCTGGCGATTGGAGCCGGAGCCATTTTTCAGGTAACCTATGAAATCGCCAAGCTTATTCGCAAGGATACCGCCCAATCGCCCATGCCCATGACCATTTTTGGCGGCGTTATTGCCGGCATGGCCCTCTTGTGGGTAACTGGATTATTGATTAAGTAGAAACAGATGAGGTTTTGCGAATGAAGAACTTTTCTAGTTTAACTATTATCAGGGGAGCCAAATTTGAGGAGCCCGCATGCCCTCGTGCGACGGTGTTCGGCACGAGGGCGTGCCTCACTCCTCGAAAATTGGATCTACTGATTATTTTATTATTGCTCCTGATAATCAGCCTGACGGCATGCGGCGGCAGCACTAATGTCTCCCCGGCCCAAGCAGCCCCAACCGGAGACCCAGCCGCCGGAAAAGAGTTATTCATCAGCACATGTGCTGTTTGTCACGGCCCGGATGCCAAAGGATTGCCGGGTCTGGGTAAAGACTTGATCGCCAGTGAATTTGTTACCGGTAAAAATAATAGCGAATTGGTTGAGTTTATTAAAGTTGGACGCGGTCCCGATGATCCGCTTAACACCACCGGCGTGACCATGCCGCCCAAAGGAGGCAAAGCCAGCCTCACCGACGAAGATTTATACAACATCGTCGCCTATATTCGCACGCTTCAACCGTAAGTGAACCTGGCATTGACGCCACACAAAGCCGTCTCCGGGCGGCTTTTTTGTTTTGCTTCAAAAAGTAATCGTGAAATGGGTGTGTTCGCTTTTGGGGGCAGACCGCACCCCCCCAACCCCCTCTCCGCTTCGGAGAGGGGGAGAAGAGCGCCCTCCCCCGCAGCGGGGGAGGGTTGGGGAGGGGGTCTGTCTACGCTATCCACCGAATTCGC
>JAKLJP010000150.1 GCA_023151115.1 Anaerolineae bacterium
AAGTTAAGGAAAGGAGAGATTTGTCAAATCGAGAAAATAACGTAAGTTAAAGGGATGGCCAAACGAAAAACCCGAAATCCAGATCATGTCCGGCGCAAAAATGTGCCTGGACCCGACAATGAAGCGATTGAAACTCAGTTGAGCGAACTGATTAGCCCCGCTGTAGCCAATCAACAGGCTTATTACCGCCAATTGGGGTTGCGGAGCCGGATTCTGAACCTGCCCTTAATGGTCGCGGCGGTGCTAACAATGTTGTGGCGACAAGTGCCCTCAGTGCATGAACTGACCCGGATGCTGGCGCGGGAAGATTTACTGTGGTGCCAGGCGGTCAAAGTGAGCCAACAAGCCCTGAGCCAACGCTTCCTGAGCTTTCCGGCCGTCTTGTTTGAGGGGGTGCTGAAAGAGTTACTGCCTGACCTCAAGCAGCGCTGGCAACAGCGGCAGCGTCGGTCCTTACCGGAGAGTATCACCTATGCTCAACGGTACTTTGAGCAGATTTGGGTGGCGGACGGTTCGACCCTGGAAGCCTTGTTTCGCAAACTCAAAGTTCTGGAAGATGTCCCGCTGGGCCAACTGGCC
>JAKLJP010000151.1 GCA_023151115.1 Anaerolineae bacterium
GTGAGCCGGTCGCCGGAGCCAGTGTGACAGTTACCGGCCCCAATATCCAGGAAACGCTGATCACCAACGCCGCCGGACAATGGCCGCCGCTGCCCCTGCTCGGCGGAGAGTACGAACTCCAGGCCAGCGCCCCCGGCTACACCACCTGGCCTGCGCCGCGCCGGGTCAGCCTGACCGATACCGCCACGATCACCCTGACCCTGGCCCCCCCGACCAACGCCATCGCCAGCGGCGATTTTGAAGGCGACGAGGTTTGGAATGTGTGGGAATGGGCCGGCCAGGTCAACCTCTCCATTGACGCCTTCGACGGTCAGGCCGCTGCTCGCCTGGGCGACGCTACAGGTGAACCGACCTCCTGCCCCAATGGTCAGCCCGGCCAATTATGGAGCCTGGGGCAAAGGGTTTCCATTCCACCTGGCCCGGAGCCACGCCTTTCCTTCCTCTACAAAATCTCATCCTCTCAATCCCCGACCCCTGACCCCCGACCCCTGACCCCTGACCCCTGGTTATCCGTCTCCTTTGAAGTAAACGGCGAGACTCACGAACTTATCCCACCCGGTGAGT
>JAKLJP010000152.1 GCA_023151115.1 Anaerolineae bacterium
AATGGATCTAGCCGCCCAAGTGTATGACATCAGCAGTGATGCTTCTTTTTCCAAAGACTTTGCCTTTATAAATCAAATCCGCAGGGCAGCTGTCTCAGTAGCGTCAAATATAGCCGAGGGAGATGAGCGAGGGACTAACCGAGAATCCGTACATTTTTTCAATATTGCCAAAGGTTCCACTGCAGAGGTTATTACACAATTAAATATCGCCTTTCGGATTGGATATATTGATGAAAGTACGCTGCTGCAATTAGAAAATCTTACCGAAAAAATTCGGGCTTCTCTAAAAAAACTTATACAATCGCGAGGCGGCTCAAATCCCTTAAATGTAATAATTTGGCTCCTGATTTCGCTCGTACGTCCGGTATAGGGACCACCGTCCACCGTCCACCGTCCACCGTCTACCGTCTACCGTCTACCGTCTACCGTCTACCGTCTACCGTCCACCGTCTACCGTCTACCGCCCACAAAATCACACTCCGGTCGTCGCTCGCGGAGATCAGGTAATCCGGCGTCCACAGCAGGCGGTTCACCGAATTGATATGCCCGCCGTCGCGAAT
>JAKLJP010000153.1 GCA_023151115.1 Anaerolineae bacterium
TTAGCCAATGGAAACGGCGCCTGCTGGAACAAGGCGCGACCATTTTCGACAACGGGGCGGTCCAGCAACACCAGCGGAAAATGGCTCAAAGGGAAGCCCAACTGTACGAACAGATGGGCGGCTCAAGATGGAAGTGGAATGGTAAAAAAAAGTACCCGGCTCAGTTGAGGCCAAACGGATGTTGATTGAACTGAACCATCCCGACTTGAGTATTCGGCGTCAGTGTGAACTGTTGGGCCTCAATCGCTCCAGTTTCTACTACCAGCCCGCAGGGGCTTCACCGTTGAACCTGGAACTGATGCGGTTGATTGATCAGCAGTACACTCAAACGCCCTTTTACGGCTGGCCGCGGATGACGGCCTATTTGCGACGACGGGGGTACGCCATCAATGCCAAACGAGTGCGGCGTTTAATGCAGGTGATGGGTTTACAAGCCATTTATCCCAAGCCCCACACCAGTAAACCTGCGCCAGAGCCTAAGATTTATCCCTACTTACTGCGCGGTTTGGCGATTACCCGGCCTAATCAAGTTTGGAGCAGTGACATCACTTAC
>JAKLJP010000154.1 GCA_023151115.1 Anaerolineae bacterium
GTTACAGGTCAAGGCGCTTAAACAGGTCATCGAATGGCAAGCTGAGAATGAGGAAGAGGGGGGACCAGGCGTCTCTGTGGTTGCTTCAGTCAAAGAGCTAGTTGAACAATTATTAGCTAGCGAAGCAGCGGGGCAGGAGGCCGAGCCGACACCCCCAATACCCAAACGGTTTCGGGCTGTGTCATCCGCACCGGTGATTCGCTTTCGTAACAAAGTCCGGCAGACCCTCGATTTCCTTGGCCGCTTGAAAGATGAGGATCGAGCAGGGTTGACTGAGGCACTATACCAAGAGGATTTTACCGATGTGGTGGTTGATCTGCGTAATCTGCACCAACAACTTGAGGTAATTCTAAAAGAAGTAATGCGCCGGCGACCGGCAGAGCCAGAGATGCCGGCGCTGATTTCAACCACCAGTGAATCGAGCGAATCAACGCCCGCAGAGCCGGATAACACTTGAACGGACAGGTTGGGCTAACCTAAGTTTTGTGCAATCAGAGGCCGAATCACGAAAAACGGCCTAAAATCGAAAGATTTTTCGTACCTTACCAACTG
>JAKLJP010000155.1 GCA_023151115.1 Anaerolineae bacterium
GTGAGGCAATGCACTCGGCCATCGGCAGGGCTGCTTCAACATCAGAACGAGTGAGTAAAAGAGCCATTGTAGTAACTTCCTCTGAAAAAGGAACTAAGGGAACTGAGGGAACTTGAAGACCTTTCAGTTCCTACGAGTTCCCTTAGTTCCCTCAGTTTCACGGTCCTCCGACCAAAAACCCTTCCGCCAGCGGGTCATCGGCGGTGAGCACAAATTGGTGCATGCCGGTGATAAAAGCTCGCCCGCTGATTTCGGGGATGACGGCCGGGTGGCTGCCGATGGCCGTCTCCTCGATCAGCCGCCCCCGGAAAAGCGTGCCGATGATACTCTCGTGGATAAATTCCTGGCCCAACGGTAGTTGACCCTTTGCCCACAAATGGACCATACGGGCGGAAGTGCCGGTGCCGCCGGGCGAGCGGTCGAAGATGTGCTGGCCCATTGTCACCAGGCCCTTGCCGTGCGCGTCTGGATGGTCGGGCGGGCCGATGAACAGGGTCAATTCGATTCGCTCCGGCTGGCCGGTGGCCGGATGGCGCACCTGG
>JAKLJP010000156.1 GCA_023151115.1 Anaerolineae bacterium
GTGCAACCTGCGCTGTCAGTTCTGCCAGAACTTCGATATCAGTCACCTCGGTCATGGCGAGGAGGCGCGTCCCGAACGGCTGGCGAAGATGATGCTGGAACTGCAGGCGATGGGCTGTCACAACATCAACTTTGTCACCCCCGAACACGTCGTCCCGCAGATACTCGAAGCGTTTCTCCTTGCAATCGAGGGCGGACTGCGGCTCCCAATCGTCTACAACACCTCAGCCTACGACTCGATGGAAAGCCTGCGCCAGAAGGATTACCCCGAAGCCGCGCGCCGCGCCATCAAAGAGATGCACCGTCAAGTGGGCGAATTGAAAATGGATGAGAACGGTCTTGCCAAACGCGGCGTACTGGTGCGTCATCTCGTCATGCCGGGCGCAGTGGCTGGGACGCGCGAGATCATGAAGTTTCTGGCGCGTGAGGTCTCGCCGCACACATACATCAACGTGATGAGGCAGTATTATCCTGCTGGCAAAGTGTCAAGGGAAAAATTCCCGGAGATCAACCGCGGCATCACAACCCAGGAAT
>JAKLJP010000157.1:0-272 GCA_023151115.1 Anaerolineae bacterium
CCGGGATATCAGGAACCGGCCAGGGCATAAAAACAAAGGGGAGCCTTCCGCACAAACAGAAGGCTCCCCCCGCAAATTTCCTGCCTGCGGGCAGATCAACTTCAAACTTTCTCTCCTGACATAACTTTTTTCATGGTTGCGCCGATCTGTGCCGGCGACTGCACGACGGTAATGCCATGTTCGGCCAGGATACGCATTTTGGCCGCGGCCGTGTCATCCGCGCTGCCGACGATGGCGCCGGCGTGTCCCATTTTGCGGCCTTTGGGCGCGGT
>JAKLJP010000157.1:282-519 GCA_023151115.1 Anaerolineae bacterium
CGAGCCCGCCGCCGATTTCGCCGATCATAACGATGCCTTCGGTTTCCGGGTCGTTCATAAACAGTTCGATGGCTTCGCGGGTGGTGGTGCCGATGATCGGGTCGCCGCCGATGCCGATAGCGGTAGTAATACCCAGTCCGGCTTTGGCGATCTGGTCGGCGGCTTCATACGTGAGCGTACCGGATTTGGAGACCAGTCCGATTGGGCCGCGTTTGAATACGAAGCCGGGCATAATAC
>JAKLJP010000158.1 GCA_023151115.1 Anaerolineae bacterium
TGATGAAGATGGTCCCCTCTTTCGGCAACGGATTGCCGGCGGCGAGCTGCGCCTTGGCGACCGAGGCGCCGAACGAGCGGGAGATGCCCATCACCTCGCCGGTGGAGCGCATCTCCGGACCGAGGAACATCGTGACCTTGGGGAACTTGTTGAAGGGAAAGACCGATTCTTTGGTCGAGATGTGCTTCACGCGCCGGAAGTCGAAGTCCAGCACGCCGAGCTCCTTCAGCGTCCGGCCATCACCTTGGCGGCGATCTTCGCCAGCGGAAGCCCGGTCGCCTTGCTGACGAACGGGACGGTGCGCGACGCGCGGGGGTTCACTTCCAGCACATAGACGACGTCGTCCTTCATCGCGTACTGAACATTGAGGAGACCCACCACGTTCAGGGCGCGGGCCAGTTTCTTCGTCGTCTCCATGATCTCCCGTAGCCGTTCTTCACGGAGCATGAAGGGGGGCAGGACGCTGGAACTGTCCCCGGAATGGATCCCCGCTTCCTCCACAT
>JAKLJP010000159.1 GCA_023151115.1 Anaerolineae bacterium
CGCAATGCCTTTTGGATTGGTCAGAAATTGTTAAGTAGCACCGCCACCATCAAGGACCAAATCATTTTTCTGGGCACCGGCACCCAGGGTCAGCCGGTCCTCAAGTTACGGCTCATTGAAGTCCGTTTTGGTCAGGTCTGGTATCAATATCTGACCTCGGTTCTTGATCCGACCGTGTTACCCCCGCTGGTGGTGGCTGATCTTTACCGGCGCAGATGGCGGATCGAAGAGGCCTTTAACACCACCAAACGGTTGCTAAACCTGAGTTATCTGTGGACCGGCAGTCTGAATGGTATTCAACTTCAAATCTGGGCCACCTGGCTATTTTATGCCCTCCTGCTTGACTTGGGCGATGCCGTCGCTGACCGCATCGGGGTGCCCTTTGATCGGATTTCTTTGGAAATGCTCTTGCGCGGTCTGTACCATTTTTCCCGGGCTTACAGCCGTGGTTTGGCCTCCGACCCTGTTTCTTATTTTGCTGATCCGGCTAATCAAGATTTAG
>JAKLJP010000015.1 GCA_023151115.1 Anaerolineae bacterium
CGTTTGGCCATCCCTTTAACTTACGTTATTTTCTCGATTTGACAAATCTCTCCTTTCCTTAACTTGTCAAGCATGTGCCGGCTTCGAAACCCCGCATCTTTACAAACTCATGATGCAACAAGTTCGCCAGAGCCAGCGTCGGCTGGTCTTCACCTATCGCTGTGACAGCCCAAATTTCCGCCGCTATATGCAAATGGAGATCGTTCCCCTTGCCCACCAGGGATTAGAGTTTAGAAATTATCTGCTCCGAGAAGAGCCTCGTGATCGAGTTCGGCTGCTGGACCCCACCATCGGACGGAATCAAGAACTGCTGATGATGTGTAGCTGGTGCAATCGCGTTCACTGCGATAATGTCTGGCTGCCGGTCGAAGATGCTGTCAAAACATTAGGTCTGTTTGCCCTTTCCGAATTGCCCCAAATTACGCACGGGATATGCCCCGACTGCGCTCTATCGTTTAAAGGTTTGACTTAAAGGCTCACCCCGGTCGTGTTATTCACTAATAATCGCTGAGTTTTTATTTCAAGGGGAACTCCTTGCCCCCCTGTGGCGTCTGTGTATCATGAAAATAGCTCAATCAAGGAGAACCCCATGTCAAATCATCAATGGTCAACAGTCAATGGTCAGTCCCACAGGGAGGCTGCGCCCTGGTCAATTCGTCGCTCCCTGACCATCCTCTATCTTCTATCTTCCACCCTCTATCTTCTACTTCTCCCCGCTTGCTCCCTCAACGACGCCTCCGCCCAGGCTACCGACCCCACTCCCATTCCTATCGCTTCGCCCACCCCAACCCCGACCAGTCCGCCGCCGCCGCCGCAAGTAGCCTACACCCCGGTGGCCGCCGATACCGTCTCGCCGATCATTGTTCAGCGGTTTCCACGCCGGGGCGAGGAGTTGCCACCCAACGGTTCGATTGAGTTGACCTTTGACCGGGCCATGGACCAAGCTGCCACCGCCGGCGCCTTTACTTTGCAAGTCGCCGCCGACCAGCCCCAAAAGATTGACGGGCAAACCACCTGGCCTGATGCGCGCACCATGCGCTTCACCCCCAGCCAGCCGCTTGACCGGGCCACAGTATATGACGCCATCTTAACCCAGGCCGCGACTGCTGAAGATGGCGCACCGCTGGCCGAACCATTCACCTTCCGCTTCAGCACCCCTGGCTACCTGGAAGTGACCCAGGTCGTCCCCGCCGACGGCACGACCGATGTTGAAACCGACGCCACGATTACGGTCATGTTCAACCGGCCGGTGGTCGCGCTGACCTCGCTCGAAGAGGCCGAAAACTTTCCCCAACCGCTCGAATTTGAACCGGCTGTTGCCGGGCAGGGCGAGTGGCTGAATACCTCAATCTATGTCTTCAAGCCGGAAAAACCCATGTCGGGCGGGACAACCTTCAAAGTGCGGGTCAAGCCTGATTTGACCGACGCCGGCGGACAGACGGTCATGGCCGGCGCTTTTGAGTGGAGCTTCACCACCCAGCCGCCGGAAGTGGTTTTTGTTTCACCCTCCGACGGGCAAACCCTTGTCCCCATTGAAACGGCGGTGCAGGTCACTTTTAACCAGGCGGTCGATCCCCAATCCGTCGAGGCTAATTTTGACCTCAGCGCCGGTGGTTTTTTTGGTGGAGGCAGCATTAAGGGTCAATTCCAGGTTATCAGCGAAACCGTGACCTTCACCCCAACCGAGCGCCTGGAGTTTGACACCACCTATCAGGTGAGGCTTGAGGCCGGGATTACCTCGGTGGCGGGCGGCCAGGGCATGGTCAGCCCCTATAGTTTCAGTTTTACCACCGTGCCGCTGCCCAAAATTGTCAGCACCGAGCCGCAAGACGGCGAGCGAGCCGCCTATCCCTACACCGATTTCCGCATCACCTTCAACACCCCCATCAGCCCGGCGACAGTCATGCCGCACGTTTCGATGACCCCGCCGCTGCCGATCACCCCGACCGAAATCTATACCTACTATTCGCCCTGGGATAACACCTTTAGCATCAGCTTTGGGGCCAAACCCTCCACCGATTATGAGGTCCGGATTACCCCCGGCATCGAAGACCCCTATGGCAACAAAACCCAAGAAAACTTGACCGTCAACTTCCGCACCGCCCCGCTGCCGCCCAACTATCAATTGCGCATCCCCGATCTGATTGGTACCTACGACGCCGGACTGGCGGCCAAGATGATTGTCAGCTATGTCAACCTGACCGACCTCAATCTGCGCCTCTACCGGCTCGACCCGCTGCTGATCCAGCGCCCCTACTGGGAGTGGAACGACTTTGTCCCTGCCGGCAGCGATCTCATCCGCGACTGGTCGGAGCGGCTGGAAGCAGCCGTGGATAAACAGTCCTTCCACACTATTGACCTGGTCGAGAGCGGTGGCGCGTTGGAACCGGGTCTATACTATCTGGAAGCCGACTCGCCCCAAATCCCCGACGACCAGTACAATGATAAACAGCGCCATATTATGGTCGTCAGCGAAACCAACCTGACCCTCAAAGCCGGCCAGTATGACACTCTGGTTTGGGCAACCAATCTGGCCAGCGGCCAGCCGGCTGAGGGTCTGGAAGTGACATTTTTCGATGACGACCGCCGCCGGTTGGGCGCCGCCACCACCGACGCCAACGGCATCGCCCGGCTGGATTTGGGCAAACGCGACAATCGCTCCGGTATTTTGGCAGTCGTACTGCCCAATGCTAACGGTGAGGGCTTTACCGCCGTCGCTGAAAACTGGGCGCAGGGCGTCAGCCCCTACGACTTTGGCCTGAACAATGTTACTTACGGTCTGCCCCAATACACCGCCCATATCTACACCGACCGGCCCATTTACCGCCCCGGTCAAACCGTTGACTTTAAAGGCATCCTGCGCACCGAAGATGACGTAAAATTTGGCCGGCCCGACCTGCGCCAGGTACATCTGGTGGTCCGTAACCTCAACTATGAAGAAATCTTAAATCAAACGGTTGACCTCAGCCCCGCCGGAACTTTTAACGGTGAGATAAAACTGGAAGATGGGGCTGCGCTGGGCAATTACGTCATCGCCATAGATTTTAACAACCAATACTTTGAGCACTACTTCCAGGTTTCCGCTTATCGCGCCCCGGAGTTTGAAGTGACGGTCGAACCGGCCCAAACCGCCGCCCAACGGGGTGAAAGTATCGCCGCGACCATCAACACCAGCTACTTCTTCGGTGGGCCGTTGGCCGGGGCCGAGGTTTCCTGGAACATCCTGGCCGAAAGTTACCGCTTCAAACCGGCCCAATTGGGCAATTATAACTTTGACGACAGCGATGACCCTTATGTTTGCTTCGACTGCTGGTGGTGGTATCAGGATACCGTGCCGCAGCCGGTAATGAGCGGCAGTGGTCAAAGCGATGCCTCCGGCCAACTATTAATCGAATTGGACGGCCAGGAGCTTGATAGTTCGCTGGTGGCAGGCAGTCATAGGATTATCATCGAGGCCAGCGCCACCGGCCCGGATAACCAGGTTATCTCCGGCCGAGCCGAAGTGATTCTGCACAAGGGCGACTACTACATCGGCCTCAGCCCGCAGGAGTACGTGGCCGATGCCGGCGAGGAGACCGCCATAGACCTGGTGGCTGTAGATTGGGCGGCTGAACGTCTGCCCGACAAAGAATTGAATGTCCAGATTATCCGCTATGAGTGGGTCAATACTTTTGTTGAGGAAGGCGGCGGCGGCTACTGGAAATACGAAACCAAGAAAGAACTGGTGGATGAATTTAACGTGACCACCGACAGCCAGGGCGAAGCCGTCGCCCGCTTCACCCCGCCCCAGGGCGGCTCGTACCAGATTATAGCCCAGGACGCTGCCACGCTGACCCAGCCCGACCCAGCCACCCAACCTTCCAACCTTCCCACCCTCCAATCCTCCCCCATCCGCTCCTCCATCTTTGTCTGGGTGGCCGGCGATGAAAACATCTCCTGGCGGCGCGAGAACCACGACCGCATCACCCTCATCAGCGATAAGGCCGAATACACCCCCGGCGAAACCGCCGAAATCCTCATTCCCTCGCCCTTCGAGGGTGAACACGAGGCCCTGGTAACGGTCGAGCGCGGGCGGATTATTCAATATGAAGTCATCAAAATGACCGGCAGCAGCCAGGTTTACAATTTGCCCATTACCGACAGCTACGCCCCCAATATCTATGTTTCGGTGGTGCTGGTTCAGGGGCGCGAAGGTCCGCAGGAGGGGGACGCTCCCCGCCTGGCCGATTATAAAGTGGGCCTCCTGCCGATAGATGTCAAGCCGGTGGCCCAAGTGCTCAAGGTCAACCTGACCCCCAGCGTCGAACAGGCTCAGCCGGGTGAGGAAATCAGCTACAACCTGGAAGTCACCACTGCGACCGGTCAGCCGGTAGGGAACGCCGAGTTTTCGCTCGACTTGGTGGACAAGGCTGTGTTGAGCCTGCTGCCGCGCCAGCCGGAAGCGATTATTAAAGCATTTTACGACCGGCGCGGGCTGGGCATCAGCACCGCCAGCGGCTTGGCGGTTTCGGTCAACCAGCTTTTGCTGGAACTGGCCGAAGATTTGGGGCTGGACCAGGCTCAGTTTGCCGAAAAAGCGGCCGGTGAGGCTGATATGGCCGAGTCCGAAGCCCTAGCCGGTGCGCCGGCAGCGACTGCCCTTCCCGCTCCGGCAGCCGCTCCAGCCGAGGAGATGGCCCGAGAATCGGCGGCGGCTGATGCGACGGTGGCCCAAAATGTAGCCGTGCCCGCCGGGGTAGAAGTGCGCGAAGAGTTTAGCGACACAGCTTATTGGAACCCGGTGGTTGTGACCGATCCCAACGGGCAGGCTGTCGTCAGGCTGACCCTGCCCGATAACCTGACCACCTGGGTCATGCGCGGTGTGGGTGTGACCAACGAAACCCAGGTCGGCGAGGCGACCAGCGAACTGATCGTTACCAAGCCGCTGCTCATCCGCCCGGTTGCGCCGCGCTTCCTGGTGGTAGATGATCGGGCCGAACTGGCCGCCAACATCACCAACAACACCGACGCCGATATTGAAACCGAAGTAACCCTGGCCGCGCAAGGATTGAACATCAGCCAGGAAACCGCGCCGGTGCAAACCGTGACCATTCCGGCGCGGGGCGAAAGCAAAGTCACCTGGAATGTAATTGTGCCCGATGTCATCACCACCGAGCTGGTTTTTGCCGCCGTCAGCACCGACGGCCAATACACCGACGCCGCCAAACCGCGCCTGACCACCGGCCCGGACGGCAGCCTGCTGGTCCATCGCTACACCGCGCCTGATATTGTCGGCACGGCCAACCAATTGGCCGACCCGGCCGGCGGCAGCCTGACGGAAGTGGTCGCCCTGCCGCCCAATTTCGATGAACGCAAGGGCGAGTTGAGCGTCCAGCTTGACCCCAGCCTGGCCGCCGGCATGCGCGACGGGCTGACCTACCTGGAGCATTACCCCTACGAATGTACCGAGCAGACCATCAGCCGCTTCCTGCCCAATGTGCTTACCTACAATGCCCTGCAATCGCTGGGGATTGAAAACAAGGAACTGGCCGACAAACTGCCCGGTCTGGTCGAGCAGGGCTTGGGCAAGCTTTACGTCCAGCAAAAGCCGGATGGCGGCTGGGGTTGGTGGGCCGACGACGAGAGCAACGTCCATATCACCGCTTACGTGGTTTTTGCCCTGACCAAAGCGCAGCAGGCGGGGGTCAATGTCTCGGCTACCGTGCTGGCAAACGGGCAAAACTTCCTGCTAACCCATCTACAAAGCACCCGTGAGTTGAACACGACCTTCGACGCCAATCGCCACGCTTTTGTGCTCTACGCGCTGGCCGAAGGCGGGCAAGCGCCGCGCGACTCGCTGGAAACACTGTTCGACGCCCGCGAGAAGCTAGCTCACTATGGCCGCGCTTACCTGGCCCTGGCGCTCAATCTGGCCGATGAGCAGGGCTATCAGGCTAACATCCAAACCTTATTATCCGACATCAACAACGCGGCCATTCTCAGCGCCACCGGGGCGCATTGGGAAGAAGACCAGTATGACTGGTGGGCCATGAACACCGATACCCGCTCAACCGCCATCATTCTGGACACGTTGGCCAAGCTCGACCCGGACAATGCCATGATCCCCAATGTGGTTCGCTGGCTGATGATCGCTCGCAAAGACGGCATTTGGGAAACCACCCAGGAGACGGCCTGGGCGCTCATCGCCCTGACCGATTGGATGGTCGAGACCGGCGAGTTGGAGGCCGATTACGATTATTCGATTTCCCTCAACGACGCCGAAAAGATTAGCGGCACGGCCACCAAAGAGAATGTGCAGGAAAGCGTCAAGTTGACCATTCCCGTGGCTAACCTGGTGGCCGATGCCAGCAACCGTCTGACCGTCGCCCGCACCGACGGCAACGGCCGCCTCTACTACAGCGCCCACCTGAAAGTCTACCTGCCGGTCGAAGAGATCGAGCCGGCGGAGCGAGGAATTATTGTCAGTCGGCGTTACACCTTGGAATCGTGTTTGGCCGGCGAAGACAGTCTCGCGTCCTCGCCTCCCGCCTCCTCGCCTCCCTGCCCGGAGGTCCGCGAGGCCAAGTTGGGCGATGTCATTCGGGTGGATTTGACCATCATCGCCCCCAATGATTTGTACTACGTGGTAGTCGAAGACCCGCTGCCCGCCGGAGCCGAGGCCATTGACACTGGCCTGGCGACCACCAGTCTGCTAGCCATGGACCCGACCCTCACCCGCCAGAGCCGCAGCTTTGCCGGAGGCGAGGGGGATGTTTACTACAATTACCCCTACTACTGGTGGTGGTGGCGCTGGTACTCCCGCAGTGAACTGCGCGACGACAAGGTCGTCCTCTTTGCCGATTACCTGCCCAAAGGTACCTACGAATACAGCTACACCATGCGCGCTACTCTCCCCGGCGATTACCATGTCATCCCGACCGTGGCTTCGGAGTTCTACTTCCCGGAGGTGTTCGGGCGAAGTGATGGGCGGTTGTTGAGTATTGGCAGGTAGACGGCACCCCTTCGGGTGCGCCGAAGGGCGTAGACAGTAGACGGTAGACGGGGGAAAGAACCACAGCTTGCCGCACCCTGAGTAGACCGAGCGAAGCGAGGTCGTATCGAAGGGTGCGGTAAGGGAGAGGCACAGTGAATAAAGCGCCGCGAGGGTTAGTCTCTCGCGGTGTTTTTATTGGAGGTAAAGTTATGGTACAATGAGAGCGAAAAACATCCCCAACTTTGTGAGCTATGGCCGCAAATTATCACCTGGCAAACATTCGCACCCTATTGACCGAAGGTTTCTCCGAAACAGAACTTCGCAACTTCTGCTTTGACACACCTGAATTTCGACCCGTTTACCACGAATTGGCTGAACTGACCGGCAAAGCAAAAATTGCCGGTCAGTTGCTTGAGTTTGCCGACCGGCGTGAACTTATTGATCTATTGTTGAATTGGGCACAGACAAATAACCCTGCTAAATTTGCTAATCATCAGCCCTATAAAATTCGGGATCATTTACCCCGGTATACTTCTTCTGTCATTTCGAGGCCGAAGGCGGACGTATCCTCCCAACCTAATGCTGCATCTTCATCTGGTGCCCCTCTATCTCCCATCTCGTCCCTCCCGAAGAGAATTGCTAAAGCTCTGGGTCTTGTACCAGCCTTTATTACGAAGCCAATTCACTTGGAACTTGTACGCGTCCCGGCCGGTAAATTTCTCATGGGCAGCGACCCGCAGAAAGACAAAAACGCTAGAGAGGAGGAGCAGCCACAGCACCAGGTTTACGTCTCTGAGTTTTACATTGGCAAATACCCAATCACCAACGAACAGTATGCTGTGTTTGTGAAGGCGGTTAAACATCGAGTGCCTCCTTTTTGGGAAAACGGCAAAATTCCAATAGCTAAAGAAAACCATCCGGTAGTTGAAGTTTGCTGGGGTGATGCGGTGGCCTTTTGCAAATGGTTAAGTCGAGAAAGCGGCCGCACTCTTCGCCTGCCCACCGAAGCCGAGTGGGAAAAGGCGGCGCGGGGTACCGACGGCCGCATCTACCCTTGGGGCAATCAGTGGGATAGTACCAAACTGAATAGCGGTGAATCCGGGTGGAACGACACAACGCCAGTAGACCGGTATTCACCGCAAGGTGACAGTCCCTATGGCGCAGCCGATATGGCCGGCAATGTCTGGGAGTGGTGTACCGATTGGTATGATGACAAAGAGTATTACAGCAGGGCTAAAAAAATTCTTAAAGACCCAGAGGGAGCAAAGCGACGTGTTGGGCTTGTGGTGCGCGGGGGCGCTTTCATGAATGCGGCCAGCTTTGTGCGCTGTGCGGTTCGCTACGGAAATGCTCCTGCTTTTTGGGACAATAGTTATGGTTTTCGAGTAGTATTGGCCAGACCACTTCTCTCTGAATCACTAAAACGCTTGATTGAGATCGCTTAAACAGTTCAGCGCAATCAGTCTTTCTCAGCCGTATCAGCGGTTCAAATTGCGCAGGGCGGAGAATCAGGGGTGATGGTTGGGGTTATCGAAAAACATTTTATTGACGGCAACTCCCTTTTCAGTTATACTGCCCTTCAGAAATACCGAAAATCAGGAGAAATCTCATGACTGATACCGTAACCCTGCAACTAGCCCAACGCGGAGTGTTAACCCTGCCCAAAACTCTGCGCGAAAGTTATAACTTGCAACCCGGCGATAGTTTGACCCTGCTCGATTTGGGGGGGGTGTTTGTACTCAGTCCGCGTCATTCGGAAATTGATGCTTTGGCCGACCGCCTGACCCAAACGCTCACGCAACAGGGTGAAAGTTTAGAGAGTATGCTGCAAGCTCTGCGCGAGGAGCGAGAGCGCTATGCCGGTCAAGGTTAGGGTTTTTCTCGACACCAGCGCCTTATTTGCCGGTATCTGGTCAGCCGAGGGCGGAGCGCGCATGATTTTGAAGTTGGGTGAAGCCGGGGCCGTTAGCCTGCTGGTCAGTTCACAGGTATTAAGTGAAATCGAGGGAGTGCTGCGCCGTAAAGCCCCCGACTCACTGGGGTTTTTAGCCGTGCTGCTGGACCGGAGTGGTGTTGAGGTTGTGTCCCCACCCCCGCCAGAACTTATCCAACAAATTGAAATCCTTATCGGCCACCCCGGGGATGCTGTCGTGCTGGCCGCTGGCTGGCTGGCTGAAGTAGATTATTTTGTTACCCTTGATCGGCAGCACTTCCTAAAGAACCCGGCTGTGCAGGCTGCGACTTCATTTCCGATGGGGACGCCGGGTGACTTTCTGGCCTGGTATCGGGCCAAAGTGAGTTGAGCCACACAGGAGAAAAATGACCCACATCCACGATCTACGCTCATTCATCCAAGTGCTGGAAGAAGCCGGCCAGCTTGTGCGCATCAAACAGCCGGTCAGCCTGACCCATGAACTAGCCGATGTCGCCGCCACCCTGGAACGCAGCGGGAGCGGCGCGCCGTTGTTTGAAAATGTAATAGGCAGCCCGTGGCCGATCTTTGCCAGTGGGGTGGCTAACCAAAAGCGGGCGGCATTGGCTCTGGGCTGCAATGAAAAAGAAGCGACCGAAGTCATGGGCCGGGTGCTCGACCCGAAAAATGGCATCCCACCGGCGCGGGTTGCAGAGGCGCAATGGCAGGCCAATATTCAAACCGGGGACAGGGTGGATGCACGCAAGCTGCCCATCCCCACCCATTCGCGGGGGGATGGCGGGCCGTTTATCACCGGCGGGGTGATTGTCAGCAAAGACCCGGTATCGGGGCGAGGCAATCTTTCTTACAACCGCATGCTGTGTACCGGCCCGGCCAGTTTTGGCTTTAATGTCAACGAGTGGCGGCATGTCCGGGCTTTTATGGAAAACCGGCCCGACCCGGGCGCCCCGTTTCCCATCGCCATTGCCATTGGACTGGACCCGGCGATTATGATTGGCGCGGGCGTTCGCACTGACGAGGATGAGCTGACCATTGCCGGGGCTATTCGCGGGGTGGGTGTGCCGGTCAGCCGGGGGGTGACGGTGGAGGTGGACATTCCGGCGGAGGCCGAAATTGTCATCGAGGGCTATGTTCACCCTTATGAGAAAAAAGGCGAGGGGCCGCTGGCCGAATTTCACGGCTATTACGGCGAAATTTGGGAAAGTCCCACCTTTGAAGTAACAGCTATTTGCTGGCGCGACAACCCCATTTTCCAGACCATCATTCCCGGCTGGTACGAGCATATTTATATCGGCAATGTACTGCCCAGAGAGCCGCTGCTGCTGCGTTTTTTGCGTCACATTAGCCAAGAGGTCGCGGTGCATATTCCGCCCTACGGCAACGGCTTTTCGGCGATTGTGCAGCTCAAAAAGAACAACCCCGGCCAGCCTAAAAATGTGGCGTTGGCAGCCATGACGGCCCATATCAACATCAAACAGGTGATTGTAGTAGACCCGGACGTGAACATTTATGACCCGGCCGATGTGCTGTGGGCGCTGACCAATCGAGTGGATTGGAGCCAGGACGTTTTTACCGTGCCCCACGCCCAGGGCCACGAAATGGACCCGACGGCGGACAGCCGCGGCGTCCACACCAAGATTGGCATTGACGCCACCTACAAGCGTGAGCGCCGCGAATATGGGGAGCGGGTCAACTATACAGTAGTGGATTTGAGTAAATATATTTGATAGACCGCTGATTGTAGGCCACAGCGGTTATTAAAGAAACAAAAAATCCCCTCACCATAGGAGGGGACTTTTTTTGGTTTGGACACGTCAGCTTTAGACAATTTCCAGGTTGACTCTTTTACCATCCTTAGCGGCGCTGGTGCGCAACAGGGTACGCATGGCGTTTGCTACTCGGCCTTCTTTCCCGATGATTCGACCCATATCATCGGGATCAACGCTGAGTTCAAGGACAATCATAGAAGCACCTTCAACCTCTTCAACCTTGACCTGGTCGGAGTTATTGACGACGGCGCGTGCCATTTGGAGCGTTAGATCTTTTAGTTGTCCCATTTTTCGAACCTCCCAATTCGAAATTTGTAATAGCTTGTTTCACCAAAAAAGTATATCAGGTTTGAGGGATTGGGTCAATATAGCCTGTCCCCCCCAATAGTACTAAGCAAAACTCAGGATATATTTCACAAGCAAAGGGAGTTGTTGAAGGAACTTAATAATGGGCCGATATTATTGTCCGCTTCAGTGTCCATAGTTTTGCTTATTAAGTAAGAGTAGGTATATCATACCAGAATTATTTGTCAAATTATCTTTACCATTTATAAAGGTGCTTTCCACTTATGAGTAGATCTCCCTTAAAAGTAGGGGTGGTTGGCGCGGGTATTGGCCGCCACCATCTGGCCGGATATCGTGCTTTGCCGGATGATGTTGAGGTAGTGGCTTTATGCGATACAAACGAAGCCCGCCTGAACGAAATCGGCAGTATGTATAATGTGCCGCGTTACTTTACCGATTACAACGAGCTGTTTGCTTCGGGTGAAATTGAGGCGGTGAGCGTTTGCCTGCCCAACAGTTTACACGCGCCTGTATCTATCGCTGCCCTGGAAGCAGGTTTGCACGTGCTGTGTGAAAAACCACTGGCCGAAAATTTGGTCTCCGGCCAAAAAATTGCCGCCGCGGCGGTGCAAGCCCCCGGCAAATTTATGATCTGTTTTAACCGCCGCTACCGGCTGGATGTGCAATGGATGAAACAGGTTTTACGGGAGAATGTGCTGGGCCGGATTTATCACGTTAAAGCCGGCTGGGTCCGTGAGACCGGTATTCCCGGTTGGGGGGGCTGGTTTTTGAATAAGGACATTGCCGGCGGCGGCCCTTTGATTGATTTGGGAGTCCACATACTCGATGCGGTCATGTGGCTGCTGGATTACCCCGCTCCGTTGACCGTGACCGGAGCGACTCAGGCCAATTTTGGCCCGCACAGCGCCAAAACCTGGCAGGCTTCGCCAACCCCACCGCCATACACGGTGGAAGATTCGGCTACAGCCTATATTCGCCTGAGCGGAGATGTCACCTTAAATTTAGAAACGAGCTGGGCCTCGCATGCCAGGCCGGGGATGGATGACTTTTTTATTACCCTGATGGGTACCGAGGGAACGCTTGAACTGTATGTCGCCAACTACGCCACCGAGAATACGCTGACCCTCTATACCGAGGTCGCCGGCAAGCCGGTTGTCACCCGGCCTGCCGTGAAGGTATCTCGTTCTGATCACGAATATGCTATTGCGGAGTTTGTCAAGTGTATTAAAGAGGATACCCCCCCCACTGCTTCGGTGGAGCAGGGGTTGACCATCATGCAAATGATTGAGGCGATTTATCAATCGGCGGCCGTGGGGCGAGAAGTAGTTTTAACTTAAACGAACGGCGGGTAAAGAGGGATGGGTATCATCCAAATCGGGGTTACTGGCAGCCGGTTTGTGATTAAAAACGTAGATAATAATAGCAGTGATATTATCCGCGCCGCCGGAAGCATTGGCCTTATCAATCAACTGCCGGGCGGCTTCAAAAGGCGAGGACGACTGTTGTAGCACCTGTTTTATCTCCGGTTCGGTCACTTCCCCCCATAAGCCATCGCTGCACAAAATAACCACGTCGCCGGCCTGGAGGGTTTCGCTGGAGATGTGAATCTCTACGTCGCTGCCCTGTCCCAGGGCTTGATAAAGTACATTGCGGCGGGGATGGGTCAGCGCCTCTTCTTCGCTAATTTTGCCCATCTCGACCAGGCGGCGAACGAGGGAATGGTCTTTGCTCAATTGGCGCAGTTGGTTATCGCGCAGCAGATAAGCCCGCGAGTCGCCCACGTTCATGGCGACCAGGGAGTCTTCGTACAAAACGGCGGCGACGACCGTTGTACCGCCGCCCTCCGTGGCATTTAAAACCTGGCTGTTGGCCTTTTCGATGGCATTGCTCAGGGCTTCGCTAATGGCCTCAACCGGGTCTTGTCCTTCCAGGGGAGTCACCGCCGTATAATACTCCGAGTTGACCGTTTCAATGGTCACGGCTGAGGCCACTTCTCCTTTTTGGTGGCCGCCCATGCCATCGGCTAAAACATAAAGATAACCCTTGCTGGCTAACGTGCCGGCATCGGCATCCATGGGCAGTTTGTAGGCATCTTCGTTATGCTCCCGAATCATGCCTGTATTGGTTAGTCCGGCATAGCGAAAATAAAGCACCGGTTTTGCAGACTCTGGATTTTGTGTCTCTTCAGGCAACGTGAGTCGCCTCCCTATGGCTAATGGTATCAAAAGCGCAGCCAAACACACCGCACTACTGCGTGCTATTATAACGCTTTTTGCTCCAAATTTCCAGCCATACTTTTGGTTTGTTGATGAGAGTCAAGTTTAAGGATTTTGTAGACAGAGGTTCTATCTTAGATTATAATACTAGGGCTAAGCTAAAAAAGCAAGGCGAAAAATTGTCCGGTTAAGGAGATTAAACCATGAAAGATAAAACCAACTTGCCTCCGTTGCCCCGTCGTACTGTGAAATACGTGGTCAATCCTGAGGAGATGAATGAGGCCGCGGCGCGGGGGATGCTTAGCAATCCGGTCTATGTTGGTGTGCCTCCGTATAATCGAGTAGTCTCTGACGAGGCATGGATTCGAGCGGCGGTCAAATTGATTGAAGAGGATGGCGCGGAACAATTTCTGGTTAACTTGTTGTACATGTTACGGGTCAGCATGGTAGATGCAGTGCCCGATGAAGCTATTCCCCATGATTACGATGGCCCCTGGCCTGACGACATGGAGGATGAGTATGAAGCGGATGATGAGGTGGAGGATTTCAGCGAGACGCCTTCGCCCTGGCATAATCCGATGGAAGGGCTGGTTTTTTGCTCGCACGATGACCTGCCCATGATCCTGATGGACGGCGAATTTGTGTGCGTGGGTGAATACTTATATGCCCATCTCGAAAATGCCCCGGTCACAGATTTGCTGACGGACCCGGTTTTGACCCTGGTCTTCCAAAACGGTCACACCCTGCCCCTCCTGTGCCCCGATTGCGGCGACTCGCTGCACGTAAAGGACCAAGGCGCGCTGCTGGACAGCATCAACGGCTTGACCATCGTGGCCCTGGAGTGGGATGATGAAAACGATGAGCTGATTATTGAGTTTGGCTATCCCGACAGCAGCGATGAAGAGGAACCGGAAACCCTGGAAACTCTGGCCATTCACCTCAATTCAGCCCGCGGGCTGACCTGCCCCCACCAAACCTTGTGGCACGAAGAGAATGAAGAAGTTTAAGCTAAAAACTCATTTCAAACCTATCAGGTCTGCCAGACCTGATAGGTTTCGGATAGGTTCTCACAGCCGGGACGGAGGCAATCTCCGTCCCGGCTTTTTAGTAGTTTTCATTTTTAACTTGTAACAAAGATGAACCATGTCATTTCGAGGAGGAACGAGGAGAAATCCCTGAGATGTACACTGGCAAAGTGAGTCTGTAGGGATTTCTCCCTTCGGTCGAAATGACACGCTCTCCTTGAAAATAATAGCTTAATTTCGAAGATAACTTTAATGCCTATCTTACCCTTTTGCCCATGCCCCTACTTTATGCTATAAAATGGGGCGTGCTCTCCTCCGGCTGGACCGCTCTGGGGAAAACAACCGCAGAAAGCCAACCTTGATATGGCAGACGAGCCAATTTTTTATATTAGCCGGCGCCGGCGTGTGGCCGCCTGGTCAGTTCACCTCTTTACCGCCAGCGGCGGCGTTTTTGGTCTGCTTACTTTTTATGCCATCTACCTGCAACAGTATGTGCTGGCGTTTTGGTTTATGGGCGCAGCAATTCTGGTTGATTCTGTGGATGGCGTATTGGCCCGGCGCGCCCAAACCAAAGTGGCTGCCCCCCGCGTGGATGGGGCGCTGCTGGACAACATTCTGGACTACGTTAATTATGTCACCGCGCCGGCTTTCTTTTTGTTGGTCAGCGGGATGCTGCCGCCCATCTGGGATATCGTGGGGACCAGCGCGATTATGCTGGCCTCAGCTTACCAGTTTACCCAGCCCGAAGCCAAAACCGAGGACCACTTTTTTAAGGGTTTTCCCAGTTATTGGAATATCATCGTCTTCTATCTTTTTTTCTGGCAAACGCCGCCCTGGGCCAATTTGGTCATTGTGTTGGTGCTGGTAGTACTGGTTTTTGTGCCGATTAAATACGTCTACCCTTCGCGGATGGACTACCTGACCCACAACCGCTGGCTTCGCCGGGCCATGCTGGTGGCCACCCTGTTGTGGGGAGTGGCTACGGCGGCCCTGCTGTGGCTGTACCCTGAAACCAACTCCGCCTTGGTCATCCTCTCTATCTTGTACGCCATCATTTATATTGTCCTCAGCGTTTATCGTACCTTTCGCCCCATCGAGCCGCTGCCGCGCGGCCCCCGGCGCAACGTTATCGCCGAACGGCTGGAGCATCTCCGCAAGCTGCGTCAGCGCCGCTGGCCTTTCCGCCGCCGGTGATTTAGAGATTGGAGATTGGAGATTATTCACCGGAATCTTCAATCTCTAATCTCCAATCTCTCCTTACCAATTATCCAATCGCTGGCACAACATCGAGGCCGCCAGATAGGCGTGGCGCTTTTTAGGCACGGCCACGTGACGCAGGCAAATCATGGCTAACGATTGCAGCAAGAGACCCTGGTAGTAATCGCGCATCTCCGCCCGCCGCCCTCCGGCCAGCCGCCCGGCCATCTGGCGCAAGCCCTGGATGACCTCAAACGCTTTTCTTAATTCTCCACTCCGAAAGGTGGGCAAGGTTGGCATATCGCCAAAATAGCGGGTGCTCAAGAGCGCCTGCTCAAATACCTGGAGGCTGGGTAAATCGGCCACATCGAGCAGGACAAACTTGATATCGGCCTCCAACTCGATGAAATCGCGGAACAAATGGCCCGGCCCGCTGCGATAAAAATCTATCAACCAGGCTTTGTGGCCGGGGTCAAGCAGGACGTTCTGGCTGTGCAGGTCGCCGTGGGTCGGGGCCAGCGCTACCTGGGTAATCAACCGGGGATGGCGGCGAAACCACTCGATGGGATTGGCGATGGGCCGCTTGAGTTCCGGCACCAGCGGGTGCGTGTCGCCGGCCCAGGTATCCAGCCCGGCCCCGTGCAGCGCATTTTCCAGTCGAGTTATCGTCAGTTTCAAAGGCTGGGCGTACAACTCAATCAGGTCATAATCCTGCTTGGTTTCGCGGTTCTCGTACCAATGGCGGCAAGTTTTGGTAAAAAGGTCCTCCAGGGCGCGCAGGATTTTGTGCGCCGTTTGTTGGAGGTAAAACGTGCCAAAGTCTACACACTCCTCCAGGGGCGTGCCGACCAGACTGTAGATAATGCCGCCCAATAAATGGGTTCTGGCCCTTTCTTTGAGCAGGGTGTGACGGTAGCCGTCCAGGTAGCCTTCGACATATTGATTGTAATTTCTGTCCTCAACCTCGATCATTTTGCGCCCGGCCAGCTTGACCACCACCGGCGCGGCTCGCCCGCCTCGTTCGCGGGGCTGCACTTTTAACACCACCGCCCCGCTGGGTGAAGAGGAAGAGGAATGGACTCGATTGGCCGGGATAAGAGGGGTTATCACAATCTCGTCAGCGTCGTGGAACAGCTTGCACAGCAGCTCCTCGATCTCGGCTTGCATAATGTCAGGAGCGGGTTTGTCGCCTAATTCGATGTGATGAGCCACCTCCTCCACCCGAATTCCTTCCCATCGAATCGAAAGGTCAAAATTGATTTTGACTTCACTGGCATAAGCCTGGGCCAGGGCTTCCAGCAGACCACCCGGCAGCTCATCTTTGCCCACAAATTTATAAGCGACATTATAACTGCCGCGCACTACCGGCACACTGGGGTAGGCGGTCACCACAATTTTGACAATGAGCGGGTCGAGCTGCCGGGCCAGAGTCAAGCCGCTGGTATCATCCCGATCGGGGTCGTTTTCCATACGCACATCCAGAACGGCCACATGGACTCGTTCGCGGGCAGCCAGGGCCATGGCTTCAAAGCGGTTGCCGGTGGCAAAAACGATATAACCTCTCGCCTGCAACAGCAGCGCCACCGAGTCGCGAAAATCAGGGTCGTTGTCCACCACCAGAACGCGGCGAGGTCGAGCAGGTATCATAATCTGTCTCCACAAAATTTATTTGACAATGGGGTGAGCGCCGGTAGCTGGTGACGCCGGCAAAATGATTTGCAAAGCGGTCCCGCGCTGGCGGCCACTCCATAACAACTCCAGGCTGCCCCCAAAGGCCCGGAAAATAATTTTAGCAATCAACACCCCAATCCCGCTGCCGCTGGTAAATTCTCGGGGCACCTGTTTTTCCAGAAAGTAGGGCCTGACTTTATCCGGCAGGCCATCGCCGGTGTCTATAACCTGGATTTCAACCTGGCCCCGGCGTGGCCTGGTACTGACCTTTAACTGCCCGCCGGCGGGCAAGACTCTCAGGGCATTGTTAATCAACTTTTCCATGGCTACGTCCAGCCATTCCTTATCAATATGGGTCCGCAGGCCGGGGCAGTGCAAATCCAGCACCAGTTTAACCTGGGGCGAAGTGCGGCACCAACGGGGCACTTGTTCTTGTAAAGCCGCATCCAAATCGAGTTTGGTAGTCGGGCGGGGTTTATCGGGTAGGGGTTGGGTAATTGGATTTATCTCCTGAAGCGCCCGTAATACTTCCTCAACCTTACTCAATAAATTTTGGGCTTCCTCGTGAGGCGGCAGGTGATCGGCCAGGACAGCCAGGTAATTACGGGCCGCCGCCGTTTTCTGGGTGACGCTGTGCGCCCAACTCGACCCAAACAGCCCAATCCAGGCCACCGCTTCGGCGGCGTCCAGATTGCCCTTGGTCTGGGCCAGTTCGTTATAACGCTGAGCATTTTGGATGGCGATGGCGGCCTGGTTGGCCAGGGCTTCGATGATTTCAGCCTGGTCTTCATTAAAGTAGCCGGGTTGGGTATGCTCAAAATTGAGCACCCCCAAACATTGCGAACCGATCAGGAGCGGCACCGCCAATTCCGAGCGAATATTGGGCCGGAACTCCCGGTAAATCTCACGCCAGGGCGGTTGGGTCACATCAGGGACAATCAGCGAGCGTTTTTCCAAAGCTGCTCTGCCGGTAATGCCTTGGCCCAATTTGAGCCGGGTCTGCTCCAGGGGGATGAGCAGCGGCCCGTGACACAGGCGAATGACTAACTCATCTGTCGTTTCATCAACCAGTTGCAGCATCCCATTGGACACGTTGACCAGTTGCATGGCCTTATTCAAAATCAGGGGCAGCATTTCGTCCAAGTCAAGGGTCGCCGTGATATGCCGGTTGATTTCGCCCACCGCATGCAGTTCGGTGACTTTCCGGGCTAGTTTTTCATTGGTACGGCCAAACAGCCGGGCGTTAAAAATGGCGACTGCGGCCTGCCCGGCAAACAAATCTATCAGGGCCAGCTCATCCTCGGCCCAGGTGTGCGGACGGCGATAGCTGACAAACAGGATACCTACGGGGGTGGTCGCCTCCAGACGAATGCCGACAAAGGCCTCAATCCGTTCTCGCTTGATAAAACTGTGCTGCAGTAGGCGCGGGTCATCCTGGGCCGCATCGGAGATGATAAACCGGCCCTCGCGCAGCACCAATGATGATACCCCCCCACCCTGGGCCAGACGCTGCTTGTCCTGGTGCGTCAACTCGCCATAGAGGCCAAAGGCGGCCAGGTTGGCCAGGTCATACTTGTTTGTTTCGGCCAGGTAGGGGTAGATCACAGCACAGTCGGCCCCGGTGACCTGGCAGGCGGTGTAGGCAATCTTGTCGAGCAGAACTTTGGATTGGGTGGTAATATTGCGGGTCACTTCCTGCTGCACCCGTAGCAGCGCCCGCAGCGTTTCGGCTCGCCTGAACTCCCGGTCATACAAGCGAGCATTCTCAATAGCCACCGCCGCCTGATTGGCAAAGGTGGTCAACAGGGCAATCCGCTCCATTGAAAAGACATTCGGCACAAAGCTGTGGGCAAAGAGCACGCCGACTACCCCACGTTTGGCTTTGAGCGGCAGACCGATGTAGGAGGCTACGCCAATCTCAAGCAAATAGGGGTTGTGATTGCCGGTCTTGTCAACGCGAGTGGCGATGAAAGGCTCGCCGCTGGTCAAAACTTGCCGGGTTTTGCCGTTGGGCCGGGCGCGCTCGTGCAGGGGCGGCACATTTTGGTAGGCGGCGCTAAAGGTTTCGACGCTGTCCACCAGCCGGCCCATCTCATCTACCAAAACCACGCTGGTATTGTCTGATCCGACCACATCGGCAGTCAGGGTAATAACCTCCTTGAGGACCTGATGCACATCCAGGTGGGAGACAATGACCCGCGAAGCCTGGTGGATCTTGTCCAGATCATCCAAACGGCGCTGGGTTTCGGAGAAAAGACGGGCATTCTCGATGGCTACGGCGGCCTGGTTGGCAAAAATGGTTGCCAGGCGGGCGTTGTCTTTATCATAAAAGTCGGGCGTCTGGCTGTCGAGGGTAATCACGCCGATGGCCTCACCTCGGTAAAGCAGGGGCACGCCCAGCCAGCCGCGCACCCGCTGCGTTTGATATGTAACCTGCATATCCGTCTCGATCCGGGGCTGTTTGCTCTGCCAGACGCGGTAGTTGGGGTAAGCCTCGCTGGGTGGAAAAACCCGGCCAACCAGTTGGCGCGGTTCGGGAAAGCCGCGACAGGCAACCACTTGCAGTCCTTCGGGGGTGATATGCTGGATGGTGGCGCTGTCGTAAGCCACCACTTGGTTCAGGACATCCAGAATCAGGTCCAGCACCTTATCCAGCTTGAGGGTCGAATTAACAAGCTGCGACACCTCGAACAGGCTTTCCAGCCAGGCTTTCTCGCGCGAGGTGGCTTCCAGTTCGGCCCGCGTGCGGCGCGTCTCGACGATGGATTGGATCAGAATCGCCAACTCTTCCCGGTCGAATGGTTTAGCCAGATAGCGATAGGCGCCGGCCTTGAGGGCATTGACCCCCACCTGCGGGTCTAACCCCCAGCCGGTAAAAATAATAAAGGCCGTTTTGGCCTCGGAACAGCGGTGCTTGATTTCCTCCATCAGAGTCAGGCCGGTGTAGGGTGGCGGGAGTAAGTAATCGAGCAGGACCACATCAAAACAGGTGGGCTGCGTCGCCAGGCAGTTGAGCGCCTCCAGCCCGCTGCCGGCCATTTCAACCGTATAGCCGTATTCCCGGCTCAACCAGCTTGCCAGCGGTTGGCGCAAGCTCTCTTCGTCATCCACCAGCAAAACCCTTACCGCCGCGTCAGTCATGCGTTGCCTCCTCGGTAAAAGCAGGAAGTTCAATCAGAAAGGTCGCGCCCATGAGGATATAACTTTCGGCCACCTGAATTCGTCCCCCCATGGACTCAATCAAGCCCCGGGTAATATATAAACCCAGGCCCGTGCCCTCGTGTCGGCGGGTGGTGAAGCCCAGCTTAAAAACCTGCTCAAAATGCTGGCGATGAATACCCGGACCATCGTCAAAAATAAAAATTTTGAGCGGGTAGGCGGAGTCTTCAGGGCGGTATTCAGTGCGCAATTCCACCCGCCCGCCCTCCTGCCGGTGCGCGGCGATCTGTTGGATGGCATTGAGAATGACATTATGAAAGGCCTGCTGCAAGCGAACCCGCACCCCCAGCATACGCGGCAGGTCGGGGGACAGAGTCGCTTGCAGTTCAACCTGATGTTTGCGGGCCAGCGGCTCCATCAGCCGCTGGGTGTGCTTGATCACATCATTCACCTGCAAGGGGCGCGACTCATCGCCGGCAATGAGGGTGCGGAACATGCGGGCTGTTTCCATGACGCTGCGGTTCATGGCGACAATCGTTTCCGCCGCCCGGCGCAGCTCACGGTAGATAAAATTCTTGGTCAAATCGGGCTGCTCTTGTTCCAGCCGGGTAAATCCTTGCAGCAGATCATTGCTATGAAATTCAACGCTGGCCAGCTTGTTGTTGACTTCGTGGGCCAGGCCGCCGCTCAATTGGCCCACCAGAAAGAGCTGCTGGAAAGAGCGCATCATCTCTTCGGTCTGGCTGCGCTCGATGGCTGCGCCGAGCACCAACGCCATCGCCAGGGTATGCTGCAACTGCGAGGGGCTAAAGAAGTTTGGCTGGGGATGGAACAGGAACAGGCCGTGCTGGACGCCGTTGTTGGTTTTGATCGGCGCGCCGAGGCAGGACTCAAAATTTAAGAGCGGCAGTAAATAGCGAAACCGGGCCGCGCCGCGCCCGCCGGCCTCTTTTTCCCAGATGACCCGTTGTTCCAAAATGACATCCTTGACCGGGCTTTCGCTCAGACGGTGGTGATAGGTCTCAAAAGCCAGGGGTACGCCGGTGTGAGCCACCAGCGAGACGGCATGGCTGACCGGATCGAGGGCAAAGATGGCCCCGGCGCAGGCTTTGGTTTCGGACCGCAGTTCAGCGAGGCTGTGGGTTAGCGTTTCAACCAGGCCTCGCCCCTGCTCAACCACCTGGGCCACCCGCCGGAAGAAGCCAATCTCTTCGGCCAGCTCCTGACTTTGGGAAATGACATAAGCGCCTCGGGATTGTTCGCCCGCCTCCAGGCGTTCCAGCAGGGCTTCGACTTCTTGCGGGGTAAACGGTTTGAGCAGCACTTCGACAAAGTCTATACTTTCGATAGCCGGGCCGTGCTCATCGGCCAGGTCTGCCCCGGTCATCAAAGCAATTTGGCTGGCCGGACGATGGGCCAGAATTTGCCGGGTTACTTCCAGACCATCCAGGCCGGGCAAGTTCAAATCCATAAAAATCAGATAGTAGGCCGTGGCCAGGGCGCGCTCCAGGCCGGTATCGCCGCTGTAAACCACGTCAACCCGATAGCCGAGTTTGCGCAGCCACTTTTCCATCATATCGGCCAGCGCTTGTTCATCCTCGACAATCAGAATCCGTTCATCGCGGCGACGGAGTGGTTGGGCTGGCTGGGCCAACTGCTCGGCGGTTAGCCCCAGGCGTTCGCCCAGGGTAAGCTGCCCGCCTGTCTCGCGGCCTACGTAAGCGGCAATCGCCGCCTGAGTCGCTTCCCGTTCCAGGCGTTTGAGATGTTTTTTGATGCTTAGGGCAACGTGGCGTTTATGCGGGTCAAGGCTTAGAATTTCGGCCTGGACATGGTCGCCGACCCAGAGGACATCTTCCACCTGTTCCACAAACCAGGGGGCAATTTCGGCCACGCGGACCAGGCCGACCACCCCCGGAATCAGCTCGACAAACGCACCGTAGGGCATGACCCGCACCACCTGGCCTTGCACCGTCTGGCCCGGCTGGGCTGAACTGATAAACTCTTGCCAGGGGTCGTGCTCGACCAGTCGCCGGCTCAGTTCCAGCCGCTGGCTGGCCTGGTCGAAATTGATGACCACAACCTCGATGCGCTGCCCCGGCGCGGCCAGATTTTCAAGGTCGCCTTCGCTATCCCAGGCCATCTCTCGCCGGCGGATCAAGCCCTGGAGGCCGTCATCAAACTCCACAAAAACGCCAAAACGCTGAACTTTGGTAACCCGGCCCACCACACGAGACCAGCGCGGGTAGTTTTGAGCGACATAACCGGCAAAATCATCCGGGGACATTTCAGATTTATTTAACATGGTTAATCTTCATTATAACATAGTTATCACCCTCGAACAACCGCTTAAAAGCCTAAAACCCCGTCCTAATTTTCAAAGGGAATCTTGTTTGACAAGACCTCTTGGGGTCAACTATACTTTCTATGAAATTTGACTACAAACAAAATCTGGTAAAGTTTAGGAAGGCTGGAAGCATGGAAGGTTGGATGTGGCTTTAACCAACCCTCCAATCTTCCAACTTTCCAAAATAATCACCGGTTTTGAAGATCAAAACTCATCAGGTGGTTAAATTATGAGCATCGGCTGGTGGATTGCGGCGGGCCTGTTGATCGTGGTGATTGGACAACTCATCGTTTACCGGCGGTTGAAAAATCAATTCCGGCAGACGGAAGCTGAAACTTTGCGCCTGGAGCGCAAACTTTCGTTTGTGCGGAATGAACTGGCCGAGGCCCAAACGCGCCGTAAAAAATTGCTCGCCGCTTCAACCCAAGCCCTCATTATCGTCGAAAAAGACCACCGGGTTTCAAGCGCCAACAAAGTCGCCCGGCGACTGTTCGGGCCGTTGGAGCAGGCTGCTACCTTTACCACCTGGACGCGTCAGCACCAATTACGGGAATTAGTGGATCAAACCCTGGCCGGTGAAAAAATGCCGCCCGTTTATTTTACAAAAGATGACAAGACGCTGGAGGTCCACGCTCGTTCGATCAAGGGTCGCTCGAAGGATGGCAAAAAACAGCCGGTGGCAGTGGCTTTGGCCATCCACGATGTGACCGAACTGCAACGGCTGAGCCGGGCCAGGCGCGATTTTGTGGCCAACATTTCGCATGAGTTACGCACCCCGCTGGCTTCCCTGCGCCTGTTGACCGAGACCCTGCTCAATGGGGCGCTGGACGACCAGAATATGGCTGTCAACCTGGTCAATAAGATTGTGGCCCAATTGGATACCCTTTACCAACTGGCCCAGGAACTGCTCGATCTATCTTTGATTGAGTCAGGCCAGGCCCCTTTGAAATTGGCCGCCTACCCTTTGCGCTCGATTGCGCAGGCTCAGATAGACCAGCTTTTACCTCAAGCCGAACGCAAAAAACTCAGCCTGACGATTGACATTGACCCGGACTTAAAGGTACTGGCCGATGAGACCATGATGGGCCGGGTTGTGACCAATCTCATCCATAACGCGATCAAATTTACCGAGACCGGCGGTATCACGATCTCGGCTGAAAAAGTCAGCGGCCTACCCGCCGCAAAACAAACCGACCCTCCTGAAGATTGGGTCATGGTCAGCGTCGCCGATACCGGCGTGGGGATTCCGCCGGACGAGATCAGCCGCATTTTTGAACGTTTCTACAAGATTGACCGGGCGCGTAACCGTAAACAGTCGGGCACCGGCCTGGGGCTGGCCATTGCCAAGCACATTGTCGAAGCGCACGGCGGCCGTATTTGGGCCGAGAGCGACGGCAAAAGCGGCACTACCTTTTACTTCACCTTACCCCCGGAGGAGTAAGTAATCGTCTAAAAATAAGTTCCCCCAAGTTCCTACGAGTTCCCAGGGAACTAAGGGAACTGGTAGGAACTCAAAACGGGAAGTAAATTTTGGACGCTTAATAAGAGAGTTGCTCATTTAGTTGACGCTAAAAGGGCAATGTGCTATCATCAGGCTCGTTTCTATTCTAGGAATAGTGATCCTCGCCATGCCCAATATCCTGATTGAAAACGGTTCTCTTGTTACCGTCAATACTGGCAACGAGGTCATTGCCAGCGGCTATATCTTTATCGAGAATGATAAAATTGCGGCGTTGGGGGCCGGCCCTCCTCCCTCGAATCTGCGCCGCCAGGCCGACACCCTCATTGATGCTACCCTCATGGCCGTGATGCCGGGGATGATCAATGCCCACACCCATCTTTTTCAAATATTTCTGCGCGGCTTGGCCGACGACAAACCGCTGCTGGAGTGGCTCAAATCGGCGATTTGGCCGGTAGCCTGCGCCTTGACCGAAGAGGATGCTTATGTAGCCGGGCTGGTGGGGTTTTTAGAAAATATTCGCTCCGGGGCCACCGCCGTAGTAGATCACCAATATGTCCACACCGATCTGCGTAACAGCGACGGCATTTGTCGCGCTGCCCAGGAAACGGGCATTCGTTTGCTGCTGGCTCGCGGCTGGGCTGACCACAACTACCACCCCACTTTTATGGAGAGTCCGGCGCTCATCATCGCCGAAATGCGGCGCTTGCTGGATACCTGGCAGGGGGCGGCTAATGGCCGGATTCGGGTTGAATTTGGCCCGCTGATTCCCTGGGGCTGCTCTGATCAGGCTGTGCGGGAAACCTATCGTCTGGCTCAGGAGTGGGGGCTTGGCACCCATATTCACGTGGCCGAAACCCAGGCCGAAGTGGACATGGTCTTGCAATCGCACGGGTTGCGCCATATCGAATGGCTGGATCACCTAGGGGCGCTCGGCCCCACCACGCACCTGGTCCACAGCGTTTGGCTGTCGGAGCGAGAGATTGATTTGATTGCCGAAAAAAAGGCGATTGTGGTTCATTGTCCGGTTAGCAATATGTATCTGGCCTCCGGTATTGCGCCCATTACCAAACTCAAAGCAAAAGGCGTCACCATCGCCCTGGCCAGCGATGGCCCCGGCAGCAACAACTCTCAAAATATGATGGAAACGCTCAAAATGACAGCCTGCCTGCAAAAAGTAGGCAATCTGGATGCCATGGCCCTCTATCCTGAGGAGGTGCTGGGCATGGCCTGCCGGGGCGGAGCCGTCACCTTTGGCCAGCCGGAATTAATCGGCTCGCTGGAGGTGGGCAAAAAGGCCGATGTGGTCCTGGTGGATTTAGACTCGCCCTTTTCAATGCCGGTTCACAAAATACCCTCAACGCTGGTCTACAGCGCCAGCGCCGGGCAGGTGGACACGGTGATTATTGATGGCCGAGTTGTGATGCGCGCCAAACAGATTACAATTGTAGATGAAAAAGCAGTTCTGGCCCAGGCCAGGGCCGTTTGCGCCAGGTTGTTTGAGCGGGCGCAGGCCATGAAATATTCGCTTGATCGGGTGAATTGGTGACAGGGTAGCAGGGGAGCAAGGTTGCATAATCTCTCTGACTACTGATTACTATCTTCGAGGAGGTGATCAAACGAAAGAAGTACAAGTTTCTTGAGTTCTCTAAAAATGAAGCATTGAATTTTTACTGGTAGGAGAAGAAAAAATGTCTTTCAAAAATAAACAATTTTTGTTTTGGTTGTTATCATCTCTATTGGCCATTGCCTTAATCGCGGCTCAGTGCGGCGGGGCGGCGACGCCGGCCCCTGAACCGGCTCCAACCGAGGAGGCTGCTCAGCCCACCGAAGAAGCAGCCGCACCGACCGAAGCGGCGGCAGAACCGACCGAAGCTGCCGCCGAACCCACCGAAGAAGCGGCCGCAGCGCCGACCGAAGAAGCGGTGGTGGAACCCACTGAAGAAGCCGCCGGCGAGGAGGCCTCAGCCACGGAAGCAGGAGATTTCAGTGGGCTAAAGGTAGCGATGCTGACGTCGGGGCCGATCAATGATGAGGGCTGGAACCAGACGGCGTATGAAGGGTTGAAAGCGGTGGAAGCGGCGGGGGCGGAAATTGCCAACACCGAGAACGTGGCTCAGGCCGACCAGTTGGACCTGATTCGGTCGTATGCGGACCAGGGGTTCAATGTGATTATCGGGCATGGTTTTGAGTATGGGGATGCGCTGGTAGCAGCGGCAGAAGAGTACCCGGAAGTAAGCTTCATTCAGATTGGGGGGATTGCCGAGAACGGCAAGAACCTGGTGTCGTATGTGTTCCGGGCAGGCGAAGCGGGGTATGCGGCCGGGATACTGGCCGGGATGATGGTCGAGTCGGGCAAGTTGGGCGGGGTTGGAGCGGTAGAAATCCCGACGATAGCGGCAGACTTCAATGCCTTCAAGCAGGCGGCGCAGGTGGTCAACCCGAATGTGAGCGATGTGCCGGTGGCCTACACGGGTTCGTGGGTGGACATTCCGAAGGCGAAGGAAGCGGCGATAGCTCAGATAGACAGTGGGGTTGAGTTGATTATGGCCAATGGCGACAACGCCAATGTGGGGGCGATTGAAGCGGCCAAAGAGAATGGCAAGGTCTATGCCATTGGCTGGACACGGGATCAGAGCCACCTGGCCCCGGAGTTGGTTTTGACCAGCGTCGAGCAGCGGGTGGACAACATCCTGATTGAAGCGATGAAGGAGATTGGGGCGGGCACTATCGAGTGGACGAACCACGTGGTGGGTTTTGCCGAGCAAGCCCAGACGTTAGCTCCGTTCAACGAAGTGGTCCCGGAAGAGGTTGCCAAGGAAGTCAATGCGGTGGTGGAAGCCCTGGCTACCGGCAAAATCGTCCTCGACGATGCCGGTAATGTCGTTACCGATGATTATCATAAATAACATGTAGCAAGTAGCAGGGTAGCAGGTTTAAATATCTGCTACCCTGCTACCCTGTGGAGTAGGCATGACGACAGCGGCCCAACGCGCGGCGGCTAAAACCAAAGAAGAAGCAGTCCAGCGAGCCGCGACCTACGAGCGGGTCTTGAACTTTTTGCTGCCGATTTTGGCCGTGCTGGCCTCCTTTCTCGTTGGCAGTATTCTGCTGTGGATTCTCAACGTCAACCCCATCGAAGCGTACACAGCCTTGATTAAGGGGGCGTTTGGCACACAGCGGTTGATTATCACCACGCTGCTCAAATCCATCCCGCTTATTTTTGCCGGACTGGCCGTCACCCTGGCGTATCGCGGTGGGGTGTTTAATATCGGCGCGGAAGGCCAGCTTTATATGGGCGCGCTGCTGGCGGTTTGGGCCGGAACGGCGCTGGTTTTGCCCTATCCCTGGCATCTGTTGGTCGCGCTGCTGCTGGGGGTGTTGGGCGGCATGATCTGGGGGGCGATTCCCGGTTATCTCAAAGCCAGCCGGGATATGAACGAAATTATTGTCACTATTTTAATGAATTATATCGCTATTTTTACGGTTAGCTTTTTTGTGCATGGCCCGCTCAAAGAAGAAGGCTGGAACACCCAAACCCCCGCCGTGGCCGAAACGGCTCAGTTGCCCATTATCTGGGAGGGAACTCGCCTGCACGCCGGATTTTACCTGGCGCTGCTGGCGGTGGTGCTGGTTTACATTTTGCTGTTTCACACTACGGTAGGCTACCGCATCCGCATGGTCGGCTCTAACAAGGATGCGGCCCGTTATGTCGGCATCAAAACAACGACGGTCATGGCGCTGACGATGGCTCTGAGCGGGGGGCTGGCCGGTTTGGCCGGCGCCACCGAACTGCTGGGGGTACAGTATCGCTTGATTGATAACTTTTCGCCGGGCTGGGGCTTCGATGCAATTGCCGTCGCCCTGGTGGGCCGGCTTCACCCGGTCGGGGCGCTGCTGGCGGCGCTCTTTTTCGGGGCCATGCGCAACGGGGCCAATTCGATGCAAACGGCGGTCAAGATTGATGTGGTGGTCGTTTACATTTTGCAGGGCCTGGCTATCATCTTTCTCATCGGCGGGGCCAGCGCCAATAATCGCATCCGGCGTTGGCTGGAGACGTGGAAAGTTTAACGTTGGATGGACAAAGGTTAACTTATGGACATTGACGCATTTATCGCCTTGCTGCATGCCACGATCCGCCTGACCACGCCGCTGCTCTTTGCCGCGATAGGCGGTTTGTTTAGCGAGCGGTCCGGGGTGATTAATATTGCCCTGGAAGGCAAGATGCTGCTGGGCGCGCTCATCGGTTTTATGATTGCCTATTCGACCGGCAACCCCTGGCTGGGACTGCTCGGCGCGATGGTTGCCGGGGCGATTGTGGCCCTGCTGTTTGCCTATGTCACGGTAACGCTGGGGGCTGACCAGATTGTGACGGCGGTAGCCATCAATCTGATTATGGTCGGCTTGACCGGCGTGGTTTTTCGCTTGATGAAAGCGGCCAACTCCGGCAGCCTGAGCGCGCCCACCTTCCCGGTCTGGAATATTCCTCTGTTAAGCGATATTCCTTTGGTTGGCCCACTCTTTTTTAGCCATTTGCCGCTGGTCTATCTGGCCTTTTTGTTGGTTCCCCTGGCCGGTTTTGTCTTTTATCGCACCACCTGGGGCCTGGCGGTGCGGGCGGTGGGCGAACATCCGCGTGCAGCCGATACGCTGGGGGTAAAAGTGCCGCTGGTGCGCTACCTGTGTATCATCTGGAGCGGGATGATGGCGGCAGTGGGCGGAGTGGTCCTGTCCATCGGGTTTAACAGCACCTTTATCGAAAATATGATTGCCGGGCGCGGTTTTATCGCTTTTTCGGCGATTGTTTTTGGCAAGTGGACACCCCTGGGCACGATGCTGGCTTCGCTCTTGTTCGGTTTCGCCGACGCTTTTCAGTTGCGGATTCAGGCCGGAATTTTGGCCCCGCTAGGTATCCCCGAAATTCCTTATCAATTTCCGGTGATGCTGCCTTATGTGGTTACGTTGGTGGCCCTGTTCTTCACCGGCCGCATGCACTGGCCTGCTGCTGCGGCTATTCCCTACAAACGAGAAGAGGCGTAAGAGGGGAGTAGGGAGTAGGAAGTAAGGAGTAGGGGGAGAAATAAAAAATAAGAAATGAGAAATAAGAGACTTTTTATAATCTGCAACCTTGCTACCTGTTACCCTGCAACCTTGCGGCCCTGCGACCTTGTGACTCTGCGACTCTGCTACCTGCTACCTGAGATGAAACCATGACAACGACCCCCTTCCTGCGCATGGAGAATATTACCAAAACCTTTCCGGGTGTGCTGGCTAATAACCGGGTGAACCTGGAGCTGCGGCACGGCGAAATCCACGCTTTGTTGGGTGAAAACGGGGCGGGCAAGTCAACCCTGATGAATGTGTTGTACGGTCTTTACCAGCCGGACGAGGGACAAATTTATCTGAATGACCGGCCGACAACCATTCACTCGCCGGACGATGCCATTGCCAAGGGCATTGGCATGGTTCACCAGCATTTCATGCTGGTTCCGCCGCTGTCGGTTACGGAAAATGTGATGCTTGGCCTGCCGGGCGACAAGGGTATTTTGCTCAACCACCAGGCGGCCAAAAAGAATATTCTGGATATTTCGCTGACCTACGGGCTTGAGGTCAACCCCGATTTGCCCATCTGGAACCTGTCGGTGGGCAGCCAGCAGCGGGTCGAGATTATCAAGGCGTTGTACCGGGGCGCGAAACTGCTCATTCTCGATGAGCCAAGCGCGGTGCTGACCCCGCAGGAAATCGAAGGGCTGTTTGAAGTGATGCGCCGGCTGGTCAGCAATGGCAACTCGATTATTTTTATCACCCACAAACTGGACGAGGTGATGGAAATCAGCGACCGGGTGACGGTGCTGCGCGACGGGGCGGCCATCCAGACGGTCGAAACCAAAGCTACGACGAAAGCCGAACTGGCCCGGATGATGGTCGGGCGAGAAGTGTTGTTCCGCCTGGACAAGCCCCCGGTGGAGCCTGGCCCGGTGATGCTGGAAATTACCAATCTGGTGGTCAATGACGACCGCGAGGTGGCGGCGGTGCGCCAGTTGTCGCTGCAAGTGCGGGCCGGGGAGATTGTGGGGCTGGCCGGAATTGACGGCAATGGTCAAAAAGAGCTGGCCGAGGCTATTGCCGGGCTGCGCCCGCCCAAAAGCGGTCACATCCGTATTGCCGGGCGCGAAACCACCCACCTTAATTCCGGCGACCTGCTCCATTTTAACCTGGCCTACATCCCCGAAGATCGTCACCGCGAGGGCCTGGTGCTGAGTTTCAAGTTGAGCGAAAATCTGGTGGCCCGTAATTTTCGGCGGCGGCCCTTCTCGGTGCGGGGATTTTTGAACAACACAGCCATCAAAGCTCACGCCAGGCAGTTGGTTCAACGTTTTGATGTACGCACCCCCAGTGCCGAAGTAACCGCTAAAACCTTGTCAGGCGGTAACCAGCAAAAGATGGTGCTGGCGCGGGAACTGTCGGAAAACCCAGACTTGATTATCGCCGCCCATCCCACTCGCGGCCTGGATGTGGGCGCAACGGAGTTTGTCGAAAACCGGCTGTTGGAGCAGCGGGCCAGAGGCGCGGCTATTCTATACATTTCGACCGAACTTGAGGAAATTTTGAATCTGAGCGACCGGATTGCCGTAATCCACCGAGGTGAAATTATGGGCATTGTCCGCCCCACCGAAGTAACTCCGGAGATATTGGGCCTTATGATGGCCGGAACCCTGCACAGCGCCGCCGATGCCCCCTAAATTCAAATAGTAACTACTCAGCCATGTCATTTCGGGCGACGAAGGAGCGAGAAATCTCTTAATCCGTGGCTTGCAGACAACGGTCTCAGAGATTTCTCGGCTTTCAGCCTCGAAATGACATGCGGGGTGAGGAGTTATCTCAAATATTTGTGAGAATGGATGATTAAAACGTGGCTTTACAATTGACCGAAAAATCAGTGCGCCAATTTATTGGAGAGGTTAGCGACCAGCGCCATGCTATGGCCGGAGCGGTAATTGCGGTTTCGGCGGCTCATGCCAGCGCGCTGGGCGAGGCCTGTATGCAAATTAGCCTGGATCACCAGGTGGACAAGCTGGATTGGCAGGATATTACCGGCCGCATCGAGCAGATGGTTCACCTCAAAAATACTTTGATTGCCTGGTGCGACCAGGATGCGACGGCTATTGCCGAATATGTGGCTTTGCGCGAAGCCGGACACATTTTGCAGGGCCAGCGGCTTTTGTGTGAAAGTCCGGCAGAAATTAGCCGGCTCTGCCTCGACGCGGCCGCTGTCTTACAGAATTTTCGCCCGGTGGTAATCGAGCAGGTGCAGGATGACCTGGAAATAGCCATCAGCCTGCTGGCCGGAAGCGCCCGAGCCGCGCTGCTTTTGTTGGACAGCAATCTCAGAATTTGGCCTGAGCCAAATCTTTTGGCCGAATTTGAACCAATTCTGGCCGAACTGGAACAACAGCTTAATCAACTCTCACCCGTACAGCGGATAAGAAAAGCATGAAGTAGGGAGTAGGCAGTAAGGAGTAAGGGAAACGAAACTCACCTATTACCTACTTCCTACTCTCTTCTTCCGCCTTCATCCCTCATCCTTCATCCTTTTACAAGGAGTTTCTCAATGAAACGTTACAAGACCATTTTCATCACCGAGCGGGGCCTGCGCCACCAGCAGGCCGCTTTGAACGCCGCGCCACCTGAGTTGGAGATTACCATGCTGCGCCAGCCGGACAGGGCCAGTTTATTACCCCATCTGGCAGAGGCCGAATATCTGATCTCCGAGCGAACAGGGACGATTGATCAGGAGATGATTCAAGCTGCGCCTCAGCTCAAATTGATCCAGCGGCTGGGGTCGCTGACTTACGATATTGATACGAATGCGGCCAAAGCCGCCGGGGTGGCCGTGTGTTACTGGCCCGTGGGGACGGTGATCCGGGTGGCCGAACACCTGGTGATGCAAATGTTGGCCTTGAGTAAAAAACTGCGCGAGAGCGAAGCCATCGCCCTGGCCGCCAGCACCGAATGGGGCCTCAGCCGGCGCAGCGATGAAGATACCTTTGCCTACAACTGGTCCAACCGCCAGAACGTTGAAGGGTTATGGCAGCGCACCATTGGCATTATGGGCTTTGGCGAAATTGGGACTGAACTGGCCCGGCGGCTCAAGGGCTGGGGCTGCACCGTACTCTACAACAAGCGCCGCCGGCTGCCGCTTGAAGTTGAGCAGGAACTTGGGCTAATCTATGTAGATAGTGACACCCTCTTTAGCCAGAGCGATTACATTGCCAACTTATTGCCTTATTTCAAAGAGACAGATTTATTGATCGATGCCGCTTTTATCGCCAAAATGAAGGATGGCGCGGCCCTGGTCAGTTGCGGCGCCGGTGGTGTGATTGATGAGGCGGCCCTGGCAGCGGCGGTGCAATCAGGTAAATTAAACGGCGCGGCCCTGGATACGTTTGAGTGGGAGCCAATCAAAGCCGACAACCCGCTGATTGCCCTGGCTAAACAGGGTTACAATGTGCTGCTCACACCCCATATTGCCGCCGGAGCGACGGCGGCTGCCGCCGAGGAACGCCTGGGCGATTTTGCCAATCTGCTGAGCCATATTCAAGGCCAACCCCTAAAATATCGAGTGGTCTAAGCGCCTCTATGCCAGAAATCGTCGGAAATTTACACCTCCATACCACCGCTTCGGATGGGACGGGCAGCCACGCTGAAGTGGCCGCAGCGGCAATTCGGGCGGGTCTTGATTTTATCGTTTATACCGACCACAACATCGCCGTCGAGGGGGTGGAAGGCTGGTGGCGGGACGCTCACGGGCGCGAAATTCTGCGGCTGATGGGCCAGGAAATCAACGACATGCAGCTTGTGCCGGAATACAACCATCTGTTGTGTCACTTTGTGGCCGATGACCTGAACAACCTGGCCGCCGACCCGCAGCAGTTGATTGACGCCATCACTGACCGCGGCGGCCTGACGTTTCTGGCCCACCCCCTGGAACGGCCCGGCATGGGCGCAGCCCAGGAAATATATCCCTGGCTCAGTTGGGACATCTCCGGTTATACCGGCATTGAACTTTGGAACACCATGACCGATGTCAAATGGCAGTTGCGCTCCAAGCTGAGAGCTGTTATCGGCGCCTATCTGCCGTATCTGGTCTTGACCGCCCCTTTCCCCGAAGTGCTGGCCAAATGGGATGAACTGCTGGCGACAGGTCAAAAGGTGGTGGCGATTGGCAACTCCGATGCCCATGCCATGTCCTTTAGCCTGGGGCCGCTCCGCCGAAAGATTTACTCCTACGAATTTCTGTTCCGCACCGTCAATACCCACCTGCTGCTGGCTGAACCGCTCTCCCGCGAGGTGAGCCAGGCCCGCCGGCAAATTTTTGAAGCCCTGCAATTGGGCCACTGTTTTGTGAGCAACGATTTGGTAGCTTCCTCACGCGGGTTTAGTTTTAGCGGCAGCAGCGGTGACAGGCAGGCCAGCATGGGCGATACCCTGCCGCTGCAAGAAACCGTTACCCTGCGCATCGCCAGCCCTCTCCCGGCTCGACTGCGCCTGCTGCATCAGGGGCGGGTGGTGGCTGAAACAATAGGCCGGGAATTAACCTGGCAAACCGCCGAGCGGGGTGTGTATCGCGTTGAGGCTTATCGCATTTATTGGGGCTGGCAGCGAGGCTGGGTTTTTACCAACCCCATTTATGTAGAATGAAGCAAACCAGCAGTAACCAGCCGCCAGAATTGTCTGATGACTGACCCTGGGAATTTACAAACTTTTTACAAATCCATCATTTTTTAATTACAATTGAACAGTATGCTGTGGTTAATCAAATCAATCAACTCACACACTGTAAGGAGATTAACCATGCAAACCAAACGTTGGACCATTGTTTTTAGTTTAGCCGGCCTTCTCTTAACTCTCTTCACCCTGGCCGCGCCGCCGGTCCTGGCCCAGAGCGCGGCGGGTGAGGGTTTAGGCGGACCGCGCCTGCGTATTGCCCGCGCTGTCTTTCGGATAGCCGCCGAGGAAATCGGCTTGACCCCCCGCGAACT
Source organism: Anaerolineae bacterium (assembly GCA_023151115.1). Next base: position 34,099 of record JAKLJP010000015.1, read on the forward strand.
GCTGCAAGAAATGCGCCAGGATGGGGGGCGCAGCATCGCCCAGGTAGCCGAAGATCACGGCGTTGACCCGGACACGATTATTGAGGCGATTATGGACAAAGTTTCTGAGAAATTAGCGAAATTAGTTGATCGGGGGCGCTTGACCCAGGAGGAGGCTGACGAGAAACTGGCAACCATGCGTGAACGGGTCACCGAATTTATCAACAAGCCCCTGCCTGCCCGTTTCCAGGGCAACCGCTCTGGCCCGCAGCAGCCGAGTAACAAGTAGCTCAGCTAACCAAATCTTCAACAGCCGCCTTCACCAAGTCGGGCGGGCTGACTGTCAGTGAAGTACTGGCTCGCGGCACACCCATGATCATCATCGATGCTGGGCCAAGAAGAGTGGAACGCCGACGTGGTGGCCGGTTATGGGGCCGGGGTGCAGTTGCGCATCCCAGAGATGGCCGCCCTGACTGCCCTGTACCTGCTGACCCAACCCGACCGCCTGAACAACATGCGCCAGCGTGCCCAGGTGGTGGGCCGTCCCCGCGCTGCCCTGGACGTGACTGAATATATCCTGGCTAATTTACCGGCCAGATAGGTCTGGCAGTAAATAATTGACCTTTTAGGGGGAAAATGTTAGAATCTGACCCATAGTTACCCTCTTCTGTTGTGGGGAAGTGTTGGAACTGGCAGACAAGCATGACTTAGGATCATGTGCCGCAAGGCGTGAGGGTTCAAATCCCTCCTTCCCCACTAAAGCTGTAAGGCCCAACTCCACTGTGTTGGGCCTTGCTGTTTTTAATCAAGCGGTAAGGTTACATAAATGAAAACTTATCTCGAAAAAATGGCCGATGTTATCATCAACTACTCTATGGCTGTGCAGCCCGGCGAAAGAGTGTTGCTGCGCGGGACCAGCCCCGCCGCCGAACCGTTGATCCAGGCGCTTTATCAAGCTGCGCTGCGGGCGGGTGGGCAGGCTTTTACCTATATTCACTTGCGTGATGAAGACAGCCTGGCGATAGAAGCGACAGGTCAGCTTGACCTGCTGGCCGCCGTTAACCCGATGCTCAAGCTGATGTACGAGACCTGCCAGGTCATTGTGCGGGTGGAGGCATCGGAAAATCCGCGGGCGCTGTCCGATTATCCCCCGGAACGGCAAAAGGCCCGCTTGCAGACTCTGGCCGGGGTAATGAGCATCCAAATGGAACGAGAGGGGCAGGGCACGCTGCGCCGCTGCACCACCCAGTTTCCCACCCAGGGCTATGCCCAGGCCGCCGGCATGTCGCTGCGACAGTACGAGCGCTTTGTGTTTGAAGCCTGCAAACTTCATTTAGCCGATCCAGTAACCGCCTGGCAGGAGGTTGAACAGAGCCAGCAGCGCCTCATTGAATATCTGGCGGGCAAAAAACATCTTCATGTGCATGGGCCTAATATTGACCTGCACATGTCTATCGAGGGGCGACCTTTTCTCAATGCCAGCGGCAAAATTAACTTCCCCGATGGCGAAATTTTTACCGGGCCGGTTGAAGACAGCGTCAACGGTTGGGTCAAGTTTACCTACCCGGCTTACTATCACGACAACGAAGTCATCGGGGCGAGGTTAACTTTTGAGAATGGGTTGGTAACCCAGGCTACGGCTGACAAAAATGAGGCCTTTCTTCAAAATACCCTCGATACCGACCCCGGCGCACGCCGCCTGGGAGAATTTGCCATCGGCACCAACAATGATATTCAACGCTTTACCGGCTCCATTTTGTTTGACGAAAAAATTGGCGGTACCGTTCATATGGCCGTAGGGCAGGGCTATCCTCAATCTGGCAGTACCAATACCTCTGCTGTGCATTGGGACATGATTTGTGACATGCGCGAGGGCGGCGAAATTTGGGTGGATGGAGAACTGTTCTATCGTAATGGGAAATTCTTGAAAGCATGAAGGGTTTTTTCCTCTTATTCCCAAACTTGGTTTGGGAACAAGAGGTGCTTTATATATCCATTAATATGAATTCTAACTATTGTAGAAACTTGGGCCGTGTGTTATATTTATAAAGTGTTCTTTTAAGATTGTTATCCGTTAGTCCGTTTTGCTGAAAATTCACTCAGGGGTTCCGTGGTAATGGCGAATGGTCAGCCTTCTCGATTGCAACCTATGCGTCTGTTGGCCCGCGAAAGAAATACCCAACCATTGCTGCTTTCCTCACCAGATATGCCCTTTGACGGCTTTAACGGCCCCCTACAGCAACTGTTAGAAGAACCCCGCACTATTGAAGCGACCCAAATTCCCCAGCCTTTTCTAACCAGTTTGGCCTTAAAAATTCTCTATTTTGGCGGCTCTATGAAGGGCTGGCAGATTGCCCAGACCATGCGTCTCCACTTTAGCGGAGTGGTCGAGCCACTTTTGCAGGCATTAAAGACGCATCATCTGGTGCAAGTAACAGGAGGCAGCAATCTCAATCGGGCCTCCTATCAATACGCCATTACCGATAACGGCAGTAAGCGTGCCAGAGAACTGCTGGAACGCAATCGCTATGTGGGTCCTTGCCCCGTTACGTTGAACCACTATGTTAATGTCGTCAAACTCCAGGCCCAAAATCGGCCCCTGGTTCGTGAAGCAGATGTACAGCAGGCGTTGCGCTCGCTGGTCTTATCACAAGATATTATTGACCGGGTCGGACCGGCGGTCAACTCGTTCAAATCCATGTTTCTGTACGGACCACCCGGCAACGGCAAAACCAGCATTGCTAAAATTATTGGTCGAGGCTTGTTGCCGGGCAACGTGATGATTCCTTATGCTATTTTTGAGGATGGACAGGTTATCAAAGTGTTCGATGCCGAAACCCATCGGGCCATTGGCAGTGAGGAGGCTCAACTGGCCGAGTCGAACCAGATGGACAAGCGCTGGCTGCGCTGTATGCCGCCGGTTGTCATCACCGGGGGCGAATTATCTTTGCAGGATTTAGACCTGGCCTGGAGCGATACCAACCGCTTTTACGAAGCGCCGCTACAACTCAAGGCGAATGGGGGAATGTTGCTGATTGATGATTTTGGCCGGCAGCAGATGTCACCCAAAGACCTTTTGAATCGCTGGATTGTGCCCTTAGAGGAACGTCTGGACTTCTTAACCTTCCAAACCGGGAAAAAATTCGCCGTTCCTTTTGAAACCCTGATTATTTTCTCGACTAACCTGGATCCGGAAGCTTTAGTGGATGACGCTTTTTTGCGGCGGATTCGCCACAAGCTGGGTATTGATAACCCCACCGAAAAGCAGTTTTACGAAATATTTATCACCGCCTGCGATGAACGCGGCATCAAGTTTGATAAAAATGTCTTCATTCACCTGCTGCGCGAGTATTATTTAAGTGTAGGCCGCCCCATGAAAGCCTGCCATCCCCGCGATTTACTGGACCAATTGACCGATTTTGCCACCTACCGGGGCGAGCGACCGGCTATGACCCTTGAATTGATTGACCGGGCCGCTCGTTCTTACTTTGCCGAGCTTTTCTGATTAGCCATCTAAAAATAGCAGAAGATTAATGGGGATTAGAGATTCCCTGATAGACCGACAGATTTAATATTTCCCCCCAGAGGACGCCGAAAACGCAGAGCTTTTTTATAAATCTCTCGGCGGACTCTGCGCCCTCGGCGGTTAATCATCAAATCGGCGGCGGCCGATATGTTCCATAAACTCGGCCCGCGTTTTGAGATGGCTCTTAAAAGTTCCTACCAGGGCGCTGGTCACCATAGTGGCGTTGGCTTTTTTTACGCCGCGCATCATGCTGCACATATGCGCCCCTTCTACCACCACCGCTACCCCATGCGGATGGAGCGTGTCATCAATAAAATCGGCAATTTGTTGGGTCATGCGCTCTTGCACCTGCAAACGGCGGGCAAACATATCCACAATCCGTGGGATTTTGCTCAGACCCAGCACTTTACTTTTGGGAATGTAGGCCACGTGCGCTTTGCCAAAAAACGGCAGCATATGATGTTCGCACAGGCTGTAAAAGTCAATGTCCTTGACAATCACCATCTCGCTATAATCTACATCAAATAGAGCGTCGTTGATAAGTTGGGTTGGATTGACATGATAGCCGGCGGTTAATTCCTCATACATGCGGGCGACTCGCTCAGGCGTGCGCTGAAGTCCTTCCCGGTTCGGATCCTCGCCGATGCTGGCCAATGTTTTACGAACCGCTTTTTCAATGACTTTTTGTCGCTTTGAGACTTCTTTGGGGTCGCCGTCTGGGTTGAATTGAAATGTCTCCGTTAGATGTTCTATCGTGGCCTGTTTCATAATACCTTCTTTCGAACATGAATTTTCTGGGAGAACAAAAGCTAAGCTTTTGCACTCGGAATTTTCATCATGAGGGGTGTGTCAGCTAAAACATGAGGACGCAGGTGCATGCGAGTCTTATCCAGCTCAAACCCCTGGGCAATCTCGGCTAAAGTCTGGCCCAACTCTGGATGGACATAGTCGGGGGCAATTTCGGCCAAGGGGATAGCCACAAACGCTCGCTCGGCAATCTCCGGGTCGGGAATATGACGCTGACCCAACTGAAATATCTCCCGATTGAAAAGTATAATATCCAGATCAATGGGTCGAGGCGCATTTTTGTCGGCCTGGCGAACCCGACCCAACTGCTGCTCGATGGTAGCCAGAACATTTTGTTTCAGTTGTTCGGCAGTCAGATCAGTTTCGACAATGGCGGCAGTATTTAAAAAATTTGGTTGTTCCGTTAAACCTACCGGCGCGGTTTCCCAAACCGAAGAGACAGCCACCAGTCGGGTTTTTGCCGCCAGCAGATCAAGGGCCGCACGCAAATTTTTGACCGGCTCGATGTTTGAGCCGAGAGAGAGATAGGCGATATTGTAGGTCATTAATGCTTTTTGGCGGAGGCCGTATTCACCCGTGACCGGTCCACGGTAACACCCACTGAGCGGGCAAAACGCAAAGCACCCGGTTTTTCAACCGTCACCACGGCCCGCTCAACCCTGGGATCAGCCAGGCAAAGCTCCGTAATTTCCAGGGCCAGCTTTTCCACCAGATAAAATTGTGACTCTTCGACCAGTTTGATGGTTTGCTTGGCAATGGTTTTGTAGTTAACAGTATCGGCAATATCATCCGAAGCAGCCGCCGTGTGATCGGTGTAAAGCGTTATGTTGACGACAACATCTTGTTTGTTATGTCGCTCATCTTCATTAATGCCAATGATGGTGCGTAAGAGTAAATCTTTAATATGGATTTGATCGTTTGTCATAAACCCTCCTGAATTTGAAGGTCAATTGACAGAGACTCATAAAAGTATTAGTGGATCCAAAATTCCCGTAGGGTGGCATCCCTATGCCGCCCGCTGACGCCTAGGGATGCGCCAGCTACGATGAAAAATTGGACCTACAGAGTATCAGTAGATCTAATTTTCGAGGAGTGAGGCGCGCCTACGTGCCGAACAGAGCCGCACGTGGGCGTGCTGGCTTCTCAAATTTGGATCCACTGAGTATAGCTAACTTTTTAATAAAACCAAGTGTGCGTGGTAGCTGTCAGGAGATTAGAGATTGATATTAGAGATTAAAAAATCTCCAATTTCTAATCTCCAAAGTTGTCGGCCAATGGGAGTGTAAAACTAAAGATACTTCCCTGACCGGGAGCATCTTGGCTCTCAACGCTTACCTGCCCCCCCAGTTTTTCAACAATTCGTCGGACAATAGACAGCCCCAGGCCGTAGCCATCTGCCCGACCCGGTTCAAGTTGAGTAAATTCAGTAAACAATTGCGCCTGAGCCTCCGGGGTCAGGCCGGGTCCGTTATCTTTAATCCAAAAGCGAACCATGTCATTGTCTTGCAGGGTCACGCCCAGTTCCAGGCGGGGTGGTTGGCCGCCATATTTAAGGCCATTGCTGATATAATTGACCCAGACTTCTTCAACCCAGGGGGCATAGCCCAAGACGGTGGGCCACGTGGGCGGAGCAATAAGCTCTGCTTGATATTGGTTGATTGGCTGAGCCAGGCGCTCCAGCGCTTCGGCCACAATACCAGCCATATCTATCGGCTGCAAAATGATGGTTCGCTCCCGTACCCCGGCCAACAACAGCAGCGCTTCGACAATCTGACCAGCTTTATGTCCGCTGCGGGCCATACTTTGCAAATATTCGCCTAACTGCTCGGGCGGCATCGTGGTATAAGATTCGGCCAAAACTTCAGCCATTGTGGTCAAAACTCCCAGCGGATTTTTAAGATCATGGGCTACCGTGCGGGCATAGGCATTCAGTTCCCGATTACGAACCTGTAGTTGCTCATTCTGTAGACGCAGCGTCTCCTTGCTCTCACGCAAAGCCATTTCGGCCTGTCTCTGCTTGGTAATGTCAATTCCGGTCGCAATCACATATTCAATCGCGCCGGTTTTGTCTAACAAGGTAGCATTTGACCAGGCAATCAAACGCTGCTGGCCGGTTTTGGTAACAAGATATGCCTCAAATTGGCTTTCCAGGCGGTTTGAGAGATCGCTGGCAGGAGGTTTAGGTGGAGAATTTGTAAAATAAGCCTGGGCTGTGCTGGCGGCTTCCGGCGGCAGTAATTCCCAGACATAATGGTTTTTGACCTCAGCCATACTATAGCCACTTGTCTGCTCACAAGCGCGGTTAAAATGGACGATTCGTCCTTCTCGATCTAAAGCGACGACCAACGCATCAGTCGTACCCAGTACCGTTGAGATGAAGTTGCGTTCTTTTTTGAGGGTTCTGAGCCGTCTGATGATTTCCTCGCGTACCCGGTTGTGCAGCCCCACGTTTTCCAGGGCCAGCGCCGCTTGATCGGCAAAGGCCTGGAGCGAGTTGGCATCGGCCGGCTCAAAAAAATGAGCGGTTTCACTATCAACTGTTAAAAAGCCAACCACTTTACCCCGGCTGCGAATAGGCGCGCAGGCATAGGAATTAACCCAAATTTTACCAAACTTATGAACCCAGGCATCGCCGTTAGCCGGTTGAGAGACAGCCAAAGGACGGCCGGTCTCCCGGACAGTTTGCAAGATGGGCATGCGGTCAATCTTAAAAGCAGCCGAGACAATCTCTTTGGGGGTCGCCCGTTCCGTGTGAACATAGCCCCGCCAACGATAAATCCGTGCTACGTCTTCCTGGATCAACAGCAGACAGGCGGCATCGCAGGCTACCACCCGGCTCATCTCATCCAGAATCCGGTCGAGTACCTCTTCGCCGCGGAGGGTGCTGCTAATGGCTGCCCCGGTTTGATTCAGCGCGTCGGCCAGCGCCCAATTTTCTCGTTCGGCGGCCAGCCAGTGAGCTAATTCAACCTCACGCTGCTGCTGCTCAAGTTCCAACTCGGCGACGCGTTGTCGCAGGGCCGCTATTTCGGCCATAAGCTGGTCCTCTTTTTTAGAGGTCATCGCAGCCTCCCCAATTAAACTGCTGTCGTCAGTTTGATATCTAGAATCAGTAGATCCAATTTTTTGAGGAGTGAGGCATCCTTAGATGCCGAACGGAGCCGCATCTGAGGATGCTGGCTCCTCAAAGTTGGATCCACTGAGAATGATAGTATCTTTAGTATATCATGAGGCGCGGGCGCTTACAATGCCCAGGTTCAGCCCAATCTTTATTTGATGATTTTTGACCAATCAAAATTGCATCGTAGCGGCGATCCTTACGGTCGCCGTGAGCGGGGGTAAGCTCCGCCGCTACGATGTATTACGGATTTGGAAATCAAAAACGATCATACAAAGCGAAGTTACGGAGGCAAGGAAATATGACTCTTGCACAATGTGCCCAGAGGGGGGTGGTAGATTATACAGCGGGGATGTCTTCAAAACGATAAAAAACCAGCTTGCCGTGCTGCCGTGCCAATTCGACCATTTCATCGGCCCCCTTGGACGGCCCGCCAATCCGCAGGCAGGCATCGCAGCGGGCTACCAACCGCCGGGCCACTGGATGAAAAATCTCGTTGAAGATATCGTCGCCAATTTGTTTCGAACCGGCATGTTCAATCAAAGGCAGAGCAAACCACTCACCCAAAACCGGCAGATGGCCTGCTCGAAAGACACGCAGGGCCATGTCATTCATAGCCTGCACATTGGCGGCAATCTTTTGAGGGTCATCGTTGGTCCCGGAGCGATAAGGCCCGGCGATAAGGATCATTAATGGGTTCATTCAGTTACCTTTCCAAAAAATAAAGATGCGATGGGTGAGGAGGCGAGGATATCTTTCGCCTCACGCCTCCTCGCGTCCTCGTCTCGTTTTCTACTCCGCCCCCAGTTTCAACCAGCCAATCATCTGGCGCAGCGACTCGTAAGCTTCCAGTCGGGCCGCATCAGCGCCGCTAGACTCGGCTTTTTCAATATGCTGTTCCATCTGCCGCAGCACGATCGGCGTCAGCGCCAGCAGCGCTTCGGCTCCGGAGACGGTGTACTTGACCAAAATATAGCGCACCAGCGCCGGAACCGGGACGCCGGTCGCGCGGCTCAGATTTTCCAGAGTCGGCAGTGGGTCTAGCTGGCTGTATTGGGCAACTTCGGCTTTAAAGTTGGCGTGGGGATCGTCTTCAGGCCAGGTGCCCTGGTAGGGGTGGAGATCCATAACAAAAAATCAGGCTTCGTCCGCCGGCCGGTACTGCGACGGATAATTGATGATTTTGTCCCACTCGTCGGCAGTGGAGCGAGCCACAAACGCAATCAACGGCTCATCGCCAATATTGAAAACTTCGTGGGGCACACCCGGCTTGATGTAGATAAAGTCGCCGGCCTCGTTGATGACTTCGTTAGCCAAGTTTTCGCCGTAGGTGTGCTTGACCTTACCCTGGACAATGAACAACATCACCTCAAAGCCATCGTGGATATGAGCATAGGCAATCGCGCCGGGGGGAACGGTGGCAACGTTGATCGAAAGGCTCTGCGAGCCGGCATTTTTGGCCGATAAACCCTGTTTGTAAAGGATCCCGTTCCAGCCGCGCTGCCCGCCGCCGCCGCGCACGACGGTAATGCCGTCCAGGTCTTCCACTTCGTTTAGATTGATTGCCCCGGCGCCTTTGGTTTGAGTTACCATTAATTGCTCCTTATTTTCGTGATTTTTGCCATTATACTGCAAAAGCGGAAATCCGGCACAGTTGTCTCAGTTACGGGCTACTTCACTCATCAGGGCTAACAAATTGTTCTCCGAGTCACGGAAAAACGCCATCCATAGTTCGTGGTTTTCCATCTCAGCTATCAGGTGAGGATTGTCCTCAAAATAGACGCTACGGGCTAATAGGCTTTCATAAGCCGTCTGAATATCTGGTACTTTGAAGTAAATGATGGAACTGGGATGATCAAATTCAACTTTTTCAGGCACGCTCAGCATCAGCCGGACACTGCCACACTCAAAAAAAGCCGGTCCAGATACACGGAACAGATGGCTTAACCCTAATTTATCCTGATAAAATTCGACCGCTCATTCCACATTGCGCATCGGTATCGCAATCTGACCAATGCCAGTAACTTTAAATTCACTTTGAATTGTCATGACATTTTACCCTTCATCTTGTTTGTTGGACATCGCTCAACCAACTTGGGAACTCTGCCGAATCCATTTTAGCCTCCGCCCGCGCCCAGCGCTCAACGGCCCAGCCCCAGAAATCAAAATCAATGGTAGAAATTTTGGCCTGGATGGCCGCCCACAGCGTCCAGCCGACGTCGGACATGATCATGTTCAGTTTCATGCGGGCCAACTTGTCGGGGTATGGCTCGCCAAAATAGGCGGCGCACATCTCCACAATACGTGGCTCGTCGTACTGCTGCTCCTGGCAGGTATTACCCAACTCGAAACAGGGGTCGTTGTTACCGCTGTACTCAAAATCAATGGTTCGTAAAAGGTGGCCGTCGTCAATGTAATTTTCGGCCAGCAGGTCGTTGTTGCAGGGCACCGTTGGCAGGGGATTGACCAGCAGCGCCGGCTCGATCTGCTCGTAAACCAGCGGCATGCGCTCACGGAAGCCATCAGGAATCCGCACCCCGTACTCGGCGACAATTTTGAGATAATATTCGGTCAGCCGGAACATGTTGAAATCGGTCAAAAAGCGCGGCCCGGCGTGCAGCAGTTTGAGCGCCTGGGCAATGCGGGTGGGCATGCCCGGCCTTTGCAGCGCCTCGATAGACATCGTTTCGCCGTAAATATATTCCAGCACCATCACCCTGTCTTCTAGCAGATAATGGGCAATTTTGGCCCCCACCCCGGCATCGGCGGCGGCTTTGGTGTTGTAATATTCATTCTCCCGGTTGACCGCCAACAGTTCGGTGGACGCGCCGGGAATACGGACCACATAGGGCGTGCCCGCCACCTCAACCCGGTAGTTGGTGTTGGTTAGCCCGCCGCTGATGGGTTGAACAGAAACATCTTTCCCGCGCCAATCGGCAATCTTTTCGATAACCTGTTCGATGGTGATGGTCATAGTTTGCAGCCTCGGCAGGCATCACTTTCCAATCTTCTTTCTCAACTCTGCGGTATCCAGGTACAATTCGATGTATCCGCAGGCCAGGCACACCCGCGCTCGCCGGGCCGGAGTGACCACTTTGAACATGCTCGTTTGACGATTTGAAATATAGTTGACCCCCTCAGACACCGAGACTGTACCCTCATCCATTTCTCCGCCACATTTAAGACAGACCTGATTTTCCATTGTTACCTCTTTGTAGCTGATTGAGATGCGCTCTAATAAAGCGAGTTGACTCGCTCGGGCGCAGATACGATAAACATGTAGTTTACCTGTTAACTCTTTACCCGGTAATTATAAATATTTAGGAGGCTGTGGCAATCCAGAAAGAGATTTTAGACAAACCTCACAGGTTTAGCAGAGGAGTTGAAAGGCTTTACCGTTAAGTTAACCGTAGTTCTGGATAAACTTTATAACCCGGAGAAGTTGAGCGCGGAGAAGGCAGGTTCCGCAATGCGGCGGCCAGGGTTTCGGCGGCCTGCCGCAGCGCCCGCCCGGCCGGAGAGTCAGGCGCTGCCAGCACCACCGGCTGGCCCTGGTGAATGGCGGGGTCGAGTGGAACACGGCCCAACAGAGGCAGCCCCAACTGTTGGCTCAGCCGCTCGCCGCCCCGGCCAAAAACGATCTCTTCCTGACCGCAGTGAGGACAAACATAGTAACTCATATTTTCCACAAAGCCTAGCACCCTGATATCCAACTGCCGGAACATCTCGGTGCCTTTGATGACATCGGCCAGCGCTACTTCTTGCGGGGTTGTAACCATCACCACCCCGCTCAGGGGCAGCGATTGAGTCAGGGTCAACTGCACATCGCCGGTGCCGGGAGGCAGGTCCACCACCAGCACGTCCAGGCTGCCCCACATAACATCACGCAGCAGTTGGCGAATGGCCTGGTGCATCATCGGCCCGCGCCAGATAATCGGCGCTTCCGCCGGAACCAGCAGGCCCATAGACATCACTTTCAAGCTATAGGCGCTGGGCGGAAAAATCTGCTCGCCAAAGGCAAAAGGCTGTTCCTCACTGATGCCGAGCATGAGCGGCACGTTGGGGCCGTGAATATCGCCGTCCAGCAGGCCAACCCGCTGGCCGGTCTGGGCCAGGGCGACCGCCAGGTTGACTGCTACGGTGGTCTTGCCGACCCCTCCTTTGCCACTGGCGACCGCTACCACATGTTTGGCGTCGAGGTTGAGCCGCGAGGTGTCGCGTAGCTGCGAGGTGGGGCTGCTTTCAAAGGAGATTTTTACCGCTTTGACGCCAGGAACCGTCAAAACGGCCCGGCGGGCCATGCGCTCCAGGGGAATTTGCAGCGGACTGCCGGCCTCGCGTAGGCGGATGGTAAAACTGACTGTGCCATCCCGGCAGGCAATACCGCTAACCATCCCCAGCGAAACAATATCTCGATTGACTTCCGGCTCTAAGACCCGGCTCAGCGCAGCCAGGATTTTATCGGGCGTGATGGGTAGTGCTTTTGATTTTAGGAAATTAAACAACCGCGTATCCTTAAGAGGGGATTGGAGATTAGAGCTTAATCTCCAATCTCAATGACTGTAACCACGTTCGTTAGCAATTAAATCCAGGTGCAGAGTCGCCAAATCTTCAATTGCCAACATATCCACCGGCGTTGGCTCAAAGGTGACGATTACTTTGAGGTAGTTGTGGCACACCTGACAGGTCTGGATACTGTACTTTTCTTCCTCACCCTCCACGGTGATATAACCCAGCGATTTGTGATTTTGATTGGTGCAGGTGGCGCATTTGAGTCGGGGATACCCCCAATCGGCCCCGCACATGCCGCAGCGTAGATGGCGAGCGCCCTCTTTGCCCTGGATCTCGGCCAGGGTCGGTGGACTGCCGCAGACCGGGCATGACCCTCGCCGCCATATAGCCAGGTCTACTTTCTCTTTAAGGTCCGCGGCCCAGGCGCGCAGGGCCGGCTTGAGGCTGTTTTGGGCCAGAGTTCGCAATAGATCGGCATCAAGTTTGAGATCGCGCGCCTGCCCGTCAACGAGTTGACCATCTCCGGTAGCCAGAGCACTCCATACGGCCAGCAAATCTAGCTGTCTTTGCTCCACGGCCTGGCGAATCTGTTGAGCCGCCGCCGTACGCAGCGCCGTTTCATTCCCGGCGTGCGCCTGTTCCAGGAGTTGAGCCGGATCAGGCCGGCGTTTCGGCCCAAAGAAAAACGGCCAGGTCTTTTTTTGTGGCGGAGCAGCCTGTTGGGGCAGCCCTACCGTTTCAACAATCCCGCACAGCCGGATGAAAAGATCGCGGGTTGCCTCCGGGGCGAGCGGCAAATCTTCGCCCAGCAGCAGCGGCAATCCGGCGGCCAGTTTTTGGTGGGCTACCTCGGCCGGCAGTTCAACCGGCTCGACCTGCGCTTGGGCTTCGTTCAACAGCGGCAGCGTCGCCCGGTAAAAGGCCAGCGGTTCGGCCAGTTCCGGTTTTTGCTGGCTCAGTACATCGAGGCGAGCAAACAAGGCCGCTTTTTGGCGATCTATGGCAGGAGTCTGGATCATGCCACCTCCGGTGTTTGATTGGGAGATGTTTCGTCAGATTCCTTTAAAACGTGAGTGGGCGTCTCCATTTCAGCCAGGGGATAGATATCGTAACGAGCGTAATTGTAAACAGGGGCCATCGCCAGGAGGCGTTCCAATTCTTCGTTAGAAACGACATCGTAAATCCATGCGCCGCCGTGCTTGCCGACAACATGATAACGCTTCTCCAGTTTGCCCTGTTCAGCCAGCTTTTGGGCATATTCCGGCATACGCAGAACGGCATGAACAACGGCTGCGCCCAGCCGGGCCAGATCCAATTCCCACATCACTAAGAACTTCATCCGCTTGCTTTTCCTTTCTCGTTTAGTGGGGTTCTCTTTGAGCAGCCAGGGTGCGCAGTGCCTGCACCGTCTCTTCCAGTTCCGGACCGCCCAGGGCCAGACATTCGTCAATGGCTTGGCGCAAATGGACCAGCATACCGTGTAACATGGCCGTTTGCAGCGTATCTTCAGTATGCTGCCAGACGTTAGCTTGTTTGGCCTCGTCAAGCCAGGTTGCCAAGCGTTCCATCGTTCTTAAAGCGTCGTCTATCGTCCGGTCACGTTTGCGCGAGCCGGGACTAAACACTTTCCCTTCACCGTCTCGTCCGGCCATATTAGGTTTTACCTCAATCTCCTGTGAAAATAGACCGCCGACGGCTGACCGCCGACCGCCGAAAATTACCCAGAGCCGAAGGTCTCTACCACTAGGGGCCTTCGGCTCTGCGACCCTGCTTCTTTGCTACATTTTCATCATCGGTGGTAGCGTACTAACGTTCGTGAACACTCTTTTAAAATAAACGCTTGGCGACCATAGTTGCTTAGCCAAGCGGTGCAGTTAGCTCGATTTGGATGTTATCGGGATCACGAATAGCCAGGACAGCAATCCCAAAAGGCTCAAGCGGTTTAATGGCGCCATGTTCTATCTCGCGGGTATCCAATAATTAGACATTATACCGATTAGACTTATGTCACCCGGAAAGAGCAGGATTATCTGAATGATAGGATCAAAATCCTTTAATTCTGGAAATCCTGCTCTACACGATGGGTAAAAAACGCTCCCCAATTAAATCGATATAATGTCTATTTTATCGCTGCCTCAAGGTCAGCGGACGGAACGGTCTACATCCGCTACCGTTAAGGTGACGTGATGAACTCCCTGAGTTGAAATTAGGTCAGACATTTATCCCTCCTCTGAAAATAGGCTGTTGGAGTGCAAAGCTTGCTTTGCCAAGTCGCAAGGCAAGCCTTGCACTCCATTTTCACGTTTCGCGTCGGTGGTGTGCCGCCAGGCTCGTGATGGCTCCTGTAAAAATAGTTTAAGGGAACTCATAGGAACTCGTGGGCTGAGTTCCTATGAGACGCTACGAGTTCCCACTTTTATTATTACATCAGCCCCTGCGCCCCCATCACGATAACAGTCCGCATGAGGAAGCCGCCGACCAGGATCAGGATGGCGACCAGCATGGTCATATTGACCGTGCTCTTGACTCCCTGAAAACCGGAGCGAAACTGCATCACCAATGGCACAATCAGCCCCAGAATCAGCACCCCGCCGACGAGCAAAATCCCGCTCAGACCGCTAAGCAGGAAGCTGGCGGCTGTGCCCAATAAGGCCACAAAGACAACCAACAAGAAAATCTCCAAAATCAAGGCCACATTGTCGGCGCGTTTCAACTTGGCCCAGGCCGCACCCACATCCGCCTTGCTCAAGATCAGGCCCAGGGCAATAGCGGCCATGCCCGTTGACGCGCCGGAGGCCAAAAATAGCGCCCCCAATAGCGGGTTGTTGGCCCAGGCCGGGATGTGGGTAGTCGCCAGCAGCACGCCGGTGTAGGAGGCCAGAAAGAAGCCAAACAGCGATCCAAGCACCGAGTAGATTAAGCGCGGTGTGCCTGAATATTTCTCCCGCAGCGGCGCCCAAGGCAAGCGGCTTGTCTCGATTAGGGCGTCCACAAATGACAGAAAAGCGAACAGGCTGAAGAACAGCAGCGCATAAGACCCCACCGAGATAGGCGAGTCCCACACCGGCCAGGGTAACAATGTTTCGCTGTAAACAATCATGTGCCAAAAGCGTTCAGGCCGGCCTAAATCCAAAATCAGTAGAATCCCGCAGATAACAGCCAGCGGAAAGGCGATGTAGTAGCCCATGCGGGCAATCGGCCGGTCTTCCTCCCCACCTACCAGCTCGATCATGGTGGAGGTGAAGTACGCACCCCCGGCAATACCGCCAAAAAAGAAATAGAAGACAATCCACCACTCCCATTCGGGAATTTGCAGTTCATATTCCATGATTACGCCTCCTTGACCGGCTGGCCGTTAGCCTTTTGTCCGCGATTGCGGAAAGCGACAATGGCCGACAGACCCAACAGCAGCGATGTGCCGATACTGAGAATAGAGCCGGGAATCAGGTTTTTCTGCGGCAATTGCGGATTAACCGGCTGGCCGTACACCTCCGGCTCATCCAGCAGCAGGTAGAATACATTCAGGCCGCCCAACAGGTCGGTATCCCCGTAGACATTGGCTTTGGTATGGCCGAGGCTTTTGAGGGTTTCGACCCGCTGTTTGGCTTGGGTTCGCAGCTCATCTACGTCGCCGTAAACAATCGAGTCGGTGGGGCAAGCTTTGGCGCAGGCGGTTTCCAGGCCATTGTGGATGCGGTCGTCGCACAAAGTACACTTGTTGACCCGGCCAGTCCGCTGGTTGTAGCTGATGACCCCAAATGGGCAGGCCGAGATACAGGCCCGGCAGCCGTTGCAGACATCTTGCTGCACAATCACGTTGCCTAAATCGGTGCGCATTAAGGCGTGGGTGGGACAGACCTCCAGGCAGCCGGCCTGAACGCAGTGCTTGCAGGAGTCGCTCATCATGCGCCAGGCCACATTGGTGCGCTGCTCGTCAATCAACTCGATGAAGCGTACGTGCCGCCAGTTGGTTGCCGTCAGGCGGCCGGTATTATCGTAGGAGTTGCCGGTAAAGTTGACGGCTTTAAGTTCGCCGTTGACCCGGCGAAAATCCTCCGGCTCGCCATCCAATTGGTTCCACTGTTTGCAGGCTACCTGGCAGGCTTTACAGCCAATACACAAAGAAACGTCAACAAACATGACCTTAGCCATTGTACACCTCCCCCAGCCAGCGATTGGCATGCAGGCTGGCCCACTCCTCTGGCGGTGACTCCTGCTGAGCGACCAGTTGTTGGTAAAGTTCCGGCGCGGGCGCTGAGCGTTGGCCGGGCCGCAGGTCGCACGAGAAAACTTTGCCTTCGTGGATACTCACATTGGGGTCGGCGACCAGCGAACTGATATCGTTGCTCACGTCGCCGCGGGCCAGGCCCATATAGCCCCAGTGCCAGGGCAAGCCCACTTGATGGACTGTTTTGCCGTCTATGACAAAGGGTCGCATGCGCCGGGTGACCAGCGCCCGCGCTTCAACCTCGCCGCGAGCCGTGACCAGCGTGACCCAATCGCCGTTGTTGATGCCTTTTTCCGCCGCCAATTCGGGACTCATCTCGCAGAATAGTTCTGGCATCAACTCGGCCAGCCAGGGCAACCAGCGGCTCATCGTGCCCGATAGGTAATGCTCGGTCAGGCGGTAGGTCGAGACAACGATAGGGTACTTCTCGGCGTCTTCCATCTGGTGGTAGGGGTTGCCGGGCACGTCCCAAATTTTGGCCACCGGGTTGCGCTGCTGCGGGTAAACCGGGTTGACCACCGGCGACTCGTAGGGTTCGTAGTGGGTGGGCAGGGGACCGTCCACCGCTCCGGAAGGGGCAAAGAGCCAGAACTTGCCATCAGGTTTCATAATGGCCGGACCAATCCCATTGAAGGCATCGAGGCCCAGCCCGCCTTCTTTGGGTTGAGCGTCGGGCTTCTTGGTGGGCGGGAAGTCAATGCCGTCGCCGCCCACATTAACCCAAGAGCCGATGATAGGATTACCTTCGGCATCTTTGGCGCCGCTGTCTTTCTCAGGGTCCCAGTAAGTATACTTCTTGCGCTCGCTCCAGGGATTGCCGGCAGGGTCGGCAGAAGCGCGGCTGTACATAATGTGGCGGTTGGCCGGCCAGGCGAAGCCCCACTCCGGGCTAACCCAATCGTCGGCCACCCGCGAGGCGGCCCGGTTTTTGCCTTCCTCCGGGTAGACGCCGCTGTAAATCCAGCAGCCGCAGGCCGTCGAGCCGTCATCCTTCAGGTCGGCAAAGCCTTTGACCAGCACCTTATCGGCCCAGGTGTAGCCGTTGATCTCCTTCAAAATCAGATCGGCGCTCGGCTCATCTTTGATGCGCCATTGGGCATTTTCCTCCTCATTTATATAATCCCAGAGCAGGTTTTGGATGGGCCAATCACGCGGATTAGTGCTGTCCGCGTACAGTTCCTTGAGACGGCGGCCCAGGTGGTAGGAGAACCACAGATCGCTGCGGGCATCGTCGGGCGGGTCGGCGGCCTTGTCGTGTTTTTGCAGTAGGCGCTGAGTATTGGTAAAGGTGCCATCGCTCTCGGCAGGGACGGCGCCTGGTAGGAAAAAGACCTCGGTTTTGATGGTGGTCGGGTCTACGCCGGGGCGCTTCCAGAAGGAGGCCGTCTCAGTCTCAAAGTAATCGCGCACCACCATCCAATCAAGTTGGGCCAATGCCTGGCGCTGGTACTCGGCGTTCTGGCCGCCCACTGCCGGGTTCTGGCCGATGACCAAAAAGCCCTTGATGCCGCCCTGGTTCATCAGCACAAAGGTGGGAATATGGGAGTGGTCGCCGGCGATTTTGGGCAGAGTGTCGTAGCCGTAATCATTCTCGGCTGTGGCCGCATCGCCAAACCAAGCTTTGAGCAGGCTAATGATAAACTTGGGATTGTTATACCAATAGCTGGTTGCCGGCGTCTCGGTAGCGATAAAATCGTTGAGGGTATCGTGCTTCTTGCGGGCGTCGGCAGCGTTAATATAACCCGACCAAGAGTGATACAGGGTGGGGATGTCGGTTGAACCCTGGATGGTCGCATGACCCCGTAGGGCCAGGATACCACCGCCAGGTCGCCCCGCGTTGCCGAGCAGCGATTGGACCATCCCGGCAGTGCGAATAAACTGGACCCCCACCGTGTGCTGGGTCCAGCCAACCGCGTAGACGATAGCCCCGGTGCGCTCGCGGCCCGAATTTTCCAGCAGTGTTTCGGCGACTTGAATAAATTTATCTTGTGGGCAGCCACAGACATTCTCGACCATCTCCGGGGTGTAGCGGGCGTAGTGCCGCTTCATAATCTGGAAAACGCATTGTGGGTCTTCCAGACTGGGATCGGTCAAGGCTTTGGTCGGCAACTTGGCGACAATCACTTCATTATAAGTCTGCTCCTGGCCGGCTGGCTCGGTTGTGGGCTGCGCTTCTTCACGCTGGTAATTCCAAGAGGCAACATCATAAGCGCGTTTTTCGGTGTTCAGGCCGGAAAAAACACCATCCAGCTCTTCGGGGTCTTGATAATCCGGACTGATAAGTGTGGCCGCGTTGGTGTAGTTGACCACATACTCTTTGTAGAATGGGTCGCTGTTCCACCGTTCGCTGTTGATGATGTAATTGATCAGAGCGCCCAGGAAGACAATATCGGTGCCGGCGCGAATCGGTGCGTGGATGTCGCACATCGCCGAGGTGCGGGTAAAACGTGGGTCCACATGAATGAGTTTGGCCCCTTTCTCTTTGGCCTTCATCGGCCAGCGGAAAGCAACCGGATGACACTCGGCCATATTGGAACCCATAATCATGACTGTGTCGGAGTTGGTCAGATCACGGGCAAAGGTTGTGGCCGCGCCGCGGCCAAAGGTGATCCCCAGACCGGGGACCGAAGCGGAGTGTCATATACGGGCCTGGTTTTCGATAGACACGACCCCCGCGGCGCGCATCAGTTTCTGGTGGATATAATTCCACTCGTCGTCAATGGTCGCGCCGCCCAGCGAGGCAATGGCCAGCACGTGGTTGACCCTTTTTTCCTCTTCGCCAATTTTGGCTGTCTCGATAAAGTTGGCGTCGCGGGTTTCTTTGAACTTCTGGGCAATGCGGTCCATGGCCTCTTCGAGCGGCATATCGGTCCACTCGGTGGCGTTAGGGGCGCGATATTTTACTTTGGTCCAGCGGTGCGGGTTAACGGCCAGTTGGAAGGTGGCCGCGCCTTTGGGGCATAATGTCCCATCATTGATGGGGCTGTCGGCGTTGCCTTGAATGTCAATAATTTTCCCGTCGGCTACGGTGACAATTTGGCCGCAGCCTACGGCGCAGTACGGGCAGACACTTGGTACTTCTTTACCTTCTTTAATCAGTTTTTGCTTGGTGGCGGCCTGAGCGGGCGCAGTATTGAAGCCTAGCCCGGCGACTTCGGCGGCTGCAACCGCGCTCATCCCCCCGGCCGACAGTTTCAAAAACTGCCGGCGCGAAATTGCTTGCGCCATAACTTATTTCCCCCTTTTGACTCTCCTTTGCATCTCACCGTTTACATTAAGGTTACTTTGTTACTACTCAGGCATGTCATTTCGAGGTCGTAGGCCGAGAAATCTTCCTCGCTCCCAAGCTATTCAAGCACCGACCTGGAAGATTTCTCCTCGCAGGCTCGTCGAGATGACATGATGCCTGAGTAGTTACATTACTTTTTTATCTTCTCAAATGGCCTCCTTTTTGGAAAAATTGTAACCCAATTTCTGCCTAATTTCCTCACCCGGTTGGGCGAGAAATACATATAGGTAGTTTAAAGCAAGAAACAGCGCTATGTTTATTAAACATAACGCTGTTTCTTGCTTTATAGAGAGGGCGGCTGCTCGTAATCCTTCCGCAACGAACTGGGTCAATCTGCTATACACGATTGCTCCTATGACTACATCGTGACAAGAGCAGTTCAACTAAAATTTAACAAGGCACGCAGCAGAAGTGGTATCCTGAAAATGTAGTCCAATATGGGCAGAAAAGAGGGGCAAAGATATTCTTGGAGAGTGAGTGACATTCTACCACAGAAAAAAATGTTGTCAACCGTTAGCTGCGCCGGCCTCCTTTGAGCTGACCTTGCAGGGTTTTTAACTCATCCCATCGGCCCGCCGCTGCCAGTTGTGCTTGTTCAGCCCAGGTGGCCGGATTGGCGATGTTGCTTAACCCTGCTTTTTGTAAAATTGCCACAATTTGATGGGGGTCCGCGGCGGACAGGTCGGCAAAGGTTTGAATGCCATTCTCCTGCAAAATAGCGGCAATTTTAGGGCCGATGCCTTCGATAATAACCAGATCATCGGCTTTGGCCGGGGTCTGGGCGCGCCGGGTGGCAGGTTGACTTTCGGCTGCTGCTGCCGCGAAGCCTGACTCAACTTTCTCCGGGGCAGGGGGTGCAGCAATGGCCTCTATTTCCTCCTCACCCTCGGCCGCAGTCTCGGCAATTTCATCTACCACATTCTGGACGACTTCGGCGGCTCCCTCGGCTACGTCTTCAACTTCAATTGGGGCGGGATTAATCGGTACAGGATTAATCGCCTCGGTCTCCAGAGGGTAAGATGATTGAATCGGCGGGTGAGGCTCCGGTGAATGGTGGCCGTGATCGGCCAGGGCCGCAGCCCCACTCGATTGTCTCAACCACCAGGCCAGGGGGATGAGCAGGACCAGGACAATGAGCACGCCAATCCAACCCACGCCACCGCCCGATTCTTGGGCGAAACTGCTGCTAAAGCCACTCACAATTAAACTCAACGCCGGTAATGTAATCAACAGTTGTTTGTGGGACATGCTTTTGTCTCCTGTTATTTCTTTTTAACGGAAATGATTGAAACTGGGAGAACGAGGGGGAAGAAAAAGTGGCCTTAAGGGTGAAGCTGACTTTAACACAATTGTTTTCTTCTGTCAAGCAGAAATTTAAGACGATTGTCTCAGCCACAGTTTGTCATGGTATAATCTTACCAAATTATTCTTAAGGTCAAAGTGACATGGCTCAAACCCCTCTCCCCCTGCGGGTTATTCTATTGATGAAAGCAACCACCTACCGGGCGCGACCGTTTTTGGAAGCAGCGGCCCGGCTGGGCATTGAAGTGATCAAAGGGATTGATATGCCGCCCGAACTGGCCGAATATTGGCAGGCCCCGTTGGGGGTACAGTTTGACCAGCCGGAGCAGGCCGTTGAGACAATTGTTGAGTTTGCTCATCAAAAGCCGGTGCAGGCTATCTTGGCTGTAGACGACAGCGCCACCGTACTGGCTGCCCTGGCCAGCGAGGCCCTCGGCCTGGCCTTCAACTCCAGCGAGGCCGCATTGGCCGCCCGTAACAAATACCGCATGCGCCAGTTATTGAGCGCCGCCGGTGTGCCTTGCCCCAAATTCAGACTGTTTGATATGGCCGATAACCCAACCCAGGTGGCCGCCCAGGTCGAGTATCCCTGCGTGGTCAAACCGCTGCTGCTCTCCGGCAGTCGGGGCGTCATTCGGGCCGACAACCCGGTTGAATTTGAAACGGCCTTTCGCCGGTTGGGCCGCATGCTGGCTTCGATGCAGCGAGTCCCCGGTTCAACCGGGATTCTGGTTGAGAATTTTATCCCCGGTTTTGAGGTGGCCCTGGAAGGGATGTTGGACCGAGGACAGTTGAAGGTGCTGGCGTTGTTTGATAAGCCCGACCCGCTCGACGGGCCATTTTTTGAGGAGACGATTTATGTGACCCCTTCCCGTCTGCCCGCCTCGGTCCAAACAGAGATAGCGGATTGCGCGGCTCGGGCGGCAGCGGCGCTGGGCCTACGCCAGGGGCCGATTCACGCCGAACTGCGAGTCAACGGGGCCGGGCCGTGGCTGGTCGAAGTGGCGGGACGCTCTATTGGCGGGCTGTGTTCGCAAACGCTCCGTTTCGGGCCGGATGTTTCATTAGAGGAGTTAATTTTGCGTCAGGCGGTGGGCCTGGAGATAGAGTCGTGGCGTGGCGACGAAGGGGCCAGAGGGGTCATGATGATCCCTATTCCGGCAGCGGGGCTGCTGAAGCGGGTGGATGGCGTTGAGGCGGCCCGGCAAGTGCCGGGGATTGAATCGGTGGAGATTACCGCTCAACTCTATCAACCCCTCGTCCCGCTGCCCGAAGGGGAGAGTTATCTTGGTTTTATCTTTGCCAGGGGCAATGAGCCGGCTGAAGTCGAAGCTGCGCTGCGTCAGGCCCACGCCCGACTTCACTTTGAAGTCGAGACGCTGTTAACGTTGAACGTTGGAACATTGAACGTTTAACCTTATTTCTTTCTGGCCGGCCCGCCGCCTTTGGCCCCAGGCTGGCCTTCGGGGGTCCAGCCTTCGGGCATCATCGCGCCCAGGCCAAAGAAAAATTCTTCCATTTGCTCTTTCAAAAACTCGCGGGCTTGCGGGTCGGCCAGCACCAGGCCGTAGTGGTTAATCAGCAGTACTTGCTGCTGAATCCACATATCCCAGGCTTGCTGAGAAACGTTGTTAAAAATCTTGTCACCCAGTTCGCCGGGAAAGGGCGGTTTTTCCAGTCCTGGCAGTTCTCGGCCCAATTTAACACAGTTGACCATTCGGGTCATAGGTTGTCTCCGTTGGTAGATATGGTTCTCTAGAAAAATTTTCGCCACTGAAACAGGGTAGCAAGGTAGCAAGTAGCAGGCCACAAGTTTGCTACTTTGCCGCTTCGCCTGCTACCTTGATTGTTGAGAAAGAATTTTTCTGGACCCCTATAATTTGTAAGCTAAATTGTACCTTGATAACTGCCTCTGGGCAATTGTTAGGCCGGGGAACACTAAAAACCCCTCTGAGGAGGAGCTTTTGGTTCGACAGGGGTAGTGAGGATCAAGTTTTACAAGCGGTGGTCGTGGCGCATCTCTTTGGTGTAAATCAACTTGTTACCCATCGGACGGGCTGAGCGCAAGTTGTGCGCCTGCACCTCGGCGGCGGGATGGCCTACGGCAAAAAGCTGATTGACCACTTTTTCGATATTATAAGTAACCCGGCGGAACTCAATTCGATAATGACCGCCCGGCTGGGTCTGAATCAAAGTGTAGCTGGCGCGAGGACAACCGTCAAAAGGTAGACCGACACTGCCCACATTGACAACATGACGCCCCTCTAACAAGCGATTAAGAGGTAGATGGGTATGGCCGCAGAGAATCAGGTTATAAGCCGAACTTTCCGGCAGCATCCGGTACAGTTCAGCATCGGGTGTATCGGGACGAATATTTTCTTCATCACTGCGGGGTGAACCGTGAACCGCCAGGATGGCGTGCTCCGGGCTAAAAAATAATAATTGCAGTCGGGGTAAATCGGCCAAAAATTGCCAATGGCTGGGGCCTAACTGGCTGGCTGTCCAGGGGAAACTGGCCAACACCTGGGCTTCCCAATTATATTTACCCGTTTCGACCGGGTACTGCTTTTCTACCAAATAGCGGTCGGTATTGCCCATGACATGAAAAATAGGTCCATAGTTCCGGAGGATATTGATAACTCCCACCGGGTCTGGGCCGAAAACTGCCAAATCCCCCAGGGAGATGATATAATCAGCGCCTCCTTGAGCGTGCAAGTCGTTCAGCACGGCCTGGAGGGCGACGCTGTTGCCGTGAATATCAGCTAAAACAGCTAATGAAGTCATCTTATTTACCTCTTAAGGCTTATTAAATTTGGTCGAATGGAAAAATTGCGGCCTGTAGGGTTATATTACCACTGTCAGCGCTGGAATATCAGCCTAAAAATTAGGGGTTTAAAGCGCTCTTTTGGAGAGAGAATCTGGTTTGATACGCATTGTATTTTTGGGGATGAGCGGCCCTTTTTCCCGGCCCCCGCTTGAAAATTTACTAGCAGGCGAGGTGGAGGTCAGCGGGGTCATCTTGCCCGCCGCTTCGTCCTCTCTTGACCCCCTGCCCCGCCGGGTCGAGCCGGCCCGGCCTGCATTGTCGGCTTTGCCGGTAATTAACCCCTATCTTCATCCCAACATCATTCACCTGGCCTGGGCGCGAGATATTCCGGTCTGGGAAATAGGCTCCCTCTCAGACTCATCAACACTGGCGCTGCTGGCCGCGCTCAAGCCCGATTTAATCGTTGTTGCTTGTTTTCCGTTTATTCTCCCGGCCGCAGTCCTTCACCTGCCCCGTTACGGTTGTTTGAACCTGCATCCCTCGCCGCTGCCGGCCTATCGCGGCCCGGTTCCTCTGTTTTGGATGGCGCGGCAGGGAGAGCGCCAGGCCGGGGTGACGCTGCATTTTATGAATAAAGGAGTAGATACGGGCGATATCGTCGCTCAAACTGCCTTCGACTGGCCGGATGGCATCTCTGGGATGGAGTTGGAACAACGCTGTGCTGGCGAAGGGGGTGTGCTGCTGCTGGCGGCTATTCGCCAACTGGCCGAGACGGGCCACCTGCCACGCTATCCTCAACCCCGTGAAGGTAGCAGTTATTTTTCCTGGCCCACAGCCGAAGATTTTGTGATCCCCACCGATTGGGAGGCTCGCCGGGCTTTCAATTTTGCGCGGGCGGCGGTGGAGGAGTGGCCGTTGCTGATTGCCGCAGGCGAGCAGTATTTCCCAGTGGGCCGGGTGCTGGGCTATGCGGCTGATCTGATGTTGGATCAGCCGTATCGTTTGGAGGGGGGTGAGGTTTGGATTCAGTTTCGGCCGGGTGTTTTGAGGATTCAATAATTGGAGTCCCAAAGCTTGCTTTGGGGTTGGCAAAGCAAGCTTTGCACTCCTGTGTTCAGTCCCCAAAACTGATGCCCAGCTCACGGGCGGTCAAGATAGTGTCACATTCCAGGGGGACGGATTTCATGCGCCCGGCGACCATTTCCAGCGGCACGTAGCGCACAGTGGGCGGGTCGAGGGCGACCATGACCCCGGAGTGTCCTTCGGCCAGGGCGCGCACGGCGGCTGCGCCAAAGCGGAGCGAGAGCAAGCGGTCAGAGGTGGTCGGCGTGCCGCCCCGCAGTAGATGGCCCAAAACTACGGCCCGGCTTTCTTTGCCGGTCATTTCCTGGAGTTCGGCGGCCACCTTTTCGCCGATGCCGCCCAAACGTTCGGCCCGGCCAATCTCTTTCGAAATAACCGAAACGGTCCCCTCTTTAGATTTAGCCCCTTCGGCCACCACGACAATAGAAAAATTCAGGCCGCGCTTGGCCCGATCCTCAATTTTGGCCGCGACTTTGCTCAAATCATAGGGGATTTCGGGGATGAGGATGGCGTCGGCAGTGCCGGAGACGCCGGCGTTCAGGGCAATCCAGCCGGCGTAGCGGCCCATGACCTCGATCACAATGACCCGCCGGTGGGCCTGGGCGGTGGAGTGCAAACGGTCTATACATTCGGTGGCAAATGAAACGGCGGTGTCAAAGCCAAAGGTGATGACGGTTTGATCGAGGTCATTGTCAATGGTTTTGGGCACACCGACCACCCGCAAGCCTTTTTGGGCAAAGACATTGGCAATAGCCAGCGAGCCGTCGCCGCCGATGGCAATCAGGGCGTCAATCTGCTGCCGTTTGAAACCCTCCATAATTTCATCGGTGCGATCTTTTTCCACCAGTTGACCGGTTTCGGCCAGCGTGGGATAGCGCAGCGGGTTGCCCCGGTTGGTGGTGCCTAAAATGGTGCCGCCCAGGTGAGTAATGCCGCGCACGCTGTCGCGGGTCATGGGGATCAAGCCGCCTTCAGGGTACTGTTCGGCCAGAAACAAACCGTTGTAACCCTCACGAATGCCCACGACCTCCCAGCCCCGGTTGAGCGCAGCCAGCACCGCGGCCCGGATGACGGCGTTCAGGCCGGGGGCGTCGCCGCCGCCGGTGTTGATCGCAATACGTTTGATGGTTGGATTCATTTTTCACCTCCCGCTTGCCTGGCTTGAGCTTCAATGCTCCTGATAAATTCGGTTTTAGCCTCGGCATAGTCATTGCCGTCCTGCCACTCGCGCTGGGCCAGCGCTTTTTTGAAGGCCGCATAAGCCTGGGCCACCTGGGGGTTTTGGCGCAAAAAGTTGCGAAACAAGAGATGGCGCTGCCAAAATTCGCTGCCGATTTCAACCATATGGATATGATGGGTTGTGGTTTGGCCCTGTTTTTTGGTGAAGTAGCGCCGGTCGGGCATGACGTCCTCGTATTTGGAAATATAGACATAGCCCAGGGCAGTGATTTTGGGGATAAGGGAGTCGGCCTGGCTAAAATCGGGCAGGCCCAGCATGAGGTCAATGATAGGTTTTGCCGCCAGCCCCACCACCGACGTGCTGCCGACATGCTCGATAACCACCCCGGTATTGGCCAGGACTTTCTGGAGCAGATGTTTCTCCTGCTCAAATAGTTCCGGCCAACCAGGTGAATACTCAACAACCATTACTTTCAAGGCCAGGCCTCCTAAAAAATAGACCACCGACGGCAGACCCATTCGACAGGCTCAGGGCAGGCCGCCGACCGCCGAAAATTACCCACAGGGGGCCTTTGGCTCTACGACCTTACTAAATTTTCATCATCGGGGGTATGCCACAGGTTCGGGAACACTTTTATAGCTCATTCTAGCATGGGTCGGCAAGAGGGTCGAATCAAGGAGTCAGGGAGAGGGTGGTCAGTTCGATGATGTTGTCGGGCTGCGGTTGGCTATTGATAGTCACTGGCAGACGTTGACCTGTAACCGGGTCATACATGCCGACTAGCAGACGGTACTCGCCAGGGGGAGCGCCATCGCGGAGGGTCAGGGTATAGCGGTCAATCACGCTGTCTTGTTCGGCCCAGGCGGTGGTGGGGTAGCGACCGGCCTGGGGCGGATTGTCCCACTGCGCCCAGACCTGCCCATCCGGGCCGACGAGCTGAGTGAAAACGGTGTAGTCGGTGGGGACGGGGGCGGTGGACTGCCAATAAAGGGCAAGGGAGATTGGAGATTGGAGATTGGAGATGGGCGTGAGATCGTAGCCGGTGAGCTGAATGGCGCTGCCGAGTTGGGCTGAAAAAGGATGGGGTGGGGGTGTACCATCGGCGGGGTCGAGCAAGCGGAAGGTGAGGGGATAGAGGTTATTTCCCAGGTTGGTTTCATTATCGGTCAGAGGTAAATATTCATAGCCATCTGGTAGGTTTTTGTCCTGGCGTAATAAGCTGATTTCCAGGCGATAAAGGCCGGGGGGAGCATCGGGTTTCAGGCGCAGCGGGTAAGTTTCTTCGACAACTTCGGTGGGAACCCACAGGACGTTGGGGTAACGGTCGCCGAGAGTGGATAGGTGTTCTGCGCCGACCTGGAAATCTTTGTCGAGGAGTTTGAGCGCGACGATCAGTGGGTCGGGCATCCAGCGGCGGGCCTGCCAGCGGAGGGTGAGGGGCAGGGTTGGCAGGTTGGAAGGTTGGAAGGTTGGAAGGTTGGAGCCATCCTCCATGCTTCCAATCTTCCAACCTTCCAGATTAATGGGGGATTGTCCGGGAAATTCTAATGAAAGTGGGGCCAGGGTGCGGCTGAAGGTGAGGGTGGAAGTGAGGGGGGCGAAGGCCCGCTGGCGCAGGTCGGGGGAGAGGGTTAGGTTCGAGGGGGCATTAGGATGGTCAGGAAAGTAGGGTCCGGACAGTAGAGTTGGCCCGGCAATGAAGGTGGCGGCCTGGGCAAAAGGCTCCGGGCCGTTGTCGCAGGGTAAAAATAGGGCTGTGTTCAAGGCGGGTAGGGCTGACCACTCCGCAAATGCGCCGGTGGCCTGGCGGATAAAACGGGGTGATTTGTTTTGGCCGGGATTGGTGTAATCGAGCCAGGTCAAGGTCTGGTTCAGGGAGAGGGAAGTTGGCTGACTCAGGCGGTGATTGCCGCGCCAGACTTCGAGGGTTTGGGGTAAGATGTTGGGCCGGGAGACATCGGCTTGAATAGTGATAAGCGGCTGGGCAAAGGTTTGCTGCAATACGGGCGTTTCTGCTAACGCCGGCTCCGCTGAATCAGCAGCCAGAGGCCAAACTTCAAGGTGCAGGTAATAGCGTTGGTTCAAAACGCGGGCACAGGTGGGGATGGGGATAAAGACGGTATCGGCCAGGGTGTCGCCGGGTTCCCAGGCGCGGGCCGGGTAGTGACCTCCGGCAAAGGGGCCGGCCCAGCAGGCGACAGCCAGGTTATTATCGTCTTGCAAGCAAAGCGAGATGAGATAATCTTGTTGGGCTTCCTTTTCTGCGCGCCAATAGAGAGTGGCGGGCAGGGCGTCGCCGGTAAAAACAGTGGCTGGGGTATTAAACCCGGTCAGAGCAAGTCCATCGGCAAAGGGGAGATGATGGCGATAGGTGATGGGTAACTCATCGGGTGGGGTGGTGGTAACAGGCAAGGTATCGTAGTGGGGAAGGATGAAGGATGAAGATTGAAGGCTGAAGGCGGGCAGGAGGAAGAAGATAGAAGATAGAAGATAGAAGATGGAGGATGGAAGATGGTGCGGCGTTGGTAGAATTTTGAGAATGGGGGGGAGTAATCGAGTGGCGAGGAAGGGAAAAATCTTGAATCCAGAGTCTACACCCCGCAAGGCTGTCCAAAATCCAAAATGATATAGGCCGAGAGATATGAACAGGGCAATCGCCGGCAGCGCCGGGTAAAGATGACGGCCCTGGCCGGTGTCAATGGTGGCGCTGAGAACATAGCGGGCCAGAACGACGGCGAGGAAGAGGCTGAAATGGAGGGTGAGAAGAAGGGTAAGGCGTGGTGCGTGGTGCGTGGTGCGTGGTGCGTGAGGCGTGAAACGTGAAACGGAAGACGCAAGACGTAACACGTGCCCTGTTATAGCGAGAAACAAAAATATTGTGAACAGTCTATAAATCCATGCCGGGGCAAAAATCCGCATCCAGCCAAATTCAAACCAAAAAGAGCGGTAGAGCAGGCTGAACCACTCGGCCAGGGGGTAGGTAGCGGCAACGGGGCGCACGGATTGGCCGGAGAGCAGGCCCACCAGCCCTTCGGTGATTTGCGGCTCGCCGAGGGAGGCGGCCAGGCCGGGGATAAAGCCCAACTCGCCGATGCGGTTGAAGCGGAGCATAATGAAGCCAAACCAGGGGCCGGCGGTGAGCAGGAAGGCAGTGAGGAAGGGGAGGAGGGGGGTGCGTGGGGCGTGGGGCGTATCAATTGGCTTCTGGGTGGGAATTGGCCGGTCTTGGGTCTTGGGCCTCCGGTCTGTTTGCGAGCCGCGCCTCAAACCATGAGACATCACTAGCGTAAAAATAACCTCTGGAATAAGGATCAGTGAGAAATATTTGGTGATCAGGGCCAGGCCGAACAGCGCGCCAAAAAGGGCAAAAAGGCGGGGTGATGGGGCTGCGTTTTGCAGAATGATGACCTGAACCAGTAGCAACAGGGAAGTCAAAGCGAAGACCAGGTTGTCGTCGTTGATAACGGCGCTGCTGCTGACAAAGCGAGGTAAAAAAGCCACAAAAGCGGCTGCGCCCAGGGCGATGAGTTTGGGGTGTGGGTATAGGCGGCGGGCCAGAAAGTAGGTTGAGATGATTGTCACACAGGCCAGCGGTAGGGAAAGGAAACGCACTAGATGCCAGGCCAGAATTTGCCCGCGCCAGGGCCACTGCTCGTCGAGGGTGTGGAGTACATGGTTGATGCCCAGGCCATCGCTGGGGATGAAGCGTTCGGGCCGGACATCAACCCGGCGGATGTCCGGCTGCGTTTCTTCGCCAACGAGGGCGATGGGCCAGGCGGTCAACCAATAGTACAGCGGGGCCAGGCCGCCCTTGAAGCCGGCTTCATCCCGTTCAGCTTGAGTGAAGGGCGGGTGGCCGGTTCGGGCGACAAAGCGCAGGTATTGGTAATGGTCGGTTTCGTCGTCGGCTTCGCCGAGGGGCAGCATGATGGATTGGTAGAGGGTCAGGATAGAGAATAGGAGCAGGATAACGAGGAGGAGGGCATGATGCGTGAGGCGTGATACGTGATACGTGAAGGGGAGTGAATGAGACATACTATGTGCGACTCTTGACCCTGTTATTTTGTTACCCGGATGGGGCCGAGGTTGACAGCGTAATCGGGCAGGAGGCCGGTGAGGGTGGCGGCGGGCAGGCGCTCGCCGGTGGTGGGATTGTAAAGGCCGGCCAGAAGATAGTAATCTCCGGCGGGCAGGGTGGTCAGGTCAAGCGGGTGAGTATCTACGATGATGTCGCCAGGCGACCAAAGCGAGGTGGGGTAGTCGCCTTGTACGGGGGGGCCATCAAAGCCGGTGACGTACTCCGCCTCGGCTCCCGTGCCGGCGGAATTAGCTTGAGGCGCAGCCCGCCAGAGCTGTAGGAAGACGGTATAATCAAGGTCAAGGGGGGCCTCGGCCTGCCAGTTCAGGGTAAGGGACTGCTGGTCGGCGGCGATTTGGTAGCTGAGCAGGGTTACTTTATCGGCGAAATTGATCGGCGGGTCAAAGCGGGGCGGGCTGGGCCACTGCCAGGGGATGAGTTTGGCGCTGGCAATGATCGATTCAACCGGCTGGCCGGCCGCGTTGACCGCCGGTTTGCCGGGCCGCCCCGGCTCATTAAAATCGTAAATACCGGCGGCAATCAGCAGCCGGGTAGGGGCGTGTTTCGTTTCCGCTTCGGGGGAAATGGGGACGGCGTAATCGTCGGCCAGAATCGCGCCGGAGGGAAGCAGGGTGGTCGGCCAATGGCCGCCGCCGGGGTAGGTGTCAATCTGGCCGACGACCTGGCGCTGTCGGCCCAATAAGTGAATGAAAATGCTGTAGTTTAGCTCAACCGGCTCCAGCAGTTGCCAGTAGAGGGTCAAGGCCAGGGTTTCGGCAGGATGAACGACAGGGGTATGGAGTTGGTAGCCAAGCAGTCGCATTTTACCATCATAGGTAAAGTTAAGTGGCTGTAGGTCGGCGGGCAGCTCTTTTTCGGTCAGGATAGGGGGCTTCGTATAAGCATCAACTATATAAAAAATTGGTGAGACAATAGCAAAAATAAGCAGCGAAAGGGTGCAAACAACGATGACTATTTTTTGAACTGAAGCGGGCAGCCACCAGGTTAAACCTAATATACTCAGGGCAGAAATCGCCGCGATGGCTGGATAGAACAGTCGTCCTTGTCCGGCCGGCTGGGTTAAATTCCAGACGATAAAGCCGAGAGCCATAATGCCAAACCAGGCCAGGAGCAGGGTGAAGGCAGGCAAGGAGATAGGAAGTGTGTCGTGCCTGGTGCGGTCCAAGCGAAGGTTTTGCCCTATTGCGCCAATCGTAAATCGTAAATCGTAAATCGTAAATCGTAAGATGAAGGCGATGACGCCGAGAGCAGCGATGAGCGAAACTCCATCCAACACCCGATAAATCCAGGTGTCGGCCAGGATGTTAACTCCGCCAAAGAGCGCCCAATAAGCAATACGAAATCCCTCAAACTCGGCGGCCAGGGTAGCCAGAGTGGGCGCTTCGCTGCGTTGGCCGGCGGTTTCACGCATAACCTGGAGCGCGAGCGGGTCGCCGTAGAGCAGGGCATTGCGCCAGTAAAACCAGCCGGCGACGAGGAGGGTGACGAGGAGGGTGAGGGCGGTCCAGGTGAAGGCGTGAAGAATGATGCGTGATGCGTGATGCGTGGCGCGTGGTGCGTGGCTTATTAGACCCCGGTCTCCGGTCTCCGGTCTCCGGTCGTTTTGATAGGCCAGCCAGAGGAACAGCAGCCCGGCCAGGGGGAGCAGGCCCAGGGCGTAGAGTTTGCTCAGCGCGCCGAGACCGATTAGCAAGCCGAGGAGGGCGGCGGGAAGATAAATTGTGAATTGTGAATTGTGAATTATGAATTGTGAATTGTCTTGATTGATTTTGCCCATTCGCCTATTCGCCCATTCGCTCATTCGAATCATTAGCCATAGGGCCAGGGTGACAAACATAATCACGGCGTTGTCGTTGTTGACGGCGGCGGAGATAAAAAGGAACATGGGATTGAAGGCGGTGACGGCCATCGCTCCGGCGGCCAGCCAGCGATTACCTCTGAATAAATGAAGGGCAATAAAGTAAGCGGCGGTGACGGTGACAACGGCCATACTGATAGAAAGAAACCGAATCAGGTGAACGGCCAAGACATGCCCCTGCCAGGCTTCATTGGGACGGTGAAGGGTGATGTTTTTGTTGTCGGGCCGCAGCGGGTCGCCGATGGTGGTGTGAGGATTGTACCAGAAAACATCGTTCCAAGCGCCGGTGTCAATCCAAAAGGTTAAAGCTGCCGCCAGGGCGTAATAGAGAGGCGGCTGGTTGCCTTCGTGGCTCCAATGAATTTGAGCTTCGCTCCCGTCTTGTACCGGCAGACGGCCCGTATCGGCCATATATTTGACGACGGCGTAATGGCGCGACTCATCGCCGGCTTCAAGCGGGGGTGTAGCCAAACTGTAAATGACAGCCAGGATAATAAAGGCCAGCAAGATGAGGACAGCCGCAGTGTGATTTTGGATTTTAGATTTCGCCCCTTCGGGCGCGTCGGAAGCGACGAGATTTTGGATTTTAGGCATTGCGTCTAAGGCTATTATAGCACTTTTGCCAGCAGGCAGAATTTTAAGGCGTGAGGTTTAGTTTTAGCCCCTCTTGTCCAGCCTGGGTTAAATTGTGCCACTGACCGGGGCCTTCGGTGCGATAGGGCAGGAGGTGAAGGGTGATGGCGGTCGAGTTCGGCGGCAGGGGCAGTTCGTAAAAATCGCCGACCACTTCGCCAGGAGTCCAGAGGGTGGTGGGGTAGCTGCTGAGAACTGGGTGGGCGGCGTCTTTTTTGTAGATTTCTTGCCCCATCGAGTCAAGCAGGCGCAGCGAGAGGGCGTAATCCCAGGTTAATTTGTGGGGAGCGCGCCAGTAGAGCATAAGTTGTAGAATCGGACCAACCCTCTCCCTGAAAGGGGGAGGAAGCGAAGGGGTCGGCCAGATTTGGGTGTGATAACCAATTAGCTCCAATTCATCCTCGAAGTTGGCATTGACCAGGGTCAGGTTGGCCGGCGTTTGGAACTGGGGCGCAGTCTGGAGATAAATCAAGGGGCCGACCATGGTCAGATAGGGTGTACCGATGAGGTCAGTGGGTTTGCGGGTAAAGTAGACGGGCTGACCGGCAGCGTGAGCCATAGCCACTTTTTCGGGCCAGCGGTCGAGCGGATTGCGGACGGTCACATCACTGCGCCAGCCGTTGATAAGCTGGTAATATTTGAAAGGGGTATATTGTTCCCAATCGCCCCAGATAATGCTGTTGGGTTCAACCAGAGGCAGACTGCTTTCGACCAGGCGTTGGGCCTGAGTTCCGCGTACAAGCTGCCGCCACTCGTCCAACGGCGCCACCGAATCGGCATAAATCCTTTGCCAATTCGGCCAGGCCAGAGTGTAGGCGAGGAGGAAGAAGAGGAGTAAGGTAATGAGCAGTTGAGTAACAAAAAGGAAAGAGGGTAAGTTAAATTGTGAATTGTGAATTGTGAATTGTGAATTGTGAACGGTAGTTCTTTCACCCCTAGTTTTCAATCGTAAATCGTAAATCGTAAATACCCAAAGGGCACGATGTCGTAAATCCAAAATCCAGTGGGTTCCCAACCCAACCCAGACAGCAAACAGCATGTAGGCCGGCATCAGATACCAGGTGGGGGCTTCGTTCAAATTGACCACTTCAAAATCGAGGGTGAAAAGCAGCAGCAGCACCACCAGCAGACTTTGAAAGAGGAATTGGCGCGGCTGCCGCCAGAGCAGCCATAACCCGCCCAGGGCGGCCAGAATCACACCGGGCCAGGAGAGCTGAGTCAGCAGGTCTTGCCAGATGAAAGCCAGGCGAACGGGTAGAAAGGCCGGGTCAATGGACAAAAACAAGCCCTGGGAATCGCCGGAGCCGACCAGGAACCAGAAACTCGGCCAATCGCTGATAATTTCGTGGCTGTAGGGCGATTGGTTAATGCCGCGAAAGTAAATAAAAAGATAGAGGAGAAGGGGCGCCAGACCCAGCAGAACCAGGGAAAGAAGCCGGCGCGGCCGGCGGAGCAGGTGTGGATCGTGCCATAAGATCCACAGAGCAATAGAGGGCAGGTAAAAAAGAGTGGTGCGATGATGCGCCAGGCTGAGACCGGTGAGGAGGGCTAGAAGATAGGGGGTCGGGGGTCGGGGGTCGGGGGTCGGAAGGTTGGAAGGTTGGGAGGTTGGAAGACTGGAAGGCTGGTTTGAGATGAAGCCTATTCTTCCATTCTTCCATTCTTCCATTCTCTTACCCCAAAGGATGGCGGCCAGGGTGATCAAAGCGAAGAAAAGAACATTCATCGAGCGGACGCCGGCGATGACGCTCCATTGCCACAGGGTTAGACCCCAGGCGAGGGTCAGGCCGGCGAGGATGGCGCTGAGAAAAGCGGAAGGATGAAGGATGAAGGATGAAGGGTGAGGCGTGAGGCGTGAGGCGTGAACGGTAAGATGGTAAACAATTAGGGCGGTTACGGCGGCGGCGAGGGCGCCATTGAGGGCGGAGAAGAGGTTCATGCGCCAGGCAGGGGAGCCAAAGGGGATGAGCAGAGTCCACAGTTTGCCCAACAGAATATAGAGTGGGTAGCCGGTGGTGTGGGGAATGCCCAGCAGCGGCGCAGCGAATTGATGCTCGCCGGCATCGCCGCCGACAACGCCGGGGGCCAGGGTGAGCAGGTAGAGGGTGAAAACGGTGAGAAAGACGGCGAGGAAGAGAAGGTGTGATGCATGGTGCGTGGTATGTGAGGCGTGAGGCGTGAGGCGTGAGGCGTGAAGGGTTGAGCGTGACACTTGACGCTTGACACTTGACACTTCTGTTTGAGGGAGGTTGTATTGGGTCATTGAGCAGATTTTAGAGGAAAGGGGCAGAATTGGCGAATTGAGGGGGGTGGGTAGTATGATTATCAAAATTTCGATATGAGTTAAGTTTTTATGGA
Organism: Anaerolineae bacterium; assembly: GCA_023151115.1. Next base: position 68,838 of record JAKLJP010000015.1, read on the forward strand.
TTATGTTTTCCGGCTCGAAGCTTTTGCTTTAAAATACGGGCTGCTGTTTATTTTAATCGCCTTTACCGGGCTGGGTCTGCTTTATGACTTTTATGTCCCTCTGTTTGAAAAACCGGATGAGTTAAAGCATTTTGCCCTTATCCAACACCTTCAGACTCAGGGCCAACTGCCGGTGGTAAAAGCGGGAGAGGTCCGGCCCTGGGATCAAGAAGGCACTCAACCGCCGCTGTACCATATTCTGGCAGCCGTCGCCGTTTCCTGGCTTGATCTTAGCCACTTTACGGAGCCTGCCCGCAATCCTCACTATGCCGATGAACGCTCCTTTATCTGGCGGCAACGAGGCAACAACAATCTCTATCTCCATCCCGTAGATGAAGCGTGGCGCACAGAGCCCACCTTTCTGGCGGCGCGGCTGGCCCGCTGGCTCTCGTTATTGGCCGGCATCGGCACGGTTAGCCTAACCTATCTTCTGGCGCAGCTTGTTTTTAGCGACCGGCAACAGGTTGAACCGTCGTCCCGTAGCCGCAAGGTCAAATTGACTCCTGGGCCTCTGTTTGCCCTGCTGGCAGCCAGTCTGGTCGCCTTTATTCCCCAATTTCTCCACACCAGTTCAGCCATTACGAATGATAGCCTGAGCGTCACCCTGGCCGCGGCAGCTCTGCTGATGTTGGCGCTGATGATCAAAAAAGGCAGTTCCACCCGATATACCGTTTATTTGGGCCTTATTTTGGGTTTAGCTGTCCTCACCAAACTGAGTTTGCTCTATCTGCTGCCTTTGACCGGATTGGTACTGCTGTTTGATTTATCCCGGCATCGCTCCTTGCGCCGTTCTCTCACGGAAGGGGTTATCATTTTCGGGCTAATGCTATTGCTGGCCGGCTGGTGGTACTGGCGAAACTGGCAGGTCTATGGGGATGTTACAGCCCTTAACGCCCATTTGCTCTACCGGGGCGGCCCGCTCAACCCGCAACCGAGCCTGGCCCAAATTTGGCAAACCGAGCTAACCGGCCTGGAACTATCCTTTTGGGCTGCTTTTGGGGCAGGCCAAATTTTATGGGAACCCTGGCTCTACACGCTTTTGAATGGGTTAAAATATCTGGTTGGTCTGGGGTTGGTCATCGGCTTCTGGCGAGCGGTAAAAGATTGGAAATCGGTCTCGGATCCCAGATCACTGCTGATTCTGGGTCTATTAGCCTTGTGGAGCCTCATCATCTTTGGGGCGTTGCTGCGCTGGATGCAGATTACCCCGGCCTCATGGGGACGCTTACTCTATCCGGCCCTGCCGGCGTTGGGCGTTTTGACAGCCTGGAGTCTGTGGCAATTTACAACTTTCGGCGCTTTCCTCTCGGAATCTTCAAAATTTGAACCCGACCTACAGCAACATAGTATCAGTAGATCCAATTTCCGAGGAGTGAGGCACGCTCCCGTGCCGAACGGAGCCGCACGTGGGCGTGCTGGCTCCTCAAATTTGGATCTACTGAGTTTACGTTTTATCTTCCTGGCCCTGCCGGTCCTGATTGCCATTGCCCTCTTTAGTCTCGCCCTGATCAGCCCTTTTCGCTATCTTCAAGCCGCCTACGCCAAAACGCCATTAATCGCCGCAGCCGACCTGCCAAGCGCCGATTTGGAGCGACTGGATTTGACCTACGCCGATGGCCTGCGCTTAATCGGCTATCGGGTTGAAACATCGCCCCGGCATCCGGGCGACTGGCTGCCGGTGACCCTCTACTGGCAGGCGACCCGGCCCACTGCCAAAAATTACAGCGTGTTTATCCACCTGTTAGGCCAAAATAATACCGTTATCGGCCAGGTTAATACCTACCCCGCGGGGGGCAACTGGCCTACCTCGATGCTCGAACCGGGCAAGATTCTTGAAGATACCTACTACGTCCCCATTTCGCCAGAGGCCGGCGCCCCCGCGGTCATCCGGCTGGCGCTGGGCCTGTTTGAATTTGAAGACCCGGCGCGGGCGGCCAAACCGGCGGTTAACTCGGCTGGCGAAATCGTTCAACCCATTGTTGGGGCTATTCCTTTAATTCCTCACCACTGGGTTGAACCGCAACCCACGCACCGGCTTCAGGTCAACTTTGGCCGACAAATCAATTTGATTGGCTATGATGGCCCTGCTGATGGGGCCGTCATCAAACCGGGCGACTCAATTCCTGTTACTTTTTATTGGGAAACCCTGGACGCGCCTGGTCAGGATTTAACTCTATTTATTCACCTGATTGATCCTGCTACCCAAACCCAGGTCGCCGGTTTCGACGGGCCGCCCGATTTCTCCACTGCTTTCTGGCAACCCGGCTACCAGATCACCGACTCGCGCCAGCTTCCTTTTCCTGCCGATCTGCCCCCCGGCGTGTATGAATTACGGTTAGGCTGGTACACCCCTTCCACATTGGCCCGGCTGCCCCTCATGACAGACCAGGCCCCCAACGATTATTTAAGGTTATTAACGGTCAAGATTAACCCCTAACAAAAAGGTTTTGGCTCTCGATGTATTTCAAGGAACTGGTAAAAAATTGCTCACGGATGAACACAGAGGAACAGATAAGGATCAAAATTAAGAAAAAAACTGTGTTTATCCATATTTATCCGTGAGCCAACCTTAGTGGCAAAAGGAGGATTTTGATATGTCAACTTTGGAACGGGCGATAGCCATAGCCCTGCAAGCGCATCAGGGTCAGACTGATAAAAACGGCCAGCCGTACATTTTACACCCCCTCAGAATGATGCTCCGCTTGACGTCGGAAGCAGAAATGATGGTGGCCGTTTTGCACGATGTGGTCGAAGATAATGCCGCCTGGAGCTTCGAGCGGCTGCGGCAGGAAGGTTTTGCCGAGGAAATCATCGCCGCCGTTGACCATTTGACCCGCCGGGAGAGCGAGACCTATGAGGAATTTGCCGCCAGGGCCGGCAGTCATCCCCTGGCCCGTACGGTTAAACTGGCGGACCTGGAAGACAACATGGATTTGAAACGCCTCAAGGCGCTAACCGAAAAAGACAAGGAGAGGTTGGCCCGCTACCATCGGGTCTGGTTGAAATTGTCTGCTGAGGATTGAGAAATGGGACCGAGAGCAGTTGAAGGCCTCGAGGGGCAATGACGTGATGACACCTTCTTCGCCTCCTCGCGTCACTCTGCCTCACCGAGGCAGGATAATCTGCGCCAGCGTCCCTGCCCCCTTAGGATTGGGGCCAAGTTGAAACACGCCCCCCATATCCTCGACCACGCTGGTACGGACGATTTCAAGCCCCAGCCCCAGATGAGCGTTCATGTCAAAATTTTCGGGCAGACCGCGCCCGTCGTCGGCGACGGTCAGGCGTAAGCGGCCCTTGTCGCCGGTCAATTTGATGGTGATGGCGCCTTCGGTGCGCCCGGCCATGCCGTGTTCCAGGGCATTTTGGAGCAACTCATTAGCCACCAGAGCCAGGCTGGTGGCCCGCTGCGAGGGCAACTCGATGTTGTCGCCGCTGACGGTGATGGTAATATTGGCCGCCGGGTTGAGCATGTTATTCGAGATGGTGGTGGACATGCGCCTGATCAGGTCCAGCGCCCCGGCCTTGTCTACCCCGGCCTCCGACAGAATCTCGTGGACGGTGGCGATGCTCAGCACCCGGTTGATGGTTTCGTTCAAAATATCGTGCGGCGCCAGTTTTTTCTCCTGATCCATCTGCAAGCGCAGTAACATCGCAATGGTTTGCAGATTATTTTTGACCCGGTGGTGCATTTCGCGGACGACGGCGGCGTGGACCAGTTGAGCCTTTTCCAGGGCGGTGGCGGCCAGTTCGGTGATAAACCGAAACAACTCGATTTCATCCTCGCTGAAGTCGTGGCGGGCCTCCGTTTGGACATTGGCCGCGCCGATGACGCGATCCCGGCTGACGAGGGGCATAGCCATCAACGAGGGGAATTTGCTCTCGCCGGAGCCGAGGATGCGGTAAAAGCGGACATCCTGAAAGGCATTGGTTACGGCGACCACCTGGCGATGTTCGGCGGCCCAGCCGGTCAACCCGGCCCCGTGGGGCAGATAAAATTCGCCAATGCCGCTTTTGTTGAGGCCAGTCGTGGCCGCCAGCACCAGCTTGTCGTGGGTGGGATTGTAAAGATAGATGGAGCACGATTCGACGTGCATGACCTCGGTGGTGCGGCGGGTGATGAGGTCAAGTGTGTCGTTGAGGTCCTGCGCCTCGGCAATCGCCCGGCTGATTTCGCGGATAGCGGCCAGTTGGGCGTTTTTTTGTTGCAGTTGAGCTTCGAGTGTCGTCATCAGTAGTCAGTAACCAGATGTCAGTAGTTAGATGGTCGGAAATTGAATGGGAGAGTTTGTGGACCAAAAAAGGAAAGGCAACGGTGACCTGCCCTGAGCCTGTCGAATGGATCGGCGGTCTCTTAACGGCAATTCTGGCAGATGCCTTGAAACTCCAACAAATGGCTGCGAATTTCAAAGTTGTACTTTTCGGCCAGTTCACGGCTGAGCTGGTCGGCGTGGCAATTTTCAAACTCAAAAATAGCGCCGCATTTGGAGCAAACCAGGTGGTGATGCCCGCCGCTGGTCGAGATAAACCGTTGCGTCGGATCGCTCAGGTAAAGCGGGCGAAATAAGTCCAGCTCGACCAGCAGTTCCATGGTCCGGTAAACCGTAGCCCGGCTGAGGTGGGGATAGATTTTTTTGCCGGCGGCCAAAATCTGGTTGTGATCGAGGTGCTCCGGGTGGGTTTCCAGCACCTCAATGACCGCCAGGCGCGAACCGGTCAGTTTGTAACCGGCCTGTCTTAATTTTTGAGCCAGATCAGAAGTTGGAGTTATCATTTCAAATCTATTTCGACTGTAGGCGAAAATAGGGTAATTGTCAAATGTTGGAACTGAGGGCACTATACGATTTACGATTTACGATTTACGATTTACGATTACAAATGTTGATTCAGTCCAATCGTAAATCCAAAATCTAAAATCGTAAATCGTATTACCACCCTACCAGGCACAACTCCACGGTCAGGCCAGGCCCAAAGGCCAGCAGCAGGGCGTAGTCGCCGGATTGAGGTTGGCCCTGCCGGATGATTTGGTCGAGCACAAAAAAGATGGTGGCCGAGGACATGTTGCCGTAGTGGCGCAACACCTGGCGAGCGTAGCTCAGGTCCCCCGCGGTTAAGTTCAGCGCCTCGCCCAGGTAGTCCAAAATTTTAGCGCCCCCCGGATGAATCCCCCAAAAACGAATATCGGCTTGAGTCAGACCGGCGCGCTGCAAAAAGTCGCTCACCAAAGTAGGGGCTAAGTCGCGTAAAACTTTGGGGACGCGGGGGGCCAGGTGAATCTGGTAGCCCTTGTCGGACAGGTGAAAGCCCATCAAATCCTGGCCGCTGTAGTCGCTAAAAGTCATCGTGTCCAGCAGGCGTGGCTGCCCTGTCTCGTCTGAATTTGGCCCAATCACGGCGGCGGCCAGTCCATCGCCAAACAACGCCCCGGCAACCATGTTTTCCAGGCTGGCGCCATGTTGAAAATGCAGCGTACCAAACTCGATGGCTAAGACCAGGGCATGACCCTGCGGCCGGGCCGCCAGTTCGAGCATGGCCCGATCCAGGCCGGTCAGGCCGGCGTGGCAGCCCATACCAATCAGCGCGGAGCGGCGCAAATCGGGGCGCATACCCAGCTCACCGGCCAGGCAAACGTCAAGGCCGGGGTTATCGAAGCCGGTGCAGGAGATGACGATGAAGTGGTCAATATCGCGGGGAGACAGGTTGGCCTGGGCCAACGCTTGGCAGATAACCGTCTTCGCCAGGGGACGTGCAGCCTCCATAAAAAGGTCGTTGCGAGCTTTTGTGCCCGGTTCAGTGGCCAGAAAAGAAGACCCGGCCAGCACGCTGTAGCGGGTTTCAATTTCGGCGGCGGTGAAAATGGCCCGCGCCCGCTGACTGTTGATAAAAGGTAGTAACCAGCGGTCATGAATTTCCATTTGCCGGTGCTGATTTTCAGGGACGCCGGTGGCTAATCCCAGCAAGGTGGGGATGGTCATAACGGGAACTCCTTATGAGATTTGATTTTCAAAATCGGTAATCTCGATAATCCGGGAAGACTGGAAGGCTGGAAGGTTGGTCAGGTTTTACCAGCCTTCCAACCTTCCAACCTTCCCGGCTTTACCGAATTTGGTTGTCAAAACTCATTAGGGAAGATTGTACTCATTGGCCCACTGATTTCAAACTTGAACTTTTTGTTTGACAAGACAGCGAAAGTGATTATTATAGTCCCCATATTTTTGGGTCCGATAGTTCTTAACGTTGAAGGAGAGAAAGACAAATATGGTTGTTCACCCCCCGCCTTCATTAGGTCTCGATAACCGTAAATTCGGTTTTTGGGTTTTTATCGCCTCCGAAGTTCTATTTTTTAGCGTGCTGATTGCCAACTTTTTGGTGCTCAGCAAGCAGGATCCGGCCGGCTCTTTCCATGGGGTGGCTACGGGTCGCGAACTGCTCAACATTCCCCTGACGGCCCTCAATACCTTTATTCTTTTGACCAGTAGCTTTACCGTTGTTTTGGCTCTGGAAGCCATCCAGAAAGGGAACCAAAAACTGTTCCGTACCTTTTTGCTGGTTACGTTGGCTTTTGGCAGCTTTTTTATTGGTGTTCAAGGCTATGAATATTTTATATTAATTGTTCATGAAGGTCTGAGCATGAGCACCCTTTTTGGGGCGTCATTCTTTACGCTGACCGGCTTTCACGGGGCGCACGTGGTGGGCGGCCTGATCTGGTTGGTGATTATTTTGTTCAAAGCCTTTGGGGTGATGGGTGGATTTTCAGCCCAGGACAACTTAGGGATTGAGATTTTTGGATTGTATTGGCACTTTGTAGATATCGTCTGGCTGTTACTCTTTAGCTTGGTATACTTAATTTAAGTGTAGGGGGAAACAATGAGCAGCGCTGTAACCACGCATGACGAGATTGAGGCAAAACCTCACAAACATCCCAATTATTGGGCTGTTTTTATTGCTCTGGCAATTATCACCGCCATCATTACCGTGACCGAACTTTTTATTGACTCCATTCCTGTTCCCAAAGAGGTGATCCGGACCGGCTTTGTGGTGATGTCGTTTATCAAGGCCACCCTGGTAGCGATGTATTACATGCATCTCAAGTTTGATAGCTTTATCTACTCCATCTTCTTTATTACGCCTGTAATCTTTGCCCTGTTCCTGGTGCTCATTCTGGCAATTGGGTATCTGATTTAAGCTTTGTTTGCGAGCAAAAAGCCCGCTGGCTAAAAGTGGTCAGCGGGCTTTTTGTTTTTGGAGGAGTTGTCATGAACCTGTGGCACACCACCAATAATGAAAATGTCATTGCGAGGCTGTAGGCCGAAGCAATCCCCCTCCGGGGTAGGAGACTACTTCGCCTGTGACTCGCAGTGATATGCAGTTATTGTCAAGGAGTTAGTGGTGGTCTGCCTCGGCGTGAACGGGTTCGATGACCCAGCCGATGGCAGACACCAGGGTAACAACAACCCCGACAATAGTCAAGGCGATGTTTAAGGCCAACCCGCCTAGAATACAGCTAAAGCCAAAAGCTAAAACAATCGGCCAATAGCTGTTGGGCGGCAGGTGAATATCTTCCGGCTTGATTGTTGTTTCAGAGATTTGAACCGTATTTTCAATCACATCAGACATATTAAACACTCCGTAAATTGGTTACTCCTCAGGCTCATATCATTTCGAGACCAAAGGTCGACGCGAAGCGTCCCCAGGGCACACTATGTAAAAGTAACGTATTGGGGGGTTCTCCCTGCGGTCGAAATGACATGCCTGTGCAGTTACATAAATTGTTTTATTTTAGAACCAACGGGGCATACATACTAAACCAAAGCACTGCTCCACCGGCTGAAATCAGGGCAATGACCAGTAAAATAATCATCAAAATCTTGTTTTTTCGCTCAATGTTTTTATTCATCGCGATATTCTAACCCAGACAACCCGGAACCAAAAAGGGTTTTTCGCCACGAATTGCACCAATTTTCACCAAAAATTTTCGAGTTAATTGGTGCAATTTGTGGCAAAGTTCTTACTCAAGGTACAAGGACTCAATTGCTAAGGCACTAAAACAACGTCCGGTCGAGGGCCATCATCAGGAACAGCAGGGCCAGGTAAAGCTGCGAGAATTTGTAAAGTTTTTTGCTGCTGCTTTTCTGATAGTTTCGCCACAGCGTCCAGGCCAGATAGAGAAAAGGAACGCCCAGGGCCACTGCTCCCCAAAGATAGAGCCAGCCCATCACCTGGGCCACAAAAGGCAGGATGGTCAGCGTAATCAGAAGAATCGAATAGAGAAAAATCTGGTAGGTGGTTTCTTTTTCGCCTACTACCACCGGTAGCATTGGCACCCGGGCGTTAGCGTAATCTTTTTTGACCAGCAGGGCCAACGCCCAGGTGTGAGGCGGCGTCCAGAAGAAGATAATCGCAAACAGATACAACGCGCCCAGGTCAAGGGTGTTAGTCACCGCCGTCCAGCCGACCAGCGGCGGAATCGCTCCTGCCGCGCCGCCGATAATGATATTGTGAATCGTGGCCCGTTTGAGGTAGAGGGTGTAGAAAAAGACATAATAGAGAATACCCAACGTGCTCAAAGCGGCGCTGAGTGGATTGACAAAGAGGGTAAAAACCAGGAACGACAGCGTGCTGAGCGACAGGCCAAAAAAGAGCGTCTCTTGCGGCGTTACCAGTCCGGTGACGGTGGGCCGGCGCGAGGTGCGCGACATAAGCTGGTCAATATCGCTGTCAACATAGCTGTTCAGCACGCTGGCCCCGCTGGCGGCCAAAGCGCCGCCCAGCAGTGTGTACAGAATCAGCGAGATAGAAGGGACTCCTTCGGCGGCAATGAACATGGCCCCGGCGGTGGTAATCAGGAGCAGAACCAAAATCCAGGGCTTGGTTAATTTGAAATAAACGGCGGCTTTCTGGCGAGAGACCAGCGGCGTGGGAAGGACTTCAGCTTCTCCTTCTTCGAGCGGCAGGGTTGATTTGGTAGTCAGATAGTAGCTGGAAGCCAGCACCACCAAGCTGCCCCAAATGGTCATCGCCAGAGTCAGGTGCGCCGCGCTCATGAAGCCCGGCAGCTTTAACACCACATTCAGCCCGCCTAGGGCGACTTGGGCCAAAAACAGCAGCCCCAAGGCCGTGGCTGCTTTGACCAACAGGGCGTGTTGGTTAAAGCAGCGGCGAGTTTGCAGGACGATTGCCGCCACCGCGACTCCAACAGCCAGAACGGTAAAACGATGGGTGAGATTGATCACCATCTCCCAAGAGGGGTTGGCCGGAAAAATCTCCCCTTCACACAACGGCCAATCGGGGCAGGCCAGGCCGGCGCCGCTGCCGCTGACCGCTGTGCCCGTTACCAACAACAGCAGGATAGCCGCCCCGGTAAAGAGCAAAAAGCGGAGATAACTGCGTTGACTTGAACCGGAGACGCCGGTCTGGTTCAAAAAAGTAGCAGGCAGAGCAGCGGCAATGGCGGCAAACAACAGCCAGCCGAGGTGTCCCGCCGTCAACAGCAGGCTAATGACGCCCCCCCATCCTTGAGTTGCTGCCGGGGTGGTCGCTAAAAAGGCCACCCCGGAAACAGCCATCGCTGCTGCCAGGGTGGGTCCCCAGATAAGGCGAAAAGGACGATAGCTCCCCCAGGCGACAAAGGCGGTAAAAAAGGTTAGCAAAACGTTTGTGCCCAACGCCGCCCCATAAGCCGGTTCGAGCCAGTTTAACCCGGTCTGGGCGCTCCCCCCCAGCGCGCCCAGCAGAATCACCGCCAGCATCTCGCTGGCGGTGAAGAGGGCAAGTTGTCTGAACTTGGATTGAACGACAGGCAAATTGTTCACGCCAATATCTCTCTCACCTACTTTGAAGCCGGGGCCGGGCTGGGGACGGGTGGAGACACGCTCGGCGGGATAGTGGGCGGCTTTTTACCCAGGCGCAGGTCGCGGGTGGGCCGCTCGCTGTGGACGGTGGGAATTTCCAGGAAGTTATATTCGGGCGGGGGTGAGGAAGTCCACCATTCCAGGGAGTTGGCCTGCCAGGGGTCGGCCGCCGCGACCCGCCCGCGCACCAGCGAGTAAACCGCGTTCCACAGCAAGGGGAAAATCGAGGCGGCGATAAGGAATGAGCCGACGGTGATCAGCAGGTTCAAGTTTTCCCAGCCTAACCCGGCATCGTAATCGGCATAACGGCGCGGCATGCCGAGCAGCCCCAGAATGTGCATGGGGAAGAAGGTCAGGTTGAAACCGATAAAGACCAGCCAGAACTGGAAGTGGCCCAGGGTTTCACTCATCATCCGCCCGGTGACTTTGGGATACCAGAAGTAAATCCCGGCAAAAATGCCCATCATACTGCCGCCAAAGAGCACGTAGTGCAGGTGGGCGACAATGTAATAGGTATCGTGAATCTGGGTGTCAATCGGCACAATCGCGGCAAAGACGCCGCTGATGCCGCCGATGGTAAAGGTGACAATAAAGCCGACGGCAAAGAGGAGCGGCGTTTTGAACTCAATCGAACCGCCCCACAGGGTAAAAATCCAGCTAAAAATTTTGACCCCGGTCGGTACGGCAATCACCATCGAGCCGAGCATAAAGAAAAGCTGGAAGCCGTAGCCAATTCCGGCGGTAAACATGTGGTGCGCCCAGACAATAAAGCCTAAAACGGCAATAGCCACGGTGGAGTAGGCAATCATGCGGTAGCCAAAGATAGGTTTGCGGGCAAACACCGGCAGCACCTCAGAGACAATGCCCATGGCCGGCAGGACCATAATATAAACCGCCGGGTGCGAGTAAAACCAGAACATGTGCTGCCACAAGACCGGATTCCCTTCAGCGCCAAAGAAATGAGCGCCAAAGTTGCGCTGGATAAAGAGCAGGGTCAACGCCGCCGCCAGAGCCGGTGTGCCGAAGATAACCAGAATAGATTGAACCAGCACCGTCCAGGTAAACAGCGACATCTGGTTAAGCCCCATACCGGGGGCGCGCATATTGAGAATGGTGACAATCAGGTTGATCGCGCCCAAAATAGACGAGGTTCCCACGGTGTACAGGCCGACAATCCACAAATCCATGCCCGCCCCCTGGGAATACTGCGCCGTTGACAGGGGCGCATAGCCGGTCCAGCCGCCGGCAGCGCCGCCTTCAAAAAAGAAGCTGCCGTAGAGCATCAGGCCGCCAAACACCAGCAGCCACAGGGCAAAAGCATTGAGCCGGGGGAAGGCCATATCTCTGGCCCCTACTTGCAGCGGCACCACGTAGTTGGCAAAGCCGGCCAGCAGTGGAATAATCCCCAAAAAGATCATGGTGGTCCCGTGCATGGTAAAAAACTCGTTGTAACGGGCTTGTGTGACCAGTTGCAGACCGGGCACCGCCAATTCAGCCCGGATGACTAGGGCTAAAAGGCCGCCCACCAAGAAGAAAAAGAAGCTGAACAGGAAATACATAATGCCGATTTTTTTATGGTCAACCGTGGTCAGCCAATCGGCAATGCCGGTGTACGGCTTGGTTGCGGGGACACGCTTTTTGCGCTCTTCGACTTTCGGCCAATCAAACATTCTAAGTTGGAGGGGGCCATCCAGAAAAATAAGGAGCAAAAACGCGACCAAAATAGCCACGTAGGTTAAATTGCCAAAGCCATAGAGCCGCAGTGGCGCGTCGAGCACGCCGGCCATAATTACCCAGGAAACGCCGTAGCCAATCAGCAGGCTGACCAGCGCCGTAATCATCAACTTTTTGCTAGGATGTCGCATTAAATTTTCCTCCTCATAATTGTCTGAACGTAACTACTCAGGCGTGTCATTTCGGCCAAGGGGAGAAATCCCTAAAGCCTCTGTGTTGCTCCGGAGATTTCTCGGCCTACGGCCTCGAAATGACATGGTGGGTGAGCAGTTAGGTCCGAACTTATTCCGTCACCCCAGAGACTTCTTTGAGGTACTCGATGATACTGTTGATGTCATCCTCGCTCAGAATTTCCGCGAAATTTTGTGGCATGACTCCCGCAGGGCAGCCGCCTGTTGGACATTGGCTGGCAATCACCGCATTCGGATTGACAATCGACTCGTGAATGTAGTCGGGGCCTTTGTCAACGTAAATATTGGTCAGTTCGGGGCCAATCTGCCCGCCCTGGCCGTTGATTGCGTGACAGCCGGTACAGCCCGCTGTGCCAAATAAAAGTTCCCCTTGCGCCGAGGCGTTGGCCTGCTGCGCGGCAGTCGCTTCGGCCCACAAATCGAAACTGGCCTGGTCGAGCACCACCAGTTCAATGGGCATTTTTGAGTGGGCCAGGCCACAATATTCAGCGCATTGGCCGTGAAACGTGCCCAGCCGGTCGGCCTTGAACCAGGTGGTGCTCAAATAGCCAGGGACCGCATCTTTTTTGCCGCCCATTTGAGGGATCCAGAAGCTGTGGATGACATCTTGAGAAGTTATTTCTACTTTAACGTCGGTGTTCACCGGCACTCTAATCTGATTGGTCAGTTTGATGTTGTGATCCGGGTATTGAATTTCCCACAGCCACTGCTTGCCAATGGCGCGGATGGTCATTTGAGTGGGCCGGTCGGGGTTAATATCTTGCAGGGTTTGATACGTTAGGACCAGCAGCGTGGCCAAAATACCGACGGGAATGATGGTCCAGATAACTTCGAGGGTGGTGTTGCCGTGAAAGCTCTGATCCGGCTCCGGGTCATTGGCCGATTTACGCCGAAAGCGGACCAGCGAGTAAATCAATAAACCGCAGACAATCAAAAAGACCAGGGTGGCGACGATCAGGGTAATCGTATGTAGGTTGGCAATAGACCTTGCCGCCGGCGAAGCCGGATCCAGAGGAGAGGGCGGAGCAGCCAAAGCCACCGCCGGCAGCAACCCCAACAGCATTCCCAAAAGGCTAAGGTAAGAAATCGCCTTCAACATACGTTTGAACTGAACGGGTTTGATTGAGTGCATTAAACCTCTATCCTTTGTTAAAAATATGTTTTTACGAGGCCAAAAGGGGCAACTGAGAGAAGGAGGGAATAGCTGTAACTGAGGCGCTCCCCCTTGAACGGCGCTATTCTATACCAACAGTTGTAATCCTGTCAAACCACCTGACTTGGAAAACTTTGTGATTATTTTAGTGTATTTTTTCACAGGGATGCGCTATTATACTTGCCCCTCTTCAAGCTGTCAAACTGTAATCGCGCTTGAAGCGAGCGTGTTCAATTTTTGGTCGCGTCCTGAGTAGCCCTGAGTGAATGAAGCGAGGGGCGTATTGAAGGGCGCGATTTTGAAAACTCGCCCCCAAATCCGAACGCACCGCTTGAAACGTTAGTAATTGACCAGAAATAAGTTAGGGATTTGAAACTAAAGCAAGAGGTTGAGGACGAATGATGTAATTCCAAAAATGCTCTTTCCTAGGGAGCGTTCCTTTTTTTATGGCCCTATATTTTTATGGCCCTATATTTAAGGAACAGGTAAGTCTCTCGCTGTCATATAGGTGTCCAGAAAAATTCTTTCCCAACAATCAAGGTAGCAGGGTAGCAAAGTAGCAATTTGTTACCTGCTACCCTGCTACCTTGCTACCTGGTTCAGTGGCGAAAACTTTTCTGGAGAACTATAAATGAATAATTTTGACAGTAAGCCTGACTCAGTTTATACTAAAAGCCCCTATGCTAACAGTTCCCAACATATCTTGATCTTCTCGAAGGGTTTTGATGAACATTCCAGAAACAGCCGAAACCTACGATGTAACCCAGTATGAACGTCCTTCGGTTACAGTGGATGTGGTTATCTTTAGTATTCTGGATGAGCAGTTAAAAGTACTCCTGATTAAACGCAAAATATGGCCTTTTGAGGGCATGTGGGCTATTCCCGGTGGTTTTGTAAAAATGGATGAAAGCCTGGAAGATGCCGCCTACCGTGAACTGGCCGAAGAAACCGGCGTCACCGGCGAGAGCGTCTACCTGGAACAACTTTATACTTTTGGCCGGCCCGACAGAGACCCACGCACCCGGGTGATTACGGTAACCTATTTTGCCCTGGTCAGCGCCGATAAAATTAACCCCCAAGCCGCTGACGACGCTGATGATGTTGGCTGGTTTTCTGTCTATCATTTGCCTCCGCTTGCTTTTGATCACGCCGAGATTTTGAATTATGCTTTAACTCGACTACGCTACAAACTGGAATACTCAGCCGTCGGCTTCCAGCTTTTGCCCGAAAAGTTTACCTTGCGCGAGTTACAGGATGCTTACGAGATTATTTTGGGCACCAAGCTGGATAAAGGTAACTTTCGCAGCAAACTGCGCAAAACCCAGGTCGTTGAGATGGTTGACGGCTACCGTGATACCGGCGGGCGCCCGGCCCGCATGTATTCCTTTCGCGAAGACGCAGTGGCCGAAGTTAAAACCCGCCGTCTTTTTCCTTAACAAGTAGCAAAGTAGCAAAGTCGCAGGGTGTCAAGTGGTTATCCTTGCAACCTGCAACCTCACTCCTTTGGGTGCGCCGAAGGGCGTGCGGCCCCGCTATCTTTAACTTGGAGTCAACGATGAAAACTCTAGCCATTCTCATGGCCGGTGGAGCAGGGACTCGCCTGACTGTTTTATCAGACAAACGGGCCAAGCCAGCTGTACCTTTTGCCGGCAAATATCGCATCATTGATTTTACCCTGTCCAATTGCGTCAATTCCGGTATTTACGATATTGCGGTGTTAACCCAATACCGGCCTCATTCGCTCAACGCGCACATCGGTATTGGTAAACCGTGGGATTTGGACCGGCAGCGCGGCGGCGTTGTCCTGCGCCAGCCCTATCAAGGCAGCAGCGCCGATTTGGACTGGTATCGCGGCACAGCCGATGCCGTTTTTCGCAACCTTGATTTTATTCAAGAGAACCAGCCCGATTTGGTGCTTATTCTGTCCGGCGATCACATCTACAAAATGGATTACCGGCCCATGTTGGAGTATCACCAGACCAAAGGGGCCGATTTAACCGTTGGCGTGATGAATGTGCCCCTGGAAGAAACCGACCGCTTTGGCATCATGACCGTTAACCGGAACATGCGGGTGACAGAGTTTACCGAAAAACCCAAAGAGCGGGATAAAGGTACGCTGGCTTCAATGGGGATTTATGTTTTCACCACCGAGGTCCTTATCCGCCGGCTCTCCGAGGGCGGCCCCGAATCCCCGCGCATTGATTTTGGCAAAGATGTCATCCCCAGCATGATTGCCGAAGACCGGGTTTACGCTTACCCATTTGAGGGTTATTGGGTTGACGTGGGGACGATTCAATCCTTCTGGGAAACAAACCTGGCCTTAACCCGGCCCAACGGCAGCGATCTTCTCAACTTGCATGATCCTAATTGGGTCATTCATACCCGCAGTGAGGAGCGTCCGCCGGTAAAATTAGGACCGCAAGCGCAAGTGGCCAACAGCTTGATTTCAAATGGCTGCGTGATTCGCGGGCGGGTGGAAAACTCGGTGTTATCACCGGGGGTGTATGTCTCGCCGGGGGCAATTGTGCGCGAGTCGGTCATCATTAACGATACCTGGATTGGGCCGGGCGCTGTGATTGATCGGGCCATTGTGGACGAGAATGCCGTTATTGGCGCTGGCACGTTTGTTGGCTACGGCGACGATAATACACCCAATCACCAAATGCCCGACCGCCTCAACACGGGCATTACAGTGGTGGGCGCGGGTGCGCACATTCCCAGTGGTTTGGTGATTGGCCGGAATGTTTTGATCCACAGCGAGCGACTGGAAAGCGACTTCCCGGCCGGCGTGACCGAAATCGCCAGTGGGGAAACGGTTTGAATAGGCGAATGGCGAATGAGCGAATGGCGAATAATACTTCATTCGCTCATTCGCTATTCTTTAGAGGTGACAACGCATGAAAACATTGGTTATGATTATGGCCGGCGGGGCCAGCGAAGATTTGAGTGTGCTCACGGCGGACCGGGCTGAAGCGGCTATTCCCTTTGGCGGCAAATTTCGGATTATTGATTTTCCCCTGTCCAATACGGTCAACTCCGGCCTCTATCGGGTGGCCCTGCTAACCCAGTATATGCCCCGCTCGCTGAACGACCATGTCGGTGTGGGTAAACCATGGGATTTGGACCGGTCGCAGGGGGGGGTGCGCCTGCTCCAGCCCTACATCGGGCGCGGGCACAGCGGCTGGCAGCGCGGCACCGCCGACGCCGTCCGGCGCAATATGGATTTTGTCGAAGAGCAGCGGATTGATAACGTACTGATTTTGGCCGGCGACCATATTTACAAAATGGATTACCGGCCCATGCTGCGCTTTCATCAACAGACCCAGGCGGCGGTAACGGTTGCCGTGCGCCGGGTTAGTCCCTTTGAAACCCATCGTTTTGGCATTGTCAGTGTAGACAGCGATATGCGGGTAACCGGCTTTAAGGAAAAACCGCGCCGCTCAAAAGAAACCCTGGCCTCAATGGGGATTTACGTTTTTGATTTTCATACCCTGCGAGAAATTCTGCAAGATGAGTCTTTGAATGATTTTGGCCGGGATGTTCTGCCGGCGATCATTAATCATCGCAAAGTCTATGCCTACACCTTCGAGGGCTATTGGGCCGATGTCGGCACGCTGCAAGCCTATTGGGAAGCCAATATGTCGCTGCTGGCCGAAACGCCGGCTCTGGACCTGTACGACCCGCAGTGGGTTATCCACACCCGCAGTGAGGAGCAGCCACCGGTGCAAATTGGCTCGGATGCCTGGGTGGGTGGCAATCTGCTCTCTAATGGCTGCATTATTCACGGAATTGTGGAGCGCTCGGTGTTATCGCCGGGGGTGCGGGTTGCGCCGGGGGCGATTGTGCGTGACTCGGTTATTATGAATGATACGGTGATTAACGCCAACGCCAAAATCGAGCGGGCCATTGTTGATAAAGAAGTGTGGGTCGGCGAGGGCGCGGAAATTGGCTATGGAGTGGACAATGTGCCCAACCGCCGCCACCCGGAGCGACTCAATACCGGCCTGACCGTTATCGGCAAACGGGCACGCATTCCCGCCGGGATTAAAATTGGACATAACGTTATTATCAATCCCAATATTAACGAAACCCACCTTCAAACCGACTTTATTGCCAGCGGCGAAACCATCTAAACAGGAGTCCAAAGCTTGCTTTGGTTTTCCAAACTTCATTTTCGCTTGAAATCGGACAACTATAACTCTCCTTCAAACTGAATTGAAGGGGAGTTTTTGCTTTAAAGTGATGGCTACTTTCAACTGATTGACAGCCCTTAAAAAGATGATATACTATGGCAAAATTACCAGGCGGGAACATTGTTGCATAATACGCAACGATGAGCGAAGAACTTTCTCGCTCGCTCTTCGTCCTCGTCTCCTCGCCTCACAAGTCATCGCATCTTTAAGGAGGAACTATCCCTTGAGCAGCAAAACAGCGGAGATTATCATTATTGGGGGTGGACTGTACGGCGCAAGCGTGGCTTACAATTTAGCCAAACATGGCGCGAAAAATGTCGTGGTTCTGGAACGAAAGGCCATCTGTGCCGGCGGCACAGCCAAATCGTGCGCCATTGTCCGCACCCACTACTCGATTGAGGCCAACATGGTCCACGCCGTTGAGAGCCTCAAGATTTTTGCCAACTTCAACGAAATTGTCGGCGGCGACTGCGGCTGGCGGCGCACCGGCTACCTCATCCTCGGCCCGGAAGAACACCGCCAGCCCATGGAAACCGTCTTTCGCCTGCAAAATAAATATGAAGTAGATACCCGCACCCTCACCCCTGCCGAAGCCCACGAAATTCACCCGCTGCTTCAATTTGAGGATGTCGGCGTGATTGGCTACGATACCCTGACCGGCTACTGCGACCCCTACCTGACCACCACTTCTTACGCCCAACGCGCCAAAGAGCTGGGTGTGACCATCCACACCGATACCCCTGTGACCCACCTGCATCTCGGCGGCGCGGTCAAAACCGTGCAGACGCCCAATGGCGATTTTGAAGCTCCAACCGTCATTTTGCTGGCTGGGCCGTGGACCAACGCCCTGACCAAACCTGTCGGCCTGGAGTTTCCCTACGTGATCAGCCGCCACAAGGTGATTACCCTCAAAATCAGCCAGCCTTATCAAGCCAACTGGCCCATCGTCAAAGATTTGACCACCCCCGACAAAATCTACTTCCGGCCCGAAACCGGCGGCGTGGTGCTGGTCGGCACCGGCGACCACGGCGACCCTATCGAAGACGCCGATACCCTGACCGATAACGTCGAGATGGAGCATGTTTCGCGGATTGACCGGCTTATTACTAACCGCATGCCCGCCTTTGCCGAAGGCGAATACACCGCCGGCTGGACCGGCCCTTACGATATTACCTCTGACTGGAACCCGCTGGTTGGAGCGGTGCCGGACTACGAAGGGGTTTATGTTGGCGTTGGCTTTAGCGGGCATGGCTTCAAACTAGCTCCAACCATTGGCGAAGCGCTGGCCCAGACCGTGTTGGGACAGCCGCCGCGCGTACCAATTGACATTTACTCGCTAACCCGCTTTGATGAGGGTCGAGTGCTGCACGGCGCTTACGGCATTGGCTCGATTTCGTAACCCTCTCATCGCCCGAGCGGGCCTGGTCTCGCTTATGACTCTTATGACTCGACTGCGCAAATTGAATGTTTGGGCCGGATTGGATTGGGGCGGAACGTGGCTCGGCTGGACACTGGCGATCGCGTCTACTATCGCTTTTAGCATATCTTCGCCGTTGGGCAAAGCGGCAATCAGTCTGGGCCTCACCCCAACAATCCTGCTGGTGCTGCGTTTTGCCATTTCTATTGCCCTCCTGGTGGCAACCCTGGGCGTAACCTCGCCCGGCAAGCTGCGGGTAGATCGGAAGGGATTGCTGATAATCGGCGGAGCCGGGGTGATTAATGGCTTCGGCGTACTCTCCTTTTTCTGGTCGCTGACCCGCATGGACGCCTCCATTGCGACCATGATTTTCTCGATCAGCCCGGTGGTGGTGCTGGGCGTGCTGGCCCTGGGCGGCGAAAAGCTGACCTACCGCCAGTTTATCCGGCTGGGGCTGGGTCTCATCGGGGTCTATTTGCTGATTGGGCCAAGCGGCCAGGCCGATTGGTTGGGGGTGCTGCTGATTTGCGGCAATATTATCAGCGTCTCCATTGAGTTTGCCGTCATTCAATGGTACGCCCGCAGTTATGATACCCGGACGATTACCCTGTATGTTATGGCGGGCATGCTGACTACAATTGGGACGTTTTGGCTGTTTCAGGGCGCGGTCTGGCCTGACCCCGGCTGGCAGGGCTGGTTAGTAGCCGGGGTGATGGGTGTAGTGACCGGCTACTTTGCCTGGTGGGCTATGTTTACCAGTATGCGCTACATCGGCGGCAGCCAGGTGATCCTGTTGACCCCACTAGAAACGCTGCTGTCGGTGTTGTGGTCGGTCCTGTTTTTGCAGGAACGTCTGTCGGGCTGGCAGTGGCTGGGTGGACTTTTTATCCTGGTCAGTGCTATCCTGGCCGCCAAACGTCTGAGTCGGGTCCACTAAGGCAACTCCAAGGAATAAATCCCACCCTCAGTCAGTACTTTGACAAAGCGCCCTTTTGCCTTTACCATATTCGGTAAACGGTAGACGAGAGACAGAGAATCCCCTATCTATACCCCTTCGGGTACGCCGAAGGGCGCCGTCTACTGTCTACTTACCTATGGGAGGCAACCATGATCAAAGCGCAACAGATTCAACACATCAGCATTCCCCGCCCGCCGGGGCCAGATTCCGCAGCCATAGCCAGGGCTTTTTATAGCGGATTATTGGGCCTGGAAGAAGCGCCGGTGCCCAAATCCATTCAGCATCTGGACCTGGTTTGGTTTCGCCTGGGCAATATGGAACTTCACGTTTTTTCCGAAGAGCCGCTCAACGACCCGTCGGGCCGCCATTACTGCCTGGTGGTTGAAGATTTGCCGGCAGCCTGGGATAAGCTGATAGAGGCCGGCTACGCCCCCTGGGACACCATCGCCATCCCCGGCCGGCCCCGCTTCTTCTGCCGCGATCCTTTCGGCAATACCATTGAATTTATGACCATCGAGGGCAATTACCTGGAGTTGGAAGCGCAGGCCAACGGCCATGCCGTTGGGCAGAGCTAGAGAATGATTAATGGCGTTATTCTCCAAAAACTCCAATCGCTGGATGAGACATTGATCGAACTCCGCTCGCTGGGGCAGATCAGTGCAGGGCAGTTGAATGACGATTGGCGCACCCGCCGAGCAGTGGAGCGGGATTTGCAGGTGTTAGTTGAGATTGTGATTGACATCTGCCAGCGGCTTATTTCTTTGGCCGGACAAACCCCGGCGGTAACAGGCGTGGATGCCATTGAGCGGTGTATTCAATTGGGTGCTCTGTCAGATGATGAGGCGTATCGGCAGATGGTGCGCTTTCGTAACTATATCGTTCATCGGTACGAACAGGTGGATGTGACAATTTTGACTGATGTGGTTAATAACCACCTGGCCGATTTTGACCAATTTAGAGCAGAAGTGTTGGCTTATGTCCAGCGTTGATTGGTCACGCCTTGAGAGCACTTTGGCCGCAGCACCGAGGGTGGTAGCTGCCTGGGTCTTTGGTTCGGCCCAGAGTGGCCAGATTAAACCGGGCAGCGATCTGGATGTGGGCGTGCTGTTTGAGTCAAAACCCTCTCTGGCTGAACTGCTTGAGTTGACCGGCGCGTTGCAGCAGACCATCCCGCTTGCCGAAATTGACCTGGTTCCTCTGAATGAAGCTAACCCCATCCTTCGCTTTGAAGCCATCTCCGGGCGAGCCATCTTCTGCCGCGACGCCGGCCGCCGGGCCGAGTTCGCTTCGCTCACGGCGCGGGAGTATGAAGATGAGATGGCTATGGTCGAGCGGTGGGTCAGAATGAAGTAGTCAATGCATTCTGCGGATACCTTAACCAACCTCCAAAAATTTCTCACCCTCCTCAACCCCTCGCTCAACCTCAACGAGATGCTGACCAATGTGGCCCGGCAACTGGTTGAGATGTTTGAGGTGGATCACAGCGGGGTGTTGTTTTTTGGCGAGAGGGATGTCGAGGGCCTGGTGATTGCCGAATACCCTCACCAGGGCGCAGTGGCCTTGAAAGTCCCTTTGACCGATTATCCTCTGGTAGAGCAGTTGAAGACTCAGCGGAAGCCCTTGCAGGTCTTGGATGCTCAGAATGACCCGCTGATGGGCAGTGCCCGGCCCACCATGCGCCTGCTGGGTATTCAATCTATTGTCATCATCCCCCTGGTGGTGCAGGATAAGCTGGTCGGCAGCTTGAGCCTGGATGTGGTGCGCCAGCCGCGCACTTTTACCCCCGTCGAATTGGAGTTGTGCGCCATCATCGGCAAACAGATTGCGGTGGCCGTAGATTACACCCGCGCTCTCGAAACCGCCGAAGCTCACCGCCGCCAGGCCCAAACCCTGTACGAAGTTAACCGCGTCCTGAGCGAGTCGCTTGACCCCGACGAAATTTTGCCCCTCATTTTAGAGCAGCTTCACAAGGTCATCTCGGCCGATGGCAGTTCGATCCATTTACTCGGCGATGGCGGGGTGCAAATTGCGGCCTTTCGCGGGGCCCATCAACCGATCCAGATGCGCCAGACTGTTTCGCTCAACAACTTGTGGGGCACACGGACGGTGATCGAACGCAAAACGCCGATTCTGCTGGGTGATACCCGTTTGCACGATCAATGGAAAACTTTTCCGGGCAGTCCGATCAGGTCGTGGATGGGCGTGCCGCTGAGCGTCAGAGGCGAAGTAGTCGGTATTTTGAATATTGACGGTTACACGCCCCACCAGTTTGACGAGACCCAGATCAACATTGCTCAGGCGTTTGCCAGCCAGGCGGCTATTGCCATCCACAATGCCCGTTTATACCGCCAGGCCGAAAAGCGGGCCGAGTTGTTAGCTTCGGTCCAGGAGATTGGCCTGAGCATTGCTGTTTCTCTGGATTTGAAAGAGGTGCTGCGGGCTGTCGCCGCCGCTGTTTTAACCTTGCTGGAAGCCTGCCAGACCCGCATTTATCTTTACGACGCCCAGAGCGATACCTTTACCCTGGCCACTACCCTTGACGGCGCTGACCCGGCGCAGATTGCAGTGATGCAGCCTCGCCGGGATGGGTTGACGGCCAGGGTAGCTCGTTCCGGCCGCTATATTGCCGTGCCGAATGTGCTGGAACATCCTCTTTACCAAAGTGATGCCGCCACGCACGGATTCCAGGCTATTATCGGTGCGCCGCTCAAAAAGGGAGACGAGGTGCTGGGGGTGTTGAATGTCTTTTATGACCAACCCCACACTTTTACCTCGGATGAGTTGGATTTGCTGCACTTGCTGGCGACCCAAGCGGCTGTGGCCCTGGAAAATGCGCGTTTGTACGAGCTTGAAGTGAAACAGGTGGAACAGGAGCTGAACATTGCCCGCCAGATTCAGCAGGGCTTCTTTCCTGATCAGATTCCAACGCTGCCGGGCTGGGAAATTGCGGCCATCTGCCTGCCCGCCCGCGAAACCGGCGGCGATTTTTACGAGTTTGTCGAGCGCACGGATGCTACCCTGGGCCTAGTGGTGGGCGACGTGTCCGGCAAAAGTATCCAGGCGGCTATGCTGATGGCCGCCGCCCAAAGCCTGGTCAGCGCCAAAGGCTCAGATCACCGCTCGCCGGGTAAGGTGATGACCGAAACCAACCGCCTGCTGTGTAAAGATGTGCCTCTCGGCTCTTTTGTAGCCGTGTCTTATGCCCTTTTTTCGGCTAACAGCGGCGAAGTTTGCTTGAGCAACGGCGGTCAACTGGCCCCGTTCCTCCTCCCCGCTCAAAACGAGCCAATTCTCCTGATTGAAACGCCGGGCAACCATCTGCCCCTGGGGATCATCGCCGATATGGTCTACGATGAGCTATCAATTTTCCTGGCCCCCGGCGATTCGCTCATCTTTTGTACCGACGGCTTGATCGAACGCAAAGACGCAACCGGGCAGATCTTTGGTTTTGAACGCACCCTGACCGTGCTGGAGACCCTGCGCGGCCAACCGCCCCAGGTGGTTTTGGACACCCTGCTGGCCGCCGCCGATACCTTCGCCAACGGCATCGGCCCGGCGGATGATGTGACTCTGGTGGTGGCGCGGCGGGTGATTAAAGAAAAAGTGTTATGAAGCTGCCTGAGTTAATCTCATCGAGGCGGTGTTCAACACCAGCTTTGGAACCACAAAGATCATTTTACTTCACTTTGCAGAGAAGTTAATGCCGCTTTAGCCTCGGCCACTTTCTCCTCCCCTGGCGCTTCGGGGCGATAGGCCGCCACCTCGGCGGCCTGGGTCAACTGCCTCAAGGCCGGCAAACGCCCTACGGTTTGAGCATACTCGCTCAACGTTTCCCACGTTTCCCTTTTGCGATAGTTGCGACGGGCCAAAATCGCTGCGCCCTGTTCGTACAGAGCCAGAATCAGGCGGCGGGTCGGGTCGGTGGTTTGGTCACGGGTAGTGGGCTGGGCAAAGGTCGGCTTGAGCCGCCGGTACAAATAGAGGGCCAGCAGACCCAAACCCACCAGCACCGTCGAAGCGACCAGGAAAGGGACCATAAAAGCTATACCGGCCGCTCCGCCGGAAACGAGGTTAGCGATGGGCAGGTCAAAACTAAACACCTGGCTGCCGGAGAAGAGCCAGGCTTGCACCGGGGTTGGGTAGGGCTGCGGCGTCCAGCCCGGCGTCGGGTCGAAGGGGACCCAGCCATGCTCAGGGAAATAAACTTCGGCCCAGGAGTGGGCGTGGTTGAGCCTGACCTCGTAGTAGCCGGTCAGCGGGTTGTAATCGCCAGAGCCATAGCCTGCGACCAGCCGGGCCGGGATGCCCAGCGTGCGGGCCATGACCACCAGAGCGGTGGCGTACTGCTCGCACACCCCTTCCTGATCCTCGAACAAAAAGGTGTCCACCACTTCCGCGCCGGGGGGATGGGGTGGGGGAAAGTAGTTGTAAGGGTAGTTCGTCAGCAGGTGCTCGGTCAAGGCCATGATCTTGTCGTAATTGTTGGCCTGGGCAGCGGTCAGCCTTTGCGCCAGATTCCTGACCCGCGTGGAAATGTTGGGGGGCAGTTGCAGGTAGCGTTGGGCCACAGCCGGGGGATAGCGGGTCGAAGCCTGGCGGAGTTGGGCCGGGTCGAAATTGGGCCGGTAAGAAACCACGCTGTAGGTCATTCCCGCTTTGAGCGTTTCCGGCAGGCGCAGGCCATCGCCGCTGTCGCGGGAGATGCTTTCGGCGACGATAAAAATTTCAGCCGGACGGTAGGCCGCAAAAATCAAGTTGGGCTGGTCTTTGGCGATGGTAAAGGATTGGACAATTTGCTGCTCGTCCTGAGCAGGGCCGGCGCTGGCCGGCGAGCCAAGCGGCGGCGTTAGCTCAAAGTAGACCCGCCGCCGGCGGGGCGCCGGCGTTAAAGTCGTGTCGCTCTGGCTCCAACTTTCGCCCGTGTAAAAATCATAGCTGTGGCTGCGCCAATAGCTGCGGCTGGGACTGCGGACATACATCACCATTTCGTTGCTGAGGCCGCCGCGATAGCGCAAATCCAGGTTGGTATCAAAACCATAAAAGTAGTCGCTGACGCCGTCGCTCCAGCCGTTGATCTGTACCAACGGCACGCCGGGATTGATGATCTGCGCTTTGACCCCGCCGCGCAGAGGCACATTGATGGTGAAAGGCGGGACCAGCGGTCGCCCGGCGAAGCGGGGGGTAAACAGAAAGGCGGTAAAGATAGCGCACAGCGTCGCCAGGCCAAAAGCGACGCCAAAAAGCAGCAGGCCGCCCCGTGGAGATGACGAGGGGACGGAGGCGATCAGGGGACGTAGTTTGGCTGCTTTCAAACCGTCCTCTTTTTCAGCCACAAAAAAGGCAGCCAGGACAAAACCGGCAAATAGGAGTAGATAGAGGCCCAATTCGACGGTGCGGCTTAGCGAGGCGGCAATGTACAAATTGGCCAGGCTGTGGATCAGGGTGTTGAACAGGCTGCGGCGGTAGCGCAGGTCGAAGCTGGTAATGGCCTGGGCAAACATGGCAAACTGCGCCTGGGGCAGGGTGGCCCCGCCGGCCAGCCCGGCGCACATCCAGGCCAGGGCCAGGTGGATGGCCACAAACATAATCGCCCGCACGATCCGGCTGGGGCGCTCCACAAAATAATAGCTGTAGGCGTGCCCGGCGCAGATACCCAGCGCCGCCACGATTACCTGCGGCCAGAGATTGCCCACCCGCGCGACAGCCAGCAGCGGAACCAGCATAGCCGCCAGGATCAGGTAGCGCAGGGTGCGCGAGCGTTCGGGTTCTTTTTTGGATTTCGGATGGCGCTCCATTTTTTATAAATTCGTCAATACTTCCACCCAGTTGTGCGGACTCACACTCTTAACCATTAGCCCCGGCTGTTTCAACGCTGGCGGCAGCGTGGGCAGAGCGCCATCCGGGGTGATGAAGACTGCCAGGGTCTGCCTGCTCGGTTGAGCCAGCGCCGCCAGTGCCCTGATAATGGTTTCGTGGGGACGGCTGATCAGGACCACCACAAAGGTGGAGGCGGGCAGGCGGTTGAGCACCTTCGCCAGCGGCTCGTGCCCGTCATTCTGTATTTTGGCCAGGTAATTGAGCAGGCCCCACCAGCCCAGCGGCATCGCCGGAGGAGTCCATTTGGGGCTGGACCCCACCAGCCGCAGCGGAATATTTTTTTGAGTGGCGTAATAGCCAAAACTGGCCGCCAGCCGGATGGCCGTTTCAAAGGTGGAAAATTTGCCGGCTCCAATCGAGAGGTCGGCCTGCAAATCCAGCACGACGGTAAAGGCTTGCTGCTCGTCATCGCTAAATTCTTTGACCACCAACTGGCCGGTGCGAGCGGTGCTGCGCCAATGAATCTGGCGCAGCGAGTCGCCGGTGCGGTACTCCCGCGTGCCGATCACCTGGCTGCCCCGGCCCACCCGCAGCGCCGCCTGCTCGGCCAATTCTCTTTTTTCAAAGAGGCGCAGGCGCTTGAGGGGATGATAGGCCGGATAAATCAAAATTTGGCCGGGAGCCGCCACCGTGCTGCGGGTGTGAAACAGCCCAAACGGCCCCTTCGACTCCAACTGCAACGGCGCAAACGAGTACAGCCCTCGCCGGTCGCACATCGTCCTGTAGGTCAAACTGTTCGTTTGACCCCTAAACAATGTAGGGATAAAAAATGGCTGCGCCTCATCCTCCGCCGGAGTAAAGGGACACTGCTCCAATCCGCCGACCAGCAGCGCCGGCCGCAGCCCCGTCTGCCGGAAGCGCAGGCTGATTTCGATGGGGTCGTCTTCGTGAAAGCTGGGTGGGATTAGCTCAAACTCGTCTGGTTGTGATCCTGGCTCAACCGGGTCGGCTGAAACCGGGCGTAATTCGCGGTCGGCCCGGATGCCGGCCAGCATGCCCCAGGAATAAAGCGCCGCCACGATCAGCAGGCCGATGATGCCGTCGGTGATGATATAAATCCAACCGACCTGGGTTTGGTTGGCCAGAAAATAGAGGATTGCACTTAGGATGAAGAGCGCCCGGGCGCGTCGAGTAGGCATTACTAGGGATCGAGGCGACTTGAAAGCCTGCGTAAGGTTGAAGAAGCATCCTTAGCGGGCGGTTGCACCGGCACCGGCGTCGAGGTGAGCACCGCATCCACGATGCGGTGGGCCAGTTCGGTGGAGCGTTCCGGGGTGATGAGGCGATGGCTCAGCACAGCTTTGGCTACAGCTTTGATGTCGTCGGGGGTGACAAAATCGCGGTGGTGGAGCAGGGCCATGGCCTGGGCGGCTCGCTGCAAGGCCACGCCGCCCCTGGGGCTGACGCCCAACAGCACGTCAGGGTGGCTGCGGGTGGCGGTCAGCAGGTTGACAATGTACTCTTTGAGCGGGCGAACCACGCCCACGTTTTTGACCAGTTCCTGCAAGGCCAGCACGTCACTGGGCGAAAGAACCGCCTTGATGTTGTCGAGCGGGTCTTCTTGCTCCTCACGCTCCAAAATCAGCACTTCATCCTCGAATTGGGGGTAGCCCAGGCTGAGCGAGACCAAAAAGCGGTCCAGTTGGGCTTCGGGCAGAGGGAAGGTGCCGGCGGTCTCAATCGGGTTTTGGGTGGCAATCAAAAAGAAAGGTTCTTCCAGGGGGTAGCGTTGGCCATCTACCGTCACCTGGCGCTCGGCCATACTTTCCAGCAAGCTCGACTGGGTGCGTGGGGTAGCCCGGTTGATTTCGTCCACCAGCACAAATTGGGCAAAAAGCGGGCCGGGCACAAAGATAAAACGCTGTTCTTTCTGGTTGTAAATCGAAGCGCCGGTGATGTCGCTGGGCAGCAAATCGGGAGTGCATTGGACCCGTTTGAAGCTGGCGCTAATGGAGCGGGCCAGGGCTTTGGCCACCAGGGTTTTGCCCACGCCGGGCACATCTTCCAACAGCAAATGGCCTCGCCCCAGGATGGCCGTTAAAATGAGCTGCAAAGTTTGGGGTTTGACCACCGCCGCCTGGGTCACATTCTCTTGCAGCCGGTCAATGGCGGCTATGGCTTCGCTCAAGGTGAGATTTTTGAAGGTAGAATTGGGCGAGACCGGCGAAACTCTTTTGAGGGTTTGCGGGGCGATTTGGACCATGTTTTTATGGTTCTCGGAAACGATGAATCAGTTTGGGTGGGGTCGCTTATTTAGCGACTTCTGCTGCCAGTGAAATTATAGATTCTCCTGACAGGCCCGCCAAATTAAGCTAAAAAAATGGTAGAATTAATACTCTAAAGTCATTATATATAGAAAGTCTAGGTATGTCAAGGGTGTAATTCAGGTTGACATAGAACTATTTGACGGATTGATGCCTCTATGTTACACTTGTTTACAGTAGGTTGCATTATTCCCGAGTTTCAGCTACGTCAAGTAAACGCCCGCCCCTCCAGCTTCAAGCGTGTTTTTGCGAGCCGAAAAATGGGGACTGCCCTATGAAACTTGTAGGGAAGGAGGCAAATCCCCCATGAGCGAGCGGATTACCGGTACCGTTAAGTGGTTTAACGGCTCCAAAGGTTACGGCTTTATCACCCGCAACGATGGCCCCGATGTTTTTGTGCATTACTCGGCCATCCAGGCGGATGGTTTCCGCAATCTGGAGGAGGGCGACCGCGTGGAGTTCTCGGTTGAACAAAGCGCCAAAGGCCCCCAGGCCAGCAATGTGGTGAAACTCTAGTAGCCAAAGCCAATTTCGCAAAAAAGCCTCGTCTCTTTTGAGACGAGGCTTTCTTGTTTAAAAGCTTGTCACGAATGGACGAATGACACCCATTTTTTAGTAAACATCCCTCAGATTATTTGTGATATTCGCTAATTCGTGTTATTCGTGATGCTTTTTGCCCCAAATGCCGAGAGTTTGTTAAAAATATACTTTTTCCCGACCGGCCAGCTTCTCCATAATCTTTTCTCTAATCAGGGCAAAATCCCGGGGGAAACGGACAAAGTCCAGATTGTCGGCGGGCACGGTCAGGATAGGGCAGAGGGTAAAATCTTCGATCCAGGCGTTATACAGCTCGTTGAGTTGCTGCAAATAGAGAGGCGAAACGTCCTGCTCGAAATCGCGGCCTCGGCGGTGAATGCGCTCGATTAAGGTGGGCAGGCTGGCTTTGAGGTAAACGATCAAATCGGGCC
The DNA here is from genome assembly GCA_023151115.1 of Anaerolineae bacterium. The sequence goes on from JAKLJP010000015.1 coordinate 97,480, forward strand.
GGGGTAAAAACTGAATAAATTCCTCGTACAGATCGCGATAGAGTTGATAATCACGCTGGGTCATATTATTCCGTTGGTGTAAGTTGCGGGCAAAAATCTCGGCGTCTTCGTAAATGCTGCGGTCTTGCACCACCGATTCGGGATAGTTGGCAATGTCGCGTTGGTAGCGCAGCCGGCGCGATAAGAAAAAAATTTGAGAGTGGAAGCTCCACTGGCGCATATCTTTGTAAAAATCGGCCAAGTAAGGATTGTCGTCCACAGCTTCATAAAAAGGAGTCCAGCTTAAATCTTTGGCCAGCAGGCGGGTCAAAGTGCTTTTGCCCACCCCCATATTGCCGGCAATGGCAATGGAATATCTCCGATTCATCTCCTATCTCTCCCATGTGTCTTTAGTTCTACATAAAACCACTTTTCAGGAGGTAGCAAAATCTACCGCCTTACTGTTGGAACAGCTCATGGCTTTAAATAGATATTGACCATTCTCACCTCTTTTCACTAAGAGCCTATCCGAAAACCTCTGTAGATGACGTATCCTATGCGTCATCGGCTGGCATAGGGATGCCAACCTACGGGTTTTCGGATAGGTACTAAATATTGTGGTTTTGATAATAACATCATACTATATATAGAAGATTTGGTAAAATATAACTGAGCAAAAGGAAAGTTGTTAACCTAGTTAAAAAAATCGCCGCAACGCCTTTGTTGCAGCGATCTTTCTTCGGGTTCGACTTAATCAACCTTCATGTCGAAACCCGCTGAAAAACAAGCCGATAAAAATCAGTGATGGGTTGAAACCCGCACAATATTTTCGGGTTTTTGGCCTACCTTGCGCTCAGTTCCCGCCCGCAGCCGGGCAAAGTTGGGCCGCAGGGCATTGAACATGACCAGCAGCGTCAACACACCGGAGAGGATGTAGGCATAGGGGACGTAACCAAGACCGGCAAAAACAACCAAAACCACCAGCGTGGCAACGGCAATGGTTGTTGAGAGCACCGAGGCGTAGCGGCTGACCCCCAGGGCAATCAGCCCGGCGGCGGCAACGACCAACGCGCCGGGAAAGGTAAGGCCGCCCAGCGCACCCATCGCCGTGCCTGCGCCCACGCCGCCCCGAAAATGGAGAAAAAGGGAATGATTGTGACCCACCACTGTAGCCGTAGCCGCCAGCGCCGTAACCAGCGGATGAGCGACAATTGCCAACAGATAAACCGGGATTAACCCTTTAAGAATATCCCCCATTATGGTCAGGGCGGCGGCCACCGGCCCGACCGAGCGCAGGACATTGGTGCCGCCGGTTCGCCCGCTGCCCGAAGCGGTCACATCAACTCCGTACAGCCGGGCCACCAGGTAGCCCACCGGAATAGAGCCAAAAATGTAGGCGACCAAAATTGCTGCCACTGCCAGGATGTAGTTCATGTGTCGCTCCGAGATGGGGAATCTGGGCTGAGTATATTCATAAAAAGTGGCAGTGTCAAAATGGCTGGCTTAAAAAGAAGGTGCGGCGCACTTTAATTTATTAACCGAGTTTATTCTGCTAAAGTGCGTCGTACCTGAGTGATTAACGTCAAAATGGCTGGCTCAAAAATTGTTGCACATCGGCCAGGTCGGTTAACTGCAAACATGCGTGGGCTAACTGCTGCGCTTGCGGCACAGACAGGGTGCGGATGAGGGCTTTAGCCGCCGGAATGGCCGACGCGGTCATGCTAAACTCATCCAGGCCCAGACCCAGCAGGACCGGCACCGCTAGAGGATTGCCGGCTAACTCGCCGCACATGCCCACCCATTTACCGTGCGCGTGTCCGGCTTCGATTACCTGCCGGATCAGACGCAGCACCGCCGGATGAAGCGGGTCGGCCAGGGGCGCGACCAGGGGATTGGTGCGGTCGGCGGCCAGGGTGTATTGGGCCAGATCATTGGTACCAATGCTGAAGAAGTCAACCAGCGGGGCCAGGGCATCGGCCATGATGGCGGCTGAGGGGATTTCGACCATAATCCCCACCTCCGGCGACTCGGCCTGGGGAATCTGAGCCGCCGCCAAAGCGGCTTGGGCCTGTTCAAGTTGAGCGCGCGCCTGGCGCAGTTCGCTCACCGAGCTGATCATGGGAAACATAATTTTGATGTTGCGCTCGTGTCCGGCCCGCAGAATGGCCCGCAGTTGGGCCTGAAACAACTGGGGTTCGGCCAACGTCAGGCGAATGGCTCGCCGCCCCAGGAAAGGATTTTGCTCGGCCGGCATGTCCAGGTAGGGGATTTGCTTGTCGCCGCCGGCATCCAGGGTGCGGATTACCAGCGGCCGCTGTTGAAACACATCGGCGATGGCCCGTAAAACCCGGTACTGCTCTTCTTCGCCGGGCAGGGTACTGCGCTCCAAAAAGAGAAATTCGGTCCGCAGCAGGCCCACGCCTTCCGCGCCCATGGCGATGGCTTGTTTGGCGTCGGCCAAACTGCCGATGTTGGCTGCAATTTCGACCTGCCGCCCGTCGGTGGTGATGGCGGGCTGGTGCGCGTGGCGGAGGGCCTCGGCCTGAACCTGCAACTGCGCCTGGCGGCGCTGCTCAAAGGCGGCAATGGTCGCGGCGTCGGGGTTGACCCAAACCTCGCCGCTGCCGCCATCCAAAATCAATTGGTCGGTCGCAGCCAGATGAAGCACCTCCGGCCCCAATCCTACCACCGCCGGAATCCCCAAACTGCGCGACAGAATAGCCGTGTGCGAGGTGGCCCCACCGGTGGCGGTCCCAAACCCCAACACCATCTCGCGGTCAACTGTAGCTGTATCGGAAGGGGTCAAATCGGCGGCCAGGATGATGGCCGGGGTGGTCAACTGCGCTAGATTGCTGCCGCCCACGCCGGTGAGCAGCCGGAGAAGGCGCTGGCCCACATCTTTGATGTCGGCGGCCCGCTGGCGGAAGTAGTCGTCATCCAGGGCCTCTAACTGCTCAACCAGGGCTGTAACCGTCTGGCTGACCGCGGCTTCGGCATTGATTTTGCCGGTTTCAATCGCTTCTTTGATCTCCCCGGCAAAAGCGGCGTCTTCCAGAAACATCCGATGCACTTCAAAAATCTGGGCTTCCTCCGTGCCCACCGCTGCCTGGGTTTTGATTTTGAGCGCCTCTAACTCGTGGCCAGCAGTGACGATGACCGCCTCGAGCCGGGCAATCTCGGCAGCAGCGTCGGTGATGGTGCGCCGTTCCACGACAGGTGTTACCGGCTGGTAGATAAAGATGGGGCCAATGGCAATGCCACTGCTGGCAGGGATGCCTATCATTTTTTGCATGGTTGATTGAAACCTCTCAAAGTATTAACCTGAGTGATGATTTCGGGGGGATTCCTCGTTCCGCTCCGCTCCACTCGGAATGACATCAGAATCTTGATTTTTATCTCCGATAAATTTTGTTATCTTCGCTTGTTGCCGCCTCGATTAACTTTGTCGGCTGCCCCTGATAATCCGCCCATTCCAATCGGCCCGATACCAGCCCGCTCAAAATTTCGGTCAGCGCCCGGTTGACCGGGGTGGCTACGCCTACTTTCTGCCCGGCTTCGACAATGGCTCCGTTCAATACCCCAATCTCGGAAGTGGCCCGTCCGGCGGCCAGGTCAATGTGCAGCGAGGGCATTTTTGTACCGCGTCCACTGGCCATCGAGGGGCGGAGCAAGGCGCGGGTGACGGCCTGGGGCAGCCAGCGGGCCGAGAGGATGCGGGCTAACCAGTCAACCGGGTAGCCGGGCAGCTTCACCGCCCGGATGCCCTGCGCCCGCATCACCGCCACGCCCTCTTGCAGCGCCCTGATTTCCAGGTCAAACAGCGCCGGTTGGGCAATGATCGCTGCCGGCGGCAGGTCGAGGATGGCGGAGGAGGCATTGGTAACGATATTGAGCAGCAGTTTTGACCATTTCATGGCCCGGTAATCGTCGTAAACCAGGGTAGGCAGACCGGCTTCGGTGAGGGCGTCGGCCAACGCTTGAACCGGCTGACCTGGGTGTAGGGCGGCCAGCCCCAGCCCGCCTTTGGGCTTGCTCACTTCAATCACGCCCGGCTCCGGCGCTTGAATCGGAATGGTAATAGTTCCGGCGATCACGCGCTCCGGGCCAAAAGCAGCGGCCAGTTGCTCCTCGTTGCCGATGCCGTTTTGCAGAGAAACAATATAAGTTTTGGGGGCCAAACCTGACAGGTCTTTGATGGCTTGAGGCGTGTCAGGCGCTTTGACGCTGAGCAAAACAAAGTCGTAACCCGAATCGGCGGGAACAACGGTGGTTGTGGCCGGAGAGACGGTCTGAACGGGAAAATTGGGCCGCCGCAGGGTCAACCCGGTTCTAGCGATTTTTTCCATCAGGGCCGGCCGGCCCACCAGGGTCACCTCATGGCCGTTGGCCGCCAGCGCGCCGCCGACGAAACCGCCTATCGCCCCGGCCCCCATTATCAAAAGTTTCAACCAGGTTTCCTCAATCCTATCAAGATTGTGTTGACATCTTTAAAACGGCTCGGGCGGCGATTTCATCGGTCACCAGGCAGTCAAGCACGCCCAGCCGAAGCGCCCCCAACACGGCTGAGGCTTTGTCAATGCCGCCGCCTACACCAATCACATAAGGCGTCTTTTTGAGGGTGTCGAGGGAGACGCCGATGAGCCGTTGGTGCAGCTCCAGCGGCAAAATCCGGCCGCGCAGGTCAAAATGGTAGGAACAAATATCCCCCACGCCGCCCTGCCGGATGATTTCGCGCAGTTCGGCCTCGGTGATGTAGCCAGCCAGGAGCAGGCTGGACAGGGCCGGCGAAAGACTGCCGATGCCGATCAGGGCCATATCCATCTGGTCCAGCAAAGCCATAGACTCCCGAATGGAGCGATCTTGCAGCAACGCCTCGCGGGTGGCCGGACTTTCGACCAGGAGGGGCGCGGGCAGATATTTGTACTGCCCGCCCAGAGTTTGGGCCAGCCAGCGGGTCAGGTCCGGGCCGTCAATGAGGGGATTAATGGAGCCAACTGCGCCTGTAAGCTGAACTACCGTGACCTTTTTTTGGTGAGCGGCTCGCAGCGCATTGACCACCTGGTACACGCCCGTGTTCCAGGAAATGCCCAGGATCATACCATCTTCCAGCCGCTCTTCCATGTGGCGCGCGGCCAACACCCCCAATCGCTCGACCAGTTGGGAATAACCGATGGGGCCGGTGACTAATATTTTTATTTCTTTCAGGGCAAAACGATCGAGTAATTCCTGTTCCAGCGAGGAGGATTTGGCAGCAGGGTGGTGAATAATAATTTCAACCACACCCTCCTGGCGTCCTTCGGCCAGAAGTCGTGACACCTGAGGACGAGAAATATTGAGTCGTTGGGCAATTTCTGCCTGAGTTAAGTTTTTTTCGTAATAAAGACTGGCAACCTTAGCCAGCAGGGCGAGTTTATCCTCAGACATATTCTATTTGCCAGGCCGAGTTTGCTTAAGTGGTCGCTGACTCGGCAAAATTATTCGCAATTAATTGGGCGATAGTTTCCAGAGCGACCTGCTCATCCTCCCCTTCAGCCGTAACTTCGATGGTATGCCCTTTGGCTACCCCCAGCCCTAACACACTCAGGATGCTTTTGGCATCCACAAAGGGCGTCCCCCTGGTAGCATTTCTGACCTTGATTTTAGATTTAAATTTTGCCGACGTTTGCACAAAGAGCGCCGCCGGACGGGCATGGAGTCCCACTTCATTTTGAATAGTAAAAGAGTTTGATTGCACAGGACAAATCCCCTATGAGAAGATACAAGCAACAATTATATGATCTTTTGCATCTCTTTGACAGCTTCGGCTGCATTGTTGACTTCTTCCAAACTGTGTCCCAGCGAGGCCTCAACGGCGGCGACAATAGCCCCTTCTACCAGGTGAGCCGCGCTGACCTTCACCTGAGCTTGCTGCTCTGGCGGCAGCATCTCGACGGCCATTTGGGTGCTAAACAAGGCGCTGCCCAAATCAAACAAAATTAAAACGCCATCGGGTGAGTAAGCTCGAGTAATGGCCTGGTGAATCCGTTCGGCGCTGGTGCCGATGGTCTGATCGTCTACGCCGCCGGCCGCCTCAATTTTGACCAAATTTTGCGACATTTGCAAGGCCATCTCCTGAACGCCCTGGGCCAACAGATGACTGTGAGAGACAATGACTATTCCGATCATAGGTGGTTATAACCCCCTCAGTTTTCGATTGAGATAAAAGGCGATCATGACAGCCAGTAAAGCCCCCACGCCGTAGGCTAGACCGATCAAAATGCCCTGGCCTGTTTGGCCGGCAGCAACTAAGGGATAGCCGTGTGAATAGCCATACAAGCTGGCGACAATAACGATAAACGTCCACAAAATGCCCAGCAATAAATTGCGTCGTTTCATCAGGAGCGCATGGCGCTCTGCCGGGGTTAATTGTTTGGGGCGGCGTTTAGCCATGGGTTTTTATCCTTCGTGATGGGGTAATGGCACAAGGCCTTTTTCTTCGGCCAGCAAGGAGGTCTGGTTGACCCAATCCAAAGATCGGGTAACCGCTTTCTGCCAGCCTTTGTATAATTTGGCCCGGGTTTCCCGGCTCATGCCCGGCTTCCAGACTTTGTCAACCGACCACTGCTGCTGGATTTCAGCCATATCCCGCCAAAAGCCAACGGCTAAACCGGCGGCATAGGCTGCGCCCAGGGCAGTCGGTTCGGTCACTTTTAGGCGGGTCACCGGGATACCTAAAATATCTGCCTGAAACTGCATCAGTAAATCTACCGAGGTCATGGTTCCGTCAACTTTTAAGGTGATCAATTCTGTGCCCAGGTCGGCTTCCATGGCATCCAGGATATCACGGGTTTGATACGCAATTGACTCCAGGGCCGCCCTGGCCAGATGGCCTCTATTGGTAAAACGGGTCAACCCAGCCATGACCCCGCGCGCATCACTGCGCCAGTAGGGAGCGAACAGTCCATTAAAGGCCGGCACAAAGTAAACGTCGCCGTTGTCTTTGACGGTTTTAGCCAGCGCTTCAATATCGGCCATCTTCTCAATTAGCCCCAGGTTATCACGCAGCCATTCGATGATAAGGCCGGTAAAAGCGATCGAGCCTTCCAGGGCGTAAACGGTGGGTTGAGCGCCAAACTTATAGAAAACCGTTGTCAGCAGGCCCTGCCGGGAGGGAACGATCCGAGTCCCGGTATTCATGATCACGAATGAGGCCCCATCATAGCTATTTTTTGTTTCAAGGGGGCTTAGACAAACCAGCCCCACCGCCGCCGCCTGCTGCGAACCCAGGATGCCACAAATCGGCACGCTGCCTCCCAAAAACCCATCCGGTTGGGTGTAACCGTAGATGTTTGGATCGCTGGAAGGACGAATTTCAGGCAGCATCCTTCTGGGAATGGTCAGCAGCCGGCAAATGTTGTCATTCCAGGTGGTTGTGGCTAAATTCATCAACATCGTCCGCGAAGCATTGGTCACATCGGTGATATGAACCCCACTCTTGGTCCCGCCGGTCAGGTTCCAGACCAGCCAGGTATCCATATTCCCAAAAACAGCCTCACCCCGTTCGGCCGCTTCGCGCAGTCCCTCTACATTATCCAGCAGCCATTTGAGCTTGGGGGCAGAGAAATAAGGCGTTACCGGCAGGCCCACTTGCAGCCGAAAACGATCTTGTCCACCCTCTCGCGCTAACTGCTGGCAAATTTCAACCGTCCGAATATCCCGCCAGACGATGGCATTATAGTAAGGTTTGCCCGTTGTTTTATCCCAAACAACGGTAGTTTCACGTTGATTAGCCAGACCGATGGCGGCGATATCTCCGGCGTTGAGTCCGGCCTTACTCATGGCGCTTTTTATCACCACCTGGGTGTTGGCCCAGATTTCCAAAGGATAATGTTCCAGCCAGCCAGCTTCGGGGTGAATTTGGCGGTGCTTTAAGGTAGACTGGCTGACCACTTCGCCGAGACGATTAAAGATAACACAACTGGTGTCGTGCGTGCTTTGGTCTATGGCAATAATGTACTTGGACATCCGTTATTCTATCGCCCGAAAGCTCCAATAATCCCCATATTACCTTTAGCCCAAACAAGCCGGGCAGTTTTCTGTTTCACTGACCTGATCCATGCGGGCCTCAGTTAACAGCTCAGGCGGACCGGCTACAAAGCCGGTTTGGCCGCACAGACAGGCATACCAGCCAAACTCCACTTTTGCCCAGGGCAAACGCAGCCCTAAATCCATCCATTCGACATCCAGCCGCCAGCGCGCATTGGTGATCAAACCTCGGCAGCCTGCCGCCCGCAGTCGAGCTGCGTACAAACCTACGTGAGTGCAATGTCGCATTAAGAGTACGCCCAGCGTAATACCCCTAGGCCAGGGAATGGAGCGAGCATCGGCGCACAGAACGGTCAGGTTAGCAGGCAGCGGCCCCCGGTGAGCCAACAAGGCGGGCTGTATCTCAATCGCATAAACGCACCTGGCAATCGCTGCCATCCGCCGGGCCAGCCGCAAATCACCTGCCCCAATATCCAGCACAACATCGTCAGGGCGGATATAACTCAAAACCGCTTGATAAGTCGGTTCATCATAGGGCGCCCAGCGTCTTTCCCACTCATCCAGACGACCGCCGACCGCTGACCACTGACCGCCGCCAGAATATTTGGCACACCAATGACTGCTGTCGGCGGTCGTCTGTCGGCGGTCAATATTCCAGCCCATACGCCTGGGCCAGTAGTTCAACCGGATGGATCATCGTAGCGCCAGTGGCGTGGGCAATTTGCCAACGACAGGTTTCGCTGTCGCAAACAGCCACCTTTGAGCCGGAGGCTTTGACCTGATCGAAAACACGTTTGCCGACATCCATCCCAATCTGATATTTTTCTTTCTTATAGCCATACGTCCCGGCAATACCGCAGCAGTCGGCCTGGACATGCTGAATTTTGACGCCGGGGATCATCTCCATCAAATCAATGGCCGGCAGGCCCATATTGTGGGCTTTGAGCTGGCAGGGTGAATGGTAGGGCAGGGTCGCTTCTACAGGTTTGAAATCGGTTTTGAGTTGACCGGCATCGGCCAGGTCGAGCAGAAACTCACAAATATCGTAGGTTTGCTGAGCCACCAGTTCAAAAGGTTCAGTATTCAAGTCGAGAATATGACGATAATCGGATTTGAGCGAGAGGGTGCAGCTTGTCGAGGTGCCGACAATGGGGATGCCCTGGCGGGCATACTTGACCAATGAGTTGACATTTTTTTCAGCGTTGTGGCAGGCTGCCTCAAATTCGGCGTTGGAAAGCATCGGCAGGCCGCAGCAAACTTGCTCCGGTATAATCACCTCAAAGCCGTTATGTTCCAGCACGGCCAGGGCGGCTTTGCCCACGCGTGGCTCAAAATAAGCCGTGCTGCAACCGTGGAAATAAACCACCTGTTTGCCGGTCTTTTTGCGCCCATTCGCTTTTTGGTAGACGCCCTTGTACCAGCCGCGAAAGGTCTCGAACGAAAAAGGCGGTAGCGGCGCATCGCGGTGAACGCCCATCACCGCCTCGGCCAGAATCCGCAGCGGTTTCAAATGGGCCATAAAGTTAGCAATCGGCGCGACCGGGCTGGCCAATTTGCCCATTAACTCGGACCGGCCTAACAGGCGGTTTCGCAGCGGAATACCCCGGCGCTGGTACAGTTTGTAGCGGGCCTTGGCATTCATCTCCATCACTTTGACTTCGTGCGGGCAAACCATCGTGCAGACGCCGCAGCCGCTGCAATAATCCAGGCTGTCATCCACCGAAATTTCTTTGGGGTTGCGGAATCGCTGCGCCTGCGGCCCCACAAATTTGGGGCCGGGAAATTTGGGGGTAACGTTAGAAACCGGGCAGTGAGAGGTGCAAATATTACACTTAACGCACAAATCGGCGCTGTTTTGAACTTGATGCCAGATGGACAACGTGACGTCATCCAAAGTTTCTGTGCTCACAAAAAGACTCCTCGTTAGTAGTAACCAGTAGTCAGTAATCAGTAGCCAGTAATCAGTGGTTAGTAGATAATTGAACTGTTTACTGATAACTGCTCACTGATAACTGTTCACTGGTTACTGTTCCTTGCCTAACTTATCTGCTTGACCACCGCTGCCGCCGTAGCCACAGCCAGGCCATCTCCGGTGCGGCCGTGCGCCCATTCTGACTCGGCCAGGACTGCCCCAATGGCGTACAAATTTTCGGCCAGCGGGCCAGCGCTGCCATTAACCGGGTTCAGGCGCTCATTAACTTTGACCCCATAATTAAAAACGGGCTGACCCTGGGGCGAGACAAAATGCGGGTTGAACCACTTGTGCCGGTTTGTTTCGGCGGTAATGGGCAGGCCAAAAACCTGCTCGGTCACACGACCATCTTGATGGGCTGCCAGGCCGCCGCCAAAAAGGCCGCCGGTGGCTAAAACATAATGCTGGGCCTGAATCGGCTTGAGGCGGCTGACGGTTTCCAGTTGCACTTGCGTTACCCGGCCGTCCTCAATGGTTCCGGCCACGATTTTGCCGTTGAGGATTAACTTTCCGCCCGCCTGCAAAAAAGCCTCTTTCAAAGTCTCGTACAATCGCCGGCCCGGTATCGAAGGCGGCAGGGCGCTAATCTCAAACACAGGTTTGTCCAGCCCCTTTTCCAGGTCAGCGACCACTTCACGATGTTGTTTCACGCCTAACATCGCCGGAAAGCCAATTCGCTGATACCCTTTGCTTTTGCTTTTGACGGCCTTGATGACCTCACGCCTGAACTCCACTTTTTCAAAGGCGTGAGCAACTTCCGTCGGGACCACATCCACTTTGCCGGCTCTGGGAATGGTCACGTCAATCAGGCAAGGTTCAGATTTTACTAAATCTTGCTCGTTGAGGTTTTGGCTAATCAAGGTGGGGTAAAAATCACGCATCTGACTGAAACCCACAATAAGTATGCTTTCCCCGGTGCTCAATTCGCCTTTGGCCAGCGAGGCCGGGGCCAGGCACGTCGGATGGACGGCTCCGGCGGCGCTGGGCAGTAACCAATTGTGGTTGAAGTCGCCCTGGTAATCCAGGCCGTATTGGTTGACCAGTTTGAGGAAGTTATTGATTCCGGCTTCCAGGTTCGCTCGCCCCACCAGGCCGTAAGGATGATTGGGCCGCTCGGCCAAAAAGGCATCCAGTTTACTGGCCGGGTTCTTGACCGGCTCCATCGAATCGGCTGGTTGAAAACCCAATACATCAATACAGCCGGAGGCTAACAGCAGCGCCCCAATGCCGGTGGCGGTTACTAAAACTTTTTGATTATTCTGGGCCAGTTGGCAGGCTGTGGTCAGCCCGGACAACCCGGCCCCAATGACAACAACATCATAGCGAGACATAGAACTTTCCTATAAGTAGGAAGTAAGAAGTAGGGAGTAGGAAGTAGGGAGTAAGAAAGAGGTTCTCTAATTTCTTACTTCTAATTTCTTGTTTCTAATTCAAAGTACCCTTCCGTTTCCACTTCGCCGATGCGGCCCCTATCCAGGCCGCTTAACTCGGTGGGTAGTTTGTCCAGGCCCAATAGACCCAGATAGATGCCTTCGTCAAGCTGCATTTGGCGCAAATGCTGGCCCCACAGCACCGATTGGACACCTTTCCAGCGTTCCTGCAAAAAGTCCACCAGAGCTTTGTTGGTTTCGGGCGCCGAAAGCCGCTTGTACTCGTTCATAATGCCGGCAGCCCGATAGGTGCAAAAACCGCCCTGGCAAGGCCCCATCCCCAGGCGCAAATCGCGCCGCAGATTATTGATTATGTTGGTTGGATCGTGGGCCAGATGCTCTTCGATTTGCGGGCGGGTAACCAATTCACACTCGCAGATAAGCTGGCCGCTCCATTCGCCTGATTCGATTTTTTCCAGGCGTTGGCCCAAGGTATAAAATTTCTTGTCGCCGGGACTTTTGAGAACCGTGGTGGCCGTCTGGCAGGGTCGCTCAGTACCCAGTTTCTTGCAGACCAGGTCCACCGTCTCTTCGGCCATCAGGCGGTAAGTGGTCCACTTGCCGCCTGTAATTGTGATAAAATTGTCTACCCCGTCGCGCGGGGTGTGGTCAAGCAGGGTGTACTTGCGGGTCACATCACGCAGGTCGGCTCCCTCGGCTTTTTCCTGGTACAGCGGACGGACCCCGGCCCAGGCTCGCAGCGCCCGAAATTGCTTAAAACTGGGGACCAGCTTCTCGCCTTCATCTAGCATCAATTGTACTTCCCAATCCTCAATAGCATACTTATCCGGGTCGGCCACCCTCACCGAGGTGGTCCCAATCACCGCCACCGAAGCAATGGGCACAATAATATCGCCATCGTGCGGCTTAATACAGCGATTGACCACCGTGTTGACCATGCGATAGTTCATGGCCACCATCGTCCCCTTACCGGCATAAACGGTCACATCACAGCCGGCCATGTGGGCAATCTGCCCGCCCCAGGCCCCGGCGGCGCTGACCACCAGATCAGCTTCGATGATAACTTCTTCGCCGGTAACAACGTTTTGAGCCACTGCCCCGGTTACTTTGCCGTTGCTGACCAGCATGTTGACAATTTTGTGATAGGTCAAAACTTCGGCGCCGTACTCCTGGGCCGATTCGACCAGCGCCTTGCAGGCTTCCCACGTTTCCACACTGGCGTCGGGCACGGTGAAGGCGCGGGTCATTTTTGGGTTCAAAAAAGGTTCCCGGCGCAGCGCTTCGCCGGGGGAAATTTCTTCAACGGGAATGCCGACTTTCTGGCAGGCCGTGTAAAATTCGTCGGTAAAATCAAGGGGGTCGCCCGGCACACTGACAAACAAACCGCCGGTGTCCTCGATGCAGTGGGGCATGATTTTGCGTAAAATAAAATTTTCTTCGATACACTCACGGGCTGCATCTGAGTCGTTTACGGCGTAGCGACCGCCGCTGTGCAGTAACCCGTGAAAGCGCCCCGAAGTGCCGTAGGATAAGGCCCCCCGCTCTACCAGCAGGCATTTGAAGCCGCGTTGGGCCAAATCGAACAGGATGCCACAGCCTGTCGCCCCTCCGCCAATAACTAAAACTTCGGTTGATTTTTTCATAAGTCAAATATCTGCTGTCGGAACATGTTTTCCACAGATAGGGGGAAGGAAAAGCCTGTTTCCTTCCCCCTATTCGATTAGTCACGCCATCATCACTAACAGGCAAGTTTTGAGGTTTTCAGGTATCTCATTCCCAAACGGAATTTGGGAACGAGATGACCCTGTCTACCTACTACTTACTACCGTCTACCTGCTTAATGTTCCACCCAGTCAAAGGTGCGGGTGACTGCCTTCTTCCACTGTTTGTACAGGTCGGTGCTGGCTTTGCTGCCTGGGGTCGGTTCCCAGGTTTTGTCCATGCCCCAGTTGGCCCGCATTTCGTCGGTGTTCTTCCAGAAGCCAACGGCCAGACCGGCGGCGTAGGCCGCGCCGAGGGCAGTGGTTTCAGCCACCTTAGGCCGCACCACCGGTACGCCTAACACATCGGCCTGGAACTGCATGAGCAGGTTGTTGTAAACCATGCCACCGTCAACCTTGAGCGCGGTCAATGGCACGCCGGAATCGGCGTTCATAGCGTCGAGTACTTCACGGGTCTGAAAGGCGGTGGCTTCCAGGGCGGCGCGGGCAAAATGTCCCCGGTTAACATAGCGGGTCAACCCGGCAATTACGCCACGGGCGTCGTTTTTCCAATAGGGGGCAAAGAGGCCGGAGAAGGCCGGGACAAAATAAATGCCGCCGTTATCTTCGACAGTCCGAGCCAGGTCTTCCACATCAGATGATTTTTCAATCAACTTGAGGTTGTCACGCAGCCACTGCACCAGGGCGCCGGTGATGGCAATGGAGCCTTCCAGAGCGTAAACCGTTGGCTCGTCGCCAAATTTGTAACAGGCGGTGGTCAGCAGTCCGCTCTTGGAGGGGACAATGTCGGTGCCGGTGTTGAGGATCATGAAACAGCCGGTGCCGTAAGTGTTTTTGGCTTCGCCGGGGCTGAAGCAGGCTTGACCTACCGTTGCGGCTTGTTGGTCGCCCAGGTCACCGCAGACGGGGATGCGCCCACCAAAGGGGCCATCAGGCAGGGTGTAGCCGTAAATCTTGGGGTCGCTGGAAGGGCGAATTTCAGGCAGCATAGACTTGGGGATGGTCATAGCGGCGCAAATCTTATCATCCCAATGAGTCCCATCCAGGTCCATGAGCATGGTCCGGGAAGCGTTGGTCACATCGGTAACATGCGCGCCGCCGTTGGGGCCGCCGGTTAGATTCCAGATAACCCAGGTATCAATGTTACCAAAAATTGCGTCGCCTTTTTCCGCAGCTTCGCGCAGGCCGGGCACATTATCCAGCAGCCACTTCACTTTGGGGCCGGAAAAGTAGGTAGCCAGGGGCAAACCCACCTGGGCGCGGAAGCGATCTTGGCCGCCATCTTTGGCCAGTTCATTACAGATTTTGTCGGTGCGGGTATCTTGCCAGACCAGCGCATTATGATACGGCTTGCCTGTTTTTTTGTCCCAGACCACCGTGGTTTCGCGTTGATTGGTGACGCCCACCGCAGCAATATCGGCGGCGGTAATGCCGGCTTTTTGTAGAGCGCCTTTGATGACATCCTGGGTGCGCGCCCAAATTTCCATGGGGTCATGCTCAACCCAGCCGGGTTGAGGGTAGATTTGCTCGTGCTCCATTTGATGGAGGCCGACCGACTCACCGGCGTGATTAAAGATCATACAACGGGTACTGGTGGTACCCTGGTCTATAGCGGCCACGTATTTAGCCATAATTGTTTCTCCTTCAACATTGAATAATGAGTTGTCACGTCATGGTGACAGATTTGTTTTAATAACAAGTTACAGAAGCACAGTTGTAGCAATTAACAACACCTGCTACCTTGCTACCTGTTACTTACTACTTTGCTACCGGATAACCTTAAGCCCAGATATCCGCCGCCGCTTTGAGCATCAAATAAGAGGAAGTTGCGCCGGGGTCTTGATGCCCAATGCTACGTTCGCCCAGGTAGCTGGCACGACCTTTTTTGGCTTGTAGGGGGATGGTATTTTTCATCCCCTCTTCAGCCGCGGCCACACCCTTTTGCAGGATTGTCTGTAGATCGTTGTTATCAGCTAACGCCTGTTTCATGGCCTCAAGCGCCGGTTTTTGGGCATCTACCATGGTTTTGTCGTTCAGTTCGGCTTTGCCGCGCTGCACAATACCCTCCAACCCAGCCTCAAATAAGGCGACCACGTCGGCCGGCCCCAACTCGTTTTTGTTGACGCAGGCCGTGCTGGCCCGCATAAAAAAGGTGCCATACAACGGGCCGGAAGCGCCGCCCACGGTTCGAATCAGGGCCATGGCCACCGTTTTCAGAACGCTGCTGATATCGGGTGGGTTAGTCTTAGCCAAATCGGCTTTGACAGCCTGAAAGCCCCGATCCATATTGATGCCATGATCGGCGTCACCTATATTGGAGTCGAGTTGGGTCAGGTATTGTTTGTTGTCGGCGTAGACTTGGGCTAGCGCATCAATCCAGGCTAAAAGGTTATCTCGGTTGACCATAGTACAGTTATACTCCCCAACGTAAGGCTGGCGTATGCACCGGGGCATCCCACAGTGCGGTTAGTTCGTCGTCGGTTTTGAGCAAGGTGATCGAGCAGCCCTGCATTTCCAGCGAGGTGATGTAGTTGCCCACCAAATTGCGTACAATCTTGATGCCCTTGGCCTGGCAAATCTGGTTAAGCTTGTTGTAGACGATATAAAGTTCGATCAGCGGGGTGCCGCCCATGCCATTGACCATGGCGATAACACTGTCGCCATTTTTGTAGGGCAGATCGGAGATGATTGCTTCGGCCAGCATTTCGGTGATTTCGTCGGCGCTTTTCAGTTCCATGCGCTTGCGCCCCGGTTCACCGTGAATGCCGATGCCGATTTCCATTTCATTCTCGCCGATATCAAAGGTGGGTTTACCCGCCGCAGGTACGGTGCAAGAGGTCAGGGCCATACCCATCGAGCGGCCTTGATCATTGACCTTGCGGCAAATGTCGGCCACTTGCTGCAAATTCATGCGCTTTTCAGCCGCCGCCCCGCAGATTTTTTCGGCCAGTACGGTGATACCCACGCCGCGCCGGCCCGCGGTGTAGAGACTGTCCTGCACGGCTACGTCGTCGTTGGTCACTACCGCCACAACCTCGATGCCTTCGGCCTGGCACAGTTCGGCGGCCATCTCAAAGTTCATCACGTCGCCGGTGTAGTTCTTGACGATGTGCAGCACGCCGGCGCCGCCATTAACTGCTTTGGTCGCCGCTTCCATCTGGTCGGGAGTGGGCGAGGTGAAGACATCGCCGGGGCAAGCTGCGTCGAGCATGCCCATGCCCACAAAGCCGCCGTGCATTGGCTCGTGGCCGCTGCCGCCACCGGAGATGACGCCGACTTTTCCCTGGACCGGGGCATCGGCGCGCACGACAATATTGGGATTGTAAAGAACTTTGACCAAATCCCCGTGCGCTGCGGCCACCCCGCCCAGCGATTGCGCCACGACATCTTCCGGTTTGTTGATTAGTTTTTTCATAACTTGCCCGTCCTTTCTGTGTAAACTAAAGATTTTACTTTAGAGGATCGTTAGCAGTACACCGGCGATAACGCCGCCGATGATCGGGCCGACAACCGGGATCCAGGAGTAACCCCAGTCGGAGTCGCCCTTGCCGGCAATCGGCAAAACAAAGTGGGCAATGCGCGGGCCGAGGTCACGAGCCGGGTTAATGGCGTAACCGGTCGGGCCGCCCAGAGAGAGGCCGATGCCCCAGACCAGACAGGCAACCAGATAAGGGCCAAGCCCACCGGCCACCTGGATGCCGCTCACCGGAGTATTGATCTGGAAGATAGCACCCACCCCCAGCACCAGTACAAACGTGCCGATGATTTCGCAGATGAGGTTGGTGGTAGTATTACGAATGGCCGGGCCGGTGCTGAAGACCGCTAACTTGGCCCCCTCCGAGCCATCGCCACGCGTGGCATCGAAGTGTGGCAGGTAGGCCAGCCAGACAATAACCGCACCCAAGAAGGCTCCGACAAATTCGCCGATGAGATAAAAGACGACATCGCCGGCCGGAACAACCCCGGCTGCGAGCAGACCAAACGTAACGGCCGGGTTAAGGTGGGCGCCGCCGCTGCCAAATGCTTGTGCGGTGAAAACACCAGTTAACACGGCAAAAGCCCAGCCCGCGGTAATGACAATCCACGCGCCGCCGCCGCCGCCCCCTTGACCTTTATTCTTAGCCAAAACTACGTTGGCGACGACGCCGTCGCCCAAGATGATCAGCATCATGGTGCCGAGCAATTCACCCAATAAGATACTCATAGTTGATTTTCCCCTCACACATAAAGATTATTGGTTTTGTCATAAAACCGTTTATTTGCTTTGAAACCCCGTTGTCAAAGCTTTGTGTGAGACAGGTAGGCGGGTTTCAGATGAACCTACCTTGTCTTAATTATACTGAAATCTTACAATTTCTCGATATTCTATCCCTCCTTTAACGCTACTGCGCTAAACCGTCTTTTCCTTAGCAAGGATTTAGCCAGAGGCTAATTCTCCGCCAGGAGCCGGTTACGGTTTCCATTAAAAAACTGCCTCTTTCAATGAAAAAGGCATAGCGTTGACTCGTTTTAGCGGGCCAACACTATGCCTTCCATTTTCTGAACAGCAGAAGTTAGGGGCCAAGCTATTTTTTGGCCCAGAGGGATCGTAACTGGCAGAGACAGCGAACCTGACAACCTTGTGGTCACGCTTTACACCTTTGTTTTCCCACTAGTTTTTGAATTAGAAAGTCAAACAAGTAGAAACAGGATTGCAGACATGGGCGGACAGAAGAACAGGAGAGGATTTGGACAAATGTTCACAATCCTCCTGGTTGTGAACATTTGTTACACAAGGGCTATAATAGCACTTTTTTCCTATGGAGTCAAGAGAATCGTAGAGAAGTCGTAGGGTAATCGTAGAAAATTAGTTAGAGAATTTTGATTTTTTTAGCAGGGAATTTAACTAATCTATTATACTGTATTAACAGAAATTTTATCAGTGATAAATGTCATAAATGTTTTGGATAAATGACATCTCTCCTAACTTAAATTTTGTGTTTTTTACCCTGCAACCTGACTATCCCTACTTGCCACAGTTTGCCGGTCAGAGTATAGTTGAGGGTATATTTTGCAAACAGGAGTAAATAGATTATGGCAACGTTAGTGCCTGTGACCGATAACAGCTTTGATGCTGAAGTTTTAAAGTGTGATATTCCCGTTATTGCCGACTTTTGGGCCGAGTGGTGCGGCCCTTGCAAAACCGTTGACGCTTACCTGGCCGAGATTGCCGCTCAATTTCCTGAACAGCTAAAAGTGGTCAAGGTGGATATCGAAACTAACCCTCAGGTAACCTCAAATTACCATGTCCTGAACCTCCCGACCCTGATCCTGTTCAAATTTGGCCAACCTGTCGAGCGCATGGTCGGCACACTCCCCAAGCAAGCCATTCTGGACAAAATTACGCCTTATTTGGATAGTTAAACCGGGAGTAAGGAGTAGGCAGTAGATAGTAGGGGAATTTTTCTTACTCCCTACTCCTTACTTCCTACTCCTTTATATTTGTTTCGCCATCTCGTAGTAGCCGGAGTGCCCCGTAATCCACTTTAAGAGCCGGCTGCGCCGCTCTGATTGGGTAGTAAACCCCATTTTTTCGTATAAATAAATCGCCGGTAAGTTATCGCGCACAACGGCCAGGGCCAACTTGCTGGCGTTTTGCTGTTGGGCCACAGTTTCGGCGTGAGCAATCAACCGATGGGCCACACCCTGGCCACGCCAGGCGGGATCAACCCCCAACATTTCGATATAAATTTCATTTTGGTGATGAGGGTGACGATTGTCTATCAACAGCATCAGCAGCATGCCCCGCAGCGCCCCCAAAATGCCATTGTTCAATTGCAGGGCGTGCCATAGCCAGCGTCCGTCATCGGCTCGCGGCGATGAAGGCGTTTCCAAAACCATAAACCCGGCGACGCCCCCGCCAATTTCGGCCAGTGTGGTTGTTTGCAGATGGCGCTCACTCAACCGCAGCCAGTCGCACAGCACCCGCTCGGCTTTGTCGCCTAAAATGGGACCAAACTTATCGGGAAAAGTTGTTACCCACAAACGGGCCAATACCTGGGCATCATTGAGCGTGGCGGGACGCAGGATGATTTCGCTGGTCATAGCCTAATGGGAAGGCTGGAAGAGTTGGAAGAATAGTTTTTTCCAACCTTTCAGCCTGCCATTCCTCCTCCCTCCCTTTCTGTGGTATACTGCTCTCATGCACATCATTGTCACTCACGCCAATGCCGATTTTGATGCCGTAGCCTCGCTGCTAGGCGCATGGCGGCTGTATCCTGAGGCCGTGCCCGTTTTGCCCAACACCCTTAACCGGAACGTGCGTAATTTTGTCACCTTCTATGAAAGTGAACTGCCCTTTGTTCAGCTTGGCGAATTGGAGCGCAAACCGATTGATCGGCTAACCCTGGTAGACAGCCAGCAGGTCCCAACTCTCAAAGGTTTAAAGCCAAACGCGCAACTGCACATTATTGACCACCACGAACTGCACCAACCCCCTCCTGCCGGGGCTGTTCTGAGCCTGACCGATACCGGTGCGACAGCCACGTTGCTGGTTGAACAAATCCGCGAGCTTTCGATCCGCCTGCCGCCGATTGAGGCCACCCTGCTCTTGCTGGGTATTTATGAGGATACCGGCTCGCTGACCTATGCCAACACCAGTCCGCGTGATCTACACGCCGCCGCCTGGTTGCTGGCCGAAGGCCATGCCCGTCTCGATCTGGTGCGCGAATATCTCAACTACGCCATGAGCGACGCCCAGAAAGCCCTCTATGAGCAGTTGATCCACAACCTGGAAACGCTGCCCATTCACGGCCACACCATCGTCCTGGCTACGGCTACCACTCATCATTATGTCGAAGAAATCAGCACCTTGGCTCACCGCCTGCGCGATTTGTACCAATCGGAGGCGCTGTTTATTTTAGTCGCAATGCAGGACCACGTGCAAATAGTGGCTCGTTCCATCACCCATGCCATTGACGTGGGCCGGATCACGGAGTTTTTCGGGGGGGGCGGTCACGCCCGAGCGGCGGCCGCCCTGGTCAAAGATAAAGAACTATGGCGGCTGAGAAAAGAACTGATCCAACTGTTAAAGCTGGAAGTTCAACCGGCCACTACTGTGGCCCAAGTTATGTCCAAAGGTGCGCGGACCCTGGCCCCAACCGATACCGTTCGCCACGCCGCAGAGATGATGGACCGCTACGGCCACGAAGGCTTTCCGGTGGTTGATCCGGCGACCGGCCGAATTGCCGGGGTACTTTCTCGTCGCGAAATTGACAAAGCCCGCCGCCACCGGCTGGAAGGTGCGGTCATCAGCCAGTTTATGAAAAAGGGCGAGTTCTTTGTCAGCCCCAGCGATAGTATTGACGCCGTCCAGGAGTTGATGACGGGTGAAGGTATCGGGCAGGTGCCGGTGGTTGAGGAGCCGGGCGGGCCGGTTATTGGCATTGTCACCCGCACCGATTTAATCAATCTGTGGCAGCTTGGCGGCAGCCACAAACCCGCCCGGCCCAATCTGGCCGTCCAACTTGAGCATGTTCTCTCGTCTGAGCTGTTGCAACTGCTGCGCCAGGCGGGCGAACTGGCCGCTCAACAGGGCAACACCCTTTACCTGGTGGGTGGTTTTGTGCGCGATTTGTTACTTATGATGCTGATGGGCAACGACGAAAGGGCCAAAGCCAGCCCGCGTTTCGATCTTGATCTGGTGGTTGAAGGTGACGCCATTGGCCTGACCCACCGTCTGTGTGAGCGTCGAGGCGGGCGGGTGCGCAGCCACGAGCGCTTTGGCACGGCCAAGTGGATTTTAGCTCAGCCTATTCCTTTTGGCTCGACGGCTGCGGCCAAAAATACACCCCTCACCTCGCTCGACTTTGTCACCGCCCGGACCGAGTTTTACCGCCACCCCTCGGCGTTGCCGGAGGTGGAGCAGAGTTCTATTCGCCAGGATTTGCACCGCCGCGATTTTACCATCAACACCCTGGCCCTCCGTCTCACCCCCGATCATTTTGGCGAACTGCTCGATTTTTACGGCGGCCAGAACGACCTGGAAGCGCGGCTGATCCGGGTGCTGCACAGCCTCAGCTTTGTCGAAGACCCAACCCGTATGCTCCGGGCGGCCCGTCTGATGGCCCGACTCGATTTTAGCCTGGAAGAGCGCACCGCCGAACTGCTGGCGAATGCCCTGGATTTGCTGTCACGGGTCAGCGGGGAGCGGATTACCCACGAGCTCGAGTTGATTTTTCAAGAGCGCCAACCGGAACGGGCCCTGCGCCAGCTTGATCAATTGGGGATTTTGGCTGCCATCCACCCCGGCCTCATGGTGGACGATTGGCTGATGGAACGGCTGCAACTGCTTCGCAGCGGCCTGGCCGAGACGCCTTGGGCCGGAACAACGCCCGCGCCGGTTCATTACCTGGGTTTGATGATGTTCTGGCTGGCCGGCGATGAGCAGACCGACCTGGCGCAGCGCCTCAATCTACGTACCCACCAACGGGCCACCCTGGTTCAGGTTTATCAACTCCGGCGGAATGTGGCCCAGATTGCCGCCGCCCAGAGCGCCAGTGCGCTGTATCACCTGCTGGCTCCGGTCTCCGACGATGCCCGTCTGATTGCCTGGCTGGGCCTGGAGGACGAATCGGCCCGCGCTCAATTATTACGCTTCCAGCGTGACCTGCGCCATGTCGCCCCCTTGATTGACGGCCACTATCTCAGAACCGAGTTTGGCTTACCTCCCGGCCCAATCTATCGCGTGATCATTGATGCTTTACGGGAGGCCCGATTGGATGGGCAAGTTACATCTTTGGAAGAAGAAAAGGCTTTGGTTGAAGAAATTTTGGCTAAAAACAGTTAAGCCACGCCAAAAGTGACCCCCAACTCTTTGAGCCACTTGCGATAAGCAATCGCCGTGCGGTCGGAGCGGAGATGGAGTTCAGCCTGTAAATCGAGCGGAAGCAGTTCGGGCCGCTGCGATTCGACGATAGGTACATCCTGGTCAATAATCAATTTTTGGAAAGCCAGAATGTCGGCATCAGGCGCCTCATCCCGACCTTGCACACAGGGGAACATCCAACCGATGCTGTAGGCGTCGTCCACCGGGGTGACGGCCAGGACGGCCGCATATTTTTCCTTGCCGAAATAAGCCATCAAAGGCCGGAGCACCCGGAAGGTGTAGGAGACGGTGGCCCCAATACCCGTGCCGTCGGGGTCGGGCTGCCACATGCGAATATCTTCAGCTACAATGCCGTCCGGCCCCACCTGAACTTCGTAATCGTTGACCTCAGCGTGTTCCGGTTCGCCCAGGTAGCCGGCGTGAACAAAGGGCAGGTGGGCCATATCCAAAAAGTTTTCGATGGCCCGCGGCGCATGGGCGCGGTAGGGGTGCGGCCCGGATACAACCGAGCGATAAGTCGGGTCGTCCCATTCCGGGAAGGGCGGCAGGTTGGGTTGGGGTTGGCCCAGCGAAACCCAAATAGCGCCGTAACGTTCGGTGGCTTGATAAACTTTTACCCGCGCTTTTTCGGGGGGTGTTTGGCCGGGATGGGCCGGAATATGCACGCAGCGGCCTTCGCTGTTATAAGACCAGCCATGATAGGGACAGATCAGGGTTTCACCTTCCACCTGGCCCAACGACAGCCGCGTGCCCCGGTGAATGCACAAATCTTGCCAGGCCAACACTTGACCATTCAGCCGCCAGACCACCACATCCTCACCCAACACGCGGGCCGGCATGAGCTGCCCCTCGGCCAAATCTGCGGCGCGTCCCACCACGTGCCACTCGTTGATAAGTACGGGATCGTTAATCATGAGAGTACCTCCTTGTATACGGTAATCAGTAGACAGTAATCAGTGACCAGTAATGGGTGAACAGTATAGATGTCCAGAAAAGTTTTTCCAGCCCTTGTGGGCCGAGATTGGGAGATTAGGGGATTTTTCCTTTGTTTTTAACCAGTTTTTAATCCCCAAATCCCCTAATCCCGGCGAAAACTTTTCTAGAGGACTATAATGAGGATAGTAAACTGACAACTGATGACTGATCACTGATAACTACCTTACCGCGCTCCACGAATATACGGCTCACCCAGGGCTTCGGGCTGCTCGGTTTTCTTGATGCCGCGCAGCAGCACCAGGATGGTGAGCAAATAGGGCAACATCAGCAGCACTTCGTAGGGAATACTTTCATCGCCCAGGGCCTGGATGCGAAACTGGACGGCATCGGCCAGGCCGAAGAGCAGCGCTCCGACCACCGCCAGGCCGGGGTTCCAGCGGGCAAAAATAACCAGGGCCACGGCAATCCAGCCCCGCCCGGCGGTAACGCCCTCCCGGAAAATGTGGAGTTGAGCTACACTTAACACCGCGCCCCCCAGCCCGGCCAAAGCCGCACCAATCAAAGTGGCCGTATAGCGCACACGGCTGACGCTCAGCCCCGATGTTTCAGCGGCGCTGGGTTTTTCGCCCACAGCGCGAATATTCAGGCCGAGGGTAGTGTGGTTGAGCAAAAACCAACTGCCCAACACCACCAAAACAGTCAAATAAACGGCCATATCTTGATTGAAAAGAACCTCGCCCAGCACCGGGATATCTGACAAAATTGGAATGGGGATTGGCTCGAAGCCGGTCACACGGGCAGCCAGTGTATCGAACTGCTGCCGGAAGATGTAGGCGCTCAAGCCCTGCCCCAGTAGCACCAGCATAACGCTGCTAATCACCTGATCGGCCTTGAGGGTAACAGCCAGGAAGGCCATAATCAGCCCCATCAACAGGCCGGCGATAATGCCGGCCAACAGCCCCAGCCAGGCTGCCGCCGTCGGGTCTATACCCACCGCCGGATTATTTTCCAGATGCCAGGTGACGACAAAGCCGGCCATAGCCCCCATCAGCATCATGCCTTCCAGCCCCAGGTTTAACACCCCCCCTTTTTCGGTGATGATTTCGCCAATCACCGCCAACAAAATCGGGATAGCCAGCCGGAGGCCGGAGGTCAAGATAGCGACCAGAAAGGTGGTGGTCAAAATTTGTTCCAGCGTCATTTCTGTGACCTCCGCAGCCGAAAATAGGCGTCAACGCCCAACACAAACAGCACCATCAGGGCTTGAATGGCATCGGCCAGAGTGGCCGAGAGGCCGGTCAACGTATGCATGGATTCGGCCCCAATGGTCAGGGCGGCAAAGAAAATGGCGGCAAAAAAGATGCCGACCGGGTGCAGTCGGCCCAGCAGGGCAACCAGAATAGCGGCAAAACCATACCCGCCGGAAATTGTCCCCTTGAGCCGGCTGTGCAAATAGCTGACCTCCATAATGCCGGTCAACCCGGCCAGCGCCCCGCTAAAAAGCAGGGCAAAGATAATGCCCGCCTCGACCTGGATGCCGGCAAACCGAGCCACACTGGCCCTGGAACCAATGGCCCGCAGGCGAAAGCCCAGCGGGGTGCGCCAGATGAGGACATAAACCAGCGGGATAAGAACCAGCGCCAGAATAACGCCGATATGGATGCGGCTGCCGAATAAGCTTGGCAGGCGGGCCGCCGCGCCAAATTGGGCGCTTTCCGGCAGAAACCCCTGCGGGTCTTTCAATGGGCCGCGGGCCATATATTCAACCAGGAAGATAGCAATGTAGTTGAACATGAGGGTGGAAATAATCTCGCTCAGGCCGCGCCGGGTGCGCAGCAAGGCCGGAATCAAACCCCATACTGCTCCCCCGAGGGCGCCGGCTATGAGGATAGCCGGGATGAGTACCGGAGCGGGCAGATTGGGGAAGTTCAAAGCGACCAGGCTGCCCAGCAGCGCGCCCATAAAATATTGCCCCTCAGCCCCGATATTCCACACTCGCGCCTTAAAAGCCACCGCTAAACCCAACCCAATCATGAGCAGGGGAATGGTTTTGAGGGTGGTTTCGGTGAGGGGGCGGCTGCCCCCAAAAGCACCGTTGAGCATGGCCTGGTAGGCTATCACCGGGTTGGCCCCGGACAGAACCATTAACAGCGCACCCACCAACAAGGCCAGAATTGCGCCCAACAACGAGGGCCCAAAAGTGGTAAAAAAGCGATGTAACACAGTTATAGCAGCGTTATTCCTGGGCAGAGCAAAGCTGAAACCAGCAGAACGAGTTAAATATAACATGGTGGAAGCTCGGAGTAAACTGATATAAGACTTAATACCTATCGGCAAAATAATTGTGAATAGTGAATGGTGAGTTATTAATTGTTAATGAGTTATTCAAGATGCTTCAAACCGTTCACCATTCACGATTGACAATTCACAATTAGCTACGGTCTGGCTCCGGCCATCATCAGGCCGACATCCTTTACGTGGGCCGTGTCGCCGGGCACAATGTCCATGATCTGCCCCTCGTAGAGGACGGCGACACGGTCGCTGAGGGCAAAAATTTCATCCAGTTCGGTGGAGATGAGCAGAACGGCGACGCCTCGCCGGCGCTCCTCGATCAAAGCGCGATGGATGTACTCGATGCCGCTGATATCCAACCCGCGCGTTGGCTGCGCGGCCAACAAAAAGCGGGGATTTAGAGATAACTCGCGGGCTAAAACCATCTTTTGAGCATTGCCCCCCGATAACAGGCCGGCCCGGCTCATAATCGAAGGGACGCGCACATCGTACTGTTTAATCAGCCGTTCGGCCATGGCCTGAATCACTTTGTAGTCAAGTAAAGAGCGGTGGGTATAAGGCTTCTGCCAGAAAGTTTCCAGTACCAAGTTTTCGGCCACGCTGACATCATCGAGCATGCCCCAGCCATGCCGGTCTGAGGGGATATGGGATACCTGCCGCTTGATAATCTCAGCCGGGGAGCAATGGGTCATCTCCTGGCCGTCGAGCAGAATTCGTCCCTTTTCGACTGGGCGCAGGCCCCGTAACGCTTCTTCCAATTCGCGCTGGCCGTTGCCGGCAACCCCGGCAACCCCAACGACTTCGCCGGCCCGTATTTCCAGGTTAACGCCCTTGAGAGCCGGCAATCCCCGATCATCACGCACCCACACATCCTCAAGCGCCAGGCAAACTTCGCCGGGAGTTTGAGGCGGCCTGGGCACACTCAGCAAAACTTCGCGCCCTACCATCAGCCGGGCTAAATCACTTTTGGTGGTGCGATCCGCTTTGGGCTGAACTGTGCCAACCTTATGCCCATCACGCAAAATAGTAATCCGGTCGCTGATGGCTAAAACTTCGTTGAGTTTGTGGCTGATAAAGATAATGGCTCGTTTTTGGGCCACCAGCAAATCTTTGATAATGGTCAACAATTCGCTGGCTTCCTGGGGAGTCAGCACAGCGGTTGGCTCATCCAGAATCAACACCTCTGCGCCCCGGTACAGCGCCTTTAAGATTTCCACACGCTGCTGTTCGCCCACCGATAACTGCCAGATTTTGGCTTCGGGATCAACGTTCAGGCCATACTGCTGGGAAATTTCCCCTATTTTTTGGTAGACTTTTCGCTTATCTTCCAGCAGCGGGCCACGCGAAGAAGGCTGGCCCAGGATGATATTTTCGGCGACGGTGAAGGTTTTGACCAGTTGAAAATGCTGGTGCACCATCTCCAGGCCGTGCCGAATGGCATCCTGGGCCGAGGTGAAATGAACCTGCTGGCCCCTGACAAAGATTTGACCTTCGTCCGGCTGGTACAGGCCATATAAAATGTTCATCAAAGTGGTCTTGCCGGCCCCATTTTCGCCCAGCAGGGTATGGACTTCGCCGGGGTAAAGGTCAAAATCTATATGATTGTTGGCCAGAACCCCCGGAAAGCGTTTGACAATCCCTTTGAGTTGAACAATCGGTTGGAGGGGAGAGGGTTGAACTGACAAAAGAACTATGCCTCAAAATTAACCACAGATTTCACAGATGGCACGGAGGAAAGATCAAAATTTGTGAAATCTGTGTCATCTGTGGTTGATAATAGCTAATTTATTTAGCCGCTTCCGGCACAAAGGGCACTTCTAATTCACCGCTGATAATCTTGGCTTTGGCCTCTTCGACCTGCTTCAGCGCTTCCGGTGGGATTTTGTCGGCCAGCGCCGGGTTGACGGTCACATCCAGCGCACCCTCGGCAATGCCATAGCGATAATACGGCGCGTCGAATTTACCCTCTAGCGTACTCTTCATCATATCTTCAAACATGGGTTCCAGGTTCCAGATTAAGTTGACCAGTACCACGTCGGGGCCGTTCTCGGTCATGTCGCCCACGTAGCCGGTCACGAAGCCGCCTTTTTCCTTGGCTGCCTCAATCGCGCCGACGGTGGGCGCTTCGCCGCATTGGATCCAAAAGTCAACGCCGGTATCGGCCTGAGCTAACGCCGCTTCTTTGCCTTTGGCCGCGTCGAGCCAATCGCCAATGGCTGTAGAGGTTACTTCGGCGTTGGGGTTGACCGTTTTGGCCCCGGCCAGCATCGCTTCGCCCATCGCGTGGCAGACCGGGATGTCGAAGCCATAAATTGCACCCAGCTTGCCGCTCTTAGAAACATGCCCGGCAATGATGCCGACCAGATAGGCCGCCTCATAAAAAGGCTGGTCGTAATCGGCCACATTTTTGGCGGTGCGGTTGATACCCCCACCCCAGGCGAAATTGGTTTCGGGAAACTCCTGCGCCACCTCAAAAACGGCATCCTGATAGCTGAAGCTGTGGGCCACAATCATCTGGAAGCCTTTTTCGGCCAGCTCGCGCAGCACCCGGCCCACATCGGCGGGAGCCACACTTTCAGCATAGGTGGTCTCGTAGCCTTTGGCCTTCATGGCATTCAGGGCATTGAAGCCGGCCTCATTCCACGAGTTGTCGTCAGGCGGGCCGATGATAATCAAGGCGAGTTTGCCTTTGCCCTCCGTGCTGGCCTCGGCCGGCGCAGCAGCTTCTTCTTTGGACTGGGTTGGTTCCGCTGGCACTGCCGGGGATGCTGCGCCACATGCTGTCAAGAGCAGCAAACTGACCAGCAATAACAAACTCCCGTAATAGGTGTAAAGCTTGTTCATGGTTTTCTCTTTCCTCTGAATAAATTGAGCATGATTTTTAAATTTTATAAAAATAAGATGACCTATCGTAAATCTTTTTGGGTGATTACCTCCTTATCTTTTTGAAGGGTTAGGCCGTCCCAAAGGTCAGCCCTAATTGGTTCAACCATTTACGGTAAGCAATGGCTGTGCGGTCGCTGCGGAGATGCAATTCGGCTTGCAAGTCGAGGGGGAGCAGTTCTGGTCGCTGTGACTCGACAATGGGGCGGTCCTGGCTAAAAATTTTGTCCTGGTAAGCAATCAGCTCCGCTTCGGGTAGATCGTGCCCGTAATTCATGGCCATCCACATCCAGGCCGTGCTTTTTACAGTTTCATGAGGCGTAATCATTAAGAGAATCGAGAAGGATTGGCTGGACTCTTTGAGCAGATAGGCGGTGAGCGGGCGATAGGCCCGGTAGGTGTAGGTCACCGTATCGCCGACGCCCGTGCCGTAGGGGTCAGGCTGATAAACCCGCACTCCCTTTGAGATAACCCCCTCCGGCCCTATTTCCGATTCGTAATCCTCGATTTCGGGTCGTTCTTTGACGCCCAAAATACCCTCATGCACAAAAGGAAAGTGGCCGACATCCAGAAAGTTTTCCACAATGCGCGGTCCGCTGGCGTTGACCTCATACGGCCCGCAGAAGATTTTGCGGTAGTTGCTTTTATCCCATTCCGGGAAGGGCGGAATATCGTGGGCCGGCTGCCCCAGCGAGACCCAAATCAGATGGTAGCGTTCCCGCGTTTGATAGGTTTTGGCCACGGCTTTGGTGGGCGGAGTCTGATCGGGGTGGGCGGGAATGTGGACGCAACGTCCGCCGGTGTCGTAGGTCCAGCCGTGATAGGGGCAGGCCAACAGCCCGTCTGTCACCTGGCCCAGCGAGAGGCGGGTGCCGCGATGCAGACACAAATCCTGCCAGGCCATCACCTGGCCGTTGCTGCGCCACAACACAATATCCTCGCCCAGCAGGCGCAAGCCCTTGACCTCGCCCTCGGCCAGATCTGCCGAGCGAGCGACGGGGTGCCAATCGTTAACTAAAACTACATCCTCAATCATCAAAACCTCGCCGGTGTAAGTTTAAAAATAAAACGCCAACACATCGAATTAAAAACAACTGACCTCTGAGTCAGGGCTGTGCTGGCGTAGAGAGGGGCCGAGATAAATTCCGGTAAATTTTGGAGCAAAAGGTCGTTTTTGTCAAGAACGGGGTCTATCTTAAGGTTAACCCGCTCAAGCAGGAAACAGCATCCTGAGTAGGTTGAGCGCAGCGAAACCGTATCAAAGGGTGCGGGTTGGCCTTAGAACCGTTGCCTGAGCCGCATCCTTCGATACGCCCTTCGTTACACTCCGGGCTCTCAGGATGCTTATCACCTTAAAATGACATAGATCTCCTATTCACTGTAACCATCGGAAAAGACTTCAATCATCAGGTACGGGTCGCCCAGCGGATACAGGATGGGGCAGGTGCAGCCGTTAGCCATGTACTCACGTACTTTGGCTTTAACCTCTTCCGGCGTGCCGCTGGCGGTGATGCGCTGCACCAGTTCATCGGGTACCAGAGGCATGGCCGATTTGATCTGCTCTTTGGTGGCCGGCCAGCCCAGAATACTTTGAATTTTCTTGACCACCTCATCACTAACGCCGCTGGCTTTGGCGATGTGCGGCTGTTGGGCCAGGTATTGGGTTAACATCCAGCGCGCCCCGTCGAGGGCCTGAGCCTTGTCGGTATGAACCGAGCAGATCATCAACTGCGGCCGGTCAATGTCGGCCAGAGTGCGCCCGGCTCGTTCAGCCCCGGTTTTTAAGGCGCTCAGTGCTTCATGGTTGTACTCCGGGGGGACGCAGTAGTTGAGCACCGCGCCGTCGGCAATTTCGCCGGTCATCTCCATCATTTTCAGGCCGGTCGCGCCGATCATAATCGGCACGTGGCGCGGCTCACGCCGGCCATGCACCACGTCCAGTTCGATGCCTTTGACTTTGTGAAACTCGCCCTCATAGGTGACATTTTCCATGTTCAGCAAACGGCGCATCACCTCGATGGTTTCACGCATGGCTTGCAGCGGTTTGCGCCGCTCGATGCCGACATTGGCCGCCAGGGGGTCCCACCAGGCCCCGATGCCGCAGATGATCCGGTCGGGGGCCAGGTCGTCGAGGGTGAGAAAGGTAGCGGCCAGCAAGCCGATATTGCGGGTCCAGTTGTTGATCACCCCGGAACCGACTTTGATCCGCTCGGTCACGGCGGCAAAAGCGGCCATTGGCACAATCGCATCACGGACCAACCGGCTTTCAGCCTGCCACACCGCCTCAAACCCATGCTTTTCAGCGTACTGGGCAATTTTCATCCCCTCGCGTAACTCGTGGGCGTCTTGCAAATAGAGGGCTACTCGATCTTGACTCATTGAGAAAACTCCTTTGTTTTTAAGTTTATGTTATAACTGCTCAGCCATGTCATTTCGACCGCAGGGAGAAATCCCCGACGCCTTACTCTTATGTGTTGCGCCCTGGATTTCTCGCTCCTGGCGTCGCTCGAAATGACATGGGGCTGAGTAGTAAAGACTCAGCGCACAAAATGCAGTGTTTGAAACTTCTGCCGCAGAGCCACCACTTCCGGCTTGACCTGCTCCGGCGCTTCGTTTTTGACCAGCACCCGGCAGATTAGTTTGGCTACGGCGGACATGTCTGACGGCTGTAGACCCCACCGGGTGATCTCCTGCGTGCCCAGGCGAATGGCGTTGTAATCGCCTGCTACCGGCGGCAGGGGCAGGCTGATGCCGCTGGTCAGGATATTGGCTTTTTCCAGCCGCCGCGAAGCCGTCGTGCCACCGCCAAACGCCGCCGCCGGAATGGCGATGTGGTGCGAGGCGGTAAAGCCTCGCCCGGCGACGTGATAAACCGGGCAGCCGTCCCCATCGAGCGCCTCGGCCAGGGCCTGGGCATTGGCGATGCAGGTACGAGCGTACTCCCGACCAAAGTCGCGCAAATCCAGGCAGGCGACAATCAAGGCGGCGGTTTTGCTCAAGTCAAAATTGGCGGTCAGGCCGGGGAAAGCGATCTTATCCAGCCGTTCGGCCAGTTCCGCCGAGTTGGTCAGAATCATGCCAGACGGCGGGCCGCCAAACGATTTGTAGGTCGAGGAGGTCATGAGGTGCGCTCCCTCGGCCAGGGGCTGCT
This sequence comes from Anaerolineae bacterium, assembly GCA_023151115.1. The sequence continues at coordinate 128,696 of JAKLJP010000015.1, forward strand.
GGAACTCGCCGCCGGCAATCAAGCCCGACATATGGGCCGCGTCGTACATCAGCCAGGCCCCCACCGAATCGGCAATCTCGCGCACGGCTGCTACCGGGAAGGGAAAGAGGCACATGCTCCCGGCGACGATGATCAGACGCGGTTTGATCTCCTGGGCCTGGCGGGCCAGCGCGTCGAGGTCAACCGTCATCTGGCCGGGGTCGTAGGGCACTTCATAAATGTCCAGCCCGTACAGGCCGGCGGCTCCGGCTCGATGATGGGTCACGTGGCCGGCCGCGGCTTCGGAAAAGGCCATGATCCGCTCGCCCGGTTGAGTACAAGCCATATAGGCGTACAGGTTCGCCAGCGAGCCGCTGCCCACCCGAAACTCGACGTAATCGCAGCGGAAAAGCTCTTTCAGCAGTTCAACCACCATAATTTCAAGCTGCTCGGCATAGTGCAGCCCGGTTTCGTACTTGTCGCCGGGGTAGCCCAAACTGGGCCGGCTGCCCACGCCCGAAGCCAACAGCCGCGCCGCGCGTGGGTTCATGATGTTGGTCCCGGCGTACAGGCTGAGACAGTCACGGTCCATGAACTGCTCGTGCTGGGCTAACAGCGCTTCAACCTCGGCTTCGAGTTGGGCCGAGGTCAGGGTGCGGTAGTGCGCGGCTTTTTCCTGGATAGCTTGTTCGAGGTGGGCGGGAACCCACTCGCGGAGAGGTGGTTGCATTGAGATTGACCTGTCTAACCTTTTTGTTAAGAGAAATTGATACACTTACCACAAACAACTAACTGGATATTCTGCAAAAACAGGATCACGACTGAGCAATGCGGCTCCTTCGATATTTGCCTGAGCAATCAGTAGACGGTCAAATGGGTCTTTATGGACTGTCGGAAGTCCATCCAAGGCCAAGACGTGAGAGAGAGATACATCTAGCACTTGAAGATGATTGGTCTGTTGTTGCTGACTAATCAAATCAGTTAGCGGACGAGCAAATGTCAGTTTGCCCAATTGTGCCTTGATTTGCATCTCCCAAACACTGGCCACACTGAGCAGCAACGTGTTGGCAGGGTCATTACACAAGGCAAGGACTTGGGTTGAAAGTTTGGCCGGATCACTGTCCCACCAAATAAAAGTATGCGTGTCCAGAAGTAATTTCATGACGAGCCTATCCAGAAATCATCTGGCAAAGGTGCATCAAAATCATCACTGGCGATAATGGCCCCCTGATGCAGGCCGGCCACCCGTGAGGGACTTGGCACTTGGGCGACAGGCACCAGGCGTACCAAAGGGGTAGTACCTTCCGTCAAAATAACTTCCGTTCCCGCCATGACTCGTGAAACTAACTCGGATAGGCTGATTTGGGCTTTGTGAACATCAATTGTTTCTGTCATGATCCCGCGCCTCCTTTTCTATGGGAGAGATTCTAAAACAGAATAGGTCCAATGTAAAGAAAAGACCAGCGCGTCTACGAAAATTTGGCGATAACCCTTTCGATGGCCTCAAGGCCCAGCTTTAACTTTTCGAGTTCGGGGCCAAAGCTGATGCGGCAGTAGCTTTGATAGCGGCGCAGGGAGCGCCGCCGGTCGGGGTTGACGTCAAAAAAAATGCCCGGCACACTGATGACTTTTTCCTTCAATCCCTCTTCAAAAAAGGCCAGGCCGTCATTCAAGGGTGGGGGCAGGTTAGCCAGGTTGGCCCAGATGTAAAACGTGCCCTGGGGCGGCGTTTCGACGATGAGGCCCAATTGTTGCAGCCGGTCGAGCATCAGCTTGCGTTTGTAAGTAAAATGGCTTTGAATGGCAATGGTTTCGGGGATGGCAATATCGGGGTCGAGCAGGGCCATCGCCTGCTGCTGGAAGGGGTTATTGGCTCCCCCATCCAGAAAAGAGCCGGCGCTGGCCACCAGGTCTATGACTGATTTTGGGGCCAGCGTCCAACTGATGCGCCAGCCGGGATAGCGCCAGTTTTTGGTCAGGCCATCTACGATAATCACCGGCGTGTCGTTGACATCCTCGATGTATTCCGCCGCCGAGACCAGCCGGTAAGACTGCTCCGGGGCGCGGTTGTAAATATAGTGCGAATAAAACTCGTCGAGGATGAAGGTACACTGGGTTTCGCTGGCCAGGTCTACCCAGGCTTTGAGGTCAGGCCCCGCCGCCACCTGGCCGGTGGGGTTACAGGGATTGCTGAGCAGCAGCGCCCGCAGTCCCCGCCCCAGGATTTCTTTGCGCAGGGCCTCGGTCGAAACCCGGTAGCCGGATTCAAAATCCAGCAGGATGGGGATGGGCACAAAGGCTCTGAAAACACTCAGCAGTTCCTCATAGGCGGTATAATCGGGCAAAAAATGACCCATATTGATATTGCCCAGCGCGGCGGCCAGCCGGGTCAGCGCGGCCCGCCCCCCGCCGGCAATGCTGACATTCTCATAGGTATATTGGGAGGCCTGGCCCCGGCGATACATCTGGTTATAAAAATCGGCCACTTTTTGGCGCAGTTCTATATTGCCCTGAATATCAGAATAGCGATTGCTGGTGGGGTTAATGGTCAGACTGGTGATCCGGGGCGGGGCGTCGGGAATGGGGCCGATCTCCGGCGAACCCTGGCCCAGGTTGGCCCAGGCCGGATGTTCATAATGGAAACCGTATTTGGCGGCTTCGCTCATCACATAAATCACGCCGGTTTTAGGCACCGGCCTAAAACCGGGGATAGTAGGCATGTCCATGAAATTTTCCTTATCGAGAATTTACAGCAAACGTACCTACTCACCTCTCATGTCATTTCGAGGCTGAAAGCCGAGAAATCCTTGAGACGGCCATCTGCAAACTACGGATGAGAAGATTTCTCGCTTCTAACGTCGCTCGAAATGACATGGCTGAGTAGTTACGTCCAAAATCCCTCATGAACCAGCCTGGCCTCCTCCTCGATCAGCGGACCGATGACCTCCACCGGCCGGCCGCTGCGAGCGAAAACCTCGCGGCAGGGCAGTTGCATGGTTTCGTTCTCGAAGTGAGCGCCGATCATCTCGTACAGGCTGGTTTCGCTCAAGGCAAAGACCACCCGGCCCACCCCGCCCCAATGAATGGCCCCGGCGCACATGGCGCACGGTTCGGTGCTGGTGTAGAGGGTGCAGTTGCGCAAGGTTGCGGGGTCGAACTGCCGCCAGGCCAGGCGGATGAGATTGGTTTCGGCGTGGCCGGTGCAGTCGCGCTCGCCGTTGACTGTGTTTTCGGCTTCGAGCAGCACGACGTTGTTTTCGTCAACCAGAATAGCCCCAAAGGGGTGGTTGCCCTTCTCCCTGGCCCGGCGCGCTACCTCGATGGCGCGGCGCAGGTGGTGGAGATGAAGTTCGTCCATGGTTAATCCTCTCTTGTAATGAGAGCATTCGGAAACCCCAGAGGCAACCTTGCTAGCGGCCCTCGTCCGGCGATGAAGTCGCCGGACTATACGACAGCGCCCGATTAATCGGGCTAAAGCCGGGTTGACCCGGCGCTGTTCGGTAGCCCTGGCATTCATGCCGGGGCGGACAAGCCAGACAAGATAGTTTCCAAACGCTTTTGTAATCATCTGAATGTTACCTTAAACAAGGGCCTGCCCCAAAAGTCGGATTGTTCATGTCATTCTGAGGCGAAGCCGAAGAATCCCATAGCAGATTACGCATGAGCGTTCATTTCTAGATAACCATAGTTGTCACAGCCATCAGAATTTGGATAAATAAAGCCCCCATAAGCAGTGTCCTTATCGCATCCTCTTTCAATGACCAGTCGGCACTATAAAACCAATTTGTAAACTCCCCCAGAGTATTCCAGGTCAATGGCTTTGTTTCAACAATTTCGATATTGATACTTTCTTCTTCCGAGATACGGGTCATCATTTCAAAATTTTTGCGAAGCCAAGAATATGTTACCTCTGAAATTTGAAAAGGAATATAGGCTTCTCCCATTGTGCGGAAATGGTATGACATATCCAGCGGTCCGATGATCCTCAACTCATTCCGTACCGTAACAACTTCATCTAGATTAGGACGCACAGAAGTGAAAGGCCGCTTGTAATATTTCTTTTGCAACTTGGTAAAAGCATCTACAATTTTTTTGTTACGACAGGTCGCTAATGGCAAGAAGATACCATGTAAGCTAACGAAATCACAAACTGACCCCTGGTAAGGATGCCAAATATAGAACTGACCTGCTTTATTTAGCTTGGCTAATGTCTCGTTAGAGTATCTTCCTGTTAGGCCTGGAGGAATAAGTCCAAGCCACAAAGAGGGAACCAAGCGGTTCGTAAAACCATAAATGAAACCAGATTCTATCTCAACACGAGGAAGTTTTGTTTGATTTTCGGTCATTAGTTTGAATAAAGGATAGCAGCTATTGGAATAATTTGGCGATTTTCGGCCCAACAACAATTGAGCACAAAGATTTCTTATCCCAGCAACTTGAATCCTAGCAAAAGCCCCAGGGATTCTTCGACCTGCGGCCTCAGAATAACATGGGTTGTCGCTTACCCTACGGGCAAACTGTGCCGCTCCCCGGCCATCATCAGGCCCAGCTCTTCGACGGTGGTCTCGTCGTTGTTGACAATGCCCATAATCTCCCCGCCGAACATGACCACAATCCGGTCGGACAGGGCGCGGATTTCGTCCAAATCTTCGGAGATGAGCAGGGTGGCCAGACCCTCGGCCCGCTGTTGTAACAATTGGGTGTGGATGTACTCGGTCGCGCCGATGTCCACCCCGCGAGTCGGCTGGGCGGCAATCAACACGTGCGGCCGGCGGGTCTGCTCGCGGGCCAGGACCAATTTTTGAATATTGCCGCCCGACAGATTTTTGACCGGCGTCTCTTTGCTGGGCGTCTTGATGTTGAAGCGGCTGATAAGATCGCCGGCGTGTTGAGCCACCTGTTTGAAATTCAAAAAGATGCCTTGACTGTAGGGCGGGTAGGGATGGTCGCGCAGAATCAGGTTTTCGGCCACGCTAAAATCTTTGATCACCCCGTCGAGCATGCGTTCTTCGGGGATGTACGACACCCCGGCCTTGATCATCTGCGCCGGGGAAAAATGGGTCACCTCCCGGCCGTCGAGCCAAATCTGGCCCGACGCAACCGGCCACAACCCGGCAATCGCCTCGGCCAGCGGTTTCTGGCCGTTGCCCGACACCCCGGCCACGCCGACAATTTCACCACTGTGGATGTCTAAATTGATGTTACGCAGCACCGGCGTACCCTGGCCGCTGACCGCATTGACATTTTGCAGTTTCAAGCGGGCCGCACCCACGGCTACCTCCGGGCGAACTCGTTCCAGCGACACTTCCCGGCCGACCATCATCTGGGCCAAGTCGCGCTTGGTCACTTCGGCGGTCAGGCGCGTGCCGATGACCCGGCCGTTGCGCAGCACCGTCACCCGGTCGGTCAAAGCCAAAATTTCGTGCAGCTTGTGCGAGATAAAAATCAGGGCATGGCCGTCGGCGGCCATTTGGCGGAAGATAGCAAAAATATCGTCAACTTCCTGGGGCGTCAACACCGCCGTTGGTTCATCAAGCACCAGCAGCGCCGCCCCCCGATAGAGCGCCTTGATAATTTCGACCCGCTGCTGTTGGCCCACCGCCAGGTTGGAGATGGTGGCCTGCGGGTTTACCTCCAGCCCATATTTATCGGCCAGCTCGCGGATGCGGGCGGACACCCAGTCCAGGTCGAGCCGGGGTTCGCGGGACGAGGGCAGGCCCAGGGCCACGTTCTCGGCCACGGTCAGGTTGTCTACCAGCATAAAATGCTGGTGGATCATGCCGATGCCGTGCCGGATCGAGTCCAGCGGTGAATGAATCCGGATCGGCCGGCCGTTGAGCAAAATCTCCCCGGCGTCGGGTTGGTACAGCCCGTATAAAATTTTCATCAGGGTGCTTTTGCCCGCGCCGTTCTCGCCCAGCAGGGCGTGAATTTCGCCGGCTTTGACCTCCAGATTGACCCGATCGTTGGCCAATACACCGGGAAAGCGTTTGACAATCCCGCGCATTTCCAACGTTTCGATCCGGGGCAAGCCGGAGAGGAGGAGGTTTTTTTCGGACATGAATAGCCTTTGTCTAATTCTTAAGACGTGTTGCGTCTTGCGTGTTCCGTTATGAACTGAGACGCAAGACGCAACACGTAATTCTTACTTATCTCGGCTCGGCCACAATCTCGATGGAACCGTCAATCAGCCCGGCTTCGGCGGCCTGGGCCGCTTCGACGGCTTCGGCGGGCAGGCTGTCGTCATAGATCATCTTGATCCCGCCATTGGCAAAGGTCAGTTGGAGGACCTTGCCGCCCAACTCACCGGCCTGATGGCTCTTGATCATCTCCAACAGCAGGTTCCGCCAGTCGTACAGAGCCGTGGCCACCACCACATCGGGCGCGATCGGGCTTTGATCGGCCTGAATGCCTATCCAGGGGATGCCCTTTTCTTTAGCGACCCCAATCGCCCCAACCACTTGCTGCGAGGAGCCGGTCAGTACATCCGCCCCGGCATTGACCTGGACATTGGCCGCTTCGGCGGCCAGGGCCGTGTCGCCAAAGGAGCCGGTGAAGGAGACATTGACCTGCACTTCAGGATCGGTGGCTTTGACCCCGGCCAGGAAGCCATCCACGTGCAGCTTGGCGTCGCCGGCATCCACCGGCCCAACCAGGCCGATGACTTTGGCCTCGGTCAGTTTGGCCGCCAGCACGCCGGAGACGTAGCCGCCTTCATCGCCGCGCGGTTCGTAGGCAAAGACGTTGGTCACACCTTCTTCCGCGCCGGTGTTGGTGGTGGTGCCCCAGGCAAAGCTGGTTTCGGGGAAGTCGGGGGCGATTTCAAAGAGGGAGGTGCCGTATTGCGCCCCGTGAGCGATGATCAGGTTGTAACCGTTGTCGGCGTAGTCGCGGATGGCCGCGGCGGCATCGGTCACGTTGAACATATTCTCGGTGTAGGCGATTTCGACCACATCCTCGCCGGCAGCCGCCTGGATGGCCTTGAGGGAGTCAAACATGGATTGGCTCCAGGCATAGTCGGAGATAGTGCTGGGCATGATGATGGCAATACGGATGGGTTCGATGTCCACGGTCATTGCTTCGGCGGGCGCTTCCGCTGTAGCTTCGGCGGTGGCTTCAGCTGGGGCTTCGCTCTCAGCCGGTTCAGCCGCTTCGGTTACAGTCCCTTGACCGGGCAGCCAGTAGGGTTGGGGCGGCCAGTTGCCGTCCACAATTTCGGCCTCGGTCAACTGGAAGATGGCCAGGGCCTCGCCGGTGGCGCAGTCGCCGTTCTCATCGCAGGCCAGGTTGCCGGTCAGCCCTTTGTAATCTTTGGTTCCATACAGGGCGTCGCGTAGGGCCTGCCGGCCAATGCTCAGGGAGCCGTCTTCATTCTGCACGGCCACTTGCTCGATGGCGGCAAACAGGATATTGGTGGCGTCATAGGCGTGGGCGTGGTAGCCGCTGACCGGGGCTTCGCCGTAGGTCTCGGTGTACTTGGCCACAAAAGCATCATATTCTTCTCCTTTGACAAAGGGGCCGGAGATGAACATGCCGTTGCCGCATTCGCCAATCGCTTCCGGTACGGTGTCGGCCAGCAGACCATCCGCGCCCATCAGGTAAGTATCGGCCAGGTCTTGCACATCACACTTTTGGGCGGCCACAAAGTCGCCTTCGGGTTCAAAGATGGGCAGATAAATCAACTCCGGCTTGTCCGCGCCGATTTTGGTCAGCACGGCTTTCATATCGGTGTCACCCACGTTGATTGCTTCCTGGCTGGTGACGGTTCCACCCAGATCGGTGAAAACCTGGGCAAACACTGCCTGCAACGATTCGGCATAGGGGCTGCCATCGTGGATGGTGGCGGCGGTGCGCACGCCCAATTCATTGTAGGCAAATTCGGCGGCCACCCGGCCCTGGAACAGATCGTTGTGGGCGGTGCGTAGGTAGCCCGGATGGTGGTCGGGATGCTCCGGGTTGGTCAGGTCGGGGTTGGTGTTAGAGGAAGAAAGCATGACCAATCCCGCTTGGGATAGAAGTGGCATGGCGGCCCGCGCTTCACTGGAACAGGTGGTACCGATCACACCAACAACGGTCGGGTCGGCGGCAATTTTCGTCCCGGCAGTCTGGCCGCCTTCGGCGCTGCACAGCGAGTCTTCGCCGGTCAGCTCGATGGGGTGGCCCAGCAGTTCGCCGCCTTTATCGGCGACGGCAATTTCAACGGCGCGGACGTTATCGGTGCCCAATGGGGCGGTTGCGCCGGAAACGGTTTGAATCCAGGCGATGTGGATGGGGTCGCCGGCGGCGATTTCGACGCAGCCAATGGCGTCAGTGCAGCCCTCGGTGGGGGCGGCTTCTTCTTCGGTTTCAGCCGCGGCTTCAGGAGCTTCCGTAGCTTCTTCGGCGGCAGCGGGTTCTTCAGTTGTGGCCGGTTCTTCGGTTGCGGCGGGGGCTTCGGTGGCCGGAGCATCCGTGGCGGGTTCTTCGGCGGGGGCAGCCGGTTGAGCGCCGGTGCAGGCCGCCAGAACTATGGTTACGGCTATCAGTAAGGCTGATAACCAGAATATTTGCTTTTTCATTTTTCTTCTCCTGTAAAAAATTTGTTTCAAGTAAATTGACCAGTAACGGAAATTCAGTAAATCACGAATTGAGGAGCCAGCACCCCCGGGTGCGGCTCCGCTCGGCACGTAGGCGTGCCCGCTACGCGTCCTCAAAATTGTCATTTACTGAAATTAATTGAGGCTCAAGACAGGTTTCAAAGAGCGATTGGCCAGGGCACACAACCTGGAAACGGTCGTGTTGAGCAAAGCCCATAGGCCCAAACTACTTCCCCCTGGTGATTTCCTAGCGGGTGCTTTGCCATCCTGCTTTCAGTGGTGCGCCCGATGCTTCAGTCGGGCGATAGCCGCTAAATGATTTCCTGAGACAACAACGAGCCTGAAGCAAACGTTTAGAGTTTTAGCTGCACCTCCTTTCCTATCGAGAGAGTTCTCGGAAAATAGATGTTGGCCTTAAAGCAGACGGAAGACGTAACACGCAAGACGTATCGTCGGGCGTCTTACGTCTTCCGTCAAGCAGAAAGGTGCGGTGGTTAACGACTTTCCGAGAAAGCTCATCAATTTTGCCCCCGTTCAAACGGTTTGGTTAAGGCAGCCGGTTGGAGCGCCCGCCGGAAGGGGAAAGCCAGGGCGATGATGGTCAAAAGATAGGGCAGCATCACCGCCACATCGGAGGGGAGGTTCAGGCCCAGCACTTGCACCCACAATTGCAGCGCGTTGACCAGGCTGAACAGCATGGCCCCAATCAAAACCCCAAAAGGAGTCCAACTGCCAAAGTAAACCAGGGCCACGGCGATAAAGCCTTGACCGTTGGTCATACCTTCTTGAAAGATGTTGAGCAGCGAGATGGACAGCGACGCCCCGGCCACCCCGGCCAGCAGCCCGCCCAGGGTCACGGTAAAGTAGCGCACCCGCGTCACGCTGACCCCCAACGTATCGGCTGCCTGGGGGTTTTGCCCGACGGCCCGAATTTTGAGGCCCAGGGTAGTTTTATTTAGCACCCACCAGGCAATGGGAACCAGGGCAAAGGCGCCGTAAACCATCGCGCTGTGCTTGAAAAAGATTTCGCCCACCACCGGAATCTGGCTGAGGCAAAAGGAATCGCCCAAGCAAAAGTTCAACTCGCCGAAACCCTTCACTCCTTCCACCGTGCCGAGGGTGGTTTTGAACAACAAACTGGAAATACCCAGGCCAAACATAAACAAGCCAATCCCGCTGATGCCCTGTTCGGCTTTGAGGGTGACGCTGATAAAGGCCATGGCCAGGCCGAGCAATGCGCCTGTGGCTGCCGCCGCCAGCAACCCCAACAGCGGGCTGCCGGTTTTAAACAGGACAAAAAAGCCACTGTAAGCGCCCATCAGCATAATGCCTTCGACGCCCAGATTGAGCACCCCGGAGCGTTGGGCAAAGGTTTCGCCGATGGCGGCGTAAAGGTAAGGCGTGGCCAGCCGGATGCCGGAGTGACAAATGCCGATGATTATCGCCAGAACAGTTAAATTTTCGTTCATAAGCTTGTCTCCAATTTTGGCTTGGCGCTCATTTCGGAGGCGGGTGGTTCCTCGGAGAGAACAGAGACCCGGCGCGCGGCCCGTTGCCTGGACCAGATTTCGCTGCTGACCACAAACAGCACAACCAGGCCCAACAGAGCAGTGACTAAAACCTGGGGAATTTGGACGGCCCGCTGCATCTTGTCGCCACCCACCAGCAGACCACCAAACAAAATCGAGGAGGGGATAGCCCCGAGTGGGTGCAGTTTGCCAAACAGCGCCGCCACAATCCCGGAGAAACCGTACCCGGCTGAGACTGCCGTCGGCTCAAACATACGATGATGTAATCCCAGAATTTCGACCGCCCCGGCCAGGCCGGCAAACGCCCCACTTAAACCCAACGACAAGATAACATAACGCGGCACATTGATCCCAGCATAACGAGCGGCGTGCGGGTTAAGCCCCACCGCGCGGATGCGGTAGCCAATGGTGGTTCGCCACAGAAACACATACACTAAAATGCCCATTACCAGGGCGATAATCAGACCGGCATGCAGCCGGGTCGGTTCGACCAGCAGGCCGTACAGTTCGCCCCAAAAGCCGGTCAGCCCTAAATCTTTGGCCGAGTCGCTAAAGCCAAGCCATTTGGCAATATCGGTAAAGCGGGGTAAGTCGGTGGTTTTGGGCAGGCGGGCGGAATGGGGAATGTTGGTCCCGGCTTCAAGCTCGGCGGGGTCAATCATAGGGCCGCGTAATAAGTAAAACCCTATCTGGATAGCAATCTGGTTCATCATAACCGTGCTTAGAATCTCGTTGACGCCCAGGCGGGCTTTGAGAAAACCGGGAATGGCTCCCCACAGCCCGCCCATCAGCGTGCCGGCCAGCAAACAGATGATGATGACCACAAAGCCGGGCAGAATTTCACCCAATTGCAGGGCCAAAAAAGTGGTCAGCAGCGCCCCGGCGATAATTTGCCCTTCCGCGCCGATGTTAATCACGCTGGCCCGAAACGCAATCACAATGCCCAGCCCGACCAGCAGCAAGGGAATGGCTTTGACCAGAGTATCGGCCAGGCCGTTCTTGCTGGTAAAACCGCCGCTCAGCAAAACCTGGTAGGCTTCAACGGGGCTGGTGTTGAGCAAAAGCAGAATGACCGCCCCAATCAGCAGCGCGCCGACCACCGCCAGCAGCGGCAGCAGCGCATCAACGACGCGGGCCAGTTGAAGTTGTTTCATGGGCGCCTCTTAACACAAAGGGCAAGGCAGGTTAGTGCATGTCAATTGCCAACCCGCCTTGCCCCCTTGCCGGTCTACTCTAACAACCGTCGTTCATAAATTGGCCTAAGACTACATCAGATTGGCCGGATACGCAAGCCCAATTCGGATACGGGCGGTCATGCACTGAAAATTTTAAGCATACTTCTCGGCCAACTGCACCCCGGACCTCTCGTTGCGAAACTCAGTTTCGCAACGTAATTGGGTGTCCAAACTGGGTTTGGACACCAGCCAAAATTTTAAGCATATTTTTCGGCCAACTGCGCTTTGAGCCACTTCTTATCCGCCGGCAAATTATAGCAGCGCACGCCGGTGGCGTTGTAAATGGCATTGATAATCGCCGGGGCGGTGGGGATGGAGGCCAGTTCGCCCACGCCCTTGGCCCCATACGGCCCATCGGTGGTTTCTTCCTCGACAAAAAAGGTGACAACTTCCGGTGTCTGGTCAATGGTCGGCAGGTGGCACTTGTGCAGCGAGTCGGTCTGCACGTAGCCATCCTTCATCACAAAATTCTCCTGCAAAGCCATGCCCAGCCCCATCGAAATGCTGCCCTCCACCTGCCCCAGCAGGGCCAGCGGGTTCATCACCCGACCCACGTCGCAGGCGGCGATAACCTTGAGCACTTTGGTTTCACCCGTTTTAACATCCACCTCAACTAGGGCAGCTTGCGCCCCAAAACCAAAGGCAAAGTGATGGTACTGCTCGCAGTGGGGAGCGACGTATTGGTACATCACTTTGGGCTGGCGGCCCTCGCGCCGGGCCTGCTTGACCACCTCGCTCAGCGGCAGGCGGTGGCCGTTGCTGCTGACAAAGCCATCGGCAAAAACCAGCGTGTCCGGCGGCGCGTCGAGCAGTTCCGCCGCCGTTTGGCTGAGCAGGCTGCGGACTTCCTGGCTGGCGTAGCGGGCGGCGTTGCCGGTCACGTAAGTTTGGCGGGAGGCGGTGGTGGCCATGCCGTCGGGGGTCAGGTCGGTGTCGGAGAGCAGCACATCCACCTGTTCGTAGGGTACGCCCAACTCTTCGGTCACAATCTGGGCCAGCACGGTCGGGAGACCCTGGCCAATCTCGGCGGCCCCGGCCCGAACAATGGCCCGGCCGCTGGCAAAAATTTCGACCTCGGCCCCGGCGGCGTCATACGCGCCGCTGCCAAAACCGGTGTTTTTGTAGGCGCAGGCCATGCCCCAGGCCCGCCGTTTGTTGCCCTCAGTCGCCACAAAGGGGTGCTTTTCCATCTCGGCGGCGACGGCTTCCAGGCACTGCGGCAGGCCGCAGCTCTGTTGCAAAAGCTGGCCGGCCAGGGTCTTTTTGCCGGGGGCCAGAATATTTTTGCGGCGCAGTTCCAGCGGCGACATGCCCAGGGCTTCGGCCAGCACATCCATCTGGACTTCCATGGCAAAACCGCTCTGGGTCACGCCAAAACCCCGGAACGCGCCGGAGGGGACATTGTTGGTGTACATAGCGTAGGTATCCACCTTGACGTTGGACACCTCATTCGGCCCGGCGGCGTGGGTGGTAGCCCGTAGCATAACATGGTTGCTCAGGCTGGCGTAGGCCCCGCCGTCGCCATAAATTTCAACCTCGTGGGCGGTTATCGTACCGTCCTTTTTGGCCCCGGTTTTCATCTTGATGATGGTGGCGTGTCGTTTGGGGTGGACCAATAACGATTCTTTGCGGCTGAAAACCATTTTAACCGGTCGTTTGGTGGCCCAGGCGGCCAGGGCCACGTGGATTTGCACCGACACATCTTCTTTGCCGCCAAACCCGCCGCCGATGAGGCAGTTGATGACCCGGATTTTTTCTTCGGGCAGGTTGAGCGTGGCCGCAATCTGGCTGCGGTCGCTGAAGGGAATTTGCCCGCCGCAGTAAACGGTGATGCGGCCGTTAGCTTCGGGCACGGCCAGTCCGGCCTCCGGCTCGATGAAGGCGTGCTCGACGGTTTGGGTGCTGTACTCCCGCTCGACGACGACATCGGCCTCGGCAAAACCGGCGGCCAAATCGCCGTTTTCCAAATGAAAATGGGCCAGGAAATTGCCGTGCGCGCCGGGCGCGTGGGAGGCGGCATGCTCGTGCAGGATAGCTGCGTCGGGCCGAGCAGCTTCTTTTGGCCCGGTCACCACCGGCAGCGGCTCGTATTCGACCTCGATCAATCTGAGCGCGGCTTCGGCCACGTCCTCGCTTTCGGCCACCACCAGGGCAATCGCATCGCCGACGTAGCGAACTTTGTCGTAGCACAGCACCGGCCAGTCAATCTCATGCACCCCGCAGTCTTTCCGGCCGGGAATGTCGGCGGCGGTCAAGACCGTCACGACGCCCGGCATGGCTTTGGCCTGACTGACATCCACCTTTAGCAGGCGGGCGTGCGGGTACTTGCTCCGCAGCGCTTTAGCGTGGAGCATGCCCTCGACATACAAATCATCGGCGTAAATGCCGCGCCCGGTCACCTTGTCTACGGCGTCGGGCCGGGGCATGGGCCGGCTGATAGCTTTCAGCGGCGCTTTGACGGCGGGCAGCGGCGGGGTTTCGTGTCCGGCGGCCTGCTGGATGGCTCGGATAATGGCATTGTGCCCGGTGCAGCGGCAGATATTGAACTGGTGGCCGTCGTAAATCTCTTCAAGGGTCGGGTGGGGATTTTTCGCCAGCAGCGCGGCAGTCGCCATGATAAAGCCGGGGGTGCAGAAGCCGCACTGAGTCGCGCCCTGGTCAATGTAGGCTTGCTGGATGGGATGCAGGCCGCCATCGGGGCCATGCAAGCCCTCGATGGTGGTGATGTTCGTCTCTGCGGCCCGTTTCATCGGCACCAGGCAGGAGCGGACCGCTTCGCCGTTTTGGATGACCATGCAGCTACCGCAGTGGCCGGTCCCGCAGCCATCTTTGACCCCGGTCAGCCGCAGTTGGTCGCGCAGCACGTCCATTAAAAACGTTTTGGGGCTGGCTGTCACCTGACATTCCTTGCCATTGACGGTTAAGATATAGGTTTGTTTGTCGGACATAGGAGCCTCCTTTAAGAGTAGGCTGAGGCTAAGGCTGAGGCTGAGATAAAAACTTAGCCTTAGCCTCAGCCTTTTATTGGCTTTGCCGCCGGATCAGCCGCAGCCGTAATAAATCATCCCGAAAGTAAGAGCAGGCTTTGAGGATGGGGTCGTTGTCCGGGTTGTAGCCGATTTCTTCGAGGGCCAGCAAAGCGGTCGGGGTTGAGGGCAGGGCCAGCCGGTCCATCAGCCAGGGGGGAGCAATCAGCGGCACAATTTCGCTGAAGGCGTAGGCCAGCTCCTGCTGGCATAATTTAGGGAGAATTTGATAAACCGGCGCCAGAAAATCGTCCGGGGTATGGGGCCGCTTGAGCCATTTGAGCGGCAGGTGGGTTTGGTTGAAAATGACCGGGCTGGCGTCGGCTAAAAACAACTTATGAATGACCAGCACCGGCTCGCTTGCTTCCAGGTTTAAAGTAGCGGCCAGACCGGGGTCGGCGGGCTGTTCTTCCACGCACAGCAGCTTGATGGCCGGTTCGTAGCCGTGCTCGTGGATCAGATTTTCGTAAGGCACAATCTCGTCCAGCCTGGTTTTGATCAGCAGACCGTGCTGGTTGACAAAGGTTCCCGCTCCCTGCCGGCGGACCACAAACCCTTCCATTTCCAGCCGGCTGAGCGCATCGCGGATGGTATTGCGGCTGACGTTCAATTCGCTGGCCAGGTCAGACTCGGAGGGGATGCGCCCGGCTTCAAATTCCGAGGCGACAATGCGCTGCTTGAGATGGGATTTAACCTGTTCGGTTAGGGAGGGGCTGCGCTTGAGCATTGGCATTGATGCGTGATACGTGATGCGTGATAAATCTCTCCTGAGAATCCTCACGCATCACGCATCACGTTTTACCCTTAAAAATAGTTACATTCTTAACATAAGCCTGAAATGGGAGGTGCTAACGATTGGTAGGGTCGTTGGGTTGTAGGACGACTTTGTTAGCCCCATTATCACATGGAGGTAAATTTTTGTCAAACGGCGTAAAGGATTGCTCTAAAAGTTTTTTGGGTATAAAATTTTGGTTGGTAAGCGATTGATTCCATGTCAGTTACGTGGTTAAAATACTTTTAACCACAAATTACCCAGATTTCACAAATTTCTGGCTATTTTTCTGTGTAATTCGTGAAATCTGTGGTTAATTTTTTAGGCGCAACGTTTCAACTGTGTAAGACCTATTCAAATCAACGGAGATAACCTATGCAAAACTATCAAGCTGCCTACGAAGTTTTGGCCGAAGCGCTGACCGCGCGTGGTTTTGACCTGGAGGCAGTGAAAACAGCTTTAAAGAACCAACACATCGAAACTCCCAGTTGGGGTTATGCCAACAGCGGCACCCGCTTTAAGGCCTTTGCCTGGCCCGGCGCGGCGACCACCACCCAGCAAAAGCTGGACGACGCGGCCATGGTCCACCGGATGACCGGCATCGCCCCCTCGGTGGCGGTGCATATCCCCTGGGACCGGCCCAAAGATGACGATTACGTGGGCATGTGCCAGTACGCCGAGTCGCGCGGCATCGTCATTGGCGCGGTCAACCCCAACGTCTTCCAGGACGACGAGTACAAGCTTGGCTCGTTGGGCAACCCTGACTCCGGGGTGCAGGAGCGGGCTTTGGATCATATTTTGGAATGTTGTGAGATTATGACCAAAGTCAAAAGCGAGGCCCTCAGCCTGTGGTTTGCCGACGGCACCAACTACGCCGGCCAAGACAGCATTCGCGGGCGCAAACGCCGCTTTGAGGAAGGGCTGCGGGTGGTTTACGAGCATTTACCGGCCAACAGCCGCATGCTGATCGAGTACAAATTTTTCGAACCGACCTTTTACACCACCGACCTGCCCGATTGGGGCACAGCCTACGCCATGTGCCTGAAGCTTGGCCCGCAGGCGCAGGTACTGGTGGATTTGGGCCACCACGCCCAGGGGGCGAACATCGAGCAGATTGTCGGCTTTTTGCTCGACGAGGGGCGGCTGGGCGGTTTTCACTTCAACAACCGCAAATACGGCGACGACGATTTGATTGTCGGCAGCGTCAACCCGTATGAACTGTTCCTGATCTACAACGAACTGACCGGCGCGGCCCAGAGCAGCGACCAACCGGCCAGCGCCACCGCTCAAAAGGTGGCCTATATGATTGACCAGTGCCACAACATCGAGGGCAAAATGGCCCCCATGATCCTGTCGGTGCTCAACTGCCAGGAGGCTTATGCCAAGTCACTGCTGGTCCCACGTGAAAAGCTGGCCCAGGCCCAACTGACCGGCGAGGTGCTGGAAGCCCATCTGCTCCTCAACGAAGCCTATCGCACCGACGTCCGCCCGCTGCTGTGCAAAGTCCGCGAGGAGATGGGCGTGCCGGTTGACCCCATCGCCGCCTACCGCGCCAGCGGCTATGAAGAGAAGATTCGCCAGGAACGCGGCGTGGCTTCGACGAGCGGGGGATTTCAGTAATATAGAGGTTTGGAGTGCAAAAGCTTTGCTTTTGCACTCCTCATCTTTTTGGCGTTAATTCATCAGCCAATGGAGCACGGGTAAACAACTGGGCCGGTGCATTCTGCGGCACAATCACGCTCAAGGCCAACGGCTCCACTTCGATGGCGACCGGGGTCGTGCCGACCGGCTCGGCGTCAACGTGGACGGGCAGGGCCTCTCTGGCCGAGAGGGAGAGGACTTTGGTCTGGTAGAGGTGAAAATCGGGGTCTCTGACGTGCTGGCCGAAAGTCAACCCGGCCAGGTGTTTGAAGGTCGAAGGCCAGCCGTGACCGGTCATAATGCCCACATCCAGCAGGCCGTCGTCCATTTTGGCTTGGGGGGACATGCGCCAGACGCGTCCGTACAACTGGCCGTTGCTGACCACCGCCAGCAGCACCCGGCCTTTGACCAGCCCGGCGTCGGTGCGGATGGTGGCCCGTGTGCCCATAAAATCAAACGTGACCAGCAGCCCCGACAAAATCCAGGCTCCAAAACCCAGGCGGCGGGTATCGCCCGGCTTGATAGCCTGGCTGATGGCTGCATCCAGGCCGATGCCGCACCACATCAAAAAGTAGCGTTCCGTGCCGTCGGCCAGGCGCAGCCGGCCCAAATCAATCCGGCGGCGCTGGCCGGTCACAATCACCTCGGCGGCGTTGAGCACCGCGCCGGGGTTGAGCGGCCACCAGATGGGAATGCCCACGTCGGCGGCGTAGACGTTGGCCGTGCCGGCGGGCAGTACCGCCAGGGCCGTCTCCGTGCCGACCAGCCCGTTGCAGACCTCGTTGATGGTGCCGTCGCCGCCAACGGCCACGGCCACGTCAAACCCCTCGGCGGCGGCGCGCCGGGCCAGACCGATGGCGTCGCCTTTGGCGCAGGTTTCCACCCGCTCCACCGTACAGTCGAATTGCTGCAGATGTTCGGCGGCTTCCACAACCAGCTTTTGAAAGCCGCCCGAACCGGCCGCCGGGTTGACGATGAAGCAGAGTTTCACGGCTAACGCTCAAAATCCACAAAGCGATAGCCGACGCCGCGCTCGGTTAAAATGTAGCGCGGATTGGCCGGGTCCGGCTCGATTTTCTGGCGTAGATAGGTAATGTACAGCCGGACGTACTGGCTTTCGTCGCGGTACTCGTAGCCCCAAACCTTGTTGAGAATCATTTCGTGGGTCATCACCTGGCCGGCGTTCTGGACCAGGTGATACAACAGGCGGTATTCGGTGGGGCGCAGTTTGACTTCCTGGCCGCCGGCAAACACCTGGCGTTTGCCAAAATCAAGCTGCAAATAATCGTCCACCACAATCAGCGAACTGGCATCGGGGTTGTCCATTTCGGTGCGACGCAGCACAGCCTTGATCCGGCTGTTCAGCTCGCGTGGGCTGAAAGGCTTGGTCACATAATCGTCCGCGCCCAGTTCCAGGCCGCGCACCTTGTCATCCTCGTCGTCGCGCACGGTCAGCATGATAACCGGCACCGACGACGTTTCGCGGATAATGCGCAGTGTTTCAAACCCGTCCAGTTCGGGCATCATCACGTCGAGCAGAACCAAATCGGGCAAATCCTCGCGCACTCGGTCGAGTGTTTCCAGCCCATTGCTGGCTTCGATCACCCGGTAGCCTTCCAGGTCGAGATTCATCTTAATAAAGCGCCGCATACGGGCTTCGTCGTCAACAATCAAAATAAGTTTGGCATCTTCTTTGGGCATCAAAGCCTCCTATGGCCGCTGACCCATTCGACAGGCTCAGGGCAGGTCGTCGACCGCCGAAAATCATTTTGGAGACTACGGCGGTCGTCTTTGGAACTATTTCCTTAGTCCTGTCGTCTTAGCTGCAACAGACCATTTGATTATATTATCTAAAGGAGAGCTAAGATGTCAACTTTACATGTTCAACTACGTTGGCTGGCTTTATTTGTAATGGTTTTGGGGTTATCTGGCTGCGCTTTTGGCCAGACGGCGGCGGTGGAGGCCGAACCTGCCAAAACGGCGGAGGTGGTTATCGGCGCGCCGGAGGAATCGGGTCGGGTCGATGAAGTAGCAGCGGGGGAAGTCATTGCCTCTGCCCCGCCGGCAGAAGCGCGAGTCGAACTCTACGCCTCGACGGCCACGCCAGCGCCGCTGCCGGAGGCAGATATGGCCGGTGCAGCCGCCAGTGAGAGCGGGGTGGTGATGCCCCAGCAGGCCAGCCCGCTGCGGGCCGGCGAAGTGGACGATAACGCGGCCTGGGACGATTATCTGCTCTATCGCCGTGAGTACCAGGGCTTGCCGGTGCATGATCGCGATGTGAGCGAGCGTTACATCATCGAGGTGAAAGACGGGCAGGGCTACCCGGTGCTGGGGGCGACCGTCCGTTTCCTGGCCAACGGGCAAACGGTTTACGAAGCCCGCACTTATGCCAACGGTCAGGTTTTGTTTCACCCGCTGGCGTTGAACGTGCCCCTGGAGCAGGTCGAGCGGTTTCGGGTGGAAGTGGAAAAGGATGGCGCGCAGGAAGATTTGAGCCTGACCCGCTTTAACAGCCAGGTTTCGACCTCTTTCAGCGAGCGCTGGACGGTCACGCTGGACAGCCAGGCGCAGAGCGATACCCTCAACCTGGACGTTTTATTTCTGATTGACGCCACCGGCAGCATGGCCGATGAAATCAACCAGATTCAGAGCACCATTTTTGATGTCGCCGCCCAGATTGACGCCCTGCCCGGCCGGCCGCAGACCCGCTATGGCCTGGTGGCGTATCGAGACCGGGGCGATGCCTTTGTGAGCCAGGCTTACGAATTTACTCCAGATGTGCGCGAATTTTCCCTAAACCTGAGCACCGTTTATGCCGACGGCGGCGGCGATACGCCTGAATCGCTCAATGAGGGGCTGCACGACGCGCTGCGCAAGGTCGAATGGCGGGGCGGCGAAACGGTTCAACTCATCTTCCTGATTGCCGATGCGCCGCCGCATCTGGATTACCCCCAGGATTATGATTACGCCGTCGAGATGGAAAACGCTGCCCGGCGCGGGATCAAAATCTTCCCGATTGCCAGCAGCGGCCTGGACGACCAGGGTGAGTACATCTTCCGCCAACTGGCGCAGTACACCCAGGGCCGTTTTATCTTCCTGACCTACGCCGGCCCCACCAACAGCGGCGCGCCCGGTGACGTGACCACCCATCACGTAGATGATTACTCAGTGGCAAATTTGGATGATTTGCTGGTGCGGTTGGTTGAAGAGGAATTGGCCTATCAAAATCCGCGTCTGGCTCAGGCGCAGTAAAGGTGGAAGGTTGGAAGGTTGGATAAATTCAGCCTGCCAACCTTTCATTTCAGATAACTACTTTGACATGTCATTTCGACCCGCAAAGCGGGGAGAAATCTTCCCACCTCACTTTTCAATAGGTGGTCGGTAAAAAAGGACTCGTCGTAGATTTTATCAAGCCTTAGTAGATCCGATTTTCGAGGAGTGAGGCACGCCCACGTGCCGAACACCGCCGCACGTGGGCGTGCTGGCTCCTCAAATTTGGACCCACTGAGCCTCTATACTTTTTATCACGGTGTCTTGGGGATTTCTCGGCCCCTGGCCTCGAAATGACATGATGAGAGGTAAGTGGTGTCTTTTAGTAACTGACCGCCGCCACAACCCCGAATGTATCAGAGGTAGACCGCGCTTTTGGCAGCGGACGGACAGGAGATTGGGCTGGTGGTCTGACGGTTAATTGGATAGGCGGCGTCAGGCGAAACGCCAGCCGCTCGACCATGACCCGCATGGCCTGGACTCGGAAATCCGGGGGATAGGCGGTCAGAACATCAGCTATCTTCTCGTCAATGGGCACCAGATAGCAGTTGGCTTTGGCAAAGACAACATAATCAAGGCCGTAGATTTTGCCCAAAGACACTTTATCTAAAATCTCACCCGGCTGAAGGGTCTCAACGAGTTGGCCGTGTTGGTAAATCGCGGCCTCGCCCTCGACCAAAATGTAGAAAATTTCGCCGGGTTGGTTAGCTTTAAAGATGGGATGACCCATCAGGAACAGCTCATACTCTTTCATTTTTTGCGGTTGATTGTCAGAGGATGTCAGCATAGGGATACTCCCTTTTGTTTCACGGCTTTTGAGCGGAAATTCTGCCCGTTCAATAGGAGAGACCCTGCGACTGGCGGGCACGCTCTGGCTTGCCTCCCATCGGAACAGCTAACCACTCCATCAGAGTATCCCAGCTCGGCGTGTTTTGCTGGTAGCCCGGCTGGAAATGACCAAATTGGTAGACGTGAATGTGATATGTCGCCGCCGGGTCGGAGTCCTTGCTGAAAAATCGCCGCCCGGTCACGCCCTGTTCACCCCAGGGGATGTAACCCAATTCGACCATACGCCAGCTTAAAGGATCAATGACCCGATCATCGCCCACTTCAGTCAGCAACTCAAAATTAAGCATCTTCTCAATATCGGCCACTTCAACCCAGATTTCGACAACGGGTTTTGCCAGCAGCTCGGATCGGCTGATACTGCCCAGGTGATGCAGAGCCACCAAATCCCGCCCAAGCGCCGGGATGAGTTTCTCCGCTTCGGTTCGAAATAGATGTTGGGGGATGATTTCAATCTTTTGCATGATCTTTTCCTCTTTGAAAAAAGTGATCGGTGGTCAGTAATCAGTTATCAGTAATCGGTGAAACTGGTCACTGAATACTGACTACTGATAACTGTCTGTTAGTTGAGATGCATATTCATATGGCGCAGCCGGTCGGCCATGACCCGCATGACCTGGAGTGAAAAGAAAGGGATTTGGTGGACAAAGATATTAAAGCGTTCTTCATCTAGGGGCACGAGTTGGCAGGCTGTTTTGGCAATAGCCGTAGCGCTGCGGGCGCTGTGGTCAATCAGGGCCATTTCGCCGACCACGCCGCCCGGCCCCACCGTTTCGATGTGCTGGCCGTGAATAAAAATATCCACTTCGCCTTCTTTGACCACATACATCAAATCACCCGGCTGCCCCTCTTGAAAAATGACGTGGCCTGCCGGAAATTCCTCGAAATTTTGATAATTTTTAAAGATATTCACTGTTGCCATTGAGCTGCTCCCATTTTGCTCCTGCTACTCTAGCCCTGGGATCGCTATTCTATAGACGTTATCCCGGCGCAGACAGTTACAATTTACCCGGCCTTTGTCTTTGAATCGTTACGGAAAACGTTACGAATAAAGTGAGGTAGGGCAAACTGTCAGTTTGCCCCTGTGGACAAGCTAACAGCTTGTCCTACCAGGGGTTTTACTCTGGCGAGGGTTGAGTTATAATAGGTGCGTTGCTGCTATCCAATCAATTTACTTTTTAAGCAGGTAGAAAATGACCTATTCTTTTCTTCAAAAACTGGATGCCCGGCCCCTGCTGTGCGATGGGGCGATGGGCACCATGATTTACAGCAAAGGTATCCCCTTTGAACAATGTTTTGACGCCCTCAATCTGACCAACCCGGCCCTCATTGCCGACATCCATCGCGGTTACATTGACGCCGGGGCCAATGTCATCGAAACCAACACCTTTGGGGCCAACCGGCTCAAACTGAGCGAATACGGCCTGGCCGAGCAAATGGCCGATATCAACCGGGCCGGGGTTCACCTGGCCCGGCGGGTGGTGGACGCTTCGTTCAAAGAGGTTTTTATCGCCGGTTCGGTGGGACCGTTGGGACCGCGCCTGGCTCCGCTGGGCCGCCTGAGCGCCGCCGAAGCCCGCGCCGCCTTTGAGTCCCAAATTGCCGCCCTGGTCGAAGCCGGAGTCGACCTGATTGTGTTTGATACCTTCACCGACCTGTTTGAGCTGGTCGAAGCAGTCCAGGCGGCCCGCACTGTCTCGGCGGACATCCCGCTGGTGGCTCAACTCACCTTCACCGACGATGGTCGCACCCCGCTGGGCCACACCCCGCAGAAGGTCGCCGCGACCCTGGCCGGTCTGCCGCTCGACGTGATCGGGGTGAACTGTTCGGTTGGGCCGGCGGGGGTGCTGCGGGTGCTGCAAGGGTTGGCCAGAGCTTTGCCGGCGGGCATGCGCCTGTCGGCCCAGCCCAACGCCGGCTGGCCGGAACGAGTCGGCGGGCGGATTATGTACTCGTCGCCGCCGGAATATTTTGGCGATTACGCCCTGGCCTTTGTCGAGGCCGGGGCCAGGTTGGTCGGCGGCTGCTGCGGCACTACGCCGGAACACATTACCCACATGCGCGCCGCCCTGGATGACCCGGCCCGCCTGGCGCCCTCCTTGCTTCGCCTGCCCGGCGATGAGCCTCAAGCCGTTCATCCGGCCGATACCCTGCCCCCCACCCGGCTGGCCCGCCGCCTGGCCGAAGGCCAATTTGTGGTCAGCGTGGAGATGAGTCCGCCCAAGGGCTTCTCGGCGGAACGGGTTCTGGCCGGAGCCGCTACCCTGCAAGCCGCCGGGGCCACCGTCATCAATGTGGCCGACAGCCCCCGCTCACGCATGCGGATGAGTCCCTGGGCCGTCTGTCACCTGATCCAAACTCAACTTGACATGGAGACCGTGCTGCACTTTCCCACCCGCGGGCGCAACATTTTGCGGGTGCAGGGCGACCTGCTGGCGGCCCATGCCCTCGATGTGCGTAACATTTTTGTGGTCATGGGCGATCCGACCACCCTGGGCGAATATCCGCAGGCCCTCGACAGCTATGATGTGGTCCCGACCGGCCTGATCAAGCTGCTCAAGCAGGGCTTCAACCAGGGCCTGGATTACGGCGGCGAAGCCATCGCCCAGCCGACCCATTTTGTGATTGGCTGCGCCGTCAATCTCAACCCCCCCGACCCCGCTCGTGAGATTAAAGTGCTGCGTCAAAAAATCGAAAATGGGGCCGATTTTGCCCTGACCCAGCCCATCTACGATGCCGCCAACCTGGAGACATTTCTGGCCCGCTACGAGGCCGAACACGGCCCGCTGACCTTGCCCCTGCTGGCCGGGGTGCTGCCGCTCTACAATGCCCGTCACGCCGACTTTTTGCACAACGAAGTCCCCGGCATCAACATCCCCGCCGGCATCCGCCAGCGCATGCGCGATGCCGGCGAAAAAGGCGCGCAGACCGGCCTGGCCATGGCCCGCGACCTGATCCGCCAACTGCGCCCGCAGGTGCAAGGGATTTACCTCATGCCCCCCTTTGATCGCTACGACCTGGCCGCCGAGGTCATCGAGGGGATTGAAGGGTGAGGATGGAAGAAGATAGAAGATGGAAGATGGAAGATGGAAGATAGCATCTTCTCGACTTGTCAAGTTCCGTGAGTAGAGACAACGACATACGCCCGGCGATGCGGCGAACCCCGGTGAGAGAAAAGCTATAACCGGCCGGAGGGGCCAGACCCGGCGAGCAGCGAGGGAAGCAACCCGGTGCGGCCAGCCGCCCTCCTGATGGATGTTACTGCGGCGTCAGAGCGCCCACATCTACTACGGCGTTAAACTGGCGGAACCGGGCGGTCGGTCTCCGGCTATCAACAGCGGCGTCAGAGCGTCCAGGGGATTGACGAGCTCAATGACCAGGGGAAGCTGCTGACGGGAGAGGCCAGACCGGGCGGGCTATGGCAGGCGAACCGGGTCAGGCGGGTGGACTGCGAGCGTGATGATGGGGGTTAAAGGACATGCTTCACCTCGGCTGGCTTAGCGGGAGCGGTTGGGGTCGAAGGGGAGTTGGTGATACAGCAGGTAGAAGCAGAGGCGGTTGGCTTTGTTGGCGGCGTGGAGAGTAGCCCCGACCTGGCCGAGGCCGCGTTTGAGGGCGGCCTGTTTGGTCCGGGCGATGGCGGGGAGGTGTTGGCTGGTGTGAAAGCCGATCTGGTACAGGGTGTTGCGTAAACCGGGTGCGCCTTTTTTGGAGATGTGACCGACGCGGCGGAAATCGCCGGACTGCTCGATGACGGGATCAAACCCGGCAAAGGCCCAGACCTGGGCGGCGGCGGCAAAGCGTTGGGGTTGGCCGAGATAAGCCAGGTAACGGGCGGCCAGGAAAGTGCTGACGCCGGGGATGGTGGTCAGGACCTCGGCGGGCGAGCCGGGGACGAGGGTCTGGGTCTGCTCAGCCAGAGTGTGGAGCTGCTGTTCGAAGGCCAGGTAGCGTTGAAAATCGGCCTGAATCTGCCGAGCCAGAGGTTGAGCGATGTCGGGCGGGGGTAACAGGGCCTTACTGACGACCTGAAAGGCCAACTGGGCGGTGGCCGGGCCGCAGCGGCCGAGGTGCTGGCGGTAGAAAGCCTGGATGCCGGTTTGACCGAGGGCCAGAAAATCGTGCGGATTGGGACAATGGGCCAGGATAGCCCGGACCCGCTCCCGTTCGAGCGGGCGGGAGCGGATTAAAGGCACGGGCGGTTCGAGGCTGGGGTGCATCTGGCGGAAACGTTTGAGGTTGACCACCGCGCCGGGCCAGAGCCGGTCGAGTTGGGCCAATAGGCGCAGACCGAGCCGGTGCTGGTCCTGATCCAGGTGGCGGTAACTCTGGCTCCAGAGTTGGAACTGGAGGTCAGCGGCCGTGGGCACAAAAGCGGGCTGGCCCTGCCCATCGCGCAGACACAGGGCCATGGCCAAAAGGTCAATTTTATCGGACTTGCGCTTCCGGCCATTATTGCTCTGCTCGCGGCGGCGTTTGCTGACCAGAGGATTGATCAGCCGGTAGTCCAGGGGTGGCTGAACCCGACCCTCCCGGTGAGCGGCGTAGCGGTCGGCCAGCGCCCGCGCCCAGCCCTGGTGATAGATGCCGGTCGGCTCGTGGCCGAGGACCACCTCGTTGTACCGACTGCTGTCCAACAGCCGGTCAATTTCGGCGGTGACCCGCTCAAATCCGCTGCGGTCGCTGTGCACTTCCAGCGGTTGGATAACCGGCTTGAGGTCAAAGCCGGCATAAGCCGCCAGCCAATTGACGTTCTTGCCAATATCCAACGTTACAAAAAGTGTGGTATAATGAGTTGGCATGAGTAGTTTTCCTTTCTGTGTTTTGTAAGTAATGACGCTTAGACGCCGCATTTTACTGCAAAACGGACGCTTCGTCGCCGCTGCTAAGGGAACTACTCATGTTTATATCAGAGGATTGAAGATAGAAGATGGCAACTATCTACTATTATCCTCTTTTGACGCTCTGTTTGATTTGGATTACTATTTGAAGTGCTTCTACTCTAATCGGGTGAGGAGTGAACAGTAATTGGTAATCTAACCATCCGACTTTAGATCACGAATGGCACAAATGGACGAATGACACCAATTTTGAGATAAAATTTCAGCAAAACATTCGCGATATTCGCTAATTCGTGTTATTCGTGATGGAGAAATTTAGCTTTTTGCCCCAAACTGATCGCTAATCAACGATCCCTGATTCCATTTTTAACGGAGAACTATGAATCCCAAATTAGCCAAATTTGCCGCCGATATTCGCCAGGGCCGAGCCAGTCACGCCAGCTTGTTCTGGCTGCGCGTGTTTGTGCAGTACGCCCGCCAGGGGGCGCTGCGCTCCGATGAGTGGGTCGCGCTGGGGCTGCGCGAGGCGGCGCTCATTGCGGGGCTGAACGCGGCTGACCTGGCCCCACGTATGGCTCTGTTGGCGGATTATGATTTGTTTCAAGCGGTCCGGTTGAAAGACCAGCAGCTTTTTATCGGCTCGGAGCTGGCCGACCTGGATTGGAGCCGCAAGTATGAGCTGTCGCTCCAGGCTGATGTGAGCGACGACGGCGCAGCGGGTGAGTGGGACTGCACCGAGGTGGCCGACTGTGTCGAACAGTTGTGGCGGGAAGTTGGGCCGCTCTCGCCGCAGGATGTAGCCCTGGAAAAGCTGCTCAGCGAGGGGTCGCCCCTGTGGGGCGGGAACGGCACGGGGCGGTCGGTGCTGCTGGAAGTGCTGCACGAAGCCCAGGCCCTTTTCGGCGGCTGGCTGCCCCGCCACGTCGTCACCCGGATCAGCCGGGCGCTGCATGTGCCCCTGTCCGACGTGTACGGCGTAACCGAATTTTACACCATGTTTTACACCCAGCCGGTCGGCAAAAAAATCATCCGTCTGTGCGAGGATGGGCCGTGCGCCATTCACGGCGCGGAAAAGGTCAAAACAGCCTTGTGCCAGCACTTGCAAATCCAGCCCGGCCAAACCACCCCCGACGGCGAATATACCCTCGAAGCCGTGCGCTGCCTGGGCCTGTGCGACCACGCCCCGGCGGCGCTGGTCAATACGACCCGCCATTTTCATGTGACCCCCAACCGGATTCACGCCCTGCTCAACAATGCGCCCCGGCACGGCCAGCAGGAAACTAATATCGGCGGGCTGGTCAAAATTGCCATGGCCAATGTGAAGGTGGTGGACCCGACCAGCCTGAGCGAATATCGCGCCCAGGGCGGCCTGGCGGCGCTGCGGCGGGTGCTGCAAGAAATGACCCCAACCGAGGTCATCGAAGCCATCAAAGCCAGCAAACTGGTCGGGCGCGGCGGCGCGGCCTTTCCCGCCGGAACCAAGTGGCAGTTTGCGGCCAACAACCCGCCCGGCCCGCGCTACGTCATCTGCAACGCCGACGAGAGCGAGGTCGGCGCGTTCAAAGACCGGGCCATGATGGATTTTGACCCGTTCCGGGTGGTCGAAGGATTGATGATTGCCTGTTACGCCATCGGCGCGGCCCAGGGCTATATTTATGTCCGGGGCGAGCACCGCCTGGGCTACGAACGATTTGCCCACGTCGTAGTCGAGCTGGAGCGGGCCGGCTGGCTGGGCGACAATATTCAGGGCAGCGGCTTTGCCTGCCGCATTGCCGTGCGCCGGGGCGCGGGCGCTTACATCTGCGGCGAAGAGACGGCCCTGATTGAGTCTATCGAGGGCAAGCGCGGCTTTCCCCGGCTGCGCCCGCCTTTCCCGGCCAATGTCGGCCTGTGGGGGCGGCCGACGGTCATCAACAATGTCGAGACGCTGGGCAAAGTCCCTTCGATTATTGTCCACGGCGGGAATTGGTACAACCTGCTGGGGACGCAGGATTCGGCTGGAACCAAGCTTTTTGCGGTCAGCGGCTCGGTGGTGCGGCCCGGCGTGTACGAAGTGCCCTTTGGCGTGCCGCTGCGCCACCTGATTTACGATCTGGCCGGGGGTTTGTATGAAGGCCGGACCTTGCAGGGGATTCTGACCGGCGGGGCGGCGGGGACATTTTTAAAGCCGGAGCACCTCGATACGCCGGTGACCTTTGAAGATTTCAAACAGGTCGGCGGGACCATCGGTGCGGGGACGATGATGGTTTTTGACGATACGGTGGACCTGGCCGATATGCTGACCCGCGTAGCCGAGTTTTTTGCCCACGAAAGCTGCGGCAAATGTTATCCCTGCCAGATGGGCACCCAGCGCCAGGCCGAAATTCTGCACCGTCTCCAGCACGGCCACGGCCAGCCCGGCGACGTCGCTACCCTGCTGGAACTGGGCCGGGTGATGACCGACACCAGCATCTGCGGCCTGGGCCAATCGGCCAACTGGGCCGTAGCGGATGCGCTGAAACGCTGGCCGGGGTTGTTTGGGGTGAAGGTGGAGGGATGAGGGAGCTATAATGCTGTAATTTGTTGCCGTAGGAGGTTTATTATCCGGCTATAGCCATCCAAGTTACAGCCGGCGAGACCATCGCTGACCCCACCGCTGCTTCACCTTTGGCCTCAGTCAAGTATGTATTGACACTGTATATACAATCAACTATACTCTAAATGGACGCCAGTTATACCTTTCAGGGTCTTGATTTTGAATGGGATACGCGCAAAGCCTCAACTAATCTACGCAAACATCGCATTTCCTTTGAAATCGCTTGTGAAGTCTTTCTTGACCCTTTTGTCTGTGTGGTAGAAGCGGGCGTCATTGAAGGAGAACCGCGTGAAGCCGCAATTGGAATGACAGAAGATTGGCGTCTCCTCTATATTGTCTATACTTTGCGCGAGGAAATTGTACGAATTATTTCGGCCCGTTCAGCAACCAATTTGGAGCGAAAATTATATGAAAGTCAGTAAATTAAAAGAGCGTTTGCGCCCTCAGCGACCCATGACCACTATCAGTATACGGATACCGGAAGATGTGCTGAATGATTTAAAGATGATTGCCCCGCAGCTTGGTTTTTCAGGTTATCAGCCCTTAATCCGGGCTTATATTGGACAAGGGTTAAGAGCTGATTTAGCCCATCTGGAAGTTAAACCGGAGCTAAGCCATTTAATCGAAAGTTTACGTAAGCACGGGGTAAAGGATGAGATCATTGCTTCAGCCATGGCTGAGATGAAAGAGATAACGAAGGCCGCTTAAACTTTAGCCACAGCTTACACAGAACGATAGTATATTGAATCAGGAGAACATTAAATGACCGATACGGTGACTCTGACCATTGACGGCCAGACGGTGACGGTCCCTAAAGGCACCACCCTTTTGAACGCGGCGGCGTGGCTGGGCATCACCATCCCTACCATCTGCTACCATCCGACGCTGACGCCGCCGGCGGTTTGCCGTCTCTGCATCGTCGAGGTGGAGAAGCAGCGGGTGCTGCAGCCGGCCTGCATAGTCCAGGCCGCCGAGGGCATGGTTGTCCAGACCGACAGCGAACGGGTGCGGACGGGGCGCAAAGTAATTTTAGAACTGTTGGCCTCGACGGTGGACCTGCACGACGCGCCCGAAATTCAGGGCTATATTCAACGCTACCGGGCCGATACGGACCGCTTTGCCGGGGGCGTGTCGCGTAAAGAGCAGTTTGAGGTGTATAATGATAACCCTTTTTACATCCGCGATTACTCGCAGTGTGTCATGTGCTGGCGCTGTATCCAGGTCTGCGCCGACGACGCGCAGCACACCTATGCCTTAACCTGGGGGCAGCGCGGCATCAACAGCCACGTCGCCACCTTTTTTAATGAAGATATGCCCGACACCACTTGCGTTTTTTGCGGCAACTGTGTTGGAGTGTGTCCCACCGGCGCGCTCAAAGGCGTTGTCGAGTGGAAAATGGGGCAGCAGTAAAAACCTGGGAACTCATTAGGAACTATAGGAACTCAACCCACAAGTTCCCTTGAGTTCCCACGAGTTATTTACGAGGAGTACAACTTGGCTGACATTGCAGCTATTATCTCTGATTTAAAGTACGGCCGGACCAAACTTTTGCAGGCCATCGAAGGGTTGTCGCGGCGCGAGCTGACCGAACTGCCTATTTATGAAGGCTGGACAATCAAAGATGTGCTGGCTCACGTCTTGGGCTGGGATCACCGCGTCCTTAAAACCTTACCCCTGATGTTGCAAAATCGGGCCAGCGAGGTAGCCAGCGTCGAGGTAGACGAGTACAACCAGGAGTCACTTAAAACCTGGCGGCACAAATCGTTTGCCGAGATTCTGGCCGAGGTCCAATCAACCCACCGTCAAATTTTAGAGATTATCTCCCGGCTCGACCACAAGGAGATTGACACCCGCCGCGAGCGGCACGGGCGCATCATCACCATCCGCAGCTACGTGATTGATGTGATGATCGAGCACGACCGGGAACACGCCGCCGAAATCGAGCTGTGGCGCAAAAACGTGGAGCAAAGTATTGACCCGGCTGAGATCAAAGCGCGGCTAGCGCAACGCCGGGCCGACTTTTCGGCGGCGCTGGCCGGTTTGAGCGAGGCCGACCTGCTGGACAAAAGAGCCGCCGGAGAGTGGTCGGTGCAAGATATTGTCGGCCACCTGGCCGATTGGGAACGGCTCATGCTGAACGCCGCCCGCCATATTCACGATCCGTCGCTGCCGGTCATACGGCCGGTATCAGACGAGGAGAATGAGGCGATGGCGACTCGGCATGCCGGCGAGTCCTGGGATGAAACGTTGGCCGGTCTCACCGCCGTCCAGCAAGCCGTGGATGACTTTGTTGCTCGGCTCAAAATGGGTGATTGGACCCTGCGCGGTCCCTATCCCTGGCCCGACGATGGCGGTACGCTGGCCGAACTGCTGGATCACATCATTCTCCATTACGATGACCATATTCCCGATGTGCAGAATTGGCGCAATCAAGTGATGAATAAACCGTGATACGTGATGCGTGATGCGTGATGGTTTTACCTAAAGCAATCACGCATCACGCTTCAGAAAAGAGGTGTCTTTATGTTTAAAATCAGAGTGTTGACCCCCGCCTATCTCTTAACCGGTGAGGTTGAAGAAAACAATGCCTTTTTGGGCTGGCTCAATAACAAGGACAAAAACACGTTAGATTTGCACAACGTCGAAGGGCTGCTGCTCGACCCGCAGGCTTCCATGCCGGCGACCGCCGCTAACATGGTCACGCTGGCCAAAAGCCAGGTGGTGGCGCTGGATATGGTGGATCCGCGCGGGCAGCGCACCATCAACCTGTCGAACCGGACCCAACTAGCCGTGCTTTATACCGGCCGTTTTATTGTCCAGGCCAATCTGCACCCAACCGGGGATATGCCTATTAGCAACATCCCCAACGTGGTCAAGAGTGATTTTGTGCCGGTCACGAGAGCCAAGCTGCACCCCCTACTGCCGACCCGCCAACTCCCTGCCCTTGAGTCAGCTTTGATGATTTTTAACTGGCGCTATATTGACTTTTATCACGAACTTCCGGCCCGCTAAAAAAGCCTGATTGCAGTCCAATAGTGGCATCCCTATGCCGCCCGCTGACACATAGGGATGCGCCAGCTACGGTGAAAAATTGGATCTACTGAGTCTTGCAGGCCAGCAGCCTCGTTTGACCCATTCCCCCAGTTATCCTATAATCAGCCTCGCTGCGACGATTGTTTAAAACTCGCAGAACTGCCCGGTTAAACTCACAAGGAAGAGGTAACCATGATAGATTCCTCCACGAGGACTCGACTGGATCAACACGTTATTGCGGCCCAGGCTCGACTTTACCGCGCCGTTGCGGGCGGTTCCTTTGAAATCACCTCGCATTGGGCGCGTGGTTTTAGTGGATTGCAAATCCCCACCTTTAATATCTTTCTGCCGCTCAGCCATGAGGGTCTCAGCGACGAAACCCTGGCCGATACGGCCGCCTTCTTTTTCTCCCGTGAAACCGTTTACGCCATCGAACTGGTCCACGACCGTTTTCCCCACGGCCCCGATTATCTCAATGAGCGGCGTTATCAACCGCTGCCGCCTCAACCGGCCATGTTCATTGCCGCCCCGCCCCAGGATGCGCGGCTTAACCCGGCGGTAACGGTCGAGCGGGTGAGCACGGTGCCGGGGTTGACCGCTCTGTGCGCGCTGCTGCATGCCGTGTTTGATTTTCCCCTGGGGGACTTGATCAAACTTTATTCAGCCGCCCACTTGCGCGACGATCTCAAAAACATCATTCGCCATTACCTGGCCTTTATTGACGACAAGCCCATCGGCGTGGGCACTATCATCTGTATCAATGGGGCGGCCAGCATCTGGAATGTTTGCACGCTTGACGAGTATCGGCGGCAGGGTGTCGCCACCACTCTGATCCAACGCATGCTCCAGGATGGGGCCGCCAGTGATTGCGCTTTGACCATGCTTTACGCCACGCCGCTGGCTTATCACCTGTTCAACAAAATGGGCTTCGACCTTTTTGCGCAGCGCCAATGGTTTTTGCCGCCTGAACTTAACTATGAAGAAGAGTAAAAACCGATGAAACCGATCTACCTGTGTGTGCCTTACTGGATGGGCGAGTTTAATCCCGCCCGCGCCGCCGTAGCCCGCCACACCTGGCGGCTGGTAACGCCGGCCCTGGCGGAAGGCTCTCCAACAGAACGAATGGGCATGCTCAACGCGACGCTGGCCGCCGAAGTGGCCGCCACTCGTGCCGCCGGCAATCTACCCATCGTTATCGCCGGCGATTGTACGGCCAGCATTGGCGTACTGGCCGGCTTGCAGCAGGAAACCCCGGATTTGACCCTGGTCTGGTACGATGCGCACGGCGATTTTAACACCCACGAAACCACACCCAGCGGCTTTATCGGTGGGATGCCGCTGGCCATGCTGTGCGGCCGGGGCGAGCAGACGATTGTGGCCGGAGCCGGAGCCAAAGTTCATCCCGAAAGCCAGGTTATTCTGACCGATGCCCGCGATCTCGACCCCGGCGAAAAAGAAGCCGTGGCCGCTTCGGCTCTTATCCACCTGCCCGATGTAGCCGGTTTGCTCGATGTCCCCCTGCCCGATAAACCCATCTACATCCACTTTGACAGCGATGTGCTACGCCTGAGCGACATGGCCGCCGTTAACTACCCGGCCCAGGGCGGCTCTGATTTGGCTACGATTGAAGCCTCGTTGACCCGGCTGGCCCAAACAGGCCGCGTCGCCGCCGTTTCAGTCACTCTCTGGAACCCGGAATTGGATGAAGAAGGCAGCGCCGAGCAAATGGTCATGGGCGTTATCGAGCGGCTGGTAGAACAGTTGTAGCCAAAACTAAGGCAATCGCATCCTTCGATATGCTCTTCGTTTCACTCAGGGCTACTCAGGATGCGATTTAGCTAGATTCGTCGCCAAATCGCATCCTGAGTAGCGCGGAACTCGCCCTGAGCTTGTCGAAGGGCGAGTGAAGCGCGTATCGAAGGGTGCGGTTACTCTCTACCAGGAAGCTCAGCTATCAGGTTCATAGATACTCCCACCGAGCAAACTACTGCCGTTACCGATGTTATCCTCGCGCTGCTGGCATTGGGCTGTGTCTTCCACATGTTACAAATCGGCCAGGCTGATCCCTGGAAGGCAGGGCTGTGGGCCTGGGCCTTTGGCCTGTTGGCCCTGGCCGCCGCTCTGGGCGCAATTGCTCACGGTTTCCAAATGTCTCCGGCGGTAAACCTCCGTTTTTGGCAGCCGCTCAATTTGGCTTTGGGGCTGGTGGTGGCGCTGTTCATCGTCGGCGTTGTTTATGATCTGTGGGGGCTGGCAGCGGCTCAAACGGTTCTGCCGGTGATGCTGGCGGTGGGCGTGGCCTTTTTTGGGGTGACGTTTGTTTTCCCCGGCAGTTTTTTGATTTTTATCCTTTATGAAGCCGCAGCGATGCTGTTCGCCCTCGGCGCTTACGGTTGGTTAGCCGTCAATGGTCACTTATCCGGTGCAGGTTGGATGACTGCCGGAGTGCTGGTCACCCTGATTGCCGCCGGGGTTCAAGCCCTGTGGAAGGGCCAGACCCGGCCTTTAACTTTTATCTGGCAGTTCGACCAAAACGGCCTGTACCATCTTATCCAGATGGTGGGGGTGGTGCTGCTTTTGGTTGGGCTACGTTTTGGATTATTGAGCTAAAATGACCGGAGACCGCCCCCACCCTAACCCTCCCCCTAAAAGGGGGAGGGCAGGGAGGGGGTGGTCTCCCGTCCCCTGTCCCCGATCTATTTACGAAGGAGGCATTTTGGAATACAAATTCTTGGGTAATACCGGCGTACAGGTTTCTGCACTCTGTTTCGGCACCATGTCTTTCGGCGGCGACGCGGATGAGGAAACTTCGGCGGCTATGTTTCACCGCTGCCGTGAGGCGGGCATCAACTTTTTTGATTGCGCTAATGTTTACCAGCAGGGCCGAGCCGAGCAAATCCTGGGCCGGTTGATGGCCGGCTGCCGTGATGAACTAATTATCACCAGCAAAGTCTACTTTCCAATGGACGAGGAGCGCAACGCCAGGGGCGCGTCGCGGCGGCACATGATGCAAGCAGTCGAGGCCAGCCTGCGCCGGCTCAACACCGACCGGCTTGACCTTTATTTCATCCATCACTTTGACGATAACACGCCACTAGAAGAAACCCTCCGCGCCCTCGATGACCTGGTGCAGCAGGGTAAAATCCTCTATCCGGCGGCCAGCAACTTTGCCGCCTGGCAGGTCGCCAAAGCCCTGGGCATTTCGGCCAAAGAGGGTTGGGCGCGGTTTGAGTGTTTGCAGCCCATGTACAATCTGGTCAAACGCCAGGCCGAGGTGGAACTTTTGCCGCTGGCCCAATCCGAAAAGCTGGGCGTCATTCCCTACAGTCCGTTGGGCGGCGGCCTGCTGACCGGCAAATACGGGGCCAGCCAGCGGCCTGAGTCGGGCCGGTTGGTGGAAAATAAGATGTATGGGATTCGCTATGGCGAGGGTTGGATTTATGAGGTGGCCGAGCAGTTTAGCCAATTTGCCCGGCAGCGTGGTTTTGAACCGGCCAGTTTGGCCGTGGCCTGGGTAGCCAGTCACCCTGCCGTAACTGCACCCATCATTGGGGCGCGGAATGTAGCCCAGTTGGAAGGTTCACTCAAGGCCGCGGACATCTCTATGACGCCCGAACTCCGCGCCGAAATTTCGGCCCTCTCGCCGGAGCCGGCGGTGGCGACGGATCGGACGGAGGAGCGAGGGATATAGTCGGGAGGTAATAGGGGATCGCATCCCGAGTAGCCGGACAGGGCGTATCGAAGGGTGCGATCTGCCCCATCTGAATGTATTGGGTGGGCAATAGCGGTGTTTTGATTTGTGCCAACGAGTCAGGTAAAATTAAGCGTAATAGGGAGGTTTAAGCGATGTTAGCCCAAGAACGCCGTCTTTACACCCATGCTGAGTATTTTGCCTTAGAGGAGCAGGCCCAGGTTAAAAGCGAGTACCGGGGCGGCGAAATTATCGCTATGGCCGGAACTTCGCTGAACCACAATCGCATTGCTAAAAATGTCAGTTTTGCGATTGATCAAGCTGTGACCGGCAAGTCTTGTGAGTCCTTTATTGGCGATGTCCGGCTGTGGATCGAGCGCCGGGATTTTTACACCTATCCCGACGTGATGGTAGTTTGCGGATCACCACAATTTGTCGCCGGGCGCACCGACACCGTTACCAACCCCGTCGTTTTGATTGAGGTCCTCTCCGAGTCAACCGCCGCCTATGATCGCGGTGATAAATTTCAAGCTTACTGGACCTTGCCCAGTCTGGCTGAATATGTGTTAATTGATCAGTACCGACTGCGGGTTGACTATTTTCAGCGGATCAGCGAGAAAGAATGGCGGCTGCTGGTTTTGACCAAAGAGGAGGATGTATTGAACCTGGAATCAATCACAGCCTCAATCCTGCTTAGTCAAATTTATCGCAATGTAGCCTGGGAAGAGCAAAAAATAGTTTGATCCTACCCACTCAACATAAAGCCCCTGCCAATCAGCAGGGGCTTTTGTTATCGCCTCACTTCACCCGCTTGACCCCCAACATCACATCCAGCCCATCCACTTTCTCCTTGCGCTGGAAGGCCGCTTCGGGGATGAGCTGGTGGTCAATCTCTACGGCCAGGGTTTCATCTTTGATATAATCGGCCCACTGCCGGAAGACCCGATGCACCGAACCTTCGGCCTGGTAGTAGATGGCGATCTTATCGGCAATGTCGAAGCCAGCATCTTTGCGCATGTTCTGGATACGGCGGACCAGTTCGCGGGCCAGCCCCTCGGCGGCCAGTTCATCGGTGATGACGACATCTATGCCGACGGTGATGACTTTGTCGGCGGCCACGGCCAGTCCTTCGGCGGGCTGGGTTTGGATGAGCAGTTCGTCGGCGGTCAACTCAATCGTCTGGCCGTCAAGGGTGAAAGTGACCGTCTCGCCGGCCTGCACTTTGGCCGCCAATTCAGCCGGGTTGGCCGCTTCGATGGCCTGGCGCACAGCCGGCAGCTCTTTGCCCAGTTTTGGCCCCAGCAGTTTGAGATTGGGCAGCACTTTGTAGCTGACCAGTTCGCCGGCTTCGGCGACAAATTCCAGCTTTTTCACATTCAACTCATCCACGACGATGGCTGTTAGTTCAGGGGTCAAGCTAACCGCTTGTCCTACATTTACCAATGCCCGCGCCAGCGGCTGGCGGACTTTGATATTGGCGCTGCCGCGTGCGCTCAGGCCGAGGCTGGCAATGCGCCGGGCCAGGTCCATTTGATCGAGCAGTGATTGGTCGAGTGTTGCTTCGTCCGCCTCCGGCCAGGAGGTGTGATGGACCGACTCCGGCGCGCTGCTGTCCACGCCGCGCACCAGGTTTTGGTACATCACCTCGGTTACAAAAGGGGTGAAGGGGGCCAGCAGCCGGGTCAAGGTGGTCAAGACGTGGTAGAGGGTGGCATAGGCCGCATCCTTATCCGTATCGTGCTCCGATTTCCAGAAACGGCGGCGCGAGCGGCGCACATACCAATTGGTCAAATCTTCGATCAAATCCTGAATAGCATTGGTCGCCGTGTAAGCATCGTAATTTTCAAGGCTGGCGGTCACTTTGGCGATGACCTCGTTGAGCCGGGCGATGATCCACCTGTCCAACGTTGAACGTTCAACGTTGAACGTTGAACGTTGCGGCTCCCAGCCGTCCAGCTTGGCATACGTTACAAAAAAGTTATACACATTCCACAGCGGGATGAGGAACTGGCGGCGGACTTCGTCGGCGCGGTGGTAGCCAAAGAGCAAGTTTTGCTCCGGCTTGTGGTTGCAGTACATCCAGCGCATGACGTCCACGCCCATTTTGTCGGCGGCCTCGTTGAACTCGATGGCGTTGCCCCAGCTTTTGTGCATGGGCCGGCCATCTTCGGCCCAGAGAGTCGCGTAGCCAAAATTGCTCATAAACGAAGGGCTTTTGTCAATGATCGCCCCCATGACCAGCATACTGTAAAACCAGTTGCGGAACTGGCCGGGGAAGCTCTCGCTGATCCAATCGGCGGGATACCATTTGCGCCAATATTCCGGGTCTTGGCGGTAGCGCAGGGTGCTGAAGCTGACAATGCCTGCATCCAGCCAGGGATTGCCGACATCGGGGATGCGACTCATCAGCCCGCCGCACTGCTCGCATTTGAGCTTGACCGAGTCAATCCAGGGGCGGTGGGGCGTGTGCCCGGCGAACTCCTCGTAGCCGGCGGCGGCGCGCTCCTTCAATTCGACATCATCGCCAACCGCCGTCCAACTATCACAACTATCACATTGCCAGATAGGCAGGGCCAGACCCCAATAGCGCTTTTTGGAGATCATCCAGTCATGCATATTTCTGAGCCAATCCAGTTCTCGCTCCAGGCCAAAGGAGGGAATCCAGCGGATCTGGCGGGTGATGTCCATCAGCAGCGGGCGCAGCTCGTCCATGCTGATAAACCACTCGTCCACCAGGCGGAAAACCAGCTCGGTTTTGCAGCGCCAGCAGGTGGGGTAGCGGTGGGTGTATTTCTCGACGTGGTAGAGCAGCCCTTTTTCTTTCAGATTTTGGAAGATGGGGTCGGCCACCTCGCTGACATGCAGGCCGGTCAGGTAATCAAAGCCTTCGACAAAATAACCTTCGTCGTCGAGGGGCGCGACAATCGGCAGCTTATTTTCTTTGCCCAGGGCAAAGTCCTCCGCGCCCGCGCCGGGGGCAATGTGGACGATGCCGGTGCCCTCTTCCTCGCCCACCTCATCCCACGGAATGACCCGATGGGCCTCTTTGGCGCTGAGGCTGATGCCCTCGATCAACTCCTTAAGGTGGGTCCAGCCGCCCGGCTGCTGCTCGGCGGTCAGGTCGTCAAAGGGGCCGTCGTAGGCCCAGCCAAGCATCTCTTTGCCTTTGAGTTCCTGCACCACTTCGTACTTGCCGCGCAGCATTTTGGTGGTGCCTTTGCTGAGGTAGAAGATTTCGTCGGTCAGCATCATTTTGACTTTGACGTAATCCAAATCCGGCCCCACAGCGGCGGCGACGTTTGAAGTCAGCGTCCAGGGGGTGGTGGTCCAGACCAGCAAAGCCTCGCCCGGCTTGTCGCGCAGCGGGAATTTGACGGTGACGCTGCGGTGAGTGATTTCGGCGTAGCCATCGGTCACAATTTCGTGCTGGCTGATGCCGGTGGCGCAGCGGGGGCACCAGGGCATCACGTCGGCCCCGCGATAGAGCCAGCCGTTGTCGTGGCAGATTTTGATGGCCCGCCAGATCATGTAATTGTTTTCGTTCGACAGAGTATAGTAGCTGCCGCCCAGTTCTGGCATGCCCAGCCGCCCGACGATATTTTCGACGGTGTCGGTGACCGGCCCGTCCGGCCCTTCGACGGTGATTTCCTCGGTTGGGTTTTCGATGATTTTTTGGCCCAACCAGCGCAGTTGGTCGGTGTCGTTCCAATCCATCCAGTAGCCCAGGCGGATCGACTGCTCGGTTTGCACGGCGGAAAAGCGCAGCACTCGCTCTTTGCACTTGTTGACAAAGGCGGCCATGCCGTAGGCTTCAATATCTTTTTTGCTCCTGAAGCCCATCTCTTTTTCCACCTCCACCTCGACCCACAAGCCCTGGCAGTCGAAGCCCTGCTGGTAGCGCAGTTCGTGCCCGCGCATGGCTTTGTAGCGATTGTACAGGTCTTTGTAAGTGCGGCCCCAGGCATGGTGGACGCCCATCGGGTTGTTGGCCGTAATCGGCCCGTCAATGAAACTCCACTTGGGCCGGCCTTTTTGCATCGCCCGCAGTTTATCCAGCGATTTGTTTTCTTTCCACCAGGCCAGCAGCTCGCGCTCCTGGGCCGGGAAGTTTACGTTTGAAGGTACGTCTTTGAATGGCATTAATTGCTCCTGTGTCTCGGATAATTGTATAGTTCGATAGACCCCATTCATTCTTCAATGAAGATTTAAGAGTTGTTATATTCTTCCTCAACCTTGGATTTAATTTGCTGTAAGAGATTTCGCAATTGTCTCGCGTACGCCTCTATATTCTGTCCTGTCAAATTCGCTTGCGATTTGACTATCATATTCCAATTTTGTAGATCATTCTCTCTACGATTTGTACGTAGAACAGCTTCCACTGCAACTGCCCATGATTTAATTTCTTTTATGTTATACTTGGCCCCTTTGTCAAGACCACGAATCGAGAAAAATAAGGTGGATATTTAACAAAACAGCAGCAAACTTAA